>CAVWTQ010000012.1:0-15239 GCA_963757985.1 uncultured Alphaproteobacteria bacterium | reverse complement strand
CGCATCGCCGGCGCGGAGCGAAAGCGTATGGCGATCGGCGAACTTCGCTGCCGTTCGGAAATGCCTGCCCGTGACCGGCAGCACCGTGAAACTCTCGGCCACCAGTCGTTGAACATGGCCAGCGCCGCCGCGCGCTGGGCCACTCGATCTGTCCGGTCCGCAGCTTGATCGCCATGGCCGAGGACATCTCGGTGATGGTCCAGTCGCTGATCAGAAGCTGCGCCGGGTCCTGCTCCGCCAGCCAGGTTTGACGCGCGGTCATCGCTTCGTTGGAAAGCGCCGCGACGATCAGCGACGTGTCGAGATAGAGCATCAGTAGCGATCGCCATCCCGCATCGACCGCACCAGATCTGCGGCGGCCTCGGCCTGCGGCGGCATGGTCGCCGTCAGGGATTGGAGCAGGGCCGCGTCGATCCGCTTGCGCGGCGGGCCACGGCCGTGAGCCGCGCGACCGGCTTGCCGCGCCGGGTGATGTCGACGAATCCCCGCCTCGACCCGGTCGATGAGTTCGCTCAGATGCGCCTTGGCGTCCGCCAGATTGATCGCGCTCATGTCACGCTCCTGACCATTTAGATAGTCATATAGCGTATCGGCCTTCAGAATTCCAGTGGGAGGCTTGGTGGATCGCGAACTGGTTCGGATCGCGGCGGCCCGGAGCGTCCGATTCGCCGGTCCCGCGCGTTGAAAGCCGACGGGAGGCGACCATGGCGATAGTGCATAATCCGGCTCAGGCGAGCTTTGTTCTTGACGCGCAAGAGCCGCGAACATTGGCCGAGCTTAACCGCTTGATCGCCGCCTCGCCGCCTTTCGTCGCGGGCGGAACGAAGGCGGTGTTTGGCGAAGGCCCGATTGGCGCTTCGATCGCATTGGTCGGCGAGCAGCCGGGCGATCAGGAGGATTTGCAGGGCCGGCCTTTCGTCGGACCTGCCGGGCGGATCCTCAATCGCGCCATGGCGGAGGCGGGGCTCGATCGAAGATCGGCCTATGTGACCGGAGCGGTCAAGCATTTCAAATTCGAGCAGCGCGGCAAGAAGCGCATCCACCAGAAGCCGACGGCCGGAGAGGTCAAGCGCTATCGCTGGTGGCTGACGCGGGAACTTGATCTCGTGCATCCGAAGATCGTCGTTGCGCTTGGCGCAACCGCGGTCCTCGCGCTCGCCGGCAAGGCGCTGCCGATCCGCGCGTCGCGCGGTCCCGCGCGCTTCGGCGATCAGGCGGGTTACATCACCGTGCATCCGTCCTATTTGCTGCGGCTTCCGGACCAGAGTTGAGGCAGCGCGAATATGCGGCCTTCGTCGCGGATCTGAAGCGCGTCAAATCCATGGCTGATGCGGCGTGAGGATTTGAAGCGGCGGCGCCCGACGCGCCGCCGCCGAGTTCCGTTTAGCTGGCCTTGGAGAACTTCGCCGCCTCTTCCGAGCCTTTGGTGGCGTTGCCGGCGCTGTAGGAATGGGCGCCAGTGCCGGCGAGCTTGCCGCCGTCGACGATGAGATATTCGTCGCGGATCGGCCGGCCCTCGAAGTAACATTCGAGAATTTCGCGCGTGCCCGCCGCATAGCGCGCCTGCGCCGAGAGCGAGGTGCCCGAGATATGCGGCGTCATGCCGTGATGCGGCATGGTCCGCCAGGGATGATCCTTCGGCGCCGGCTGCGGGAACCAGACGTCGCCGGCGTAGCCCGCCAGCTGGCCGCTTTCGAGCGCCCTGACGATCGCGTCGCGGTCGCAGAGTTTGCCGCGCGCGGTGTTGACGAGATAGGCGCCGCGCTTGAACAGCTTCAGCGTTTCGTCATTGATCATATGCTCCGTTTCAGGATGCAGCGGGCAATTCAGCGTGACGACGTCGCAGGCCTTGTACAGCTCTTCGCGGGTCGCATGCCAGGTCAGGTCCAGCTCCTTCTCCACCGCTTCAGGCAGCCGGTGGCGGTCGTTGTAGTGGAGATGCACGTCGAAGGGTTTCAGCCGCTTCAGCACGGCGAGGCCGATGCGCCCGGCCGCGACCGTGCCGACATGCATGCCCTCGACATCATAGGAGCGCTCGACGCAGTCGGCGATGTTCCAGCCGCCCTTCACCACCCATTGATAGGAGGGGATGTAGTTGCGCACGAGGCCGAGGATCATCATCACCACGTGTTCGGCGACGCTGATCGAGTTGCAGTAAGTGACTTCGGCGACGGTGATCTTGCGGTCGATCGCCGCCTGCAGATCGACATGATCGGAGCCGATGCCGGCGGTGAGGGCGAGCTTCAGCTTCGGCGCCTTGGCGATGCGCTCGGCCGTGAGATAGGCCGGCCAGAACGGCTGCGAGATGATCACCTCCGCGTCGGCGAGTTCGCGTTCGAGCACGGAATCCGGGCCGTCCTTGCTCGAGGTCACGACCAGCGTATGGCCTTGCGATTCGAGATATTTGCGCAGGCCAAGCTCGCCGGTGACGCTGCCGAGCAAATTCGCCCGGCGTGAAGTCGATCGCCTTCGGCGTCGGCAGGGTCTGGCCGCCGGGATAATGATCGATCTTCGGGAGGTCGTCCCGCGCGTAGGATTTCGGATATCCGTCAACGGGATCGTCGTAGAGAACCAATACGACCTTTGCCATTGTTTTCTTCCCTTCAGCTGAAAGCAAAAGAGAAAACGTCGAACCGGCATGAGATTACAAGCGGAAGCAGCGCATATTAGACTGAATGACTGAGTTAGTCTCGTCTAACGTGCAGCTATAGACGTTTCCTCATTCGAACGATCTGGGCATTTATTCTATCTATGCCCGCCTCGAATGGATTCAAGACTGAACTGATGCTTGGCAAAAAGCCAATGAAAACATTGGAACGTCTGATAGGTCAGGTCTATCGGATCGGCTTCATAGCGGCGTTGAGTTCGGCGTCGATATCGATGCCCTTGAGCGCCGCGAGCAGGGCGCCGGCCATTGGCGAAGGCGGGTCGCGATCGGCAAGGACGAGGCCGATCGCCTGGGTGTGGATGGGATCGACGAGATCGAGGCGCGCGAGATCGGGCGCCGCGCCGAAGACATAGAAGAAATTATGCGGCACGATGCTCGCCCACTCGCCATGACGCAGATGCGAGCACACGCCAAGGAACGAATTGCTGACGACGGTGGGCTTCATCGTCACGCCGATCGAGGCGGCGAGCTTGTCCATGATGCGCCGGTTCTGCATGTCCCCGCCGAGCAGGCAGAGCCGCTCGGCGGCGGCCTCGGCCCAGGCGATCGCGCCCCGGTCGGCGAAACGGTGGCGATGATTGACGACGAACACGTAGCGCTCGCGATAGAGCGGCGTCAGGCGCACATTTTCGAGAGGCTCGTTGTCGAGATAGGTGACGCCGCCATCGATCTCGAACGCGTGGAGGGCGCGCTCGATCGCGCGCGACGTCAGCGATTGAATCTCGACGCTGGCCTTTGGATGCGCAGCCGAAAAGCGCGACGTCAGCAATGAGATCGCCGGCATCGCCGAAGGGATGACGCCGAGCCGCAGAACGCCCGTCAGCCCGCGCCGCAGGCCGTTCAGATCATCGCGCAGGCTGTTATAGTCCGCAAGGATCCGCCGGCTCCAGGCGAGCAGCTTTTCGCCCTCCGGGGTGAGGCCGACAAAGCGGTGGTCTCTCTCGACGAGCCGCACCTTGAGAACATCCTCGAGGGTGCGGATGGCCGCCGAGAGCGTCGGTTGGGCGACGTGGCAAGCCTCCGCCGCCCGCGCGAAATGACGCTCCCGGGCGAGCGTCACGAAATAGGAGAGATGGCGCACCAGCATGATCAGACGCCCGGGAAAAAGGAGCTTAAGCTATTCCCCTGAGAATATAGTTGCAAGCGGGCGCGATCCCCTTCCGGCGTCATCGCGCCGATCGGCCACGGCTATGCGAAGCGTTTCGGAGCGGCTAGAGCGGGATGAGAAAAAGTGTATGCACTTTTTCGCCCGCATCCCGCTCTAAATTATTGGAATTGATCCAGGCTCCACGCAATGACGGTTCATCTCATCAAGCTATGCGTCGGCGTCGGCGCGCTGTCCGAGCTTGCGGACTGGCAGGCGAAGCGCCTCGCGGCCCAGCGGCGCGACGGGCGCACGCCCGAACTCGTCCATGTGACGCGTCAGACGCCGAAGCGGGCGGCCGAGGCGTTGAATGGCGGCTCGCTCTATTGGGTGGTCGGCGGCTGGATCGCCGCGCGCCAGCAACTGCTTGAGTTGCGGCCGATGGTCAAGGACGGCCAGCCGCATTGCGGCCTCGTGCTCGCCCCGGAGTTGATCGCCGTCGCGCCCCGTCCGCGCCGCCCATTCCAGGGCTGGCGATACTTCGACCCAAAAGATGCGCCGCCGGATCTCGCGACGTGGTCGGGAGGCGATGGAATGCCGGAAGAAATGCGACGCGAGTTATCGTCGTTGGGTCTGCTCTAGTCGCGGCGGGGCCGAGAGATCCGCTCGCGCAGGTCGAGCGCGTTTGGAAGCGCCGCCCCCGACGCCGTGTTGTCGAAAACGCACCATTTTTCCAAGGCCGGGCTGTTTGATAGCATCGCCGCGATTTTACCGAGATCTCGCTCCGAGTAAGGCGAATAGTACATACGCGGCGAACCGTGCAGACGAATGTAGATCAGGCCCTCAAAGCCCCCGGGGCGCGCGGCTTGCGGAACGGGGGCGGGATCAGCGGCGACGCGACTGATGCGATAGGCGCATAGCAACGCATCGGCCTCGGGATCGAACCAGCTCGGATGGCGAGGCTCGCAGGCCGCGGGGCCGGAATATCGATCGCGGAGGAGGGTGAAAAACGCTTCGGCCGTGGCGCAATCGAAGGGAAGGCTCGGCGGAAGCTGCATGAGAATTGGGCCGCGCTTGGCGCCGAGATAGTCTGTTTCGTCGAAGAACTTTGCAACCGCAACTTTGCAATCGACCAGCCGCTTCACATGGGTAATTTCCCGCGGCGCTTTCACCGAAAAGCGGAAATTCTCTGGAACCGAAGCAGCCCAGCGGGCGAATGTCGAGGGTTTATGTGAACGGTAAAACGTCGAGTTGATTTCGACGCCATTGAAGACCTCGGCATATCGCTCAAGGCCCGACCCGTGCTCAGGAAATTTTTCCGAAAGGGTCCGCGGAATGCTCCATCCCGCCGTCGCAATTCTGATCACGCTGAACGCGCCGCCCGCGTCGCGGCCCGCTGACGGGCGCGCTGTCAGGGGACGCGTTTCACTTATTTTTATCCTGCACGAAACTTTCCGGCGTTCCATCTTCGGGATTGACGAAAATAATGTCCTTCGGATCGCGCCTTGGCGTATCGACCGAGAAGAACACGACGGGGCCTTCGAGGATCTCGGGCAAGGCGTGGACGACGCCGCGCTTGAAGAAGAGCAAATGGCCTGGCGCAAAACGTCCCGACTGCGCCGCGCTGCCCATCCAGAACGTCCCTTCGCCCGATAGCACATAGAGATATTCGTCGCAGGTCGCATGATAGTGCGGCGGCGTTCCGCGATAGACCCTGAAGACCCGCGCGCTGGCGGCCGGCTCATTGGTCAGGTAGGTGTCGAGCAGCAGCGTTTGCGCTGTCTGCGGAAAGGATTGCGCGATTTCGTTGAGGTCGAAACGCGCGGACTCGCGGCTTTCCGCTTGATGACCCATGGCTATGTGCTCCATCCGCTTCGCCAACTTGGCCGTTCAGGATCCGGCGCCGGCCTCAAGCCGGTCGAAGGCGCCGATAAAATCTGCCTTGCCGATTTCCAGTCCCTTATGGCGGAGCAGATCATAGGCCGTCGTGACATGGAAATAGAAGTTCGGCAGGGCATAGACGGTGACATAGTCGCGTCCATCGAAGGTTATCGTCCTGTCGCGGAATTTCATTTCGACCTTGCGGTGCTCGGCGTCGTTCAGTCGGCTCGCCGACGCGCGGCGCAGCAAGTCCGCCGTTTTGGCGATCCGCGCATCAAGCTCGGCGAAACTCGTTTCCGTATCCGGAAAGCTGACGTTCTCGACCGCGCCAAGACGCACGACGCACCCCTTTGCGGTGTCGCTCGCGCGCTGTATTTGGGCGGTCAGAGGGAGCATGTCGGGGGCCAATCTCGCCTCGAGATAGACGTTCGGATCGAGCCCGGTCGCCTTGGCGTGGGCTTCCGCCTTTGCGAGAATCGCCGAGAGGTTCGCGAACGCCCGGAGAAAGGCCGGAACGGTGATGTCATACATTGAAAACGACATGAGCTTTTCCTCGCAAGCGTCGCGGTGAACCATCCGGCGCGCTATTTCGCGGCGGCCTTGCCATGTTCGTCGAGCGTCCGGAACTCATCGTCCGACAAAACGATGCTCGCCGCCGCGACATTTTCTTCAAGATGCTTGACGCTGCTCGTGCCGGGAATCGGCAGCATGACGGGGCTGCGCTTCAAAACCCACGCCAGCGCGATCTGGCTCGGGCTCGCGCCTTTTCTCTTTGCGATGGAATTGAGGATCGAACCGGGCCTCGCCAGTTCGCCGGCGGCGAGCGGGAACCATGGGATGAAGCCGATGCCGGCTTTGGCGCAATGTTCGAGCACATCTTCGCTGGCGCGGTCGACCAGATTGTAACGATTTTGCACCGACGCCACGTGGAAGAATTTTTGCGCCGCGCCGATGTCCTCGACGCTGACTTCGCTCAGTCCGACATGCCGGATCAGGCCTTGCCTTTGCATGTCGCGGATGGCGGCGAATTGTTCGTCGCGCGGAACTTTCGGATCGATGCGATGCAGCTGCCACAAATCGATCCTTTCGATTTTCAGGCGGCGCAGGCTCCTCGTGACGCATTCGCGCAGATATTCCGGGCGTCCCAGGGGCGCCCAGATGTCTGGGCCGGGGCGCGCGAGGCCGCCCTTGGTGGCGATCAAAAGACCATCATATGGATAGAGCGCCTCGGCGATCAAATTCTCGCTGACGGCGGGGCCGTAGCTGTCGGCGGTGTCGATGAAGTTGACGCCAAGTTCAGGCAGGCGGCGCAGCGTCGCCAGGCACGCGGCGCGGTCCGCCGGTTCGCCCCAGACGCCCTTTCCGGTCAGGCGCATCGCGCCAAAGCCCAACCGATTGATCGTTATATCCCCGAGAATGAACTGGCCTGAAGCCGAGGCGTTGGGAGCGCTCATGGGAAGACCCTCCTGCAAACGGTCAATGCGGCGGCGAAGCCCCGAATGCTCCGCTTTCAGTTTGAAAGCCATCGGTTCATATGGCGGGCGAAAACTGCGAAACAAGGCGCGCGACGAAACCCGCGCGGCTTTCTGGCGATTTGGCGAACGGCGAAGAATAGGCTCCAGGCGATCGTATAGCGCTTTTAGTCGAAGAGGGTGGGTCGCCTTTCGTTCGCGCCCATGCTAGCTGACAGGGTTCCGGCGCGAGGATCGACAGCCGGCCAAGAGCCCAGAGACGCATATGAGTGGTGATTTTTTCCGCGAAGTCGACGAGGACTACCGCCGCGACCGGCTGATCCAGATCTGGACCCGATATCAGTGGTGGCTCATCGCCGCGGCGGTTCTCCTCGTGGCCGCGACGGCGGGCTGGCGCATCTATCAGCATTTGCGCATTGAAACCGCGGAGGCGGCTGGCGCGCAATATGAGGCGGCGCTGCAACTATCCGCCGACGGCAAATCCGCCGAGGCCGAAGCCGCTTTCGAGGCGCTGGCGAAGACGGGGCCGAAGGGATATGCGACGCTCGCGCGGCTTCGCGCCGTCGATGAGATCGCGGGCCGCGATCCCGCCGCGGCGATCGCGGGCTTTGAGGCTCTCGCCGCCGATCCGAATTATGATCCGGCGTTCAAGGACATGGCGCAGACCCGCGCCGCCCTTTTGCGCGTCGACAGCGACGACCCGCAGGCCTTCGAGCAGAAATTCGGGCCGCTCGCGGCGCAAAGCTTCACCTATCACGACAGCATCCGCGAATTGCTCGCTCTTTCCGACTTCCGAAGGGGGATTTCGAAGCGGCCGGGCGCTGGCTCGACATGATCGTTTCCGACGCGCGCGCGCCTTCCGCGTTGCGCCAGCGGGCCGAAGCGTTCCTCGGCCTCGTGCAGGCCGGCAAGGCGGCGCCCGCGCCGGAAAAGGCTGCCGACCCCGCGGCTCCGGTTGAGCCCGCCCAACCGCCCGCGGACAAGGCTCCGACTGGCGAAGCGCCGGCGAAATAATGTTCACCATTGCGATCATCGGCCGCCCGAACGTCGGCAAGTCGACCCTGTTCAATCGGCTCGTCGGCAAGAAGCTCGCACTCGTCGATGATCGGCCGGGCGTCACCCGCGACCGGCGCGAAGGCGAGGCGCGCCTCGGCGATCTCGCTTTCAGGATCATCGACACCGCGGGCCTCGAGGAAGGCAATGAAGAGTCCCTGCCGGGACGCATGCGGGCGCAGACGGAAATGGCGATCGAACTCGCCGACGCGATCTTCTTCGTCTTCGATTCGCGCACAGGGCTAACCCCCGACGACCGCTTCTTCGCCAATCTCGTGCGGCGCGCCGACAAGCCCCTGATCCTCATCGCCAACAAGGCGGAAGGGCGCGCGGGCGAAGCCGGCGCCGTCGAGGGCTATGATCTCGGCCTTGGCGACCCCGTGCCGCTTTCGGCCGAACATGGCGATGGGTTCGCTGAACTTTATGCGGCGATCCGCGAAGCGCTTCCCGCCGAGACCGAATTGCCGGCGGATGAAGACGAAGCGGAGACGCGGCTTGTTCTCGGCGAAGATGAAGACGGCTCCGAACTCGACCTTTCAAAGCCGCTGCGCATCGCCATCATCGGCCGGCCGAACGCCGGCAAATCGACGCTTCTGAACACGATCATCGGGCAGGACCGGCTGCTCACCGGCCCCGAACCGGGGCTGACCCGCGATACGATCGGCATCGATTTTGAGTGGCGCGACCGCAAGATCAAGATGTTCGACACCGCCGGGCTGCGCCGGCGCGCGAAGGTCGAGGACAAGCTCGAAAAGCTTGCCGGACATGACGCGCTGCGCGCGGCGAAATTCGCCGAGGTCGTGGTGCTGCTGCTCGACGCGACGATCCCGTTCGAGAAACAGGATCTGACGCTCGCCGATCTCGTCGAACGCGAGGGCAGGGCGCTCGTCATCGGCCTCAATAAATGGGATCTGATCGAGAACAAGGGCGCAAAGCTCGCCGAGCTGCGCGAGGAAGCGCTGCGGCTCTTGCCACAGGTCAAGGGCGCCCCCGTCGTGCCGCTCGCCGGCGCGACCGGCGAGGGCATCGAACATCTCATGCATTCGATCTTCCGCGTCCATGAAGTGTGGAACAAGCGCATCTCGACTGCGCGGCTCAACCGCTGGCTCGCGGCCGCGCTGGAGAAAAGCCCGCCGCCCGCCGTTTCCGGACGGCGCATCAAAATCCGCTACATCACGCAGCTGCGCGCGCGCCCGCCCTATTTCATCCTGTTCGGCAACCAGCTCGACGCCTTGCCCACGAGCTACGAGCGTTTCCTCGTCAATGGATTGCGCGAGGCTTTTGAACTGCCGGGCGTGCCGATCCGTCTTTCGAAGAAGACCAGCGACAATCCCTACGCCGGGCGCAAATCGCGCCAGAGGTAAATTTGCGAAGGTAGGGATTATTGCCGGGCGTAGCGCGATCATTGCGTGAAAAATGGAGCCGGACGCAGGCGGTTCTGGAGCCGCGCCGCGCCAGCATCGAAGCGCTCGTCCGCGCGGCCTTCCCTGACTCCGGCCTCGTCAGGGTGGAGCGAACCTTCGGCGGCCTCGCCAACACCAATTTCCGGCTGGAACTGTCGGATTCGCGGCTGGAGCGGTCGGGGAAAACGGTCCTGCTGCGCTACTGGCAACGCGACCAGCAGCAGGCCGCAAAGGAGATCGCGCTGCTCTCCTTCGTCGGTCGACGCGTGCCGGTTCCGGCCGTGCTCGCCAGCGGCGACGCCGATCCCGATTTCGGTTTGCCCTTTGCGTTCATGCAGTGGATCGATGGCGAGCGGCTCGATGCGCTGGCGCCGCGTCTGGCGCCGGCCGCCCTCAAGGATGTCGGCCGCGAGGTCGGCGGCGCGCTCGCCGCGATCCATGGCTTCGCCTTTGAAAGACAAGGCTTTTTCGGCGCCGATCTCGTTCCCCGCGATGATCTCGACATGGACATGAGAGGGATCATGGCCTGGCTCGACCATTGCCTGCGCGAAGGGCCCGGAGGCGCGCGCCTAGGCGCCGCTCTGACCGAGGCCTTATACGCTTTCGTCGCGCGGGAAGGGCATGTGCTCTCCTCCGCTTGGGCGGGCCAGCCGATCCTGACCCATTCGGATTTCAACGGCTCCAACGTTCTGCTGCGAGAGGAGCCGGAGGAGGGCTGGCGCATCGCCGCCATTCTCGACTGGGAATTCGCCTTCGCCGGCGGACCCTCCTTCGATTTCGGCAATCTGCTGCGGCCGCCGCTTGGCGATGACGCCGCCTTTATATCGGGCGTGACCGGCGGTTACCGGGCGGCGGGAAAACAGCTTCCCGACGGCTGGCTCGAAGCCTCCCGCTTGGCCGACCTTCTGTCCTGGGTCGATTTCGTGTCGCAACCCGTTTGCGGGGCGGCGGTGATCAAATCGGCGCGCTACATGATCTCGCGCGTCATCGGCGGTTGAGCCGGGTTTGCGCAAAAGCCTACGATGAGACAAAAACGCGGAATTCTTGTGCTTTGCATGTCATCGGCGACGGGGCGTCACGAATGCTACTTTGGACGCAAAAAGCAGCGCAACGCTCACGCCAGCTCTTCCTGCTGTTCGCGGAAGCGCTCATCATCTTCTATCTCGCCCTCGATGCGCTCGCCGCGCCTTTCTTTCGTCCGCTCATCCGCTGGTTTGCGAAGCTTCGTTTCGTCATCCGGCTGCAGGACGTCGTCGCCGCGCTGCCGCCCTACGCCATTCTGGCGCTGCTCGCGATTCCCTTCGCCGTCGCCGAGCCGACAAAGCTTCTGGCCGTCATCCTCTTCGCCACCGGCCACAGGTTCGTCGGGGCCGTTCTCTTTGTCGTCGCCTATTTCGTCACCTTCGTGGTGGTTGAGCGCATCTACGCCGCCGGCCGGGACAAGCTGCGAACGATTGGCTGGTTCGCCCGGCTGATGGACTGGCTGTTTGACTTTCGCGACCGCGTTCTCGCCTGGGTGCGAGCGACCCAGGCCTGGGCCTTTTTCAACGCAGTCAAACGCCGCGCGGCCGAGATCATCG
This sequence comes from uncultured Alphaproteobacteria bacterium, assembly GCA_963757985.1. GTDB lineage: Bacteria > Pseudomonadota > Alphaproteobacteria > Rhizobiales > Beijerinckiaceae > Methylocapsa. The sequence continues at coordinate 4,098 of CAVWTQ010000012.1, read as the reverse complement.
CGCGCCTGCGACTGCGGTTCGGCCTCGGCTAGAATGCAATCGCGAAAGATCGCCGGTCCGCTCCGTAGAAATGCTCGAAATCAAAAGTCCGATTGTCTTTTCAGGGGCGAAGGCGCGCTTGCGGCCTCTTGGCCGCGCGCCTATGTTGGCGCCGATGAAAGGACCCTCCTTGACGAACAGCTCGCCAGATCCCTGGCGCGATCATCGCGCAGCGAAAATGGCGCGCGAGCAGGAGAGCGAGTTCGACGTTTTCGATGCGCCGCCGGTGCGCAAGCGCCGCTTTCGCGCTGTTCCGGTGCGCGTCATTCTGCCCAATCTGGTTACGCTTCTCGCGCTTTGCATGGGCCTTACCGCGATCCGTTTCGCGATCGAGGGTCAGTTCGAAATCGCCGTCATCGCCGTCATCATCGCCGCCGTTCTGGATGGCCTTGACGGGCGCATCGCCCGCGCGCTGCGCGGCGCCACGCGCTTTGGAGCGGAACTCGACTCGCTCGCCGATTTCGTCGATTTCGGCGTCGCCCCCGCGCTGATTCTCTATTTCTGGGGCTTGCACGAGATCAAGAGCCTTGGCTGGTTCGCCGCGCTGGTCTTCGCCATCGCGGCGGCCTTGCGCCTGGCCCGGTTCAACGTCATGGCCGAGGAGCCGGACCGCCCGGCCTGGCGCGACAATTTCTTTACGGGCATGCCGGCGCCGGCCGGAGCCATCGTCGGCCTCTTGCCGCTTTACCTCAGTCTGTCGATTTTCGAGGCGCCGCATGGGCGCTACATGGTTTGGATTTATATCGCCTATGTACTGGTCATCGCCCTGCTGATGGCGAGCCGCATTCCGCATTTCTCGGGCAAGAAGATCGGCCGCGTGCCGCGCGACTACGTCATTGTCGTGCTTTTTGGCGTTGTCGCCGGTCTTCTCCTGCTCGCGACCTTCCCGATGGAGATGCTGATTTTCTTCGCCGCGGCCTATCTGGCGACGATTTCCTTTGCGATCCGCCGGTTCAAGGCCTATGAGGCGGCCGACGCCGAAAGGCAGACGTCGCCGCCGACGCCTGCGTCCCACGCCTGACCGCGCGGCCAGAGCCGCCCCAAATCGGCGCCTGTTCACAAACGCCCAGTTCTCGACTAGGGTCGCGCCCATTCGTCTTCGCCGGATTTGTCTTGGGTATTGCAGAGACCTGCCGGGTTCGCGCATGGCCCGGAGGGACTTGCGGTTCGCGACTGGTCAAACGCGGTTTTGCGGCCGGCCCCGATGCGCCCGTGGCGGCGTGGGGGATGCGCGGGGAATGAAGGTCGCTGATGCATAAGGAAACAGATGTCGAAAGAAGAATTGCTTGAATTTCCAGGGGTTGTCGTCGAATTGCTGCCGAATGCGACGTTTCGGGTGCAGCTCGAGAACGAACACGAGATCATCGCTCACACGGCCGGAAAAATGCGCAAGAACCGCATTCGGGTCCTCACCGGCGACAAGGTGCTCGTTGAAATGACGCCCTATGATCTTTCCAAGGGCCGCATCACCTATCGCTTCAAGTGAGCCGACCTTGAAGAGCGCGTGTGTCGACGGCGAGGCGCAGACATTGATCGGGGATCGCCGTCGTGACCGGCGCAGATAAGGCTCCCGCAGGCCATTCTCCAGGCGGCGAGGCTTCGGAGGGGGCGCAATACGGCGCTTCGGAAGGCGCCGCTTGGCGGCCCAAGCTCGTTCTGGCTTCAGCGTCGCCGCGTCGTCTCGAACTGCTGCAACAGATCGGCGTCGAGCCAGACGCGCTTTTGCCCTGCGATCTTGACGAAACCCCGGGCAAGGCCGAATTGCCGCGTTCGCTCGCGGCGCGCCTCGCGCGGGAGAAGGCGCGCGCCGCCGCCAAAATTGCGGCGACGAGGCCAGAACTCGCCGACGGCTATGTCCTCGGCGCGGATACCGTGGTGAGCGTCGGACGCCGCATCCTGCCGAAATGCGAGATCGTAACTGAGGCGGCTGAGTGCCTTCGGCTGCTGTCCGGCCGGGCGCATCGCGTGCATACCGCCGTCTGTCTGATCACGCCAAAAGGAAGCGAGCGTCACAAGCTGGTGGAGACGAGACTGCGCTTCAAACGCCTGTCGACGAACGAGATCGAGACCTATCTCGGCTCGGGCGAATGGCGAGGCAAGGCCGGCGGCTACGCCATTCAGGGCCTTGCCGGGGCGTTTGCGTTGAAACTCGTCGGCTCCTATTCTTCCGTCGTCGGCCTGCCGCTCTACGAGACGATGTCGCTGCTTGTCGGCGAGGGCTATCCGGCCCATGCCTCGTGGCGCGATCGAATATAACCACCGCAACGACCTCAAAAACACTTGAGCTCCTGATGTTCCCTGGCGAAGACAAAGACAATGCCGGCCGATCGTCGTCGGCATCCTCGCCCCGGCCGTGTCCGATCTGCGGCAAGCCAGCGGTCGAGCAGACACGCCCATTCTGTTCGAAGCGGTGCGCCGACGTCGACCTGCACCGCTGGCTCGGCGGCGTCTACGCCATTCCCGCGGGCGAAGCCGACGAAAATTCAAAAGCCGATGTTCATCCTGATGACGACACGCTCTGAACCGGCCGCCGCCGTGGCCGCACGCGCCGCGTTGAGCCGCATACGTTAGGGCGGCCTCGATGTTTTTCCCCGTCTCCAAAGTTTTCTGGCTGATCGCCGAGCCGGTCACCGTTCTCGTCCTTGTCGCCGGCGTTGGCGTTGCGCTCGCCTTTACCCGCTGGGCCAGGACAGGCCGCTGGCTGTCCGCCCTGGCGACGCTTGGGCTACTCGTCGTTCTTTTCACGCCGGTTGGCGTGGCGCTGTTGCGGCCTTTGGAGAACAGGTTTCCGCCGCCGCCCACCGATCTTCCCGCGCCGACCGGAATCATCGTTCTCGGCGGCGGACTGGAAGAGGCGAAATCGGAAGCCCGCGGGCAGACGATTCTCTCCGAGGACGGCATCCGGCTCATCGCAGCCCTGCAACTGGCGCGGCGCTATCCGACGGCGCGGCTCATCTTCACGGGCGGGGCGGGCAATTTTCTGGAGCAGGAGCCGGCGGAGGCGATCGGCGTTCGAAAGTTTTGGCTGGATCTCGGCGGACCCGCCGACCGGATGACCTTCGAGGCGAAATCCCGCAACACCTGGGAAAATGCCCTGTTCACGCGCGACCTCGTGAAGCCGCAGCCTGACGAGACCTGGCTTCTCGTTACTTCGGCATGGCATATGCCGCGCGCGATGGGGATTTTTCGGCGTCTCGGCTTCCAGGTGACAGCCTATCCGGTCGCCTATCGCACCTATGGCGACGATCGGGACTGGCTCCCGGTCTCCGCTTCGGACCGCATTTCGACGCTCGACCTAGCCATTCGCGAATGGATCGGGCTGCTCGCCTATCGCCTGACGCACAAGACCAACGCCCTGTTTCCCGCGCCTTAGAGCCTGTCCCCGAAGTCGCACAGTATCTGGCCGGTTCAGGAATCATGCGTCAATGCGGCGCGCGCGGCTGAAAAAAACTCGCGCCTCATGACGATCAGGAAAATCAAGGCGGTGGTCGCCATCAGCACGTACGGGCTGACGAACCAGCCGATATAGGCGAACGCGAAGTAGATGGTGCGCAGGCCCTTGGCGAAATGGACGCCGGCGTCGATGGTCATCAGTCCAGCACGGTGGGCCGCCTTTTCCCGCGCCACGGCGTCGGGGAATTCGGGCCCGGGCGTCGCGCCGACAAGGATCGCCGCATAGATGAACAGACGGTAGGCCCAGGCGAATTTGAAGAATGAATAGCCAAAGATGAAGGCGAGGCCGAGGACCTTCAGCTCCCAGTTTCCCCGCGTCACGGTCAGGCCGAACGGCAGGTCGGCGAAAACTTTGATCACGTCGTCGGTCGCACGCATCGACGCGGCCGCGCCGCCGAGCACGATCAGCGACGTCGAGGCGAAAAACGCGGCGCCATTTTGAAGGCTCGACATGATGCCGGCGTCGGCGATGCGCGTGTCGCGCTGGCTCATCGCCCGCATCCATCCCAACCGTTGCTCGTCCATGAGGACCGAAAGGCTGGTCGCCTTGCCGAGTCCGCGTTCATTGACGAACCGAAAGAAGACCCAGACGCCAAAGAAGAAGGT
>CAVWTQ010000011.1:0-45911 GCA_963757985.1 uncultured Alphaproteobacteria bacterium | reverse complement strand
CATGGAAGCCCCCTGCGGCGCGCGCCCTTGCGCCTCGCCCTTGCCGAGCACATCATGGCCGATGTCGGTCGGATCGATATGGGCGAGATCGTTGCGGCCGAGGTAGGAAATCGCCAGTTCGCGGAAAATATAGTCGAGGATCGAGGTCGCGTTCTTGATCGCGTCATTGCCCTGCACCAAACCGGCCGGTTCGAAGCGGGTGAAGGTGAAGGCGTCGACATATTCCTCCAGCGGCACGCCATATTGCAGGCCGACCGAGATGGCGATGGCGAAATTGTTCATCATCGAGCGGAAGGCGGCGCCTTCCTTGTGCATGTCGATGAAGATTTCGCCGAGCCGCCCGTCGACATATTCGCCGGTGCGCAGATAGACTTTGTGGCCGCCGACGATGGCCTTTTGCGTATAGCCCTTGCGCCGGTCGGGCAGTTTTTCGCGCTCGCGGATCCGCTCGATCCGCTCGACGATGCGCTCGACGATTTTTTCGGCGACCGCGCTGGCGCGGGCCGGCGCGTTGGCGCCGATCAGCGCTTCGACCGCCTCCTCGGCCTCGTCGTCGTCGTCCTCGATCAGCTGGCTGTTCAACGGCTGCGAGAGTTTCGAGCCGTCGCGGTAGAGCGCATTGGCTTTGAGACCGAGCCGCCACGACAGCATGTAGGCGTCCTTGCAGTCCTCGACGGTGGCCTCGTTCGGCATGTTGATGGTTTTCGAGATCGCGCCCGAAATGAAGGGCTGCGCGGCGGCCAGCATGCGGATGTGGCTCTCGACCGAGAGATAGCGCTTGCCGGTGCGCCCGCACGGGCTCGCGCAATCGAACACGGCGTAATGCTCGAGCTTCAGGTGCGGCGCGCCTTCGACCGTCATGGCGCCGCAGACGTAGACGTTGGCCGCGTCGATCTCGGCGCGCGAAAAGCCGAGATGAGCGAGAAGGTTGAAGCCCTGATCCTCAAGTTTCTCCGCCGGGATCTTCAGCGCGCCGGTGAGGAATTCGGCGCCCAGCGTCCATTTGTTGAAGACGAATTTGATGTCGAAGGCGCCGGCAGCGTCGCCTCGAGTTCGTCGAGCTTTTCCTGCGTAAAGCCTTTCGCCAGCAGCGTCTCCTGATTGATCGCCGGGCGCGCCCTTCAGCGTCGCGCGGCCGACCGCGTAGGTGACGATGTCGTCGATCTCGCGCTGGCCGTAGCCGAGCGAGCGCAGCCCTTCGGGGACGGCGCGGTTGATGATCTTGAAATAGCCGCCGCCGGCGAGTTTCTTGAATTTGACCAGCGCGAAATCGGGCTCGATGCCGGTGGTGTCGCAATCCATGACGAGGCCGATGGTGCCGGTCGGCGCGACGACGGTAACCTGCGCGTTGCGGTAGCCATGCGCCTCGCCAAGCTCGACCGCTTTCGCCCAGGCCGCTATGGCGTGGGCGCAGAGCGCCTTGCTGGGGAGCGCCGCGTGGTCGAGCGGGACCGGCGCGATCGAGAGGGACTCATAGCCGAAAGCCTCGCCGTTGGCGGCGCGCCGGTGGTTGCGCATCACGCGCAGCATGGCGTCGGCGTTGGCGGTGTAGCCTTCGAAGGGGCCAAGTTCGCGCGCCATTTCGGCCGAGGTCGCATAGGCGACGCCGGTCATGATGGCGGAGAAGGCGGCGCAGATGGCGCGGCCCTCCGCGCTGTCGTAGGGAATGCCGGACGACATCAAAAGGCCGCCGATATTGGCGTAGCCAAGGCCGAGCGTGCGGAATTTGTAGGAATTCAGCGCGATTTCCTTCGAGGGGAACTGCGCCATCATCACCGAGATTTCGAGCACGATGGTCCACAGCCGCACCGCATGCTCGTAAGCCTCGATGTCGAGCGCGCCGGTGCTCGGGTCGCGGAACTGCAACAGGTTCAGCGAGGCGAGATTGCAGGCGGTGTCGTCGAGGAACATATATTCGGAGCAGGGGTTCGAGGCGACGATCGGGCCGTCCGCCGGGCAGGTGTGCCAGTCGTTGATGGTGGTGTGGTATTGCAGGCCGGGGTCGGCCGAGGCCCAGGCGGCGGCGCCGATCTTCTCCCAAAGCGCGCGGGCTTTGAGAGTCTTGTGCGGCTTGCCGTCGAGGCGGCGCGTCGAGGGTCCAGTCGCCGTCCGCCTCGACCGCGTTGAGGAAGGCGTCGGTGACGCGCACGGAATTATTGGAGTTCTGGCCCGAGACGGTGAGATAGGCCTCCTTGTCCCAATCGGTGGTGAAGGTCTCGAAGTCGATGTCGGTCTGGCCCTGGCGGGCGAGCTGGATCGTCTTCTTGATGCTGGCGTCGGGCACGAAGGCGCGGCGGGCCAGCTTGATCTCTTTTTTCAGCGCCGGATTTTTCTCCGGGTTGAAGCAATCGTCGCCCGGCCCCTCGCAATTGACGCAGGCGCGCAGGATCGCCTTCAGCGCCTTCCTCAGGACTTTGGAGCCGGCGACGAGGGAGGCGACCTTATGCTCCTCGCGCACCTTCCATTCGATGTAATCCTCGATATCGGGATGATCGACGTCGACGACGACCATTTTGGCCGCGCGCCGCGTCGTGCCGCCGGATTTGATGGCGCCGGCGGCGCGGTCGCCGATCTTGAGGAAGGACATGAGGCCGGAGGATTTGCCGCCGCCCGAGAGCTTCTCGTTCTCGCCGCGCAGCTTGGAGAAATTGGAGCCGGCGCCGGAGCCATATTTGAACAGGCGCGCCTCGCGCACCCAGAGATCCATGATGCCGCCCTCGTTGACGAGGTCGTCGGCGACCGACTGGATGAAGCAGGCGTGCGGCTGCGGATGCTCATAGGCCGTCAGCGACTTGACGAGCTCCTTCGTCTGCGGATCGACGTAATAATGGCCCTGGCTCGGGCCTTCGACGCCATAGGCCCAATTCAGGCCCGTGTTGAACCATTGCGGCGAATTGGGCGCGGCGATCTGCTTCGCCAGCATGAAGCGCAATTCGTCGAAGAACGCCTGCGCGTCGGCCTCCGAATCGAAAACGCCGCCCTTCCAGCCCCAATAGGTCCAGGTTCCGGCGAGCCGGTCGAACACCTGTTTGGCCGAGATTTCCGAGACGTAGCGCTCCGCCTTGGGCAGGGCGGCGAGCGCGGCTTCGTCCGGCTCCGAGCGCCACAGGAAGGAGGGGACGGCGTTTTCCTCGATCCGCTTCAGGCGGGCGGGGACGCCGGCCTTGCGGAAATATTTCTGCGCCAGAACGTCGGACGCGACCTGGCTCCAGGCGGCCGGCACCTCGATGCCTTCGAGCGCGAAGACGACCGATCCGTCGGGGTTGCGGATTTCGCTATTGGTCGCGCGAAACGCGATTCCCGCATAGGGGGACTGACCTTCTTTGGTGTAGCGGCGCGCGATCTGCATTTTCGTGTCCCCGGAACTCGTTACCACTAGATATAGTAGCTCAACGATTAAGATGCCGTAAATGTCGTACATATTTGATCAGCCGCCAAACGAAAAATTTGCGATTGTCACAGCAAAGGCGCCCTTGTGGAGAACCTTCATTTAGGCAAGCCGAATCGGAGCCGTGGCGGCCCCTCCGGCTCGGCTCTGCGTCCCATGGGCGGCCGCTTCAGGCTGGACAGCGCGGCCGGCGCCAGCCATAAAGGCGGCCGGACGCGGAAAACTCTGCAAAGCCCAAGGCGCGCCGCCGATGAAATGGCTCACCCTGCTCTTTACCTGGTGGAACGGTCAGACGCTGAACACCATGTTTCACACTTGGTTGCACGGCGACGTCGTCGGCAAGGACGAGTTCGGCAACGTCTATTACCGCGGCAAGAAGATCGATCCGGCGCTCGGCTTCGAGCGGCGCTGGGTAATTTACCCCGGCGTCAGCGAGGCCTCGATGACGCCGCCCGGCTGGTACGGCTGGCTGCATCATACGGTCGATACGCCGCCGACGCAGGAAGACTACAAGCCGCGCGCATGGCAATTGCCGCATCTGCCCAATCTGACGGGCACGCCGGAAGCCTGGCGTCCGCCGGGCTCCACGCTGCGCGCCAACGCCCGTCCGAAAGCGACCGGCGACTACGACGCCTGGACGCCGGAAGGCTGAGGTTCCGTTCTGGCCGCACAACCGCATTTGCAGCGTTCCATGCTCCGGTCGCCGATGATCCGGCTCCGGCTGCGCGTGTTTCGGCGCGCCTGTCTCTGGGGCGCGCTGCTGATGCTGGCTGCGCTGACCCCGCAGGGAGGCGCGTGGGCCGACAAGATCAGCCATCCGGGGGCGATTTTTACCGGCCTCGACAAAATCACCGGCCGAATCATCTCCTTCGAGGTGGCGACGGACGAAACCGTCCAGTTCGGCACGCTGCAGATCACCGAGCGGGCCTGTTACACGCGTCCGGCGACCGAGGCCCCGCAGACGATCACCTTCGTCGAAGTCGACGAAGTCGATGCGAAAAACGAGTACAAGCGGATTTTTTCGGGCTGGATGTTCGCCGCGAGCCCCGGTCTCCACGGCATCGAGCACCCCGTCTATGATATCTGGCTGACCGATTGCAAAGGCGCCGGCGAAACCATCGCCACAGCGCCCGAGCCCGGCGCGACCGAGCCGAGTTCGCCGCCACCGCCGCCAAACGCCAGCCCGGCGCCGAAGAAGCCTGGGGCGAAGCCGCGGCGCGTGCAACCGCAGACGCCGAAGCCGCCGGTCGACGATTTCGGCGAGGCGCCGTCTGAAAGCCCGCTCCCGCCGAGCCAAAGCCCGGCGCCTCAGACGCAGGCGCCGCAAAGCTCAGGTCCCGTCGAAGTGGCTCCGCCGCCCGGATTCGCCGCGCCACGCCCGCGGCGCCCCGCAACCGATCCCGATGCGCTGTTTCCCCCGGCCGACATTCCCAACGGCCGCGGCGCTCCGCAGGGCAACGGGCCCGGAAACGGGTTCTGACGCGATTCGTCCGCGATTTGGTCATAGAGTCGCGCAGGCTCTCATCGGAGCAAGCTGGAGTCTCGGAGCTTGCCCGCGAGACGCCGCGCTTTCGCCGCGCCGGCGCCCGGTAGGCGTCTGATCTTGCAAGTGCGATCGCGCCGTGGCGCACCAAGCCTGTAAGGTCGCCGCGAACCTTACGTAAGTTTCATCTTGCCGAAACAGCGGTGTAAGCCAAGCGTACCCATCTTGATCTCGTAGCTCGGTCCCACAGCCGCAGTGTTTTTGAAACGTCTACGATGGAGATTTCGATCAATGGCTCTTCCCTCGATTAACGGGTCCGACCAGAAAACGCCGCCGGGCCGCGGCCCCGGCCTTCGCACCGCGCTGCTCGGCGCCGTGGCGGCCGCCGCCCTGACCGGAGCGCTCGCCAATGGCATCGTTTCGCCGCATCAGGCGTACGCAGAGAGCTCGGTTCAGCCCGCGCCGGCCCAGGCCGCGGCCGCATCCCCCGCCGCCTCTCCGGTGTCTTTCGCCGACGTCGTCGATCACGTCCGCGACGCGGTCGTTTCGGTCAAGGTGAAGATCACTGAAACCGCGGACGCCAGCGACAGCGAGGACGACGACAGTCCAGGCCAGGGCCAAGGCCAGGGCCAGATCCCGCACCTTCAGCCAGGCGATCCGCTCGAGCGCTTCTTCAAGCGCTTCGGCGAACAGGGCGCGCCCCACCAGTTCGGCCCCGCCAAGCCGCATACCGAGCAGGCGCAGGGCTCCGGATTCATCATTTCGTCCGACGGCTATGTCGTGACCAACAATCACGTGGTTGAAAAAGCGACCGACGTGACCTTGACCACCGACGAAGGCAAGACGCTTCATGCGACGGTCGTCGGCACCGACAAGAAGACCGATCTCGCGCTTCTGAAGATCACGGAGGCGGGCTCCTATCCGCATGTCAATTTCGCCGCCTCGACGCCGCGCGTCGGCGATTGGGTGATCGCGGTCGGCAATCCGTTCGGCCTCGGCGGCACGGTGACCGCGGGCATCGTCTCGGCGCGCGGCAGAGACATCGGCGCCGGACCTTATGACGATTTCCTGCAGATCGATGCGCCGGTCAACCGCGGCAATTCGGGCGGCCCGACCTTCAATACGCAAGGCGACGTTGTCGGCGTCAACACGGCGATCTTCTCGCCCTCCGGCGGCAGCGTCGGCATCGGCTTCGCCATTCCGGCGGAGACCGCGCAGTCGATCATCGCCACGCTGAAGGACAAGGGCTCGGTCGCGCGCGGCTGGATCGGCGTCCAGATCCAGCCCGTCACCGACGACATCGCCGACAGCCTCGGCCTCAAATCCAGCAAGGGCGCTCTCGTCGCGGAGGCGCAGGACAACTCGCCCGCCAAGGAGGCCGGGATCAAGTCCGGCGACGTCATTCTCGGCATCAACGGCGAACGCATCGACGGCCCGCGCGATCTCGCCAAAAGGGTGGCGCAGCTTGGCCCGGGCAAGAAGGCCGATCTCCTCTATTGGCACGATGGTTCGGAGAAAACCGTCTCCGTCAAACTCGGCTCGCTCCCCGATGACAAGGAGGCGAACGCGAAACCCGCCGCGCTCGCGGAGAATTCCGCGCTGAACGACCTTGGGCTGAAGCTCGCGCCCGCCTCGTCCGTGCAGGGCGCCGGCAGCGACGGCGTCGTCGTCGCCGACATCAATCCCGATGGCGCCGCGGCGCAGAAGGGCCTTCGCGTCGGCGACGTCATCCTGGAAGCGGGCGGACATGCGGTCAGCAAGCCGTCGGAGATCTCGTCCATCTTGGCCGACGCCAAGAAAGATGGCCGCAAAGCCGTTCTGCTGCGCGTCAAGGGCAGCGAGGGCACGCGCTTCGTCGCCATCGCCACCAATCCGGCGTCCTAAGCTTCGAGCGCCGGAATTCGCGGATCCGCGACGGGTCGCCCCCCGCCCCCAAGCGGATTCCACGATGCGGCAGGCGGGAGTCTAACTCCTCGCCTGCCGTTTTTTTGGGAAAGCGAGTATATGTCCTACATGCGCATTCTCATCGTCGAAGATGATTCGGAAGCGGCCAATTACATGGCCAAGGCGTTTCGCGAGGCGGGGCATGTCGCCGATCACGTCGGCGATGGGCTCGAAGGCTACGCGCGCGCGCGCGAAGAGGATTACGACGTCCTGATCGTCGATCGGATGCTGCCGAAGCTCGACGGGCTTTCCCTGATTGGCGGCCTGCGCGCGCAAAAAATCGAGACGCCGGCGCTGATCCTTTCGGCGCTCGGGCAGGTCGACGATCGCGTCAAGGGCCTGCGCGCTGGCGGCGACGATTATCTGGCGAAGCCCTACGCCTTCGCCGAGCTCCTTGCGCGAACCGAGGTTCTGGCGCGGCGCAAGCAGACCGGGGCGGGGGAGGACACGGTCTATCGCGTGCATGGGCTCGAACTCGACCGCCTCGCCCACAAGCTCACCCGCGACGGCAAGGAGATCCAGCTTCAGCCGCGCGAATTCCGGCTACTCGAATATCTGATGAAACACGCGGGCCAGGTCGTGACGCGCACGATGCTGCTCGAAAATGTCTGGGACTATCATTTCGATCCGCAGACCAATGTCATCGACGTGCATATCTCCCGGCTGCGCGGCAAGATCGACAAGGGTTTCGAGCCGCCGCTTCTGCAAACCATACGCGGCGCGGGATACATGATCCGTGACGGCTCTCGCTAGGCTTTTCCGCACCACGGTCTTCAAGATTTCGCTGGCATATCTCGTCATCTCGGCGATCGGCGCGGGGCTCGTCCTCGACAGCGTCGGCGACAATGTGAAGATGCTGATCGACCAGCAGACGGCGCAAACCGTCGAAGCCGATATCGGCGGCCTCTCCGAACAATATGCGCAAGGCGGCATCCGCCGCCTCGTCGCAAGCGTCGAGACCCGCACGCAGCGGCCGGGCGCCGATCTCTATCTCGTCACCACCGCGGCGGGGGAGCCCATCGCCGGCAATATCGCGAGCCTGCCGCCGGGCGTGCTGGAGCGCCCCGGGCTTGTCGAGACCACCTACGAGCCGGCCGGCGGCGCCGGCAAACAACGCCGCGCGATGGCTCGCATCTTCGCCCTGCCGGGCGGTTTCCACCTGCTTGTCGGACATGATCTCGAGGAAGGCGACAGCTTGCGCCACATCCTCGGCCATGCGCTCCTGACTTCCTTGCTCTGGCTTGTTGGAATCGGCACGCTTGGCGGCCTTTGGGTTGCGCGCCGGGTGCTCAATCGCGTCGAGGCCATCAACGCCAACGCCAGAACCATCGTCGCGGGCGACCTTACGGGCCGGCTGCCGGTCGCGGGAACCGGAGACGAACTCGACCGGCTGGTGCAAAACCTCAACGCCATGCTGGACCGCATCGGCGAACTGATGGCGGGCCTGAAGCAGGTCTCCGACAATATCGCGCACGACCTGAAGACGCCGCTGACGCGCCTGCGCGGGCGGGCGGAACAGGCGCTCCAATTCGGCAAGACCTCGGAGGACTACCGAGGCGCCCTCGAAAAAGTGATCGAGGAATCCGACCGCCTGATCCAGATTTTCGACGCCCTCCTGAACATTGCGCGCGCAGAGGCGGGCTCGGGCCGCGAGGGCATGATCGATTTCGACGCCGGTCTCGTCACGCGGGACGTCGGCGAACTCTACGAGCCTGCCGCGGAGGAACGCGGATTTGCGCTCGACGTCGATGCGGAGGCGAACCTCATCATTCACGGCAGCCGCGAACTGATCGGTCAGGCGATCGCGAATCTCGTCGACAACGCGCTGAAATACGGCGGCGGCGCGGGCGAGAAGGACGCGAAAGTCTCGAAAGACTCGGAGAAGAGCGTCCTCCTGTCGGCGCATCGAAACGGCGCGGCGGTCGAAATCAGCGTCAGCGATCGTGGCGAGGGCATCGCCGAGGCCGATCGCGCACGCGTGCTCGGCCGCTTCGTGCGGCTTGAGAATTCGCGCTCGCGTCCCGGATCCGGGCTTGGGCTTTCGCTCGCGGCGGCCGTGGCGCGGCTGCACAACGGCGCCTTGCGGATCGAAGACAACGCGCCGGGCCTTCGCGTCGTCATCTCGCTCCCTGCGATCGCGCTCTCGCGTGAAGCGGCGCAGCAGCTGCTGCTCCCGCCCCCCGAGGCGGCGGCGTGACGGGCAAGAATCTGACGGCGCCGGCGGGCAAGCCTGCCCGATCCGCCCGGCGGCCGGCCGAGGCTCTCCCGCTCTACAGGCGCCTCCGCGAGGCCCCGCGTCTTTCCGATCCGCGTCGCGCGCGGGCGCGGGTCAGTGAGTTTCTCGGCTCCGACGATGCCGCTGATCTGCGCCCGCTCGCGGCGAAGCCGCGCGTAAAACCTCTGCTCGAAGCGCTCGCCGATCATTCGCCTTTCCTCTGGCGCCTCGCCAGCGGCGATCCCGGCCGCCTCGCGCGCTGCCTCGCGAGCGACCCGCAAGCGCGCCTCGAGGCCAGTCTCACGGCCATGCAGGCCGCCTGCGATGGCGCCACGGACGAGGCCGCGGTCATGCGCGCCCTGCGCCTCGCGCGGCAGGAGTCGGCGCTCCTCATCGCGCTCGCCGATATCGGCGGCGCCGCCGATGTCGTCGCCACCACGCGCGCGCTTACAATCGCCGCCGACGCCTTCATCAAGGCCGCTCTGCGCTTCCTGCTGCGGGAGGCGCATCGCGCCGGCAATCTGAAGCTCGCCTCGGTGAGCGAGCCCGAGGCCGGCTGCGGCCTGACCATTCTCGCGCTCGGCAAGCTTGGCGCTTTCGAGCTTAATTATTCGAGCGATGTCGATCTTGCGATTTTCTATGATCCGGAATCGCCGGCCGTCGCCGGCGTCGCCGATCCCGCCAGCCTGTTCGTGCGCCTGACCAAGCGCTTCGTCAAACTGCTGCAGGAGCGCACCGGCAATTCCTATGTGCTGCGGGTCGATTTGCGGCTGCGGCCAGATCCAGGCTCGACGGCGGTTGCCGTCGCCCTTCCCGCGGCCTACGGCTATTACGAAATGCTTGGCCAGAACTGGGAGCGCGCGGCCTATATCAAGGCGCGTCCGGCGGCGGGCGACATCGCGCTCGGCCGCGCGTTTCTCCAGGCGCTGACGCCCTTCGTCTGGCGCAAATATTTCGATTATGCGGCGCTTGCCGACATCCATGCGATGAAGCGGCAGATCCATGCCGTGCGCGGCCACGCCGAGGTCACTGTTCCGGGCCACGACGTCAAGCTCGGACGCGGCGGCATTCGCGAGATCGAGTTTTTCGTCCAGACCCAGCAACTGATCTTCGGCGGCAAGCGGGCGAACCTGCGCGGCTCGCGCACGCTCGACATGCTCGCCGAACTCGGCGCCGACGGCAAGGTGACGAGCGGCGCGGTGAAAGACCTCAGCGCGGCCTATCTCGTCTTGCGCGAGATCGAGCATCGTCTGCAGATGATCGCCGACGAGCAGACTCAGCGCCTGCCGGACGACGCCAGGGAGCTCGGCCGCTTTTCACGCTTTTGCGGTTTTGCGCGCGAAGCGGATTTCGAGGCCTTCCTCATGCATCACATGGGGCGGGTCTCGCACCATTATGCGCTGCTGTTCGAATCCGCGCCGGCGCTCGACGCGGAACTCGGCAGCCTCGTCTTCACCGGCGCCGAGGACGATCCGGAGACGCTCGAAACCTTGTCGCGGCTTGGCTTCAAGGACGCGCCCGCCGCCGCGGAGACGATCCGCGGCTGGCATTTCGGGCGCCGGCCGGCGGTGCGCACCGCGCGGGCGCGGGAGGTCTTGACGGAGCTCGTGCCGGGCCTCGTGCAGGCCTTCGCCAGCTCCGGCGATCCCGACACCGCGCTCGCCGGTTTCGACGCCGCGCTCGCGCGCATGCCGGCGGCGGTCGAACTGTTCTCGCTCTTGAAATCCAATCCGCGCATCTGCGAGCTCTTCGCCGATATTCTCGGGGGCGCCCCGCGGCTCGCTCGCATGGTGATCAACCATCCGCATATTCTCGACGCGACGATCGACCCCCGCATCCTCGAATCCCGCATCGATGAGAGCGGGTTCGACGCGCGGGCCAGCCGGCTTCTCGACCGCTCTCAGCATCTTGAGGAGTTTCTCGACGCGCTGCGCGATTTCGCCAAGGAGGAGACCTTTCCGATCGGACTCAAGCTGCTCTCCGGTGCGATCCGCCCGGCGGAGGCGGGACGCGACTATTCGGCCCTGGCGGCGAGCATCGTCAAGACGGCGCTGGCCTTCGTCGAGCGCGATTTCGCGGCCGAGCACGGGCGGGTCCGAGGCGGCCGTTCGATCGTCCTTGGCCTTGGCAAGCTCGGTTCGCGCGAGATGACGGCGGCCTCCGACCTCGATCTCATCCTCATCTATGATTTCGATCGCGAGCAGCCGGAATCCGATGGCGCGCGCCCGCTTCACGCCGTGCAGTACTACACGCGCATCGCGCAACGCCTCGTCTCCGCTTTGACGGTCGCGACCAAACGCGGCTTGCTCTATCAGGTTGACCTCCGCCTGCGCCCATCCGGCAATCAGGGGCCGTTGGCGACGCAGCTTCGCAGCTTCGTCGATTATCAGAACGGCGCCGCCGAAACATGGGAGCACATGGCTCTTTGCCGTGCGCGCTGCATCGCGGGCGACGCCGGGCTCGCCGAGGAGACGGGCGCGGCCATCCGCGCCGTGCTGATGCGCGAGCCGCCCAAAGGCCTCGCGCGCGACGTCGCCGGCATGCGAAAGCTGATCGCGAGCGTCAAGGGCGACCAGGATTTGTGGAATCTGAAGCTCGCCGCGGGCGGCCTGATCGACATCGAGTTTCTGGCGCAATATCTGCTGCTGCGCCACGCCCATGAGCGCCCGTCGTTGATCGATGTCTCGACCTGCGTCGTGATCGATGCGGCGGCGAAGCTCGGCTTGATCGAGGCGGACGAGGCGCAGACGCTGCTTTCCGCGCATCGCCTGATGACCGATGTCACGCAGATGCTGCGGCTGACACTGGATCCCGGCGCCGATCCCCAGCAGGCGAGCGAGGCGGTGAAGCGCCGCCTCGCCAACGCCGCCGAGCTGCCGAGCATGAGCGCGCTCGAGGACGCTTTGAGGGAGGCGCGCCACAAGGTGCGCGCCGCTTTCAGGCGTATTCTATCCCCGCCCTGACGCCCGCAGTTTCGGTGCGGTCGGCTGTGGGCGGCGCGGCGCGGCGGTCGCGAGCAACAGCTTCTGACGCGGCGCATCGCGCGCTTGCGGCAGATGCACGCGGACGATCGTGCCGGCGCCGACAGTCGAGCGAATGCGCATGGAGCCGCCGTGCAGATCGACCAGCGAACGCGCGATCGCAAGGCCGAGCCCGGAGCCTTTCATGCCATTGTCGAGCGCGCCGTCGAGCTGTTCGAACGGGCGTCCAAGCCGCGCCAGCGGCGCTGCCGCGATGCCCATGCCGGTATCCTGCACATAGACATTCAGGGCGCCCTGAATCAGCCGCGTGCGTACGCTGATGCGACCCTCGTTCGGCGTGAATTTCACGGCGTTGCGAAGCAGGATCGTGAGGATCTTCTCCAACGCCGTGCGGTCGGCGTGGATGCGTTTGCCGGGCAGACTTTCGGCGACGACGACGATGTCTTTTTCGCGCGCGATCAGCTCGATTTCCGAGAGGGCGCCCGCGACCGCCGCGTCGATCTCGAAATCGCTCTTTTGCAACCGCACGCGGCCGGCTTCGAGCCGCGACATATCGAGCACGTCGGAGATGACGCCGAGCAGATACTCGCCGCTTTGCTTGATGTCGCTCGAATAGTCGACGTATTTTTGCGAGCCGAGCGGCCCAAAAGTCTCCTGCTGCATCAGTTCCGAGAAGCCGATGATTGCGTTGAGCGGCGTGCGCAGCTCATGGCTCATATTGGCGAGGAATTCCGACTTCGCCCTGTTGGCGGTTTCGGCCTCGGCCTTCTGCTCCAGATATTTCTCGGCGAGATCGGCGAGCTGCTGCGCCTGCAATTCGAGGGTCTGGCGCGATTTGCGCAGGTCCGCGACGGTCGCCATCAGGCGCCGCTCGCTCTCCATCAATTGTTCTTCGTGCCGCTTCAGCGCGGTGATGTCGGTGCCGACGGAGACATAGCCGCCATCCTTGGTGCGCCGCTCATTGATCTGCAGCCAGCGCCCGTCGCCGAGGCGCGCCTCATAGGTGCGCGCGCCGGCCTGCGGCCGTTCGCCAAGCGCCGTCTGGGCCTGAATGAGCGGCGGCGTGCCCTTCTCCATGACCTGCGCATAAGGGGTCCCGGCGGCGACCGCTTCGCTTGAAAGATTGTGGAATTTCTGGAATTTCGAATTGCACATGACGAGCTGATTGTCGGCGTCCCACAGAACAAAAGCCTCGGACACGGATTCGATCGCATCGCGCAGGCGCATATCGGCGGTGGCGGTGCGCTCGGCGAGCGCCTTCTGTTCGGTGATGTCGACGGCGATGCCGACGAGATGGGGCGTCGATCCCGGCCGCTCCCTGACGAGTTCGGCCCGCGCGCGCAGCCAGACCCACTCGCCGCTGACGTTCCGCATGCGGAAAGCGTGGTCGACCGAGTCGGCCTTGGCCGCCGTCAGCATCTCGGCGATGGCGGCGAGATCGCCATCTTGCGGATGCACCAGCGCGTTGACGTCGCCGAAGGAGAGGAAATTTCCGGCCGGCGTCAGTCCGAGGATCTGATACATCGAATCCGACCAATAGATCCGGCCGCGCGCCAGATCCCAGTCCCAAAGCCCGCATCGGCCGCGGCTGAGCGCGGTGTCGATGCGCTCGCGGACGCGCTCGCAGGCGTGGTCGGAGTCCCGCGCGCGGGACGCCTGCCAGAAATAGGCGAAGGCGAGGGCGACAAGAACGAGCGCCGACAAGCCGAGAAGAATGGCGGTGCGGAATGCGTTGGCGCGCCACTCGGCGACGACCGCCGCCATGGGATAGACGATGGCCACCTGGCCGAACGGCCCGCGCAATGTGCGCACTGTCGCGAGCGCGTCGGCGCCGTTCCCGAGGTTGATGCGCAACACGCCCGCCTTTTCGGCGAAGATGGTGAGCGGCTGCGCGGCGCCGAGATAATCCGTAAGCGAGCCTTTGACGCCGAGCACGGACGGCGCGGCGGCGACGATGTCGCCCGCAAGATTGGTGACGAGCACCTGCTGGCCGCGGGCGAGGGCGCGGGACGGCACGGCGTCCGCAAGGGTCGCCGCGATATCGCCGGAGGGGGTTTGCTTCAACGTATCGCGGAGATCGTCGGCGACCACCGCGGCGAGAAGTTCGAGGTCGGTCAGGGCGTCGGACACTGTGCGATCGTAGGAATCGCGCGACATCGCCGCCGTTGTCGCGACGAGGGCGCCGATGAACAGCGCCACCATCGCCGGAACGCCGCGCCGCACCCAGATTTCGAGAGATTTGAATCCCGTCGCGGCCTGCCCCAACGCCGGCGCGTGAAGCTCCGCCGTCCGGGCAAGTTCAGGCTGCGCCCCTGCATGTGCAGCGACGCCAGCCGCGTTTGCACGCGCCATGTCAGGCCCCCTCGAAACTGACTGGAGCGATGTGCCGCATCTCCCCGAGTCGAGAATCATCGAGACTCCGACTTGGGTTTTTTGTCCAGAGGAATTCATTAAAAATGAATGTAAATTTTTGCGCGAATCGTGGGGTTCGGCGCGAAATCCGCAGGAAAAACGAATTGCCGCGCCGCACCGCCTAGCCGGAGCTTTAGCGCGACAACCAGGCTATCGCATTGCCCCGCAAATATATTTTCCGTCGCCAATCAGGCTTGTGCGATGCCGGCCGCGCGCCGCGCCGCGCGATCCGCAATGCTTACGGATCGGCCGTCACCAGCGCCAGGGCGAAACCGTCATGGCCCTTGGATCCGACCGTCTGGATGGCCGTTGCGCTGACGCGCGGCTCGCGGGCGATTCGTTCATTGAATTCGCGGATGCCCCGAATGTCAGGGTCGGCGCTCGCCGCGTCGATGACGGCGCCGCTGCGGATGACATTGTCCACGACGATCAACCCGCCGCGGCGCGTGAGGTCGAGCGCGAAGCTGAAATAGGCGGGAATGTTGGCCTTGTCGGCGTCGATGAAAACGAGATCGAAGGGCGCAATCCCTTCAGTCGAAATCTGCTTGAGCGTGTCCAGCGCAAGTCCGAGGCGAAGCTCGACCTGGCGGTCGACGCCGGCCCGCGAAAAATTGGCGCGGGCGACGTCGGCGTGTTTTGCGTCGGCCTCCAGGGTGATCAGAGTTCCGTCCGGCGGCAGCGCCCGCGCGAGCCAGATCGTGCTGTAGCCGCCGAGCGTGCCGATTTCGAGAATGCGCCGGGCGCCGATCATGCGCGCCAGCAGGTGCAGCAGCTTGCCCTGGTTCGGCGCGACCTGGATCGGCGGCAGTCCGGCGCTCGCGCTCGCCTCCAGCGCGGCGTCAAGGGCGGGATCGCCCGGGACGAGAAGGTCGCAGAGATAGGCGTCGACCGCGCTCCAGAGTTGCTCGCTCATCCGCGTCCTCCTTCAGCCGAGAGACCGGTCGACAATGTCCTGAACGTCGGCGGAAAGCCCGGCGCGGGCCGCGACGCGGCGCAGCGCATTCTCGGCGAGCAGGCGCCGGTGTGGCTCGAGCGAACGCCAGCTTTTGAAGGCGCCGAGCAGTCGCGCCGCGACCTGCGGGTTCTTGGCATCGAGATCGAGGACGACGCCGGCGACGAACTCATATCCGCCGCCGTCAGGCGCGTTGAAGCGCGTTTGATTGCCGGCGGCGAAGGCGCCGATCAGCGCGCGCACCCGGTTCGGGTTGCCGAGCGAGAAGGCCGGATGGCCCATGAGGCGCCTGATCCGGTCGAGCGTATCATCCGCAGGGATCATCGCCTGCAGCGCGAACCATTTGTCGACGACCAGCGCCTCGCTGGCGTGGCGGCCGTAGAAGGCTTGCAGGGCGTCCTCCCGCGCGGGGCCGGGCGTCAGCGCCAGCGCGGCAAGGGCTGCGATCTCGTCCGTCATGGTGTCCGCCGTCTCGAACTGGCGCAGGGCGAGGCGGGCGCCATCGACCGGGTCGCCGGCGCAATAAAGATCGAGCGCGGCGTTGCGCAGGGCGCGCCGTCCCGCCGCCGCGGCGTCCGGCGAATAGGGCCCGTTTCCGGCGTGTCGGGCATAGGCGCCGAGAAGAGCCGACGCGAGGCCCTTGCCGATGGCGCGCCGCAAGGCGTCGCGGGCGGTGTGGATCGCGTCGGGATCGACGTCCTCGCCGATGTCGCGCGCGATATCGGCTTCGCTCGGCAAGGCGATCATCTGGGCCGTAAATGCCGGATCGGCGCTGTCGTCGATGACGGTTGCGAGCGCGTCGATGAAGCCCTCGTCATGCTTCGGCTGCCCGCCTGCGCGGATGCTGGCGACGGAGCGCAGCAGCAGGCGGCTGGCGTAGGTCTGCGCCGCCTGCCAGCGGTTGAAGCTGTCGCCGTCGCGCGAAATCAGCGTGATCAGATCGGGTTCGCTCGCCGCGTAATCGAGCCGCACCGGCGCCGAAAAGCCGCGCAGCAGGGAGGGAACCGGGCGGTTCGGCACGTCGTGGAAGGTGATTTTCCGCTTGGGCGTCGCAAGCTCGAAGACGCCCGCCGCGATCTCCGCCTCGCTCGCGCCGTCGGCGTCGCCGACCTTGAGCGGCAAGTCGCCGTCCCGCCCGACGAGTCCGAGCGCGACCGGAATGAGGAAAGGCTCCTTGCGAGCCTGGCCCGGCGTCGGCTTGCAGCTTTGCGCGAGGTCCAGCGTGAAGGTGCGCGCCGCCGCGTCGTAAGTCGCGGCGGCCTCGACGAGCGGCGTCCCCGCCTGATGATACCAGCGCGAAAACGCGCCGAGGTCGCGGCCCGCCGCCTCGGCGAAGCAGGAGATGAAGTCCTCGACGGTGGCCGCCGTCCCGTCATAACGGTCGAAATAGAGATCCATGCCCCTGGCGAAAGCCGCCTCGCCGATCAGGACTTTCAGCATCCGGATGATTTCGGCGCCTTTCTCGTAGATCGTCGCCGTGTAGAAATTATTGATCTCGTGATAGGTCTCCGGCCTCACATTATGGGCGAGCGGCCCGGCGTCCTCGGGAAACTGGGCGGCGCGCAGGGCGCGCACATTGGCGATGCGCTGCACCGCGCGCGAGCGCATGTCGCCCGAGAATTCATGGTCGCGAAAGACCGTGAGGCCCTCTTTGAGGCAGAGCTGGAACCAGTCGCGGCAGGTGATGCGATTGCCGGTCCAGTTGTGAAAATATTCGTGCGCGATGACGGCCTCGATATGGGCGTAATCGGCGTCGGTCGCGGTCGAGGGCGAGGCGAGGACATATTTGTCGTTGAAGACGTTGAGGCCCTTGTTCTCCATCGCGCCCATGTTGAAGTCGGACACGGCGACGATGTTGAAGACGTCGAGATCATATTCGCGGCCGAAGGCGGTCTCGTCCCAGGCCATCGACCGCTTGAGGGCGTCCATGGCGTAGGCCGCCTGCGGCTCCTTGCCATGTTCGACATGGATGCCGAGCTGGACCCTGCGCCCGGATCGCGTGATGAATTCGTCGTGAACGGAGCCGAGGTCGCCGCCGACGAGGGCGAACAGGTAGCAGGGCTTCGGGAACGGATCGCTCCAGATGGCGTAATGGCGGCCGTCTTCGAGCTCCCCCGCCTCGATCCTGTTGCCGTTTGACAGAAGCAGCGGCGCTTCGGCCTTGGCCGCCTCGATGCGCACCGAATAGAGGCTGAGCACATCCGGCCGGTCGAGGAAATAGGTGATGCGGCGAAACCCCTCCGGCTCGCATTGGGTGCAATAGGCCGAGCCGGAGCGATAGAGGCCCATCAGGCGGCTGTTCGCCGAAGGGTCGATTTTGGTCTCGATTTCGAGCGTGAACGGCGTTTGCGGCGCCCGCGCGATGGTGAGTTGGTCCGGGTTGACGAAGCTCGCGGCCGGATCGAGACCGGCGCCGTCGAGCGTGATCCGCCTGGCGACGAGGCCGTCCCCGTCGAGAACGAGCGCCGCGTCGGGCCGCCCCTGCGGATTCGGGCGAATATGGAGGCGCGCGAACACGAGTGTCGCCTTGGCGTCGAGCTTGACATCGAGATCGACCTTGTCGATCAGATAGTCGGGAGGCCGGTAGTCTTTCAGGCGAACGGGCTCGGCGCTGTCGGTACGCATCAAAACCTCAATCTCAGCAACGGGAAACAGGGCTTAAGGGGCGGAAACCCGCCGATCATAGGGCTTGCATCGACGAAGCGTAAAGGCCGGCGCGCCGCGCCGGCGGCGGACAGGCGGAAACATGTGATGAGGGACGCGAATCAATGGCTCAAGGGATTTTGAAGTCTGCTTTGTTCGGAGTGGTCTTGACGGTCTCGGCTTTGCCGGGCGCCGCATGGGCCCATGGGCCAACGCGGCAGAAGGTGACCGAAACGATCGAAATCAACGCGCCGCCGGCGAAGGTTTGGGCGGTCATCGGCAATTTTCAGGATATGAGCTGGGTTCCCGCCGTCAAGGCGACGACCGGCGAAGGCGGCAATACGCCGGGCGGCGCGAAGCGGCATCTCGACCTTGGCGATGGCGCCTCCCTCGACGAGGAGCTCACGAAATATGACGCCGATAAATACAGCTATTCCTATTATGTGCCGAAAAACGACGTGAAGGTCCTGCCGGTCAATAACTATTCATCGACGATCGATGTCGTGCCGAGCGATGACGGCAAGACGAGCACGGTCGAATGGCATGGCGCCTTCTATCGCGGCTACCCCAACAATGATCCGCCGCCGGACCTCAGCGACGAAGCCGCGATCAACGCCGTCACGGCGCTCTACAAGACCAGCCTCGCGGCCCTAAAGGCGAAAATCGAATCGACCAACTAGCGGTTTCGATGCGAAGCCCTAGAAGAATCTGCGCCGCGCTGGGATTGGCGCTCTGCTGTGTCCCGGCGCTGGCGGACGAAGCCTTCATCACGGAGCAGAATGGCGACGGCCTCAGCGTGCTTGACCTGTCGACGCAGAAGGTCGTCGGCCGCATCGCGATCGAGCGGAAGCCCGCGGGAATCGCCATGTCCCGCGATGGCAAGACCGCCTTCGTCACCAGCACCGAGGGCAAATTCGTCTCGGTGATCGACGCCGCCTCGCGGACGATCAAAGCCAAAATCGAGATGCCCGACACGCCGCTCGGCGTCGCCGCCGATCCGTCCGGCGCTTTCATCTATGTCTCGGGTTTTTATAATCCGCGCATCTACAAGATCGACGTCGCCGCCGCGACTATCGTCGATACGGCGAGCGTCGGGGCCTCGCCCTCCGGCGTCGCCGTGTCGCCGGACGGCTCCCTCATCGTCGTCGCGGATCGCGACGACGACGCCCTCTCGATCATCGACGCGGCGACTTTCAAGGCCAAAGCCACAGTGAAAGTCGGCGCGCATCCGTTCGGGGTCACCATCGACGCCGATGGCGCGCGGGTTTACTCCGCGAATGTCGAAAGCAACGACGTTTCCGTGGTCGATCTCGCAACCGGGAAGCTGATCGGAACCGCGCCGGCAGGAAAACGGCCCTATGTCGTCGCCCTGGCCGGCGGACGCGGCTTCACGAGCGATCAATATGGCGGAACAGTCTCCGTCTTCGACCTCGAAACCTTGCAGCCGATCGGGCGCGTTTCGGTCGGCGATTATCCAGAAGGGATTGAGGCCAGCGCCGACGGGCGCACGATCTATGTCGTCAACTGGTTCTCCAACGACGTCTACGCGATCGACGCGCAAACGCTGAAAGTCACGGGGGAGATGGCGGTTGGCGACGGTCCGCGCGCGTTTGGGCTTTTTTTGCGCAAAACGCCTTGATTCATCGCTTCAACGGCTGACGAATTTACGAACGTAAAGGGCGGCGCCAAGCGTCGAAACGCCGAGCAGGGCGAGAAGCAAAGATTCGGACAGGCCGATGAATTTGCTCTGCAGCGCGACCGTCGCCAGCACGCCGATGACGATGAAGGCGGAATTCAGCACGTTGACGGCGCCGACGATGCGCGCCCGCCAGGCGGGCGGCGCGTCGGCCTGGATCGCGGTGAACAGAGGCACGACGTAAAGGCCGCCGGCGCAGGCGAGCCCCAGCACGTCGAAGGCCGCGCGAAGGCCGGTCATCGAGGTGAAAAAGGCGCCGAGCCCGATTTCTGCATGCGCTGTGGGCAAGCGCGCGGTCGAAACGCCGAGATCGATCAGGAACAGGCCCATGCCGAGCGCGGCCAGCGGAACCGGACGCAACAGGATGCGGCCTTTCGCAAGGAGCGCCGCGGCGATTGAGCCGATCCCGATGCCGAGCGCGAAGACGGCGCTGATCGCGGTCTCGACGGCGATTTCGGCGCCTGCCTTGTTGCGGAGCACGACCGGCGTCAGCGACAGCGCGACCGCCCCGGCGACCCAGAACCAGGAGACCGCCAGGCTGCGGCTGAAAAGCTGGCTATCCCGCGCAATTTCGCGCAGAAGGGCGCCGGTCGACGCGAGGATATTGGCGTTGAGGCGAAGGTCGGGATCGGCGCGGCCGGTCGCGGGAATGAACAGGCTGAACGTCCAGCAGGCGATGGCGATGAGCATGAGTTGCAGCATGACGCCTTCGGGCGCACGCGCCGCCGAGAGACCGCCTGCGATCAGCCCGAGGAAGACGGCGGCGAACGTCGCCGCCTCGACCAGCGCGTTGCCGGCGATGAGCTCCTCCATCTTCAGGAGGTCGGGCAGGATGCCGTATTTCATCGGGCCGAACAGGGCATTGACGACGCCAAGGCCAAACAGCGCCGCATAGAGGAGGGGCAGGGAGGCGAGCCAGAGCCCGATGGCGGCGAGAAGCTGAACCAGTATTTCAGCGCCCTTCAGAGCCCGCGCCAGACGCGCCTTGTCCCATGAATCCGCCATCTCGCCGCCAAGGCCCGAAAGCAGAAGCGAGGGCAGCATGAAAATGCCGACCGCGAGTGTGATCAGCGCGCCGGCCTGCTGTTCCCCGAGCCGGAACAGGATCAGCATGGCGAGCATGTTGCGAACGAAATTATCGTTGAATGCGGAGAAGAACTGGCACCAGAACAAAGGCGCGAAACGCCGGCTGCCCATGAGGGCGGCGAGCGTCGCCGCGCCGCTGTGCAACGATGCGTCGGCGCGCGGGGGCGCCGTCACCGCGCCGGCTCGGCGTGGCCGACGATGCGGCTGATGGTCTTGAAGGCGGCGCGGATTTTACGCTCCAGCGCATCGACCTGATCGTGCACCTCGTCGACGCTGAGCGCGGGGTCGACGCGGCAATGATAATTGACGACGAGTCCCGAGGGCGTGCGCCGCACCCGCACATCGTGGATGTCGAGCAGGGCCCCTTGATCATGCGCCCTCTGAAAGAGCGCGCTTTCGATTTCCGCCCGGACGTCCGGGTCCGCGTCGCGCCCCGGCAACTGCCGGGGCTCCAGCGGTTCGATATGGCTCTCGACCTCGATGTCGGACCCGAATTCGCGTCCGATCTCGTCTTCGAGCCCCGACGCGATCTCGTGCGCATTCCCGAGCGGCATGCGGCCGTCAACCTCAACGTCGAAGCTGATCGCCGTGCGGCCTTCGACTTCCTGAACGGTGACGTGATGCACGGGCGCGTGGCGCTTGGCGGCGATGAGCAGAATGCGCTCCAGAATGGTTTCGCTGTCGACGGCGATCGGTTGCGTCGCGATGGTGACGCAGACGTCCGGATGCTTCGCCTTGATCTCCGCCGCGACATTGACCTTGATCGCGGCGACTTTCTCTAGCGACATTGTGCGGGGGACGGTGATTTCGAGATCGCCCATCACCTCAGGGCCGGCCGGCCGCAGCCGCACCGTCTCCACCTTGATGACGCCCGGGACCGAGGCGGCGATCGAGCCGACCTTGTCGGCGAGGCCCTTTGGCGCGGCGTCGACCAGCGCGTCGATCGTGCGCCGTCCGATCTCGAATCCCGCCACGGCGACGAAGCCGGCGACGCCGAGCGCGGCCAGCGCGTCGCCTTGCGGAAAGCCGAAATGCGCGGCGACGAGGCCCGCGATCGCCAGCAGGGAGGCGATCATGTCGCTCGAAAAATGCAGGGCGTCGGCGGCGAGCGCTTCGCTCTTGGTCCGCCTTGCGATCGCCTTGAGCCGCCGCCAGCGGAGGAAATCCACCGTGATGGAGACGAACAAAATCCCGAAAATCAGAGGGCTCGCCTCGATTACGGCGGGGTGGCCGCCAAGGCGGCGCACCGCCTCGACCAGAATGAAGGCCGCAAGCGCGAACAGAAATCCGGTTTCGATCAGGGCGGCCAGGGCCTCGACCTTGGCGTGGCCATATTGGTGCTCGTCGTCCGCCGGCTTATTGGCGATTCTGATGGCGAAATAGGTGAGCGTCGTTGCGCCGATGTCGGCGAGGTTGTGGCCCGCTTCGGACAGCACCGCCAGCGATCCCGACAGGAGCCCGGCGACGAGCTTGGCCGCCGTCATCAGCGAGCTGACCGCGATCGACGCCAGCGCCGCGCCTTCCTTCAATTGCTGGTCGGCGTCTTTCACTTTGAAGCTCTCGCTCATTGGCTATCTTCGGCCATCTTCGGCGGCGCGTCGATGCGCCAGGGCGGCGGCGGCGCGCCGTTCATGCTATATGCTCAGCCGACCGCAATGCGCCGACAAGGGAGAGCTGAATATGGAATACCTGCATACGATGGTGCGGGTCGCTGACCTTGGCAAATCGCTCGAATTCTATACGGAAAAACTCGGGCTCGTCGAAACGAAGCGCATCGAGCACGAAGCCGGCCGCTTCACCCTCGTGTTTCTCGCCGCCCCGGGCGATCTCGCTCACGCCAAGGCCGCGCAATCCCCATTGCTCGAACTGACATATAATTGGGATTCCGAGGCCTATGCGGGCGGCCGCAATTTCGGCCATCTGGCTTTCGCCGTCGATGATATTTATGCAATCTGCGACAGATTGATGAAGGCGGGCGTCACGATCAACCGTCCGCCGCGCGACGGCCATATGGCCTTCGTCCGGTCGCCCGACGCCATTTCGATCGAATTGTTGCAAAAAGGCGAGCCGAAGCCGAGACAGGAGCCTTGGGCGTCGATGACTAACACAGGCGTCTGGTAGATTTGCCGGCGCCCCCTGAGTCCCTCGCTTCCGGCGGTTTGGCAAGGCTCGCGCCGCCAGCGCGAAGCGCCTATTTTCTCGATGTCGACGGCACTTTGCTGGAGATCCGGCCGCGGCCGGAGGATGTCGCGGCCGACTCGCGGCTGCGCGGCCTGATCGCGGCCACCGCGGCCGCCGCCGGCGCGGCGCTGGCCCTCGTCAGCGGCCGCAAGATCGACGATCTCGACCGCATTTTCAGCCCGATGGTTCTGCCCGCCGCCGGCCTGCACGGGGCCGAGATCCGCTTCTTCGACGGCGCGCGGATTGGCGCGCAAACCGATGTGATGGAGCCGGCGCGGCCGAAACTGCGCGACTTCGCCGCGCGCCATCGCGGCCTCATTCTGGAGGATAAGGGCGCGACGCTGGCGCTGCATTTCCGGCAAAGGCCGGAGCTGGCCGAGGACGTCATTGCGATTCTCAACTCGGTCGCCCGAACGACGGGTCTCGCTGTGCAGCGAGGCAAGATGGTCGCCGAACTGAAAAAGGCCGGCCACAGCAAAGCGACTGCGATCGAGGCCTTGCTGGCGAGCGCGCCCTTCGCCGGCCGGACGCCTGTGTTCGTCGGCGACGATCTGACCGACGAAAGCGGCTTTGATTTCGTGAATGCGCAGGGCGGCGTCTCGATTCGGGTCGGCTCGGCGGAGGGCGCGACCGCCGCGCGTTTCCAGCTTCGCGATCCGGCGCGGTTGCGACAGGAGCTGGCCGCACTTCTGGCTTAGATAACGGCGGCGAGGGTGGCGTCGCGATGCGCCGCGCGTCGGCGTCCCAGCTGATCCGCAATCAGAGCGATGGGGACATTTCGGGCGAAGATCGAGAGGCCCGGATCAGTAGCGCGCGCGAACGGTTCCGCCGCAGACCCAGTCCAG
Source organism: uncultured Alphaproteobacteria bacterium (assembly GCA_963757985.1). GTDB lineage: Bacteria > Pseudomonadota > Alphaproteobacteria > Rhizobiales > Beijerinckiaceae > Methylocapsa. The sequence goes on along the minus strand of CAVWTQ010000011.1, from coordinate 22,085 downwards.
TTCAATGCGCGGTCCATCGGGGGTGTCGACGGGATGCGCCTCGTAACATTCGGCCGGCGGCCGGTGATACACGTAATAATAGGGGTAGGGGCGCGAGAAGAACGGCAGGCCATCGACGGTGCCGAGCGAGTTGGCGTGACCCGCGGCCGGCAACGCCACAGCCGCAAGGCCCAGACCGACGATCGAGAAGATAAGCTTGACCTGCGCCATCGGACGGACCTTTGCCTAGAATTAATGCCCGCTTTTATCCCATGATCGGCGCCGCGAAGCAAGCCTATCGCCCAGCTTGCAACCGTCTGACCCGATGGGCAGGCTGACATCTCGCAGGCGCGAAGAATCTGCGCATCGGATAATCAATCCGCCCTAAAAAATGGCCTCGGTTCAGCCGAAGGAATTCGCCAAGGGAGAACTTCAGGGACGGAAGTGGGCGCCTTCGTCTCCGAAACAGGCGCGCCGTCGCGGTTGAGCGACTTGGCGCCAGGGTTGGCATGGCGATTGCTTCGATGAAACCGTTCAATGGCAGGTCCCCAACTCAAGCGACGCCGCCTCCGTTCTACGTCCGTAAGGACGACCGGGGTGCGGCGTTTTTTTTGGCGCGATCTAAGTTTTCGGCGGCGTTAGCGGCAACGGCGCGCCGTCGAGAAAGGCGCGCACCGCCGCGACCGTATCCCCATAGAATTTGCGATAGAGGTCTTCGGACACATAGCCGATGTGCGGGGTCGCGAGTACATTCTCCATGGTGCGGAACGGGTGCGTGGGGCCCAGCGGCTCCTGATCGAAGACATCGATCGCCGCGCCGGCGATCTTGCGCGCGCCGAGCGCTGCGATCAGCGCCGCCTCATCGACGATCGGGCCGCGCGCGGTGTTGATGAGCCGCGCCGTCGGCTTCATCAGCGCGAGATCGGCGGCTCCGACAAGACCGTGCGAGCGGGCGCTCAGCACGAGATGGATGGTGAGGATATCCGACTGCCGGAAGAGATCTTCTTTCGAGACGTGGGCGGCGCCCGCGGCCAACGCCTTCTCTTGCGTCAGGTTCTGGCTCCAGGCGATGACGCTCATGCCGAAGGCGAGGCCGATGCGGGCGACCTCCGCGCCGATATTGCCGAGGCCGAGCACGCCCAGGGTCTTGCCGCGCAAATCGGCGCCGATGGCGCGCTGCCAGCCGCCCGCGCGCAGCGACGCGTTTTCGGAGGCGATATGGCGCGCGCTCGCGAGGATCAGAGCCCATGTGAGTTCGATCGTCGGCGCCGACGCGTAACCCGTGGCGGCGACGGGGATGCCGCGCTCGGCCGCCGCCGCGACGTCGATTGCGGCGTTGCGCCGTCCGGTGGAGACGATCAGCCTGAGCCGCGGCAGCCTTTCGATGATCGCGCGCGGCAGCGGCGTGCGCTCGCGCATGACGCAGAGGACGTCGAACGGCGCGAGCCGCGCGATCAGCGCCTCGGGGTTCGAGATATGATCGTTGAACACCGTTACGATGGCCCGGTCCGCGAGCTGCGACCAGTCGGCCAGACGCAGCGCGACGTTCTGATAATCGTCGAGAACGGCGACGTTCAAGGGCTCGCTTGTTGATTTCATGTCGTACGTCATCCTATGGTCCGGCGCGGCGATTGGGCCGATGCGAGAAGAGTTGAGCGCGTCGCTTCCTCGTTGCGCGAAGGTCTCGAAAGGAGCGCATCATGCAAGACCAGAGCACGCTGATCCATCTTGAATATCTGAGCGAGAGGCCTTTCGATGCGGTCGTCGCCGCCTTCGAAGGGGCGACGGGCGTCGTCGACAATGACCAATTCCGTCAGGCCGTCGTCGCTTCGGCCGGCAATGCGGATGAATTCATGAGGCGCATTCACGCCTTCGAGGGCGCCAGCGGCTTCATGCGGTTCCTCGACATCGATCATAGCGCCTGGATGGGGATGCTGGGGATTTTGGGGCGCGCGAAACTTTATATTCTCGGCAATCCGCTCATTGCGGCGACAATGATCCGCCACGATCTCGGCGCGGCGCTGAATGTGCCGGTGCGCGCCATGATCGTCGAGGATCCCGCCACGCAGCGTACGAGGCTCGTCTATGACCTTCCCTCGTCGCTGATGGCGCGCCTCGGCGACGAAGAGGTCAACGCCGCCGCCGTCAGGCTTGACGACAAGCTCGCCGCTCTGGCCGAGGCGGCGACGGGCGCGCGGGCTTAGGTCCGCCAATCAAGGGGGCGCCTCGATTTGTATAGCGGAAGGCCATGATTTTTCTGGCCCATCGTGGTCGACCGCCATATTCTCAAGCCGAATCCGCCTTTGGTCTCTTGCTCCCGACCCTGAGGGAGTCTGTTCTGACGGAACCTCAGATGGCCCAAAACGCAGCCGATAACGCCGCAGATGATCCAAACGATCCGGCCAAGACGCATGGCCGAGTTCTCGTCGGCAAGGGCGAGCGCTATGAATATCTCCTTCTGGCGCTCGGCAATCGACACGGTCTCGTCGCGGGCGCGACCGGAACCGGCAAGACCGTCACATTGCAGGTTCTGGCGGAGGGATTTTCGCGTGCGGGCACGGCCGTTTTCGCCGCCGACGTGAAGGGCGACCTTTCGGGCATCGCCATGCCGGGCGAAGCCAAGCCCGCCTTTGTGCGCCGCGCGAGCGAGCTTGGCCTGACCTACGCGCCGGACGAGTTTCCGGTCGTCTTCTGGGATCTCCTCGGCGAGCAGGGCCATCCGATCCGCGCGACGATCAGCGACATGGGCCCATTGCTGCTCGCGCGCCTTCTCGAACTCAACGAGACGCAGGAGGGCGTCCTCAACATCGCCTTCAAGGTCGCCGACGAGTCGGGACTTCTGCTCATCGACCTCAAGGATCTGCGGGCGCTGCTGGAGCATGTCGCCGAAACCGCCTCGACGCTCACGAAAAGCTACGGCAATGTCGCGCCGGCCACCATTGGCGCGATCCAGCGGCGGCTTCTCGTGCTGGAAAATCAGGGCGCGACGAAGTTTTTCGGCGAACCGGAACTCGACATCGCCGATTTCCTGCGCGTCGATAAGGACGGGCGCGGCGTCGTCAATCTCCTCGCGGCCGAAAAGCTCATGCGCGCGCCGCGTCTCTACGCGACGTTTCTGTTGTGGCTGCTTTCCGAATTGTTCGAAAAGCTGCCGGAGGTCGGCGATCTCGACAAGCCCAAACTCGTCTTCTTTTTCGACGAGGCGCATCTCTTGTTCGCCGGCGCGCCGAAGAGCCTGCTCGACGCCATCAATCAGGTGATGCGGCTAATTCGCTCCAAGGGCGTCGGCGTCTATTTCGTGACGCAGAATCCGCTGGATTTGCCGGAAACCGTGCTGGGACAGCTCGGCAATCGCGTGCAGCACGCCTTGCGCGCCTTTACGCCGCGCGACCAGAAGGCGGTCAAGGCGGCGGCGGACACGTTCCGCCAGAACCCTGCGTTCAATACGGCGGAGGTCATTACGCAACTCGGCGTTGGCGAGGCGCTCGTCTCAATGCTCGGCGCCGACGGAACCCCGGAGATCGTCGCACGGGCGCTGATCGCGCCGCCCGCGGCGCGGGTCGGGACGATCACGGAGGACGAACGCAAAGAGCTCATCGCGAAAAGCGCGCTTCTCGGCAAATATGATACGCCAATCGATCGCATTTCGGCCTTCGAAGTGTTGCGGGGTCAGGCGGGCGATGGAAACAAGGACGCCGGTGCGGCCGCTCCCGCTTCGGGCGGGTGGACCGACATGCTGGCTGGATTGATCGGTGGACTCTTCGGGGGAAAGAGCGCCTCGGGCAAGCGCCAGCGCATGTCGCCGGCCGAACTCGCCGTCCGATCGGCTGTGCAATCCGCCGCGCGCTCGGCGGGAACGCAGATCGCCCATGCGATCATGCGCGGCGTTCTTGGCGGCCGATCGAAATAGGCGCGCCGCGCGGCCCCGCGGCTTTCAGCGAATCGGCGCCGAATTCGATCCCAATCAAGTAGTATGATATAATTCAATGCAGTCGAAGCCGCGCTGCTTCGTGCGATCTCGCCGAAACGCTTGCATTTTCGAAGTGCGCGCAACATTCTACGAGTGTGATTTTGCAATATCTATGGCGTTTTTTGTCGGTTCTTCGTCAATAGCAACGCCGCGGAGGTAAAAGGCTCAAATGTCGTCTCCGGCCATTTTTCTCGACCGCGATGGAGCGATCATTGTCCCTTCTTCCTCGCGGCGCCGGCGATCCTGCAATGGGGACCGATTAGATGATTGATCAATCTGGACCCATCCGGAGGGATTTCGCTACCGCCGAGTTCGATTCTCGCCGGACGATTCATTCCTATTTTGCCGACGCCGCGAGCGAATATCCGCAGCGTCCGGCAATTTTCTATGACGACGACGTGACGACCTATGCGGAACTGGATCATCGGTCAAACCAGTTCGCCCGCTTCCTGGCGTCGCGAGGCGTCCGGCCGGGCTCTCTCGTCGGTTTGTTCCTGCCCCGCTCGCCCGACGCGGTGATCGCCATGCTGGGCGTCCTGAAGGCGGGCGCGGCCTACGCGCCGCTGGACCCGACCTATCCCGACGACCACCTCGCCTTCATCGCGGCGGACGCGGCGCCAGTTCTGGTCGTCTCGCTTTCGCAATTACGTTCGCCGAAATTTGGTTCGATCGCCGCTTCAACCATTAGCGATGGTCCCTCCGAACGGGAGGCGCAGCCGTGGACGGCGCCGACCGTTTTCATCGATGCCGAAGCGCGGTCCATCGCACGCGAGAGCGGCGCTGCGCTGGAGGAATTGGTCGCGGGCGATGATCTCGCCTATGTGATGCATACATCGGGAACGACCGGACGGCCGAAGGGCGTCATGATTCCCCATCGCGGCGTCGTCCGCCTCGCGCTCAATAACTTCGTCGATCTCCGGCCGGATGACGTCGTCCTGCAACTCGCCCCCCTCGCCTTTGACGCATCGACATTCGAGATCTGGTGTCCTTTGCTGAGCGGGGCGGCCCTCGCCGTCATCGGGGCCGCGCATCCGAGCTTCAGCGAGATCGGCGCCGCGATCGAAACACGCGGCGTTACGACGGCCTGGTTCACGGCCAGCCTTTTTCACGCGATCGTCGATCATGACGTCGCAATCCTGGCGCCGCTGCGGCAATTGATCGCGGGCGGCGATGTTCTATCCCCGCGCCATGTGCGGCGGGCGCTCGAGGCGCTGCCGCTGTGCCGCATTGTCAACGGTTATGGTCCGACAGAAAACACCACTTTCACCTGCTGCCACGAGATCGCGCGCGATGGGAAAGGCGACGCCGCCATCCCGATCGGCCGGCCGATCGAGCACACGCGCGTTTATGTTCTGGATCAGGATCTGCGGCCGCTTCCGAGCGGCGAGGTCGGCGAATTGTTCGCGGCGGGCGAGGGCATGGCGCTCGGCTATCTCAACAGGCCCGATCTCAGCGCGGAGAAATTTCTGCCCGATCCTTTCTCCGCCGTGCCAGGGCGCCTGATGTATCGCACCGGCGATTTCGTCCGGCAACGGTCCGATGGCGTCGTGGAGTTTGTCGGGCGCGTCGATCGGCAGGTCAAGATCCGCGGCAAGAGGGTCGAGTTGGACGAGGTGGAGGCTTTGCTGCGGCGTCTGCCGCAGGTCGCCGATGCGGCCGCCATCGTGCGAACGCGCGCAGACGGAGAGCGTCAGGTCGCCGCCTTTGTCGCCTCCGCTGCATCCATTTCCGCGGTCGACGCTGGCGCTTTGCGACGGCAAATGCTTGATTTCGCGCCAGACCACCTTGTCCCTGCGCATGTCGTCGTTCTCGACGCGTTGCCGCGGACGCCCAACGGCAAGGTCGATCGCGCGGCGCTGGCGAACCGGGTCGACGCCGCGCCATCGGCCGCTCCGCCTGCGAGCGCCTTGAATGACGCGAAGGAATTGAATGATGCGAAAAATGTAAATGATGTCGAATCGACGCTCACCGCGATTTGGAGCCGCCTTTTGAACGTCAATTCGGTCGCGCTCGACGCCAATTTCTTCGATCTTGGCGCAAGCTCGCTCGACATGATGGCGTTGCAGGAGGAGGTCAAGATCCGCTTCAAGCGCGAGGCGCCGATGACGGCGCTGTTTGAATTTACGACCATTCGCTCCCTGGCCGCGTATCTGTATGAAATGAACGAGTCTGCGGGCCAGATCGGGGCCGGCGCCTCGAACGACAAGCTGGACGTGGACGAATTCAGCAGCCGCAAGCTGCGTCAGGCGGAGGCGGTCAGGCGCGCTTCGCGCCGCCGCGCGGCGCCCGCGCCATGAATGGTGCATGATGAAAGAAAACGCATCCAGCTTCCCCGCGCCTGGCGTCGCCATCATCGGCATGGCGGGCCGTTTCCCGGGCGCAGCCGATGTCACGGCGTTCTGGCGGAACTTGCGCGCCGGCGTCGAATCGATCAGCCATTTCACTGACTCGGAGCTTGAGGACGCCTTCGATCCGAGCGTTCGCGCCGATCCTAATTTCGTTCGTGCGCGGGGGGTGCTGGACGGCGTCGAGGAGTTCGACGCGGGTTTTTTCGCCATGCATGCGCGCGAAGCGGAGCTGACCGATCCGCAGCACCGCGTGTTCCTGGAATGCGCCTGGGAGGCGCTGGAGGACGCGGGCTACGATCCGGCGGAGTTCAAGGGCGCGATCGGCGTTTTCGCCGGCTGCAGCATGAACACCTATCTCCTGCGCAATGTGTTCCAGGATCGCGCGGCGGTCGAGCGTTTCACCAGCGATTATCAGGTCGGCAGCTATTCGGAGCTGATTGGCGGATTGCAGGATTTCCTGGCGACGCGGGTCTCGTACAAGCTCGGCCTGCGCGGGCCGGCGATGACGCTGCAGACGGCGTGCTCGACATCGCTCGTCGCCGTCGCGCAGGCGTGCCAGAGCCTGCTGCTCTTCGAGTCGGACATGGTCCTTGCGGGCGGGGCGTCGATCACCCTGCCGCAGCGGCGCGGCTATCTCGCGCTCGACGGCGGCATGGTTTCGCCGACGGGGCATGTGCGCACTTTTGACGCCAAGGCGGACGGCACCGTTTTTGGCAGCGGCGCGGGCGTCGTCCTGTTGAAGCGGATCGAGGATGCGATCGCCGACGGCGACCATATCTATGCCGTCATCCGCGGCTCGGCGCTGAACAATGATGGCGCGGCGCGGGCGGGCTTTACCGCCCCCAGCGTCAACGGCCAGTGGGAGGTGATCGCGGCGGCGCTGGCGAACGCGGAGGTCGCCGCGCGGTCGATCGACTATGTTGAATGTCATGGCACGGCGACGCCGCTCGGCGATCCGATCGAGGTCGCCGGGCTCACGAGGGCCTTCCGCGCGACCACCGACGACGTGGGCTTCTGCGCGCTCGGCTCGGTGAAGCCGAATGTCGGCCATCTCGACGCCGCCGCCGGCGTCACCGGCCTCATCAAGACAGCGCTGGCGCTGGAGAACCGGGAATTGCCGGCGACCCTGTTTTTCGAGACGCCAAATCCGCATATCGCATTCGAGGGCGGCCCTTTTTACGTCAATCGCGAATGGCGCGAATGGAGGCGCGGCGATGAGCCGCGCCGGGCGGGCGTCAGCGCGTTCGGGGTTGGCGGCACCAATGCGCATGTCGTGCTTGAGGAGGCCCCAGTCGCGCTCGCCGAGCCCTCGAGCCGGCCGGCGCAGGTCATTTGCGTTTCGGCCCGCAGCGCAGACCGCGCTCGCGGCGGCGCGGCGCAATCTGGCGGCGCATCTGAGATCCCATCCGGAGCTGCCGCTGGCTGACGTCGCCTATACGACGGCGGTCGGCCGGCGCGCCTTCGGTCATCGCGCGGCGGTTGCGTGCCGGGACCTTAAGTCAGCGGTGGCGGCGCTGGAGACGGGGCAGGGCCTGGCGTCGGGCGAGCCGCGCGCGGCGCGAACGCTCGCCTTCATGTTTCCGGGGCAGGGCGCGCAATATCCGGCGATGGGGATGGGCCTTTTCCAGACCGAAGCGGTTTTCGCCGAGAGCATGCGCCGCAGCGCCGAGATCCTGCGTCCGGCGCTTGGCGCCGATCTCTGCGCGCTGCTTTACGGCGACGAGAGCGAGCGTCTGCCCGCGGACGCGCTTCAGGCGACGGAGATCGCGCAGCCCGCCCTCTTCGCTGTCGGTTATGCGCTGGCCGCTCTTTGGCGCAGCTTTGGCGTCGCGCCGGAGATGATGATCGGCCACAGCATCGGCGAGTTCGTCGCGGCCTGCATCGCCGGCGTATTCTCCCATGAGGATGCGCTTGGCCTTATCGCCGCCCGCGGCCGTCTGATGCAGGAGATGCCGCGCGGCTCGATGATGGCCGTTCGGCTCGCCGAGGCGGAGCTGGCGCCGTTTTTGAGCGGCGACCTCGCGCTCGCGGCGGTCAATGGACCGAAGCTCTGCGTCGCCGCCGGCCCCGACGACGCCATCGACGAACTCGACGCGGCGCTTTCCGCGCGCGGCGTGATGACGCGGCGACTGCATACCTCGCACGCGTTCCATTCGCCGATGATGGCCCCGGCCGCGGCGGCCCTGCGCGGAAAATTCGCCGGCGTCCGGCTTGCGCCGCCCAACATGCGGCTGATCTCGTCGATGACCGGCGACTGGCTGACCGCCGCCGAGGCGACCTCGCCGGATTACTGGGCCGCGCAATGCCGTGCGCCCGTGCGTTTCGCCGCCGGGCTCGCGACGCTTTTGCGTGACGCCGGTCCGGAGCCGAATCCTGCTCGAAACCGGGCCGGGCATTACCCTCTCCACGCTTGCGCGGCAGGGCGGGGCAGGCGCGCAGCCCGACGCCGTTCTCGCCTCGCTCCCCGACGCAGCGCGCGAGACCTGCGACGAAGACGTGATGGCGCGATCGGCGGCGCAGCTCTGGTGCGCCGGCGTCCAGATCAACTGGCGGGGCGTCAATTCGGACGCCAAGCGGCGGCGCGTGCCTCTGCCGACCTATCCTTTCGAGCGCACCCGCCATTGGATCGAGGCGCCGCCGATCGAGCGCGCCGACCGCAGCCCGCCGGTTGCTCCCGCTTCCGCAGATCCTTCGCCTTCAGGTTTGACTTCTCCCGACAAGTCATTGACGCCGGCGCAATCTTTGCTCGAAACAGAATTGCCTCAGACTTCCTTCGAAATGGCTGCCGCCCTTATGACGACCACCAAAACCGATTTCACGCCTGCTTCCGGCGGACCGAACCAAAAGCTGCGCCAGCGCGTGGTGGAGCTTTTCGAAAATCTGTCGGGCGAGCCGATCGCCAATCTCGACCCCGGAACGACTTTTCTGGAGATGGGATTCGATTCACTGTTCCTCAGCCAGGTGACGCAGCAGTTGCAGCGCGACTTCAAGGCAAAGCTGACCTTTCGGCAATTGCTTGGCGATTTGTCGACGATCCCCGCTTTGGTCGCCCACCTCGAGGCCATCCTGCCGCCGGAGATGCAAGCGGCGCCCGCGCCGCCATCATCGAGCGCAAAGCCGGCTTTGGCGCAGACGCCAGCGCCGAGCGGGTCTGCGCTCCCCGCGTTTTCCGGATCGGGTTCGGTGGAGCAGATCATCCGCGAGCAGCTGGACGTCATGAGCCGGCTGATGGCGCAGCAGCTCGACGCGCTGCGTGGCGCGCCCTTGGCGGGATCGCCGCCGGAGGCCGCCGCCGCCGCGCCGCCGTCCGCTCTCGCTCCCGCCCCTGCGTCCGCTTCGGACGAGCCGAAGTCTCGTTTCGAGATGGTCGCCGCGGCCCGCTCCGCGCCGCCGGGCGAGATGAACGAGACGCAGCAGCGCGCGCTGCAAGAGCTCATCGCGCGCTTCAACGAGCGCACGGCCGAATCGAAGCGCATGACGGCGCAATACCGGCCTGTTCTCGCCGATCCGCGCGCCGCCGCAGGTTTCCGCACCGAATGGAAGGATCTCGTCTATCCGGTCGTGAGCGACCGCGCGAGCGGCTCGCGCATCTACGACGTCGACGGAAATTCCTATATCGATCTGGTCAATGGCTATGGCCAGACCTTCTTCGGCCACGCCGCCCCCTTCGTCATCGACGCTGTCGCTGAGCAATTGCGCAAGGGCTTCGCCATCGGGCCCCAGTCCGCGCTGGCGGGGCGCGTTGCCGCGCTGTTTTCAGAGATGACCGGCAACGAGCGGGTGACGTTCTGCAACACCGGATCGGAAGCCGTGATGGCGGCGATGCGGGTCGCGCGCACCGTAACGGGCCGCTCCATCATCGCAACATTCACAGGCGATTATCACGGTCAGTTCGATGAAGTCCTGGTCAAAGGGACTCTGCGCTCCGGGGTTGCGCGCGCGATGCCGGCGGCCGCGGGAATTCCGGGAGAGTCTGTCGAGAACATGGTGGTTCTTCCCTATGGGCGCCGGAATCTCTTGAATGGATCCGCGCCCATGCGGACGAACTCGCCGCCGTTCTCGTCGAGCCGGTGCAAAGCCGTCATCCCGCATTGCGCCCTGTCGAATTCCTCAAGGACATCCGCGCCATTACCGAGGCTTCGGGCGCCGCCCTGATCTTCGATGAGGTGGTCACCGGATTCAGGATGCACCCCGGCGGCATGCAGGCGTTGTTTGGGATCAAAGCCGATCTTGCGACCTACGGAAAGGTGGTCGGCGGCGGCCTGCCTGTCGGCATTCTCGCCGGCAAGGCGGTCTTCATGGATGCGCTCGATGGCGGCACGTGGCGCTATGGCGATGCATCCTATCCCGAGACGGGAATGACCTTCTTCGCCGGAACCTTTGTCCGCCATCCGCTTGTGATGGCGGCGGTGTGGGCGGTTTTGAACTACCTGAAAGAACAGGGACCGGCCCTGCAAGAGCGCGTTAGCGCGCGCACAGCCGCGCTGGTCCGGCGCATCGACGATTTTGCGCGTCGGCGCGGCGTCGACCTCAAGATCGAGACGTTCGGCAGCCTGTTTTTCTTCAACATCGCCGGCGCCTCACCTTACGCCAGCCTGTTCTACCCCCACATGCTCGACCGCGGCGTTTATCTTCAGGAGCATTATCCCTGCTTCCTGACGACCGCGCACAGCGACGCCGACATCGCCGCCATCGCCGAGGCTTTCGAGGACAGCATCGCGGCGATGCAGGCCGCCGATCTCATGCCCGCCGCTTCCGGCTTCGGCGCTAAGCCCGAGACCGATTTTCCGCTCACCGAGGCGCAAACGGAAATCTGGCTCGCCGCCCAGCTTTCCGAGGAGGCCTCCTGCGCCTTCAACGAGTCGATCACGCTCCGGCTTCGAGGCGCGCTGAACAAAGATGCCCTGACGAAAGCGCTGAATGGGGTCCTCGCCCGGCATGATGCTCTGCGGGGAGCCTTCCAGGCGAACGGCGAGCGGATGCGCATCCTGCCAGCGCTCGCGCTGGAGCCCGGCGAGCGCGATTTCGTGCAGACCCCGCAAGCGGCGGAGGCTTGGCGCGAGCTGCTCGCAAACGAAGCGAAAACACCCTTCGATCTCGTCAATGGACCCCTGATCCGCGCCCAACTCGTCCGTTTCGCGGCGGACGATCACGCGCTGGTCCTGACGGCGCATCATATCGTCTGCGATGGCTGGTCGTTCAACGTCATCATCGAGCGAATTGACCAAGCTCTATGACGCAGCGCTCACAGGCGCTCAAGCCGATCTGCCGACCCCGATGTCGTTTGGGCGCTACGCCGCCGAGGAGCGCGCGCGGCAGGCGCGCGAGGGAGCGACGGTCGAGGCTTTCTGGTTGCCGCAGTTCGCGCCGCCACCGTCGCCGCTCGAGCTGCCGACGGATCGGCCGCGCGGCTTTCAGAGGACGTTCGCCGGCGCCAGCCTGACGCGCCGAATCGACGCCGAATTGACGCAGCGGTTTCGCAAGGCGGCGGCGCGCCAAGGCTGCACCTTGTTCGTTGCGCTGTTTGCGTGTTTCCAAACCCTGCTCGCCCGTCTCGCCGGCCAGAACGAAATCGTCGTCGGCATTCCAGCCGCGGGACAGTCCCTCGCCGAGGGCGATAGCCTTGTTGGGCACTGCGTCAATTTTCTTCCGCTGCGCGGACGTTGGCGCGACGACGCGACCATGGCCGAACATCTGGCGGCGACCCGCCAGATCGTGCTCGCGGCCTATGAGAATCAGAGCTTCACCCTCGGCACGCTCGTCCGCAAGATGGCGTTGCCGCGCGAGGCCGGCCGCCGCCCCCTGGTCGAAGTCCAGTTCAACCTCGAACGCATCGGCGATAAAATCCAGGCGAAGGGGCTTGAGGTCGAGACGCAGTCGAACCCGAAAGCCGCGGTGATCTTCGACCTTTTCTTCAACCTTACCGAACAGGACCGCGGGCTGCGCCTTGATTGCGACTACAATAGCGACCTGTTCGACGAATCGACGATCGAGCGCTGGATCGGCCACTACCGCACATTGCTCGACGAAGTCGCAGCGGACCCCGCGCGGCCCATATATGCGCTGCCGTTGCTCTCGGCGCCGGAGCGCGCCTGGCTGACGCAGGACCTCAACCAATCGGCGGCGACCGATCTCGATCTCAGACCCGTGCACGAACTTATCGCCGCGCAGGCGGCGCGCACGCCGGACGCCGTCGCCGCGCGTTATGGCGACGCGGCGCTGACATATCGCGAACTCGACGAGCGCGCCAACCGGCTGGCCAACCATCTGCGCGGCGTCGTCAAGGATCCGAACGCCCGCATCGGCCTCGCGATAGAACGCTCGCTTGACATGCCGGTCGCCTTGCTCGCGATCATGAAATCGGGCTGCGCTTACGTGCCGCTCGATACAAGCCATCCGGCGGCGCGGCTGCGCCTTGTGCTCGAAAACGCCGCCGTCTCCGCGGTCGTCTGCGACAATGCTTTCACGGCGGCCATGGCGCCTGGAATTCCGGTGGTGCGGATCGACGCCGACGCCGGCGCAATCGCAGCCAATGTGCCGACCCCTCCGCCCGTCCAACCTGATGCCGCACGCGCCTGCTATGTAATCTTCACCTCCGGTTCGACGGGGGCGCCGAAGGGCGTCGAGATCGCCCATCGCTCGGTCGCGAATCTTTTGTGGTCGATCGCGCGGACCCTCGATGCCGGCCCGCGCGACGTGCTCGTCGCAGGAACGACGATCGCGTTCGATATCGCGGCGCTCGAACTCTATATGCCGTTGATCACAGGCGGGGCGGTCGTCATCGCGAGCCGGGACGAGGTGCGCGGCGGCTTCGGCCTCGCGGCTCTCATCGAAAAAGCAAGGGCGACGATCGTCCAGGCGACGCCATCGCTTTGGCGCATTCTTACCGAGGCGGGATTTAAGTCGCGCCCTGGCCTGCAAATGCTGTGTGGCGGCGAAGCCCTGCCGCGCGATCTCGCAGACCAACTGCTGCAAAACGGCGGCGAACTTTGGAACGTCTATGGTCCGACCGAGACCACTATCTGGTCGAGCATTGGCAGGGTTGCTCCGGCGCCGGCTCCGATCACGATCGGCGGGCCGGTGTTCAATACCGAGCTCCACGTTCTGGACGCGGCTCTCGGGCTCGCGCCGGTCGGCGTCATTGGCGAGCTGTTCATCGGCGGCGCAGGGCTTGCGCTTGGCTATTTCCGCCGTCCCGACCTCGACGCGGCGGCGTTTTTCGAGATTGCCGTCGATAATTGCGTCCCGCAGCGGCTTTACCGCACCGGCGACCTTGCGCGCCGGCTGCCGGATGGCGGCATCGAGATGCTCGGGCGCATCGACGCGCAGATCAAACTGCGCGGGTTCCGCATCGAACTAGAGGAGATCGAAATCGTCATGCGCGGCGCTCCCGGCGTTTCGGCTTGCGCGGTCTCGATCGAGACGCCCCCCGGCGGGACGCCGCGCCTCGTCGGCTTTGTCGTCGCTGCCGCGGGGCACAAGCTCTCGCCCAGCGAGCTGTCAGCCTATGCGGGGCTGCGCCTGCCCGACTATATGGTTCCTGCGATCTGGGAGAGCCTTGATGCGCTGCCGCTCACCCCGAACGGCAAGCTCGATCGCAAATCTCTGCCGAAGCTGGAACTCGCCCGGCCGGAATCGAAGCGGCCCGTCATCGCGCCGCGGAATCCGCTCGAGGCGAGGCTCACCGCAATCTGGTCCGAGGTGCTGCAGATTGACGAAATTGGCGTCGAGGACAACATCTTCGCGCTTGGCGCTGATTCAATTCACGTTTTCCGAATCGCGGCGCGAATGATGGCTCAGGATATAAGACTTGAAGCTAGACATCTGATGCGGTTTCCGACAATCTCCGAGCTTGCGCGAGTGGCGAACGATGAGCCGGCCGCCGCGACTGAGCTGATGGCGGCGGCGCCGTCTCTGAAGAGCTTCCGGCGTGGCGCGCAAACGAAGGAATCGTCTGCATAACCGTGCAACAAATCGACGACGCGTCTGGCATTGCGGAAGAGCTTGGAGAGCCACGCATCTCACAGGCGGGGTGCCCTTCGCCGCCGGGCGGAGATCTGGTGTTTCCTTGCTCATCGTCGCAGGAACGCTGTTGGTTTATCAATTCGCTCAGTCCCGGCAATCCGGCTCTGAATATCGCGTTGCGCTGGGAAATCATGGGCCAGCTCAGCCCGGCGGAGGTTGAGAAGTCATTTCAGACGATTATCGACCGTCACGAGATCCTGCGCTCGCGTTTCTTTGAGGAAAATGGCGCAATCAAGCAGGAGGTGCGGGAGCAACTCAACTTCAAGCTGAGCGTCGTCGACCTGTCGATGCTGCCCGAGGAGGAGGGCCTCGGAGAGGCTCTAGCGCTCGGGACGCGGGAGGCGCATCTATCATTCGATCTTTCGCAGGCCCCTCCGATCCGCGTCAGCTTCCTGCGCTTGTCGGCGGATCATGCATTTTTGCTCGTCACCGTGCATCAGATCGCCTTCGACGGCTGGTCGATTCGCGTGCTCGCCCATGAATTCGGCGTCATCGCCGCCGCCCTCGGCGCCAAGCGTCCGCATGACCTTCCCCCATTGCCGCTTCAATATGGCGACTATTGCCGATGGCAGAGGGAATATATCGCGAGCGGCGTCTTTGAGGGCGAAACGGCCGCCTATTGGAAGCGGAAGCTCAGTGGCGCGCCCTATTTTGAGGTCGTCCCCGACTACGAGCGGCCCGCGAGGCCGGCCTACCGGGGCGAAATTCTGGCCAAGATCCTGCCACAGGAACTCGGCGACAAGTTGGAGGAGACCGCCCGGCAGCACAATTTGACGCTATTTAGCTTCGGCTGCGCGCTGACCGGCGCAATGCTGCATCGCTATACGGGGGAATCCGACGTCATCTTCGGAACCCAAATCGCCGGGCGCGACGATCCGGATCTTGAGAACATGATCGGCATGTTCATCAATAATCTGGTGATGCGCTTCGATGCGTCGGGCGACCCGACCTTTGAGGAATTTCTGTCGCGTGTGAACGAGACCGTACAGGAGGCGCTGATCAACCAGCGCATGCCGTTCGACAAGTTGGTCGAAATCCTGAACCCGCCGCGGGACCCGAAACGCACGCCGCTGATCTCGATAAATTTCACGGTCCTGCGCGATGTCATGGACCACACCAGCTACGGCGATTTCGTTCTGCTCGGACAGCCTTCGCTCTCGGCCGGGTCGCTTTACGATCTCATCTTCTTCATGGTCCATTGGCCAAACGGCTGGCGCATCGCCTTGGAGTATAATCCAGATCTGTTCGAGCGGCGGACGGCGGAGCGAATGCTCGAGTTCCTGCTGTCGACCTTCGAGTTTGGGATCTCGCATCCGCATGCGCCGCTATCGACGCTCGATCCGCCAGTCCGCAACCGCATTGGCGCAGCAACCTCGCGCGCCGACCTTGACGCCATAGAAGCGATCCTCATGCGTCACGCCGACGTCAGCGCCGCCGCCGTGGAGCTGAAATCGAATCTCGGTGCGCGGATGCGCCCCTACGCCTATGTGACGCCCGCGCCGGGCTTGCGCTCTCCGCTCGAGACCTTGCCCGCGACGCTCAAAGCCTACGTCGACGAGGCGCTTCCCGCCGGCGCGACGCGGCCGTCCGGCGTCAGCGTGCTGCTGGAATTGCCGCGCAAGGCGAATGGCGAACTCGATTATCACGCGCTGCCGCCGCCGCCCCGGATGGCGCCGCCGACCTTGGCGCCCGCGACAGTCGCTGGGGCGGACCCGCTCACCGACGTAGAGGAAAAGCTAGCGGCCATCTGGCGCGAGCTATTGAGGATTGGCGACATCGCGCCGGGGTCGAACTTTTTCGAACTTGGCGGGCACTCGCTCTTGACCATCCGGCTGATCGCGCGGGTGAACGACGAATTTGGCGTGAGGTTGGAGCCGGTCACCCTTTTTCAGGCTCCGACCCTGCGTGAGTTCGCCGCCCGATTGCCGGAATTGGAGAGTTCGGGGACATCCGCGCGTCTCATCGAAATCCAGCCAGAGGGCGACAAGACGCCGATCATCGCTATTAATAATTCGGTGCTCTATTACAATCTCGCCAGACAAATTGGCCTTGATCGGCCGTTTCTCGGCATTCCCTTGCTCGAACCCAAAGACTATGATCCGGCGCGACGGCGTTCGCTCGACGAAATAGCGGTCGATTATGTTCGCCTTATTCGAAAGGCTCAGCCGCATGGGCCCTATATTTTGTGTGGACTGTGCGTCGCGGGCGCCATCGCCTATGAATGCGCGCAACAGCTGAGGAAAGCCGGCGAATCCGTACCGCTGCTCATCCTCTCGGACATTTGGGCGCCCGGATTTCTCGCCGCTTTTCCGTTAATCAGGAAGCTGATTTATCACTTCAATTATCGGTTGCACACGTTGCGCCACCGGATCGAGATTGTCCGCACCGGCAAGGCGTCGCTTACGGAGGTGCTGTCTTCGTTTACGCTCGCGCGTAAAAGCCGCGTTCTCGACCTCGCGGCCGCGATCGGACTCATCAACGGCGCTGAAATCTCTAAAAGAGTGGTCGGCCGCGACAATTGGCTTTTCCTGCTTTCGCTGGAAGCGGCGCGCAATGCCTACAAGATTGCGCCGACGCAGAGCGATGTCGTTATTTTTCGTAGCGATGAAGTTGTGATCCGCTTCGCCGACCCGAACATGGGCTGGACCGATCTCGTCAAAGGCCATCTCGCCATCCACCCGATTCCCGGCTGGCACGAGGAAATGTTCCAGGATCAAGGCGCCCGCCTGATCGCCAGCTGCCTCAAGCCGCACCTCGAAGCGGTCGACGCCGCGCGCGACCTCTCCGCCTGAACGCCTGAAGACTGATTGCGGCGGAGCCGGCCTCCGCGCATCGCCGCTGAACAAACCCCGCCCAGGCTTGCATCGAGATCATCGGTAATGATCAAAATACTCGACCTCCGCTTCGACCAGATCATGGGTCGGTTCGGCTTCATCTTTGGCGCGCTGATCCTGTTCGCGGCTGTGGCCGGACTGATCGTGGCGCTTCGGTCCGGCCGGCCGACGCGCACCGTTCTATTCGCGCTTGTCGCGGCGCTGGTCTTTGGCGGGCTGCTGTTCGGCCCCTCGGCTCCGCGCATCCTCAAGGCTTTCTGGCGGTTCGCGACGCTGCCGCCGCCGCCGGGTCCAACCGGCCCCCTGCCGGTTGGGACCACAAGCGTCGCGCTGGCTCCGGCCACTGGAGATGGCGCCGCGATCATCGCTCAGATTCTGGTATCCTGCGGCGTCTGCGGTTGGTCCGGCCCGGGGCGCCGCCGGCAAAGCGCCGGTCGATTGCCAAGGCCTCTCCGCGCTTCGTCTAGCCGCGCCACCGTCGCCATCGCGCCATCCGCTACTCCTCTATGCGCCCGGCATTTATGGCCCTCGCGACGACAACGCCTCCACCGCAACTTCGCTCGCCAGCCACGGGTATGTCGTCCTCGCGATCGATGACATAGAGCGCGACCGGCCACTCGACCCTGCCGAGCCGCCTTTTTTCGACTTTTCATCGCAGGAGGCTTACGTCGCGACGTTGACGCGCGGCGCGGACAAAGCCGTCCGGGAGGCGAAACAGGCCCTTCAGGTCCTCGATCGGCTTGAGGCCTGCGCCGCCGGCGATTGGCGGGACCAGGTGCAATTCGACAAGGTCGGATTCTTCGGATTTTCCTATGGCGGCGGCGTCGCCGCCATGGCCGGCATTCTCGATCCGCGCGTTGTCGCCGTCGCCAATCTCGATGGCTGGGTGTTCGGGGCCGCCCTGACAGGGTCGATCGAGAAACCTTATCTGCTGCTCGTCGAGGATGAACCCGTCCCCGGCCCGCATGTGCTTCAATCTTCTGATCCCGGCCAGCGCTATTACGCCATTTTGCAGCAGCGTTTCCTGCGCGAGCACGCCCGATTGATGGAGCTACCGGATAAATATGGCTTCCGGTTCCGTAACGTCGCGCATGGCGGCTTCACCGACGACGCGTTTTCCCGGGAAGCGTTCCGCAGCTGGCTATTCGCCGATCCGGCTCGCACCAAAGCGATCAAGGACGCCTATCTCACCGCATTTTTCGATGCTTATCTTCGCAACGCGCCACAAGCGCTGCTGACGCGGACTCCGTCACCCTATCGCGGCGTTGACACGCTGAAGGGCAGGCCGCATTGGGCCGACGGGCAAGACCCTGTCCCAATTCTCGCCTGGATGGGTTTGCAGTAGCGCCCGAAGGTCATGCTCGGGTCGGGACCAGCGTCCGCGACCGGGGCCTTTTTCTCGCCGTTGAAGGCCCCTGCTTGCTCCGATCGCCGACGCCGTCACGTCAAAAAATGGGCCTTGAACAAAGCCTTCTTTTCCGCCGTATCGAGGCCGTGCTCCATGCGCCACTTGTGCTGGAATAGGAATGCGCGCACTTCCCGGGTCATCTCTTTTCCGCGGATGTACCAACGCTCGACCCCGTCTGGAGAGATGACGGCTGGTCCGTCATCTCGATGCGCCAGATCGTCTTCGAGCCAGAGCTTCGTGTCGGTATAGAGAAAGCAGCCTGTCTTGCGCGACATATCGTCCTGATTAAACTCTTCGACGACGATCATTTCGGACATTGGATTTGCTCCGCTTCACTTTTGCCGGGCACAATTCCGCTGATCCAGAGGCCCGGCGTGGGCTTTGCAAGATTTGCGCAAAGCAAAACGCGTGCGCCGCCGCCGGACGGCGAGGGGCGCCAGCTCGGCACGCTTCATGCAATTCCAGGGATGAACGGCCGCGTTGGGCGCGTCCGCGCAGCGATCGCGTCCGGTCTGTCCGGTTCACGACAGGGACAAATATGACAATCGACCTGAACAAGGAGTGGTCGGCGGCGGAGATCAGCGCTTTGTTGGCCTCCGTCGAGGATGACCGGAGCTGGCGTCTCGAAGTCACCACCGACGGGATCGCGAAGCTGAACGATCTGACTACGGTTCCACCGGCGGCCTATGACGCCTCGCTTCATTGCTGCTTCGAGATTTGGGATCAAGGGACGGATTTCGTCGGCGCGGGCGCTTCGAGCGACAAGTCTTTGTGCAAGACGCTCGAACGCAAACTTCGCGACAATTATCCGACCCTCAAGGGTCCGCGGACGCTTTCGGCGCTATGATGGCGGGGGAGCAGGACGATTGCCGGTACTTCATCTCCTATAGCGGCGTCAGGCTTCCGCTCAACCTGGTCAATCCGATCGCGGCCGACGCGCTCTCAAACCGCAATACGTTCATCCGCGCCTATTTCGACGAAGCCGGCGTGCTAACCGGCTTCGACAAGGTGGTTTACGGCGAAGTGGAGCTCGCCCATCGCTATCAGTACGACAGCGAGGGCGTCTTGCGCCGCGCCGAGATCGCTATGGTCGATGAGGACGCCATCATCCTTCAATTCGGCGCAGACGGGACGCCGATTTCACAGGGCTGACGCCGCGCGGGCCGCAATCTTTGGATAAGGGCAATGACGGTCGCTCAACTCATCGAAGAACTTGCGAAGATGCCCAAGGAGGCCGTTGTCCTGATCGACAGCGGCGGAGGCTTGTCGCTGGTCAGCGCACTCGACTTCATCGAGGGCGGCGGCCCCGGCGCGCCGGCCGAGGTCATCCTTCTGCCCAATATGGACGAGTAGGCTTCGCGGCCGGCGCCACAACCTTTAAGGAGAAATCTCGATGAAACAGCGCCTGCCGTTCCAGCGGATTGGAGTTGAGGAGGCGCGGATTCTCCTCGCATCTGGCGACGCGCTCGTGCTCGACGTTCGCAACCCCGACGCCTTCCTCCGCGCCCGCATCGGGGATGCGCGCAATGTCTCTTTGGCCAATCTCTCGGCTGTGATCGAGGGCGCGCCGAAGACCGCGCCGGTTTTGATCTACTGCTATCATGGCCACTCCAGCCAGGAATATGCGCAGATCTTTTCCGATTTCGGATTTTCCCGCGTCTATAGCCTCGACGGCGGATATGAGGCCTGGAGCAAACGTCCCGTTCCCGAGCGCGGCGCGGCAATCGACGAGACGCTTCGGGAGTGGCTGGCCGGAAACGGATTTCCCCCCGACGGCCTCAACGCGGTGATCGACAATGGCTCAACTCCCCTGATGAAGGCGAGTCACAAGGGGGAAAGTGAAATCATGCGCATACTCATCGGCGCCGGCGCGCTACTCGACGCGCGGAACGCCGACGGCAACAATGCCCTGTGGCTCGCCTGCGTCGGCGCCCATCCCGATACGATGGATGCGCTGATCGAGGCCGGCGTCGACATCGACAATCAAAACGACAATGGAGCGACCGCGCTCATGTACGCCGCCTCGACAGGCAAAGCGGCGATTGTCGAGCGCCTGCTTCTTGCGCGCGCCGACATCGAACTGGAGACGCTGGATGGCTTTTCCGCCCTCGACATGGCGGCGACGGTCGAGTGCCTGACATTGTTGCGCCGGGCGGCGCGGCGGCAAGAGGAAGCGGGCGCCGCTGCTCGTCGGGCCTAACGCTGCGGATCGGGGTTTGATCAAGGACTATGTTTCCGGTCTATGCAGGACAGTTGCGAAGTCCAGCAGCGCTTGATCGGACGAAAGCGCTCCGACGATCGACAGGCCGAGGGGGCATGCGTCGGGTTGGATCATCGGGATTGTCAACTGCGGCAGGCCGGCGTGTCCGGCGATCGCATTCAGCGGCAACGCCGATTTGTAGAAGCGGCCGATCGCTTCCGGCGGCGTCGATAAAGGCAACGCCGCGCCGAGCGTGGTCGGGATGACGAGGCCGGTTCCCGGCGAATCATCGCCCTCACGCGTGCGGCGATCGTCTGCCGGAAGGCTCGATAGCGCGTCACCTCCGCGGCGCCGATCGTTGCGGCGTCGGCAAAGCGCGGAGCGATTGCGGCGCCGAACGCCGGTCGGTTGGCGGTGATCCATGGCCCGAGGCCTTGCCATATCTCGGCGCCCTGCAGCACCCGATAGCATTCAAGCCATTCAGCCTCGGCGCCATCGAAGACCGTGACCTCATCGACGGCGCCCCAGGCGCGCGCCCGCGCCCGCAACAGCGCGGCGGCGTCGGGATCTGCGAGTGCGAAGGCGTCGCTGACCTGCAGCAGCCGAGTTATCGGCGTAGCGTCGCCGGGACCCAGCAACGTGCGGCCGACAAGAGACAGGCAGTCGGGATCGCGGGCGAGCCAGCCGATCGTGTCGTAGCTCGGCGAGAAAGGCGCGACGCCGACGGTCGAGACGCGTCCATGGGTCGGGCGAAAGCCGAAAATTCCGGTGAAACTCGCGGGCACCCGCACCGATCCTCCGGTATCGGTTCCCAACGCAAAATCGACGAGGCCCGCCGCCACAGCGACCGCCGAGCCGCTGGACGAGCCGCCGGGGAGGCGGTCCGGGCATGCCGGATTGACGGGCGTGCCGTAATGGGCGTTCGCCCCTTCGAGACTGAACGCAAGTTCGTCCATGTTGGTCTTGCCGACCAGTCGCGCGCCTGCGCCAGCAGTGTTTCGACGACCGCGGCCGATGTCGCCGCGGCCGGATGGCCGGCGAGCCAGTCCGGATTGCCGCCCCCGGTGCGACAACCGGCGACGTCGATGAAATCCTTGACCGCAAAGGTCAGCCCGCTCAATGGCCCGCGTCCGGTAGGCTCGCGCTCGCATGGCGGTCGCGCGACGAAGGCGCCAAAATCATGGGTCGGCGGGCGCGTCCGCATGTCCTGAGCGGCCGTGTCAGCGGGACGGGCGGGCGCGACTCGATTAGTCACGACGGTCTCGCTTGGTGGATGATGGGCCGCAAATCCAAGCAGGCGGGGAGCCGGATTTGCGCTAGG
>CAVWTQ010000010.1:0-262917 GCA_963757985.1 uncultured Alphaproteobacteria bacterium | reverse complement strand
AATAATTTATGCGCGCGCAAGGCCTGATTGACGTGATGGACGATGGTGACGTTGATGGCCTCGTAGAGCGAACCCTCCGTCAGGATCCCCGCCTCGCGCAGCAGCTCCTCCATGTGTTCGTTGCCGCGTTCGGTGAGATTGGTCGAACGCTGCTTCTCGTCGACGTCGTAATCCTCGCGGTCGAGGCGCGGCAGCACTTTGTCGATCGAATTGTAGAGCTCCGACTTGTCGTCCGAGGGTCCCGAGATGATGAGCGGCGTGCGCGCCTCGTCGATCAGGATCGAATCGACTTCATCGACGATCGCAAAGGAATGGCCGCGTTGCACCATATGCGCGAGCTCGTATTTCATATTGTCGCGCAGATAGTCGAAGCCATATTCGTTGTTGGTGCCGTAGGTGATGTCGGCGGCGTAGGCGCGGCGGCGCTCGTCGTCCTCGACGCCATGCACGATGACGCCGGTGGACATGCCGAGGAAATGATAGATCGCGCCCATCCATTCCGCGTCGCGGCGGGCGAGGTAATCGTTGACGGTGACGACGTGGACGCCCTTGCCCGCGAGCGCGTTGAGATAAGTGGCGAGGGTGGCGACCAGCGTCTTGCCTTCGCCGGTGCGCATCTCCGCGATGGCGCCCTCATGCAGCACCATGCCGCCGACGAGCTGGACGTCGAAATGACGCTGTCCGAGCACCCGCCGGGAGGCCTCACGGACCGTGGCGAAGGCCGGCGCAAGGATGTCGTCGAGCGTCTTGCCGGCCGCAAGCTCCGCACGAAAGGCCTCCGTCTTGGCGGCGAGCTCCGCATCGGTCAGCTTGCGCCATTCAGGCTCGAGCGCGTTGATCGCCGCGACTTTGGGCCGATAGCTCTTCAGCCGCCGATCATTCGACGATCCGAAAATCTTCTTCGCGAAGGAGCCCAGCATATTCAAAAAACCCTTTCCTGCCGCCAAACAGCATCATCGACCGGATCCGATCGCGCTTTGACGCCTTCGTCCCGCTTCAACCAAACTTGCCCGCTTTTGCGCGGCCCCGCTCCCGCTGGCGCCTGCTCCCTGCGCAGGCGCCGCTCACTTTTTAATCTCTAAAATGACCCAGCTTATCTTTCGGAAATACTCTGCGCGGCGCGTGTCCGCGCCGCGATCCGTTGGCGATAAGCGCTGTAAAACTTCACGTTTCGCGAAAACCCTTGCGGCCGCAGCCGCCCGCGCGCCTGCCGCAAAGCCTCTCGCCGCGCCCCCAAAAAC
The DNA here is from genome assembly GCA_963757985.1 of uncultured Alphaproteobacteria bacterium. Lineage (GTDB taxonomy): Bacteria > Pseudomonadota > Alphaproteobacteria > Rhizobiales > Beijerinckiaceae > Methylocapsa. The sequence continues at coordinate 261,676 of CAVWTQ010000010.1, read as the reverse complement.
CTCGCCCCTTCAGCCTTGGAGAGATAAGATTGCGCCCGGACCTTGTCAAACCCGGCTGTCCGTGCATGTTTCCCCGCGCGCAATCATCAGGCCTAAAGCCGAAGGCCTGGCGCGGCGCCACGGCGATCCCTTCGTTTCCATCTTAAAAAGCCCGGAGCTGAATTGCATGTTGAATAAGACATCCTCGCGCGCCATGGCCGTCGGCCTCGCATTCGCCCTGGCGATCGGCGCCCCGTCCCTCCTGCTTGCAGATCCAGCGGCGGCTCCAGCATCCGCCAAAGTGCTGGCCACGGTCAACGGACAGCCGATCACGGAGGAAGATCTGAAGATCGCGACCGAGGATCTGGGGCCGAGCCTTCCGGCCCAGATTAAGGGCAAGGCGCGCGAATCCTATATCCTCGATTTCCTCATCGACGGCGTCCTTGTCGCACAGAAGGCGCAGGCCGAAAACCTCGACAAGACTCCCGATTTCGCCGACAAGCTCGCCTATTATCACGAAAAACTTTTGATGGAGACGAAGCTCGGCCAGGTCGCCAAGGCGGCCCTGACCGACGAGGCCCTGAAAAAGACCTATGACGAAGCCGCCAAGGCGCAAAAGCCCGAAACCGAGATTTACGCGCGCCATATTCTCGTCGCCACCGACGCCGACGCGCAGGCGGTGATCAAGCGGCTCAAGGGCGGCGAAGATTTCGCCAAGGTCGCGAAAGAGGTTTCGAAGGATACGGGCTCCGACGGCGGCGATCTCGGCTGGTTCACCAAGGACAAGATGGTGCCGGAATTCGCCGAGGCGGCCTTCAAGCTGGAGCCAGGCACAATCTCCGACCCGGTGAAGAGCCCGTTCGGCTGGCATGTCATCGAGGTCGAGGGCAAGCGCGAGAAAACCTTCCCGCCCTTCGACGAGGTGAAGGACCAGGTCAGCCGCTATGTCGTGCAGAAGGCCCAGAGCGAGCTGGTGACGGAGCTGCGCAAGACCGCCAAGATCGACCGCGCCGAGCCCGAAGTCGACCCCAACGCTGCGCCCGACGCCCCGGCGCCCGACGCTCCGGCGCCTGCCCCGCGCCCGCGCCCGAGAAGAAGTAACGAGCGGCCCGAAATCCGGCGCGCGAACCTCAAGTTCGCCGCGCCGGGTCCGGGCTGAGCCGGTCTCGCGCGGGACGCTGCGCCGGTTCGGGCCCTCGACCGGCGTCGCCGACATCCCCGACGCCCGCCGGGCTTCCCCCTTGAAGGATCGCATCGAAGGACCGCACCCATGGCCGCCGCCCGTCGCCGCTCGCGCCCAAATTCCTATCCCGAACTGCCTGAAATCGAGGGCGTCCGCTTCGCCGCGGGCGAGGCGGGCATCCGCTACAAGGGCCGCACCGATGTGATGCTCGCCCTGTTCGACAAGGGCACGCAGGTCGCCGGCGTCTTCACGAAATCCAGATGTCCTTCCGCGCCGGTCGACTGGTGCCGCGCGCGGCTGCCGGCGGGCAAGGCGCGCGCGCTCGTCGTCAATTCCGGCAACGCCAACGCCTTCACTGGCAAGGCCGGCGCGCAGGCGACGAAGCTGACCGCGGCCATCGCGGCGAAGGCCACAGGGGCGCCGCAGACCGAGATCTTCCTCGCTTCGACGGGCGTGATCGGCGAACCGCTCGACGCCGCGAAATTCGACGGCGTGCTGGAAAAGCTGGCGGCGAAGGCGAAGCCCGGCGACATGTTCGAGGCCGCCACGGCGATCATGACGACGGACACCTATCCGAAGGTCGCGACCGTCGGCGTCGAAATCGACGGCGTCCCGGTGACCCTGTCCGGCATGGCGAAGGGCGCCGGCATGATCGCGCCCGACATGGCGACGATGCTCTCCTTCGTCTTCACCGATGCGCCGATCGCCGCGCCGGCCCTGCAGGCGATGCTGTCTAAAGCCGTGCAGGGCTCCTTCAACGCCATCACCGTCGATAGCGACACCTCGACCTCCGATACGCTGCTGCTGTTCGCCACCGGCGCCGCCAGGAAGCGCGGCGCGCCGGAAATAACCGCCGCGGGCGACCGCCGCCTTGCGCCGTTCAAAATGGCGCTCGACGTGCTGCTGCTCGATCTCGCCCATCAGGTCGTGAAAGACGGCGAAGGCGCGCGCAAATTCGTCGAGATCACGGTTGTCGGCGCAGCCTCGAACGCCGCCGCCAAGCGGATCGCCCTGTCGGTCGCCAATTCGCCGCTGGTCAAGACCGCGATCGCGGGCGAGGACGCCAACTGGGGCCGCATCGTCGCCGCCGTCGGCAAGGCCGGCGAAAAAGCCGACCGCGACCTTCTGGCGATCTGGTTTGGCGACATTCGCGTCGCGACCAAGGGCCAGCGCGATCCGCGCTATGACGAAGCCGAGGTCTCCCAACTGATGAAGAAGCCGAAAATCGACATCTATATCGAGATCGGCCTCGGCCGCGGGCAGGCTACCGTCTGGACCTGCGACCTCACCAAGGAATATGTCGAGATCAACGGCGATTATCGTTCTTGAGGTTTTGCGTGAGCTTTTCCGCGTGAAGCTGCTGCTCGTCGTCGCCTGCGCCCTGATCGACGCGGACCGGCGCGTGCTGATCGCGCAGCGGCCGGAAGGGAAGACGCTCGCGGGGCTCTGGGAGTTTCCGGGCGGCAAGATCGACGCCAATGAGCGGCCCGAAGAAGCCCTGATCCGGGAGCTGCGCGAGGAGCTTGGCATTGAGGTGAAGGAAGCCTGCCTCGCGCCGCTGACCTTCGCCAGCTACGCCTATCCCGATTTTCATCTCATCATGCCGCTCTATGTCTGCCGGCGCTGGGCCGGGTTTGTCGCAGCAAAGGAGCATCAGGCGCTGAAATGGGCATTCCCGAAAGATTTGCGGTCTTTTCCGATGCCGCCCGCCGACGCGCCGCTGATCCCCGCGCTGATCGATCTTCTGGGGACATGAGGGCGCCGGGAGCCTCGGATTTCGAACGGCGCATGGCGCCGCGCGCGAATTTTCGCTAGACCATTTGACGGCGGGCGCCTGGCGATGCGCGGCGCCGCCCGCTGGAAGATGTGGCGATCTAGCTCCGGCGATGCGGCCGGCGCAGCTTGTTCCGTCAGAGGGCTACCCGCTTGGTCGTTTTTGAAAATGTCGGCCTGCGCTATGGCATGGGCGCCGAAATCCTCAAGGACATCAGCTTTTCGATCGAGCCGCAGTCCTTCCAGTTCCTCACCGGCCCCTCCGGCGCCGGCAAGACCACGCTTTTGCGCCTCATTCTCCTGTCGCTGCAGCCGACGCGCGGCATGATCCGCCTCTTCGGCCGCGACGCCTTGACGCCTCGACAAGGCCGCCATCACGGATCTGCGCCGCCGCATCGGCGTCGTCTTCCAGGATTTCCGCCTGCTCGATCATCTTACGACCTATGAGAACGTCGCCCTGCCGATGCGGGTGCGCGGCATGGACGAGGCGACTTATCGCGGCGAAGTCACCGAGCTTTTGCACTGGGTCGGACTCGGCGAGCGCATGAACGTGCTGCCGCCGGTCCTCTCCGGCGGCGAAAAGCAGCGCGCCGTGATCGCCCGCGCCCTCATCGTGCGGCCGCAATTGCTGCTCGCCGACGAGCCGACCGGCAATGTCGACCCAAACCTCGCGCGACGGCTGCTGCGCCTGTTCACCGAGCTGCATAAATCGGGCACGTCGGTGGTGATCGCGACCCATGATCTGGCGCTGATGGACCAGTTCGAGGGCGCCCGCCGCCTCGTGCTCGGCGATGGCCGCCTGCATATTTTCGAGTAGACTTGAAAACCCCTCCGCCCGCGTGAGAAAAAGGCCCGCGATGAGCATAGGATCAGTGGCCGGGAACCTCTTTCAGGCCGCGGCGCAGGCGCTCAACGAAAGGCGCCTGCGGCGCGAGTTCCGGCGCGAAAAGGCGCTGGTGCCGGCCGCCTCGATCGCGGGCCGCGCGCTTGTCACCGTCGTCGCCATCATGACCTTTCTCGCCGCGCTGACCGCCGGCGCCGCCATCCTCATCGCCGACGCCTCGAGCGCCTGGCAGAGCGAGGTCGCGCGCGAAATGACCGTCCAGATTCGCCCCGCCAAGGGGCGCGACATCGACGCCGACGCCGAAAAGGCCGCCGACATCGCCCGCAAGGCGCCGGGCGTCGCGCTGGCGCGGCCCTACACCAAGGCGGAGTCGGAGGCGCTGCTGCAACCCTGGCTCGGCAGCAATCTCGATCTTTCCGAATTGCCGGTGCCGCGCCTCGTCGTGATCCGCCTCGAACCGGGCGCCAGCCTCGATACGGCGGCGCTCGGCCGCGCCATCAGCGAAGCCGTCCCGGGCGCGAGCCTTGACGATCATCAGCGCTGGCTGGAACGCCTCGCCCTGATGGCGAAGACGGTCGTCGTCGTCGCTGGCGTCATTTTCGTTCTGGTCCTCGTCGCCATGATCCTCGCCGTCACCTTCGCGACGCGCGGCGCGATGGCGGGCAACCGCGAGATCATCGAGGTGCTGCATTTCGTCGGCGCGGCGGATGATTACATCTCGCGCCAGTTCCAGCGCCATTTCTTCCAGCTTGGGCTGCGCGGCGGCGCGATCGGCGGCGGCGCGGCGATCCTCGCCTTCTACGCCGCCTCGACGCTCGCCGCCTGGACGCGCGCGACGCCGGGCGGCGACCAGGTCGAGGCGCTGTTCGGCGGCTTTTCGCTCGGCCGCAACGTCTATGTCGCGATCCTGCTCATTACCGCGGGCATCGCGATCGTCACCGGACTCGTGTCGCGCATCATCGTCTTCCGGCACCTCCGGGATTTGAGCTGAGGGGCGGGCGCGCCATGCGTCAATACGATCAAAGACAAGGGGCGCGATCCGGATTAGGAGAAATCCTGTAGCCGCGATGATATAGCGCCATTCCCCGAGGACGTGTCATGGACGCCGCCCAAACCGCAAGCCCCGACGCGGACAACGCTGGGGTCGAAAAGGCCATCGCCGCCTGCGTCGAGGATTTCTACGGCAAGGCCCGCAAGGATCCCATGCTCGGCCCCGTGTTCAACGGCGCCGTCGCCGATTGGGACGCGCATCTGCGCATCGTCGCCAATTTCTGGTCGCACGCCCTTCTGAAAACCGAGCGCTACAAGGGCTTCCCGTTCCCGGTCCACCTGCAGCTTCCGCTTAAGCCGGAGCATTTTCCGCGCTGGCTCGAACTCTTCGAGGCGAGCGCGAATAAATTCCTGCCGCCCGCCTACGCCGAGGCCGCGATCACACGGGCGCGGCACATGGCGCGCAGTTTCATGTGCGGGATTTTTCCCTTCACGGACAAGGACGGGAAGCCCGCGCGGCGGCCGGGCTAAACTTTCCCCTCATGGCTTCGCCACCATCACATAAAGATTGGTGAGCGGGATGAGGGTGGCGAGGACGCCCCAGAAATACCAGCGCCGGTTGAGCCGCCAGTAGAGCGCCGGGATCGCGCCGCCATTCTCGAAGCCCTCTGCGAGCCGGGCCTGCCGGATCTGAACGGGAATGAGGATCGCGGCCCAGATCACGCCCGAGGCAAGGAACGCGGCCTGCGCCCAGACGAGCCAGGACGTCGATCTCAGATCATATCCGGCCGCCGCGGCCATGCCGTAGCCGCCGACGAGAATCAGGACCACGCCACTGAGCGTGAACGCCCAGTCCGTCAATGTCACCAGCCGCTGCGCGAAGGCGATCACTTCCGCATTCCGGGTTCTGTCGGCGAAGGCCTTCCACACGCCGGTGACGATGATATTGCCGAGAAACAGCACGATCCCCAGCATGTGAATGATCTTGAAGCTTGTGTACGACAGCAAGGGAGAGACTCCTCAAACGCCTCATTTATGTTTACGCTGTATACATTGCTGCGTTTACAGCGTCAACATCAACGAATGAGGCCGAGCCATGCCCGCGAAACCGCCCCTCGCGCCAAAGCCGCCGGACGATGGGCGGAGCCTCAAGACCCGGCTGATCATCGCCGCGCGGGATCTGCTCGAACGCGACGGGCTTGAGGCCGCGACGCTGCGCGCGACGGCGCGTTACGCGGGCGTCTCGCATATGGCGCCCTACCGGCATTTCAGGGACAAGGACCAGCTTCTCGCCGCCGTCGCGGAGCAGGGCTTTCGGGAAATGACCCGGTTTATCGACGCCGCGGCCTGCCGCGGGGCAGAGCGCGACGCCGCAGGGGTGGCCTATGTCTTGTTCGCGCTGGAGAATCCGGCGCTCTACAGGCTGATGTTCGGCGTCAATCTCTCGCCCCGCGCGCGCTTTCCGGGTCTCGTCGAAGCCGGCGCTGAAGCCTTCGAGCGCTGCGTCGCCGCGACCGGCGTCAAAGCTGAGGTTCAGGCAGGGGAATGCGAAGAGCCGCCGCCGGCCGCCGTGGCGCTGTGGTCCATCGTGCATGGCCTCGCCATACTCGTCATCGATGGGCTCATCGCGATGCCGCCCGAAGGTCCGGCCCGCGACGCCCGGATCGCGGCTATTCTGGACGCCGCGCCTTAGAGCGGGATGAGGAAAAGTGGGAACCGGCCCGCACCCCGCCCTAAACTACTGGAATCGATCACATTCCTCGCGCCTCGTCAGGGGCGCGCGGGTTTTTTCCCTCGACGAGCGGGCGGCCGAACCGCCGCCCGGATCAGTAGCCGTGGCGTCTCGCCCGGCCGGCCGCGCTGCGCGGCGTTCTCGGACGCCCGACCACCGCATTCGCCTGCGAGACGGAGATTCCTTGCGCGAGCCAGGTCTGCGGCGGCGCATCGTCGATGAAGCCCGCGACGAACAAGGCTCCAAGAATAGCGGCTGCGCGGATTACACGATTAAACGTCTTCATGGCGGATTTCTCCAAAAAAACCGATGCAGGTCCACCCGGCAGCGACATGGCCGCCGGAAGGCTATTTACCCGCTCGATTGCGACGCGCTGTTGTCGCGCGGCCTGCTCGAGGCGCTTATTGTCGTCCGCCGACCCAGAGTCGACGGACATGTGCTCTGCGCCGACGCCGGCGTCGGCGTTCAACCCGGAACGATCACCATCCACGTGACGCCGAAGCGGTCCGCCGCCATGCCGAAGCGCGGCGAAAAGAACGTCTTGCCGAGCGGCATCTGCACAGCGCCGCCGTCGGCGAGGGCGGCGAACACGCGGTCCGCTTCCGCTGCGTCCTTCGCGGCATAGGACAGCGCGAAACCCTGAAAGTCGGGCTTGCCCGAGCAACGGCCGTCCGACCCCATGACGACGCCGTCGCCTATTTTCAGGCTCATATGCATGACTTTGCCCTCCGAGCCGGGCGGGATCATCCCCTCGGGACATGGATCTGGACTGTCCTTGTAGCGCATCAGCATTTGCACCTCGGCGCCGAAGACTTTCTGATAGAAAGCGACGGCTTCGTCGGCGCGGCCTTCGAAAAACAGATAAGGCTGGATCGTCATGGGGGTTCCTCCGGGCGTGCACAAGACCTGCAATTAGAAGTAGCGGGTGGCTCACGGCGGAGGATGCTACACCGGCACCCGCACGGTCGCCCGCAAGCCCCCCATAAAACTGTCGCTCAGCGTGATGTTGCCGCCATGCGATCTTGCGATGTCGAGGGCGATCGCCAATCCGAGCCCCGTGCCGCCGAGATCCTGATTGCGCGCCTCGTCGATGCGGAAGAACGGCCGGAACACGTCTTCGCGCAAGCGCCGCCGGAATGCCCGGCCCGTCGTCGTCGACGTGGATCGTCAGGAAGCGCTTGTCCCGCAGCGCCTCGACGGCGACGTTCCTGGCGTGGATTTGCGCATTGCCGATGAGATTGGAGAGGCAGCGCTTGAAGGCGTCCGGCCGCAGCGTGACGATGGGATCGCCGCTATAGGCGATCTTGACGTCGAAGCCCTCGCGCACGGCGTCGAAACGCAGCTCCTCGAGAAAGTCGATCATGTCGATCTTCACGGCGCTCTCGCCGGCGGCGCCGCGGGCGAAGGCGAGATAGGCCTCGAGCATGCGCTGCATTTCGGCGACGTCCTTTTGCAGCTCCTGCGTCTCCTCGCTGTCGCCCATAAGGGCGAGCGACAGCTTGAAGCGGGTCAAAACCGTGCGCAGGTCATGGCTGACGCCGTTCAGCATCGTGGTGCGCTGCTCGATGGCGCGCTCGATGCGGCGCTTCATCTCGATGAAGGCGAGACCGGCCCGGCGCACCTCGCGCGCGCCGCGCGGCCTGAAGTCGCGGTCGCGGCCCTTGCCGAATTCCTCCGCGGCGCCGGCGAGCGACAGAATCGGCTTGATCTGACTGCGCAGGAAAATCACGGCGACGACGATGAGCACGAAGGACGTACCGACCATCCAGAGCAGGAAGATATAGGAGTTCGAGGCGTAGGCGGCGCTGCGGTAGGCGGTGACGCGCAGGATCGAATCGTCGAGCTGGATGCGGATTTCAATGAGGTTCGAGCGCCCGACGGTATCCAGCCAGAACGGCCGGCTGATCTGGCGCCGGATCTCGCTCGAGAGCGCCGCGTCGACGATCTGGAAGAACGGCTTCGGCAGCGCCGGCGGCAACGGGCCCAGCGGCAGAAAATCGGCGTCGATCTTGAGCCGGTCCTGCGCGATCCTTGTGACCTCGTCGTCGCTTCCGGGGAAGGTTTTATGAAGATCGATGATCGCCGCGATGTCCTGCGTCAGCGCCGTCGAAAGCCGGTTGGTGACGAGCTGCCAGTGGCGCTCCATGAAGACGTAGGTCAGCACGCATTGCAGGATGATCATCGGCGCGATGACGATCAGCGCCGAGCGGGCATAGAGCCCCTCGGGCAGGATCTGGATGATTCGCCGCCAGAACCCGCGCAGAAACGCGCGGGGCCGCTCGATCGAACCGGCAAGGGAAATGCTCAACGCGCGGGTCCCGCAGAAAGCTGACCGGCCTTCCTAGCACATCCGCCTTTCCGCTTGAAATCGCCGCTTGACACAGGGATCGAACCTTGATCGCCGCGGCGAACGCGCCTCAGCGGTCGACCAGCAGGCGATAGCCGGCGCCGCGCGCCGTCTGCAGATGCAGCGGATTGGCCGGGTCGCGCTCGATCTTGCGGCGCAGACGGTTGACCTGGACATCGACCGTACGTTCGTTGCCGGCGACGCCGGATCCCGCCAGAGCCTCGCGCGGAACCGTCTCGCCGGCGTGCTCGGCGAGCAGTCGCAGCATTTCGCGCTCGCGGTCGGTGAGCCGGATGACCTCGTCGCGCTGGCGCAATTCGCCGCGATCGAGATCGAAGCAAAAATCGCCGAAGCGCACCTGCGTCACCGGCCCCGGCGCGGCGCGCGGCTGCGCGCGGCGCAGGATCGAGGCGATGCGCAGGGCAAGTTCGCGCGGCTCATAGGGCTTGCCGAGATAATCGTCGACGCCGCTCTCAAAACCCGTCACGCGATCCTGCGCCTCCGTGCGGGCGGTCAGCATCAGTATGGGCACGCTGGCGAGATCGCTCGCATCGCGGCGCAACCGGCTCGCGAAATCGAAGCCGTTTTCGCCGGGCATCATCACGTCGAGGACGATGAGGTCGAAAGCGAGGCTTTTAAGGCAGGCCATGGCCTCGGACGCGTCCCCCGCCGTGGTGACGCGATAGCCCTGATTTGCGAGGACGCGCGACAGCAGCGCGCGGATGCGGCGGTCGTCGTCGACGACCAGCAGATGCGCGGCGTCGTCAGCCGGCGCGCCGGCCACGGGGGCGGCGTTGGAATCAAGGGTCACGGGTCCATCTCTCGAATCCATCTCGTCAGGCTCCCGCGGCGTGATCCCGGAAAGCGAAGGCTTCCCTCGGATTCACGCGGCAAAACAAGGCGACGAAGACCGTGATCGATTTGAATTTTCCAATCGCCAAGCTCTTCGCCCAAAGTCTTGGCCCAAGGTCTTGGCCCAAGGTCTTGGCCCAAGGTCTTGGCCCAAGCTCTCGCGCGGCTATTCGCGAACCTCGCGGGGACGAGCCAAAGCGACAGGGGCCGCAGCTCTTTCCGTCTCGCCCTCATCGATGATGGCGAGAAGGAATTCCCTCGCCTTCGCGCGCGCGCCAAGCGGCAATTGCGCGAAGACGCGGGCGAATCGCCTCGATTGCGCCCGCGCGGCGTCAAGGGCCAGCGCCGCGCCGCGCGGCGTCGGAAACAACAGGCGTTGACGACGATCGTTTTCGCCGGGGCAGGAGACGACAAAGTTGCGATCGAGCAGATCCTTCAACACGCGATTGAGGCTTTGCTTCGTGATCTTCAATATGTCGAGCAATTCGGCGATTGTGAGGCCGGCGCGTCTGTTCACGAAATGCAGCACGCGGTGGTGCGCGCGGCCGAGGCCGAAGTCCTCCAGCAGGTGATCCGCGTCGCCGACGAGATCGCGATAGGCGAAAAACATCAGCTCGATCAGCTCGTCGTCAGGCGCTCCGCCGCCAGCCAGCGTGAGGCCTGAAAGCGGATGGTCGCCGTGAATTATTGGTTCTTTTTCGAGCGCCGTACCCACGCGAATGCCTTTATTTCCTTTATTTCGAATATTTCAGCAAAATAATTCCCGGTCAATAACACGCGGCCGGGACGGGCGGGCGACGCGGAACCCGGCGGCGCGCGGCGCCGACATGCGGGGCGTCCGGCGCGAGCCCGTCATCACGATAAGTTACAAATAATTGCATTTTCTTTTAAAGTGGTCTTTACATCGCCCGCCATGATGAACGAAGCTCCCGTTGGAGAGGGCGCTCGCGCGGCCGTTACGCGCTTCAGCCCTGACCGCGAACGCAGTGCATGAGGAATTGCAGTCAATGTCGGTTTTGCCTTTCGATCAGCGCGACGGCTTTATCTGGATGAACGGCGCCCTCGTCGCCTGGGCCGACGCCAAGCTTCATGTTCTCTCGCATGGCCTGCACTACGCTTCCGCCGTCTTCGAGGGCGAGCGCGCCTATGGCGGCCGCATCTTCAAGTCGAGCGAGCATTCCGAGCGCTTCAAAGCCTCCGCCGAGACGCTGGACTTCACGATTCCCTATTCGGTCGCCGAACTCGATGCGATCAAGCATCAGGTGGTGGCCAAGAATAATTTCGAGAATTGCTACGTCCGCCCGATCGCCTGGCGCGGCAGCGAGATGATGGCCGTCGCGGCGCAGAACTCGACGATCAACGTCGCCGTCGCCGCCTGGGACTGGCCGAGCATGTTCGACACCGAAACCAAGATGAAGGGCATCAAGCTCGACATCGCCGAGTACAGGCGTCCCGATCCGGCGACCGCGCCCTGCCGCGCGAAGGCCGCCGGCCTCTACATGATCTGCACCATCTCCAAGCATCGGGCGGAGCGGCGCGGCTACGCGGATGCGATGATGCTCGACTGGCAGGGCCGCGTCGCCGAATGCACGGGCGCGAATATCTTCTTCGTCGCTGACGGCGCTCTGCACACGCCGATCGCCGACTGCTTCCTCGACGGCATCACGCGGCGCACCGTGATCGACCTCGCGCGCCGGCGCGGCGTCGAGGTGATCGAGCGGCGCATCATGCCGGAGGAGCTTGAGGGCTTCGAGGAATGCTTCCTCACCGGCACCGGCGCCGAAGTGACGCCGGTTTCCGAAATCGGCCCCTACCGCTTCACGCCGTCGGCGATCTCCCGCGCGCTGATCGACGATTATTCCGCCGAAGTGCAGCCGAAAAAGAAAGCCGCCTGAGCTACGGCGCGGACCGCGACCTCAGAAAGCCTCAGCGATGTCGCAGCAAGACAGCCCCAAGCCAAGACGCGGACTTGTCATGAGCGTCGTTGGCGATCGCTATATATTTCTGGCGACGGGCAAGGAGACGGGCGGCGCTTTCGCCGCATTCGAGTTCCATATCCCCGCTGGCAACGGCCCGCCGCTGCACATGCACCATCGCGAAACGGAGTTCTTTTTCGTTCTCGATGGCGAATTCGAATTCTACGTCGGCGGCGAAACGCTCAGGCGAAAGTCAGGCGAATCCTTGCTCGCCCCGCCTGAGATCGCGCATCGTTTCACCAATGTCGGCGCGACCCCGGGGCGGCTTCTCTGCACCGCGACGCCCGCGGGAATGGACGAATTTTTCTGCCTCATCGGCACAGAGCTCGCTGACGTCGACGCCGAACCGATCCCGCCGACGCCAGCCGATTTCCAGCGCATCGTCGAGATCGCGCCGCGCTTCGGACTCGAAATCTTTCCGCAAGCCGCGGAATAAGCGGACCGCGGCGCCGAACGCCGGCGTTGCGGCGGCTCCAGGGAGCCGCCGCAATTCCTCAGCCGGCAGTCGCGAGCATGACGATCCTGACGAGAACGAGACCGCCCGCCAGGACGAGATAGAAGCGTAGCGCGATCATCCAGATTTTGCTCGCGCGGGATAGTTGCGCGGGGCGAAGCTCGGAGAGCTTCGGCATCCGCCACATCTCGCGGTTCCAGACTTTTGGATCCTCGGTCTCGACCGGTCGCTTCAGCACGCCCGAGGCGAGCGCCGCGACCAGCGCGAGCACGCTGCCGCCCCCGAGGATCGCCAGGATCACCGTCTCATTGGTCTGGTCGGGGAACAGGACCGAGGCGGTCAGGATCACCGACAGCAGCAGCAAGACCACGATGACGGCGCCGGTGAACAGGTTCACCGCCCGCGAATTGGCCCAGGGACCGACGACCTGCCGGTCGTTGCAGAGCAGCAGCAAAAACACCGTCGCGCTTGGCAGAAGCACGCCGGCCAGCGTCTGCACCGCATTGGTCAAGAGGCCGAGCGGCGCGTTGGGGGTCAGCACCAGAGCGGCGGCGACCGCCATCAGCCCGCAATAGACGGCGTAAAATCCCTTGGCGTCCTTCACCTTGCGGTGCAGCGAATGCCGGATCGAGAGCACGTCGCCGATCGCGTAGGCCGTGGAAAGCCCTACCGCCGCCGCACCGATCAGGCTCGCATCGATCAGGCCGATCGCGAATAGCACGCCGGGCAGACGGCCCGCATGCGCTTCGAGTCCCGCGGCGACTCCGGCGGCATCGGTGAAATTGCCGAATTCGGGCCGGCCGGCGAAAGCCGCGGCGGCGAAGGCCATCATGGCGATGGCGCCGATCATGACCAGGACGATGCCGAGCCAAAGATCGACCCGCTCGTAGCGCATGAAGCGGGGCGTGATGCGCTTGTCGATGACATAGCTCTGCTGGAAGAAGAGCTGCCACGGCGCGATGGTGGTTCCGACGATGGCGATCACCAGCAGCATGACGTCGCTGAGCTTGCCGCCCGCCGGAAACTGCGGCGACGAACATGCTGCGCGCGATTTCGCCGAACGGCGGATGCACCATGAGGAAAACCGGGACGAGCACGAGGCTGCCGGCGCAAAGAGCCACAGCGCGAAGCGCTCGAACCGCCGGAAATCTCCCGTGCTCGCCGCGCCGATGATCGCAACGGCCGCCAGGACGACGCCGAGCTCCTTCGGCAGGCCGAGATAGCCAAGGCCCAGCGAGACGCCGATGAATTCGGTGACGATGGTCAAGGCGTTCAGAATGAAGAGATCGATGACGCTGAAGGCGCCCCAGAATTTGCCGAACCGCTCGAAGATCAGGCGGGCGTGACCGACCCCGGTCACAGCGCCAAGGCGCAGAACCATCTCCTGATTGACATAGAGGATCGGGATGAGCGGCAGCAGCGTCCAGAGCAGCGAGACGCCGTAGTTCTGGCCGGCCTGGGTATAGGTTCCGAACGCGCCGGCGTCATTGTCGCCGACCATGACGATGAGGCCGGGACCGAGGATTGCGAGCAGCGTCGACAGCTGGCGCCGCCAGCCGCGCCGCGGGCCGGTGTCGTGATGGAGGATTGTTCCGAACGCGCCGTGGATGTGGCCGACATGGGCCTCGTCGAGGACGGCGGATTGCACGGTGTCGTTTGAGACGTGGATCGTCATGGCTGCCTCCTGGCCGGATCGGGCGCGGAGGCAGCCCGCTTATGCGGCTGAAACGCTCCGACGCGCCTTGCGGCCGTCTTGAATGGACTGGATGTTCCGATCGGGGCGCCCGCCGCAGCCTCCGCAAAGGACTTCGACGGGCCTACTGGGGCCGTCTTTCATATCGAAACTCCTTTGAGGCGAGGGATCGCGGCTCGGCGCGCGCGGGGCGTCGCGGCGTGCGCCGTCGATGCCCGGCATGGGCGCGCGGGACGTTGCCGCCATGCGTGCGGAACGATGACCAAAATGGCGTGCGGGAGCTTTTTCATGGCTCGCCTCCGATCCTTAATTTTTATCCAGGACCGGACGGCGAGCGGGGCGGCGGCCTTTAGGCCGCTTCGGCGCTCACGCGGGATTCCGGCCCGCGGACGTTGCGATGTCGTGGGGCGACGGATCGCGGCGCAGCGCCGCGGCCGAACAGCCCAAGCCTGTACTGCCCATGTCTCTTTCGATGGTTGTGAATTGGCTGGGGTGCGCCCGGTCGATGTAGCGGAGATGATCTCGCCGGGGCGATCTGTCAACCCAAAAAATCGCGCCTCCCTTGCGCCGGCTGGCGATTCATATCACTGAGGCGCCTGTGCGCGCATTCGACGCGGCGCAGCGGCCAAAGGTTCAATCGTGTCCCTCATCCAGAATTTCGAGGCCGGCAGACTGCTCGACCTCTGCGTCAGCCTCGCCATCGCCTTCGTTCTGGCGACGCTGATCGGCGCCGAGCGCCAGTACCGGCAACGCAACGCGGGGCTTCGGACCAATGTGTTGGTCGCGGTCGGAGCGGCCGCCTTCGTTACGCTCGGCATGCGCGTCAACGGGGCCCAGGGCGCGACCCAGATCGCCGCCTATGTCGTCTCCGGCATCGGCTTTCTCGGCGCCGGCGTCATCATGAAAGAGGGCGCGCAGATTTCAGGATTGAACACCGCCGCGACGCTGTGGTGTTCGGCCGCCGTCGGCGCGCTTTGCGGCGGCGGCCTCGCGGCGGAGGCGGGCGTGCTGACCCTCGCGATCCTCGCCGGCAACACGGCCTTGCGGCCACTCGTCAACGCCATCAACCGTGCGCCGATCGACGAGCGGGCGTCGGAGGCGACTTATGAAGTGCATGTCGCGACGCATCCAGAAAACGTCGGCGAGGTGCGGGACTTCCTGACCGAAGCGCTCGAAAACGCGAATTATCCGATCCGCGAGATCGAGGTTTTCGAGCGCGCGCCGGAAGTCAGCGAGATCGTCGCGACCCTGATCAGCACGGCCGTCGATCCGCTTGAGCTTGACGCCGTGGCCGCCCTTGTGGAGCAGTCGCCGCACGTCTCCTACGCGAGCTGGGCGGCGAGCGCGCCCGAATAGCGACAGACAGCAGGGAAGCGGGCCGATGCCGGAAACGCAACAGTCAGGACGGGGCATGCCGAAGGGCCGCATGGAGGCCTTCACCGACGGCGTCGTCGCCATCATCATCACCATCATGGTGCTGGAACTGAAGGTCCCGGCGGGCCATGATTTCGCGGCGCTGGCGGCGAGCCTGCCGGTGTTTCTCGCCTATGTCCTGAGCTACATCAACATCGGCCTCTACTGGAACAACCACCACCACCTGATGCAGGCGGTCGAGCGCGTCAATGGCCGCGCGTTGTGGGCCAATCTGTTCCTTCTGTTCTGGTTGTCGCTGGCGCCCTTCGTGATCCGATGGATGGACGAGAGCGGGTTCGCCGCTTTGCCGACCGCCGCCTATGGCGTCGTCTTCGTGATGGCCGGGGTGGGCTATGCCTGGCTGCAGGCGGAGATCATCGCCTGCAACGGCGCGAACTCCATTCTCGCCGCGGCGATCGGCGACGACCGCAAGGGCAAGCTGTCGTTGACGCTGTATCTTCTCGCCATTCCGCTGGCCTTCGCCGCGCCCTGGCTTTCGATCGCGATCTACATCGTGATCGCAGCCTTGTGGTTCGTCCCCGACAAGCGGATCGAGCAGTTCGAGCCAAGGTGAGCAATCGGGCCTCGCGTGCAAGCTGCACCGTCAGTATTGCGACGACGGCTCGCGCTCTCTACACGAGGGGTCAGCGGTTCGCCGCCAAGCTGACCAGCTAAGCTCAACATTGCTGATGTATTTACGCAACAACCCATAAAAATACATCGCAACATATCCGACTGTTATTCTTCATTAAGTCAGAGATCGCCAACTCGATGCATGCGACCCGCGATGATACGGGCAATCATAGGGGACTGACATGCTTTCTAAATCTTTACTTGCCGCAGTGGGCATTGCGGCGCTCTCGACGAGCGCCCTCGCGGCCGACCTTCCGCCCCGCGTCGCCCCTGCGGTCTATATCCCGCCGCCGACTTTCACCTGGGCCGGCGTCTACCTCGGCGTGACGGCCGGATATGCGGAAGGCTTCCACACATTCAATGATCTCAATGGGACCTTCGACGGCTACCCGGGCCTGGCGAACACGCAAAGCGGCGGCTTCGCCGGGGGCGGCACGCTTGGCGTCAACCTCCAGGCGGGAAGCCTGGTTTACGGTCTCGAGACCGACATAAACTGGCTCAGCAACAGGACCACCTACCTCGATCCCAACGTCATCAACAATTACCAACCTTACGAGTTCGAACCGTCTGAATTACCTCGGCACGGTGCGCGGCCGCCTTGGTCTCGCGGTCGACCGCACGATGATCTATTTCACTGCGGGCCTCGCCTATGCGAACGTGCACAATACCTTCTATAGCGTTTCGTCCAATGGCTCGCCCACATTCGAGTTGCCGGATTTCAACGCCAGCTCGACGCGCATTGGCTGGGTCGTCGGCGCCGGCGTCGAATATGGCCTGACTCCCAACTGGACGATCAAGGGCGAAGCGCTCTATGCGGATCTTGGCCACGCCAACGCGACTTTCGTGGTTCCGCCGCCGGGCACCGGCGCCGGCACGCGATTTGCCGCGGGCCTCATTTACGGCGCCCGCTTCGACACCTCCGTCGCCGTCATTCGGGCCGGCCTCAACTACAAATTCGACCTGTTTGCGCCGTCCGCAGCGGTCGCCAAATACTGACGCCGCATCGCCGCCGGAACGGAGCCGGCCAGCGCGCGCGATTTTGAATTGCCGCGCTCTACGGTCCGACGTAGCGGATCTTGCGGCCTCTCGGATCGACGATCGGCACGCCCGCGGAAATCCCCGCCTCGGCGGCGGAGCGCCCGGCGAGGGCAGCCGGATGCTGCGCTTGGCCTTCATGACTGACGTCGAGGGCGAGGAGGGCGCTGCGCTCGCTGCGTGGAAGACCCTCGGTTTCGGATATCTTGACGAAGTCGCCCCGGTTGTGGTGGTCCCCAGCGGAGCCGACGAAGATGCGCAGACCGTCCGACGTCATCACCGCATCGCCGTCCCGCAGACTGTCGTCATCCATCACATCGACAGTCCCGGGCGCAACGGGATGGGTCTTCGCCTCGACGATCCGGTGGTGCGCCACCGCCACCTTTTTCGGATGATGTTCGACATGCGCCACCCGACGATGGAAGAAATGCGGTGGCGGCGGCCTGTAGACCGGCGCCGGGGGCTGGTAGGAAGGAAAAAGAAAATCGAAGAAGCCTGCGCTCGCCGGACTGACGACAATTGCAAGGGTAAAGCAACTGGCCGCGGCGACTGCTGGCGAAGCGGGCGACGGAACTGAAGCGTCGCGCCCGCGGCGCCCTTTCGAGAGAAATCTCGACCCGGCGGAGCGGCGGCGTTTCCCGGTCTGGTTCCACAGGAGCGGTGAAGCTCATGGTGGTCCCCTGTGTTGGCAAGCGCGCCCGCCAAACCGGCGGCTGGCCTGCTTCTGAAATTGAGCCCCGAGGGGCTGCATGCCGGAGAAAACGGCAGCGCGTTAATGCCGTGACTTAATTGCAATCGGACGACGCTCGTCAACATGAAATCGTCAGGCGAGGGCGCCGCCGCAATTCGGCAACGTCAGGTTGCCGCGTTTCAAACCGCCCTACAACCAAGTTGAAGCTGCAAGCTTGAGCCAGCCGCGGCGCGCCTACCCCTCAAGCCCCAGCGCCGCCCTCACCTTGCGCGAATAGCCGTAAATATCCTCGCGCAACTGCAGGCGGCCGAGATCGTCGACCTCCGCGGTGAAATATTCGATGTGGATCGGCAACGGCCGCGCAAGATTGACGTAGCGCTCCTTGCCGCCGATGAGCTTCTTGATGCGCGCCTCGCTCCAGCCTGTTCCAAGCACCGTCTCGGCGAAGCGGAACGGGTCGTCGACGCGCACGCAGCCGTGGCTGAAGGCGCGCTTGTCCTGCTCGAACAGCGCGCGCATGGGCGTATCGTGCAGATAGACCGCATAGTCGTTCGGGAACATGAATTTGATGCGCCCGAGCGCGTTGCGCTCGCCGGGCGGCTGACGCACCGTCAACTGGCCGTCATGGTAACCGGTCTCGTAGCCAAGACGATGCAGATAGCCAAGATGGCCGCCGCCCTTCGGCAGCAATTCCTTCCTGGATGATGGATTGCGGCACGTTCCAGGAGGGATTGACGATCAGGAACTGCATCGTGTTGGAAAAGATCGGCGTCGGCGTCGCCTCCTTGCCGACGACGACGCGATTGCGCTGCGTCACCGCGCCGTTCTCGATCACGACGACCTCGTAATCGGGAATATTGACCTCGATGCGGCTGTCGCCCATGTCGCGCGGCATCCACCGCCAGCGCTCCATATTGGCGATGATCTCGGCCTCGAGCTCCCCTTGCGGGGCGCCCGACATGAGGGCGATGGTGCGCGCCGTCAGCTGACCTGACGGGGGCAGGCCATTGGCCTTCTGGAAGTCGGCCACGGCGCTCGCGACCTTTGTGTCATAGATGAGGTCGCGTTCGGGCGCGTCGATCTGTTCGTCGACGCTGAGCCGCGCCCGGATCAGCGGCACGCGCGGATCGCGCATGCCGACCTTCAAGGCCGGTCCGGCGGGAATGGCGGGGCCGCTCGCAGTCGGCGCGCGTTCGCTGCGCGTCTCGATGAGCTTTGCGCGCAGGGCCTGATAGCCCTTCTGCGGCGGGTTGAAATTCTGCAGCGCCGCGCCGGCCCCCTCGCCGGCGGACGAGACGATCGCAAGGATGACGGCGGGGTCGGCGAGCGTCGGCCGCGCGCCGATCAGGGGCGAAATGGCGTGCGGATCGACGCGCGAACCGCTGGCCTCGCGGCCATAGGCGACGACCGCCTCGCTCAGCGCGACATCGGCGTTGGCGACCGCGTCGGGAGAGCCATCCGCCGCAAAGCGGACGGGCGGCGCTTTCAGATCGAGCCCATCCTCGCCGGCGCGCTGAAGACGCTGCAGCGTCGAGGCGACCTCCGGGTCGGGCGCGCCGCCATGCGACCAAAGCGGCGCGAAATCGCGCGCCGCATAAAAAGCCGCGATGGCTTCATTCTCGCGGCGGCGCTCGGCGGCGGCGGGATGAGCCTTGTCATGTTCGGCCTGCGCGTCGAGAACCGCCTTCACCGCCGCATTGAGCGGCGGCAGCGGTTGCGCCGAGGGGTCCGCCGCCGCCGGAGGCGGCGCGTCGGCGGGGCGGGCGGCGACTGGCGCGGATCCGGTCTCAGCCGCGCCGTCCGGGGGAATCAGCGGCGGCGTCCCGATCTGCGCCAGCGCCGCGAAATTCGAGCCGGGCGGCGCAGCGCCGGCATCATAAGCCTCAAGCGCGCGGGCGGGCGATCCCCACAGGGCGAGGGCCAGCGCCAAGGTGGACGCGTTCTTCAGAAAGGCTTCCCCGACCGGCAGGCGCATCGACTTAACTGGCCCCTTTGGCGATTCCCGATCAGACATCGTCACCCTTGCATATAGGGAGACCGGCGCTGACTGAACACTACAAAATCGAGTGAGACAAAGCCCGCCGCATCCGAACGCGCCTTGCTCACGCCGCGGCCCCCTCGCGGCGCTCCGCCTCCGCCAGGCCAGGCTCGGGGACATCGTCGCCGGGCGCCTGCGCCTCCACGGCAAGCCCATATTCCTTCATCTTTCGATAGAGCGTCGAGCGGCCGATGCCGAGCTTTCGCGCCATCGCCGACATGCGGCCGCGATAATGGACGAGCGCGAAGCGGATCGCCGCCGCCTCCAGTTCATCGAGCTTGCGCATGTCGCCGTTCTCGTCGAGAAGCGGCATGGCGTTGGGATCGGCGATCTCGACGGTCACAAGTTCGGGCGCGCGGGGCGCAAGCGCGGCGCGCGGGGGCGCGGCGGCCGGAACCCGCACCTCGAAGCCCGGAACGACCGCGGCGATCTGGGGAAATTCGGCGACGGTCAGTTCGTCGCCCTCCGCGAGCGCGACGGCGCGGAAAACGGCGTTCTCCAGCTGGCGGACATTGCCCGGCCAGTCATAGGCGGAAAGCAGGCTCAGCGCGCCGGCGCTGAGGCCGCGCAGGCGCTTGCCTTCCTGCGCGGAAAAACGGGCGCAGAAGCCGCGCGCGAGGCCGGGAATGTCGCCCTGCCGGCGGCGCAGCGGCGGAATGGCGATCGGATGCACGTTGAGGCGGTAATAGAGGTCTTCGCGGAAACGGCCGGCCCTGACCCGCTCAAGCAGATCGTCCGTCGTCGCCGCGATCAGGCGGATGTCGGCCCTGACCGGACGGCCGCCTCCCACCGGCTCGACCTCGCCCTGCTGCAGCGCGCGCAGCAGCTTGCCTTGCATTTGCAGCGGCAGGGCGCCGATGTCGTCGAGAAACAGTGCGCCGCCATGCGCCTCGACGAATTTGCCGAGCTTGCGCTCGCTCGCGTCTTTGTCCTGTCCGAACAACGCCGCTTCGATGGCGTCGGCCGGCAGAGCGCCGCAGGCGAGCGTCACGAAGGGCCGTCCGCGCCGGTCGGAGGCGGCGAGAATCGCGCGCGCGAAAGCCTCCTTGCCGACGCCGGCCTCGCCGTCCAGCAGAACCGGCGCCGTCGATTTCGCGGCGCGTTCGCCGAGCCTCACGGCGCGCTCCATCTCGGGCGATTGCCCGGCGATATCGGCGAAGGACAGTCCGCCGAGCGCCTGGCGCCCGAGGCGCCCGATTTCGGCCTCGAGCGCTGCGAGACGCAGGGCGTTCTTGATCGAAGCCTGCAGCCGCTCGCCGCCGTCCGGCTTCAGGACGAAATCGATCGCCCCGGCCCGCAGCGCCGCGACCGCCGCCTCGACCGATCCGTGCGTCGTCTCCACGATGACCGGAACGGCGAAAGGCGCGCCGCGCATGCGGCCGAGCACGGCCATGCCGTCGAGGCCCGGCATGACGAGGTCGAGGATCATGAGATCGACGCGCGGCGCCAGCGGGTCCGCGATCCGCTCCAGCGCGGCGGCGCCGCTCGCCGCCGTCTCCACGCCATAGCCGAAGCGGTGAACCAGCACTTCGAGCAGCCGGCATTGCACCGGATCATCATCGACAATGAGAATGTTTGGGGACATGAGGCCTCGCGCGACCCCGGCCCGGCGCTTGAACGACAAGCGCCAGGACCAGCCGGCCTGCAAATCAATCGGCGAGGCGAAGCGCCCCGACGCAGCCATGCTGGCCGATTAGGGTAAATGAGGCGTTAACGTAAGGAAAACCAACTCGGCGCGCCCGGCGCAGGGCCGCCGCGAGTCGCCCCGCCAAGGTTGATCTATCCGCGCGCGCTCCGATATGACAGCTGACGCGTCATTGAGGCGAAGCCCGACGCTCCCCCAAGGATCAGGATTTCCCATGCTCAGAACCCGCGCGGGCTTGCCCGATATTTTCAAAGCCGCCGCCGAAGCGCGCGCAGGCGGCTCCGGCCGCGGATTTGGGCGCCCTGCCGGAATGGAATCTCGCCGACCTCTACGCCGCCCCGGACGATCCCGCCTTCGCCGCCGATCTCGCCCGCGCCGGCGCCGAGAGCGCGGCTTTCGCCAAGGACTATCGCGGCAAGATCGCGACGCTCGCCGAGGACAAGACCGGCGCGGCGCTGGCGCAGGCCGTCGCGCGCTATGAGGCGCTGGACGAATTGCTCGGGCGCATCGGATCCTACGCCGGCCTCGTCTACGCCGGCGACACCTCCGATCCCGCGCGCGGCAAATTCTACGGCGATACGCAGGAGAAGATCACCGCGGCCACCTCGCGATCTCCTGTTCTTCGAACTGGAGCTGAACCGGCTCGACGATGGCGCGCTCAGCGCGGCTCTGGCCGCCGGGCCGCTGGCGCATTACCGGCCGTGGATCGAAGACATCCGCAAGGGCAAGCCCTACCAGCTCGACGACCGGCTGGAGCAATTGTTCCACGAAAAATCGGTCGACCGCCTACGGCGCCTGGAACCGCCTGTTCGACGAAACCATCACCGCGCTGCGCTTCGACGTCGATGGGCAGTCGCTCGCCATCGAGCCCGTGCTCAACCTGCTGCAGGACCAGAAAGAAGAGACGCGCGAGAAAGCGGCGAAGGCGCTCGGCGCGGTGTTCAAGGACAATTTGCGCCAGTTCACGCTGATCACCAACACGCTGGCCAAGGACAAGGAGATTTCCGATCGCTGGCGCGGCTTCAGGGATGTCGCCGATTCGCGCCATCTCTCGAACCGCGTCGAGGGCGAGGTGGTCGATGCGCTGGCCGGCGCGGTGCGCGCCGCCTACCCGCGCCTGACGCATCGCTACTACAGGCTGAAGGCCAAATGGTTCGGCAAGCCCGCGCTGAAATTCTGGGACCGCAATGCGCCGCTGCCCGACGTTCCGGCCAAAACCTATAGCTGGGAGGATGCGCGCCGCGCGGTGCTCGGCGCCTATGGCGATTTCTCGCCGAAAATGGCCGGCATCGCCAGCCGCTTCTTCGACGAGCGCTGGATCGACGCGCAGGTCCGGCCCGGCAAAAGCCCCGGCGCCTTCGCGCATCCGACCGTGCCCTCGGCGCATCCTTATGTGCTGCTGAATTATCAGGGCAAGCCGCGCGACGTGATGACCCTCGCGCATGAACTCGGCCATGGCGTGCATCAGGTGCTCGCCGCCCACAATGGCGCGCTGATGGCGCCGACGCCGCTGACGCTCGCCGAAACGGCCTCCGTCTTTGGCGAGATGCTGACCTTCCGCGCGCTGCTCGCCAAGGCCGATACAGTCGCCGAGCGCCGCGCGATGCTCGCCTCGAAGGTCGAGGACATGCTGAATACGGTGGTGCGGCAGATCGCCTTCTATTCCTTCGAGCGCCGCGTCCACACCGAGCGCCGCAACGGCGAACTCACCGCCGAGCAGATCTGCGATTTCTGGATGAGCGAACAGAGCGAGAGCCTTGGCCCCTCGATCGAACTCACCGACGACTACAGGGCCTACTGGGCCTATATCCCGCACTTCATTCATTCGCCCTTCTATGTCTACGCCTACGCCTTCGGCGATTGCCTCGTGAATTCGCTCTATGGCGTCTACCAGAACGCGCGCGAAGGCTTCGCCGAGCGCTATTTCGCGCTGTTGTCGGCGGGCGGCGCGAAACCCTATGGCGAACTGCTCGCGCCCTTTGGCCTCGATGCGCGCGACCCCGCCTTCTGGCAGATCGGGCTTGGCATGATCGAGGGGCTCATCGCGGAGCTGGAGGCGCTGGAGGCGGCTTAATATATTCTATGGAATAGATGTTAAACAAAACCCCGATTGCCGAAAATCGCGTGTGCGATATTGTTATCTCGCGTGAGCAATCCTGAGAGAAATGCTTCGCTCACGGCGAACTCTTCTTCAACCGCGCGACTAACCTTCAACATAAGGAGTCACTCATGAATACGAAGCTTCTTCGTTCCTTGATGATCGCTGCCTGCGTCATGGTCTCTGCCTCAGCCTTCGCAGCTGGACTCGAAGGCCTGAAGTATATGAGGGAACGGACCGTCAAGCTGAAGAGCGGCAAGGAGGTCACAGTGATGGTCGGCGAGATGAATGGAAAGACACTGGCGATCGTCCCCATGGAAGATATGGATGACTTGTTCATGCGCGCTGAAGGCCACAGCATGGCGACGAATGACTGAAAGCAGCCTGTCGTAGATTTTTCCGCGCATCTCGAAAACACTCGATCTCCGGCGTCCCGGTGATCTCGCTGCGAGCCGCGTTCGTATCGTCGCGCGATTGACCCCGGGCGACGAATGAATTTTTATGCGCGATGCGCGGACGATTGACCGGGCGGAGCCAGCTCCGGCGACCGGCGCCAATCCGTATGGCGAATTCCTCACCCCCCCCTCGGCGGAAGGCTCTACGCGCCCGCCGCGAGCCGCGCCCTGTCGACATCGGGACTGCGGTACAGCGCCTCTGAAATCTCGCCGAGCGTCGAATGTCGCAGCTGATGAGGCTCCAGCCCGTAGAATTTCTGGAAGCTCATGATCAGTGGGCGCCATTTGTCGGGATCGACCCGATTCGGCTCGCCCTCCATGAGGATTGCGTCGTCGAGATGCACGCGCTGGACGCGCACTTCGAAAGTGACGAAACGCCCGCGCAGCGCATCGTCCCTCTCGGCCATGCCATGCGCGATCTCAACCACCGCTTCGAGCTGCACCGGGCACTCCAGCGCGCGCGGCGGCGCGACCGTCTCCGAGGCGATCGGCGTCAGGCCGGCGATCTCGAATTTCTCGCGCTCATGGCGGTAGCCGAGCGCCAGCTTGCCGGGCGGCACAGGATTCGAGCCGGTCGTGCGAGCCAATCGATTGACCGCCGCGACATTGTCGACCGAGGCGAGATTGAGCACGCACGCGCCGCTGCGCCGCATGTTCTGCGAGGTCTTCGATCCGGCGGCGAGGCCCAGCATGCAGCGCCATCCGAGCCAGAACGCCGAGGACATCGGCGCGAGATTGGCGCAGCCGTCCTCGTTCACCGTGCTGATCAACACCACCGGGGTCCCAAAATACAAAATCGCTGGTTCGCGCGTAACGAGCATCGTCCTCGGCTCCTGAATTCTCATGCGTTTTTCACAAGGCCGACCGTACGCGCTTAAGGCCGCCGCAAACACTCCGGTTCTTGCTCCCGCATCGATGCGGCCTTTATCCTTTGCCTTCCGGCATGATCTCGTTCAAAAGTCTCCGGACTTTTTTGAAGAACGAGCTCCGCCGCCCATGCCCTGGCTCCAACTCGCGATCGCCATTGTATCGGAAGTCGTCGCCACCTCGGCGCTGAAGTCGGCGGAGGGCTTTACGCGCCTCGCGCCTTCGCTCGCCGTCGTCGCGGGCTACGCGCTCGCCTTTTATTTTCTGTCGCTGACCTTGCGCGCGATTCCGGTCGGCGTCGCTTATGCGATCTGGTCCGGCGTCGGAATAGCGCTTGTGTCCCTGATCAGCTGGATCATCTACAAGCAGTCTCTCAGCGCCGGCGAAATGACCGGGATGGGCTTGATCGCGGCCGGCGTTATAGTGCTCAGTCTCTATTCCAAGGGGGTCCATTGAGGCCCTTCGAACCGGCCGGGGTTTTCCAGTCATGAGACAAGGCATGGGCGCGCAGCTCTGGCCCGGCGTTCCTCTCGCCCTCGCCTCGGCGGTTCTGTTCGGCGCGCTCGCGCCCCTGTCGAAACTGCTGCTCGCCGCGATCGACCCCCAATTGCTGGCGGGCGTGCTTTACGTCGGCGCGGGAGCAGGGCTCGCCATCGTTCACTTTGCGCGGGCGGCGTTCGATATTCCCGCCCAAGAGGCTCCGCTGCGCAAGGCCGATTGGCCCTGGCTCGGCGCGGTCGTCGTCTTCGGCGGCGTCCTCGGTCCGCTTTTGCTGATGCTTGGCCTCGCCCGCACCGACGCGGCGTCCGGCGCGTTGCTGCTCAACCTCGAATCGCTTGCGACCATGGGCATCGCCTGGGTCGTCTTTCGCGAAAATGTCGACCGGCGTCTTCTCATCGGGGCCTTTGCGATCCTCGCCGGCGCGCTGCTGCTGTCGTGGAACGGCGCCGGCGTCGCGCTGAACGGCGGCGCGATGCTGATCGCGGGAGCCTGCCTCTGCTGGGCCATCGACAACAATCTGACGCGCAAGCTTTCAGCGGCCGATCCGGTCCTGATCGCCATGATCAAGGGTCTCGCCGCCGGCGCGGCGAATATGGGCCTCGCGGTTTGGCGCGGCGCCGCCTTTCCGGCGCCTGGAAGCCTCGCCGCCGCGGCGTTCGTCGGCTTTATCGGCATCGGCCTCAGTCTGGTCGCCTTCATCCTTGCGCTGCGCCATCTCGGCGCGGCGCGGACGGGCGCCTATTTCGCGCTCGCGCCTTTCATCGGGGCCGTGCTCGCGGTGGCGTTCCTGCACGATCCGCTGACCGCAAAGCTCGTCGCCGCGGGCGTTTTGATGGGCGTTGGCCTATGGCTTCACCTCGCCGAGCGCCATGTCCACGGACATCGCCACGAAGCGCTCGAACATGAGCACGTCCATGTGCATGACGATCATCATCAGCACAGGCACGAAGGACAGGTCAGCGAGCCGCATTCGCACTGGCATCGCCACAAGCCGCTGACCCATACGCACCCGCACTATCCCGACTTGCATCACCGGCATCGGCACTGAAGCAAACCCGTCAGGAGACGGCGGAGAACTCCTCAAAGGCAGCGAGCGCATTGGCCGCGTACATCAGCGACGGGCCGCCGCCCATATAGACCGCTACGCCCAGCATTTCCTCCAGCTCGGGTTTGGTCGCGCCAAGCTTCACCAGAGTCTGGGCGTGAAAGCCGATGCAGGCGTCGCAATGCGCCGCGACGCCGAGTGCGAGCGCGATCAGCTCCTTGGTCTTCCTGTCGAGGGCGCCGTCCTGCGTCGCCGCGCGCGCCAGCTCGCCAAAGCCTTTCATGACCTCGGGAAGATCGGCCCGCAAGGTGGCGAGGTTTTTTGAAACCCCATTGGTCAGTTCGCGGTATCCCGCGGTGGAAGGACTCATGATCGCAATGCTCCTGAAGATTTAACGGCGCGGCGCGGAACAGGTGTTGAGGCCGATGAGGCGATAGGCGGGGCAGAAACGAAATACGCCGGTCGCCAGGGGAACGACGCCGATCCACCCCCACGCGCCGATCATTCCGCTCAAGGCGCCCGCGATCAGCGCGAGGCCAATCACGATGCGCGCGGCCCGATCGATTGTTCCGACATTGGCTTCCATGGCGAACCCTCCCCTTTAATGGCGAATGCGCCATCGCCGGTGTCATACGACTAGACATAATATGAATCAATATAATATATTGTCGCATAATGATGAAAACCATCGATGCGATGACGCCATCCTTCGACATCGCCGACATGCGCGCCGCCGCGGCTACGGCGACGACTTTGCTGCGCGTTCTCGCCAACGAGCACCGCCTTCTGCTGCTGTGTCAAATGAGCGCGGGCGAGAAATCTGTCGGCGAACTGGAGGCGCTGCTCGATATCCGCCAGCCGACGCTCTCGCAGCAATTGGGCGTGCTGCGGACGGAGGGGCTGGTGACGACGCGCCGCGAGGGGAAGCGCATCTATTACGCCATCGCGGATCCCAAAGTCGTCGCCGTGCTGGGGACGCTCTACGAACTCTATTGCCGGAAGGGCTGAGGCGCGGCGCGGCGGAAGTTAGCGGGCCACATCGGCCACGCCTATCCATTCATCGCACGGCCGACCCGAGCGCATCCCGATTTTGAAGTCAAGGACGGCCCAAAGGGCCGCCGCCGCTGGCGGTCTGCGATCCTTGAGTTCAAAATCGGGATGCGCTTTCCTGCCGCCATGCGCTGAATGTATCTTTATGCGCGATGCGCCGACCGTCGCGCCCACCACCACCCTCATCCTGAGGAGCAGGCGAAGCCTGCGTCTCGAAGGACGAGCGGAAGTAAGCCCGAGGCTCAGTTGCAAGCGTGACGGAACAGGCGCCCTTGTGGTTCGAGACGCGCCTTTCGGGCGCTCCTCACCATGAGGGCTCGGGTTTTTGTCTGGCCACAGACGGCGCGCAGATTACCGCACGAAACCCAGAATATCCTTCACCGCCGCCATGTTCTCGCGCGCGATCGCCTTCGCGCGCAAGGTCCCGTCGGCGAGCACGCCGTCGATATAGGCGACGTCGTTCTTCAGCCGCGTCATCTCCGCGCCGATCGGCCCGATCTTGGCCACCGCGAGATCGACCAGCGCCGCCTTGAAGGCCGAGAAATTGCCGCCGCCGAACGTCTGCAAAACCTCCGCCCGCGACTCGCCGTTCAACGCCGCATAAATGCCGACGAGATTCTCCGCCTCCGGCCTTTTCGCAAGACCCTCCACCTCCGAAGGCAACGGCTCGGGGTCGGTCTTCGCCTTGCGCACCTTCTGCGCGATCGTATCGGCGTCGTCCGAGAGATTGATGCGCGAATAATCGGACGGATCCGATTTCGACATTTTCTTCGCGCCATCGCGCAAACTCATCGACGCGCGTCGCGGGCCCCTGAATCAGCGGCTCCGGCAGCGGGAAAAACGCGTCGCCATACCCCTGCGCCGCGATCGATTCGGCGAAGTCCAGATTGAACTTCTGCGCGATGTCGCGCGCGAGTTCGAGGTGCTGCTTCTGGTCCTCGCCGACCGGCACATGCGTCGCGCGATAGAGCAGGATATCGGCCGCCATCAGGCACGGATAGGCATAGAGTCCGACCGAGGCGTTCTCGCGATCCTTGCCGGCCTTCTCCTTGAACTGCGTCATGCGGTTCAGCCAGCCCATGCGGGCGACGCAATTGAACACCCAGGCGAGTTCGGCGTGTTCGGCGACCTGGCTCTGGTTGAAGATGATGTGCTGCTTCGGATCGACGCCCGACGCGATGAAAGCCGCCGTCACCTCGCGGATGCTCGCCTTCAGTTCGGGCGGATTCTGCGGCACGGTGATCGCATGCAGGTCGACGACGCAATAGATGCAATCGTGCGTGCGCTGCAGCTCGACGAATTTGACGATCGCGCCGAGATAGTTGCCAAGATGTAGGTTTCCTGTCGGCTGCACGCCGGAGAAAACCCGCTCAACGAATTGCGCCATTTTTGAAACGAGGCTCCTGACGATAGACGTTGCCGGCGGCGAACGGCTATCGCAAGGATTTGGGCGCAAGGCAAGCGGGCCTTTTCCGGCGCCCCGCGCGTCAGCCGAAAACCGCGCGCTGATCAGGCGGCCGCGGACTCGGCGAGGACGCGCTCGAAAAACGCGCGGATCGCCGCGGCGATCTCACGCGCATGAGTTTCGAGCGCGA
This sequence comes from uncultured Alphaproteobacteria bacterium, assembly GCA_963757985.1. GTDB lineage: Bacteria > Pseudomonadota > Alphaproteobacteria > Rhizobiales > Beijerinckiaceae > Methylocapsa. Next base: position 232,787 of record CAVWTQ010000010.1, on the reverse strand, counting down.
AATGACCGGTCTCGAAGAAGCGCACTTCGGCGCCCGGATTGTCGCGCCGGAACGCCTCCGCGCCGGCCGGCAGGAAGAAGGGATCGTTCCTGCCCCAGACCGCCAAAAACGGCGGGCGACGCTCACGAAAATAGGCCTGGAATTTCGGATAGAGCGCGACGTTGCTCGCATAGTCAAGGAAGAGATCGAGCTGGATCTCGTCATTGCCCGGCCGCGCCAGCAGGCCGGCGTCGAGCGCGTAGGACTCCGGCGCAATGAGGCTCTCGTCCGCGACGCCATAGAGATATTGTTGCTTCGTCGCCTCGAACGTCAGAAAAGCGCGCAGAGCCTCGCGGTTCGCGGCGCTCGGCTCGCGCCAATATTGCTGGATCGGATTCCAGCCCTCGCTCAGCCCTTCCTCATAGGCGTTGCCGTTCTGCGAGATGATTGCGGTCACTCGCTCAGGCCGCGCCAGCGCGAGACGGAAGCCGACCGGCGCGCCATAGTCGAACACATAGATGGCGTAGCGCGCGAGGCCGATCGCATCGGTGAAGCCCTCGACGACCTTGGCGAGATTGTCGAAGCTGTATTTGAACGCGGCGCCGGGCGTCGTGAAGCCGAAGCCCGGCAGATCGGGCGCGACGATATGGAGGCGATCCGCCAGCAGGGGAATCAGATCGCGGAACATGTGCGAGGAGGTCGGAAAGCCGTGCAGCAGCAACAGCGTCGGGCGGCCGGGATCTCCCGCCTCACGGTAGAACAGCTGATGGCCGTCGACATCAACGGTGCGGTAGTGGATCATGGCGTACATCCTTTTGACGATGGGAGGCGTTGGGCTGGCAAACTAACCATTTATTCGATATATTGCAGGTTACCCAGCGAGTGATAACCTGTCAATAGCATTTTTGGCGGTTATCACGCCCCGCGCCTGAAACCGGACGAGAGCATGACCAACCCGCCAAACACCCGGCCCGACCCTTTTTTTATCGGCGATCATCTGGCGATGGATTTTTTAAACACCTTCGCGGATGGCGGAACCGAATGGCTGACCAACGGCGCCGATCTCGTCGACTGGCTGGAGCGGGCCGGAGCAATCGATCGCGCGGCGGCGTCGAGGTTCCGCGCCGACGGCGATCGCAAGCGGCTCGACGCGGCGGCGACGCGCGCCCGGGCGCTGCGCGACTGGCTGCGCGGCTTTTTGCGCAAACAGGCGAGCGGGCGAGCGGGTTCCAAATTTCTCGCGGATTTGGCGCCGCTCAACGAACTGCTGGCCGAAGACGACAGCTATGCGAAGATTCTTGCGCGCGTAGATGACGGCCATGGGCATCCAGACATCGCGCGCATCTCGCGCTGGACCGGCCCCGATCAACTGCTGCAACCGATCGCCGCGGCCATCGCGGACCTCATCTGTAACGAGGATCTTCAGCTCATCCGGAGCTGCGAGGGGCCAAATTGCACGCTGATGTTTTTGGACCGCACCAAGTCGCATGCGCGGCGCTGGTGCAGCATGGCGGCCTGCGGCAACCGCGCCAAGGCCGCCGCGCACCGCGCGAGAACGCGCAAGCCCGCGGGAAGGCGAGCGATGACGCCTAAAGAATAAACCGGCTCAAATCGGCGTTTCGCGCCAGATCGCCGATATTCTTTTCGACAAAAGCCGCGTCGATCACGATGGTCTCGCCGAAGCGATCGGTCGCCGTGAAGCTCACTTCATCGAGCACGCGCTCCATCACCGTCTGCAGCCGCCGCGCGCCGATATTCTCGACCGCCGAATTGACCTCCGCCGCGATCTTCGCCAGCGCGTTGACGGCGTCCGGCGTAAACGAAAGCTCGACGCCCTCGGTGCGCAGCAGCGCCTCATATTGCTTGATGAGGCTCACCTCCGTCTCGGTCAGGATGCGGCGGAAATCATCCTCGGTCAGCGGCGCGAGTTCGACCCGGATCGGCAGGCGGCCCTGCAATTCCGGCAGCAGATCCGAGGGCTTCGAGACATGGAACGCGCCCGACGCGATGAACAATATGTGGTCGGTTTTCACCACGCCATGTTTGGTCGGCACATTGGTGCCTTCGATCAGCGGCAGGAGGTCGCGCTGCACGCCCTCGCGCGAGACATCGGCGCCGCCGCGCCCCTCGCGCACGCAGATCTTGTCGATCTCGTCGAGGAACACGATGCCGTTGTTCTCGACCTCGTGAATCGCCTCGCGCACGACCTGGTCCTGATCGACGAGCTTGTCGCTCTCCTCGGTGATCAGCGGCGCCGTGGCGTCCTTCACCGTGGTGCGGCGCGGCTTTGCGCCCTTGCCCATCGCCTTGCCGAAAATATCGCCGAGCGAGATGGCGCCGATCTGCGAGCCCGGCATGTTGGGCAGTTCGAACATCGGCATCGCGCCGCCGCCGCCCTGAGCGATATCGATCTCGATGTCCTTGTCGTCGAGTTCGCCCGCGCGGAGCTTTTTACGAAAGCTGTCGCGGGTTTGCGGCGAGGCGCCGGCGCCGACGAGGGCGTCGAGCAGCCGCTCCTCGGCGGCGAGCTCGGCCTTCGCCCGCACGAGCTTGCGTTTGTCGTCGCGGATCATGGAAATCGCCGTCTCGACGAGATCGCGGATGATCTGCTCGACATCGCGGCCGACATAACCGACTTCGGTGAATTTCGTCGCCTCCACTTTCAGAAAAGGCGCGCCCGCGAGCTTGGCGAGGCGGCGCGAAATCTCGGTCTTGCCGCAGCCGGTCGGGCCGATCATCAGGATGTTTTTCGGCAAGACCTCATCGCGCATGGAGCCCTCGAGGCGAAGCCGCCGCCAGCGGTTGCGCAGGGCGATGGCGACGGCGCGCTTGGCGTTGTGCTGGCCGACGATGAAGCGATCGAGTTCGGAGACGATCTCGCGCGGAGAAAAATCGGTCATTTGGAAAAATCGGTCATGTGGTTTTCGAGGTGAGAGGATGGGGAAGGCGCCGGGTCAAAGTTTCAGGCAGCAGACGCAGCGCCGCATGGCGCAAAGGCCGCCACCCGGCGCTGATCGCCAGCACGAAAACGCCGAGCGCCAGAAGCGTCGCAGGCGTCGTTTCATGCTGGATGCCGGAGCGATGGATCAGCGCGCCGAAGGCGAAGCCGGCATAGGCCAGAGCCGACACCAGAAACGCCCGCCGGTCGATGACGACGGCGACAAGCCCAAGGCCGAGGAAGATTGTGATGATGCCGACGGCGCGCGGCGTATCGAGATTTGCGACGCCGCCCAAAAACCCGAAGATGAGCGGCTGCACGATAAGCGGCGCGGCCAGAAGATGCAGCCAGAACGCGATATCGGTCTTTGCGCGTGACGCGGGCGGGGTCCGCCATGTCGAAGCGCATCGCCTCGAGGAAGACAACGACGCCGCAGGCGATGACGAGCGCGCTGCGAAGGCGGACGTCGAGATCGGGCGCAAGCGCCAGCACGAAGGCGATAATGGCGGTCGAGACCGTTGCGGCCGCCGGCGGCGACGGTGATCGGAACCCTGAAGCGCCAATAATGAAGCGCGGCCAATCCCGTCGCGACGAGGGCGCTCAATCCGACCGCCAACCCTGTCGTATCCGGAAGGAAGCCGAGGCCCTCCCGCCATACCGGGCGCCCCTCGGGCAGCGCCATGGCGAAGACGAAATCGAAAGCTCCGAAAGCCGAGCCGACGAAAGATAAAAGAAGCGCGATGCTCGGCAGCGCCATGCGGCGCCTGCGCGTGAAGAACTCGGCGAGGAGCCATGAAAGGCCCGCCGTGACGGCCCACATCCACCCCGTACCCAAATTCGTCTGGGCGAAATAGGCGCTCGATCCCAACAGTAGAGCGATGCCGAGGGTGACGAAAATATCGCCGAAGCCGCCGATGAAGCGCAGTTTCTCATCGTCCTGCCGGTCCTCGTTGAGAGGGCCGGAATCGGCGGCTTCGAGCGCGCGCAGGCGCGCCGCCTGCTCGACCGAAAGAATTCCCTGGGCGACGGCGAGGTCGAGGCTCTGCTCGGAGATCTTCAAGGGATGCTTTCCAGCACGACGTTGCGGTTGGTGTAGACGCAAATCTCCGAGGCGATCTCGAGCGAGCGGCGCGCGATGGCCTCGGCGTCGAGATCGGTCGGCAGCAGAGCGCGGGCGGCGGCCAGCGCATAATTGCCGCCCGAACCGATGCCCATCACCGAGCCGCGCTCCGTCGCCTCCGGCTCCAGCACGTCGCCCGTGCCGGTGAGGACCAGCGCGACCTGCCTGTCGGCGACGAGCATCATCGCCTCGAGGCGGCGCAGATAGCGGTCGGTGCGCCAGTCCTTCGCAAGTTCGACGCAGGCGCGCAGAAGCTGGCCGGGGTATTGCTCCAGCTTCGCCTCCAGCCGCTCGAACAGCGTGAAGGCGTCGGCGGTGGCTCCCGCGAAGCCGCCGATGACCTCTCCTTTGGCGAGTCTCCGCACCTTCTTGGCGTTGCCCTTGACGATCGTCTGGCCGATCGAGACCTGGCCGTCGCCGGCGATCACCGTGCGGCCGTCCTTCTTGACCAGAATAATGGTCGTCGCATGCCATGATTGCGGGCCGGACGGGGGATTGTTCATAGAGGCTTTCGGTGAATCGAGGCTTGCTGCGAATGGGCGCCCGATTTCAAGGTCCGGCGGGGCGCTCGACGTTCATCCATCTATGGGTTCGCCCGAGCCGATGCAAGAGCGCGCGGCGGTCACGGCCGAACCAACCGGCGAGACTTTGAATGCAGACGCGCCGGACGTCAGGCAACGTCAAACTGAAAAGGCATTGATCTGCGTCAAACGCGATGAATATTTTTGATTTGGTCTAAGTTAGCACAGACTCAATTTCAAGCCTTTTTGCCGCACCATAGTAACCGGCCACGAATACTTGACGCCGCCACGGGCGGATTATACGCTTTGGTGAAGCTTATTCTCATTGATGGAAATCGCAAATTTGCCGAATCCGCGAGGGCGCCGCCGGCTGTTCGAAGCGGCGCGCGCCGGATGTTCTGGATTTGCGGTTTCAAAACGCCGTCGCCGACCCTGACCTGAAGGATCGTTCGTCCATGTCCGAAGCTCCGATCTCAGAAGCGCCGCTCGCCAACCCCCGCCCGGCCACGCCCCGCGCCGGCGCGGATGAGCTCGCCCGCAATCACGTCGCCATCGATGGCGTGTCGTTTGGTCTCGATGAGATCGTCAACGCCGAATTTTTCGCGCCGGCCCGCGTCGAGGCTCTGCGCCAGACGTTCATCAACGCCAAGCCGGTTCCCCATGTCGTCATCGACGGCCTGTTCGCGCCGGCCCTTCTCGAACTCGTCTACGCCGATTTCGATCGGCTCAACTGGAGCGACTGGCGCCGCTACGACAATGCGAAAGAATTAAAACGCGGATCCGCGCCAAAAACATGGCTGGGGCAGGCGAGCCACCTCTATTTCAGCACGATCCATTCCGGCCGCTTCGTCGATTTTCTGGAGCGCGTGACCGGCATAGAGGGGCTGATCGCCGATCCCGGACTTTCCGCCGCCGGCCTGCACGACATTCCGACCGGCGGCAAATTCGCCATGCATGTCGATTTCAATCAGCACTCGGTGACGCGGCTCGACAATCGGCTGGTGTTCATCACCTATCTCAACAAGAACTGGCGCTCGTCCTATGGCGGCGCGCTCGAGCTTTGGGATATGGACGAGAATAAATTCGTGACCGAGGTGGTGCCGGAATTCGGCCGCTCCGTTCTCTACTATCACTCGGCGAAAAGCCTGCACGGCCACCCAAAGCCGATTTCCGAACCAAATGGTCGCCCGCGCCGGTCGGCCGCCGCCTATTTCTACAGCAACGGGCGTCCCGACGGCGACGGGTCGGGCTTTCTTACGACGCAGTTTCCCAAGACCGCCGATTTGGCGGCGCGTGAAAAATTGGCGAACGCGGTCAAATATTTCCTGCCCCCCGCCGTTCTCGACGGCGTGCGCAAGGTGAAATCGCTGCTGCGTTGAATCGCCGCCGCGGCGCGCCCCGCTCGAGCTTTCGTCCGATGGACAGGCCGCCAGCGCTGATCTAGTCTTCCGCGCGAATCACGCCATCGGCGGCGCCCTTGATCCTTGGGCGCCCGTCAGCGCCTTTCCGCGAGTACCCCTCATGACCCTGAAATCAGCCCGTGCCGGCCTCGCCGCCTGCATCCTTCTTGCGTCGCCTGCCCTCGCGCAGGAGAAGCCGCTGGGGCGCCGTCCGCGACGGTGACGATCCAGCAATTCAGGTCGCCTTCATCGGCTCGGGCGCTATCGGCAGCGGCATGCTGAAATATGCCGGCAAATCCTACCCGATCACCGTCGGCGGCCTTGGCGTCGGCGGCATCGGCGCCTCGCGGCTGACCGCTTCGGGCGCCGTCTACGGCCTCACCAATCGGGCGGACTTCGCCGGCGTCTATGCGCAGGTCCGCGCCGGCTGGGCGATCGGCGACCAGAGCGGCGGAACCCTGTGGCTCAGCAACAACAAGGGCTCACCTGCGCCTCAAGACGCAGCGCGAGGGGCTGCAACTCGCCCTTGGCGCCGCGGCGTCGTGATCGGATTTAAATAAGCCCCGCGACGATCCCCGCTTCCTAGCGCGCTTTGCGACCTCGCCGTGGCGATAATATGCGTGCCTGTCTGGTCGGGTGCGAATCGCGCCGCCGCTGAAGGGGCCGCGCTGGTGGCGTTCAATGGCTGCTGCGATCAGCTTACCTCCCATCGCGGCGGCGTCATGGCTTTCAACGGCAAGGCGTTGATCGCCGAGCGCTTCGCCATCGACTTCATGCAGCTCGACAAGGCGGATCGCCCGTTCGTCGGCGCCCTCGCCGACGTGGCGAGCTACCCCTCGTTCGGCGTTCCGGTTTACGCCGTCGCCGACGCAACCGTCGTCGAGACGTCGGACGGCGCGCCGGAAGCGACGCCAGGCGTCGCGCGCGCCGTCACCGTCGACACCGCTGCCGGCAATCATATCGTGCTCGATCTCGGCGGCGGCAATTTCGCCCTCTACGCGCATCTCCTGACCGGCTCGGTCGCCGTTCATCCCGGTGATCATGTCAAGAGCGGCGACGTGATCGCCCGTCTCGGCAGCTCCGGCAACAGCGATGCGCCGCATCTGCATTTTCACGTCATGGACGGTCCCTCGCCGCTGGCCTCGAGCGGGCTTCCTTATGAGTTCACGGCGTTCAGCGGCGCGGGCAGGGTTGAGCCGAACGACGCCTTCTTCACGAAGGGCGCGGCGGCCGCGATCGACGCCGGCTGGTTCGCCGGCCCACACAAGGACGAGCTTCCCCTCAACAATGAAGTGGTCGATTTCCCGGGCGATTGATCCGCCTGGTCCAATGGACAGCCGCTGGGCCGCGAACTAAGCTTCAACGCGAATCACGCCCACCCAGCCCTTCCCGCGAGTACCCCTCATGACCCTGAAATCAGCCCGTGCCGGCCTCGCCGCCTGCATCCTTCTTGCGTCGCCTGCCCTCGCGCAGGAGAAGCCGCTGGGGGCGCCGTCCGCGACGGTCTCGATCCAGCAGATTCAGGTGGCGTTCATCGGATCGGGCGCTATCGGCGGCGGCGTGCTGAAATATGCCGGCAAATCCTACCCGATCACCGTCGGCGGCCTTGGCGTCGGCGGCATCGGCGCCTCGCGGCTGACCGCTTCGGGCGCCGTCTACGGCCTCACCAATCGGGCGGACTTCGCCGGCGTCTATGCGCAGGTCCGCGCCGGCTGGGCGATCGGCGACCAGAGCGGCGGAACCCTGTGGCTCAGCAACAACAAGGGCGTCACCATGCGCCTCAAGACGCAGCGCGAGGGGCTGCAACTCGCGCTCGGCGCCGACGGCGTCGTGATCGGGTTTAAATAGTCAGGGCGCCCCGGCGACGAACACCGCTCCCTAGCGCTCTTTGCGACCATCGGCGGGTTGCGTGATCTGCGTGCCTGTCTGGTCGGGCGCGAAATCGAGCTGCACGTCAAATGTGCGGCCGCAACCGGCCACCGTCCAGGTTTCCCACCACGGGCGCAAAGGATCGTCCCGCGCCAGGATCGGCGGTTCGGCGGATCCGTCAGGCCGAACGCCTCGAACCGCGTGTCCTTGACGTCGAATTTCTCGCAGTTCCTTGGCTAACGCGGCCGGCGCCGACGAAGGCGTAGCGCTGCGCGTCCCTCTGTAAAACGAGGTCGGCGTGAGTCGTGCCCGGCGCGCCGACGATCGTATTGATTTTTTCATCTTTGCCCGCCTCGAAAATATAAGTTGAGCACGGTGTCGTTTCCGCATCCCGCGACGGGGAACGCCTCCCTCCAGGCGCCGGCTGTCGGGCGCCCGCCTTTGCCGAAGGAGACGGGCTTGAGGATCGTCACCTGCGAGCCATTCGACTCCAGCGCCGGACAGCGCTGGAACACAGCCGGCGGGATGCGCGGACAGAGCTTTGCCGATCAGCTCCTTGTGAAAATCGGAGCGCGATGAATTTTTGCAGCTGCTCGACGCCGGTCGTCTGCGCGCGGCAATCCGCCGGCCCCAGCATGAGCGCAAACATTGGGGCGAGCCATAGGACGCCGCGGCTTCATCCAGTTTTCCTCGTAGGGGACCAATCACGGTTCTGCTAGCCAATCGCCCCGCCGACTTGCTAGAGCAGCGGCTAGATTATACCGAGTTTCCGATGCGCGCCGGAAAAATCTCCCGCAAGACCAAAGAGACCGAGATCGATGTTTCCGTCGATCTCGAGGGGACCGGCGCGGCCAAAATCTCGACCGGAATCGGCTTTTTCGATCACATGCTGGAGCAGCTCGCGCGCCACTCGCTGATCGACATCGCCATTTCCGCCAAGGGCGATCTCCATATCGACCAGCACCATACCGTCGAGGATGTCGGCATCGCGCTGGGCCAGGCCATCCGGCAGGCGCTTGGCGAGCGCGCCGGCATCGCGCGCTACGCCGAGGCCCTTTTGCCGATGGACGAAACCTTGACCCGCGTCGCCATCGACGTCTCGGGGCGACCTTTTCTCGTGTTCAGAACCGAGTTTCCGCGCCAGAAAATCGGCGAATTCGACACCGAGCTGGTGCGCGAGTTCTTTCAGGCCTTTGCGATGAACGCCGGGATCACGCTGCACGTCGAGACTTTATACGGCGCGAACGCGCACCATATTTCGGAGACATGCTTCAAGGGCCTCGCCCGCGCGCTGCGCCTTGCGGTCGCGCTCGATCCGCGCCAGAAGGGCGCCATTCCCTCCACCAAGGGAACGCTCGGAGGGTAATTTAAAGCCCTCATGGCGAGGAGCGCGCTCCAGAGAAGCTTAATGAACTCGTCCTTCGAGACGCAGGCTTCGCCCGCTCCTCAGGAGGGGTGAGCGCCCAAACGAACCCGTTGGCAAGGAGCCAGAAAATCATGGCCGTCTATTCGGTCCATCTGCCGGGCGCGGGCGGCGGCGCCGAAGCCGCCGACGCCGCATTCGTGCGGGAAGGCTTTTGCTGGCCCGCGTTTTTCTTCGGGCCGTTCTGGCTGCTCGCGCGCGGGCTGTGGCTCTCCGCCGCGCTCTGGTGCGCCGCGATCCTCATCCTTTTGAACCTCGTCGCAGCGGGCGCCCTCTCCTCAGGCGCCGGCCTCGCGCTGGCGTTTCTTCTGCAGATTTTTCTCGGCCTCGAGGCGAACCGCCTGATTGAGAACAAGCTTTGGCGGCGCGGCTACAATCTCGCCGAAATCGTCGCCGCGCCCGATCTCGAAGAGGCCGAGATGGCCTTTTATCGCCGGCTCGACCCGCAAGCCGAGACCGCGCCGCAACGCATCGCGGCGGCGCATCCGCACCGCCCGCCGCCGCCCCCGGGCCCCGCGCCTGTGATCGGCAGCTTTCCGGCGCCCGAGGCCTAGGCAATGAACGTCGCCATCGTCGATTACGGGTCGGGCAATCTGCACTCGGCCCACAAGGCTTTCGAGCGCGCCGCGCGCGAGGCGGGGCTCTCCTGCGCCATCGCCGTGACGCCTGACCCCAAAGTCGTGGCGGCGGCGGACCATATCGTGCTGCCGGGCGTCGGCGCCTTCGCCGATTGCCGGCACGGCCTCGACGAAGTGCCCGGCATGGTCGAAGCCATGCGCGCCGCCGTGCTCGAAAAGGGCCGCCCGTTCCTCGGCATTTGCGTCGGCATGCAGCTTCTGGCGACGCGTGGGCTGGAACATGGCGAGACGGAAGGCCTCGGCTGGATCGCGGGCGAGGTCGCCGCGATCGAGACCCGACGACCCGGCGCTGCGCATCCCGCACATGGGCTGGAACACGCTCGATCCCGTCCGCGCGCATCCGGTGCTGGATAACATCCCGACCGGGCCGAAGGGCCTGCACGCCTATTTCGTGCATTCCTATGTGTTCAGGCCGCTCGACCCCGACGCCGTCATCGCCAGCGCGGACTACGGCGGCGCGTTCGCCGCCCTGATCGGGCGCGACAATATCCTCGGCGCGCAGTTCCATCCCGAAAAGAGCCAGACCCTCGGGCTGGCGCTGATCGCCAATTTTTTGAGGTGGCGGCCATGATCCTTTATCCCGCCATCGACCTCAAGGGAGGCCGCTGCGTGCGCCTCGAACAGGGCGACATGGAGAAGGCGACGGTCTTTTCCGCCGAACCGCCGGCGCAGGCGGAGGCCTTCGCGCGGCAGGGCTTCGAATGGCTGCATGTCGTCGATCTCGACGGCGCCTTCGCCGGCAAGCCGATGAACGCCGAGGCGGTCGAGGAAATTCTCGCCAGCGTGAAAATCCCCGTTCAGCTCGGCGGCGGCATCCGCGACCTCGAAACCGTCGAGCGCTGGCTCGAAAAAGACGTCGCCCGGATCATCATCGGCACCGCCGCCGTGCGCGATCCGGCGCTGGTGCGCGAGGCGGCCCGGCGCCATCCCGGCCGCGTCGCGGTCGGCATCGACGCGCGGGACGGGATCGTCGCGGTCGAAGGCTGGGCCAAAAAATCGGAGATCAAGGCGCTTGAGCTTGGCCTGCGCTTCGAGGACGCGGGCGTCGCCGCCATCATCTATACCGACATCGCCCGCGACGGGATTTTGCAGGGGCTGAACATCGAGGCGACATTGGCGCTGGCCGGCGCGCTCGAAATTCCCGTCATCGCCTCCGGGGGCCTCGCCTCGCTCGAAGACGTCGAGCGGCTGCTGCAGCCGGACTGCGCCAGGCTCAACGGCGCGATCACCGGCCGCGCTCTTTACGATGGCCGGCTCGATCCGGCGGAGGCGCTTGAGCTGATCCGCAAGGCGAAGGCGCCGGCATGACGCCGGGCGATGTCGTCAAGACAGCCTTCTCCCGCGCTGGCGTCATCCGCGTCCGGAACGCGCTGAACCCCATGTTGTGGCTGTCGTTGACGTGCCTGCTAATTGCTCCGGGCTTCGCCTATATTTTTCGCGACGACCTGCTTCTTAAATATGGATTTTCGGCAATCGCTTTCCTGCCGATTTTGGCGACTTTGATCGCTTATTTTATATTTCTGTTTCGAGACCCGGATCGATTACAGTCCGAAGAGTTCGTGCTTCGCCAGCACGCCCAGCAAATCACCCTGACGAAAGGCGGCGCGTTCGAAAATGCAGGCGACGAACCGCCCCTTTTGAACATCGAAGCAAAGATGCAGGAGGACGATCAATGACGCGCCGGACTTATATTCTCGTGTTTCGCGAAAATTCATTGCGTGACGAGGAGGAGCTGAAGTCTCTCGCCGACGCGCTCGACGAGGGCGAAAAGCTGTTCCGGTTCGACTATAATGTCGCCTTCTTGCAGACGGGGCAGGACGTCGAAACTTTGACGGCGCGCCTGCGCAACGGCCGCTTGGGCGAAGATAATCTGTTCTTCCTGGCCGACATCACAAAGACCGCCCGCGCGGGAAACATGGCGCCGAGCTTCTGGGACCTCCTGCGCAACCAAGACAATCTCATCGCCGCCGCATCCTGAATGCTTAAATCCCGCATCATCCCCTGCCTCGACGTCAAGGACGGCCGCGTCGTCAAGGGCGTCAATTTCGTCGATCTCAAGGACGCCGGCGATCCGGTCGAATGCGCTATTTGCTATGACGCCGCCGGCGCCGACGAACTCTGCTTCCTCGACATCACCGCGAGCCATGAGGCCCGCCCGATCCTGCTCGATGTCGTCAGGCGCACGGCGGAAGCCTGCTTCATGCCGCTCACCGTGGGCGGGGGCGTGCGCACGCTGGAAGACATCCGCGCGCTGCTGCTCGCCGGCGCGGACAAGGCCTCGATCATGACCGCCGCCGTGCAAAACCGCGGCTTCGTCCGCGAGGCGGCGGAAAAATTCGGCAGCCAATGCATCGTGGTGGCGATCGACGCCAAAGCGACCGGCCCCGGCAAATGGGAGATCTTCACCCATGGCGGACGCAATCCGACCGGCCTCGACGCCGTTGCATACGCAAGGGAAGTGGTCGCACTCGGCGCCGGCGAGATCCTGCTCACCTCAATGGATCGCGACGGATCCAAAGCCGGCTTCGACATTGCGCTGACCCGCGCGGTGACCGACGCCGTCGGCGTGCCGGTGATCGCGTCGGGCGGCGTCGGCGAACTGAGGCACCTCGTCGAAGGCATCCGCGACGGCGGCGCGACGGCCGTCCTCGCCGCCTCGATTTTTCATTTCGGCGAATTCACCATCGCCGAGGCGAAGCGCTATATGGCCAAATCCGGATTGCGGATGCGGCTGGATGGAATAGGATAATTTTCCGCGGACGCTGGAAAAACTGGATGGACCCGTTCAGCCTCGACGACCTTGCCGCTATTATTTCCGCGCGCGGAAAATCGACGGCGGCCGCCTCCTACACGAAATCGCTGCTTGACGCCGGCCCGGCCCGCTGCGCCAAAAAATTCGGCGAGGAAGCGGTCGAATTCGTCATCGCCGCGGTTGAAGGCGACCGCGAGGCGATCGTCGGCGAAAGCGCCGACGTCCTCTACCATCTCCTTGTCGCGCTGCATCTTCGCGGCGTCCCCTTGAGCGACGTGCTGGGGGAGCTGGAGCGCCGCACGCGCCAGTCCGGGCTTGAAGAAAAAGCCTCCCGCCAGAGCGCGCTGCGCTGATGGCCGCGCTCGATCTCGATACGTTGCGGCGGATTGGGCTCGCGGAGCGCGCGTTCCGGACGGGAGCGCCGGAGGATTTGCAGATGGACGAGCGCATCGCTCGCGCGGCCGACGCCCTTTCGCCCTACCATCGCTTCACCCGCGCGGAATGGGCGGCGCTGCGCGCCGACACGCCGCTCACCCTGACGATGGAGGATCTCTCGCGCCTGCAATCGCTGAACGATCCGATCTCTCTCGAAGAGGTGGTCGCGATCTATCTGCCGCTGTCGCGCCTGCTCGCGCTTTATGTCGCAGCGACTCAAGGGCTCTACAAGGCGACCCAGCGCTTTCTCGGCGCCGAAGGCGGCAAGACGCCCTATATCATCGGCATCGCCGGCTCGGTCTCGGCCGGCAAATCGACGCTCTCGCGCGTCATGCAGGCGCTGCTCTCGCGCTGGCCGAACACGCCCAAGGTGGAGCTTGTCACCACCGATGGTTTTCTGCTTCCCAACGCCGTGCTGGAGAGCGAAGGGCTGATGGCCAAAAAGGGCTTTCCGGAAAGCTACGACGGCACGGCGCTGCTGCGCTTTCTCTCCGACGTCAAGGCCGGCCAGCAGCGCGTCCGGGCGCCTGTCTATTCGCATCTCACCTATGACGTGCTGCCCGGCGAGAGCATCATCGTCGATCGCCCCGATATTCTCATCGTCGAGGGCCTCAACGTGCTATTGCCGAACCGCCCGGCGAAGGACCGCAGGGGTCTCCCCTTCGTCTCCGATTTTTTCGACTTTTCGATCTACCTGCATGCCGCGGAGGCCGATCTCGAACGCTGGTTCGTCGAACGCTTCATGCGGCTGAGGGAGACCGCGTTCCGCGATCCGCAATCCTACTTTCGGAAATACGCCGACCTCAGCGAGGCCGACGCAGAGGCGGTCGCGCGCGACATCTGGACCCGGATCAATCTCGCTAACCTGCGCGAAAACCTGCTGCCGACGCGGGCGCGGGCGAGCCTGATCCTGACCAAGGGCTCCGGCCACCGGATCGAGGAAGTCGAGCTGCGGAAGCTTTAGAGAATCGCCTCAATCCCCTTTTTATCGGCAAGGGCGAGAAGCTTGAGGGAGGGCCCGCTTGGCCGCACCTCACCGCGCTCCCATTTACTAACGAGAATCGTGCTCACATTGAGCGCCAAAGCGAAGGTCGCCTGGCTCATGTGCGAGTTCTCGCGGATACGTTTGATCGCTTCAGGCGCGAGCGCCCCCGCCGGCGTCAAGCAACTGAGATCGAAGCGCCGCATGGTGGCTTTTTCGATCACGCCAACGTCGTAAAGGTCCTCTGCAGCCTCGTGAAGCGATCGGAGCGCGTCGCTCCGGTAGGGCTTCGTTTGGGTTGTCATGTCTTTAACTCTCTCCATCCTTTTTTGATGCTCAGTTCCTCAAGCTTCTCGCCGGTCAGCTTCTCCAGAAAATGAGCGAACGCCAAATACTCCGCCAACTCCGATTTCGTCAGATTAGCTTTGCTGCTTTTTGGGAAGACGTGCAGGAAAACCGCAACTTCTCCCCACTTGTAGAAGATAATCGCTCGCGACCCTTTCGCCGCGCCACGATTTCCCCTCGGAATCCTTTGCTTTATCAGACGGCCGCCAAGTTTGGCGTCGATCAGGCCTCCCTCGGCCCTTCGTATCGCCTCCACGCAATCATCGTCTGATACGCCGTCGCTATTAGCTTCACGTTGAAATGCCTTTGTTTTGAAAGCCTTCATTGGGTCGGGGGCCTCCTCTTGTTCGAAGTGGGCGCATCTGGCTCATGATATCTATCCTTTGTGTGGAAACAGGCGCGCGCCGTTGCAAGGCACCGCTTGTGCGACCACATATATAATACTCGCTATTACATTTCAAGAGCGCTTGTCGGCGCAGTGAAGCCATCGGCACGACGACGTCGGCGACATGGGCGTTTCGCGTAGCCGAGCGATTCGCGACAGCTCCTTGGAGAAGCTGCCTTCACGAGCGTTGCTATTGGATCCCGCCTGCGTCCGCGACAGGCGCATTGCCGTCTTGACCTCCGGCGAACTCTGGGCACAAGTCCGCTTCGGTCCTGACGACCCGCGTGGAGGTCGTGGCCCGGAGGAAACGCAAACATGCGCAAAACACCAATTTCCGCCACAGCCTTCGTTGCAGCAGCCGTCGCCAGCCTGGCCGCGATGGCCGCGACGCCCGCGCTGGCGCTCAACGTCTCGCGCTCGGCCGATATCGCCGCGCCTCCCGCCAAGGTCTGGGCAGTGATCGGCGAGTTCTGCGGCATCGGCGACTGGCATCCGGCCATCGAGAAATGCGTGCTCTCGAAAAAGGACGGCAAGGACATCCGCACCCTGAGCCTCAAGGGCGGCGGCACGATCATCGAGGAGCAGGTCTCCCGCAGCGACGAAAGGCACAACTATACCTATACCATTCTCGAGGGCCCGCTGCCGGTCGAGGGCTACAAGTCCACCATCACGGTGCGGCCCTCCGGCGCCGGCTCCAAGGTGATCTGGGCCGGCGAGTTCAAGGCCAAGGGCGCCGAAGACGCCAAGGCCGAGGCGACCGTCGCCGGCATCTACGAGGCCGGCCTCAAAGGCATCGCCGACAAGCTAAAATAACAATATAAGGCCGGAGCGGGCTGTCCTGATCCCGTTCCAGCGCCAGGGTTCGCCATTGAAATGACTTTCGAAGCTCCGGCCACGGCCGCCGAAGTCGCGGCCAGCGTCACGGAGGCGGCGAATTCGCGCACGCCCCTGTCAATCAACGGCCTCGCCTCCAAGGCGCGGCTCGGCGCGCCGTGGAACGCGGCGCGCCGCCTCGATCTCTCCGCGCTCTCCGGCGTCACCCTTTATGAGCCGGAAGAACTCGTGCTCTCGGCGCTGGCCGCGACGCCGATCGAGACGATCGAGGCGCTGCTCGCGGCGAACGGCCAGGAGCTCGCCTTCGAGCCGATGTCGTTTGGCGCGCTCTATGGCACGGGGCCGGGCTCGCTGGGGGGCTGCCTGATGGCGAACCTCTCGGGTCCGCGCCGCATCAAGGCCGGCGCCGCGCGCGACCACGTCCTTGGCGTAAAAGGCGTCAACGGCCGCGGCGAAGCCTTCAAGGCGGGCGGAACCGTCGTCAAGAACGTGACCGGCTATGACCTCTCGCGCGGCCTCGCCGGCTCGTTCGGAACGCTCGCGGTGCTGACCGAAGTCACCTTCAAAGTGCTGCCGCGCGCGGAAACCGCCGCAACCCTCGTTTTGCCCGGCCTTTCGCCAAAACAGGCGATCGAGGCGCTTTGCGCCGCCATGGGCGCGCCTGTCGACGCCTCCGGCGCGGCGCATTTGCCGCCTTTCGCCGCGCGCGCGCTGGGTTTTCCGGGCTCCGCGACGCTGCTGCGCCTCGAAGGCTTCGCGCCCTCGGTCAATGAGCGCTTCGAGCGGCTGGCGGCGCTGCTTAAACCCTTCGCCGGCGCCGAGCGGCTCGACGCCGCGGCGTCCGCAACCCTCTGGCGCGCTATTCGCGACGTCGCGCCGCTCGCGGGGCAACCCGAAAAGATTATCTGGAAGATCTCGGTCGCGCCCACCGCCGGGCCGCCGCTCGCCGCCACCATCGCCAAGGTCTATCAGAGCGAGGCTCTCTTCGACTGGTCGGGGGGCCTCGTCTGGCTCGCGTTCGAGCCGGATTGCGGCCCCGACGCCGGCGCGGAGCTGATCCGCGGCGCGATCGCCGTGCATGGCGGCGGCCATGCGACCCTTGTGCGCGCGCCCGACGACATCCGCGCCGCCGCGCGCGTGTTCCAGCCGCAGCCGCCAGCCTTGAGAGCCCTGTCGCAGCGCCTGAAGGCGGAGTTCGATCCGTTCGGCATTCTCGAGCCCGGCAGGATGCAGGCGGAGGTTTAATATGCAGACGCATTTTTCGCCCGCCCAGCTCGCCGATCCCGGCCTCGCCGAATCCGAGGCGATCCTGCGCAAATGCGTGCATTGCGGCTTTTGCACTGCGACCTGCCCGACCTTCGTGCTGCTTGGCGATGAACTCGACAGTCCGCGCGGGCGCATCTATCTCATCAAGGAGATGCTCGAAAACGGCCGCGCCGCCGACGCCGAGACGGTCACCCATATCGACCGCTGCCTCTCCTGCCTCTCCTGCATGACGACCTGCCCCTCCGGCGTCAATTACATGCATCTCGTCGACGCGGCGCGGGTCCACATCGAGAAAACCTACAGTCGCCCGTTCGGCGACCGCGCCGTGCGCATGCTGCTTGGCCTCGTGCTTCCCTTCCCATGGCGCTTCCGCATCGCGCTGCGCACCGCCGCGCTGGCGACGCCGCTGATTCCTTTCCTTTCGCGATCGGGCCGCAGCGGCGAGCGCCTCGCCGCCATGCTGCGCCTCGCCCCGATCCGGCTGCCGTGGGGCTCGTCTTTCAAGCCGGGAACAGTCCGGCCCGAGGCGCGGCCCGTCGCGCGCGTGGCCCTCCTCGGCGGCTGCGCGCAAAAAGTGCTGCGGCCCTCGATCAACGATTCGGCGATCCGCCTCCTGACGCGCCTTGGCGTCGAAGTCGTGCTGCCAAGGAGCGAGGGCTGCTGCGGCGCGCTGGCGCATCATCTCGGCGAAGAGCGCGAAGCCCTGAAACAGGCGCGCCACGATATCGATGTCTGGACCGCCGAGATCGAGCGCGGCGGCCTCGACGCCATCATCATCACGGCGTCCGGCTGCGGCACTGTGATCAAGGATTACGGCTTCCTTTTCCGCAACGATCCCGCCTACGCCAAAAAGGCCGCGCGGGTCGCAGCGCTCGCCAGGGACATCACCGAATTTCTCGCAACTCTCGCGCCGCCCGAGCCGGTCAATAAACCCGGCCTGACGCTCGCCTATCATTCCGCCTGCTCGATGCAGCACGGCCAGAAGATCACGACGCTGCCCATCGAGTTGCTGACCAAGGCGGGCTTTACCGTGCGCGACGTGCCGGAAGGGCATCTTTGCTGCGGCTCGGCCGGAACCTACAATATCCTCCAGCCGGAGATCGCCAGCGAGCTGCGCGACCGGAAAGTCGCGAATATCCTGAAAACCGCGCCGGACGGCGTCGCCACCGGCAATATCGGCTGCATCACGCAGATTTCGCGCGGCCTCGACCTGCCCATTCTGCACACCGTCGAATGGCTCGATTACGCCTATGGCGGGCCGAAGCCGGGCGGGCTCGCGTGAGTCGAGGCGATTCTGTAACCCCTGCCAACTACACGGTCCCCCTCGCCGAGGCTGCGCGGGTCTGGACTAACGTCGCCCTCACCAGCTTCGGCGGACCGGCCGGGCAGATCGCCATCATGCATCGCCTTATCGTCGAGGAGAAGCGCTGGATCGGCGAGGCGCGTTTCCTGCAGGCGCTGAATTTCTGCATGCTGCTGCCGGGTCCCGAGGCGCAGCAGCTCGCGACCTATCTCGGCTGGCTGCTCAATGGCGTGCGCGGCGGCCTCATCGCCGGCCTTCTCTTCATTCTGCCCGGCGCCGTCGCGATCATGGGCTTGAGCCTCATCTACGCCGCCCTCGGCCATGTCGGGCTGGTGCAGGGGCTTTTCTTCGGCCTCAAGGCCGCCGTTCTCGCCATCCTCGTCGACGCACTGTCGCGCATCGGCCGACGCGCCCTCAAGACGGCGCCGATGCGGGCGCTGGCGGGCGGCGCCTTCATCGGCATTTTCTTTCTCGACCTGCCGTTTCCGCTCATCATCCTCGGCGCCGGCTTTTTCGGTTATTTCGCCACGCGGCTGGGTTTCAGCCTCGGTCTCAATGGCGCGCAGGGCGCGGCGGAGCCGGCCTCCGCGCTCGGCGAGGAGACGCCGGAGCACACGCAGGCGTCGCTGCCCCGCGCGCTAAAGACCGCGGCCATCTGGCTGACCCTCTGGCTCGCCCCCGTCGCGCTGCTTTTCCTGCTGCGCGGACCGGGCGATGTCTTCACGCAGATCGCGGTCTTTTTCTCGAAGATGGCCGTGGTCGGATTCGGCGGCGCCTATGGCGTGCTCACCTATGTGGCGCAGACCGCCGTCGAAACCTACCACTGGCTGACGCCCGGCCAGATGCTCGACGGCCTCGGCATGGCGGAGACGACGCCCGGCCCGATGCTGATGGTGCTGCAATTCGTCGGCTTCATGGGCGGATTTCACGAGCCGGGCGGCCTGCCGCCGCTGCTCGCCGGCGCGCTCGCCGGGCTGCTGGCGACCTGGGTCACCTTCGCGCCGTGTTTTTTATGGATTTTCCTCGGCGGCCCCTATGTCGAGAAGCTGCGCGGCAACAAGGCGCTCGCGGGGGCGCTGACCGCCATCACCGCGGCGATCGCCGGCGTCATCCTCAATCTCGCCGTCTGGTTCGCGCTGCACACGCTGTTCCATCAGGTCGAGCGCGATCGATTTCGCCGGGCTGCGGCTGCAGCTCCCGGTCCTCAGCTCGCTCGATGTCGCGGCGCTGGCCCTGACGCTGGCGGCGGCGCTGCTGATTTTCCGCTTCAACGCCGGCGCCATCAGGACGCTCGCCGCCTGCGCCATCGCCGGCATGCTGCTGCATCTCGCCGGCGCAGCGGGGTAAATTACTCCGCCGCCGCGGCCGGGAGCTGCATGTAAGCCAGCCACATGCGCCTTTGCGCCCAGCTCTTCGACGAAGGCCTGATGCGCGGCAAGCTCTTCGGCGCTGAGTTTCGGCGCCAAAGGCTCCGGCCGCCGCGTCAGCAAGGCCTCGGCGCCGCTCGCCGCCCCCGCCAAACCGCCGAAAATCAGCGCCGCCTGGCGCCCGCCGCACAGCTCGGCATAGACTTCGGCCAGAATTTCGGCGTCGAGCAGGGCGCCGTGGCGCGTGCGCCGCGAGGCGTCGACGCCAAAGCGCGCGCAGAGCGCGTCGAGGCTGTTCGAGGCGCCCGGAAACTTCCGTCGCGCCAGCGCCAGCGTGTCGATGACGCGATGGCCCCCAATTGGCTCCAGATCGAGCCGGGCCAGCTCGGCGTTGAGAAAGCGCATGTCGAATTCGGCGTTGTGCGCGACGATCTTGGCCTCATCCAGAAATTCGATGAGCTCGGCTGAGATCGCGGAGAAGAGCGGCTTGCCGGTCAGGAATTCGAGTGAAAGCCCATGCACGCGGAAGGCCTCCTCCGGCATGTCGCGTTCGGGATCGAGGTAGACGTGAAAGGTCTGGCCGGTCGGGATCGCGTTCAAAAGCTCGATGGCGCCGATCTCGACGACCCTGTGCCCGCTCGCGGGATCAAGGCCTGTCGTCTCCGTATCAAGAACGATCTCGCGCACTAAAGCCCTCTACAAAAGCCCTCATGGTGAGGAGCGCCTGTAAGGCGCGTCTCGAACCACGAGGGCGACACGCCCCAACCTCACCCTTGCGCGCGCCGCGAGCGCTCCCTCGTGCTTCGAGACGCAGGCTTCGCCTGCTCCTCAGCATGAGGGAGCGTGAGGCCCCTCAGCGGCGCTTTTCCCCTCGCGCCCCGCCAGCGAGGCCAGAATGCCCCGCACCTGCCGCTCGGCGGCGTCGACGCCTTTGCTCGTATCGATGACGAATTGCGCCCGGCGCCGCTTTTCCGAATCCGGCATCTGCTTCGACATTATGACCGCAAGCCATTCCGGCGTCATGCCCGGGCGCTCGAAGACCCTTGCTTTTTGCACAGCTTCGGGCGCGGAGACGACGACAGCAGCGTCGCACTCGCGGTCGGCGCCGGACTCGAAGAGCAGCGGCACGTCGAGCACAACGAGCTTCTCGCCCCGCTCCGCCGCCGCGCGAACGAAGGCGGCGCGGTCGGCGCGGACAAGCGGATGGATGATCGCCTCGAGCCGCGCCATCTCCTGCGGGTTGTGGCGAACCCTCGCGGCGAGCAGCGCGCGATCGACGATTCCCTCGCGCGTCACGCCGGGAAAGGCGCGCTCGACGAGCGGCGCCGCCGCGCCCGCATAAAGCGCGTGGACCGCAGCGTCGGAATCATGCACGGGAACGCCGGCCTTGCGAAACAGCGCGGAGGTCGTCGATTTCCCCATGCCGATGGAGCCGGTGAGGCCGAGAACGAACATCAGAGGCTTTTCAGAACGTCGGCCTCGACAAGGCTGCGCAGTTCCGGCGTCACGCTGGGCCTCACCCCGAACCAGCGCTCGAACCCCGGCGCCGCCTGATGCAGCAACATGCCGACGCCGGACACCGTGCGCAGCCCGCGCGCTCGCGCCGCGCGCAACAGCGCCGTCTCCAGCGGAAAATAGACGATGTCGTTGACGACCGCGTGCGGCGGCAAGGGCGCAAGGTCGATATCGAGCGCGGGATGGCCTTTCATGCCGAGCGATGTCGTATTGACGAGAAGGCTCGCGCCGTCGAGCGCCGCAGGCAGCCGCGCCCAGTCGTAGACCTCGACGCCCGCGCCGCGCGTCAGCGGCGAGGCTTTCCGCCCGCGCTCTGTGTCCGGTTGGCGAGCAGGACCCTCTTTCCGCGATGGCGCAGCGCATGGACGACCGCCCGCGCGGCGCCGCCGGCGCCGAGCACGACCGCATCGCCGGACGCCGTATCCCAGCCAGGCGCCTCCTCGTCGAGCGCGGCGAGAAAGCCCGCGACATCGGTGTTGTCGCCGCAAAGGGCGCCATGCTCCAGCCAGAGCGTATTGACCGCGCCGAGGCTCGCGGCGGTCGGCGTAACCTTGCCGCAGACCTCGAACGCCGTCTGCTTGTGGGGAATGGTCACATTGGCGCCGACGAAGCCGTTGGCCGCGAGATCGTGGGCGAAGCGACGCGAAATCCGGCGGCGCCACCGCGACCGACTCGTAAGATCCCGCAAGGCCAAGCTGCGCAGCCAGAAGTTATGAATGATCGGCGAGCGCGAATGGGCGATCGGCCAGCCGACGACGCAGGCTTTGCGCGTAATTTCAAGGTTGGAGCTCATGCCGTGCAAGACTCCCTTCCGCGCGCAGAAATGCAAGCAGCGGCGGCGAGCGGCAGGCCGAGAATGACCGAATGCTCGCCCTCGATCCGCTCGAAAAGATGAACGCCAAGCCCCTCGAGCTGATAGGCGCCGACGCTGCCCAGAACCGCCGCGCCGGCAGCGTCGAGATAGGCCTCGATGAAGGCGCGCCGTCAGCGCCCGCATCGTCAGCCGCGCGACGGGCGCCGCCTCGAACAGCACGGCGTCGTCCGCGCGCGACGCAGATCGCCGAATGAAGCTCATGCGTTCTGCCCGACAGCGCGGCGAGCTGCGCGGCCGCCGCCGCGCGGTCGCCGGGCTTGGTGAAAAGCTCGTCGCCCAGCGCCAGCGTCTGGTCGGCGCCGAGGACGAGCCGGCCCGGCTCCCGCGCGGCGACCGCGAGCGCCTTTTTGCGGGCGAGTTCGCGGGCGATCGCCGCGCCGCCCGCTCCCGCCTGCGCAGCAGCGGCGCTTCAAGCGCGCGCTCGT
This sequence comes from uncultured Alphaproteobacteria bacterium, assembly GCA_963757985.1. Lineage (GTDB taxonomy): Bacteria > Pseudomonadota > Alphaproteobacteria > Rhizobiales > Beijerinckiaceae > Methylocapsa. Next base: position 210,416 of record CAVWTQ010000010.1, on the reverse strand, counting down.
CGATCATCGCATCGCGGGCTTCGAACGGAATTGCCCGCCGCCGTCAGCAGCGCGCGGCGGGCGGCGCTTTTCGAGGCGAGGAGAAGCGGCGCCGCGCCGCGCCAGAGCGCGCTCATGTGGCGGAGATGAATTTCATCTTGTGCAGCTTGTGCAGATCGATGATCGCCGCGGCGGTCTCCTCGATGGAGCGCCGCGTCACGTCGATCGTCGGCCAGCCGCGATCGGCGAACAGCTTGCGCGACTGCGCCACCTCGTCGGCGACCGCGCGCTGGTCGACATAGGGCGAGCCGCGGATCGCCGTTGAGCGAGGCGAGCCGGTTCTGCCGGATATGGACGATGCGCTCGGGCGAGGCGAGCAGCCCGACGACGAGCGGATTGCGCAGGGTTTCGAGCGATTTCGGCAGCGGCGTGTTCGGCACGAAGGGCAGATTGGCGGTTTTGACGCCGCGATTGGCGAGATAGATGCTCGTCGGCGTCTTCGAGGTGCGGCTGACGCCCATCAGCACGACATCGGCCGCCTCATAGCTCTCCGAATGCTGGCCGTCGTCGTGCATCATGGTGAAGTTCAGGGCGTCGATGCGGCGGAAATAATCCGCGTTCAGCGTGTGCTGGGCGCCCGGGCGCGGCGTCGCCGCGACGCCGATATAGGATTCGAACAGGTTCATGATCGGCGCCAGAACCGAGAGGCAGGGCGCGCCAAGCCGCGCGCAGGCCTCGGCCAGGCGATGCGCCAGCTCCGGATCGACCAGCGTGAACAGCACCATGCCCGGCGCCGCCTCGATCGCGGCGATCGCCTTATCGATCTGCGCGACGTTGCGCGCCATCGGATAGACGTGCTCCTGCGAGCAGACGCCCTCATATTGCGCGACGACGGCGCGGCTGGCGGCGATCAGGGTTTCGCCCGTCGCATCGGACACGAGATGCAGGTTGATATGATGGCGCGGCACGATCGCCTCCCCAAAACGGCTTCGCCAGCGCCTCCCTCGATCCGCGATGATACGACCGGGCGCATTGCTGAGGATATTGGTGGATAAGAGCCGCCGAAGGCGCAATTGCAACCGAAATCTGCGCAGCCCACGGCGAAAGCCTCAACAGCTTTCGCGCAGTGGATCGCGGCGCAAGGGCGCCTGTGGACGCCGGCCCCGACCGCCGCAAGCTGTTCGCGGCGCGCGACGCGCAAAAAGCCTAGCGCGGCGCAATCATTAATAAATCCTTAACGCGAATGCGCATTCCACGGAGCGGTGACTTCAGAGGATAACTCCGGCTATGCTAAACGGCGTGTGGACAATCCTGCGCAGGCCTTTTCGAGCCCCCAATATGAAGAAGAAGAAGTTAAGAAAGAGATTCTTAAAATTGTTTAGGAAAGTCCCGTTTTGACCGATCCCTCCTCCGCAAAGCCGTTCCTGCGCGTCCTCGACGGCGAGGCGCTGTCGCCGCCGCCCATCTGGCTGATGCGTCAGGCCGGGCGCTATCTGCCGGAATACCGCGAGATCCGCGCCAAATTCCCGACCTTTCTCGATTTCTGCTATGCGCCGAAGGTCGGCGAGCGAGGCGACGTTGCAGCCGATCCGGCGCTTCGGCTTCGACGCGGCGATCCTCTTCAGCGACATTCTCGTCGTGCCCGACGCGCTCGGCCAGAAGGTGAGTTTCGAGGTCAATGAAGGGCCAAGGCTGGAGCCTATCGCTGTCGGAAAAGGATTTCGGCAGGCTGCAGCGAGACGATCGACCTCGAAGCGCCTCGCCCCCGTCTTCGAGACGATCGAGCGCGTCAAGGCCGCCCTTCCCGCAACGACAGCGCTGATCGGCTTTTGCGGCGCGCCATGGACGGTCGCGAGCTATATGATCGCCGGGCGCGGCACGCCGGATCAGGCGCCGGCGCGGCTTTTCGCCTATCGCGAGCCGGAGCTGTTTCAGCGCCTGATCGACCGGCTGGTCGAAGCCTCGGTCGATTATCTCGCGCGCCAGATCGAATCCGGCGTCGAGGCGGTGCAGATTTTCGACAGCTGGGCTGGCGTCTTGCCGGCCGGAGAATATGAACGCTGGTGCCTCGCGCCGATCAGGCAAATCGTCGCCGGCGTCAGGCGCGCGTCACAAGGATGCGAAGGTGATCGGCTTTCCGCAAGGGAATCGGCCCGCGCCTCGATGATTTCGCCGCGCAAACGGGCGTCGACGCGCTTGGGCTCGACAGCGCCGTCGATCCGCTCTGGGCGGCGCAAAACATTCGGAGCGCCAAGGCGCTCCAGGGCAATCTCGATCCGCTGGCGCTGCTCGCCGGCGGCGCTGCGCTCGAGGCCGGCGCGCGCGCGCATCCTCAAGGCGTTCAGGGGCCGGCCGCATATCTTCAATCTTGGCCATGGCGTCGCGCAGCAGACGCCCCTCGCGCATGTCGAGGCGCTGATGAGGCTCGTGCGTGGGCAGGGCGCCTCATGAGCGGCGCCTATCTCTGGATCAAGGCCGCGCATATCGTCTCGGTCATCGCCTGGATGGCCGGCATGCTCTATCTGCCGCGGCTGTTCGTCTATCACGCCAGCGCGGAAAGCGGCTCCGAGCTGGCGACGACCTTGGCGATGATGGAGCGCCGCCTGCTGCGTTTCATCATGCTGCCCGCGATCATCGCGACCTGGATCACCGGCCTGACGCTCGCCTTCGCGGGCGGCTTCTTTACGGCCGGCTGGTTGCATGGCAAGCTCGCGCTGGTTATTCTGATGAGCGCGCTGCATGGCTATTTCAGCGCGGCGCAGAAAAAACTCGCCGCGCGGGACCAATCTGAAAAGCGCGCGTTTCTTTCGCATCCTCAATGAAGCGCCGACGATTTTGCTGATCGGCATTGTCTTTCTGGTCGTGATCAAGCCCTTTTGAAGCGAAATAAATCGGCCTCAAACACATTTGCTTGTCAAAATACGGGAAATTGATTTATCCAAAAGTTTCCTCCTGCGGATCCGTTGGCTGCAAATATCGGCTTCCGCGCGGCGTCGAATTCTTCCCACCTGATTTTGGGGTCAACCCACCTGTTCGTTCAGGATTTGGCTGCGCCATAGCCTTCCTGCATCTGCGTGAAAACGAATCGCGCCATTTTCCAAGGACGTCATCCCCATGCGGGAAATAAAGTTACAAGACTTGAAGCTCAAGTCGCCCACCGAATTGCTTGGTTTCGCTGAAGAACACGAAGTCGAAAACGCTTCGATCATGCGCAAACAGGAGCTGATGTTTGCGATCCTGAAGCAACTCGCCAGCCGCGAGATCGAAATCGTCGGCGAGGGCGTGATCGAGGTGCTGCAGGACGGCTTCGGCTTTCTGCGCTCGCCGGACGCGAATTATCTCGCCGGTCCCGACGATATCTATGTGTCGCCCTCGCAGATCCGCCGCTTTGGCCTGCGCACCGGCGACACCGTCGAGGGCCTGATCCGCAGCCCCAAGGAGGGCGAGCGCTATTTCGCGCTGCTGAAGGTCAATACGATCAATTTCGAGGACCCGGAGAAAATCCGCCACAAGGTCCATTTCGACAATCTGACGCCGCTCTACCCCGACGAGCGGCTTGAAGCTCGAAGTCGACGATCCGACCCGCAAGGATCTCTCGGCCCGCGTGATCGACATCGTCGCGCCGATCGGCAAGGGCCAGCGCGCCCTGATCGTCGCGCCGCCCCGCACCGGCAAGACCGTGCTGTTGCAGAACATCGCGCAGTCGGTCACCGCCAATCACCCCGAGTGCTATCTGATCGTCCTGCTGATCGACGAGCGCCCGGAGGAGGTCACCGACATGCAGCGCTCCGTGCATGGCGAGGTCGTCTCATCGACCTTCGACGAGCCGGCCGTGCGCCATGTCCAGGTCGCCGAAATGGTCATCGAAAAGGCCAAGCGCCTCGTCGAGCATGGCCGCGACGTCGTGATTCTTCTGGACTCGATTACGAGGCTGGGCCGCGCGTACAACACCGTCGTTCCCTCCTCCGGCAAGGTGCTGACCGGCGGCGTCGACGCCAATGCGCTGCAGCGGCCGAAGCGCTTCTTCGGCGCCGCGCGCAATATCGAGGAAGGCGGCTCGCTGACCATCATCGCGACCGCGCTGATCGACACCGGCTCGCGCATGGACGAAGTCATTTTCGAAGAGTTCAAGGGCACCGGCAATTCGGAAATCATTCTCGACCGCAAGGTCGCCGACAAGCGCACCTTCCCGGCCATCGACATCACGCGCTCCGGCACGCGCAAGGAAGAGCTGCTCGTGCCGCCGGACATCCTGAAAAAGATGTATGTGCTGCGCCGCATCCTCAATCCGATGGGCACCATCGACGGGATCGAGTTCCTGCTCGGCAAGCTGCGCGAGACGCCGAAAGGCAACGCCATGTTCTTCGAGGCGATGAACACTTAGGGCGCTGGCCGCGGCTCTGCATCCTAAGTCGTTGCCTGCGAGTCCAGAAACCCTCATCCTGAGGAGCGCCCGAGGGGCGCGTCTCGAAGGACGAAGGTTTCCGATGCAGGGCGCCTCCATCTGCATCCTGCGTTGCGCCGACGGCAGTTATTACACCGGCATCACCCGGCGCACGGTGGACGAGCGGGTCAGCGAGCACGCGCAAAAGCTCGTCAAGGGCTGCTACACCGAAAGCCGCCTCCCGGTCGAACTCGTCTTCAGCGAATATTACGAGCGAACCGACGAAGCCGTTGCAGCGGAGCGCCGCATCAAGGGCTGGTCGCGCGCCAAGAAGGAAGCGATGATGCGCGGCGATGTCGCCGCCTTGTCGGCGCTCGCCAAACGGAAAACCAAGCGACAAACTTGCGAGACCGCCCCCTCGTCCTTCGAGACGCAGGCTTCGCCTGCTCCTCAGGATGAGGGGGCTTGAGCACGCGTCAGCCGCGCGACGGAAGTAAGCGCGCGAAGGACTATCTCAAGCCCTCATGGTGAGGAGGCCGCGAAGCGGCCGTCTCGAAGGACGAGCGCGGTTTGCGCTTCGATGTTCAGAACGGCGTCGACGGTTTCCGTGGACGCGGCGTCGGAAGCGAGAGCGGGCGCGCCGGCTGCGAAAGCAACGCCTGTCGCCGATGTTCTCAGGAACGCCCGGCGGGAGGCGTCAATTTTTGCTTTTGACACGCTGAAACCCGGCTTGCCGTATTTTGTTGTGTCTAATGCGAATGAGCGCGGTTGGCTCAATGCGGCAGAACGAAATTGTCATCAAATCTCAGGCGGGACAAAGTCTGGGCGCTTGGCGGCGGCTGAACTTGAAGCCGGAAACGCGCGCGGCCCGCGGTTTCACGGATCCGTGAATTTAAGGTCCAGCAGCCGCTTTTCCGCCGCGAAACAATGAAAAAATCCTTCCGCGCTGGCGTGCGGCGCTGGATGAAACCGGTCGCCGCAAGCGCTTTGGAAGACTGCGGACAGCGTGGCTCTCAAGTGAGGGCGCGCTCCCTTAAGCAGCGAATGGAGAGGCGAGACTTCATGGACGACGTTCTACTCAAAGTGGCGAGCCTTCTTGTGGGTCTCGCCGCCATCTTCGGGGCGTTCCGCTATGCGGCGATGGTGAAGCCCGACAGGCGCTCGTGGTTCGCGCCACCGCCCGGCCGTCTCGACGATCCGGCCAAAGGCTGGCCCAGCGGCCCCGCGAGCCTCTGAAATCCCGAAAGCGAAGATCGACGCGGCGCGCAAAAAGGCGCCTGCTTTTGGCGAAAGCAGGCGATGCGTCTGTTCAATTCGACGCCAACGCTCTATGCTCCCGCGATCCTTCGGCGGAGCCTGGCCGGGCTGGCTGAAATCGAGAGCATCAGAGAGAACGCCTTCTGTTTTTCCGCATCGCACTCGAACCGGGCGCCGGCGCGCCGTGGCGAGACCTGAGCCGCACTGCGACGCGGATCCTCGACGCGCGGGCGCCTGACCGATGAACGATCTCTACGCGCTCGCCGCGCAGCCTTCGAGCTGGCTTGCGCTCGCAACGCTGATCGCCATGGAGATCGTCCTTGGCATCGACAATCTCGTCTTCATCGCCATCGTCTCGTCGAAGCTGCCGGAGCATATGCGCTCCAGAGCGCGGCGCATCGGCATCGGGCTGTCGCTGATCCTGCGCATCGGCCTGCTCTTCACGATCAGCTCGATCATCAAGATGACGAAGCCGGTGCTGGTCATCAACGATTTCGGCTTTTCCGCGCGCGATCTGATCCTGATGGCCGGCGGCCTGTTTCTGGTCTGGAAGGCGACCAATGAAATCCACGAAGCGGTCGATCCGGACGAGCGCGCGCTTGAAAAGGAGAAGCGCCCGAGGGGTTTTCTCTCCGCCATCGGCCAGATTCTGGCGCTCGATGTCGTGTTCTCGATCGACAGCATCATCACCGCCGTCGGCATGACCGAGCATTTGCCGATCATGATCATCTCCGTCGTCGCGGCCGTGCTCGCCATGCTGCTCGCCGCCGATCCGCTCGCCAATTTCATCCATCGCAATCCGACGATCGTCATGCTTGCGCTGGGCTTCCTGCTGCTGATCGGCGCGACGCTGATCGCGGAGGGCTTTGGCTTCCACTTTCCCAAAGGCTACATCTATACGGCGATGGCCTTCTCCGGCCTCGTCGAGGGCCTCAACATCATGGCGCGAAAGCGCCGTCCGAGGGCATGACCGACGACCCCTCGGCGGCCGGAGCGCAAGCCGGAGCGATCGCCGACGTCCTGATGCCCGTCGCGCTCGACACCGCCTATTCCTACGCCGTCCCGCCGGGAATGGCGCTGGAGCCTGGCGCCTTCGTCGAGGCCCCGCTTGGCCCGCGCATGGCGCTCGGCGTCGTCTGGGCGCTGCGGCCCGCCCCGCAAGGCGCCTCCAATCTGAAATCCATCGCGGCGAGGCTCGACGCGGCCCCGCTGAACCAGCATTTGCGCGACTTCATCGACTGGGTCGCGCGCTGGAGCATGTCCGCGCGGGGCATGGTGCTGCGCATGGCCATTCGGGCGGCGTTCCAGGCGGCGCCCGAGGTCGCCCGCGCGGGCGTGCGCCTCGCGGGACCCGCGCCCGCCCGCATGACGCCTGCCCGCGCGCGCGTGCTCGCCGCGGCGGAAGGCGGCGCGATCCTCGCCAAGGCGGCGCTCGCCAAAGCCGCCGCCTGCTCGGCGGGCGTCATCGACGGCCTGATCCATGAGGGCGTTCTGGAGACGGCCGCGCTGCCCGCGCCGGCCGCGCCGAAGAACGACCCGCGTTTCAACCCGCCGGCGCTCTCGGCCGAGCCAGGCCGAGGCGGCGGCGGCGCTGCGCCAAAGCGTCGAGGCCGCCGCGTTCTGCGTGACCCTGCTCGAAGGCGTCACCGGCTCCGGCAAGACGGAGGTCTATCTCGAGGCGATCGCGGCGGCGCTGGAGAGCCGTCGCCAGACGCTCGTGCTGATGCCGGAAATCGCGCTCACCGCGCAATTCATCGAGCGCTTCAAGGCTAGATTCGGCGCGGCGCCGGCCGAGTGGCATTCCGGCGTCAGCAGCCGCAACCGCGCGCGCATCTGGAGCGCCGTGGCCTCGGGCGAGGCTGAGATCGTCATCGGCGCGCGCTCGGCGCTGTTCCTGCCCTTCCAGACGCTCGGCCTCATCATCGTCGATGAGGAGCATGACGGCGCCTATAAGCAGGAGGACGGCGTCATCTATCACGCGCGCGACATGGCGGTCGTTCGCGCCCGCATCGAGGACGCCGCCGTCGTTCTCGTCTCGGCGACGCCTTCGCTCGAGACCCGCGTCAACGCGCAATCCGGCCGCTATGCGCGCCTCGCCCTCGACGGGCGTTTCGAGGGCCGCGCCATGCCTGCGATCGAGGCGGTTGACATGCGCCTCGCCGCGCCCGCGCGGGGGAAATGGATTTCGCCCGCGGCTCGTCACCGCGCTCACCGAAACGCTGGCGCGGGGCGAGCAGGCGCTTCTTTTCCTCAACCGGCGCGGCTATGCGCCTTTGACGCTCTGCCGCGCCTGCGGCCACCGCTTCCAATGCCCGAACTGCACCGCCTGGCTCGTCGAGCATCGCTTCCGCAAGGCGCTCGTCTGCCATCATTGCGGCCATGTCGAACGCCGGCCGGACCTCTGCCCCAATTGCGAGGCGCCGGATTCGCTGATGGCCTGCGGCCCCGGCATCGAGCGCCTCGCCGAGGAGGCCGGCGCGCTCTTTCCAGACGCGCGGATCATGGTGCTCTCCTCCGATTTGCCCGGCGGCGCGGAGCGGCTGCGCGCCGAGTTCGAGGCGGTCGCGCGCGGCGAATGGGATATCGTCATCGGCACGCAGATGGTGGCGAAGGGGCATAATTTCCCGCTTCTCTCGCTCGTCGGCGTGATCGACGCCGACATCGGCCTCACCTCCGGCGATCCCCGCGCGGCCGAGCGCACCTTCCAGCTTCTGCAGCAGGTGACCGGGCGCGCCGGGCGCTTCGGCACGAGCGGGCCGCGCGCTGGTGCAGAGCTTCCAGCCCGAACACCCGGTGATGCGCGCCATTCTGTCGGGCGACGCCGAGCGCTTCTATAAAGCGGAGACGGAACAGCGCCGCCTCGCGAGCCTCCCGCCCTTCGGCCGCCTCGCCGCGCTCATCATCTCGGGCAATGATTCCGCCTCGGCCGAAGTTTTCGCGCGTGCGCTGGCGCGGGCGGCCTACGAGCTGCCGCCCTCGCCGCTCTGGAGTCTCGCGCCCGCCGGCGGCCTGCCCGGCGAGAACGACATCGCGCTGTTAGGGCCGGCCGAAGCGCCGATCGCCGTCATTCGCGGGCGCCATCGCTTCCGGCTGCTCGTCCGCGCGCCCCGCACCGCTGATCTGCAAGGCTTTGTCCGGGCCATGCTCGCCGCCGGGCCAAAGCAGCGCGGCGGCGTAAGGGTCGCGATCGACATCGATCCGCAGAGTTTTTTGTGAGCGCTAGGGGTCGCCGACCCGTTCCGTGGGTCGCGTCGGCAGCCGCGCGATTTCGGATCCCGCTCTCTCCTCGGCGAGGCGGATGTCATAGGCGCTTTGCAGGTTGAGCCAGAACTGCGCGCTCGTGCCGAACCAATGCGCCAGACGCAGGGCGGTGTCGCCGGTGACGCCGCGACGGCCATGAATGATCTGCGTCACGCGATTGGCCGGCACATTGATCTGACGCGAAAGCGCGGTCGGCGTGACGCCAAGCTCGGCCAGCTCGTCGGCTAGGATTTCTCCCGGGTGGATGGCGGGTCGCGGCACGGTTTCCTCTTTAATGATAGTCAATGATTTCCACATCCGACGGGCCGGTTGCGGCTTCAGGCCAGACAAAGCAGATCCGCCATTGGCTGTTGATGCGGATGCTGAACTGGCCAGCCCGGTCGCCTTTAAGGCCTTCGAGACGGTTGCTGGGCAAAGCCCGTAAATCCTGAAGCCCGGAGGCGGCGTCGAGAATTTCGAGGCGTTTATAGGCCTGCCGCTCGAAACCCTGAAACGCTCTGACGAATTCGCCGCGCGCGAACGCTTCGGTCCGCTTGTCGCGGTAGCTCAGGATCATCGGGCCATGATAATCTCTTGACGTGTTACGTCAAGCATACATGCATGCCAATTCAATGTGATCAGTAAACAAGTAAATTGCGTACAATTAAATTGCATGCAAATAACATCTTACGATGGACGTTTTGCCGCTCCCTCATCCTGAGGAGGGCGCAAAGCGCCCGTCTCGAAGGATGGGGCCAAGGCGCAAAACCCCACGCGCTTCCTGCGCCGCCCTCGTGTTTCGAGACAATCGCGCCGCGATCTCTCTCCGGTCGCCGGCTTCCATCGCGTTCGCCTCGAGAACCGCTCCGCTCGCAACTGGAACCTCGGGCTTCCTTCCGCTCACCATGAGGGCTTAAGGCTCCCAAAAGCGGCCGACGCCACCCTACGCCGGATGCAGCCGCTGGATCAGCCCGTCAAGCTGCTCCAGCGTTTTATACGCCACGCGCAATTCGCCGCGCTCCCCGGTCCCCACAATCGTCACTTTCAGCCCGAGCCCGACCGAAAGCGAGGTCTCCAGCGAGCGCGTGTTGACGTCCTTCTCCTTCGCCTTATGCGAGGTCTTGGGCTTGCCGCCCTCGGCGTCGGTCTGCAAAATCCCCTCGACGTCGCGCACGGAGAGGCCCTGCGCCGCGATCTTCACCGCCAGCGCGTCCGGGTCCGGCGCCGCGAGCAGCGCCCGCGCGTGGCCGGCGGAAATATGCCCCTCGGCCAGCATGCGGCGCGTCAGATCCGGCAGCTTCAAAAGCCGCAGGGAGTTCGCCACATGGCTGCGGCTCTTGCCGATCACCTTGGCGACGTCGCCATGCGAATATTTGAATTCCGTGCCGAGGCGCTCATAGCCGGAGGCCTCCTCCAGCGGATTCAAATCGCTGCGCTGGACGTTCTCGATGATGGCAAGCTCCAGCGCCTGCCTGTCGTCGGCCTCGACGACGATGATCGGCACCTCGTGCAGGCCCGCCCGCTGCGCCGCGCGCCAGCGCCGCTCGCCGGCGATGATCTCATAGGCGTCGGCAAGGCCGGGCGCGGGGCGGGCGAGAATGGGCTGCAGAATGCCCTTCTCCTTCACCGAGGCGGCGAGTTCGTCGAGATCGATCTCGTCGAAACTCTTGCGCGGATTGCGTGGGTTCGGCCGCAGGAATTCGATGGGGATCTTCTTTTGTCCCTTCGCCGGCGCGCTCACGGCGTCTTCGCTGTCGCCGATCAGGGCGGCGAGGCCGCGTCCGAGGCGCGGGCGCGCCTCCTCGGTCGATTTCGATGCGCTCATGATGTTTCGCTTTCCAAAGGCGCGACGGCGCGGAAAGCCCGCTCGCGCTGGATCAGTTCCGACGCAAGTTTCAGATAGGCCTGACTGCCGCTGCATTTCAGATCGTAGAGAAGGACCGGCTTGCCGTGCGAGGGCGCCTCGGAGACGCGGACGTTGCGCGGAATGACCGTCTGATAGACCTTGTCGCCCATGAAGCCGCGCACGTCGGCGACGACCTGCGAGGCGAGGCTGTTGCGCGAATCGAACATGGTCAGCACAATGCCGTGGATGGTCAGCGCGGGATTTAAGTTGGTGCGCACCTGATCGACCGTCGCCAGAAGCTGCGAGAGGCCTTCGAGCGCGAAGAATTCGCATTGCAGCGGCACGAGGACGCTATCGGCCGCCGTCATGGCGTTCATGGTGAGAAGATTCAGCGACGGCGGGCAATCGATCAGCACATAGGTGAAGCGCTCCGCCTCCGGCTGGTCCTTCTGCTCGGCGGCGAAGGCCTGCATGGCCGCCCGCAGGCAATGGGCGCGGTCCCTGCGGCTGGCGATTTCCAGTTCGACGCCGAGAAGATCGAGCGTTGACGGCGCGATCGAGAGTCGGGGCACGATCGTCGCCTGAATCACCGCGTGCAGCGGCTCGGTCCCGACCATAACGTCATAGGTCGAGAGCTTGCGATTGCGGCGCTCGATGCCAAGGCCAGTCGAGGCGTTGCCCTGCGGATCGAGATCGATAATGAGAACATGTTCGCCGATTGCGGCCAGCGCGGTGCCAAGATTGATCGCCGTGGTCGTTTTTCCCACGCCGCCCTTTTGATTCGCAAGCACGATCACCCGCAGCCCCGCGCTGGGCGCCGGCGGGGCGGGCGGGACCGGCGGCTCGGGGTCGGGGCCTGGCCCGACTCTCGCGCGCGCTTTCAGGAAAGGAGCCGACATCTGGCTATTTACCTGTAAAAACAAGAGGATAGTATCTTCACGCGGGCGCGGGCCAGAGCCAAATGCGGCTAGTCCAAGTCAGGCCGGCGCCTGACGACGAGAATACGCGCCAAAGGCGACGTCCGGCTCGCCAGAACTCGTGATTGAAAATCTATCGGTCAGCCTCGAATCGGTCAATTCCGCTTCAGCTTGTTCTCCCTTGGAAAATACGCCTGTGGCGCCGTTTTCGATCAGTTTTCCCGCATAATCGAGGAGGACCGGCAGCGGCGCCAGGGCGCGGGCGCTGATCGCCTCGATCGGCGCGTCGAGTTCGGGCAGGATTGCTTCGATGCGGCCGCAATGAATAATCGCCCGCGCCCCTGTTTCACGTGAAACACCCCCCAAAAATGCGCATTTGCGCTGATCGGATTCGATGAGGTGCACGGCGGCCGTTGGGTCGTCGGCGTAACGGATGGCGGTGACGAGGCCCGGAAAGCCCGCGCCGGAGCCAAGATCGAGCCAGCGGCGCGCTTCCGGCGCCGCGTCGGAAACCTGAATAGAATCAGCGAAGTGGCGAATCCAGATGGCGTCGAGAGTTGTCGGTCCGACAAGATTGATGGTGCGCTGCCATTTGCGCAGCAGGGCCTCGTAAATCCTGAGGCGCTCCAGCATCGCCGGCGGGATGCGCTGCAAAAGGGGATGTGCGGCGGGGCCGGAAGGCGGATTTGCGTCGCGGCTCAAAGCGCCTCGGCGGGAGGCTTGGTCGCGGCGCGCCGGACTTTCGACGCGAGCAGCGTCATGGCAGCGGGCGTCATTCCCTCGATGCGGCCGGCCTGCGCCATTGTGCGCGGCCGGATCAGCTCCAGCTTTGCGCGGATCTCGCTGGAAAGCCCCGGCAGCAGGCGATAATCCAGCGCCTCCGGGATGGTCAGGGCCTCGTCGCGCCTCGCGGCCTCTATGTCCTTCGCCTGGCGGTCGAGATAGACCGCATATTTGGCGTCGATCTCGATCTGCGCCGCGATTTTCGGCTCGATCGCGCCAAGCTCCGGCCAGATACGCCTCAAGGATTCAATCGTCGCGTCGGGCAAGGCGAGAAGGTCAAAGGCGCTGCGGCGCAGGCCATCCTGATTGATCTTGAGGCCATCGCGCGCCGCCTCGTTCGGGGTGAGGCTGAAACGTTGCAGAAGGGTCCGGGCGCCCTGCAAGGCGCCGGTTTTGGCCGCGAAGGCGGCGCGGCGCTCGGAGCCGACGCAGCCGATGTCGACGCCGCGCCCGGTCAGCCGCTGGTCGGCGTTGTCGGCGCGCAGCGACAGGCGGTACTCGGCGCGCGAGGTGAACATGCGATAGGGCTCGGTGACGCCGCGATTTGTAAGATCGTCGATCATCACGCCGATATAGGCGTCCGAGCGTTCGAAGGCGATCGGAGCCGCGCCGCCGGCGAGCGCGGCGGCGTTGAGGCCGGCGACGAGGCCCTGGGCGGCCGCCTCCTCATAGCCGGTCGTGCCGTTGATCTGGCCGGCGAGGAACAGCCCCGGCAGGCGCTTGGCCTCAAGGCTCGTCTTGAGCTCGCGCGGATCGATGAAATCATACTCGATTGCGTAGCCGGGCTGTAAGATGGCGACCCTGGCGAGGCCCGGAATGGTGGCGAGGAAGCGCTGCTGGATGTCTTCCGGCAGCGAGGTCGAGATTCCGTTGGGATAGATGGTGCGGTCGTCGAGGCCTTCCGGCTCCAGAAAGATCTGGTGCGATTCGCGCTCGCCGAAGCGCACGACCTTGTCCTCGATCGAGGGACAATAGCGTGGGCCCCGCCCGGCGATGGCGCCGGAATAGACGGCCGACTGCCCGATATTGTCGCGGATGACCGCGTGCGTCTCAGCCGTCGTGTGGGTGATGAAGCAATCGACCTGGCGGTTTGCGATGGCTTTGGTCAAAAACGAGAAAGGTTCCGGCTCGTCGTCGGCGCTTTGGCGTTCGAGCGCGGCCCAGTCGATGGTGTCGCCATCGAGCCGCGGCGGCGTGCCGGTTTTGAGCCGCCCCATGCGAAAGCCCAGCGCCTCGAGGGTCGCGCCAAGGCGGACGGCCGGCGCCTCGCCGATCCGGCCGGCCGGGATCGTCGTCGCCCCGCGGTGGATCAGGCCGCGCAGAAAGGTGCCTGTGGTGATGACGACGGCGGGGGCGGCGTAGGCGCGCCCGTCGCTGGTGACCAGCCCCGCGACGCGGCCATCTTTGATCGACAGGTCGGCGGCTTCGCCTTCAAGAAGCGTGAGGTCGGCGGTCGACCGGATCGCGGCCTGCATGGCTTCACGGTAGAGGCGGCGGTCGGCCTGCGCGCGTGGGCCGCGCACGGCGGGACCTTTGGCGCGATTGAGGACGCGGAACTGGATGCCGGCCGCGTCCGCGACGCGCCCCATCAGGCCGTCGAGCGCGTCGATCTCACGGACGAGATGGCCCTTGCCGAGTCCGCCGATGGCCGGATTGCACGACATCGCGCCGATCGTGGCGGCTGCAATGGGTGAGGAGGGCGGTGCGGGCGCCCATGCGCGCGGCGGCGGCCGCGGCCTCGCAGCCGGCATGGCCGCCGCCGACCACGATGACGTCAAATGCGCGCATCGCCTCGAACTCCACCGGGGTCCATTGGGGGTGTTTCACGTGAAACAGGGTCAGGGTGTTTCACGTGAAACACCCCCCGCCGCCTTTTAACGCATGAGGCGCGTCTTTTCCAGCGCATCGTCGCGCAGGGTGTTTCACGTGAAACAGGGGGGGTGTTTCACGTGAAACACCTTCGACGGGCCTGGCGCTCTAAGCGACGCGCCCCGGTCGCGCGGCAGTCATCGCTGCTCCGGGGGGTGTTTCACGTGAAACACCCCCGCGCCCCCGCCGCCGTTCCGCGATCCCGAGCGGCCACGAGGCTCAGAGTGCGCCTTGGTCGTCGGGGGGTGTTTCACGTGAAACAGCGTGCGGGGGGTGTTTCACGTGAAACACCCCCCTGTCGGCGCGGCGGCTATTTCCCGATGCAGAAGCGCGAAAAGATGTCGCCCAGAATGTCCTCGACGTCGACGCGCCCGATCAGCCGCTCCAGCGCGAATAGCGCGGCGCGCAAATCCTCCGCCAGAATTTCGACCGGCGCATCCGGCTCGGCCTCGATCCGCGCGAGGGCCTCGGCCGCGGCGGCGAAAGCCTTGCGGTGCCGCTCCCGCGTGATCAGGCCCGCGTGCCCGCCCCCGCTCGCCGAAGAGGCAAAATCAGCCATGTCTTTCAACAGCTTATCGAGATTTTGCCCGGTTTCCGCGCTGATCGCCAGCGCGTGCGCCGCGATTCCGGGCTCCGCCGGCGCCAGATCGCATTTTGTCGAGATCCGCCAGATGGCCCCCGGCCCCAATCTTACATCCGGCTCGACGGGCGCCCCGCCTCGCTCAGCCACAGCACCAGATCGGCATTCTTCGCCTTCTCAACCGCGCGCGCGATCCCGGCAAGTTCGATCGCGTCCCTGCTTTCCCGCAAGCCTGCCGTGTCGATCAGCGTCGCCGCGCAGCCGCCAAGATCAAGATGGACCTCGATGGCGTCCCGCGTGGTCCCGGCGATTTGCGAGACGATCGCGACGTCGCGGCGGGCCAGCGCGTTCATCAGCGTCGATTTGCCGGCGTTGGGCGGCCCCGCGATCACGATTGTGACGCCGTCGCGGATGCGCTCGCCCGCGGCCCCGGCGGCAAGCTCGGCTTTGAGAGACTGAAGCACGGGCCGCACCAGCGCGCCGACGCGTCGGCTCGGCGCCTGCGGCACGTCGCCCTCGTCGGGAAAATCGATCTCGGCCTCGACCAGCGCGGCGGCCTCGAGCAGCGCGGCGCGCCAGCGCTCGGCCGCGCGGCTGAGGCTCCCCTGCATCTGGCGCAAGGCCTGGCGGCGCTGCCATTCGGTCTCCGCTTCGATCAGATCGCCGAGCCCCTCGACCTCGACGAGATCGAGCTTGCCGTTGAGCAGCGCGCGGCGCGTGAATTCGCCGGGCTCCGCCGCGCGGGTTCCGGGAAATCCGGCGAGCGTCGTAATCAGGCGCTGGGCGACGGCGCGCCCGCCGTGGATGTGGAATTCCGCGCAATCCTCGCCGGTGAAGCTGCGTGGCGCGGGAAAGAAAAGGACCAGCCCGGAGTCGATCGCCTCGCCCGTCGCCGGGTCTTTCAATGTCGCGAGCGTCGCGGCGCGAGGCTCGGGCAGGCGCCCCGCCATACTCTTTATAATATAGGGCGTCGCGGGGCCGGACAGGCGTAGAACCGCGATCGCGGCGCGGCCGGCGCCGGAGCTGAAGGCGAAGATGGTGTCTGGCGCGGCGCTGATGATGCGATTATCCTTTGGTCAATCGCGAGCAATCTTTTCGTCACTTTATAGTAAGCGTACGATGCCCTTCCCGGCGCGGCGCATCAAGGAGCGGGGGCGCTCACTGTAGAGACGTTATATAACGCAACGCGTCCCGCGATATCGCCGTGCGCATCGAGGCCGAGAAGCCGGCCTGAGGAACATCGGAGTCGTAATCTTGGTCCCAGTAAATCGCTGCCACACGAGGAAGGACATTGAGCGTGTGTATTGAAATCTTCTGCTCACCATCTCTTGGCCTGAGAGTTCTCCTGAACGAAAACGGATCATTCGGCTGGGAAGGAACCTACAATGGAACCCCGATAAGGGCTGCTCTCCCGGTGGCAGGAGGCGATGAGTGCGTACTGCTCCTCGATCCTGAAGCCTGTAAGCAGTCTGTTTTCAAGAATCTTCTCCGGATCGGACGCGACGGTGCGCCGAAGTGGTTCGCTGATCTGCCCGGCATACCAGATTCATTCGTTGATATGCGCTCGGAGCACGATAGTTTGTCGGCCCGAACTTGGAGTGGATACAAGATTCGCATCGACCTAAATTCCGGTCGGCAACTGGGTAGCGAATTCGTTAAATAGCTCCCCGCCTACCTTACGCGCAAGCGCGGAGTTATTCATTCATCGATTGGCGGCAGGAAAGCGCATCTGCATTTTGAACTCAAGGATCTGCGACCGCCAGAGGCGGCGCGCCTTTGGCGCGTCCTTGACTTCAAAATCCAGATGCGCTCGGGTCGGCCGTGCGATGAATGGGATAGCTTGGCCAGCATGGCCGCTTCTATGAGGCATGTTGCATCTCCGAGCTTGTTGGGTGCCTGCCTCGCTTCGCGATAAGGAATGTTGTACACCGCCGAAACTACGCCCGCCTCATCCTGAGGAGGCTGCGAAGCGGCCGTCTCGAAGGATGTGGTCGCTAGCTCTGAACCTCGCGCCTTGGGACGCCCTCGTGGTTCGAGACGCGCCTTCGGCGCTCTCTCCGATCCCCGCTTTAGCTGTGTTCGCTTCGCAAAACGCTTCGCTCGCATTGGGGCCTCGGGCTTCCTCCCGCTCACCATGAGGCTGCGGAGGTCACGCCGCGCTTCGCTTCGCCTCGGGCTTCACGCCGACGCCGCGGCGCAGAAGATCGAAGGCCATGAGGTGACTGGCGCCGAGGGCGCCGACGCCGTAGAGCGGGATCAAGGCGAGCGGCAGGGAGCAGATGGCGTCCATGCGTGGATCGTTCGGCGGGATCTATATGAGGCCGGTTGCAATGGCGACGACGAGGTCCGCGAGGCCGAAGAGATGCAAGGCGAGATAGCGGTTGCGGCTCTCGGGAAGCAACACGTCGGCGAACGCGAAAAGCCCGACCAGGAAATCGCCGCGCCCCGCGTCGCGCACGACGGCGTCGGGAAGCAGGTTGTATGCGCCGTACCAGAAGAACGGCAGCGCCACTGCGATGCGCGAGATATGAAGGACGCTCAGGGGGCACGGGCCGATGGCTTCGATATAGTGGAGGAAGCCGGAGGACCACGCGTACACCGCGACCGGCAAGAGGATGCCCAATACGACAAACGCAACGATCGGCGGCGCCGGCAGCGGACGCCTATTGTCAACAATGCGACATTCGGCTCGGGCGCAGCCGCGGCGCCGGTCTTGCTCGCGCGCTTTCGCCTGTCCGCGCGCGCCGTCCGGGGCTAGACTTGCGCGGGCGCCGAAAGAGAGCTTGAACATGTCCGCCAATGAACTGAAAGACGCCGCGAGCCCTTATCTGCTGCAGCACGCGGATAATCCCGTCCATTGGCGGATGTGGAGCGAGGCCGCGCTGCGCGACGCGCAGGCCGAGGGCAAACCGATCCTGTTGTCGGTCGGCTACGCGGCCTGCCACTGGTGCCATGTGATGGCGCATGAGAGCTTCGAGGACGAGGCGACCGCGGCGGTGATGAACGAGCTCTTCGTCAACATCAAGGTCGATCGCGAGGAGCGGCCCGATATCGACCATATCTATATGTCGGCGCTGCACGCGTTCGGCGAGCGCGGCGGCTGGCCGATGACGATGTTCCTTACGCCTACAGGCGAGCCGTTCTGGGGCGGGACATATTTTCCGAAGCAGGACCAGTACGGCCGCCCGGCCTTCGTCAGCGTGCTTCGCGCGGTGGAGCACGCGTTCCGCGCCGAGCCGGACCGCATCGCGAAAAATGTCGAGGCCGTTCGCGCGCGGCTGGCGAAGGCCGATGCGCATGGCGCCGGCGCGGGCGAGCTTTCGCTGGCGCTTGCGGACGAGATTGCGCCGCATCTGTTGCAGGCGATGGATAGCGTCGATGGCGGCCTCAAGGGCGCGCCGAAATTTCCCAACACGCCGATCCTCGAATTTTTGTGGCGCGCGGGCGGAAGGCTCGGGGAAGCGCCCTACAGGGCCAGCGTGCGCCTCACGCTGCAACATATGTCGGAGGGCGGCATCTACGATCATCTCGGCGGCGGCTATGCGCGCTATTCGACGGATGATCGCTGGCTCGTGCCGCACTTTGAAAAAATGCTCTACGACAATGCGCAGATTCTCGAAATGCTGGCGCTTGCGCATCATGAAACGGGCGACGAATTGTTTCGCACGCGCGCGCGGGAGACGGTTGGTTGGATCGAGCGCGAGATGACCGCTGCGGGCGGCGCGTTCTGCGCGAGCCTCGACGCCGACAGCGAGGGCGTCGAAGGCAAATTCTACGTCTGGACGTGGGACGAGATCGTTGCGGTTCTCGGCCATGAGGACGCGCGGTTTCTTGGGCGATTCTACAACGCCTCGCCGATCGGCAATTGGGCCGATGCGCATTATCCGGGCGGCGTCACGATATTGAACCGTCTGGAATCGGCGCGCCCGACGATGGAGGAAGAGGCCCGGCTCGCGCCCTTGCGGCGCAAGCTGTTCGACGTGCGGGAGCAGCGGATTCATCCGGGCCTCGACGACAAGATCATGGCCGACTGGAACGGCTTGATGATCGCGGCGCTGGTCAACGCCGGCACGCTGCTTGGCGAGCCGCGCTGGATCGGCCTCGCCGGCGAAGGCTTATGATTTCATCGTCTCCACCCTGCAATATGCGGATGGCGATGGGCAAGCGCGGCTGGCCCATAGCTGGCGCGCGGGCGTGCTCGTGAAGCCCGCGCTGGCGCTGGATTACGCGTCGATGATGCGGGCGGCGCTGGCGCTGCACGAGGCGCGCAATCTGCCGGGGCCTGGCGCGCCCCGCGATTATCTCGGCGATGCTATTCGCTGGGCCGAGGCGCTGGACGCATGGCATGTCGATCCGCGCACAGGGTTGCTGTGCATGTCCGCGCGCGACGCGGGCGACGTTATCCTGCGCCTTGCGCCAACCGCGGACGACGCCATCCCCAACGCGCATCCGGTCTATCTTTCGGCGCTGGCGCGGCTTGCGGCCCTGACCGGCGAGGCCCGATGGCTCGCGCGGGCGGACGCGCTGTTTTCCGCGCTGGCGCCCGCGGTGCGGGCGAACCCGATCGGCCATGCCGGCGTTTTCAACGCGCTCGATTTCCGGCTGCGGGCGAAGGAGATCGTCACCGCGGGGTCCGCGCGGGGGCCGCTCTACGAAGCCGCGCTTTCGGCGCCTTTCAGCGAGCGCATCGTGATCGACCTCGACCGGCCGCGGGATTTGCCCGAAGGGCATCCGGCGCGCGCGCAAGCGGCGCTGGCGGGCGAGGGCGCGGAAAGCGCCGCCGCCTTCGTG
The DNA here is from genome assembly GCA_963757985.1 of uncultured Alphaproteobacteria bacterium. Lineage (GTDB taxonomy): Bacteria > Pseudomonadota > Alphaproteobacteria > Rhizobiales > Beijerinckiaceae > Methylocapsa. The sequence goes on along the minus strand of CAVWTQ010000010.1, from coordinate 190,770 downwards.
TGCGCGGAAGGAACATGCTCCTTGCCCGTGCGGGATGTGGAGAGCCTAACGGCGCTGGTGCGCGGCCAACGATCCTGAGCAGCGCAGCATTTTATATGATCAACATCAGCTAACAGGCCCGCTTCAAATTCGGCGGCCGTAGCGGTCCGGATCTTCGGGCTCGAAAACAATCAAATTCGAGCCTTTCCCGACAGCTGACGTCAAGCCTCATCTGCCATTCTTGCGAGGCGAGCGTGGGTGGAGTGCGGGCATGCCGGCGAAGGCGAAAAGACGCGGGGCGCAGGTCGGACGGGCGGACAACGGGCGGGCGGCGCAAAGCCGGCGGCGTCCATTTGAGATCGATCCGGGCGCGAGCGATCGCGCGATGACAGGCCGCGCCATTAACGATCTCGTGGCGGTGCGGCTGACCGAGATCACCGACCTCAAGGCGAGGGAGGCCTCTTTTCGCCTCCTCTTCGACGGCAATCCGATCCCGACTGCGCTGTGCGATCCGCGCAGTTACGGCTTTCTGGCCGTCAACGACGCGGCGGCGTCGCTCTGGGGTCATTCGCGCGAGGCCCTGCTTGGGATGAGCCTTTATGACGTCGCCCCGCGCGAGGATTGGGACGACATGCGCCGGTGCGCGCAGCAGGCCCCTGCGCGCCCGGTGCAGGAGCGCATGGGACGTCAGCTGCGTTCGGACGGCGCGGTGATCGACGTCATCTTCTATTGGCGCGCCCTGACGTTCCGCGAGCGTCCGGCCGAGCTCGTCACCTTCCTCGACGTGACGGAGAAACGGCGCGCCGAGCGCCGCCTCGCGCATATGGCGCATCACGACGATCTGACCGATCTGCCGAACCGCGCCTTCTTCCGCAAGAGCCTCGACGCCGCGCTGTCGCGCCTTTATCCGTCGCAGGGCCAATCTGCTGCGGGAGACGTCGGCGTCTTTTATCTCGATCTCGATCAGTTCAAGGCGGTCATCGATACGCTCGGCCATTCCACGGGCGACGCGCTTTTGCGCGCCGTCGCTGATCGCCTGCGCGCCGGGCTGCGCCCGACCGACGTCGTCGCGCGCTTCGGCGGCGACGAATTCGCCATTCTGCGCGGCGGCCTCAAAGGCCCCGACGAGGCCGGCGCGCTCGCCTCCTATGTCGTCGACCTCGTCAGCCGGCCCTTCGTCATCGACGGCCACAGCGTCGAGATCGCGACCAGCATCGGCGTCGCGATGGCGCCCGGCGACGGCGTTTCCTCGGACCTTCTGCTGAAGAACGCCGACATGGCGCTCTACCGCGCCAAGGAGGAGGGGCGGCGCGCCTTCCGCTTCTTCGAGCCGGAGATGGACGCGCGCGCGCGCGCCCGGCGCCTGCTTGAAATCGATCTGCGGCGCGCGCTGCCGGCCGGCCAGTTCGAGCTTTATTACCAGCCGCTCGTCGCCCTGAAGTCGGGCGCGATCACCGGCTTTGAGGCCCTGCTGCGCTGGCATCATCCCGCGCGCGGCATGGTGCCGCCGGCCGAATTCATCCCGCTCGCCGAGGAGATCGGCCTCATCGCGCCGCTCGGCGAGTGGGTGCTGCGCCAGGCCTGCGCGGAGGCGGCGCGCTGGCCGGGCGATCTCAAGATCGCGGTCAATCTCTCCCCGGTGCAGTTCAGGACCGGCAACCTCACCCATTCGATCCTGACCGCGCTCGCCAGCTCCGGCCTGCCCGCCTCGCGTCTCGAGCTCGAGATCACCGAGACCATCCTGCTCGCCGAGAGCGAGGCCAATCTCGCCATGCTTCATCGCCTCCGCGCGCTCGGCGTCAGCGTGTCGATGGATGATTTCGGCACCGGCTATTCGAGCCTCTCCTATCTGCGCGCCTTCCCGTTCGACAAGCTCAAGATCGACCGTTCCTTTGTCAGCGATCTATCCGCCGGCGGCTGCATGGCGATCGTTCGCGCGGTGACAGGGCTCGGAACGAGCCTTGGCATCTCGACGACGGCCGAAGGCGTCGAGACCAGCGAACAGCTCGAATGGCTGCGCAACGAGGGCTGCACCGAGATGCAGGGCTATTATTTCAGCCCGCCGGTGCCGGCGAGCAAGATCCTGCCGATGCTGAAGGCGAATGAGAGCATCGACCCGCGGTTTTTGCCGGCGGTCCGGCATTAGGTAAATGTACAAAAAGGCCCTGGACATTTGAAACAAAACATGAACATTATTGCGTGTGGCCCGGTCAGTGAGATTAAAAACTCGTTAACAGATTTTTGCGCCCGCTGAATTGTGGAAACTCCGCGATTCAGACAAGGTCGGAAAATGAAGGGGTTGCCAATGAGATCCAGCGTCGAGCTTTTCACAGGATGCGGCGGCTTGGCGATGGGACTATCCCGGGCGGGGTTTCGCTCCCTCAGGATGGTCGAATGGGATCGGCATTCGGTCATAAATGTATTGCACAACCGTGGTCGGGGACTAGAGCATGTCGCCAATTGGCCGATCCATCAGGAAGACGTCCGCGGCGTTGACTGGACGCAGTACGCGGGAATCGATTTGGTAGCGGGGGGGCCGCCGTGTCAGCCGTTTTCGATTGGCGGCAGACATCGTGGCCATGAAGATCGCCGAGACATGTGGCCCGAGGCCGTTCGGGCCGTACGCGAGATCGAGCCGCGCGGTTTCATTTTCGAGAATGTTCGGGGGCTCGCCAGAGTCGCGTTTGCCGACTATCTGTGCTGGGTCGTGGCCGCTCTCGCGCATCCATATATTGCACGTCGTGACAGCGAATCTCGCGAAGAGCATCTCGCCCGCCTTGAGCAAGCAGGCCAGAGTCTCTATCGCGTCCGTGTGACGCAGGTGAACGCCGCCGATTACGGAGCGGCGCAAAAACGCCACCGCGTGGTCGTCATGGGGGTTCATCGAGATCTAGATGAGTGGCCACCAATTCTCCTCCCGACCCATTCCCGCGAGCGACTTCTTTGGGACCAGTGGATCACGGGCGAATATTGGAGTCGTCATGGCATGCGCGCGCCAAACGCCGGTCCGGACAAAGCTGACGCGGCGGCAGTGCAGCGCTTGCGGAATATGATGGTCCCTCCACAGGGTCTACCTTGGCGCACAGTCCGTGATGCGGTGCAAGGCCTGGGCGAGCCCGGTAGAGGGAGCCTTTCGAACCACGTTCTCCAGACAGGCGCGCGCTCATACCCGGGACACACAGGAAGTCCTTTGGATATGCCCGCGAAGGCTTTGAAAGCCGGGGTCCACGGCGTCCCCGGTGGCGAGAACACTGTGGCCCTCTCCGGCGGCAAGATAAGGTACCTGACCGTTCGCGAGGCGGCACGCCTACAAGGTCTGCCGGACGACTACGAGTTCATCGGATCTTGGTCGGAGAACATGAGACAGCTCGGCAACGCTGTGCCAACTCAGCTGGCGGAGGAAGTTGCAACGGCGCTCGATAGAGTGATAAGTCGACCCGCTATCGCTTCTCGAAGGAAGCGGGTTGCTTGATGGTAAGAAGTCCGAAGCGGGCAGTTCGCCAATTAGAGCTGGTAGGGGAAATAAGGGCGGCCATCCGCGAAATCGAATTGTTGGCGCCAACCCTGTCCAAGGTCGCCTCAAAACGCACTGGGGAGATGCTTCAGGAACTGCGGAAAGAGGTCGATCGAGCTTTCTCGTCTCTTGACCCAGTGAAGGAGCCTGCGGGATGGTTTGACCCCGCCGATCCAGACACCGCTGGCCGCCTCGTCGCAGTCGCTTTGCTAGCGCAGCCCAGGGTTCCTCTGGACCTCGTCCCCCGTTCATATGGGGCCGGAGTATATGCCATTTACTACAATGGAGATTATCCGGCATATTTACCGATCAGCAAGAGCGAGACTCCCATTTATGTCGGCAAAGCTGATCCGGCATCCGGCTCCGCGAAGACAGCGCGCGACCAAGGACAGAAACTCTATGGTCGTCTTGCTGACCACCGAAAGATGATCCGGACTGTCGCTTTGTATGCGATCGAAGAAAATTTGAGTCCAGCGCTCCGGATCGAGGACTTCGAGTGCCGACGGTTGGTTACAGCGACTAACGCGCAAATGTTTGCTGAGCGTCACCTGATTGGGCTATTCAAACCGCTATGGAACAGGGAGACGAATGTCTGCTGGGGAATTAGTAAGCACGGTGATACGGAGGGGCGTAGCAACGACCGATCACCATGGGATGTTCTGCATCCTGGCCGAAGGTGGGCCATGGCTGAAAAACTAGAGGACTCACGGTCGCTTGAACGTATCCTACATGACATCGCGGCGCATTTCGCGGCAAACGCTGCATTTCAGGATCGAGAAGAGATCATCAAGCGGTTCTTGGACGCTTTCACCCAAGACCCGATGGCCGCTGAGGCGCCGGTGACTGATGACGAGGTAGCTCCCGAGGACATCTTTGATGAGGACGCCTCGACTCCATGACGTGGATCCCGTCCGCAGCGCTCAGATGGCGCTCGTCCGCGGTAAGGACACCAAACCGGAATTCGTGGTTCGCCGGCTCGTTCATTCCCTCGGTTACCGCTTCCGTTTGCACCGCCGAGACCTGCCGGGCGTACCGGATCTTGTTTTCCCCCGGCGCCGCAAGGTGATTTTCATTCACGGTTGCTTCTGGCATCGTCATGGCGCCCCTACGTGCTGGCGTAGTCGCTTGCCGAAGACGAGACAGAGCTTCTGGATTCCTAAACTAGAAGCTAATGCTGTTCGAGACTCGGTCGTCGAAGCCGACTTGCGCAAGCTTGGATGGGACATTCTGGTAGTCTGGGAATGCGAAACGGCTTCTAAAAGAAGACTGTGGCTGACGCAACGGATTACGGACTTTCTGGGGCCTTCAATTGCCAAACGCTCATCATAGGAAACCGCGCAAGCCTATCTATTTCGTTCAAGCACAGGCACCCTGTGCCTTCGCGCAGTAGCGGCAGGCGCGCTCAGCTCCGCTCGATCCCCGCATCTTCCCTGGCGCGGCGCGCGAATGCCGACCAGTCGAGGCCGCCGTCGCCATTGGCCAGCGCGGCGAGAAAGCGGTCGCGCACGATCGCCGCGAAGGGCAGCGGGACTTCGAGCTTTTCCGCGGCCTGCTGCAGCAGGCGATTATCCTTGAGTCCCAATGGAAGCCTGAAGCCCGGCGGCGAGAATTTATCTTCGAGGATCAGCCCGCCATAGGTCTTGTAGACCGGCGCGGCGAATAATGTTTCGGTCAGCAGCTCTTGCACCCTGGCCGTCTCGACGCCGCCCTTGGCGGTCAGCGCGAAGGCCTCGGCGAGGCTTTCGATCACGCAGGTGATGAGAAAATTCCCGGTGAGCTTGACGAGATTGGCCTGCGCCGGCTGGTCGCCCATGATGAAAATGCGCTGGCCCATCGCTTCGAGCGCCGGACGGATTTTCTCGATCAGCGCGGCCTCGCCCGCCGCCGCGATGAAGAGCTTTGCGGCCGCGGCCGCCTCCGGGCGCCCGAACACGGGCGCGGCGGCATAGGCCTGCCCCCGCGCGGCGTGGGCCTCCGCGAAGCGCTCGGACAGCGCGACCGAGATGGTGCTCATCGAGACATGGGCGGCCCCACGCGCCAACCCTTCGATGAGTCCGTTCGCGCCAAGGGTCACGGCGTCCGCCGCCGCATCGTCGGCGAGCATGGTGATGGCGATCTCGGCTCTGCCGCGCGGCCTCGGCCGGCGTTGACGCGATGGCGGCGCCGAGCGCTTCAATCGCCCGCGCCGGCGCCTCGCTTCTGTTCCAGGCGATCACCGCATGGCCGCGCTTTGAGGAGATTGCGCGCCATCGCGCGCGCCCATGGCGCCGAGGCCGAGAAATGCGATTTTCATGCTCCGCTCCTTTCCGCCTCGGCGCCCGCCTCACGCGCGCGGCGCGCCTCATAGGCTTTGAGATGAACATAGGCGATGCGCAGGATCGAGCCTCGGCTCCGTCCTGGCGCCTTGGCGGCGCAGGAGGTCGCCGACGATGTGGTCCGCCTCGATCGGCCCGCCGCGCTCGATGTCGCGCAGCATGGAGGCGACGAATTCCGACCCCGGGGTCGTCAGCATGGCGCCTGCGAATTTCTGGGCCGCCTCGCGCGGCGCGAAGCCGGCGCCGGCCGCTATTTCCGCACATTCATGATAGAGCGCGACGGCGAGATCGGCGCCGCCCGCCGCCTCGATGTCGCCGACCGCCGCGCGCATCAGGCAGGTGAGGCCGGCGGCCGAAGCGATGAAGGTCCATTTCTCCCACATCTCCTGCGCGATTTTCCCCGAGCGGCGCGCGTCGAATCCGGCGTTGAGCAGGACCTTGTCGAGCGCCTCCGCTTTGTCCGCCTGCGCGCTCTCCCGCGCGCCATAGGCGAGATTGGCGAAATCGCTGAAATGCAGGATGCGGCCCTGGTCATCGAGAGCCGTCGAGATCGCGCAGAGCCCGCCGAGGACGGCGCCGGCGCCGAAGCGCTGATCGAGCGCGTCGAGATGGCGCATGCCGTTGAGGAGCGGCAGGATCAGGGTTTTGGGGCCGACGGCGGGCGCGAAGGATTTTATCGCGCCGTCGAGGTCATAGGCCTTGCAGCTCAAGATGATGAGATCGAAGGGCTCGCGCAGGTCCTGCGCCTCGATCAGCGGCGGGTGCGGCAGATCGATATCGCCGAGCGGGCTTTTGACGATGAGCCCGGTCGCGGCGAGCTGGGCCGCCCGCTTCGCGCGCACGAGAAAGGTGACGTCGCGGCCGCTTTCAAGCAGGCGGGCGCCGAAATAGCCGCCGATCGCGCCGGCGCCGACGACGAGAATGCGCATGGGGCAGGTCCTTTCGAGCAGTCCGCTTGAGGATGCGCGTCAATCCGCACGAAGTCCCGCGCGGCGCTGGCGCTTGCGGGGCGGTCTCCTGACGCAGGCGCTTTAAACGCGCATCTTGTAGAACGCCGGCGGCCGGGGAACAATCCGGAGGCCCTCCTCGCCTCATCAATTGTTTGGGCGCGAATTGTTTGGGAGCGACCTGTTTCCGAGCCGCATGTTTCTGAGCCGCCGGGCCCTTACGTCGGCGCCTGATCATGATTCTATCAGCCTGATTATTTTGGCGGCTAAAGAGAACGTGCCGGCGTAAACGTCACAATCCGATGATGATCAGGACGTTCTTGGAAGCCTCACCGAGCCCGAACGCGATGAACAGGATCGGCAAAAGCGCCAAGGGCGGGATCATCGACAGTACGGCGATGGAAGGCGATAGCAGAACGCGCAGTTAGAGCAAAAGGCCGACGGCGATGCTCCGCGAGGACATCGCGGCGTTCGGCGGCTGGCGCGCTTATCTCACGCGCCAATCCTGACGCGGCGCCCTCAATCGGGGACCGTCACGGGCCCCTTCGCCCGCCGCTGCCATGGCATATGCGGCGCATGCAATTCCCTGCTGTCGACCGGCCACACCCGCTGGATGATGCCGTAGAGAAACGCGGTTGTGAGGCCAAACAGCAGCATGCCGTTGAGGGCTTCAAGCGCGCCCATCAGCTTCCAATGGGGCGCGAGATAGGAGTTGTCATGGCCGTAGGTCGTCATTGCGTTAAGCGAATAGAGCATCGCCGCTTTATGGTCGGGCAGGGCGCCGAGGGCGACGAAGGCGACGGCCCATGCGCCGGCTTCGAGGGCGTGGAGCACGGTCGCCGAAAGCGTGGTCGCGCCGACCACCAGCACAAACAGGAAAAGGAAATGGCGGCGGCTCTTGACGCGCTCCAGCGCCTTGAGGATGCTTGCGTTGATGAAGCCGAGGCCGACGACGTGGAAAACGACGTTCAGCACGATCAGCGGCAGGCTCCAGAGCCAGTTGGCGTTCCACCCATATGCATCGTCCACGGTCATTTATCCCCTTGACGCCTGAAAGCATTCAAGATGCCTGTTGCGCCATGATCTTAGTGATTTCAAGGCGGGCGGCCTCCAGGCCTTGTGCGGGCGAATGTCGCGCGGGCGGCCCCGATGCGGCCTGACGCCGGCGCCTCCGAAACCAGTCCCGCCGACGCCCCCGCCGAAGCGAAGCGGCTGGCGATCGGCTTCACTCTCGCCCTGATCGCGGGCTGGGTCGACGCCATCGGCTTCATCGAGGTCGGCCAGCTCTATCTGTCGTTCATGAGCGGCAACACAACCCAGCTTGGCCTCGCCATCGCGGCCGGCGCCGACGCGCGGATCCTGCGCGCGGGCGGCGTCATCGCGTCGTTTTTCCTCGGCGCCTTCGCCGGAACGCTGCTCGCCGACGCGGCCGGGCGGTTTCGCCTGCCGCTCGTGCTGGCGGCCGAATTCGCGCTTGTTTGCGCCGCCATCGCATCGACGGCGCTGCGGCCCGGCTTTGCCGCCCTGCTGCCCATCACGGTCGCCATGGGCATGCAGAACGTGCTGCGCCAGCAGGTCGGGCGCGCCGATGTCGGCAAGACCTTCGTCACCGGCGCGCTGTTTAGCGCCGGCCAGTCGCTGGCGCGCGCGCTCACCGGCAGGGCGCCGCGAGTGGAATGGCTGGCCTTTCTCGCGACGTGGATCGCTTTCGTCCTCGGCGCGGCGGGCGGCGCCTATGCGCTGCATCGGACGAGCTTTGCGGCGACCCTCTGCGCCACCGCGGCCGCGCTCGCCGTTGTCGCGCTCGCGACGACGCCGGCGCGGGACGCGGGAGATCAGGAGACAGGCGGATAGACCGGCTTGTAGGCGAGGCTCGCAAGATGCTGGGCGATGTCGGCCGGACGTTTGGCGCGGGCGAAGCCATGATCGAAAATATATTCGGCGACGCGCGATGCGGTATGCAGCGATGCGGCGAGCATGTTGCGTTGCGGCGGGTAGATGAGGCCGGTGGCCAGCGCGGCGTCGCTCACCTGTTCGGCGACGGCTTTGGCGGCGACGATGAACATCTCCTGCGTGATGCGCGTCGCCTCCGTCGCCAGCGCGGCCATGCCCATCGCCGGAAAGATGTAGACATTGTTGCCCTGGCCGGGGACGAAGGTCTTGCCGCCGAGTTCGACTGGCGGAAACGGGCTGCCGCTGGCGAAGATGGCGCGCCCGTCCGACCATTTATAGGCTTCCTCCGCCGTGCATTCCGAACGCGAGGTGGGGTTCGAATAAGGAAAGATGATCGGCCGCTCGTTGATCCGCGCCATCGCCTCGATGACCGGCTGGTTGAACAGTTTCGGCACCGTGCTGACGCCGATGATCGCGGTCGGCCGGATCGTCTCGATGGCGTCGAGAAAGGATGCCGCCGGGGGCGCGTCATGCGCGAAGGGTCGCTGGAAATCGGCGAGATCGGTGCGGCTCGCTACGAAGAGCCCATTGACGTCGTAGAGCCAGTTTTTCTGGCGCGCGGCGTCAAGCGTCAGGCCCTCGAGCACGAGAGCCTCGCTGATCAGCTCGGCGATGCCGGTCGCCGCCGATCCGCCGCCGAGAAACAGGAAGCGCTGGTCGGCGAGCTTTTGCTTCGAGATGCGCAGGGCGCCGAACATGCCGGCGAGCGCGACGGCGGCGGTGCCCTGGATGTCGTCGTTGTAGGTGCAGATCCTGTCCCTGTAGCGCTCGAGGATCGGGACCGCGTTGATGTTGGCGAAATCCTCCCATTGCAGGCAGCATTTGGGGTAGAGATCCTGCACGGCTGAAACGAATTCGTCGATGAACGCGTCATAATCGGCGCCGCGCACGCGCGGCTGGCGCAGGCCGAGATAAAGCGGATCCTCAAGCAGCGCGTTGTTGTTGGTTCCGACGTCGAGCGTCACCGGCAAGGTGAGGGCCGGGGGGACGCCGGCGCAGGCGGTGTAGAGCGCGAGCTTGCCGACCGGAATGCCCATGCCGCCGACGCCGAGGTCGCCGAGGCCGAGAATGCGCTCGCCGTCGGTGACGACGATGAAGCGGACGTCCTTCTGCGGCCAGTTGGCGAGGATTTGCCGGAGCCGCCCGCGCGCGCTGATCGGCAGATACATGCCCCGCGTCGCACGAAAGAAATGATCGAATTTCTGGCATGCCTCGCCCACGGTCGGCGTATAGACCAGCGGCATGAAGGTCGCGGGATCGGACATCACCACGGCGAAATAAAGCGTCTCGTTGCGCGCCTGAAGATCGGACAGAAACAGATATTTCTGCAGATCCGAATCGAGCGCGTCGAGCTGGGCGTGGACCCGCGCCGCCTGCGTCTCGATCGTGTCGACGGCGGGGGGCAGGAAGCCTTCGATCCCGAGCGCGCGGCGCTCTTCAAGGGAAAAGGCGCTGCCGCGATTGAGGTGGGGATTGCGCAGGAGTTCGGGACCGGTCGGGCGTGCGTTTTCCATCGGGCGCTTTCCAGAGACGAGGCTGTGCGGCTTGTAACGGAACGGCGCCTGCGGAGACCGGCGCGGACTGCGGCGCCGGCTCAGGCACCGTCCACCCATGCTGCCGCGTTCCGGCCATTCAGGCAAGCCGGAACCTTTGCGTTAAGCCGGGCGGGCGCCGGGGCCGGCGCGCGTTCGCACGAAAGCGGTTGATGCGATCATTGGGCGCAGGGGTCAAGGTCACAGCAAGGTAAAACCGTTGAACAGCGCAACTTGACTTTGGCCGCTTTGCACTATATTGAATTGTATAACGTGATATGATTGTTTTTTAGGCGTATTACGCATGCTCCGCAGAATAATTCTTGGCCTCGGCGCCAACGCGTTTAGCCAGGCGGTCAGCATTGCGGTACAGCTTATCTCCCTTCCATTATTTCTTCTATACTGGGACGCCTCGACTTACGGCGCCTGGTTGTTGTTGTCCGCCTTGCCGGCCTACCTGTCGATGGCCGACGTCGGGATGGTCGCCGCGGCCGGCAACAAGATGACGATGGCGGTTGGCCGGTCCGATGTCGCCGAAGCGAACACGGTGTACCAGAGCGCGCAGCTTTTCATGACGATCATGTGCGGCTCGCTGGGCGCTGTTTTGACGCCGGCGGTCCTCTTCCTTCCCCTGCCCGACTACATGACGATGGACAAGCGCATCGCTTTGGCGGCGCTGCTTTGCGACGTGCTGCTGACGCTTTATGGCGGCCTTTCGGAGGCGGTGTTCAAGGCGACGGGACGCTACCCCGTCGGGACAGTGCTGTCGCAAATTGTGCGCCTCGGCGAATTCGCCGGCTTCATGACCGGCCTCGTTCTGTTCCGCAGCTTCGCCGGCGTCGCACTCACCGGCCTCGCCGCGCGAGCCGTTGGCACGGCGGCCGTGGTCTATATCGGACAGCGCGGCGAGCACGGCCTTCGCCTCGGATTTGGGCGCGCCAGCAAGGCGGAGCTTCTGGAGATCATCCGGCCCGCCGTATCGTTCATGGCGTTTCCGCTCGCCAATGCCTTGACCTTTCAGGGCGTTACCCTGCTCGTCGGCCTCGTCGCCGGAACTGCGTCGGTGGCGCTGTTCAACGCCTATCGCACCATCGCCCGGGTGGCGGTGCAGGCGACCGCGATGTTCAGCCATGCGCTGTGGCCGGAGTTCGCGCGGCTGTTCGGACAGGCCGGCATGGACGCCGTGTTTCCGCTGTTTCGCCGCTCCGCGCTGCTCAGCGCCGCGCAGTCGATCGCGCTCAGTCTTTTGCTTTATTTCATCTCGCCGTGGCTATTGCGGATCTGGACGCATGGCCGCATCGAATTCGTGCCGAGCGTGATGGCCTGGCTTCTCGCCTACGCCGCGGTCAGCGGCATCTGGCACGTGCCCCGCATCCTGCTGCTGTCGACAAACCAGCATATCGGACTCGCGGGCTGGTCGCTCGCCGCCAGCGTACTTGCGGTCGCGCTCGCCTGGCTCCTCGGCACGCTTTGGCAAATCAACGGCGTCGGGGCCGCCATGGTGATTTCGGAGACCTTCATCGCCGCGATCTGCGTCACGCTCGCGCAACGCGCTTTCGCCGACGCCGGCGTCAAGGCCGGATATACGCTGTGAAGGTCGCGCTGTCGGCGATCGGCACCTTTCATACCTTCGACCTCGCGCGTGAGATGCACGCCAGAGGCGCTCTCGCCGGAATTCTCACCGGGTATCCGCGTTTCAAGCTGCGCGCCGAAAAATTGCCGCCGGAATTGATCCACACCTTTCCGCTCGTCCACGGCGTCCGCATGGCGTTTCCGTGGAAGCGTCTGGTCGGAAGCTTCCTCGAGCGCGAAATCGTCTGGCTCGATACCGTGAGTTTCGGCGCCTATGCCGCGCATCAACTTCCCGAATGCGACGTCTATGTCGGCCTCTCGGGCACGTCCCTCGCCGCCGGCAAGCGCGCCCAAAGCCGCGGCGCGCGCTTCATTTGCGATCGCGGGTCGTCTCACATCCGCGCACAGGACGAACTGCTGCGAGAGGAGTTCGCGCGCTGGGGAGAGCCGTTCAAAGGGATAGACCCGCGGGTCGTGGACGCCGAGGAGGCCGAATACGCGGCGGCGGACCGGATCACCGTGCCGTCCGGTTTCGTCCAGCGCACATTCCTCAGCCAGGGCGTCGCGCCGGAAAAACTGCGCAAGCTGCCCTATGGCGTCAACCTGTCCCGGTTTGGACCCGACGGCGCGCCGGCCGAGGGACGCTTCGACGTTCTGTTCGTCGGCGGAATGAGCCTGCGTAAAGGCGTCCAGTATCTTGTGCAGGCGTATGAGAAATTCGATCATCCGGGCAAGAGCCTGACCTTCGTCGGCGCGGCCAACGATGAATTGATCGCGATGCTGCGCGCCCGCAAGCTTTGGCCGCAGGAGGCCCGCGTACTTGGCCACGTGCCGCAAAGCGAACTCAAGACCTTGATGAGCCGCAGCCACGTCATGGTTCTGCCGAGCGTCGAGGAGGGGCTGGCGCTTGTCGTCGCGCAGGCGATGGCGTGCGGCTGTCCGGTGATCGCGACGACGAATACGGGCGCCGAGGACATCCTCGCCGACGGCGCCGAGGGCTTCATCGTTCCCATCCGAGACGTCGACGCGCTGGCCGAACGGCTGCAGCATATGGCCGACCACCCGGATGAGCGCGCCGCCATGGGAGGGAGGGCGCGGGCGAAGGTGCAGGGCCTCGGCGGCTGGCATGCCTATGGCGAAAACGCCATGGCGGTCTACAAGGAAGTGGTCGCAAAGGAAGCGCTGGCAGAGAAATATGCGTCGTGAAAGTCGCGCTGTCGGTCCATGGCGTATTCCATAGTTTTGACCTCGCCCGGGAGCTCTATGCGCGAGGCGCCCTCGCCGGAATTCTCACGGCGTATCCGCGTTTCAAGCTGCGCGCGGAAGGGTTGCCGCAGGAGTTGATCCACACCTTTCCGCTGATCCACGGCGCCTATCGCGCGTTTCCCTGGAGGCATCGGATAGGCGTTTCCTGGGAGCGCCAGTGGGAGCGGCTCGACGCAACGAGTTTCGCCGCCTATGTCGGCCGCAATCTGCCCTCCTGCGACGTCTATGTGGGAATGTCCGGCACGTCGCTGGCGGGCGGGCGGCGCGCGCATCGGATGGGCGCGCGCTATATCTGCGATCGCGGCTCCTCGCATATCCGCGTGCAGGACCGGATCGAACGCGAAGAGGGCGAATTGTGGGGCCTGCCGGCGGTGGGCGTCGATCCGCGCGTCATCGACGCCGAGGAGGCCGAATATGCGGCCGCGGACCGGATCACGGTGCCGTCCGGTTTCGTCTATCGCACGTTCCTTAGCGAGGGCGTCGCGCCGGAAAAACTGCGCAAGCTGCCCTATGGCGTCAACCTCTCCCGGTTCGGACCGGACGGCGCGCCGGCCGAGGGACGTTTCGACGTTTTGTTCGTCGGCTATTTCTATTTGCGCAAGGGCGTCCAGTATCTCGTGCAGGCCTTCGAAAAGGTCCAGCATCCGGCCAAAAGCCTGACTTTCGTCGGCGCAATTTCGCCCGCCGTCCTCGAAATGCTGCATCAAAGGAAGCTCTGGCCCGAACACGCGCGCGCAATCGGGCCCGTACCGCAGGCTGAACTGAAAACCTTGATGAGCGGCAGCCACGTCCTGGCGCTGCCGAGCGTCGAAGAAGGACTGGCGCTTGTGCTCGAGCAGGCGATGGCCTGCGGCTGTCCGGTGATCGCCACCACCAATACGGGAGCCGAGGACATCATCGCCGACGGCGACGAAGGCTTCATCGTTCCGATCCGCGACGTCGACGCGCTGGCCGGGAAGCTCCAGTTCATGGCGGACCATCCCGACGCGCGCGCCGCCATGGGGCGGAGGGCGCTGGCGAAAGTGCAGGGCTTCGGCGGCTGGCATGCCTATGGCGAGAAAGCCATGGCGATCTATGAGGACGTCGTCGCGAAAAAATAGCGAGGCGCGGCCGCATCGCCACAGCTCGCAAAAGCGTTAATATCGCGCCTTTTCAATTTTTGTTATGCCGCATTTCTCGCGCGAACCGGCATTGCTTCGCTCGAGATGCTTGCGTTCCGAAAGGAGTTTCGCCATGTCCCGCGCCGTACGCTTCAACGAGGTAGGCCCCCCGGACGTGCTTCGCGTCGTCGACGTCGACGTTCCGCGGCCGGGCAAAGGGCAGGTGCGCATTCGCGTCAAGGCGATCGGCCTCAACCGCGCCGAGGCGATGTTCCGGGCGGGCCAATATCTCGAACAGCCGAAATTTCCGGCGGGCCTTGGCTATGAGGCCGCGGGCGAGATCGACGAGGTCGGCGAAGGCGTCGAGGGCTTCGCCGTCGGCGACGCGGTCAGCGTCGTGCCGGCCTTTTCGTTGAATGAGTACGGCCTCTACGGCGAACTGGTCCTGGCGCCGGCGCATGCGGTGGTCAAACACCCGGCGAGCCTCTCCTTCGTCGAGGCGGCGGCCTCCTGGATGATGTACCTCACCGCCTATGGCGCGCTGATCGACATCGCCAAGCTGTCGGCGGGGGACGCGGTGCTGATTCCCGCCGCCTCCAGCAGCGTCGGCATCGCTGCGATCCAGATCGCCAACATGGTCGGCGCGACGCCGATCGCCCTGACGCGGCGCGGCGCCAAGCGGGCGCAACTTTTGCAATTGGGCGCGGCGCATGTCATCGCGACCGAGGAGCAGGATCTTGTCTCGGAAGCGCTGCGAATCACCGGTGGGCATGGCGCGCGCGTCGTATTCGACCCGGTTGGCGGCCCGACGCTGGCGAAGCTCGCAGCGGCGACGGCGCGGCTCGGAATTATTTTCCAATACGGCGCCCTGAGCCCCGAGCCGACCCCGCTGCCGTTGTTCGAGCTGCTGGCCAAATTGCTCACCATCCGCGGCTATGTGCTGTTTGAGGTGACGGGCGATCCGGCGCGATTGAACGCTGGCAAGCGCTTCGTCGTGGATGGCCTCGCCAGAGGCGCGCTGAAGCCCGTCATCGCGAAGACCTTCCCGCTCGACGACATCGTCGCGGCGCATCGCTATCTTGAATCGAACGCACAGGTCGGCAAGATCGTCGTTACGGTGTGAGGCGCGAAGCGCCGGGCGTCACAGATGCGACAGTGCGGGAGGGCGAGCCTCCCGCCCCTTTCGCCAATGCTAGCTTAGAACATCGACGATCTCGAATGAGACCGGGTCGATGATCAGGATCTCATCGCCGATCCGCACAACGCGGTATTCGCTCCAGGCGGGAACGATGCTGACGATATCGGCGGGAATCGGCTCCCAATATTCGGTGATCGTGCGCGGCGCGACGCCGCCGACGTGAACGTCGACGTCGAGATTTGGCGCTTGCCTGATCCGCGCCTGTGAAATCTCGGAACGAACCTTCGTGCGCTCTTCCGGCGTGATGTTCGCGCCTTGCTTGCCGACGGAGCGTCCGCTGGCTTCGCCGGCGCCGTTGCGGTCATTCATGCCGTTACGCATGCCGTTCTGGTCGGTCGCGCGCATGCCATTCTGCTCATTTGGCGCGCGCCGTTTTCCTTGCCTTCGCTCTGACCGGTCCGCTGGTTCTGCTGCGCGCCTGGCCCGAGGGATTGTTTCTCGCCTTGCGGGCCCTTGGCGCCGCTTGCGTTCGGCTCCGCCGCGGCCTTGGCCGGGGCTCCTTCCTTGACGCCGGCCGGCGCACGCGCGCCGCCCTGCGGCCCGGCATGGCCTGCCTCGCCGGCGGCTCCGGCCGCGGGCGATGGCGCCCCGTTCGTCTCGCCGCCCTTCGTCTGCGCCTCGGCCATCGCCAGGCTCGCGACGAGCGCAGCCGATGCGATGCCGCTGATCAATGTTGCTTTCTTCATTGGCGTCTGCCTTCGTTAGGGTTGTCGGAGCCGAAGGAACTGCAATGCGCGAAGACGGTTCCCGCAAAAAAGCCGCGCCGGCGACGCCACCGGTTTCCCTCGACGATTGCGAAGGCCTCTCAGTTCGGGTTCGGCAGCCCGTCGCGCAGCCTCGCGCCGAACGCCTCCTCGGTGAGGCCCATCTCGATGCGGTCCGACACGGCTGCGCGGTCGATCAGCTCGCGCAGCGGAATCGATGTGTCGACGAGGCCGTGCTCATAGGCGAAGGACGGCAGAAAGCCGTTGAGGAGGACCCGCCAGTCGAGCGGAAATTCCGGCGACAGCGCGCGCAGCATCAGGAAGATGCTCGTCGTGCAATTCGCCGTCAGCGTATTGTAGAACTGCGGGTGCGCGGCGAGATCGTTCGCCTCGCTGACATATCGAAGCAGCAGCGCGCGGGCCGCTTGCGGCGAAGTTTTTAGGCGATAGAGCCGGACATCCTCGTTCTGGGCTTTGCGCAGGAACAGAAAGTCGCGTTCGTCGGCGGCGAGAAAGACCAACTCGTAACGCTTGAAGAATCCGGCGATCGCCGAAAACGCATCGCCGCGCCTCCTTCGAATCTCGATCGAGAACATGAGATGGCGGCCATCGCTGAAGCCGAAACTCACCATCGAATGGGCGATCAACGGGCCCATGAAATAGACGAGGTAGAAATCGGCCGACTGGATCTGCGACAGATCGTAACTGACGCGTCTCCCAGTTTTCGGTGTAGTCGGTCGGCGACGTCCAGGAAAAATTGCGCACGTTCTGAAGCGTCAGCTCGTCGCCGCGCACCACGCCGGTGACGCCATGCGCGACGTCGGCGGCGAAATCGCGATCATTGCTCGGCAGAATGGTCGACCACCAGACAAGAAGCGCGGCGAATGCGAGCGCATAGGCGAAGCCCGCGGGCCGGAGGCGCCGCATGAACAGGCCGACGAGCGCGAGAGCGGCGAGCGCGCAAAAGACCGCGATGGCGGCGATGCGCGGACCTTCGGACAGCGGCAATTGAAACCACAGCGCGAAGCCGCCCCATATCGCGGAGCAAAGGCCAATGACGAACAGAAAGACGATGATAATTCCCCGCGCGACGCGGCGGAGCCGGGTGGATTGCATCGGGCGGACTTCTGCTGGCTGGGGGCGAAACTTTTGGATCCTTGTCGATAGCAGCCGCGCGGCGGCCGGGGAAGCGCGGTCCTCGCCTCGCCAGATCGCAGCTTAGCTGGTAGAAAAAGATCCGCGTTCGTCGCGGACGGGAACCGCCCGCTCTCTCGGGACACTGGAAAAAGGATGAAGCTTTGACAGATCATGCCGCGCCCCATCATGTCGTCGTCGTCGGAGCCGGATTCGGCGGCCTTCAGGTCGTCATGGGCCTTGCCGGCGCGCCTGTCGCGATAACGGTCATCGATCGGCGCAACCATCATCTGTTTCAGCCCCTCCTCTATCAGGTCGCGACCACGACGCTTTCGACGTCGGAGATCGCCTGGCCCGTGCGTCAGCTGCTGCACAAACGCAAGGATGCCGAGACGCTGCTCGCGGCGGTCTCGGGGATTGATGCGCAGGCCCGCAAGGTGCTGCTCGAGGATGGCGGCGCGATCGCCTACGATACGCTTGTTCTGGCGACGGGCGCCCGCCACGCCTATTTCGGCCACGACGAATGGGAGCCCTTCGCGCCCGGCCTCAAGACGCTGGAGGATGCGACGACGATCCGCCGGCGCATCCTGCTCGCGTTCGAGCGCGCCGAGCGCGAAACGGATCCGGCAGCGCCAGAAGGCGCTGCTCACCTTCGTCATCATCGGCGGCGGCGCCGACCGGCGTCGAGCTCGCCGGAACCATCGCCGAGCTGGCGCATGAAAATCTGCGCGAGGATTTCCGGCATATCGACACCAGGACCGCGCGCGTCGTCCTGATCGAGGCCGGCCCGCGCATCCTGCCCGCTTTCAAGCCCGAGCTTTCAGCCTATGCGCAGAAGGCGCTGGAAAAGCTCGGCGTCGAGGTGAAGCTCGGCCAGCCGGTGTCGGAGTGCGACGCGGATGGCGTCGTATTCGGCGCCGAGCGGCTGGCGGCGCGCACGATCCTGTGGGCGGCCGGCGTGCAGGCCTCGCGCGCCGCGCTCTGGCTTGACGCCGCGGCCGACCGCGTCGGGCGCGTCTATGTCGAGCCGGATCTGACGGTTCCCGGCCACCCCAATGTTTTCGCCATTGGCGACACGATTTCGATCAAGGGGCCGGACGGCGAGCCCGTCCCCGGCATCGCCCCGGCCGCCAAGCAGGAAGGCGCCTACGTGGCCAAGGTCATCAAGGCGCGCCTCGCGGGAAAACCGGCCCCGCCTCCCTTCGTCTACAAGCATGCCGGGAGCCTTGCGACCATCGGCAAACGCGCCGCAATCGCCGATTTTGGCTGGATCAAGGTGCGCGGCCAGCTCGCCTGGTGGCTCTGGGGCATCGTCCACATCTATTTCCTGATCGGGCTGCGCAACCGGCTGGCCGTCGCCCTGAGCTGGCTCTGGATCTATTCGAGCGGCCATCGCAGCGCGCGGCTGATCACGCAAGGCAAGCAGTGGGCGGGCGAAAAATAGCCGGCCGCCCGGGCGCCTGCCGCGGTGAGGCGCGGACCGGAATCAATTGTTTTTCCTGCTTCCCTGGCGTAACTCTGCCCGCAATGAGCGCGCGCCGCGCCTAAATCCCGCGGCGAACGCATCCGCGAAAAGGGAGCCGCGCGTGGCCAACTTGGAAAAGCCGGGCTTGATCGAGTACCCCTCCGGGACGGGGTCCGGCGCGCCGCGCACCGCGGAGAGAACGCTGGAGGAAGCGATCGGCGCGCAAATTCGCCTGCATCGCAAGCGGCTCGATATCACCGGCGGCGAGCTGGCGGCCGCGGCGAGTCTATCGACAGGCATGCTCTCCAAGATCGAAAACGGCCAGATCTCGCCCTCGCTGTCCACGCTGCAATCGCTGGCGCGGGCGCTCAATCAGCCGCTTTCGTCCTTCTTCACGCCCTTCGAAGAGCGCCACGACTGCTCTTTCGTCAAGGCGGGGAGCGGCGTCAGCATCGAGCGGCGCGGCACCAAGGCCGGTCATCATTACCAGCTGCTCGGCCATTCGCTCGGCGATGATCTCGTCGTCGAGCCCTTCCTCATCACCCTCTCGGAGGAGGCGCGGCCCTACACCTCGTTCCAGCACGCCGGCGTCGAAATGATCTACATGCTGACGGGGAAAGTGCTGTATCGCCATGACGACAGAAGCTACCTGCTGGAGCCGGGCGACACGTTGTTTTTCGACGCGGCGGCGCCGCATGGGCCGGAGGAGCTGATCGAGCTTCCGATGACCTATCTGTCGATCATCATCTACCCGCGCGAATAGGTCTTCCGCCCCCGCCGTCCGCCGTGCTGGCGTCGGCGGTTGCACTGACGCTGGGCGGATCGTTCAGAACGCCCCCCCATTACGCCTGTTCAGCCAGCCGCGACGAATCCCTCGGCGCCGGCTGAACCGGCGCCGGCGGCCCAGCCTGCTCCTCTGCCTTCCGTAATCCCAAAATCCTTCGCTGCTCCGGTCCCGCCAGCGGCGCCCGTGCTGCTGCGCACGCTGACCGGCGATACCGACTGGGTCCTGTCCGTCGCGTTTTCGCCGGACGGGCGGACGCTCGCTTCAGGGAGCAGCGACAAAATCATCAAGCTCTGGGACGTTTCGAAAGTGAACGAAGCGGCCAAATAGGCCATCAGCCGGGTCTGATTCGGGTGGTTTGAGGTCATCCCGCAAGCAGGAACCTTTGTGATTATTTCCGGAGTGCGATACGGACCCTCTTTCCGGGTTGAGCCAACCTCGGACCAACGGCGGAGACTTCGATGGGCGACGTTCGCGTCATTTGCGCAATCGGACAGAGCGGGCAGCTTGGCCTCCGCGGAGGGCTGCCTTGGGAGGGCGACCCGCGACCCGAATTTAAAGCCGATGTGGCGCGATTTTTTCAGCTGACCAAGGGACACGTCCTAATCGCCGGCCCGCGCACCATCGCCTCTATTCCGGCCTGGGCGCGCCCCGAACGCACGCTCGTCGTCGTCCGGTCGACGGATGAACCGAAGGCGGTTCTGGAGCGGTTCGCAGACCGCGTCGTTTTCGTCGGCGGCGGGCCGCCGGTGTGGCGAGCCTTTGCGCCCTTCGTCAATCATTGGGACGTGACGCGGCTCCCCTATGATGGCGAAGCCGACCGCTATTTCGATCCCGCGTGGCTCCACGGGGGATTTAGCGCGGAATCGTGAGCCCGGCGGCGGACATGATGGCGCGCAGGATCAGGGCGACGACGGCGAGCGCGCCGACGCTCAAAGCCCAGATCAGCGCCAGCCAGCCGATGCGGCGGAGCCAGAGTCTCCCGGCGTGTTCGGGCATCCTTGCGGTCATCGTCAATGATAGCCCTCCCCAACTCTCACCTTGCCGCGAAAGACGTAATAGGACCACGCCGTGTAGGTGAGGATGATGGGGACGATGAAGAGGGCGCCGACGAGGGCGAAGCCGAGACTTTGCGGCGGTCCGGCGGCGGCCCGGATCGAGACGTCCGGCGGAATGATGTTGGGCCACATGCTGATGCCGAGCCCGCTATAGCCGAGAAACAGAAGCACGAGGGCGAGGACGAAGGGCGCCGCGTGCGTCTCGCCTTTGAGGGCTTGCAGGATGCCCCACGCCGTCGCGAGCACGAGGATCGGCACCGGCGCGAAAAAGATGAGATTCGGAAAACTGAACCAGCGATGGGCGACGGCGCTGTGGGCGAGGGGCGTCCAGATGCTGACGATTGCGATCGCCGCGAGGAGGGTCAGCGTAATCGGCCGCGCGAGTTCGATCATGCGCCGCTGCAGATCGCCTTCGGTCTTCATGATCAGCCAGGTGCTGCCGAGCAGCGCATAGGCGATGAGGAGGCCAAGGCCGGTGAACACGCTGAAGGGCGTCAGCCAGTCGAAGGCGCCGCCGATGTAGGACGGTCCTTCGACCTTGAAGCCATTGATCACGGCGCCGAGCGCGACGCCCTGGAAAAAGGTCGCGATGTAGGATCCCCACGCGAAGGCATGGCCCCAGAACCATTTGTGCTCTTCATCCGCCTTGAAGCGGAACTCGAAGGCGACGCCGCGCCAGATCAGCCCGGCGAGCATGAGGATCAGCGGCAGGTAGAGCGCGCTGAGCAGGAAGGAATAGGCGAGCGGGAAGGCGGCGAGAAGGCCGGCGCCGCCGAGCACCAGCCAGGTCTCGTTGCCGTCCCAGACGGGCGCGACCGTGTTGACCATGCAATCCCGGTCGTCGTCGTCCTTGACGAAGGGAAACAGGATGCCGATGCCGAGATCGAAGCCGTCCATGATGACATACATCATGAGGCCGAAGGCGATGATGACCGCCCAGATGATCGGAAGGTCGATGCCCATGGATCAGGTCTCCTTGCGTGCGGCGGTCAAAGTGTCGAATCCGGCGCGGCCGAGAGCGGGCGCGAGGGGCGCGCGTTGAGCGGCGCCTCGCCGCTGAGGTCGATCGCCGGGCGCGGCTGTTCAGGGCCGTGATCCTGCGGCCCTACGGCGACGAGCTTCAGGATATAGAAAACGCCGGTGCCGAAGACGATGAAATACATCACGACGAAAACGCCGAGCGAAACCGTCAGCGCCAGCGCCGAATGATTGGAGACGGCGTCGGCGGTGCGCATGACGCCATAGACCACCCAGGGTTGGCGGCCGATTTCCGTCGTAAACCATCCTGCGAGGATGGCGATGATTCCGGAAGGCCCCATCAGCACGGCGAAGCGCAGGAACAAGGGCAAATCGTAAAGATCGCCTTTGATCCGCAGCACAAGGCTCCAAAGGCCCAGCGCCAGCATCAGAAAGGCGAGGCCGACCATGATGCGGAAGGTCCAGAACACCACTGTCGAGTCGGGCCGGTCGTCAGCGGGGAAATCGGCGAGACCGCGAAACTGGCCATCCCATGTGTGGGTCAGGATGACGCTGCCGAGATGAGGGATTTCGAGCGCGTATTTGGTCGTCTCGGTCGCCATATCGGGCCAGCCGAACAGGATGAGCGGCACGGCCTCGCCCGGCTTGTTGCGCCAGTGACCCTCGATCGCGGCGATTTTCTCGGGCTGATATTGCAGCGTGTTGAGGCCGTG
Source organism: uncultured Alphaproteobacteria bacterium (assembly GCA_963757985.1). GTDB lineage: Bacteria > Pseudomonadota > Alphaproteobacteria > Rhizobiales > Beijerinckiaceae > Methylocapsa. The sequence goes on along the minus strand of CAVWTQ010000010.1, from coordinate 168,558 downwards.
CTGATCGCCCGCCTCGATCTGGATCGGCGCGACGACGACCGCCATCCACATCGCCATCGAAAGCATGGTGCGCACCCGCGCGGTGTTGTTCCCCTTGAGGAGATGCCAGGCGCCGGAGGCGCCGACGAACAGCGCCGTCGCAAGATAAGCGGCGATCGTCATGTGGATGAGGCGATAGGGAAAGGAGGGGTTGAAGATCACCGCCAGCCAGTCGACCGGAATGACGCGCCCGCCCTGGATCTCAAAGCCCGCGGGAGTCTGCATCCAACTGTTCGAGGCCAGAATCCACGTCGCCGACACGAGCGTGCCGAGCGCCACCATCAGGGTGGCGAAAAAATGCAGCTCCGGCCCGACCTTGTTCCAGCCGAACAGGGCGACGCCGAGAAAGCCGGCTTCGAGAAAGAAGGCGGTCAACACCTCATAGGCGAGCAAGGGGCCGGTGATTCCGCCGCCGACATAAGAGAAATAGCTCCAGTTGGTGCCGAACTGATAGGCCATGACGAGGCCGGAGACGACGCCCATGGCGAAGGTCACGGCGAAGATCTTCACCCAGAAATGGTAGAGATCGCGGTAAACCCTGTCTTTCCGCCACAACCACAGCCCCTCCAGCACCGCGAGGTAGCTGGCGAGCCCGATGGTGATGGCGGGAAAGATGATGTGGAAGGAGACCGTGAAGCCGAACTGGATGCGGGCGAGATCAAGGGCGCTGATGCCAAGCATTGCAGATCGCTTTCGTTCGAATGAACCGTCCGACGCCGGCGCCGCCCGTTGGCTGGTGCGAAAGCATCGCACAACCTCGGCGAGAACCGAAACCTGCGCCGTCCCCCGAAGCCGCTTTGGCTGTCGCGGCGACAATCTTTTACACCATTTTTCCGGCGCAGGCTTCAACTCAAAGTCAGTTCCGCATCCCTTCCCCTGCGGCCTGCCGCCGCCCCCGCGCGGCGAACGTCACGATCAGGCGCGGGGGCGCCGCATGCGCGTCCGTTGTTTTCCCTGTCGCCATTATGTCATCATCCTGTTCAGCGAAGCGCGTTATCGGAAGGCGGCACAATTTCACCGGGGCCGGCGAGAGCGCTTTTCGATCCAACGGACCCGGGAAACAGCTCAACTTTTTGGTTTTGTCGCATTTTCTTTACGCGAGCCGGCTTCCGCTTCGCTCGAAAATGCCCTTAAAGGAAGCCTGATGAAGACGATCGCCCTCGACCTCGACGACACGCTTGTCGACACCATCGCAACGCTGCTTGACTGGATCGAGGAGAGCCGCGGCTATCGAGTCGACGAGGCGCGGCTCGCAACCTATCAGCTCGGCGCGGACGAGAAACAGACAAGCGAGATCGTCAACGGGTTTTATGATGCTGAGGCGCATCGGAAAATCGCCGCCGTGGCCGGCGCGCCCGAAGCCTGCCGCAGCCTGAAGGAGGCCGGATTCGAGCTTGTCGTCGTCACCGCCCGCAAACCGGAGGCGGCGGCGGTGACCAATGCGCTGGTCGAGCGTCTTTTCCCCGGCGTCTTTGCGGCGGTCCATTCGGTCGGACATCATCCGGACAAGGTGAAGGCGCTACGCGCGGTCGGCGCAAGGTTGCTGATCGACGACAACGCGCGGCAGATCAAGCGCGCCGCCGACGCCGGGGTCCCGACGATCCTCTTTGGCCACCTGCCATGGAACCGCGATTTCGCCTGGCCCCGCCGGGCGCGGGCGTGGGCGGACGTCGTCGCGATGTCGGAGGCCTTTTGACGAATCGTTCGGGCGCGTCGGAGAAGGATGTTCTTTTCGGGCCGGCTCCATTACCCTGACCCGCCCTTACGTTCCGGCCGAACCTCCTGATGGAATGAACGCAATCTCGCAAGCTCCGTCGAAACCTTACGCAAAAGCCTGGCGCTGGCTGCTGACCGCCTACCGGACCCATCGCGTCGAGCTGCGCCTCGCGGTGCGGGTGACCGTCGCGACGCTCTTGACCTATGTCCTGTCGCTTTTGCTGAACGTGCCGCAGGTGCTGTGGACGGTGCTGACGGCCGTCGTGATGTCGCAACTAAGTCTTGGCAAGTCGCTGAAGACGGCGATCGACTATTTTTTCGGCACGGTCGGCGGCGCGGTCTACAGCGGGCTCGTCTCCGCCTTTGTGCCGCATCAGACCGAACTCCAGTTCCTGATCGTTCTGACCCTCTCCATCGCGCCGCTCGCCTTTCTGGGGGCGATCTGGCCGCGTCTCAGCGTCGCGCCCTTTACCGCCGTGATGGTGCTGCTGGCGCCGACGATCACCCACGCCTCGCCGCTGCAATCCGCATTCTACCGTGTCATCGAAGTTGGCCTCGGCGGCGTGACGGCGCTTTTCGTCTCGTTTTTCGTGCTGCCGTCCCGTGCACAAAATCTCGGCGTCGAGGCCGCGGCGCAGATGCTGCGGCTGATGGCGGCGGCGCTGCGAAGGCTCCTCGCCGGCTGCACGGAGCCGCTCGACGTCGTAAAACTCCACGAGATACAGAGCGGCCTCGGTCCCGCCTTCGTCCGGCTGGAAACCATCGCCGACGAGGCGCGGCGCGAGCGCGTGCCCTATCTGCGCGCGGAGCCGAATCTGACGCCGCTGCTGCGCACCATGCTGCGCCTGCGCCACGACCTCGTCATTATCGGGCGCGCCGTCGCCGAGCCGCTTCCCGATGAATTTCGCAAGCGGCTCCGTCCTTGGATCAACGAAATCGCGCGGAGCGCCGCCGCATTCGCCGAGGAGAGCGCCGCGGCGTTGTCCGAGGGCGAAGCGCCCGATCCCGCCCCCTTCGAAAAGGCCGTCGCCGCCTATGACGCCGAGATCGCCGCTATGCGCGCAGAAGGCCTGACGCGGAAGCTCTCGGGCGATGATGTGGAGCGCTTGTTTGGCCTCGGCTTCGCCTTCGAGCAGCTGCGTCAGGATTTCAGGGAGCTTTCGCGCTGGATGGCTGATTTCTCGCCAGCGCAGACGGCGGATTGAGCGAGAAAAAAGGAGCGGCGATGGCGCGCCGCTCCGGCTTAAACCTTCCGCAGAGATCAGGCGACGAGGTCGAAGCGATCGAGGTTCATCACCTTGCTCCACGCCGCCACGAAGTCTTTCGCAAACTTCTCCTTCGAGTCGGCGCACGCATAGACTTCCGCGAGCGCGCGCAACTGCGCGTGCGACCCGAAGATCAGGTCGGCGCGGGTGGCGGTCCATTTGACCTCGCCCGTCTTGCGGTCGCGCCCCTCATACACGCCTTCGGAGCCGGCGGCCGGCCGCCATTCCGCGCCCATGTCGAGCAGGTTGACGAAGAAGTCGTTCGTCAGCGTCCCCGGCGTCCTGGTGAAGACGCCGTGCGCGGACCCTCCTGCGTTGGCGCCCAGAACGCGCAGGCCGCCGACGAGAGCCGTCATCTCGGGCGCCGTCAGCGTCAGCAATTGCGCCCGATCCACGAGCAGCTCCTCGGGCTTGAGGCGCTGTTTGCCGACGCAAATAGTTGCGGAACCCGTCGGCGGTCGGTTCGAGCGGCGTGAAGGAGTCGACGTCGGTTTGCTCCTGCGACGCGTCCGTGCGCCCCGGCGCGAACGGGACTGTCACGTCCTGCCCGGCGTCCTTCGCCGCCTTCTCGATCGCCGCGCCGCCGCCGAGAACGATCAGGTCGGCGAGCGAGACCTTCTTGCCGCCGTTTGTGAAGCGTTGAACTCCTTCTGGATCGCTTCGAGCGTCCGCAGCACCTTCGCCAGCTGAGCCGGCTGGTTGACGTCCCAGTCCTTCTGCGGCGCGAGTCGAATGCGGGCGCCGTTTGCGCCGCCGCGCTTATCGCCGCCGCGGAACGTCGAGGCCGAGGCCCAGGCCGTCGAGACAAGCTCGGAAACCGAGAGGCCCGAGGCGAGGATCTTCGCCTTCAGCTCGGCGATGTCCGCGTCGCCGATCAGCGGATGATCCGCCGCCGGGATCGGGTCCTGCCAGATCAGAGTCTCCTTCGGGAACGAGCGGGCCGAGGTAGCGCACGATCGGACCCATGTCGCGGTGGGTCAGCTTGAACCACGCCCGCGCGAACGCATCCGCGAACGCGTCGGGATTTTCGAAGAAGCGCCGCGAAATCTTTTCGTAGGCCGGGTCGAACCGCAAGGCGAGGTCCGTCGTCAGCATGGAGGGCGCATGACGCTTCGACGGGTCGCGCGCGTCCGGCACCGTATTGGCGCCTGCGCCATTCTTCGGCTTCCACTGATACGCGCCGGCCGGGCTCTGTGGTCAGCTCCCATTCGTAGCCGAACAGGTTCCAGAAGAAGTTGCTGCTCCACCTCGTCGGCGTCGAGGTCCAGATGACTTCCAGGCCGCTGCCGATCGCGTCATCGCCCTTTGCCCGTGCCAAAGCTGTTCTTCCAGCCGAGCCCCTGCTCCTCGATGTCCGGCGCCTTCGGGTTCGGGGCCGACATATTGCTTCGCATCGGCAGCGCCGTGGGTCTTGCCGAAGGTGTGGCCGCCCGCAATCAGCGCGACGGTCTCCTCATCGTTCATCGCCATGCGCTTGAACGTCTCGCGGATATCCCGCGCCGCAGCGACCGGATCCGGCTTGCCGTTCGGCCCTTCCGGATTGACGTAGATCAGGCCCATTTGCACGGCGCCGAGCGGATTCTCAAGATCACGGTCGCCGCTGTAACGCTCATCCTCCAGCCACTTGCCTTCTGCGACCCCAGTAGATGTCCTGATCGGGCTCCCAGACATCCTCGCGCCCGCCGCCGAAACCGAACGTCTTGAAGCCCATCGAGTTCGAGCGCGACGTTGCCGGCGAGAATCATAAGGTCGGCCCAAGAGATTTTCCGGCCGTATTTCTGCTTGATCGGCCACAGGAGCCGGCGCGCCTTGTCGAGGTTCACGTTGTCCGGCCAGCTATTGAGGGGCGCGAAGCGCTGCTGGCCGGCTCCGGCGCCGCCGCGGCCGTCGCCGATGCGGTACGTGCCGGCGCTGTGCCAGGCCATCCGAATGAACAGTCCCCCGTAGTGGCCAAAGTCGGCCGGCCACCAATCCTGCGAGTCCGTCATCAGGGCATGAAGGTCCTTGACGACGGCATTGAGGTCGAGGCTCTTGAATTCCTTGGCATAATTGAACGCCTCGCCCATCGGATCGGACAGGTTCGAATGCTGGTGGAGAACCGTGAGGTTCAGCTGTTTCGGCCACCAGTCGCTGTTTGCGAAGGCCCGGACCGCGTCCGCCTTCTCTGCGTATTTGCCTTCGGCGCCGCCCGCGACAGGGCACTTGCTTTCATTTGTCGTCATGCTCTCTCCGATCGTGTTCCGCTTTTTCCCGCCTGGATTATGAAATTCATCAATCCCGAAAAATATCGGGCCTCGTGGTCGGCGACCCGTCGCGCCATGCCCTCGCGTTGCGCCGATCGACATGGATGAAGAAGATAAATCCCGGTCCCTCCCGGGTCAGGACGGCCAAAACTCAAGGCGGGCATGCCAGTCCGCTTTCGACGCATTGCAACCTGGAGCGCCGCGGCGCGAAAGCCTCCGCATTCAACTTCGCAATGCAATGGGAGTGACGCTAAAGAGGTTCGCAGCCGCCGTCGATGTGGTTATCTCTATCATCTTCATTGCCAGGATCAATGATCAGCCGATCAGGCTTGACCGGCGCCAAATCGATTGACCGGCATGGCGGTCAAGGTTACCCGTGTCGCCGTTGGGCGGCGTGCGCCCGGAGCCGTAGGGGAGGCTTTGATGCTGAAGGTTCGGATGTTGCTCGCCGTGCTCGCTCTCCTCGGCCTCGCGGGGTCGCCGCGGGCGCAGGCGCAAATGCTGCAGGTCCAGTTCTTCGGGCAGCCCGACGACGCCGAATCCGTCCCGCCGCCCCCTGGCGTCGATGCGGACGAATGGGACGATCCGCCGGCGGCGCGGCCGGCGCGCGTTTGCCAGAAGATGTGCGCCAATGATTTCAGCCCCTGCGATCCGATCTACTTCAAGACCGAAGACGGACGCTGCGACGGTCTCGACATCAACCGCTGAAACGACATCGGCGAGGGTTGGATGCCTGGCGTCATCCAATGCTTCGCCTTGGCGGTGAACACCAAGAATTGACCCTTGGCTGAACGGTTGATCCGCGAGCCGCCGATTGTGTCGGTCGCGCGACCGCGCTACCAACTATCATTCTGAAAGTCGGCGGGTCCCGTCGACAGTGCGCGCCCTGCAATGATGCCGGCGAGCTCCGGTGACTGCTCCGGCCGAATCCGCCTTCTCGCGCGGTCAGGCGGCGTCGGGCGCTCAGCGCGGCGCCACTCCGCGCGACGATCGTGCGCTGAAACAGCCTCGGGAGATGCCCATGGCCTACACAATCAAAGTCAATGGAGCCGAACGGACCGCCGACGTCGATGGCGACACGCCGCTACTTTGGATTCTTCGCGACGTTTGGGGAATGACGGGCACGAAGTTCGGTTGCGCGGCCGGTCTTTGCGGCGCCTGCACCGTGCAGCTGGATGGAAGCGCCGTCCGATCGTGCCAGACCCCGATCGAGAGCGTCGGAAAGTCGTCGATCACGACGATAGAGGCGATTGGCGATACACCCGCCGGCGCGAAGATTCAGAAAGCTTGGATTGATCTCGAAGTGCCGCAATGCGGCTATTGCCAGTCCGGCCAGATCATGTCGGCGAGCGCCCTGCTTGTCGGCAATCCGCATCCAAGCGACAGCGATATCGACGACGCCATGTCCGGCAATATCTGCCGCTGCGGAACCTATGTCCGCATCCGTGAGGCGATCAAGCAGGCTGCCGCAAGCGTCGGCGAGCCAAGGCAGGGAGACTGAACCATGCTGTTCGATCATCTGACGCCGGGCGCGGAAGGCGCCGGCTCCGTTCCCTCGTCGGGCGGCCATTCGCGCAGGGATTTCCTGAAAGTCGGCGCCGCGGCTGGGGGCGGCCTTCTCCTCGCTTTCAACCTTCGCGGCCTCGATAGCGCGGCCCTCGCGGCTGAAGCGCAAGAGTTTGCGCCGAACGCTTATGTGCGCGTTGGCCGCGATGGCAAGGTGACGCTCATCGTCGCGCAGGTGGAGATGGGCCAGGGCACTTTCACCTCAATGCCGATGCTGATCGCGGAGGAGCTCGAAGTCGATCTCGCCGACGTGGCGCTGGAGCAGGCGCCGCCGAACGACAAGCTTTACGCCAATCCGCTGATCGGGTTTCAGGCCACCGGCGGCTCGACCTCCGTCCGCGCATTCTGGAAGCCCCTCCGCGAGGCGGGCGCCGCCGCGCGCACGCTGCTGATCAAGGCCGCCGCCGATACATGGGGCGTCGATGCGGGCTCCCTCAGCGCGGAAAAGGGCGAAGTCATCGACAAGGCCTCAGGCCGCAAGCTCGCCTATGGCGCGCTCGCCGACAAGGCGGCGACCTATCCGGTCCCCGACAAAATCGCGCTGAAGGATCCGAAGGATTTCAAGCTGATCGGAACGCCCGCGAAGCGCCCCGATACGCCGGCCAAGGTCAACGGCTCGGCCAAATTCGGCATCGACGCCTTGTTGCCGGGGTTGAAATTCGCAGCGGTTGCGGCGAGCCCGGTCTTCGGCGGCAAGCTCAAAAGCGTCGACGACAGCAAGGCGAAGGCGGTGAAAGGCGTGCGGCAGATCGTAAAGCTCGATGACCTCGTCGCCGTGATCGCCGACCATAATGGCGCGGCGCGCAAGGGTCTCGCCGCTCTGGAGATTACGTGGGACGACGGAGCGAACGCGAATTTCTCCAGCGCCGATCTTGTCGCGGAGATGAAGCAGGCGGCTGCGTTGGACGGCGTCGTCGCCGTGAAGCTGGGCGATGTCGCGCAGGCGCTCGGCGCGGCCGCACACAGAATCGACGCCGTATACCAACAGCCGTTGCTCGCCCATGCGGCGCTGGAGCCCATGAACTGCACGGTAGACGTGCGCAAGGACGGCTGCGAGGTCTGGGTCGGCACGCAAGTGGTCTCACGCGCGCAAGCGACCGCGGCGAAGGTGACGGGACTGCCGCTGGAGCAGGTGAAGGTGCATAATCATTTCGTCGGCGGCGGCTTCGGCCGGCGGCTCGACGTCGATGGCGTGACCCAGGCCGTGCGCATCGCCAAGGAGGTCGATGGCCCGGTGAAAGTGGTGTGGTCGCGCGAGGAAGACACCCAGCACGATGTCTATCGGCCTTACTATTACGACGTGCTCTCCGCCGGCCTCGACGCGAGCGGCGCCCCGGTCGCCTTCAGTCACCGCGTCGTCGGCTCCTCGATTCTCGCCCGCTGGCTGCCTCCTGCGTTCAAGAACGGCCTCGATTCCGACGCCGTCGAAGGCGCCGCCGGGCCGTATGATCTCCCCAATCTTCTCGTCGATTACGTCCGGCGCGAACCGCCGGCGGGCATGACTACCGGGTGGTGGCGGGGCGTCGGCATGACGCATAACGCCTTCATGGTCGAAGGCTTCATTGACGAGCTGGCCGCCGCCGCGAAAAAGGATCCTGTCGAATATCGCCGCGCGCTGCTCGATAAATCTCCACGCGCGCGGGCGGTGCTCGACCTCGCGGCGCAGAAGGCCGGTTGGGGATCGCCGCTGCCGGAGGGAAGCGGCCGCGGAATTTCGCTGATCTTCGGCTTCGGCAGCTATCTCGCACAGGTCGCCGAGGTCGCCGTCGATAGGGATGGGACGGTGCACGTGCTGCGCGTCGTGCAGGCCCTCGACTGCGGGCGCCAGGTCAATCCCGACACGTTGCAGGCGCAGATGCAGGGCGGCGCCATTTTCGGCATCACCGCAGCGCTCTATGGCGACATCACGCTCAAGAACGGCCGCGTCGAGCAGGGCAATTTTGATACCTATCAATTGCTCCGGATCAATGAGGCTCCCAAAATGGAAGTCTATATCGTCGACAGCCAGGAAGCGCCGGGCGGCGCGGGTGAGCCGGGGACCGCGGGCATTGCGCCCGCTGTCGTCAACGCGGTTTTCGCCGCCACGGGCAAGAGATTGCGGAAACTGCCGATCGACGCGAACGCGCTGAAATCGGCATGAACCGGCGCTTGGGTTTAGTCGGCGGGGATAACTGGCGCCCCGCTAATTGGTCCTGCGGCCAAACGGCGGGCAGGCAAGCCTGAAGTTGAGAACCGTGCGCCGCAAAAGCTTTGAAACTATGGAATGCCCCATCGCCCGCAGCCTCGAACGGGTCGGCGAGTGGTGGAGCATTCTCATTCTGCGCGACGCGCTGAGCGGCGTCACCCGCTTTGACGCCTTCGAGGCCAGCCTCAAGATCGCGCCGAACATGCTGACCCGGCGGCTCAACGCCCTCGTCGAGGACGGGCTTCTGGAGCGGCGGCTCTACAACGAGCGGCCGCACCGCTACGAATATGTCCTGACGGCGCGCGGCCGCGATTTCCTGCCGGTTCTTCTCGCCCTCGCCGCCTTCGGCAATCGCCAGTTCGCCCCCGACGGTGAAAAGGTCCAGATCGTTGATCTGGAGACGGGCCGCATTGTTGATCCCGTGTTTGTCGATCGCGCCACTGGCGACGTTCTGGCCGGATCGCAGTTTGCGCTGGTTCCGCGACCCGCGGCGACTCCCGCGCCGCGCGAGCGCGCCGTCAGGCGTCAAAGCGCCGAGGCGGCCGTCTAGGGTTTGCTAAGCTCGAGCACCGAAACCCTCTAAGCCTCCTCGTCAAAATCCCAGCTCATAGCGACGCCCGCAAGGGCCACGCACGGCGCCGGTTCGCCCCACTGCCTGCGTTTGCCAAAACCGTTTCGGATCAGGAGGTTCGTGAACAGCCCCGGCCCGCTCGAATAGATCCGCCAGCCGCCCTCGACCCCGATCGCGCCGCCCCTCACGCGGTCCCACGCGGCGCTGGCGCTGGCGCGGTCGGGAAAGGCCGCGTCCGAACTGCTGAAAAAGGCGTTGCGCTGGCGCGGCAGCGCCGTCGGCAACCGCTCCCCGATAGAGACCGGATTGACGATGTCGAGCGCGTCGAACAGCGCATCAAGATCGCCGAGTACGGCCATGGCCTCGGCGTAGCGCAGATGGGCGTGCACATACATGAGGCCGATTTCGCGGCCGAAGAAAGCGGCGGATTCGGCGCGGCGGAAAATCCTCTGCGGGCCGCCGCGATAAGCGACCGGCCGGTCCATCAGCCGCACGCCGTCGGGAAACAGCAGATTGTCGCGGATGAGCTTCAGATGATGGCGCGTTTGCTCCGGCGTGAACAGACCGCTGAGGATCGCGCGCGTCATCGGCAGCAGCGAATAGCTGAGCCCGGTGCGGACATCACAGGGATGCAGCAGCAATTCGGGTTCAGCGGCGCCCGGCGCGAAGATCGCATAGCCCGCGACAGTCTCGTCGCGGATGAGATGGGCGTTGAAATCGGCCCGCATGGCGTCGGCGAGTTCCCTCAGTTCGCGCCCCTCGCGCAGGCGCCCCGATCGGCGCAAGATTTCTGCGGCGCGTTGCAACTGCTGGAACAGAAGGGCGACCGTCCAGCTGCTGACCATCAAGTCGCGCATCGAGGGATCGACAGGCTGAAGCGAATCGTTCCAATCGCCCTCGCCATAGCGGATGAGATGCGTGCCCGGGATGAAGCGCGCGCGCACAGCCGAGACCAGCTTGTCGATATGGGCGGCGACGCCATCCTTGCGCGGGGTGCGCTGCAGATTATCGGCGCGCCACGCCGCCGGCTCATCGAGGAAAGCGAAGTCGCCCGTCGCCTCGATGTAATCGTTCAGCGCCTTCAGCGGCCAGACGATGACGTCGCCATGGCTGACCCTGTCCTGGATGATCGCGTAGGGGTCGAGCATGAACCATTGCGGCCAGTCGCCGCTCAATTCATATTGCTGGGCGAAGACAAGTCGCAGGATCTCCTTGACCGGTTCGTCGTGCCGCAGCGCCAGCAGGAACTCGACGGGGCCCTGGCAGACATCGCGCGTGCCCCAGGCGGCGCCGGTGTATTGCTCCAGCCCATGCGGCACTGTCAGGTGGATCATCGCATTTTGCGCGAGCCAGGGGAAAAGCGCATCGAGCGCGGGCGCGCCGTCGATGCGCAGCCCGCGCGTGACTGTCCGCCAGAAGCGCCGCGCCGGCGCAAGCAGCTCTTCGTCTGCGACGTCCCGCCCGAATTTCGCCGCCAGCTCGTCTGCGGCGCCGGCGCTCGTCATAGAGCCAACGACGGCGAAGCGGAAATCGCGCGTCGGCGCCGTACGGATCGCGGCATAGGCGCCGCCGCGAAAAATCCCGTCGGTATAAAGAAGTTCGTCGCCGCCGATCGCGTCGATCGCATCGGGTGTGCTGCTGACGAGATGATAGACCGCGTGCGGATAGCGCTGGCCCCAGAGCCAGTCGGGATCCGGGCGGAACGAAAAGCTCTTGCGCTCGGCATCGACCTCGATGCGGCTTGCGTGATCGAGTTCGCGCTCGCCCAGCGTCAGATGGCCGAAGATCAAAAAGCGGCAGGCCTCGCCTTCGACGGCGATGCGCCATTGCATCGCGGGATCGTCGCCCGACGCGATGGCCGAGATCGTGACCAGCCGACGCCCGAGCGAATAGATCCAGCGGCAATCGGAAAGGCCGATCTCGAAGGCCGAGGGGATCGTCGAGCAGCCGCCAGCCTTCGCCGAGGTCGACAAGCAAGCGAAGTCCGCTCGCGCGCGTGACGTTATAAGGATCGCGCGAGACGGAGAACAGCTTGTGGAAGGAGGTGTTGCCGACAGTAAGCTGCGCGGCGAACACGCCATGCATCCAGGCGGTCGCGCAGAGCGTCGCCTCGTCCGGCAGCATCGCCTGCCCCGAACGCAGGATCGCGCCATGGCGACGCGTTGCGACGCGCTCCTTGTCGCGCAGGACGACATGGCGATTGTGCGGCGCATCGGGCGCGAAGAAGGACAAAAGGACGCCATCGGTGCGCTCTTCATGCGCCCGCTCGGGATAGAGTCGTGCGATCTCGGCCTCTGTCAGGGGCGTCGCCTCCGCTGCTCGGGCGGATTGAAAGAGGCTGCGCACGGGCGCCGCCAGTGCGATAGGGGATAGGGAGGAATCCCGCTGCGGCAATGCGTCGACGCGCGGAAGATCCGCCGCGCTCGACGCTGTAGGATGATCAGCATCATAAATACCGAAAAAACGCCACGCCGCCCGGCCGCCCGGCCCGAGAGTTCGAGGCGTCGACTGGATAGCGACGCAGGCCATCTCATGTTGCAGCCGCGCGCTCGGCAGAGCCTCGCCGAACGGAAAGCGAAAGGCGTCATCGTCGCGAAAGGCTGGCCCGAAAAGCTGTTTGCCGTCGGTCGCAAAACCAACCGCGCCGTTGACGCAGCCATGCATCGCGAAGGGATGGCGCCCGTCCTGCGCCAGATTCTGGCGGTTCATGACGACCTTGCCAAAGCGCGCGTGCGAGGCGACGAAGTGGTCGATGTATTGCGAGACATAGGCCTCGTTGTTCATCAGGAAGCCCCGCCCGCCGAGGCCGATGTCCTGGATCAGAACGGCGTCCATCGCGCGGGCGCGCCCATGGTTTTCGAGCTCGACGCGCCAGATCCAGGCGGCGCGATCCGGGTCGAGGAAAAGCGCGACGCGATGGCTGACGCCGAGAGACTCGCCCGCCCAGATGAAGCAATCGGGACAGGCGCCGAATTGAATGTTTGCGCCCGGTCCGACGATCTCGAAAGGCGCCTCGCCTTCAATGCGCAGATAGATGCGCTGGACGGAGCCGCCGATCGGCGAACCAAGCAGCTGATTGATGAGAATCGCGCCGCCTTCGTGGCGATGCTCGATTGAAAAGATGCAGCCATTGGGCAGCGCGCTGATTGAAAGGCCGCCGCCGTTCTCGATCCGGCTGAGGCCGAGGCTGTCGTCGCGCGGCGTCGTCCAATTGCGCGCTTTGAGGCCCATTATGTTATGTTCCGTCCTCAATCGCGCGGCCGAATCGCGGTGGCTGCAACATAAAATATAATCGCGCCGCTGCAAAACGGCTGGACCGGGATTGACGAAGCCGTTGCCGGCGTTGCGCGGGCGCGCAACACTGTGGAGGCGTGTGTTTCGCCAATGAATCGAATCGCCTTGCCCGCGATGGAAAGGTCTGCGATGTCAAATCATGTTTATAAAGTCGTCGAACTTGTCGGATCTTCGCCCGCGTCCATTGACGACGCCATCAAAACCGCGATTGAGCGCGCCGGCAAAACGCTCAGGAATATTCGCTGGTTCGAGGTGATCGAAACGCGTGGACATGTCGAGGACGGAAAGGTGCACCACTTTCAGGTCAAGCTGAAAGTCGGGTTTACGCTCGACCTCGACTAAGGTCTGCGTTTCTTCTGACGACCGCTTCCTTGCCGCTGGGCGACGAGCGGTCACGCAAGCGCCGTCTCGATCGCCGCGACGACCTCCGGCGCGTCGGGGACCGTGCGCGACCCGAATACGGCTTTGATCGCGCCATCCTTGCCGATCAGATATTTGTGGAAGTTCCATTTCGGCGCGGCGTCGGCGCCGCGTTCGCTGGCCGCCCACCGGTAGAACGGATGCGCGCCTTCGCCGACGACCACTTCCTTTGACGTAAGCGGAAAGTCGACATTGTATTTGACAGCGCAGAAATGCTTGATCTCAGCTTCGGTTCCCGGCTCCTGGCGGCCGAAATCATTGGCTGGAACGCCGAGCACGACGAGGCCCTGATCGCGATATTTCCGGTAGAGCGCCTCGAGCGCTTCATATTGCGGGGTGAGGCCGCAGGCCGAGGCCGTATTGACGATGAGCACCGCCTTGCCCTTGAAGGAGGAAAGCGGCAGGTCGCCGCCGTCGATGGTTTTGAACGAATAGTCGTGCGCGCTCATGGGGGCTCCTGTTCCGCGGGCGTTGCCGCGGCATTGTCTCTTATCTCCGCGCCAGGATCACGATGATTTTGGATTGAATCGATCCAAAATTATTTGGAACTATCAGAGCTCGATGCGGGCGGAGACCTTTCCTCGTCCCGCTCCTGCTCGAAGGTAATTCGCATCGGCGAGGCATAGACTTTGGCGCCGTCCTTTTCCGAGGCGACGAAATAGATCTGCCTGAAACCATGCGGGCCGTTCTCGGGGGCGACCTCGATTGCGCCCGAAATGTCGCGCGGCAAAGGCGCATCCGCGATTCGCTCGACGGCGACAAAAAGTTCGGCGCCGCCGAGGCGCCGCTCGATTCGCCGCTGCGCCAGAAGCTCCGCGCCGGTGGTCTCCAGTGCGAATGTCGGGCAATCGGCGAATGGGCTCGGCTTTGACGGATCGCCGACCTTGACGTAGCCGCCGATTGCTCCCTCGACGCGGATCGCGCAGCCATCAAGCGAATCGACCTCGATCTCGATTGAATCGACGTCGCCGAAGGTCTCCGAACGAAAGTCGATCTCGCCGGGACCGGAGCGCCAGACGGTTTCTTCCTTGTGCTCGAGGCCGAAGGCCTCGAACGACCGAATCGCCCCGTTGCGGATCATGATGCGCCCCTGCCAGATGGCGGCGCGATAGCGGTCGCGGATGCGCGCGCCGCCCCATCGCAGGCGGATGCGTTGCGTCGAAAGGCCTGCTTCTTCCTGCAGGCCGCGACGCCAGAACTCACCGGCGTGATCAAAGGCGGCTAACTCCTCGAAGCCCGTATGCCCGAGAAAGCGATAGTTGAGGCGTGCGGGACCCCGGTGCGAAAAAGCCTCGCCTTGCCAATGCGCGCCGCACCAGACGAGCGCGACGCTGCGCTCGCCCGTGGTCGCGAAGGTTCGGCGCGCGCGCAGCGCCTTGCCGATCGTGACGCGATCGAGCTTGTCGGCGATGATGCCGGTAAGGCCGCCGCGCACGCCGAACACGGCCGTGCCGGGCACGCCGCCGCCGCAGCGCCCGCGATGCTCGTCGCTCGCCGCCGACGCGCCGAGATGATAGCCGCGCGCAACGGCGTCCTGCAGCATCCACGGGAACTGGCCCCATGTGGAGCCGACCTCGATCAGGCGTTCGAGTTCGGGATGGTGCCAGGCAAGGTTTGCGCGCCGCCCGCCGACATGCGGGATCAGGAGATGGCTTTCGGGGTCATGCGCATAGGTTGCGTAGAGTTCGTCGAGCGGCCACGCGCCGGGCGTGATCTCATGCGAGCCCATATCCTCGCTCCATTCGAAGGAGCGCGCGTTTTCACCCTCGCGGCCTGAAGGAAACAGCGGTTCGCCGTCGCCTAAGAAAACCACATTATGATCGCCGCCCGCGCAGGAATTGCCACACCATTCCGTGCCCGGATAGCAGACGAAGGCGCCATCGACGCTGATCGCGCGCACATTGGCGACGGCGGCGCGCCAGCGTGCGGCGGTGATCTGGAAATCATTGGCCGTATAGCCGAGCACGTCGAGGCCGGCGACGTCGCGGCCATAGGTGAGATTATAGACAGTGTCGTTGGTGCCGATCGTATCGTCCGAATGGACGTGGAGATCGCCGTAGAAAATGCGATCGACCGGAGCCGCGGGATCGATCGCAGCGAAGGTCTTATCCGGCGCGACGGCGCTGACGCCGGCGACGCGCGCGGCGATGGCGAGTTCCCCCGGCGCCTGCGTCGGAATATCGTCGACGCGCAGGATCGCCCAGCCCTCAGCGGAAAGATCGGCTTCCCGCGCGTAGACGAGGGCGACGCCAAGCGCGGCGCGAAGTTCTATCCTCTCGCCATGATTCCAGCACGCATTGCCCCAGACGTCTTCGAGGCGAACGCGAACGGGCAGGTCGGCGCCGGGACGAATGAGGCGCGGCGCCGTGATGACAAGATGATGCGCGTCATTCGGGACGATCTGCAGCACGATGTCGCCGGGGACCGCGGCGAAGCGCGAGGTGCCGACGGGATCGACATAGAAGCGGAATTTGAAGTCCTTTTCGACGAAGGTCTGCGCCCGCGTTCCGGCTCCGCCGAAGCGGCGGTCGCCGAGCCGGATGACGATATGATCGCCGGGATTTAAGTAGCCGTCGACGATGTCGACGATGATCGCTTTCTGAAAGGGCCGTTCGTGCCCCTTCTGATCGAAGCGGCAGAGGAGGCTCTTTACAGTCGCGGGCTCCTGTCCGGGCAGCAAAGGGCCGGCCCGGTGCTCGGCCGAGACGTAATTTTCGCCGCCGGGGTTCGTCGTCTGGAACAGCGCCCAGTCGGAATAGAATTTGAAGGCGGCTTTGATCCAGGCGCCGTCGGCGAGGCCGGAGGCGCCGACCTCATAATCGAGAACGAGCTCCAGCCAGCTTCCGGCGGCGATCTCGCTGATGTCGCAGCGCGCCGCGCCGAGGAACGGCATCGATTTCGTCAGTTCGTAATAGCCTTCAGGGGCGACATAGGCGCCCTGCGGCGGACGGCGCGGGGCGTCGGTCATATTTCGAAATCGATCAGTTCGCCGTTCTCTTCGAGCTTTGCCCGAATCTCCGCGGCGAGCCGCCACGTGCGCGGATCCGACCGCAGGTGCGGGCGCTCCGGCGTCGCGAAGGCGCCCTGCGCCCGCGCGGGCGATCCGGCGATGACGATGATGCGGTCGGCGAGGTAAATGGCTTCGTCGATGTCGTGGGTGACGAACAGGATCGTCTTGCCCGTTCGCTGCCATAGCGAGAGAAGCTCATCCTGCAAGGCGGCGCGGGTGATCGCGTCGAGCGCGCCGAACGGCTCGTCCATCAGGAGGAGGTGCGGCTCGACGGCAAGCGCGCGGGCGAGGCCGACGCGCTGCCTCTGGCCGCCGGAGAGCTGGTGCGGCCAGCGCGCGCTTTGGGCCGAAAGATCGACGAGGTCGAGCGCGGCCTTTACGCGCGCGTCGATCTCGGCATGCGAGAGGCCAAGGCCTTCGAGGCCGAAGGCGACGTTCCCCGCGACGCGCCGCCACGGCAGCAGCTTGGCGTCCTGGAAGACGAGCGCCATGCTTCTGCGCCCGCGCTCGTGCGGGATTTCGACGCGCACCTTTCCCGCGCTCGGCGCGACGAGGTGCATGAGCACGCGCAGCAGCGTCGATTTGCCGGCCCCGGACGGCCCGACGATGGCGACGAATTCGCCGCTGTCGAGGCTGAGATCGAGCCCTTCGAGGATCTGCGTGCGCTCGGCGCCGCGTCCGAAGGCGAGGCCGATGCCGGAAAGTTCGGCTATGACTGCCATGCGGTCAGCCTCCGCCGGACGGCGAGGAACGCGATGTCGGTGATGGCGTAGAGCAGCGCCATGGTCAGCATATAGACCACGACGAGATCGGTGGCGAGGAGGCTCGCCGCCTGCATCATGCGGGCGCCGATGCCCGGAACGCCGAAGAGTTCGGCGGCGACGACGGACATCCAGGCCTGGCCGAGACCGGTGCGAAAGCCGGCGAGAATGCCGGGCGTCGCCGCCGGGCAGCGCGATCTTGGTCAGCCGGCCGAAAAAGCCGCCATGACCAAAGGCGCGCGCGACTTCCATGAGATCGCGGTCGATCGCCTGAACCGCGCCGAAGGCGGCGAAGAAGTTAATCCAGAACACCGCGATGGCGATGATGAAGGCCGCCGCGCCCGAGGTGAGGCCAAACCAGAGGATGGCGAAAGGCACCCAGGCAAGGCCCGGGATGGGCCGCAGGATGCGCACGACGCCGGAGAGGAACGCCTCGAACCAGGCCGAGACGCCGCAAACCACGCCAAAGGCGACCCCGAGCAATGAGCCGATCGCGACGCCGATGAGATAGTGCGACAGGCTGTTCTCGACCGCAGCGGTCCAGTAGCCGCCGCGGATTTCGCCAAGCCACGCGGCCGGAATTTGGCTCGGCAGCGGGATCAGCGCGGTCAGCGACGGGCTGAGGCGCGCCGCGATCTCCCAGCCGCCGAGAAACAGGGCGACGCCAAGCGCGGCGAGCGCGTTCGGGCGGAATGCGCCCGGCTGGAAAAGGCGGCGCGGCGCGGGGCCGATGGCGGGCATTGGCGGCGGCGGCGCATTTTCCGGTTCGGCGGCTTCGATAAGCGCCTCCGCGCCCGGGTTTTGAACCGCGATCTGTTCCGCCCCGAAGCGCTCCGCCGTCATTTCGCGACGCGGTTGTAGAAGGCGAGATCGAACAAGTCGGCCACAGGCGTCGCGGTCTTCACCGTGCCGAGCTTGACTTCGAATTCCTGCAGCCGCGCCACCGAATCGACGATCCGCGCGGGATCGGCGACGAAGGACGCGCTGGCGCCGGCGAGCGCGCGATCGATCTGCGCCCCGGTCAATATGCCGGCCCCGAGCGCCTTCAGGATAAAGGGGGCCGCCTCCTCCGGATGGGTTTTGATCAGCTCCGTCGCGCGCAGATGCAGGCGCAATAGTTTCTCTCCGATCTCCGCGCCTTTCGGGCTCGCCAGCTGATAGATGGCGAGGACGGAGCCGGGCTGATCCGGCATGAACTGCTTGCCGGTCACCAGAACCTTCGATTGCGGCAGGCGGTCCCGCACCACGGTGAGGGCCGGCTCGCGCAGAACCGCGGCGTCGACGGATCCGGCGAGGAACGCCTGCTGCGCCGCGTCGATGTCGAGGCCGGTGATGTCGACGCTCAGCGGATCAATCCCGTTTTCGACCTGAAGCCAATAGCGCAGCAGGGTGTCGGGGACGGAGCCTTGCGGCTGCGCCGCGATCTTCGGCTTGCGGCCCTGCTCTGAAGTGAATTTCGCGATCGCCGTTTTGAAATCGGCGCCGTCCGCGGCGGCGAGCAGCGGCCCGCGCGCCACGAGCTGCAATTCCTCGATCGCCCCGGCGGCCACGACCTTGACGTCGACGCCCTTCGCGCGGGCGACGAGCAGCGGAAGCACCCCGGCGAGATAGGCGTCGAGCTGGCCGGCGGCGAGCGCCTGGATCGCCTGCGTGCCCGCCTGGAAGCGGATCAGCTGCAGGTCGAGCCCTTCCGCCTTGGCCCAGCCCTCGCCGTCGATGACGAAAAGCTGCGCCGAGCCGAGCACGGGGATATAGCCGATCTTGACCGTCGTTTGCGCCGCCACGGACGCCGGGGCGAGAAGCAGCGCGGCGGCGAGGAGGGAGAGCGCCCTCAGCATACGCTCGACCCTTGTCAGAAACATCGACGCCCCAAATTCGCGCAAAGCCAGGATGGGGCTAGTAACTTTAGAAGATCGAATGAGTCAACTTCGCCCCGGTCGACGCATTCCCTTATGACCGCGCCGGCGGCGCCATGAATTCGGGGCCGACGGGATCGGGGATTTCTTCGCGGAGAATGCGGTCGATCTCGGCTTTGGCGGCGCCGTCGAGCGACCAGCGTGAGACTTCGTCGATCGGCCCCAACTGATCGGGGCGGCGTGCGCCCCAGAGCGCCGTCGAGACTCCTTGATCCAGCACCCAGCGCGCCGCCAGATGTATGACGCGTTTGCCGAAGCGCTCCCGCGCCAACCTGTCCAGCCGCTCCACGGCGGCGAGATAACGGGCAAAGCGCGGCGGCTTGAATTTGGGGTCGTCGCGGCGCAAATCGCCGGCGTCGAAAACCGTGTCCGGCTTCATCCGGCCAGACAAGAGCCCGCGGCAAAGCGCGCCATAGCCGAAGATCGCAATGCCGTGCTTGAGGCAGTAGGGCAGGATGTCGGCCTCGATCTCGCGCTCGAACAGATTGTAGGGCGGCTGCAACACATGGATCGGCGCCGTCTTGCGGAACCGCTCCATCTGCTCAACGGAAAAATTGCTGACGCCGATGGCGCCGATCTTCCCCTGGTCGAGTAGCGCCCTCATCGCTTCCGCCGTCTCCTCGATGGGGGTTTTCGGATCGGGCCAGTGGACCTGATAGATGTCGATGTGATCGGTTTGCAAGCGGCGCAGCGAGTCTTCGATCTCCTGGTTGATGCGCGCGCGGCTGGCGTTGCGGAAGACCTTGCCGTCTTTCCACTCGAGCCCGACTTTCGTCGCGATGACGGCGCGCCCGCGCCGTCCGGCGAGCGCTTGGCCGACGACCTCCTCCGAGCGGCCGAATCCGTAGACGGGCGCGGTGTCGATGAGATTGACGCCATGATCGAGCGCCGCCCGGATTGTTTCGATCGACTGCGCGTCGTCGCTGCCGCCCCACATCCAGCCGCCGATCGCCCATGTGCCGAGCCCGACGCGGGATACGCGTGGAGACGCACCCTTGATTTCGGCGAACTCCATTGTCCTTTCCATGACTGTCATCGGCTTATCTCCTGCTTTTGCGCGCGCTCGATGTCCTGCCGCATGATCCGATCCATAAAGCCCGGGACCTTACCGGATCCTGCGCCGCGCCGGCCTCAAGCGACGCTGACTTTCATGCCGTCCGACACATTGGCGGGCGGGCTGAGGATGATCCGGTCTCCATCTTTGAGGCCGGATCGAACGTCGACATTGGCGCCATTGTCGACGTCGATTTCGATCTTGCGCAGTTCGACCTTGCCGTCGGAGACGACGGCGGCGCGCAGCCCATCCTGATTGAAGATCACCGCCGTCGAGGGGATGGTGATGACCGGATTCGGCCGGCGCGCCTGCAGATGGATGACGCTGTAGAGCCCGGCGGCGAGCGCGCCGTCCTTGTTGTCGACGTCGACCTCCATCAGCAGCGTGCGTGTTCCGGCGCGATAGCGCGTTCGCGTTGCGCGCGACGCGCCCGGTGAAGGTGCGTCCGGGCAACTCGGAAACCGTGATCGTCGCGGGATCGCCATCCTTGATGCCGAAGGTCGCGGCCTGCGGCACGAAAACCTGCACGCGCAGCTCGTCGGTCCGCGCCATCGAGAACAAGGGCGTTCCGCTCGCAGCGTCGGCCGCGACGAGACTGCCGACGTCGATGAGGCGGCTGGTGACGACGCCATCGAAGGGCGCCGTGATCCGCTCGAATTCGGTGAGTTGCTGCAGCCGGTCGACCGCGGCCTGCTGCGCCACGACATTGGCCTTTGCGACTGCGACGGCGGCCTGGCGCGCCGCCAGCGTCAGCCGGTCGGTGTCGCCCTGCTGCGCGCTCGACCAGCCTTGCGCGACGAGACGCGCGGTGCGCTGGTCGGTGACGCGGCCAAGATCGGCGTTGGCTTCCGCCTGCTGCACGGCGGCCTGGAACTGGACCAGCTGTCCCTTCGCCTGCTCCAGTTGCTGATCGAGATCGGGCGCTGCGATCACCGCAAGGACATCGCCTTTCTTCAGCCGCGTTCCGATGTCGGCGTTGCGGGTCTTGATATAGCCTGTCGCGCGCGCGAAAAGCGTCGCGCTGTCGAACGCCGCCATATTGCCGGTCAATTCGATGGTCCGGGGTGCGCTGTCCGCCTTGGCGACGAAGGTCCGCACGGTGGGGGTCGCGTTCTGGCGCGCCTGCATCACGGCGTTGGCCTCGGCGCCGCGGCTTAACTTCGTATAGACGCCAAAGCCGACGAGCCCGGCGACGATGGCGAGCGCGACGACGCCGAGGAGGCGTGCGATGACCCGCCGCCTCCGCTCGCCGGGCTTTGGCGCGCGCGGCGGCTCCTTGCGTTCGCCCGGCGCCTTTGCGCCTGGCGCGTCAAAGCGGGGATCGGGAGGCATGCTGTTCATGACGGCGATCCTTGGTGAGTCAGGTCCTTTGGCGACTGGCGCTCAGGCGTTTTGGCGGCGATCCGCTCGAACCGGCCGATGATGGAATAGAGGAACGGCACGAACAGCAGGGTGGTCATCGTGCCGACCGCGACGCCGCCGATGACGGAGCGGGCCAGCACCGCATTCTGCTCGCCGCCCGGCTCGCCGATCGCCATCGGGATCATGCCGACGATCATCGCGGCTGCGGTCATGAGAACAGGGCGCAATCGCGTGACGCCGGCCGAAAGAGCGGCGTCGAAGGCGCTCATGCCGGCCTCGCGCTGTTCGCGCGCGAAAGTGACGAGCAGGATCGAGTTCGCCGAGGCGACGCCGACAGCCATGATGGCGCCCATCAGCGAGGGCACGCTCAATGTGGTGCCGGTGACGAACAGCATGAGCAGATATGCCGGCGCCGGCGCCAGGCAGCGCGAGGATCACGGCGAGCGGATCGAGAAAGCTCTGATAGTTTATGACCATCAGCATATAAACGAACACCGCCGCGAAGATGAGCCCTAGCGCCAGATTGCCGAAGGCCGACTGCATGCTCTCGATCTGCCCGCGAATGACGATGTGATTGCCCGGAGTGAGCTGCGGCTCGACCTCCGCGACGACCTTGCGCAGATCGGCCGCGACGCCGCCGAGGTCGCGATCCTGAACGCTGCCGTAAACGTCGTAAACGGCCTGAATGTTGGAGTGATTGAAGACCGATTGAACGCCGAGCCGCTTCGACGTCGCGAGATTGCCGAGCAGAGTCGGTATCGGCGTGCCGTTCGGGATCGACCGCGGCTGGCGAGCGGCGTGTTGTCGAGCTGATTTTTCGTCGCGATGCGATATTCGGGCGTCTGCACGGGCATGAAGTAGGGGATGCCGTTTTTCGGGTCGGTCCAGAAATTGGGCGAGACCTGCTCGGAGGAGCTGAGGCTGATGTTGAGATTGTTGGCGACGTCCTGCATGTTGAGGCCAAGCTGCTGCGCGCGCGTGCGATCCACCGTATAATAGAGTTCGGGCGCGTTCAGCTCCTGCTGGATATGCGCGTCGACGAGGCCGGGAATCTTGCTCATTTTCTGCTGCAGCAGAGCGGCGAGCCTCTTGTTGTTTTCGCGATCGCGCCCCTGCAGCTGCACGTCGATCTGGGTCGGCACGCCGAAATTCAGCACCTGCGTGACGAGATCGGCGGGCTGGAAATAGAACAGAACGTCGGGAAAAGCGACGCTCAATTCTGCTGCGCAGCTTTTTGACGATGTCGGCGGTGCGCTCATGCCCTTCGGCGAGTTCGATCTGGATGACGCCATCGTTGACCCCGATGGCGCTGCCATCCGTGAAGGCGAGGTTGTAGAGCCTTTGCGGCAGGCCGATATTGTCGAGAACGAGCTTCAGATCCTTTGCCGGGACGACGGCCCGGATTTTGTCCTCGACGTCCTGAAAGATCTGTTCGGTGCGCTCGACGCGGGTGCGCGCCGGCGCCCTGACATGCAGCTGGATCAGCCCGGCGTCGACGGCCGGAAAGAAATCCGAGCCGACATTGAACGCCAGCACGCCCGCGCCGGCGACGACGGCGAGCGCAACCGCCGGGGTAAGGAATTTTCGCCGCAGGATGCCGGCGAGAAGCCAGGCGTAGAAGCCGCGGAAGCGATCGAACCGCGCATTGAATCCGTCATGGAAGCGCGCCAGCCAGTCGGTCGCCTCGCCGTGCCGCTCATGCTCCTTGCGGATCAGGAGCCCGATCATGATCGGCGTCAAGGTGCGCGAGATGCAATAGGACGCGATCATGGCGAACACGACCGCCATGGCGAGAGGCGTGAACAGATAGCGCGCCGCGCCCTGCAGGAAGAACACGGAGACGAAGACGCAGCATATGGCGAGCGTCGAGATCAGGGTCGGCACGGCGATTCCGGCGGCGCCCTCCAGCACGGCCTGGTCGAAGTCGACGCCCTCTTCGAGCAGCCGGTGCGTGTTCTCGATAGTGACCGTAGAGTCGTCGACGAGAATGCCGACCGCCAGAGCGAGGCCGCCGAGAGTCATGGTGTTGATAGTCTGGCCAAGCGCGGAAAGCACCGCGATCGAGGTCAGGATCGAGAGCGGAATCGACACCATGACGACGATCGTCGAGCGCCAGGAGCCGAGAAAGATCAGGATCATCAAAGCGGTCAAGGCGGCCGCGATCGCCCCTTCGTGCAGCACGCTGTCGATGGCGTTCTGCACGAACACCGACTGATCGAACATCAGCTTGATGTCCATCCCGGGCGGGGCCGCCTTTTCGATCTCGGGGAGCGCCGCCTTGACGCGATTGACGACATCGAGCGTCGAGGCGTTGCCGTTCTTGATGATGGTCAAAAGGACCGATCGCTTGCCTTCCGCGCGCACGATGTTTTGCTGCACCGCCCAGCCGTCGCGCACATGCGCGACGTCGGACAGGAAGACAGTAGCGCCGCCGACTTTCTTGACCGGAATCCGGTTCAGCGCGTCGATCGAAGGCGCCGTTGCGTTGACCTTCACGATGAACTGCTGGTCGCCGAGCTTTGCGTCGCCCGATGGCAGCGTCAGGCTCTGCGCGTTGACGGCGCTGAGGACGTCGGTCGGCGTGATGCCGCGCGCCCGCAGCGCATCGGGATCGAGATCGACCATGATCTGCCGGTACTTGCCGCCATAGGGCGTCGGCAGGGTAATGCCGGGAATGGGCGCCAGCGCCTGGCGCATCTGGTAGATGCCGTAATCATAGAGCTGCTGCTCGTTCAGCCGGTCCGAGCTCAAGCTCAACTGAAGCACGGGGACCGACGACGCGTTGAACTGCACCACGATCGGCGGCTTGAATGCCGGGCGGCATGAGGGCGCGGATCGAGTTCGAGCCGGAAACGACCTGGGCGATGGCGAGGTCGATATTCACGTTGGGCTGGAAATAGATCTTCTCGACCGCGATGCCCGGACAGCGTCTGGCTTTCGATGTTGCGGACGTCGCTGACGTCCGAGCTGATCGAATATTCGCTGTAGGTGGTGACGCGCTGCTTCCATTTCCTCCGGCGTCAGGCCGGTGTACTGCCAGATGACGGTCACGACCGGGATGTCGATGTTGGGAAAAATATCCTTGGGCGTCGGTAAAGATCGCCGTCCCGCCGAGGAACAGCATCATCAGCGCCAGCACGTAGAACGTGTGACGATACCGCAGCGCGAAACCGACTATGCCCATCATCGAACTCCGGGGGTTCGGTCTTGACGTACTGTACCATACAGTACATATCAAGCACCATTATGAAAGTCTCACCTGCTTTTGAATGAAAACCGCCGGCTTCCAACGCTGACTTCGCAGGAACCGGCCCGGCGAGCCCGCGCCTCGCCGGCGCGCCGCGCCGCGTTCCTGTCCGCCGCGCTGGAGGTCTTTCAGCAAAAGGGCTTCGCCGAAGCGACGCTCGACGACATCATCGCGCGCTCTGGCGGCTCGCGGCAGACGCTCTACGCGCTGTTTGGCGGCAAGCAGGGGCTGTTCGAGGCGCTCGTCACGGAGACGTGCTGGAGTATCTTCGGCAAGCTTACGCCAGAGCGGCTTGCCTCGCAGTCGCCCGATCTGGTGCTGACCGAGGTCGGCGTGCGCTACCTCGAAATCGTCCTCTCCCCGTCGGTTCTGAACCTGACGCGGCTCGTCGTCGCCGAGGCGTCGCGCATTCCTGAAATCGCCGAGACCTACTGGCGATTGGGTCCTGGCCGCAGCCGCGCGTTTCTGACCGAATTTTTCGACCGCCAGATCGAGCGGGGCCTGCTCCAGATGGCCGACAGCCGCAAGGCGGCGGACCACTTCCTCGAAATGCTGTCGGGGACGATCCGGTTCCAGTGTCTGATCGGCGTGCGCCAGCCGCCGGACGGGGCCGAAATCAAAGAGATCGTCGCGTCCGCCGTCGCGCAGTTCCTCAATGGTTGCGCCAAAGCATGAAGGGCGCGCCTCGCGGCCGCCGGCTGCGAAGCGCGCCGCTTGTGGAAATGGCGGGCGTCGCGCTAAAAGCGGACCGAAGCTGAGCCGCGGTGGGCTTGAGATCCCGCGCCGGCGGATCCGACATGCGAAGGAACGCCAATGTACGATAAAAAAGGCCTGACCCTCGCCGACGCCAAGGCGATCGCCGCGGCCGCCGAAGCGGAAGCGCTGAAGAACGGCTGGCGCGTGACGATCTCCGTCCTCGACGATGGCGGCAACCTGCTCTATCTCCAGCGTCTCGACGATGCGCCGGTCGGCTCCGTCGCCGTGTCGCAGGAAAAGGCGCGCACCGCCTTTCTGTTCAAGCGGACGACGAAAAGCATCGAGGAGGCGATCGTCGGCGGCCGCACGGTGATGCTGACGCTTCCGGGCGCGACGCCGATCGAAGGCGGCCTGCCCTTGCTGCACGAGGGGCGCGTCGTCGGCGCCATCGGCGTGTCTGGCGTGCAGTCGTCGCAGGATGCGCAAATCGCGCAGGCCGGCGTCGAAGTCGCGGCCAAATTGTAACACGAAATTGTAAATGTCCGCCCCGCCGGACACCGCGAACCTTTCGCGCGTGAACGCATTGGCGCATCTTGGAGAAACTATGGCAGGAGGCGGATATGCGGCCCGCCGAAGCAAGGGACCTGTTGAACTTCTCGCCAAAGGCCAGGGCATGGCTGCCATGTCTTGTTGGCGCTCTGATCGCCGTGTCGGCTTCGGCGGGCTCGGCTCAGCCGTCACTGAAAGGAATGCCGGGAGCGCCGGACCAAGGAGCGCAGGAGCAGGGCACGCCAGAGCAACGAGCCGCCTGCACGCCTGACGCCTTTAGTTTGTGCCACGCCTATATTCCCGACGCGGAGCGCGTCAAGGATTGCCTCATCGAGCATGTCAACGATCTCAGCCCGCCCTGCCGCGAGGTTTTTGAGCATAGCGAAAACCCGCAAGACCAGGTTAAATGACGCCTTGGCTTCGTCGCGCGTTGGATAATGCCGGCGTCGCGCCCGCCATAGGATAATAAAGACACGTGCCGCCCTGGCCTGCGCTGATCGTCGACCATCCGCAAACCGCCGTCGCCATCGCGGCGCTTGTCGTCGCGGCCGGCTCCCTGTTCGTGCTGGCGCTGCGGCGGGGGCCGATGTGGCGGCTGGCCGGACGGATCGGCCTCCTCGTCGCGCTGAGCGCCATGCTCCTCAGCCATGGAATCGAGCCCTATCGGCAGCGCCTGCCCGACGAGAACGTCGCGCGCCAGCTGGGGATCCTACTCCTCGAAATTCTGTGGTGGGTGGCGCTCGCCCGGGTCCTTGTCAGCGTCGTCGACGCGTTTGTGATCTTCGAGCGAAGGCCAAACGAAAGCCGCCTGTTCCAGCAGCTGATCGCCGGCCTCATCTACCTCGGCGTCGCTCTCGCGATCATCGGCGACGAGTTCAATCGTCCCCATCGGCGCCCTGTTCGCGACCTCCGGCGCCGTC
Source organism: uncultured Alphaproteobacteria bacterium (assembly GCA_963757985.1). Lineage (GTDB taxonomy): Bacteria > Pseudomonadota > Alphaproteobacteria > Rhizobiales > Beijerinckiaceae > Methylocapsa. The sequence goes on along the minus strand of CAVWTQ010000010.1, from coordinate 141,744 downwards.
GCCATCATCGCCGGCCTCGCGCTGCAGAGTACGCTGGCGGATGTGTTCTCCGGCATCGCCATCAGTCTCGGTCGATCCTATCGCATCGGCGACTGGATCATCATCGATAGCGGCGTCGAGGGTCGCATCATCGAGACGAACTGGCAGGCGGTGCATCTCCTGACGGCGAGCCATGACGTCGCGATCATCCCCAACAGCGTGCTGGCCAAGGCCAAGCTCGTTAACGTCACCACCCCGGAAGAGATGCAAGTGGCGACGACGCTGATCCGGCTCGAGCCTTCGATGTCGCCCGCGAGTTTCGTCGAGATGTCGCTGCAGGCGCTGGCGAGCTGCAACTGCATCCTGCACCAGCCGCCGCCGACGGTCGCCGTGAAGTCGCTGAGCGCGTCGGCGATCGAACTGGCGGTGAGCTACCGGATCCCGAACCGGTCGGTTGGAGACGACGCCCGCAACGAAGTCTTTGACCGCGTTTACCGGCACGCCGTCGCCGCCGGATTGAAGTTCGCTCAAACGCCCGGCGTCGCCGGCCCGTTCGCGCCCATGCCCGCCGGCGCAGATGGCCCCGCCGTGCCGGCGCAAAGCGCGCCCGAGCGGATTCTCGAAAAGCTGCCGCTATTCGCTTCGCTCACCGAAGAGCACAAGACCGTCCTCGCCGCCAAAATGAAGCGCAGGACGTTTGAGCCCGGCGAACTCGTGATCGAGCGCGGCGTGGTGGCGCAAACGCTCGCGATCGTGCAATCGGGCGCGCTCGCCCTTTATCAGGTGAGGGACGGGCGCGAGCACGAGCTTGTGCGGCTGGGTCCGGGCGATTATTTCGGCGAAGGCGGCCTGTTGCTGGGAGAGCCGCAGCGCGGCACCATCCGGGCGCTGACGCATGCGTCCATTTACGAGATCGTCGCCGACGATCTCCGCCCGATCCTGGTCGAGCGGCCGGGCCTGTCGGATGCGCTTGGACATGCGCTCGCCGCGCGCCGGGCGATGCAGGCGGCCGATGATGCGGTCGCATCGAACCATGCCGATCATTCCGCAAGGCGCCTTACCGACCGCATCAGGCAATTGTTTCAGGTCGACGCCTGATCGTCGCGCTGCGCGGCGCCGTCAGGATTTGCCGTGCGGCTCCCTGAACCTCACGATCTGATGGTTGTTGTCGCCATCGACGATTTCGACATTGACAAGCCTTCCGGCTTCCTCCTCGATATAGACCTCGCGCGGCTTCTGGATGAGGTGGTCGAGGCCCTTGAGGGCGATCTCGAAAATATCGTCTTTCGGATCGTAGACGACGCCATAAAGCGGCAGCCAGGTCGCCTCGATCTGGTCGCCGAGCTTTAAGGATGCGATTTCGATTTCCGCCTGCGCGTCCTTGAGGCCTTTCGACACGTCATTGAAGAACGCGCTCCATTCGGACTTTTCCAGTTTTCTCGTGGTCATGACGGTCTTCCCCGTTGCGGTGAATGTTGCAATCGTTGTTTCTGGCGCGCTTTGCGGCGGCCGGATGCGAATTGTCGGCGCGCGTCGCCTCAACCGATAAATGCGCTCAAGGGCGCAAGAGTTTCGCTTTCGACGGGGCGTCTCCCGGCCAACGCCCCCGCAGCATGATGACTTCAAAATTTAAATCAACCGGCGCTTCGTTCGTTTGTCCTGACGCAAGGTCTTGTCCAGAAACCCTGCGATTTTTGAGATCGTGCGATATGGTTCGCGCTGTCTGATCCAGGATCCGGCCGATGCAAGCCATGGTTTTTGAAGGTTTGGGCAAGCCGCTCGTCCTCAAGGAGGTCGCGACGCCCCGCCCCGACGCCCATCAGTTGCTGATCGAGGTCCGCGCCTGCGCGGTGTGCCGCACCGACCTGCATATTATCGATGGCGAATTGGCGCGGCCAAAGCTGCCGCTGATCCTCGGCCATGAGATCGTCGGCGTGGTGGCCGGTCTCGGCGAGAAGGTCGCGCGCTTCAAGCTGGGCGATCGCGTCGGCGTGCCGTGGCTTGGGTGGACCTGCGGCGTCTGCGAATTCTGCCGTACGGGGCGGGAGAACCTTTGCGACAAGGCGCGCTTCACCGGCTACGACATCGACGGCGGATTCGCCCAGTTCACCGTCGCCGACGAGCGCTTCTGCTTCCCGCTTCCGGCGCTTTACGCCGACGTCGAGGCGGCGCCGCTGCTTTGCGCCGGCCTCATCGGCTATCGATCGCTGCGCCTTGCCGGGGAGGGCCGCCGCCTCGGCATCTATGGCTTCGGCGCCGCGGCGCATATCATCGCGCAGGTCGCAAAACACCTTGGCTGGGAGATCTACGCCTTCACCCGGCCGGGCGACGCCGCGGCCGAAGCGTTCGCGCGCGAATGCGGGGCCGCATGGACAGGCGGCTCCCTGACGCCGCCGCCCGAGCCGCTCGATGCGGCGCTGATCTTCGCCCCCGTCGGCGCGCTCGTCCCCGCGGCCCTGCATGCGCTGGCGAAAGGCGGAACCGTGGTTTGCGGCGGCATCCACATGAGCGACATCCCGTCCTTTCCCTATGCCGACCTCTGGGAGGAGCGAATAATCCGCTCCGTCGCCAATCTGACGCGGCGCGACGCGGAGGAGTTTCTGGCGCTCGCGCCCCAAATTCCGGTGCGGACGCGGGCGATCGCCTATCCGCTCGAGCGCGCCAACGAGGCGCTGGAGGATTTGCGCCATGGCCGCATTTCCGGCGCCGCCGTGCTGGTCCCGCCAGCCATTTCGGCTTGAGCGAAATCATGAATCATTCCGCCATTGGCAGCCTCATCCATTTCGTCCTGTCCAATTTCACGGCGGTTTTGTTCATCGCGGCGCTGCTTTGCGCCGCATTGGAGAGGCCGCGGCCATCGGCTGATCGCACGCTCTCCTGGCTCCTGCTTTTGCCGATTGGCGTCGGCGGCCTGTGGAGCGCTTTTTTCCATCTCGCCTATCCCGAGATGGCGGCGCGGTTCATCGGCTGGGCCGACAGCCCCTTCCAGTTCGAGGTCGGCATGGCCGATCTCGCTTTTGGCGTCGCCGGCTGCGCAGCTTTTCGCGCCAGTTTCGGGTTCAGGGCAGCCGTCGTGCTGGTCAATGCGATCTTTCTTTTAGGCGACGCCGTCGGTCACGTGCGCCAGATGATCACGGCGGCAAATTTCGCGCCCGGCAACGCCGGGCCGGTGTTCTATCTCGACATTGCCCTGCCGGTTTTGACGATTGCGCTGCTTTTGATGTCGCGGCGGAGCCGCGACGAAGCTCCGCCCGGCTAGAGCGGGATGAGAAAAAGTGTCAGCACTTTTTCGCCCGCATCCCGCTCTAAACTATTGGAATCGATCACGTTCATGACTTCGGATCGATTCGATCCAAAGTCATCGTGATCTAAGTCAGCTTTTGGGGGCGCTTGCCTCTGCGCCGTCGAAAATCTCATCCCGCGCGCGATCGAGATGGTCGATCTCCGCCCAGCTCAGCAAAACCCATCGCCCGTCCCGGCGCTCGATCCAGTTGAGCGCGCCGTTGAGCAGCGGGAAATCGCGCTTCGCCGCTAGGCTTTGGCCGGTCGCCAGGCGGTGCGCGATGTCGAGCACGCCGCCATGCGTCACGATGAGCAGCGTCTCGCCGCGATGCTTCTCGGCAAGGCTCGCCAAGGCCGCCTCGACGCGCGCTGAAAAAGCACCGAGACTCTCGCCGCCGCCCGGCGGGGGATGATCCGCATCCCGCGCGCGAAAGCCGGCGTAATCGGCCGGATAACGCGCCTGCGCCTCGGCGTGGGTCAGGCCCTGAAATTCGCCGAGACAGCGCTCGCGAAGGCTTTGCGTCCGCCGCACCTCAAGGCCGAGCAGCGCCGCCGCGACGGCGGCGGTCTCGAGCGTGCGCGCAAGGTCGCTGCTGTAGAGCGCGTCGAAGCTATGCGTCGCGAGCCTCAAAGCCGCCGCCTGCGCCTGCGCCCGTCCCGCCTCGTTCAGCGGAATGTCGATATGGCCCTGCAGGCGGCCTTCTGCGTTCCAGGCCGTTTCGCCATGGCGGACGAGGCAAAATCTGGTCGGCTTCGAAACTCCGTCCGACGGCTGGAGCTGAAGCTTCTCATCGCCTGATAGGCGTCACGGCCCGAATGCTTCCTCACTCCAGCGAAAGCGCGGCGGCGACCGGTTGCGGCGGCTCGTTCGGGAAGGTCTGCTCCCAGCCGCCGCCAAGCGCCTTGTAGAGCTGGATCAGGTTGGTCGAGACGCTGGTCGTGCTTTGCGCGAGCTGTTGCTGCGAGGCCAGCAGGGTCCGCTGCGCATCGAGCACGGTGATGAAATCCGCGACGCCGTTGGTGTAGCGCACGCGCGAAAGGGACAGCGCCTCGCGCGAATGCTCGACCTCGGCCTTGAGGCTGTCGCGCCGGCGCTGTTCGGAGGCAAAGGCGTTGAGCGCGTTGACGACGTCGTGCCAGGCCTGAAGCACGGTCTTGTGGTAATTGATCGCAGCTTCCTGCTGCTGGTTCGCGCGCAGGTCCAGCGTCGATTTCAGCCGGCCGCCCTCGAAAATCGGCAGCTCGACGCTGGGTCCGAACTGATATTGCAGCGAGCTGCCCTTCCACAGATTCTTCGAGGTCAAGCGCATTGAGTTCGATATTGCCGTTCAATTTTACGCTGGGATAGAAGTCGGCGACCGCGACGCCGACATCGGCGGTCGCCGCATGCAGCTGCGCCTCCGCCGCGCGTATGTCGGGGCGCCGGCGCGCAAGCTCGGAGGGCACGCCGAGCGGCGCGCGCGGCGGCGTCGGCGGCATAGGCTTCGCCCGCGCGAGTTCGCCCTTCAGCGCGCCCGGCCCTTCGTCGAGGATCAGGCTGATGGCGTTGATGTCGACCTCGACCTGGTTTTCGAGGCTCGGCAGCTCCGCGCTGGATGCTTTCGACCAGCGCCGCGGCGTTTTCGACGTCAAGGCCGCTCGTCAGCCCCTTGGCGGCGCGGGTCCGCGTCAGCTCCAGAATTTCGCTGGCGCTCTTTAGATTGTCATTGACGATGGCGATTTGCGCCTGCGCGCCGCGCAAATCGACATAGTCGCGCGCAAGCTCCGCCAACGCCGACACCAGCAGATCGCGGCGCTGATATTCGGAGGCCTCGATCTGGGCGTCCGCCGATTCGACCTGGCGCCTGACGTGGCCCCAGATATCGAGCTCCCATGACGCGTCGAAGCCGGTCTGCCAGACGCTGATCGGCGGCACGTTCAGATTGGGTCCGGCGAGACTGAGGATGCCGTTCTTGCTGTAGAGTTCGCGTTGGTACGAGGCGTTGCCATTGACGCTCGGCAGCGCCGCCGAGGCGGTGACGCCGCGCTGCGCGCGGCTCTCGCCGAGGCGCACCGTCGCCGTCAGCACGTCGAGATTTGCATCGGCGACGCGTCCGGCGAGCGAGGTCAGGGTCGGATCGCGGAAGGTTTTCCACCAGGCGGCCTCGCCGGGCGCGCTTTCGAGATAAGCGCGCTCCGGCGGCGGCCGCGCGCTCCTCGGCGCTTTGCGGCTGCGCCTTGCCGAAAAAGGACGCGCGCGGCAGCAAAGGATCTGGCGGCGTGAAATCGGGGCCGACCGAATAGCAGCCGCTCGTCAGCAGGGCGCAGAAGCGTCGCCGCCAATCCTATGCCGCGTCTCTCAATCATGACGGTCCTGCATCATGGGGCCTCGCGCTGTCTCAAGGCGCCGCGATTATCTACAGTGCGATCAAGGCGAAAATTATGGCCGAGGCGCTGCGCGCGCTCCCTCCGATATGTCATACGTCATATCAATGGGCTCCGCCGGGGCCGCCGGCCGCCTTCTTGTTGGTCAGGAAGAAGCAGAAGGGCACGACGCAGAAGGCGACGATGCCGGTATAAAAAAAGACGTCTGAATACGCGAGGATCTGCGCCTGCGCGCGGAAAGCGAGATAGACCTTGCCGACCGCGACGTCATGCGCGGCGCCCGCCGCGTGCCCCATTGCGACCAGCGCTCTTTGCGTGCTCGCGATCAGTTCGTTGAAGGGTTGATGGAAGGGCGTCGCCCATTTCGAAAGCTGCGCCTGGCGCGTCTGCGTCCGCTCCGTGATCATCGCGGTCGCGAGCGAGATGCCGATCGAGCCGAAGACGTTGCGGAACATGGTGAACAGCGCCGTCCCGTCGCCGTTGAGGCGGCGCGGCAGGGTGATGTAGGCGATCGTCGAGATCGGGACGAAGAGGAACGCGAGGCCCACGGTTTGCGCCGCGCGCATTGCGACCAGCGTGCCGAAATCGATCGATCGGCGAAAGGCGGCTCGAATAGAAGAAGGCCAGGCCCATGACGAAAAAGCCGGCGGCGATGATGAGGCGGGTCTGAATGAAACGCATCAGCACGCCGACGATCGGAATGAGGACGATGATGGCGAGGCCGCCCGGCGACAGGATCAGGCCGGCCCATGTCGCCGTGTAGCCGATCACCGTTTGCGCGAACTGCGGGATCACCACCGCGCCGGCGTAAAGAACGCCGCCGACGGCGGAGATGCAGACGCATCCCATAGTGAAATTGCGGTCCTTGAAGACATCGAGATTGACGATCGGATGCTTCGCGGTCTTGAGCCAGATGATCCCGCCGACGATGCCGAAGGCGGCGAGAACCGCCATCACCCGGATGAAGGGCGAGCCGAACCAATCTTCGTCCTCGCCGCGGTCGAGCATGACCTGAAGGCAGCCGAGGCCGAGCGTGATGAAGCCGAGGCCGATGAAGTCGATGTGTTTCCGCGACGCTTTTTGCAGCCAGGGCGGATCCTCGACCAGAACGAAGACGAGGAAGGTCGCGATGATGCCGACCGGAATGTTGGCGAAGAAGATCCAGCGCCAGTTGTAGGTGTCGGTAATCATTCCGCCGAGAGTCGGGCCGATCACCGGCGCGACGATCGTCGCGATCGCCGTGACGCCGAAGGCCGCGCCGCGCTTTTCCGGCGGAAAGGTGTCGAGGATGATCGCCTGCTGGTTCGGCTGCAGGCCGCCGCCGAAAAAGCCCTGCAGCAGCCGGAAGAAAACCAGTTGCGGCAGGCTGTTTGCGATGCCGCAGAGAAACGAGCACACCGTGAACATCGCAATGCAGATCATGAAATAGCGCTTGCGGCCGATCACCGCGCTAAGCCAGCCGGAGATGGTGAGCACGATGGCGTTGGCGACGAGATAGGAGGTCAGCGCCCAGGTCGCTTCGTCATTGCTGGCCGACAGGCTGCCGGCGATGTGGGGCAGCGCGACGTTGACGATCGTCGTGTCGAGAATCTCCATGAACGCCGCGAGCGTGACGACGACGGCGATGGCCCAAGGGTTGCCGGAAGGGCGCCAATGCGCGTGCGCATCCGGCTGCGTCATTTCAGCTTCACCGTCGGCACCGCCGAAATGCCGAGCGGCAGCGGCAGAGCGGGATCGAGGCCGCTGTCGATGTCGATCTTGACCGGAACGCGCTGCACGATCTTGATGAAATTGCCGGTTGCGTTCTCCGGCGGAAAAGCGGTGAATTTCGAGCCGGAACCCAGCTGCACGCTGTCGACGTGGCCCTTCAGCTTGAGGTGCGGATAGGCGTCGATCTCGATGTCGACCGGCTGCCCCGGGCGGATGCGGTCGAGCTGGCTCTCCTTGAAGTTCGCCGTGACCCAGACCTCGGGCGAAACGATCGAGAATATCTGCTGGCCGGGCGTCACGTAATTGCCGACTTCGACATTGCGCTTGGTGATCCAGCCGTCCTGCGGCGCCCTGACGACAGTCCATTCGAGGTTCAAGTTCGCCTGATCCAGCTTCGCCTGGGCCTGCTCGACCTGGCCGGTCAGCTGGCCGACGTCCGCGTCGGCCTGACCGATGCGCTGCGGCACGGGCTCCGCCACCGCCACCTGCGCCTCGGCGAGCGCCACCTGGGCCTGCGCCTGGCGCAGCGCGGCGGTCGCCGCGTCGACCTCCTGCTGGGTCGTCGCCTGTTTGGGAAGGCTGCGTTGGCGCTGATAATCGGCCTCGGCCCTGACCTCAGCCGCCTGCGCCGAGGCGAGCTGAGCCCTGGCCTGCTCCAGCTGGGCCGGAAAATTCTTCCGCGCGATTTCGGCGCCGAGCTTCAGCCCGGCGAGCTGGGCCTTGGCGACCTGAAGGGCGCCCTCGGCGGAATCGCGGTCCTGAATGTACTGCCGCGGATCGATATGGATCAGCGGTTCGCCCTTGCGCACGAACTGATTGTCGTTGACGTCGAGGGAGACGACGAGTCCCGAGACCTGCGGCGCGATCGTCACCGCGCGTCCGTCCGTGTAGGCGTCGTCCGTCGACTCGATGTTGAGGGTGGAGAAATAGAGATAGGCGCCGCCGGCGATGGCGGCCGCCGCGATGAGAAGGCCGACGAACAGAAGCGAGCGCTTCTTTTTCGGCGCCGGCGCTTCGCCCTCCGGCGCGGCCTGGTCGTCGTCGGGTTCGGCGCGATCCTCGGCCGGCGCCTCGGCGACCCCGGGTTCCGGCGTCCTTTCGTCCCGCTCGCGCAGTTCGGCTTGGGACATTTCGGTTTCGGATTGCTGATCCATCCTGTGATCCGCTCGACTTGTCTTTGGCGCCCGTGACGAACCGACGCAGCCGGGGCTTGCGCGCCGACCCGTTTTCGGTGCATAGCTATTAACCGAACTGACTGGTACGGTTACACGAGATTTCGCGCGCGTCAACGATGCAGTGTCAGGCAAGCCCAGTGCCGCGCGGCGAAAAGCGCCGCGACCAGATCTCCGCCGTCGCGGAAGGCGTGTTTCTTGAGCGGGGCTACGCTGAAACGACGATGCAGGTCATCGCCGAGCGCGCCGGCGCCTCGAAAGAAACGCTTTACCGCCATTTTGGCTGCAAGGAGGCGCTGTTTTCCGAGGTCGTGCGCCGCCGCTCCGCGCTCATGATGGGCGGCGAGGAGGGCGAATTGTCAGGATCGCCGAAGCAGGTCCTGCTCGACCTCGCGCTCAACCTTCTCAATTTTCTGGGAGGCGCCGATTCAATTTGCCTCTATCGGGTGGTCGTGGCCGAGTCGCCGCGCGAGCCCGAGCTCGGCCGCATCTTTTATGCGCAGGGCCCCGGCCGGGTCATCGCCCGGCTGTCGGGCTATCTAAGTCAGGCCGCGGAGCGCGGTGAATTGCGGGTGGGCGATCCCGATCTCGCCGCGAGACTCTTTATCGGAGCCGTCATCGCGCATCACCAGATATTACGCCTCGTCGTCAAGGCCGCATTCACGGAGGCGGAGTTGCTCGCGCACGCAACGGAGGCCGTCAGCCTGTTCATGGCGCGCTATGGCGCGTGAGGCGGCCAGATCTCAGCCGACGATGATCGCATGGAGGAAGGCCGGCCCGTGCGCGCCGCGCACAAGCGCGCCCTCGATATCGGCGGTGCCGCTGGCCCCTGTGATGAGATTGACGTTGCGCGGGGCAGGCGCGCTCCGTTCGGCGTTGGCGTAATCTTCAAGATGCGCCAGGATTTTCGCGCGATCGATGATGCAGACATGGTGCAGAGGCAAAAACGAGAGCAGGGTCGGCGACTCCGGGCCTGAGTGAAATACGAGCGTCCCGGTCTCGGCGACGGCCCAGCGCGCCCTGGCGACCGCCAGCGTCTCGTCGCCGCCGATCGCCGCGCATATCGTGAAGCCGCTCCAGTCGAGCCGTTGCAGGTCGGGATCAGGCTGCAGGACGAGAGTGGGATCGAGACCGTGGACGGCGCAATAACGGCCGCACCGCCGCGGGCGCGTCCTCGAGCCGTGCGACGCGATCGGCGCTGGCGCCGACGACTTTGTCCGATACGAGACGCGCGGCGAAGGCTTCCGCGAGATCGCCGTCTGGAAGCCGCGGCCGGCTCTCGACCGATTCGAGCGCCAAAGCCTCGGCGGCGGCGGCGATGTCCTGAGGTTCCCGCTCGCGGGGCAAAGCGCGCCGGATCGCGGCCAGCATGTCCTCGCGGGCGCTCACGCGTCGGGTCTCCGCCTTTGAGCCTGATACTGTTCAAAGAAGGTGCGCGCCGCGGGTTTGGGAAAGTCGCGATGGCGCGTCCAACCGCCAGCGAGAGGCAGTTTGCCGATCCAGCCGTTTTTGGAGAAGAGGCGGACCGCCCGCATCGCGAGGCGCGTCCCGAAGCGGTAGAGGCCGGGGCGCGCGGCGGCGAAGGCCCAGAGCCCGATCATCCCGCGCTGCGCATTCGGCTCAAGCCCCTGCGCCCAGCTTTTGTCGCGCCAGCCGCGCAGCATCGCCGGCAGCGGAATATCGACCGGACAGACCTCCTGGCAGCGCCCGTTCAGCGTGCAGGCTTGGGGGAGGTCGCGGGATTTTTCAAGCCCGTCCAGAACCGGCGTCAGCACCGCGCCCATCGGACCCGGATAGACTCCGCCATAGGCGTGGCCGCCGATTTCATTGTAGACGACGCAATGATTCATGCAGGCGCCGCAGCGCAGACAGCGCAGCATCTCGCCAAGGCCCTCGGCCAACATGCGCGTGCGGCCATTGTCGACCAGCACGATATGGAAGGCCTCCGGCCCGTCGCGATCGCCGGCGCGCTTCGGGCCGCAGTGGAAGGTCGTGTATTGGGTGATGTCGGCGCCGGTCGCCGAGCGCACCAGCAGCCGCAGCAGGATGAAGGCGTGGGTGAGGCTCGGCACGAGCTTCTCGATGCCCGCGGTGACGATGTGGACGCGCGGGATCGTCGTCGTCAGCTCGGCGTTGCCTTCGTTGGTCACCGTGCAGATGGCGCCGCTGTCGGCGATGAGGAAATTCGCGCCGCTGATGCCGACGTCGGCGCCGAGGAAGCCGCCGCGCAACTGCCGCCGCGCGCTCGCCACCATGCCGGCGACGTCGTCGCTGTTTTGGGGCGTATGATGATGCTCGCGAAACAGCGCGCGCGATATCCTCGCGCGTATGGTGCAGCGCCGGCCAGATGATATGCGAGGGCCGGTCGTTCGAGAGTTGCACGATGTGCTCGGCGAGATCGGTTTCGATGCGGGTGAGGCCCGCCGCGTCAAGCGCATGGGGCAGGCCGATCTCTTCGCCCAGCATCGATTTCGAGCGGGTGATCGTCTGCGCGCCCGCCTCGCGGCAGATGCGGATGACGATCTCGCAGGCCTCGCCCGGCGCTCGCCGCATAATGCACGATGGCGCCGGAGGCGACGGCGTTGCGCTCGAATTCGAGGAGATAATGATCGAGGTTTTCGATCACGTGATCCTTGATGCGGCGCCCGAGATCGCGCGCTTTTGAAAAGCCCGGCCAGTCGGCGACGGCGGCCTCGCGCTTGGCGCGCGCGGTGCGCGTCGTGCGGTCGATCGCAAGTTTGAGATTTGCGTCGGCCAGCGCGGCGGCTGCCCGGCTCTTGAACGTATCGGCGCCCACAAGCGACATGGGTTCAGGGCTCCTCGCCGATCGCGGGGCCATCGCCCATGCCGGCGATGATTTCGGCGACGTGGAACGCGCGGATGCGCGCGCCGCGCCGATGCAGCTTGCCCGCCATGTTCATCAGGCAGCCGAGATCGCCGCCAAGCAGCAGATCGGCTTTCGTCGCTTCGATATGGCCGGCTTTCTCATCGACGATGGCGTTGGAGATCGCGGGATATTTGACGCAGAAAGTTCCGCCGAAGCCGCAACAGGCCTCGCCGTCCGGCAGCGGCGTCAGCTCGAGGCCCTTGACGTCGGCGAGCAGCGCGCGTGGCTGGCGCAAGACGCCGAGTTCGCGCAGCCCTGAGCAGGTGTCGTGGTAGGTCGCGCGCGCCGCCAGCGCGATTCCCTGCGGACGATAGCGAAGGACATCGACGAGGAAGCTGGTCAGCTCAAAGCCCTTCGCGGCGAGGGCTTCCGCGCGGCCCCGCCAGGCGGGATCATCCGCGAAAAGCTCCGGATAATGCAGCTTGATCATGCCCATGCAGGAGCCGGACGGCGCGACGACATAGTCATAGCCTTCGAACGTCCTGATGACGTTCCGTGCAATCCTCTCGCGCGTCGCCGCGATCGCCCGAATTATAGGCCGGCTGGCCGCAGCAGGTCTGCTGCGCCGGCGCCTCGACCTCGCATCCGGCGCGCCGCAGCAGGGTCAGGGCCGCGAAAGCCGTGCGCGGCCGAATGAGATCGGCGAGACAGGTGACGAAGAGTCCGACCCTGGGTGCGTGCGTTGGCCATTTCGGAAAAGACACCGCGTTGACGGATTCACGGATGCGGAATCATCCATGGCGCGACATATTGCTGCAACAGGACAAGGAGGCCGAGCACTAGCGTCAGCGCAATGCTGTGCTTGAAGGTGCGTGCGAATACGACGCCCTCCTGCCCTTTGAGGTCAGTCACCGCCGCGCCGGTCGAGATGTTCTGTGGCGAGATCATCTTGCCCATCACGCCGCCCGAGGAGTTCGTCGCCGCGAAGAGCACGGGATTGAGGCCGAGCTGATTGGCCGCCACCACCTGCAGATTGCCGAACAGTGCGTTGCCAGAAGTGTCGCTGCCCGAGAGGAACACCGCGATCCAGCCGAGGAACGGCGAAACCAGCGGAAAAAGAAGCCCCGTCGAGGCGACGCCAAGGCCAAGCGTGTAGTTCATCCCCGAATAGTTCATCAGATAGGCGAGGCCGACAATGAAACACACGGTCAGGATCGCCAGTCGACTCTGCCGCCAGGTGGCGCCGATGCATTTGATGAACTGGCGCGGGCCAACGCCGACGAGCGCCGAAGTGATGATCGTCGAGAGCAGGATCGCAGTGCCCGTCGCCAGCGGCTGGAACACCCAGTTCGCGGCATAGGGCTTATCCTTGTAAAGGGTGATCGCGATCTCGTTGTGGAGACCGGGCCAGGGGATCGTCTGCTGGCCGATTGTAAACACCTTGAAGTGCGTCCACAAAATCACCACCGCCGAGACGACGAGCCAGGGCAGCCATCCCTGCCAGGGCGACATCTGGCTTCCATGCGCTTTCGGGGCGAGATCGGCGCCGCCCGCCTGAACCGCCGCGCAGAGAGACGCAAAACTCAGGGTCGGGCGCAGGCTTCCAGACGCGCAGGAATGCGAGCGTCGCAATCAACGCGGTCAGCGACGAAAGCACGTCGGTCAGCGCATAATCGAGAAAGTTCGAGGAGACGAACTGGCCGAGCGCAAAGCTGCCGCCGGCGACCGCCAGCACGGGCCACAAGGCGCGGACGCGAGCGCGTCCCGCCATAGATCGTCATGACGTAGAACGGCAGCAACATGGCGATAAACGGCAGTTGGCGCCCGACCATGGCGCCGAGCGTCACGGGAGACAGGCCGGTGACCTGGCCAAGCACGGTGATCGGCACGCCGAGCGCGCCGAAGGCGACTGGCGCCGTGTTGAAAATCAGCGTGAAGGTCAGCGCCTCAAGCGCCGGAAAGCCGACGAGGATCAGTAAGAGCGCTGGTGATCGCGACCGGCGTGCCGAAGCCGGAGATGCCTTCCAGCAGGCAGCCGAAACAGAATCCGATCACCACCAGCACGATGCGGCGATCGTTCGGCAAATGGTTCAGGACCCAATCGCGGAACGCGTCGAAGCGGCCCGATGCGACCGCGATGTTGTAGAGCAGCAGCGCATTGAAGACGATCCACATCACCGGCCACAGCGCGAACACCACGCCGGCGGCGATGCTGTTGATTGCGAGCGCGGACCGGGAATCGCCAAACCAGCACGGCGATCGCGAGGGCGACGATAAGGCCGCCGAGCGAGGCTGCCCATGCGGGGCGGCGCAGCACGCCAAGCATCACCAGCACGACCGCGATCGGCGCGGCCGCGACGACGAACGACAAAGCGAGGTTGTCGCCAACCGGCGTCAGCAATTGATGGAACATGTTTCCTCCCGCCTAATTTTTGTCTTTTATTTTTTGTCGATTTTTGCGTATGCGCGCGGCGTCTTGTTACGGAGCGCCGGGGCTTTGGCTCGCCAGGCTCGCCCCTCGCCGGGCTCGGCGCGCGGCCCTGTGAAAATCCTCCGGTTCGTCGCCGCCTGCTGCACTTCGCGCGCCGGCTCCCGGCGGCGGGGGTCTAAAACGTTGCGCTTCGCTCAAGCGCATCGACGCTTGCGCAATAGCTGCGCGCCGTACCGCCGAATCTCCAGGACGCGCGACAACTATCTGAATCGACTTAATTTGTGGGAAGTTAAAAAACAATTATAACGCAAGTTCCGTTATCGAACAGGAGATTGTTTGCAAGGCGGTCAGGGGAGCGCCCGCTATCGCCCCGACAGGCCCCGCGCTGCGTCGGCCTTGACGCCGGCGCCGGATGCACCGAAAGCTTCACTTCTACATCGGTCTATATTGATCTTGCTCCGGGATAGGCGCCTCGGATAGAAACTGACAGAACAAATCCGAGATTTATAATTAATAACATGAATCATGTGGAATAAGCATGGGGCCCATGTTAAATCAGGACGGCGAATGTGCAGCGCGTTGACCCTACCGATTTCCCCAGTCCCGGACTGCTGAACGCCGACCAATGGCGGCAGATCAACGCGCTTGCGGCGACGCTCAGCGCCGCGCCAGGCGCTCTGGCTCAGCGGCTATTTCGCCGGCCTCGAAAGCGCGCGCACGGGAGCCGGGGTCGCGCTCGCCAATGCGCCGGCGCGCGCCGGCCGCCAGCCGCCAGTCGCAGCCGCGCGGACCCGCACGCTGACCATTCTTTACGGATCCGAGACGGGCAATAGCGCGGCTCTGGCCCGCACCACGGCCGTTGAGGCGAAGGCTCTTGGCCTTGACGCCACGGTCTCCGACATGGGCGAGTACAAGTCGCGCCGGCTGAGGGAGGAGCAGGACCTCCTCCTCATCGCCAGCACCTATGGCGAGGGCGACCCGCCGCAGCCGGCTGTGGACTTCTTCGAATTCCTCGAAGGCCGCAAGGCTCCATCCCTTACGGGTCTGCGTTTCGGCGTGCTGGCGCTTGGCGATTCGACCTATGAAAAGTTCTGCGAGGCGGGCAAGCGGCTCGACCGGCGCTTCGAGGAGCTCGGCGCAGCGCGCCTTTTGCCGCGCGTCGATTGCGATGTCGATTACGACGATTCCGCCGCCGCATGGATCGCCGCCGCGCTGGCTCTGCTCGCGCGCGATCACGGCAAGCGCGGCGCCGCAAACGGACGACGGCGTTTCGGCGATCGCCGAGGCGAAGCCGGCCGCTTTCGACAAAAGAACTCCGTTTCCCGCTACAATCATCGACAACTTCGTCCTCACCGGCCGCGGTTCGAGCAAGGAGACGCGGCACATCGAAATTTCGTTGGAAGGCTCCGGCCTCAGTTTCGAGCCGGGCGACGCGCTCGGAGTCGCGCCCCGCAACGATCCGGCCCTTGTCGCGAAAATAATCGGCTGTCTTGGCCTTGGCGCCGGCGCGCCGTTGAAGCTGAAAGGGAGCAAGACGCCTTTCGCGCAAGCGCTGGAGGAAAAATTCGACATCACGGCGGCGACCCCGCGCTTTCTTGAGCAATGGGCGAATTTGTCGGCCTCCGGCGCCTTGAAAAAACTGATCGGCGACGAGCACGCGCGGCGAACGCGCCGTCTATGTTCGCGACCATCATATTATCGATGTCATTCGCGAGTTTCCTGTTCCCGGCGTGCTGGCCGAGGCGTTCGTCGCGGGACTGCGGCCGTTGCAGCCGCGCCTTTATTCGATCGCCTCAAGCCTCGCCGCGAACCCCGATCAGGCGCATCTGACCGTCTCGACCGTGCGCTACGAGCTGCACGGCGAGCCGCGCGCTGGCGTGGCTTCCGGCCATTTCGCCGATCGCGCCGCGCCGGATGCGGTCCTCCCGGTCTATGTCCAGTCCAATCCGCATTTCCGCCTGCCGGCCGACGACGTCCCGATCATCATGATCGGCGCCGGCACGGGCGTCGCGCCCTACCGCGCCTTCATGCAGGAGCGCGAGGCGCGCGGCGCCGCGGGCCGCTCCTGGCTTTTCTTCGGCGAGCGCAATTTCCGCACGGATTTCCTCTATCAGACCGAGTGGCAGGCCTATCTGAAAGACAAGGTTCTGACGAAAATGGACGTCGCCTTCTCGCGCGACCGCGCGCAAAAGGCCTATGTGCAGCACAGGCTCGTCGAGCATGGCCGCGAGGTCTTCGCGTGGCTCGAGGAGGGCGCCCATATCTATGTCTGCGGCGATGCTTCGCAGCTCGCGCCCGATGTGCACGCAGCTCTGATTTCCGTGGTCAAGAAGCATGGAGCCCGCTCGCAGGAGGCCGCCGAGGACTATGTGCGCGGCCTGCAGCGCGACCATCGCTATCAGCGCGACGTTTATTGAGGATCGTTAGATGACGAAGAGCCTGCAAGGTCCGGACCGCAGCCGCGATCTCTCCCAGCCGCTCGAAAAGCTTGGCCCCGACGAGGCGATGAAGGTGCGCAGCGACTATCTGCGCGGCACCATCAACGAAGGGCTGCTCGACTCCATCACCGGCGCCGTCTCCGGCGACGACAACGCCAAGCTGATGAAGTTTCACGGCATCTATGTGCAGGACGATCGCGATCTGCGCGACGAGCGTCGCCGCCAGAAGCTGGAGCCGGCCTATTCCTTCCTGATCCGGCTGCGTCTGCCGGGCGGCGTCTGCACGCGCGCAGCAATGGCTGAAGCTTGACGAGCTCGCCCGCGCCTATGGCAATGGATCGCTGCGGGTGACGACGCGCCAGACCTTCCAGTTCCACTGGGTTGTCAAGACCGACCTCAAGGCGACGATCCGGGGCCTGCACGAGACCCTGATCGATACGATCGCGGCCTGCGGCGACGTCGTGCGCGGCGTCATGGCCTCGGTCAACCCGTCGCTCTCCGCGCTTCATGCGGAAGTCTATGACGCGGCGCGGCGCGTCAGCGATCACGCGCTGCCCAACATGCGCGCCTATCATGAGATCTGGTATGGCGAGGAGCGCGTCGCGACCTCCGAGCCGGAGGAGCCGTTCCTCGGCAAGCAATATCTGCCGCGCAAGTTCAAGATCGGCTTCGTCATTCCGCCGATCAACGACATCGACGTCTACACGCAGGATCTCGGCTTCATCGCCATCACGTCAGGCGGCAAGCTGCAAGGCTACAACATCACGATCGGCGGCGGCATGGGCCGCACCGATTCCGCGCCGGAAACCTATCCGCGGCTCGGCGACGTGATCGGCTTCATCCCGAAGGACAAACTGCTGGCGGCGACGGACGCGGTGATCGGCGTCCAGCGCGATCATGGCGATCGGAAAGTGCGCGCCCATGCGCGCTTCAAATATACGATCGACGATCTCGGGCTCGATTGGGTGAAGGCGGAGATCGAACGGCGCATGGGCTTCGCGCTCAAGCCCCCGCGCCCCTTCAAGTTCACGACCAATGGCGACGCCTTTGGCTGGGCGACCGGCGAGGACGGCCGCCATCATTTCACGCTGTTCGTCGAGAATGGCCGCATCGTCAACCGCGAGGGGCTTGCGCTGCTCGACGGCCTGCGCGCGATCGCGCAAGCGCATCAGGGGACGTTCCGGCTGACGCCCAACCAGAACGTCGTCATCGCCGACATTCCGGCCAGGGGCAAAGCGAAGATCGCGGCGCTCTTGAAGCAATACGGCCTCGATCGTCGCAACGATCAGAGCCTGTTGCGGCTCAACTCCATGGCCTGCGTCGCGCTGCCGACCTGCGGCCTCGCCATGGCCGAGAGCGAGCGCTATCTGCCCGCGCTGGTGACGAAGATCGAGACGATCCTCACTGAGAACGGCCTCGACAAAGAGCCGATCACCATCCGCATGACTGGCTGCCCCAATGGCTGCGCGCGGCCCTATGTCGCCGAGATCGCGCTGACCGGCCGCGCGCCGGGCAAATATAATCTCTATTTCGGCGGCGGCTTTCACGGCCAGCGCCTTAACAGGATGTATCGCGAAAATATCGGCGAAGAGGCGATCCTTGCCGCTATCGGTGAGATCGCCGCGCATTACGCGCGCGACAGAAAACCCCGGCGAGCATTTCGGCGATTTCACCATCCGCGCCGGCTATGTGAAAGAGGTGCGCGCGGGCCGCGAGTTCAATGATTGAGCGTTCGATGACGCGGCGGCTTCCAGCCCGGAAGCTCCAAGTGGAAACGGACCTAACGCCGCTCTCGACCTGCGGGCGCATACAGAGAGCGCTTCTTAGGCGTTTTCAGATCGCCGCCCGAATATCCGCCAACGTCGCCATCAGCGTCAGAGGCTCCAGCGGCGAGGCTTCGAATCCGAGCGCGAGATAGAACGCCTTGGCTTCCGGCGAAATGGCGTGAACAAGAATGCCGCGAATGCCGATCAAATCGGCCGCCTGGATGATGCGCAGCGCAGCGTCCCGCACCAGGGCGCGTCCGAGGCCATGCCCCTGAAAGCTTCGATCGACTGCGAGCCGTCCCAGCACGGCGACCGGTACGGGGTCCGGCATGTTGCGGCGAAGACGGCTGGAAGCGGTTTCGATCGCGACCGCGCCGGAGGCGAGGGCGTAGTAACCGACGATGCGTAACTCCTCGCAGACGACGTAAGTGCGCGATGCGCCGCTCGCCTGGTTCGCCCGGGCGCGGCGCCGCAGCCAGTCGTCAAGCGCCGGGACGCCCGACTCGAAGGCTCCGATCTGGCAGCTTTCGTCAATAGGTTGTGGAGGCGTGAGCGCCATTCATTCCCACGGCGCTGGAGTCGTCACGGTCCGGTGCAGCTCCTTGTTCGGCGTGGGCGGCGCGTCGAGCCGCGCGACGAATTGGGCGTAAACCTTGGGACTTACCTTGAAGAATGTCTGGTCGAGCAAGGCGTCCTCGGCGGCGCGCCTTCCGGCTTCGAGCAGGAAATCCGTGCGGCTCTTGCCGAGAAGATGCGCGGCCCTGTCAATGAGGCTGCGATCTTCCGGCTTGATGCGGACATTGAGCGTTTCGCGCTTCGCGCTGACGGGTCTGGTTGGCATGGCGTCCCCTTTGCGCTCGTATTCTAGCAGAGCGTAACGCAAATGTCATTACGCTGCCGCTCAGCCCGAGAACGCCAGATAGGCGGAGATCGTGACGAGCGACAAAATCGTCGAGTAAAGGATCACGGCGGCGGTGACCTTCGCCTCGCGCCGATAATATTCGGCGAGCATGAAGGAGCCGGTCCCGGTCGGCAGCGCCGCCATCAGCACGGCGGTCTTCGCGATCGCCGGCGAGAGGGCGAAAACCTTCTCCGCCAGCATCCACGCGATGGCCGGCTGGACGATGAGCTTCAGCGCGATGAGGAGAGCGGGCGCCGCCTTGCTCTCGGCGACCTCGCCCTTTTCGGCGAGGAAGAGGCCAAGCGCGACCAGCGCGCAGGGAGAGGCCGCGCCGCCCAGCAGATGCAGAAAGACTTCGGCGCCGTCCGGCATCCTGAACCCGGACGCTGCGACGAGGGCGCCCAGCGCCGGCGCGACCAGCAGCGGATTGCGCAGCAGCGATCCCGCAACCTTCAGGGCCAGATGCGCCGGGCGCTTTTCGTTCGCAAGTCCGATCTCGATCAGAATGACGGCGCCGCCAAAAAGAATGCAGGCGGTGAAGATCGTCGCAATCGCCGCCGGTGTCTGGCTTTGCGGCCCGAGCGCGATGAGGCACAGCGGAATGCCGATATAGCCGGTGTTGCCATAGGAGGCGTTGAGCGCGTCAATGGCTGCATCAGTGAGCGGCAGCGCCCGCAGGCGCATCGCGACGGTCAGTGCGAAGACGGCGGCGGAGCTGAGGCCAAAGGCGCCGATGAAGCCCGGCTGGTTTACGGCGGCCCAGTTCGCATGCGCCATGATGTCGAACAGCAGCGCCGGCAGGGCGAGGGCGACGACGAAGCGATTGAGTTCGCCCGACGCCGCCGGCCCCAGCCAATCGAGCCGCCGGCTCAGATAGCCGGCGAGGATCAGCGCAAAGATCGGAAAAACGACGCCGAAGGTGGAGAGCATGAGCGTGCGGGTTTGAGGGGCGAGGCTGCGAGCTTAACCGCGGCGATCCGGCAATCCAACTCGTATCGCGCAACTCGGATCGCCAACCGGACGATGGCGCGTGGCTGCTCAGATCCCGCCGCCGTCGTGGAAATCTTCGCTGCGCACCTGCGCCTGCGAGATCGTGCTGCCGGGCGGCACGCTGCGCGTCAGCCAGACATTGCCGCCGATGGAGGAGCCGCGGCCGATGGTGACGCGGCCGAGGATGGTCGCGCCGGCGTAGACGACGACGTCGTCCTCGACGACCGGGTGGCGCGCGCCGCCCTTGACGAGCGCGCCATGCTCGTCGGTCGGAAACCGCTTCGCCCCGAGCGTCACGGCCTGATAGAGGCGCACGTTGCGGCCGATGATCGTGGTTTCGCCGATGACGACGCCGGTGCCGTGGTCGATGAAGAACCGCTCGCCGATCTCAGCGCCCGGATGAATGTCGATCCCCGTCGCCGAATGCGCGATCTCGGTGATCATCCGCGCCAGCAGCGGCGCGCCGAGCTTGTAGAGAATATGCGCGAGGCGTTGATGGATGATCGCGGTGACGCCCGGATAGCAGATCAGCACCTCGTCGATGCTGCGCGCCGCCGGATCGCCGTCGAAAGCGGCGCGGATATCGGTGTCGAGCAGGGCGCGCACGCCCGGCAATTGACTGGCGAAAGCGGAGACGACGCTCGCCGCCCGGTCGGATTCGGGGTCGATGAGGTCGGCGACGCCCGACGTCAGCGCGAATTCGAGGCGCACCTGCTTCAGGAGCTCCGTCAGTGAGACATCCAGCGTGTGGCCGACGAAGAAATCGACCCCTTCGCTCGGTGAAATCGACTGGACCCAGACGATGCGGAAACAGCGCGGCGCTGAAACCCTCCATGACCGCGACCAGCGCCTTGCGGGAGGGCAGCTTCACGGGTCCGGCGCGCCTCTCATGGTCCGCGGTGCGCAGATGGCGCAGGTCGGAGACGACGGCTTCGATGTTCCAATGATGCGTCGCCGCCCGTGCGGCCAGGTTTCTTGATCCTTGGGTTCATATGTGCGGCCCTCTCCGATGCGCCGTCCGCCGATTGATCTCGCATGTATTTAGGGGATGCAGCTCACATAGTCGATGGAATAAACAGCGAATGGAGGCGGGATGCGCGCTTTTTAGCCGAGCCGCTCGGCGCGGCGCAGTTCCGGAAAACGCCAGGCCCAGATCGCGACGACGATCAAGGTCCCGACCCCGCCGAAGATGGCCGCGCCGACCGCTCCCAGAAAGACGGCGGCGACGCTCGATTCGAAATCGCCGAGCTGGTTCGAGGCGCCGATGAAGACGGAATTGATCGCGCTGACGCGGCCGCGCATCGCCTCCGGCGTGCCGAGCTGAACCATGGTCTGGCGCAGCACCATGCTGACCATGTCGAAGCCGCCGAGCGCGATCATCGCCGCTAGCGACAGCGGAAAGGACCGCGAGAGCGCGAACACGATCGTCGCCGCGCCATAGGCTGCGACCGTCGAAAGCATGATCGCGCCGACGTTCTCGCGCAGCGGATGGCGGGCGAGAACAAGCCCGACCATCACGGCGCCGATGGCCGGCCCGCTGCGCAGCAGGCCTAATCCCGTCGGGCCCACCGCGAGAATGTCGCGCGCGAAAATCGGCAGCAGGGCCGTGACGCCGCCGAGCAGCACGGCGAAAAGATCGAGCGAGATCGCGCCGAGAACGAGGCGGTTGGCGCGCAAATAGGAAAATCCTGCGAGAAGGCCGGCGTCCGCTTCGCCGCTCCCGACGCGCGCCGGTCTCGCCTTGACGCGCATCATCAGGAGGGCCGCGACGCCGTTGAGGGCGGCGGCGAGGCAAAACAGGGCGGGGCCGTCCCAAGCCAGCAGCAGTCCGCCCAAGGCCGGGCCGCCGATCAAGGCGATTTGCAGCGAGGACGTCGAAATCGAGACCGCGCGCGGGAAATCGTCGAGGGAGACGACATTGGGCAGCAGCGCCGCGAGCGATGGCTGCGAAAAGGATCGCGCCGCGCCGAGGACGAAGACGATTGCGTAGATCAGCCAGACTTTCGGCGTCGCGCTGAAGATCACCGGCAGAAGGGCGATCGAGACGAGAGCCTGCACGGCGAGGCTCGTGATGACGACGCGGCGGCGATCGAAGCGGTCGGCGGCGTGGCCGGTCGCGAGGACGAGCAGGACCGCAGGCAGAAACTGCGCAAGCCCGACGAAGCCGAGGCTCAAAGGGCTGCCCGTCAGCACATAGACGTACCAGCCGATGGCGACATTCTGCATCTGCATGGAGAACGCCATCGCCATGCGCGCGGCGACGAAAAGCTGCAGGTTTCGTTGCCGCAGCGGCGGAATTTCGGCTGGCGGCGATTCCGCCAGGGATTTCGTCATTTGGGCTCCGGGCGCGATCTGCGGGTTGGTTCTACCGCATGATCTTGTCCGAAAGCTCTGCAATTTTTTGGGATTGCGTCCTCTTGCGGATCAAAGGGGGCCCACGGAGCAGTCAAAAAAACAGGCATGATCGCCTGCGCTCAGCGATCATGCCCGTCCGGACTTGCCCGAAGCGCCAGTGCGGGCGCCCCGGTCGATCATGGGTCGATCAATTATGCGCGCCGCTGCTCGCGGTGCGGCCCCAATCGAGCAGTTTGCCCGTCGCGCCCGTGATGGAGTTCACCGCGGTATCGACAAAAGCGAGCGGTCCCGCCGTGGCCGGAGCGGGGGGCGCCGACGCGGCCTGCTGGGCCGGCGCCGGCTGCGCGAGCTGCGCGTCCTGGCCGGTCGCGGACTTCGGTTTGGCCACGGTCGCGACAGCCGCGGGCTTGGCGTGATTGGTCGCGGCGGCGGTCTTGGCGGCCGCGGAGCCGGGGTGCGGCGTCTTCAGATGCGCGACTTTCGCCGCCTTGACCGACGCGTCCTTGCCGAGCGGCGCCTTGGCCGGGAGCTCTTTGTTGAGCGCTTCTTGCGGCGCGGGCTTGGTAGCCGGCGGCTCGGCGTTCACGAGGCTTCCGTCCGGCCGCACGGCCGCGGTCTTCACTTTCTTCGCCTCGCCCATCGCCGCGTTGACGGAGGGCTCGGCCAGCATTTGCGCTTTGCCGGGCGCCGGGGGCGCCAGAATGCTCGCGGTCGGCAGCTCGCTTGGCGGCGGGGGCACGGCCGGAAGCGCAACGGGGGCGCTGGGCGCGCCGGCCGGCTCGCTGAGCGAGATGACGCGGGGCGCGGCATCCGCCGCTGGCGCCGGCGCGGCTGCCGGATCAGCCGGCGGGACGCTCTCCGCGGCTGACGCCTGCTGTGCGGGGGCCGGCTGAGACGGGGCTGTCGCGGCGGCTGCGCGTCGGACCCGACGCCGGTGGTCGGAGGCCTGCTGCGCAGGGGACGCGGCGCTCGGCTCCGGGCTGGCTTGCGCGCTCTGGGTTGACGGCGCAGCCGCTGTTTCGGCGGCGACCGGCGCAATCGCGACGGGTTTTGACGCCTCTTGCGACATCTCGCCGGAGCCATCCCGTCTGAACGAGGTCGCGGTCATGCCGGCGATGCCGGCGAGCACGAGCGCCGCCATGATATAGATGGGACGCCGCGATCTCTTGTCTTCGTCGGCGATCGCCGCGTTGCCGGATACCGTCGCATCGTCGAAAAGGATGAAATTGTCCGCTGGCGCGCCAGCGTCAGGGTAAAACGCGGCGTCGGGGATCTCCGCCAGCAGAGGCGCCGGCTGTTGAGGAGCGTCCTGGGCGTCCGGGCCTTCTACCGAAAGGGCGGGAAAACGGAACGCCGGTACTTCGGCGTCGGCGTCCGCGCGCGAGGCGCGCAAGTCAAAACGCGCCCAAGGCGGCGTCCTCCGCACTTCAGCCGGTTCCGACGCAGCCGCGCCGGGTCGCGCCGCACCGAGCAGCGCCGCCTCGATGGCGGCGAAATCGCCCCGGATCACCGGTACCTGCACGGGCGAAAGCGCGGCGGCTGGCGAATCCAGCGCACCGTGTTCGGCCGCGGCCTCATATCCGGATGCGCTCTCGCTCCGGTCGCCGGCGAAACCAATGATTTCGGCGAAGGCCTCGCCCTCGTCGGGATGCGCTGTCTCGGGTCGGCCAAAGCGCCGTTCACCCTCGTCGAACTCGATCAGCGGCCGCCATGTCGTTACTGGCTCGCTCATGTTCTGACCCCTTACAAGTGCCGCTTGGCGGAACGCCTGGCTCCGCAACAGCTAAAGCTGCGCCATAATGGTTAATTCGTATTAAGAGATTGTAATTGTGGCTGATCTTTGCCGCCCATAAGACCGAAAAAGGCGCAAGACGCAGCGTCGCCATTTTTGCGCCGGCGCACAGGCTAGCCGAGGCGGTTTAAAAGATTGGCTAAGGTTTTCGATATCGGCCGGGTTTCTTTTGCGATGCTTAATGCAATTTGAAGATGCGCTTTGAAGCCGCCGGCGACACGCATTGACTTGGCGCATGGCCTTCCGGCGCAACGAGATGTAAGCAGCAAGGGCACGACGCGATGCGGCCGGCGCCGTTGGATCAGCTGGTCGCCGGCAAAACATGAAGCGAGGCGCAGCCATGGTGAAACATCTGAAATTATGGATCGTCGTCGCCGATGGCGAGCATGCGCGCATCGTCGCGCCGCGCGAGGATGGCGCGCTGCAGACGCATGACCGCATCGATTCGAAGAGCGCGCATCTGCGTTCGTCGGACATTGGCGCCGACCATCCGGGCCGCGTCCAGGAAAGCGCCTCCGCGGCGCGCCATGGCGCCGAGCCCCGCACCGACCCGCACGAAGCCGCGAAAGAACGCTTCGCCAGGGATCTCGGAGCTTGGCTCCTTCAGTCATCGCGACGAGGCGCCTTCGACGAACTTGTGCTCGTCGCGCCGAGCCACATTCTGGCCGATCTGCGCGACAGCCTGGACAAGACGGCATCGGACAAGCTGCGCGGCGTTCTCGCCAAGGGATCTGACCAAGATCCCGGATCACGAACTGCAACCGCACCTCAGCGAATGGGTGCATCCTCCCCACCGCATACGATAGGCGCCGCCGGCGCCCACTCGCTTGCAGCGCGCTCGATAAAGGCTCACACTGCGCCGCGTTCGCGCCAACCGTGCGAGGAAGACGCGGGAGTTGAGCTTTTGGGCATTCAGCTCGCATGACTTGCATGAGTTGAGTCGCGCGATCAATTGACGCGCTGCGAGACCAGTCCCGCTGGCGGCGGGCTCGACCTTGAGGCTTATCGGAAGCGGAGAACAATAAAGACAACAAAAGACAACAGGGAGTGGTCGCATGGAAGAGGAACATCGGCTTCACATCGGCGTCGAGGAAGAACACGGGCATCACGTCGGCGTCGTGACTCACCACGAGCTGAAGCAAAGTTTGACGACGCTGCAATTGTGGGCGATCGCGGTCGGCCTTGTCATCTCCGGCGAATATTTCGGATGGAGCTACGGCTGGGCCAGCGCAGGCACCCTCGGCTTCACCGTCACGGCTCTGTTTATCGCCGCGATGTATACGACGTTCATTTTCAGCTTCACGGAGCTGACGACCTCCATTCCGCATGCCGGCGGCCCGTTCGCCTACGCCCGCCACGCGTTTGGCCCGAACGGGCGGCTATTTCGCGGGCGCCGCCACTCTGATCGAATTCGTGTTCGCGCCGCCGGCCATCGCGCTCGCCGTCGGCGCCTATCTCAACGTGCAGTTTCCCGGCGCTCGACCCGAAGGTCGCCGCACTGGGCGCCTATATCATTTTCATGGGGCTCAACATCATCGGCGTCGAGATCGCGGCGACGTTCGAACTCGTCGTCACGGTGCTGGCGATTTTCGAACTGCTCGTCTTCATGGGCGTCGTCAGTCCCGGATTTTCGATCGCGAATTTCGTCAAGGGCGGCTGGTCCGGGCAGGATCAGTTCAGCATGGCGGCGTTCGCCGGCATGTTCGCGGCGATTCCCTTCGCCATCTGGTTCTTCCTCGCCATCGAGGGCGTCGCCATGGCGGCGGAGGAGGCGAAGGACCCGAAACGCTCGATCCCAATCGCCTACATCACCGGCATCCTGACGCTTCTCTTTCTGGCGATCGGCGTGATGCTGTTCGCAGGCGCGGCCGGCGACTGGACGAAACTCTCGAACATCAACGATCCGCTGCCGCAGGCGATGAAATTCATCGTCGGCGAAAAAAGCGGCTGGCTGCACATGCTTGTCGCGCTCGGCCTGTTCGGCCTCATCGCCTCGTTCCATGGCATCATCATCGGCTATTCCCGCCAGATCTTCGCGCTGGCGCGGGCGGGTTATCTGCCGCCCGTGCTGGCGAGGGTCCACCCGCGCTTCAAGACGCCGTATGTCGCCATCCTCGCCGGCGGCGCGGTCGGCATCCTCGCGATCTTCAGCGACAATCTGATCGTGATCGGCGGCCAGCCGTTGACCGCGAATATCGTCACCATGTCGGTGTTCGGCGCCATATTGATGTACATCATCAGCATGGCCAGCCTGTTCAGGCTGCGCCGGTCGGAGCCCAATATGAGCCGGCCGTTCCGCGCGCCGTTCTACCCGGTCTTCCCGGCCTTCGCGCTGTTCGCGGCGGTCATAGCGATGATCGCGATGATCTATTTCAACCTCCTCATCTTCGTGATCTTCGTCGTCATGCTGGCGATCGGCTATGGTTATTTCCTCACCACCGAGAGTCGGCGCGAGGCTGCTCCGCTCGACGACCTGATCGAGTTCGACCGAAGAACTGAAGGCGGAGACGATCTGAACCAGCTTGACGAGGCGACGCCATGATCTATGCGCACAGTGTAGGGGGGCGGAGCTACCGCTTCCCGGACTTGAAGACGCTGCTCGCCAAGGCGAGCCCCGCGCGCTCTGGCGACGCGCTCGCCGGGCTCGCCGCCGAAGACGATTCAGAGCGCGTCGCGGCGCAGATGGCGCTCAGCGACGCGCCCCTCAAGGCCTTTCTCAACGAAGCGCTGATTCCCTATGAGAAGGACGAGGTGACGCGGCTGATCGTCGACGAACACGACGCCGGCGCCTTCGCCCCGATCAGCGGCCTCACCGTCGGCGATTTCCGCAACTGGCTGCTCGGGCCCGCGGCCGACGAGGCGGCGCTGACGAAGCTCGCGCCCGGCCTGACGCCCGGAAATGGTCGCCGCCGTCTCCAAGCTGATGCGCGTGCAGGATCTGATCCTCGTCGCGCGCAAATGCCGCGTCGTGACGCGTTTTCGCGACACCATCGGTCTGCCGGGACGCCTTTCGACGCGCCTGCAGCCGAACCATCCGACCGATGATCCGACCGGCATCGCCGCCAGCATTCTCGACGGCCTGCTCTATGGCAGCGGCGACGCGGTGATCGGCATCAACCCCGCGACCGACAGCGTGCCCGCGGTCAGCGCGCTGCTGCGGATGCTCGACGATGTGATCCACACCTACGAGATTCCGACGCAAGCCTGCGTCCTGACCCATGTCACGACCTCGATCGAGGCGATCAATCGCGGCGTGCCGGTCGATCTGGTGTTCCAGTCGATCGCGGGCACGGAGGCCGCGAACCGCAGTTTCGGCATCGACCTCGCCGTGCTGGCCGAGGGGCGCGAGGCGGCGCTGGCGCTGAAGCGCGGAACGGTCGGCGACAATGTGATGTATTTCGAGACCGGCCAGGGTTCGGCGCTGTCCGCCAATGCGCATCACGGCGTCGATCAGCAGACCTGCGAGGCGCGCGCCTATGCGGTCGCGCGCAAATTCCATCCGCTGCTGGTCAATACGGTGGTCGGCTTCATCGGGCCGGAATATCTCTACAACGGCAAGCAGATCATTCGCGCCGGGCTTGAGGATCATTTCTGCGGCAAGCTGCTCGGGCTGCCGATGGGCTGCGATATCTGCTACACCAACCATGCCGAAGCCGACCAGGACGACATGGACATGCTGCTGACCCTGCTTCCGGCCGCCGGCTGCAATTTCATCATGGGCATTCCGGGATCCGACGACGTCATGCTGAACTACCAGACGACATCCTTCCACGATGCGCTCTACGCGCGCGAGGTGCTTGGCCTCGGCATGGCGCCCGAATTCGAGGCGTGGCTCGTGCGCGCCGGCGTCTTCGAGGGCGCCGACCATATTCGTCCGCGCGAGCAGCTGTCGTCGGTGTTCCGTCCGGCGCTGGCGCGCATCGCGTGAGAGCCTGAGGGGCGCATATGGGCAAGCTCGTCGTCGCCAACCCCTGGGAGAGCCTGCGCCGTTTCACGCAGGCGCGCATCGCGCTCGGCCGCGCCGGCGTCAGCATCCCGACCAAGCCGTTGCTCGATTTCCAGTTCGCCCACGCGCGCGCGCGGGACGCGGTGCATCTGCCGATGGATCGCGCCGGCATTTTCGCGCGGCTCGAAGCGGCGGGCTATCCGGTGATCGAACTGCATAGCGCCGCCGCCGACCGGACGACCTATCTGCAGCGTCCCGACCTCGGCCGCAGGCTCGACGAGGCCTCGCGCAAAAAACTCGACCGACTTCACGCGATCGAGGGCGCGCGCGGCTTCGACATCGCCTTCGTCGTCGCCGACGGCCTCTCCGCCTTCGCCGTCAACGAGCATGCGCTGTCGATGCTCGAGGCCGTGCGCCCCATGCTCGCCGAGGCCGGTTTGCGCATGGCGCCCGTCGCCCTCGTCGAGCAGGGCCGGGTGGCGATCGGCGACGAGATCGGCGCGGCGCTCGGAGCCGAGATCGTGGTCATCCTGATCGGCGAGCGGCCCGGGCTCAGCGCCCCCGACAGCCTCGGGCTTTATCTCACCTTTGCGCCGCGCGTCGGATTGACCGACGAAGCGCGCAACTGCATCTCGAATGTGCGGCCGGAAGGTCAAAGCTTCACTGCGGCCGCGCACCGGCTGATGTATCTGGTGCGCGAGGCGCGGCGGCGCAAATTGAGCGGCGTCGATCTCAAGGACGAGTCGGAGACGCCCGTCTTGCCGGCGCAGACGCAGATCTCGCAAGGCAATTTCCTTGTGAACGGCGAAGGCGCTCGGCCCCGCGCGTGAAGACGGGCGGCGCCGCGCCGGCAATCCCCTGCAAATGTTCGACGTCGATGAACTTTCGCCTCAGTTGATGATTGGGCGATCGTCAGGGCGCTTTCGCGAGGCGAAGTCAGGCAATGGACGAAATAGTTGAGCAAAAGAACGATCGCAGCGAGGCAAAGGCGTCGCGCTTTGGCCTCGCGGGGCGCGTGCTTCGCGCGCTGGGTCCCGGCCTCGTCACCGGCGCCGCCGACGACGACCCGAGCGGAATCGCGACCTACAGCCAGGTCGGCGCCCAATTCGGCTACCAGCTGTCATGGATTCTGCTCTTCAGCTACCCGCTGATGGCGGTGACGCAGGCGATCGCCGCGCGCATCGGCTGCGTCACCGGGCGCGGCATCGCGCAAAATCTGCGCCGCCATTATCCGCGCTGGCTGCTTCGCATCGTGGTGCTGCTCCTCCTCGTCGCCAATGTCGCCAATCTCGGCGCCGACCTCGGCGCCATGGGATCGGCCGTGCAGCTGCTCGTCGGCGGCCCCGCGCTCGTCTACACGGTCATCCTCGCCGGCTTCTGCGTATTGCTCCAGATCTTCATGAGCTATCCCAGATACGCGTCCGTTCTCAAATGGCTGACCCTGTCGCTGTTTTCCTATGTCGTCGTCGTCATCGCCGTTGACGTCCCCTGGGGCGAGGCGCTGAAGAACATCTTCGTGCCGTCCGTCAGTTTCGATTCCGCGCACGCCATGGCGGTTGTCGCGGTGCTCGGCACGACCATCAGCCCCTATCTCTTCTTCTGGCAGGCGGGCCAGGAAGTCGAGGAGCAGGTGCGACGCGCGACGCTGCCGCTCTACGTCACGCCGGGCAAGGCCGGCGCCGAGATGGAGCGCATGAGCATCGACACCTGGGTCGGCATGGGGCTGTCCAACCTCATCTCGCTGTTCATCGTCCTCGCCACGGCGGCGACGCTGCACGCCCACGGCGTGACCGACATCAACAGCTCCGCGCAGGCGGCGGAGGCGCTGCGTCCGATCGCCGGCGTTTTCACCTTCTTTCTGTTCGCCCTGGGCATCATCGGCACGGGACTTTTGGCCATTCCGGTGCTTGCCGGCTCGGCGGCCTACGCCGTCTGCGAGACGTTCAATTGGGTCGAGGGCCTCGACCACAAGCTCAAGGACGCGCGCGCCTTCTATGGCGTCATCGCCGCGGCGACGCTGATCGGCCTCGCGCTCAACTTCGTCGGCGTCGATCCGATCAAGGCGCTCTACTGGAGCGCGGTCCTCAACGGCGTTCTCGCCGCGCCGATGATGGCCGCGATGCTGCTGATCGCGACCAACCGGAAAATCATGGCGGAGTTCGTGCTGCCGTGGCAGATGACGGCCGGCGGCGTGGTCGCTGCGATCGTCATGGCGGTCGCGAGCGTCGCCTTCATCGTGCTTTCCTTGTGAGGCGATCGGAAGCGCGCCCTACGCTTTTTCTCCATCGCTCCTTCGCGCGCAAGCCGCAACGCGCGCTCTTTAAGCCAATCATAGACCGGCGCGCCGCCGAGCAGCGTCGCCAGAGCCATCGCCGCGAAGCAGGCGGCGAGCATCGGCAAAAGCTCGATCGAGTTTCCCGTCATTTCGGTGACGAGGATCATGCCGGTCAGCGGCGCGCGCACGACGGCCGAGAACAGCGCCGCCATGCCGACGACCGCGAAGAGGATCGCGTGGACATTCGGGGCGGGAAGGTCCGGATAGAACAGCGCGCCGAAGAAAAAGCCCATCTGCGCGCCAAGCAGAAGCAGCGGCGCGAACAGCCCGCCGGGCGTGCCCGCCGCATAGGAGGCGCAGCTCAGGAACAGGCGTATCGCGAACAGCAGCGGCAGCAGGGCGAAGGGCGTCGCGCCGCTGAGAAGGCTTTGCGTCATGAGGTCGCCGCCGCCGACAAGCCCCGGCGCGAACCATGCCAGCGCGCCGACCGCCGCCCCAATGAGCCCGGCGCGCAGCTCGACGGGAATGCGCTTCAGGCCATCGGCGATATCGAGCGCGTCGAGCAGCACGCGATTATAGATCGCGCCAAGCACGCCGGCGAAAAGCCCGAGGCCAAGGCAGAGCAGATTGTCGCCGGCGCTGGGGTAAGGCAGCGCGAGGAATCGCGAAATCGGGCGCGGCGCCCGTGAACATGCGCGCCACGACGATGGCGCTCATCGAGGCGCCGAGCGCCGCGATGGCGTTGCGCGTTTCGAACCGGCGCAGCAGCTCCTCGAGCACGAAGGCGGCGCCGGCGAAGCGGCGCGTTGAAGGCGGCGGCGAGTCCCGCGCCCGCGCCCGCCGCGAGCAGCGCCTGCCGGTCCGGCCAGTCGCGCCGCGCGCCGACGAAATAGGCGATCGTCGCGCCCATCTGCACGCAAGGCCCCTCGCGGCCGAGCGCGAGGCCGGAGCCGATCGCCAGTATGCCGCCGAAGAATTTGACCGGCACGAGCGCGAAAGGCGCCGGCGGCGTTTGCGCCGCGATCACCGTTTCGACATGGGGAATGCCGCTGCCGGCCGCGTCCGGCGAGAAGCGCCGCACCAGAAAGGCGCTGAGCGCCGTCGCCGCGGCGGCGCAGCCGACCATGAGGAGCAACCCCTTCGCATGGGTCGGCGCCCCACATCGCGGGCAGGGCGAGGCGAAGCCGGTCGGCCGCGTCGAGCGCGACGCGGAACAGCCCGCAGACGAGCCCGGCGCAGGCGCCGCCGACGATGGAGAGAATCGCCAGCGGGAAAAGGCCGGAGCGGTGGGAAGATGTCGTCATGCGCGCTCGCGTGGAAGGCGCCGCAAGCTACGCTTTATCGGGCTGGGTTTCAAACTTTAGCGGGGGGCGTCTTAACTTTAATGAACATCAGCCTCGCGGGTCGAGGCATTGAACTCATCGATCGGCAGCGCGCCAAAGCCAACTCAAAGAGCGAGCGTTCTGCCTAGCGCCTCGACAATATAAGGATGAAGATGAGCGCCAGAAGGCACACAAGAAGCCACGCGGCTCGTCTAAGAGATCCCAACAACTGCAACATCCGCAGGTCCACCATCGCCGGAGTTTGCGTCGCTGGGATGGTCGGCGCCGTTCGGAAACTGGGCGGCCCCTCAACAGCTTCAGGCTCTGGTGTCCGCCTTTCCAGCTCAAGGCGTCGATTGATGTACAGTTCAGCGTCGCCGACGTGGCCCAGCCGCGGCGGTTCAACCTGATGGCCGGGCGGCAACGCGATACTCTGTTCCCTGCCTGCGGTCAAAACCTTCACGTCGCGAGTGGAGATCGAAGGGCTCCACTCTGAATAGAAGCCAGCCACCGATCCAACACTCAGGATCATTTCATCCGCCGAGTTCATGAGCGATCTTCGCCGCGTAACGAGCGAACGTCTCAGGCTTCACGAAAAGGTAGAAGACGATACAATCGTCCTCTGTTTCGTCCCTGAAATCGACCTCGGCGGTGTAGGACACCGAGCCCCATGCCCTGCAGCTCTCCAGTTCAGCAGGATCAGAGATTGGGCGGATTTCCAGTCGGAAGCTTTTGATTGCACGCTCGGTGCCGAACATCGAGAAAATCGTCTCGCGAAAGTGGTCCCCATCGTGCCGCGGGCTCCCGCGGACGCAATTCCGCTCGAATGAACTGGGGCTGCGCGATCTCGGTTGGCGCTGGCGCGCCCTCATCAATCTGGAACTGTGACTTGATGTCGATGGTGTCACCAAGAAGACACGACGTCGCAGTAAAGTGCAACGTCCAATCCCATGGGATTTGATCCTGACCGATCTGCCGACCTTGGGCGTCGATCTCGTTGATCGCCCAATCGTAGAGATTCTTGTACTCTGGCTCGGTGTGCAGCCGGAGCCCCCGCTCCAAGTGAAAATCCACTATCTACTCCCTGTCTTCAGAGCACCTTGCCAGCGCCCTGAGTTCCCGACAACCCGCACCCTAGCCCGCAAATCACGCCACATGCGGCGCGGGGCGCGACGCCATGCTTGCGCGGGGAGAAGGTAAGGCCCACCTCAACATCCTCGTCGAGCTTACCCAGAATTCCAATCAACCGGTCGAGCGTGAAGCGGCGGAGCTGCGTGTTGCGAATGCGGGAGAATTCCGAATGAGCAACGCCGGTGAGCTTTTCCGCGTCCCGCGTCGAAAGCTCGCGCTCGTCGAGAACGCGGATAATCTTCGCCGCGATGATGGCGCGCGCCTGCTCAAGGCCAGCGTCGGGACGTCCGAAGTCGCGATACGCATTGCCGCTACCGCGCACCAGCTCCATTTTGTCTCTGCTCATTTCAAAGCCTCCTTCAGCCGTTTGAGGCGCTCGCGAATAAGATCAACCTCCATCTGCGGGGTCTTGATTCCTGTTTTCGATTTCTTCTGGAATGCGTGGACCACCCAAATATCCGCGTCGATCTTGACCGCGTAAAGCGCGCGGAACGCATCTCCGCGATGTTTCAGGGCGATTTCGAACACGCCCCCGTCAACGCCCTTGAACGGCTTCGCCTTATCGGACTTCCCGCCCTCGGCGGCCACCGTGAGAGCGTCGAGCATGTCGCTTTGTACGTCTTCGGGAAACGCCTCGAAGTCCTTGCGCGCCGTCTTGATCCAGGAAATGTTTCTGGTGTTCCGCATTCGATCTATGGTGACAAATTTGTCACCAGATTGCAAGCCCTATCTTGAGCCATTGCAGGCTGCCTTTCGCAGGTCCTTCAAGCCCGCAGCCGGTAGCCCGTGCGGAAAATCCACGTCACGATAATCAGGCACAGAGCCAGAAAAACAAGCGTCATGCCGAGGCTTACGCCGACCGCGACGTCCGAGTTGCCAAAAAAGCTCCAGCGAAATCCGTTGACGAGATAGACCACGGGATTGATCAGCGTAACGTTGCGCCAGAACGGCGGCAGCATGTCGATCGAATAGAATGTCCCGCCGAGAAAGGTCAGCGGCGTCACGATGAGAAGCGGCACGAGTTGCAGCTTCTCGAACCCGTCGGCCCAGATGCCGATGATGAAGCCGAGCAGGCTGAAGGCCACGGCGGTGAGGATTAAAAAGCCCGCCATCCAGAACGGATGGACGATGTCGAAATCGACGAAGAGGCGGGCCGTGATCAAAATGATGAGGCCGATCAGGATCGACTTGCTGGCGGCGGCGCCGACATAGCCGCAGACGATGTCGAACGGCGAGGCGGGCGCCGACAGAATCTCGTAGATCGTGCCGGCGAAGCGCGGGAAATAGATGCCGAAAGAGGCGTTGGCGACGCTGATCGTCAGCAGCGAGAGCATGGTGAGGCCCGGCACGATGAAGGCGCCATAGCTGACGCCGCCGATCGTCGCCATGTGCGACCCGACGGCGCCGCCGAACACGATGAAATAGAGCGATGTCGAGATCACCGGCGAGGCGACGCTTTGCAGGAGCGTGCGCCACATGCGCCCCATCTCGAAGCGATAGATCGCGCGGATGGCGTAAACATTCATGGCTGCTTCCTGACGAGGCTGACGAAGATTTCTTCGAGCGAACTTTGCTTGGTGTCGAGATCCTTGATGTCGATTTGAAGTTCGGCGAGCCGGCGCAGCAGGGGCGCGACGCCGCGTCTCGTTGGCCTGGCAGTCGAAGGTGTAGACGAGTTCCCGGCCATCGGCCGAGAGACCCAGATTGAAGGGCAAGAGTTCGTCGGGGATGCGCTCCAGCCTGCCCCGGAGGGCGAGCGTCAGGCGCTTTTCGCCGAGCTTGTGCATCAATGTTTTCTTGTCCTCGACGAGGATCAATCTCGCCCTTGCGGATGACGCCGACGCGGTCGGCCATTTCCTCGGCTTCCTCGATGTAATGGGTGGTCAGGATAATGGTGACGCCGGTCTCGCGCAGCGCGCGCACCATCGCCCACATGTCGCGGCGCAGCTCGACGTCGACGCCGGCGGTCGGCTCGTCGAGGAAGAGGATGCGCGGCTCATGCGACAGCGCCTTGGCGATCATCAGGCGCCGCTTCATGCCGCCGGACAGGGTCATGATCCTGCTGTCCTTCTTGTCCCACAGCGAAAGATCGCGCAGCAGCTTTTCGATAAAGGCCGCATTGGGGGCCTTGCCGAACAGGCCGCGACTGAAGCGGACGCTGTCGAGGACGCTGGTGAAGGCGTCCGTCGCCAGCTCCTGCGGCACGAGGCCGATCTTCTCGCGCGCGGCGCGATAGTCGCTGAGGATGTCATGGCCGTCGGCGAGGACGACGCCGCTTGTCGGGTTGACGATGCCGCAGACGATGCTGATCAGCGTCGTCTTGCCCGCGCCATTTGGGCCGAGCAGGGCGAAGATCTCGCCCCGGCGGATATCGAGGTTGATCGTCTTCAGCGCCTCGAAGCCGGAGGCGTAGACTTTGGTCAGGTTGGAGATGGAAATGATCGGAGTCACGAAGCGCCTCGGTTGAAGACATGGGCCGTCTAGGCGAAAGACCGGGTCGTCCGCGTTTCGATGCGGCGTTCGGCGAAGCTTCCGCGCGCGGCCTCGACCGATCCTTCGACGTCGATCGCGCGGCAGGCGTCATCGACCACATTCGTCGTGAAGCCCTGAGCCTGCGCATCCTCGGCCGAATAGCGCACGCAGAAGTCAAGGGCGAGGCCGGCGATGAAGATGCGTTGAAATCCGCGCTCGCGCAAATAGCCGCCAAGGCCCGTCGGCGTCGTCCGGTCGTTCTCGAAAAAGGCTGAATAGGAATCGATTCCCGGACGGAATCCTTTGCGCAGAATGAGTTGGGCGTGCGGGATGCGCAGGCCGCTGTGCAGAGCCGCGCCGGGCGTTTCCTGAACGCAGTGGTCCGGCCAGAGAATTTGCGGGCCATAGGGGGCCGCGATCGTCTCATAGGGCGAGCGGCCATGAGTCGATGCGAAGGAGCGATGTCCCGGCGGATGCCAGTCCTGCGTCAGGACGACGTGTTCGAACCGCCGCGCCAGCTCGTTGATCGGCGCGACGACCTCATCGCCGCGCGGAACCGCGAGCCGGCCGCCGAGGCAGAAGTCGTTTTGCACGTCGACGACGAGAAGGATGTCGTCCGCGCCGATTTTGATGCTTGTCGTCATGGTTCGCCATCGTCGGCGCCGTTGCGGCTTTTTTCAGGGCGCCGTCGGCCTGTTTCGTCGCCCTCCGCCAACGGCCGCGCCTCGGCTTCGCATTATTTCCATCAACGTTTGGAACAAAAGAGTCGAAACTTGTATGCTGAAATGAGGCGCCCGCATACGAAGTTGACGCGAGGCTGGCGATAGGATTTTGGAGGTCCGCCATGACCGATGAGAAAAAGGAACGCACCTATTCGGATGAGGAGATTGAAGCCCGGCTGAAGCAGGACCTGCCGCATTGGCATCTGGAAAGCGGCTGGATTCGCCGGAAATTCAGGACGCACAGCTGGAAAGGCACGCTGATGGTGATCAATACGGTCGGCCATCTGGCCGAAGCCGCCTGGCACCATCCGGACATCACCGCCTCCTACGCCTGGGTGGAGGTGCGGCTCAAGAACCACAATGCGCGCGGGATAACCGACAAGGATTTCGAACTCGCGAAGAAAATCGAGGAGGTGGTGTCCTGGCAGCCGGGCAAGGCCGGCGGCGCGCTCGAGGGAACGCCCGAGAAGGACCCGCGCTTCGCCTATGTGCGCTACGACGACTGATCTTACGCGCCGCCGAGGGCGGCCTGTGCGATTGGGCGCGAATTAACAGGGGTGTTTCACGTGAAACACCCCCCTTAGGCCGGAAAGAACAGCTCGCCCTTGCCGAGCACGGCCGTATCGCCGCCGAAACGGCGCAGGGTTTTTTCCAGAAGTTCGGCGGCGCCTTTGCTGTCCGGGCGCAACAGGCGGGCGAACACGCTGGCGAAGACGAGGTTATGCGCGCCGCAATCGACGAAGGTCGGCGACAATGCAGGAGCCGAACCAAGCACGATCGTGCCGCGCCGCATGAGATAGCCGGGCAGCTTTCCCGCGCCGCCGAGCACGATCAGCGTGCCGGCGATGATGCGGCTGCCCGGCGTAGTCGCCGGCCGCGCCTTCGACCACGATCGTACCGCGGCGAAGGCGATCGCCTGTACGATTGCCCGCCGAGCCGCGCACGATGATGAGGCCGCCGGTGACGCCCTCCATGTCGCCGTCGAGCGGGGCGCCGAGAAAGTCGCCCGCGTCGCCCTTGATCTCGAGCCGGCCGCCGGACAGGCCGGTCCCCGCGAAGGGTCCGGCGTCGCCGTTGATGGTGAGGCGCCCGCCGCTCATGTCGTGGCCGGCGGCGTGGCCGACGGCGCCCTCGACGATGATCTCGCCGCTCTTGAGGCCCGCGCCGAGATTGTCGAAGCGCGCCGAGCCGCCTTCGAAACGGATCGTCTCCGGCCTCGCCCGTCTTGATGTTGAAGACGTCGCCGGCTGTGCGCTTCTCGCGCGTCGTCTGCAATTCGATCGCGGCGATTTCGGCCGCCGACTTGCCGTCCAGCAGATGCGGAACGAGCGGCGAAAGATCGAGCCGCTGATCGGGCTCCTGTTTCAGCGTGAGGACAAGGGTCACGGCAGGAGATCCTTCAGGTGAAAGTGGAAGGGGCCGAGCTTGCCGCCGTAATTGCCGGCGCCGACGCGCAGCGCGCCGTCCTTCGGCCCGAGCTTCACGATCGCCGCGAGCCCGACGCGCATCGCATCGGCGACCGCGCTCTCGGTCAGGCCGTCGATGACGATTTCGAGCACCGCGCCGACGTCCGCGTCGAGCGCGCTTTTGACGACGCCGCGCAGCGTCGGGCAATAGGCGTCGTTGGTCGAGGCCGGCACGCCGCCATATTTGGAGCCGACCTTCGAGCCCGAGCGCACGATGCCGCCGGGGAACGGCATGATCGCGCCATCGACGCCGTTCATCGCCTCGATCGCGGCTTCCGCGGCGTTCATCGTCGTTGCGAAGCTCGCCCCCATGATGAGGAGATTGCCGCCGCCGACCGCCTTCTTGGTGAGGCCCGTTGTCGCCTCGCACAGGAACTCGCCGTCCATGACGGGGATGCGCCAGAAGTGGCGGTCGAGAAACTTTTTGGAGATCTGCCAGCCATCGCCGAAATAGCGCAGCGAATCGCCGATCGCCAGCCTGTCGGGGCTGTCGAGATCGCCGAAGACGGCCGAGCCCGGCGAGGTCAGCACGCATTGGCCGGCGCGATTGACCAGTTGCGTCTGTAGCATGTCGGTCGACATGGAAAGCAGCAGCACGCGCACGCCGGGACGCCCGTCCGGCGTTTCGTCCGCCGCGATCTCACGATCGATGCCGGCTTCGACGCCGCAGCCGATGACCGAGGTGGCGAAGCCCGTCATCGTCGTCGCGGCCTGGCGCGCCCATTTCAGATTGGGCGCGGTGATGATGATCGCCGTGCCGCGCATCGGAAACGCTTCGGCGAAGGTGTCGTCGATGCGCACGCCATTCTTGATTATTTCGCGCATGCGACCTCCTTGAACGGATCCTTGCGCGGCAGGATATGCGCCGGCACCGCGAACATGTTGTGCGAAACGCCAAAGTGCTCTTCGTAATAGGCCCCGAGCCGGCGGTTGATCGCCTTGTCATAGGCGGGATTGACCTTCAGCGCCTTGCCCCAGCGGTAATGGCTGATGCGCCCGTCGCGCACGACGAGATCGCCATCCTTGAAGACGAGATGGGCGTGGCGGAAGGTTTTCGCGATGTCGCCATTCGGCGCATAGACCGCGACGTCGGCGACCGCGCCTTCGCCGAGCTGGCCGCGATCGGTGAAGCCGAACAGCTTCGCCGGCGCCGCGCGGGTCATCTTGGCGATTTCGTGGAAGCCATATTCGCGCGTCAACGAGGGCAGCGTCGTCAGCGCGAGTACGCTTCTGCGGGATGCGCGACAGCGCCTCGGCGCGGCGCTCGCGGCTCATCAGCAGCGCGAACAGATCCGGATAGGTGGTGAAGGGCGCGCCGTTCGGATGGTCGGTGGTGAAGAAGATGCGATTGGGATCGTCGATGAGCAGGAAGAGTTCGAGCCCGCAGGCGAACTGGATGGCGTTGATGAAGTCGCTTTCCCTGTAGGCGTAGGGAACGATGCCGAAGCCATTGGCGTCGCCGTCGTTGATGACCGATTTCCTCGGCTTGGCGCTGCCCGTCGCGCTGAACTGGCGCAGCGTGTCGGCCGAAATCGTGACCGTCTGCCCGAACATGACCTGACCGATGTCGACGGTGACGTTCGGCGTCGCATTGATCTTCGCCGCGAGCGTCGCGGCGGCGGAGGAAAAGTGGTGCTCGCCCTCCTGGCCATAGCTGTAGAACTGCATATGGGCGAGATGGAGCGGCATGCCGCGCGCGGCGTCGATCGTCGCGACGCGCCGTTTCGACATTGCCGGGCACGCCGAGATTGTTGCTGTGCAGATGCAGGGGATGCGGCACCTTGAGATCGATCAGCGCCTGTTGCAGGCCCTCGACGATGCTGCGTGAGGTGACGCCATAGAACGGCACCTCATCGTCGAGGCTGAAGGTGCGGGCGTTGAATTTGAAGGCTTCGGCGCCGCCGGCGTTGATGCATTTGAGGCCGAGGCTGTGGGTCGCGGCGAGCGTCGAGGCGACGTAATCGGCGATCGCCGCGCGGCTTTCGCCCTCGCGCAGGAGGCCAAGCAGAAAATCATCATTGCCGAGGATGGTCAGCGTCGCCTTGTCGATGATCGGAATGTTGGAGAGTTCGAGATGCGCCTGCAAGCGCCTGATGCGGCGCGACGGCGGGCTCGACCACGGTGGTGAATCCCATGCCGGCGTAGATCACGCCGGTTTCATAGGTCGACCATTTCGCCGTGGCGAGCGGCAGCATCGGCGCCGTGCGGGAGCGATGCAGCTCGGGCAGCAGCAGCCGCGCGGTATTCACATTGCCGCCAGCGATATGCGAATGAATGTCGATTGCGCCCGCCATGACGATCTTGCCGGCGACGTCATGCGTCGCGTCGGGCTGGCGCCCCTGCGGCGCGGCGACGATGCGCCCGTCCTCGATCCAGAGATCGCCGATTTCGTCGCGGTCGTTATAGGGATCGACGATTCGGCCGCCCTTCAGAAGTGTCAGCATTCAGGCGTCTCCACCGATCTGTTCCGCGATGTTGGCGATGACCGACGCGGCGGAGGCGAGATCGCTCCGCTGCGTCGCCTCGCGCGCGACGATCGCATTGACCTCGCGCGCGAATTCGGCGCGCGTCATAGTCGACGCCGGGGCGCCCGATCTCGATGCGCACCTCGGGTTCGTGCGTAAATTCGCGCGCCGCTCGGAACCAGCGCGACGAGGGGAATTTTCCGCTTCCAGTTCGGCGTCGAATCGCTGTAGGCCGAGATCCACAGGGCGGCGTCAGCCTCGCCGCTCTCGACCAGCCGGTCGGCGTCGAAGCGCCAGGTATCGTGCTCGGGATAGCCGCGCCCGAACGAGGTCCGCACCGGAAAGCCGGTCGACCAGCCCGATGTCTGCACAACGCCCGCGGCGTCGTCGGCCGCGCCGAGCGGCAGGCTCGAAAAGCGAGTCGTCTTGTTGAGGTCGAGGATGAGGCCGGTCGCCATTTCAACCGACAGACGATCAAGCCGACCCCAGACGACGACGCCGTAATGCGCCTTGTTCAGGATCGCCGCGATCTCGTCGAGCCGCCGCGTCTCCTCTTCGCTGGCGGCGATCGGCCGCCCGGCGACGCGCGCGCGCAGCGCCGCGAGCGTCTCCTGAAGGTTCGCCGTCTCCAGCGCCTTGAAGGCGACCCCTTCGATGGGGCTCGCCTTCGGCGGCGCGATCCAGATGAACTGTCTTGGCTCGGGTTCGAGTTGCAGCGGCGGGATTTCGCCGGGGGCGAGGCGCTCGATCAGTTGCGGCCAGATTGTCGTCAGATCGTCGCCGATGAAGACCAGCACGTCGGCGTGCAGGCGCGCGACGGCGGGCGTCGTCATCATCGCGCCGGCCTGGCGCAACACGTCGAGGTCGGCGAAGATCTCGTTCGAGCGCATATGGTCATAGGCGCCGCGAAGGCGTTCAGCGAGCAGGATCGCGGCGCTGGCGCCGGCGACGTCGGTTCCAAGTCCCGCGATGACGGGCAGCCGCGCACGCGAAAGAATCTCCGCCGCCCGCGCCGCCGCCGCTTCGAGCGAAGCCGGCTTCCCGTCTATTCGGGCGTCAACCATGGATCCTCCTTAAGCGCGCGGCGCGGTCCGACCCAGCCTGTCGGGCCGCCTCAAATTTCGTTCCCTCTTAGAGCATCGCGATTTCAAATTGAATGCTCTTGCCTGCGATCTCGTGATTTATTTCGCGCGCTTGCGGCGGTTATCGCAGTTGACGCCATCGTCCGATATATGCTTATGGAAATTTCGGGCGTTCTCCCGGAAATCGATCTCGCAGCGACCCTTCCCCGCCGAGCCGGGGGGCGTCGGAGGAAGGCTTCATGCTTCAACACGCCGTAGCGACCGCTAAATCTGGCGTTTCCATGAGGTCTGTGGGCTCCGGCGCCGCGACTTTGAGCCGCGGCCCCGACGCCATTTACGCCTACAAGGGCCGGCCGAGACCGCCCGAGCCGGCGAAGGCGCCCGCTCCCGCGCCGAAGGAAGGCGCGGCCCCGGCGCCGAAGCCCGCCGAGACCCCGAAGCCGGCCGAAAAGCCAAAAGACGGCAAATAAGGCGTCACACAAGCCCAGGCCCTCTTGCGCTCGCCGCCGCGGGGATCCCGCCGGGAATTCCCGAGGATCTTCAATGGAGTCGCAGCCGGGGATTGCCGCCGCGGCCGATGCGCGCCATTTTGCATCAAGGAAACCCGTCGTCCGGGCGCGGCCTTTGCACGCCGCCGAGGCTGACGGGGTTTGCGGAACTTCTCATGCATGTCATCGAAATCGATTTTCGCGATTCCGTCGAGGCGGCGTTCACGCTTAAGCGGTTGCCGTTCTTGACGTTTCTCGACAGCGCGAGGGCCGATGACAGGCTCGGCCGCTACAGTTTCATCGCCGCCGATCCTTTCGCGACCATTCAGGGCAAGGAGCTGGATGCAGGATGGGTCGCGCGACTGAAATCGATCCTCACCGAATACAGGACGCCCAACGCGCCCGGCCTGCCGCCGTTTCAGGGCGGCGCCGCCGGGCTTTTCTCCTACGAGCTCGGCCGCAGCCTTGAGCGCCTGCCGGAGCCCGCGCGCGACGATCTCGCCTTTCCCGATCTTTCGCTCGGGCTTTACGACGTCGTCGTCGCCTTCGATCTCTTGGAGCGGCGCGGCTTCATCCTCTCGACCGGCCTGCCCGAAACGGAGCCCGCGGCGCGCGCGCGGCGGGCGATCGAGCGCGGCGAATGGTTCGAGGCGCAGCTTGCGAAGGCGCCCGAGGCCGCGCGGGCCGGGCCGATTTCGGTCGAGGGCTGGACCAGCAATTTTTCGCGGGCAGGCTATGAGCGAGCGGTCGCGACGGTGATCGAGCGCATTCTTGCGGGCGACATTTTCCAGGCCAATCTGGCGCAGCGCTTCGAGGCGCCGGCGCCGCCGGACTTCGATCATTTCGGCTTCTACCGTCGGCTGCGCCGCGTCAATCCGGCGCCCTTCGCGGCCTATCCTCGACCATTTGAGCTTCGTCATCGCCTCCGCCTCGCCGGAGCGTTTCCTGCGCGTCGAGGGCGGGCGCGTCGAGACGCGGCCGATCAAGGGCACGCGGCCGCGCTTCGACGACGCGCTGGTCGACATGCTGCAGACCAAGGCGCTCGGCGAAAGCCGCAAGGATCGCGCCGAGAACGTCATGATCGTCGACCTTCTGCGCAACGACCTCTCCCGCGTCTGCGTCCCCGGCTCGGTCAAGGCGCCGCAGCTTTGCGAGCTCGAAACCTATGCGAGCGTGCATCATCTCGTCTCGACCGTGACCGGGCGAGCTGCGCGAGGGGCTTGGCCCCGTCGATCTGCTCGCCGCCGCCTTTCCCGGCGGCTCGATCACCGGCGCGCCGAAGCTGCGCGCGATGGAGATCATCACCGAACTCGAAGGCCATGCGCGCGGCCCCTATTGCGGCGCCATCGGCTATCTCGGCTTCAACGGGACGATGGACCTCAACATCGTCATCCGCACCGCGAGCTTTCGCGGCGGCGTTTGCGTCGTGCAGGCGGGCGGCGGCATCGTCACGGCCTCCGATCCCGCGTCCGAATATATCGAGACGCTGGACAAGGCGCGGCGGATTTTCGAGGCCTTCGGCGCAGAGTTCGCGAAGGATTCGCGCAATGATCCTCGTCGTCGACAATTACGATTCCTTCGTCCACACGGCGGCGGGCTATCTTTCCGAACTTGGCGAAACGCCGGTCGTCATCCGCAACGACGCCGCCCTGCCGGACGAGCCGCCCGAGGCGATCGTGATCTCGCCTGGCCCCTGCACGCCGAACGAGGCCGGCATGTCGATGCAGCTGGTGCGCGACTATTCCGGGCGCGTGCCGATCCTTGGCATCTGCCTTGGCCATCAGGCGATCGGGCAGGTTTTCGGCGGCCGCGTGACGCGCGCGCAGCGGCCGATGCATGGCGAAGCCTCCGCGGTGCGCCATTTCGGCGCCGGCATCCTCAAAGGCCTGCCCGATCCGCTCACCGTCGGGCGCTATCATTCGCTGATCGTGCGGCTCGACGATGCTTCAGGCCCGCTTGAGGCGACGGCCTGGTCGCCGGAAGGCGAGATCATGGCGTTGCAGCACCGCACGCATCCGACCTTCGGCGTGCAGTTCCACCCCGAGTCGATCCTGACCGAGCGCGGCCACCAGCTGCTGGCGAATTTTCTCGGCCTGATCGAGGGGCGGCAGGGGCGCCCCGTGCGAGCCGAGGCTCTGCGGTAAAACCGGCGCGCCATTGGCGTTCCGCAAAACCGTTCTGTATAAGCATCGAAAAACCGCGGGCAGGAGAAGACGTGAAATGACCTTGATGCTCGCGAGCGCCGCCAACCTTGCCGAAGCGGAACTGGCGCTGTCGTGCGGCGCGGACATCATCGACCTCAAAGATCCCGCCAAAGGCGCGCTTGGCGCCCTCAGCGTTGGCGCGGTGGCGAAGATCGTCGCGGCGGTTTCCGCGCGCAAGCCGGTCAGCGCGGCGGCCGGGGATCATTTCGCTTCGCCTGCCGCAGCGGTTGCCGCCGTGCGCGATCTGGCGGCGACCGGCGTCGATTATGTCAAGGTGGGCCTTGCATCGAATGCCGCGGGCGAAGCCACGATCCGCGTGCTGAAGGACGCGGCCTCCAGCGTGAAACTTGTCGGCGTGCTGTTCGCCGATCGCGCGCCCGACCTCAATCTACTGACGCTGATGGCCGAATGCGGCTTCAGCGGCGCGATGCTCGACACTTTCGTGAAGGGCGAGGGCCGGCTGCTCGACCACATGGACGTCGCGGCGCTGGCCGGTTTCGTCGAGCGCTGCCGGGAATTGGGTCTCGCGCCCGGCCTCGCCGGCTCGCTCGAGGCGCCGGACGTGCCGCGCCTGTTGCCGCTGCGCCCGCACTATCTCGGCTTTCGCGGCGCTCTCTGCAAGGGCGCGGAGCGGAAGGCCGCGCTCGACGCCGAGGCGGTGGCGATGATCCGCGATCTCATTCCCCAGGCCGCCGATTCGCAAACGGCGGGCGACGGCGCCGGCGTCGACTGGCGCCTGCTCGGGCGCGGCTATGTTCCGGTCAATGAGGCGACGGAGACCGATCGCATCTTCGTGCATGATCTCGTCATGGCCTGCTTCATCGGCGCCTATGAGTTCGAGCGCGCCAGGAAGCAGGACGTGCGCTTCAACATCGACGTCGACGTCGCCCGCACGCGGCTGCATTCCGACGACATGCGCGACATCTTCTCCTATGATCTCATCGTCGACGCGATCAAGATCATCACCGGGCGCGGCCATATCGAACTCATCGAAACGCTGGTGCGCGAAATCGCCGATTCGGTGCTGCATCATCCGGCCGTCATCAGCGTCAGCGTGCGCGCCGAAAAGCTCGACGTCATCCGCGGCGCCGTCGGCGTCGAGATCAGGCGCGAACGCGCCAAGGAGCTGGCCGCGCTGGAGCGGCCGTTTCAGCCCGTCGCCACGGAGGCCGTTGCGACAAAGCTGAGGGGAACGAGAAGCCATTGAGCCTGCTCGTCGCCAAGCTCGGCGGCAGCCTCGCCGATTCGCCTCACCGCAAAGCCTGGCTCGTGGCCTTCGCA
This sequence comes from uncultured Alphaproteobacteria bacterium, assembly GCA_963757985.1. GTDB lineage: Bacteria > Pseudomonadota > Alphaproteobacteria > Rhizobiales > Beijerinckiaceae > Methylocapsa. The sequence continues at coordinate 96,883 of CAVWTQ010000010.1, read as the reverse complement.
GCAGCACGCGACCCGCTGATCCTTGTTCCGGGCGGCGGACCATTTGCACAGGAAGTTCGCCTAGCGCAGGCCATAGAGGGCTTTGACGACGTCGAGGCGCATCGCCGCGCGCTGCTCGCCATGGCGCGCTTTGGCGGCATCCTCGCCGGCCATTCGGATCGCTTCGTCCTCGCCGCCTCGCGCAGCGAAATCGACGCTGCGCTCGCGGCCGGGCGGATCGCGGTCTGGCTCCCCACCGCGATGGTCCTCGCCGCGCCCGAAATCCCCGCCTCCTGGAAAGCGACCTCCGACGCGCTCGCGGCCTGGCTCGCGGGGGCTTGCGGCGCAACGGCCCTGTTGCTGGTGAAATCTTGCGATATCGCGACGCCCGTCCGCCTGCGCGCGCTTGCGGCGGAAGGAATCGTCGATCCGCTGTTTCCCCATTTCGCCGCGCGCTGCGGCGCGAAGATCCATATCGCCGGACCCGCGGCATTGCCTTTCGCCAGAGAGATTTTACAGAGTGGGGGCGTTCCCGGCGCCGTCGCAGCGCCGGCGGAAGGCGCATGCCTCGCGCCCGAGATTCACCCGTCGTGCGCCGGCGCATCGCGGACGACCTTCGCACAGTAGCGCCGCCCTCACGCGGATTTCGCCTGCCGCGGCCGTCAAGCCGCCTGCTGAAATGCCCAGGTCGGCGCCATTTCCGCCAACACCTGGCGAACCGGCGGATTTCGGCTGATGCGACGAAGATAGCGGCCGATCAGCGGGTAGGCCTGAAGTAATGCGGGTTTTCCAAAGGTAGCTGCGACTTTGGTAAGCATGAACAGAGCCGGCGCGAGTTCACAGTCGGCAATCGTCAGCTTCGAGCCATGTGCATAGAGTTGGTCGCCAAGGCAGGTCTGTAACGACGACAGGCCCCGTATGAGGCGGGTCAACAACATGGCTGCGCTTTGATCGCGGCTTGCGGGATCGGCCTGGCGGGCAAGCTCGACCAGCGACGTCATAATCTGGATTTCGCCGATGCGTTGCAACAGCCGCACGCGCGCCCTGGATTCGGGCTCCGCCGGCAGCAGCGGCGATTTGGGAAATTTGTCCTCCAAATATTCCATTATCGCGGCCGATTCCGGCAGCGGCGTACCGTCTTCGAGAACAAGGCACGGAATCGTCCCGACCGGATTGATCGCGTGAAACTTCGCCGACAGCAAACCGCCCGGCGGCGGTTCGATATCGATGTCCAAGCCCTTCGCATAAATCGCCACCCGAACCGGAGCGGAGTAGGGTGAACTGTATTCCGAATAGAGCTTCATGACGCCTCTGAGCGAAGGGCTCCCAGCCCGGCGCGGTTATCGACCTGATGCGATTCGAAATCCAGTGGCCGGCCCAGTCTTGCCGGAAATCTTGGCGCTATTCAGGCAGCAACTCGCGTCGGTCCCCGTGGACTTCGACCCACCCCTTGGGGTCAATTTTCCAATTGTCGTCCCGCTCCGGGCCGGGCGGAGTTCCAGCGTCGCGCGGTTGAAAAACGGGGAGCGGGTCGACGCCAACCGAATCTCGATAACTCAATTTTTTGCGTTTAATTATTGGAGGCTCGCGCGGGATATATTTGCGAGGTCCCCCCGCCGCGTCTTCCGCAAACGCCTCGATCCTCGGAAAATTCGCGTTCTGCCGCCAGATCAGGAACAGCGCGGCGGCGAATTCAACGACGATCGCGACGCCGACGATTATAACCAGCCGCGGATTCAGTTGCACCAACGACTCCGCACCAAGCACAATTGCGACATGGATCAACGGAATGACGAGAATGGTCGAGGTAGCCGCCGCGGAGGCGCGCCCGGTCGCGGCCGACGCGGTGAGGACGAGGCCGATCGCCAGCAGGCCATGGCTCAGCGCCAGCAAGGGAATGCAGCAGCGTTTGGCCGCCTCGCTCATCCAATCGGCGTAGCCGTCGGGGTTCCACTCGGCGATCGGCCGCGCGGCGAAGAATTCGCCCATGGGCAGTTCGAACATGCCGCGCCAACCGCGTTTGGGAAAGGCGCCTGATCCCTGCATGTCGACCGGGATGACGTATTGATCGAAGTTGGCCGTCCGCAGCGCGGCGCCGCCCCTTGGAATCGTTTCGATCGAGCCGTTGCTCAAGACGATGACGACGCCCTGTTCGTTGGGGCGAAACTCGGCTTCGCTGGCGTTGATGATCTGCTCCTCGTTCTTCTCCGCCGAGAACTGGTGGATGAACATGCCGGTCGCGACGTCGGCGGAGCGCCAGCGCTGGAAATATAAGGTCCGCGCGCCCTTGTCGAAGGTGTAGAAATGGGCCGGCTCCAGCATCCTGTGATTGAGCGAATTGCGGATCACATAGAGGACGTCGTGCATCTGCCCGACATAGGTCGGCGCGAACCAGGACGAGAGCCAATAGCCGGCGCCGACCGCCACGGCGGCGACGACGAGGGCGGGCGCGCAGAGCGACCAGACCGACAGGCGCAGCGAATAGAGGACGGCGATCATGCCATCGGCCGACATGCGGCTGAACTCGAGCGCGACGGCGACGCCGACGGCCATCGGCAGGGCGAGATAGAGAACGGTCGGCATCGTGCCGAGCAGGGCGGGACCGAGCAGGCCGCCGCGCACGGCCGCGGCCGGCAGCTGCTGAAACAGCGAGGTCATGACGAGGGGGACGCACAGCGTCGCCTCGATCAGCAGCGCCGTCAGCGCAATCCGCCTGGCGAGGTAGAAAGTGAGCAGCCGCGGCATTGCCGGTTCCGGTTGTGGTCAGCCACGCGATGACGGCCGTCAGGCCATTCGCGCGAGAAGCTCGTTCGGAGCCTCAAGGTCAAACAGGCGATACACCAACATGGCGACCTCGGCGCGCTGCTCGTTGCGACGCGAACATTGCGACCTCGGCCCGGTGATCAGGGGTATCTTGAAGCCCAGCTCGTCGGACGTTCCGCCTCGCTCGATCCAGAAGGCGTCATAATCGGCATGCATCTTTCGGCGTTGATATCCCGCATCCGCGTTGATCGTATGGGTTCGGTTGGAGACGGCGCGCAGACTCTTGGAGCCTGTGGCAAGCGCAAATGCGGACGCCGCGGCGAACACGGCCATTTTCGGTCTAAGCCCTGACAACGCCCGCGTCGCCGCGACGATGCGCGTTTTGGCGCCGGCGCCGGCGTGCGAAGTTGGACCTTGCAGACCCCCAATCAACAAAGCGCGTTCTGCGCCGCCGCTCAAAGTTATGATCAAGAATGTTAGCCGGGCAAGCTCCAGACCATCCGCCGCGTCGGTCAGTGAGAAACTGAGTTCCCCCTCCTTGTAACAGAAACGCGCGGGATCGAGCGTCAGGCGATACTTCTGTCCGCGCTTTCCCTGCAAATATCCAAGCTCGATGCTTGAATCGGACCAAATTGTAGAGAGCGCGGTCGCCGGCAGCGTCGTAGCGATAAGGCTGTAGTGGGAGCGCAACATCGCAACGCGCTCGCCGATGGAGAGGCGGTAGACAGCATAGTTGCCAAGGGGTTTCGCGAAGGTCTCGAGAGGCGCCGGCTCCAGCCCCCGCAGTCGTTCGAAGGCGCCGAGGAAAATGAGCCACTCCCCGGCTGGACGCGGATCGCGCAGCGCGCGCACGAAGAAGATCCCCGCGCGCAAGAACGAGATCGTCGCCGCGATCTCCTTCGTCCGCCTCCAGATAACGCCCAGCGACTGACCGAGCCTCGATGGCGTGGTGAGGAGTTCGCTCTTCAGTTCATTCAAGTTATGAGCTTCTCGTTGCACGGGTCGCGGCTTTCGATTCGACGGCGCTGTTTCGAGGTCAAACATTGATGAGGCGACCACGACCCCCGGGACGGGCGCCGCCCCGTGGTCGCCGCTCTCTCCAACCGTCTCCAGGGCGCGCGTTTGCGAGGCCCGAATCAAGCGCCGGGGCATGCCGGCGTCCTGCTGCTCCGCCACGATGGATCGATCGCCGGGGCGATGCCCAAGCATGGGGGCGAGGCCGGTCAGCGTCGGCAGACCGACAGAGAGGCATGCCGCGCGGGCCGAAGACGAGCGAGCGAGGGAAGATGGCCGGGGAAGCCCGCCAGGGCTCCCCTGCCGAGAGCCGTGAGCGCTGAAACAGACATCGTCATCAACTCCAGTCGGCCATCAACCATAACGGACCGATCGGCGCGTTATCCGCCCGACGCATCCGGGATGGCGATCTAATCCGTTATTGCTGACGGGGAACTGACCGATGCAGCTTATTCGGCAAAGAAGTTGATTCTCAGTTCCGACCATTCGGCGCCGATCGGCGGCGCGAAACGCGCCTCGCCGGGCCGGCGATCCCCACGCGAACGTCGCGACGATCGATTGCGTCCGCCTCCGTCATAACGGCGCTTTGATGGTTTGGATGACCTCGTCTATCAACTGAACCACGTCGTCACAACTCTGCGCGGCGTGGTCGTTCCAATGCGTATAGGTGACCGTGCATCGGCGCGTGCGCTGGAGCGCTTCGGCGAGGGACTGGCGGAAGAACTTGAAATAGAATTCCTTGTTGTCCGGATCTACCGCGCCGACGGCTTTTGTTAGGGCGCCGGCGAGATCGAACTTCCTGGCGCTCTCGCTGGTCAGCCCGCACGGGACGCCATCTTTGTCGCGCGCTGTCGCAAATCGGGTCCAGCCGCACTCGGTCAGCAGCCTCCTCGCCTCGACGAGCGCCGCGACGATCGTTTCGCGCGCAGGGCTCACGCCGCGCTCTTCGGGCGGCTTGGGTCCTTCGACAGGCAAAAAATACACATTTCTCGTTGAGCCGCTTAGCGTCGCGGAGCGTTCGACCGCGATCCTGTTGCAAGCTGTCATGTTCAAAACATCACCCGCCTGGCAAACACTTTCCACGCCTGTCATCCGGTCAAGTTTCAAACCGGCCGGTACAAAGCAATATAGCCGGGCGTCCCTGATAGGACGCTGACCGATATAGCTTGATTAGAAAAAGAAAAGTTCACTGCCGAGTGAGAGCTATTCTTAGATCCCAACTTAATAAAGAAGGAAAAGCCGCGTCAATTCGATGGCGTTACGGCGCCGTTCACGAACGCCCCCGGCGCCGCGGGGTGTTATTCGCCCCGCTTCGCCCATTCGACATCGGCTCCGACCGACAGCACGAATCGCGCGCCGCCGCCCTCGCGATCTTCGATCGTGGCGCCGCCGCCATGGAGATCGAGGATACGGCGCACCAGGGCGAGGCCGATGCCGGCCCCGGCGTTATCTTCCTGGCGCCGTGAGCGGCGCCAGAGGCGACCGAACACCAGCTCCTTGTCCGCCTCGTCAATTCCAGGGCCGCTGTCCTCGATTGTGACCGTGCCGCCGGGGGCGACGGCTATCGAAACCGTGCCGCCTTCAGGAGAGGCGTGCAAGGCGTTCTCGATGACATTACGGATGGCGACGCTCAGAAAGTCGGCGTTGCAAGACGCCGGCACCGGCGTCGGGGGCTCATCGAATTCGATCAACTTCCGCTGCGCCGCCGCGACCAACGCCAGCTCCTCGCATGCGGAGCGGGCGATGTCGCGGAGATCATGCACCCTGAAGTCCGAGCGCGCCAGTTGCTCCGCCTGGGCGAGACGGAGCAACTGGGCGACGAGGCGACTCATCGCGGTGACGTCGCCCTTGAGCCTTCTCGCCGCGTCGCTCTCGGGCAGCTGTGAAATCGCCAGCTGCAACACGGCGAGGGGGGTTCGCAATTCATGCGCGGCGTTTGCGGTGAACTGCCTCTGCTGATCCAGCAGGCGATCGACCTTCTTCAGCATCGCGTTCATCGCGCCGACCAAATCCATTGTCTCCCGCGGCAGCCCGGAATAGGAAAGCGGCGTCAATCGATCGCCTTCCCCCGCCCGCGCGCCGAGCGCCCGCGCCTGGTCGGCGATTGCGGTCAAAGGACGCAGGGTCGACTGGATGATCAGGAACACGGCGAGGGTGAGGCCTGGAATGAGGACGAGCACCGGCATCGCGGCGTCCTCCAGAATCTCTTGCACGAGCACCTCGCGCCAAAGCCACGCCGGATCGCCGCGCATCAAGACCTGAATCCAGAGCGGCGCGCCGGCGACCTCCTCCCGCGAGATGACGGACAACCGGTCCTCGTCCGGCGGCGCCACGCGATCATGCGTGAAAACAAAGTCCGGGCGACCGCTGCGAAATCGGGGGAGAAGAGGGAAAAGCTCCTCATTGGCTGCGGCGACCATCCTGTTCTCGCCGTCGAAGATCCGGTAACCGTAAGCTGTCGGATATCGGACGAAGGGCGACGCCGCGTTGTTGTTGATGCCGCCATGGCGCAGCGCATCGGCCAATCGTTCGCCTTGGCGCTCCAGGGCCTCTCGCCGCAGGGAATTCAAATCCGCGGAATATTTGGCGGTCACCACCACGATCAGAATGAGGGCCAAGGTCGCGGCGACAGCGGCCATGCGGAGCGCAATGACGCGAAGCAGCGAAGGCGGCGGCCGGCCGGCTGGATTCACGCCTTCTCCGACAAAAGATAGCCGATCCCTCGCATGGCCGTGATTGAGACGCTCGCCTCGGCGGTGTCGAGCCGCTTGCGCAGCCGGGACACCACCGCCTCGAGGGCGTTCGGCGTGACGGCTTCGTCGATCGCGTAAACGCCCTGCTCCAGGCGGCGGCGGGGCACCAGGCTGCCGTGGTGGCGCAGAAGGATTTCCAGCGCGGTCATTTCACGGCGCGCCAATTCTATCGGCTGGTCGCTGACGCTACAAATGAGCCGGTCGAGGTCGAGCATCAGGTTGCCGGTGCGCAGAACGGGCTGCGTCCGCAACTGTGGCCGACGCAGGATCGCCCTGACGCGGGCGATCAACTCGTCGCGGTCGAACGGCTTCACCAGATAATCGTCGGCGCCGTCATTGAGCGTCGCAACGCGCTGATGCACTTCGATCCGCGCCGTCGCGACGAGCACCGGCAAGGACTGACCGGCGCGTCGCAGCTCGCGCAACATGTCGGCGCCCTCGCCATCCGGCAGGCAAAGGTCGAGCACAAGCAGATCATAGTCCACGAGGCCCAGGAACGACCAAGCGTCGGCCACGGTCCGCGCCGTGTCGATCACGTAGCCGGCCGCCTTGAGATCCTCTGCGATCAATTCCAGAAGGCGAGGATTATCCTCGATGACGAGTATGCGCATTCGATCCCCTCGGCCGATCCTCTTCGCCGATCCCCTTGGCGCGGGTCCTCGTTCAGGCGGCGCAGGGGGGGCAGACATCGGCCCCCAGCGGATCGGTGCAATTGGTCTGGCCCATTCCGTTCCGCGCCTTTGGCCGACCTGATCGCGCCCGTCACGGAAGGCCGCGCGAACGTCCTTCCGTCTCGCCTCCGCAGGAGTTCCGGACGGCTACGGCGCGATGTGGGGCGTGGCGGCGCTGCGGGTAAAGCGCAGGAGGCCGACGCTCAAGCTGTATTCGGCGATGATGGCGATGTTACGGCGTGGCCGCTTGTGATTGGTTGTCTGCAACATTGGCGTCAAGGTCGCCGCGTTGATGACCGAGGCGATTCTGCTGCGCCGCGCGTCCGTTCTGGGCCGCCGTCGATAAAGAGTAGAACCACCGGAGCCGGCGCAGGCCGGAGCGGCGGCAGGGCCCGCGTCGAGACGGGGACAATCATGATGCGCCACATATTTCGGGACGCCAGAATTTGATAGTTACGTGGCTGACGACGTAACTATCAAACCATGCTCAGGACATTGGCGTTTTGCCATCAAATTGCGTGGGCGGGTTCACCAGCCCCCACCACCATGGCGAAAGCCGTCCTCAAAGCCGCTGCGGTTAAAGCCGCCTCCCATGCCGCCTCCGTAAAAGCCGCCGAAGGCGGCTGCGGGCGTAGCGCTTGCGGCAATGCTCGCGGCGAGAGCAGTGGCGACAAGGCTGGCGGAAACAAATTTGCGCACGTTGATCATGAAATTTTCTCCGCGATGAGTGGCGCCGAACTGTTTCGGCGACTCCTCGAGGATAGGGTCTTGTGAATGGAGGCTCGTGGGATTTCACAACGCATAAAAATTACGTAATGGCGGCCGAACTGAAAATTATGCATCTTTCACCGGGTCTATTTTTCACAAATACTCAGATCAGCGAGACATTTATCCCGGTGCATTCATCAAATTGGTTAATTCGACTGCAAATATACCTTGGCTCAGGGCTGATCCTGGCTCGTTTATTCAACGCTGGAGACGGTCTCCGCTTGTCAGGCGAACTGGCGCCAGGCTCGCTGCCCTTTTCGGAAAACCGGATTTTCGTAGCCCGCCTGCCCTGATTTCAGAACTTTTGCATAACGGCCGCCCCGACGGATTTGCGCGAAGGTCCGCTCCCGATCGCCCGGAAGCTGCCGTTCTTCGGCACGCTGCTGCTATTTCGCGCCTATCGCCGCCATGGGCAGCTTCGCGGCGCCTTTCCAGAAGCGGTCTCCTTCCTTTCGTCACCGGCCACCTCGCCTTTCCGCGCCTTGGGTCATCCCGACCTCCCGGGAGCCACCCTAATGCCCCATGCTGTTGACGGCCTGAAACATGGCGTCGAGCTTGCCGTTCTCGGCCGCAAACCGTAGCGGAACGCAGCGCCCCACAACGACTTCGGCGATATCCGGTTGGCTGGAAAGGAGCTGCATCACTTCGGCGATGAAGTCCCCCAGCGGCATCGCGTTGGGATCGTTCGCCTGATGCTCACCCATGAGATGCGTCTGGACATAGGGCGGCGCGATTTCGATCACCTCGATCGCCGCGCCGCGCAGCTGATGGCGCAGCGAGATCGAGTAAGAGTGGATCGCCGCCTTGGTGGCGGAGTAGGTCGGGGTCGCCGCCATCGGCACAAAAGCCAGGCCGGACGAAACCATCAGAATCGCGGCGCGCGGCTGCGCCCGTAAACGCGGCAGCAAAGCCGCCGTCAGGCGGATCGGCCCCAACAGGTTTGTGGCGATCGTCCGCTCGGCGACGTCGAGATAGCCGGGCGCCGTTGCGATGTCCTCCGGCTGCATGATGCCGGCATTGTTGATGAGAACATTCAGGTTTGGGTAACGGACGCCAACCTCTTCGGCGAATGCCGCGACGCCGGCCTTGTCGCCAATGTCCAGCTGCAGCGACCGCATGCCGGGATTGGCCGCTGTGACTTCGTCCAACGCCTCCTGCCGACGGCCCGAGATGATCACATGATTGCCAAGCTTATGAAAGGATTCGGCGAGGCCGCGGCCGATCCCCGAAGCGCCGCCCGTGATCAAAATGGTATTGTCCGTGACGTTCATTGTGTTTCTCCTGATGGGATGAAACGCCAGATATGCCCTATGCTCTCCAATTGAAAGTAGGCACCAGAAAGTTCTATACTTACCCGGCGGAGAGCGATCGATGAGGAAGTTCACGGCGGAGCAGGTGGAGACGGCGCAACGGCGCATCGCGCAAACGCCGCCGGAGGACATCGACCCAAGGATCGAGAACCTGGTCAACGAACTCATCGGCCGTGTCGCCGATAAATGGACGATGCTCGTTCTCGATATTCTGGCCGAAAAGGGCGAGACGCGGTTCACGCGCCTGCGCGAACTTGTCGGCGGGATCAGCCAGAAGATGCTCACACAGACCCTTCGTCAAATGGAGCGCGACGGGTTGGTGACGAGAACCGTGCATCCGGTCGTTCCGCCCAGGGTAGAATACAAGCTGACCGAGTTGGGGATGAGTTCTGGCGCCGCGTTCTGTGGCGTATGGATATGGGCGTCGGAAAACCTGGGCCGCGTCGACGAGGCGCGCCGTGATTTCGATCGCAGGGCCGCGAGATTCTGACGGGCCCGGCGACCAGTTGCATCTATATCATCCGCCGCCTGGCGCAGCACCACAGGCCCATATGAGCGAACGCTTTCTCTTCGTTACCGGCCATCTCGCTTTTCCGCGCCTTGAACGGCTGCTGCAATCGCTTGGGCAAACGCCTTTCGTCTGGGAGATCTGCAACATCGGCGTCAAGGTCGCCGCGCTGATGACCGAGGCGATCCTGCTGCGGCGGCTGCCGCGCCCCTTGAGCGTCGACCGCGTGATCCTGCCCGGCCGCTTTCGCGGCAATCTCGATGCGCTGACCAAGGAGCTTGGCGTTCCGGTCGTGCGCGGACCCGACGAGATCAGCGATCTGCCGGCCTATCTCGGGCGCGGCGGCGCGGCGCCCGATCTCTCGCGCTTTGACATCCGCATCTTCGCCGAGATCGTCGACGCCTCGGCGCTGCCCGTCGAGGCGCTTCTGGCGCGAGCGCGGACGCTGCGCGGCAAGGGCGCAGATGTGATCGATCTCGGCTGCCTGCCCGATACGCCGTTCCCGCATCTTGAAGACGCCGTCCGAGTCCTGAAGGGGGAAGGCTTCAAGGTCAGCGTCGATTCCTTCAACCATGAGGAGCTGCGGCGCGGCGCGCGCGCGGGCGCGGATTTCCTCCTCAGCCTCGATGAAGCAACGCTCGACATCGCCGCCGATACGGGGACGACGCCGATCCTCGTCGGTGCGCCGGTGCATGATCTCGATTCGCTCGTGCGCGCGGCCGAGGCGGCGACGCGGCGGGAGCTGCCTTTCATCATCGATCCGATCCTCGATCCCATTCACTTCGGCTTCGCGGCGTCCCTCGTTCGATATGTCGAGGCGCGGCGTCGGCTGCCGGACGCTGAGATGATGATGGGCACGGGCAATCTGACGGAGCTGACCGAGGTCGATTCCGGCGGCCTCACCGGCGTCGCTGATCGGCCTCTGCTCGGAGCTGAAAATCCGCAACGTCCTCACCGTGCAGGTGAGCCCGCATACGCGACGGACCATCGAGGAGCATGATGCGGCGCGCCGCCTGATGTTCGCCTCGGCCGCCGACGGCGCGCTGCCCAAGGGCTATGGCGCCGGGCTGCTGCAAGTGCATGACATCGCGCCCTATCCTTCGACGCCGGAGGAGATCGCCGAAATGGCGGGCGCGGTGCGCGACCTGAACTTCCGCATCGCTGACGGCGGCGGATGGCATCCATGTCTTCAATCGCGACGGCCATCATGTCGCGCGCGACGCTTTTTCGCTGTTCCCGAAGCTCGGCGTCGAGGCCGATGGCGCGCACGCCTTCTATCTTGGCGCGGAGCTCGCCAAGGCCGAGATCGCCTTCGCGCTCGGCAAGCGCTATGCGCAGGATGAAGTGCTGGACTGGGGCGTCGGCGCCGATCAGCCGGAAGAAGAACGCGACCGCCTGCGCGCGGCCGGACACACGCTGCGGCCGAAAGAGAAGAAACGCCGATGATCCGTGAAGTCGTCGTCACCACAATCAATGAGCGGGGCGACCCGCACATCGCGCCGCTCGGAATCATCGAGGAGCCGGACGGCTGGATCATCGCGCCGTTCCGGCCCTCGACGACGCTCGACAATCTGCTCAGCGTTCCCTACGCGGTCGTGAACTACATCGACGATGCGCGGATCTTCGCGGGGCTCGTCACTGGACGGCGCGACTGGCCGCTCGAGGCCGCGCCGCGCGGGCGCCCGCCGCGCCTCAAGGCGGCGCTCTCTCACGCCGAGCTGCGCGTTTTAAATGTCGATGATCATAAAGAGCGGCCCGCGCTTTCATTGCAGGATCGAGCGCCGGCAAAATCATGCGCCGTTTCAGGGGTTGAACCGCGCGGCCAACGCCGTGCTCGAAGGCGCGATCCTCATCACGCGGCTCAGACTTCTGCCGCGCGAAAAAATCGACAGCGAGATCGCCTATCTCTACATCGCAATCGAGAAGACAGCGGGGCCAATCGAGCGCGAGGCGTGGGGCTGGCTGATCGAGGCGCGGGACAAATTCTACGATTTGAAATGATGCGCGGCGACGAGCGCGACGGCCGAGGCGGCCGCGCAATCGCAGGCCTTTGCGCGCGCGGCCGGCAGCGCCTCGATCAGATCGTCGAAGGCGATGAAGCGGCGGTCCAGACGCTGCAGCGAGCTTCAGGATCACGCCGCGCCCGACGCCGGCGCCGACGATGGGCGCATCGGCGTCGATCAGCCCGCGCGAGAGGACAAGAGCCGCCGCGTCCATAATCTCGCGCAACTGCGCCTCGGCGAAAAATTGCGCGAGGCGCTTCCAGTCGGCGTCCGTCGCATCCCGCCGCGTCGCGCCCGATCATGCGCGCGAGGCGCGCCATCGAGGCGGCGACGGTCTTCTCGCGCCCGTCGGCCGAATCCATCATGTCGGCGCCCTCCGGCAACGCTCCGAGAATGCGATGGACGTCGGCCATATCGGCGAACCATTCGTTCATCAGAGCCGTCCATCGGCCCGCGAACGGAACCAGTTTCGGGCCGGCCATCAGGAAGGTGCGCACGAGGCCGGTATAGACGAGTTCGCCATGGGCGAGGCGCCCGGCGTCGTCGAAGCCGCAACTCGCCGGCAGGCCGGCGGCGACGGGGATGATGTCGGTCGTCGTCGAGCCCATGTCGATGAAGAGCGCGTTGTTCGCCCGCGCGCCCACCAGCGCGGCGCTGGCGTGCCAGTTGGCCGAGGCGATGTCCTTCGCGTGCGCGGGCGCCGAAGCGCCATCGACGAAGCCCGCGCGGGCGGCGTAGAACAGCGCCTTGCCGGGCGCCAGCAGGCGCTCGGCGATCGCGGCGACGCCGGCGACGCCTTCCGCGCGCGTGGCGAAAGCGTCCGACAATTCGCCGGTCATGGTGACGGCGTTGAGATCGGCGCGCGGCCAATGGCTTCGCGCCGCCTCCGCGAAGGCGCGGTCGAGTTCGCCGAGGCCGAGCCACAGCGGGCAGGCGACTTGGACCGCTGCGGTAATCGACGCCGTTCTCGACCCGCGCGGCCTTGAGATGCGCGCCGCCGATGTCCCAGCCGATGATGTCTTGCATGTTGGCCACGTCTCTGGCGATGGTGCGAGCGCAAAAGTGCGTGTCTGGCATACCATCTGACGCGGCGACAGGGGAGCCGCCAGAGAAGCGAAATGGACGTCATTCCGGTGATCGATCTCAAGGGCGGCGCGGTGGTGCGCGCGCGGCTTGGCCGGCGCGAGACCTACGCGCCGATCGAGACGCCGCTCGCCGCGACGAGCGCGCCGCTCGACGTCGTCGCGGGGCTGCTGGCGCTTTATCCCTTTCGCGCCATCTACGCCGCCGATCTCGACGCCATCGAGCGGCGCGGCGATCATGGCGCGGTTTTGCGGGCGCTCGGCGACGCCTTTCCCGCGGTCGAATTCTGGGTCGACGCCGGCGTCGCGGATGCGGCGCGAGGCGCAAGCGCGGCTGGCGCAGCTGCGGGCGCCAGATTGTCGTCCTCGGCAGCGAATCCTTGAAAGACGAGGCGACCCTTTCCGAGCTGAAGAGCGAGGCGCGGCGCGATCCTGTCGCTCGATTTCGAGGGCGATCGCTTTCTCGGGCCGCCCGCCATTCTGGCGACGCCGGCGCTTTGGCCGCGCGCGGGTGATCGCCATGACGCTCAGTCGCGTCGGCGCCGATGCGGGGCCGGATTTCGACCGCCTGGCGTCGCTGCGGCGGGCGGGCGGCGCGGCGCTTTACGCCGCCGGCGGGGTGCGGGGACCGGACGATCTCGCGGCGCTCGCGCGGGCCGGGGTCCAGCGGCGCCCTCGTCGCCTCCGCGCTGCACGATGGCCGGCTGACCGCGAGCGATCTTGCCGCCGTGCGGGCCTGAACCAATAAAAAAGGGGGCCGAAGCCCCCTTTGATAATTGATCCGGGCGGATGATTTAGTTCGGCGCGAAGGGATGCTTCGCGATATTGCGCTGGGCGACGACGGTCTGCGGGCGTCGGCTCGCCGGCGATGGCGCGCGCGATCGCTTCCTTGGTCGCCTGATAGTTATAGTCCTGGATCTTCTGGTCGTCCTTGGCTTCCCAGTGAATGAAGACGCCGACGGAGATGAAGATGTCGTCGGCTTCGGCGATCGGAATGACGCCATCGGCGACGCTGTCGGCGACGGCCTTGGCGACGCCGCGCTGGGCCGGGCCGAACATCTGCACGGCCTGGGTGGCGTTCTTGATCGTCACTTTGTTGAACAGGACGGTCGCCGGCTTGACGAGGAGGTTCGGGGCCACGACCGCGAGCAGGGTGGTGAAGCCGTCCTTGTTGTTCGTGAGCGCATTGGCGAAGGCCGCCTCGGCGGCGCTGCCGCGCGGTCCGATCAGGAGGTCGATATGAGCGACTTCGTTGCCTTCGCCGACGAGCGATTCGCCGACAAGCAGTTTGTTGATTTTGGTCACGTAACAGGTCCTCCCATTGAGAAAATTCTTCGCAGACAACTATCGACGAAGGTGACGGAGTTGAAGGTTCGATCCTTGTTGGCAGCGCCCATCTTTTCGCCGGGCCGGTTAACCGGATAGAAGCGGCACTGGTCCGCTCGCGCGCACTCAATCATCATTGCCGCGCTGGATCAAGATACGAGTTAGCCGATCGGCGAACAGCGTCGCGACGGTGAGGTCGGCGCTGGTTCCGGGGTTGAGGCCGTCGGCCTTGAGGCGGCGGTCGAAATCGAGCAGGTCGGCGAGGGCGTCCGCCGGGTCGCGGCTTGACATAAATCCGTCGCGAACGCCGGCCGCCGCCTTCTGGACGGCCTGCGGCGGCCTTGGGGCCGTGCTTGCGGGCGATGTGGCTGTCGGGAATTGCGGCGAGAAAGGCGAGATAGACGGAGACCGCCGGCCATGGCGCGGGCCAGCCCCGGCCGGCCGCCGCATGCGAGCGCCTCGATGCCGATGTCGAAAACATCGGCGTATCCGGCTGGCGTATTGATAGGCGATGCGGTCGCGGTCCGCGGCCTCCCGCATCGCCTCGAGCAGCGTGGTTTGGGCCGGCTCTCGCACGTCATGGCGCGCCGGACGCGCCAAGGCCGGCCGGGATTGGCGAGGACGATGGCCGCGAAGGCGGCCTGCGGCATCCTCCCGGGTGAGGCCGGCGAGGATGGCTTTCAGCGATTGGCGCAAATCGCCGCCAATATCGCCGGCGTCGGCCGCCGCGGCGAGCGGCGCGCAGAGAAGAACAATGCCGAGATTGGTGTTCTGCCCGACGGCGGCCGAGGTTGCCTCGATGGCGCCGAAAATGCGGGCGCCTACCGGCGCGCCATGTTGGCAGAGGGGCTCGCGCGGCAACTTCCGCGCTCGCCAGGAAATGATCGACCGTCATGCCGTGGCCGTCGGCGAAGACATGCACATTGCCGGGTTTCGGCGCCTCCAGCTCGCCGCGGCAGGCGGCGACGAAGGCATCGCATGACAGCGCTCGATGCTGGCGTTCATTCCACGGATTCGGCGACGGCCGGCGCCGCGCCTCTGCGGGAGCGGCCCCGATGCGCGACAGAAAATCGCGCGCGAGACGGTCGGCGATCGAGAACGGCGCCACCTTCTGCAGGCCGCGCCAGCCCGGCATGCTGTTGACTTCGAGGATCAGAGGCTTGCCGTCGGCGTCGAAGATCATGTCGACGCCGGCGAATTCAGCGCCGGCCGCGGCGGCGGCGCGCAGGGCCATGTCGGTCATCAAAGGGCTGGGGTCGAGCCATTCCGGCCGCGCGCCGAGTTTGACATTGGTGATCCAGTGCGCCGAGCGGCGCGTCATCGCCGCGATGACCTCGCCGCCCGAGACGAAGAAGCGCATATCGGCGAAGCCGTCGCCCTGCCGCCCGACGAAGCGCTGCAGATAATAGGCGCCCGAAACCTCCCAGAGTTCGGGCAGATCCTCTTCGCGCGCGATGAGTTTGAGGCCGAAACCCTGCGCGCCGAACAGCGGCTTAAGGACGAGCGGACCGCGCGCGGCCTCGCGCCGGACGATTTTCCGCGCCGCCTCAAGCGACTGCACGGTCCAGGTCGGCGGCGTCGGCAGGCCGGCCTGCGCGAGGGCGAAACTCGTCGCCGCCTTGTCGACGCAGATTTCGACCGCGCGGGCCGGATTGACGACCGGCATCGCCGATGCCGCAAGGCCATGCAACACGTCGAGGCGCAGCGTGACGGCTTCGAACGTGCCGGAGCCGATCGCGCGCACGAATACGCCGTCGGGCAGCTCGGCGCCGAAGCCCGGAATGACGAGGCCGCTCGGGCGCGTGGTGTCGAAGCCGCATTGCGCGAGGCGGATCGGCGTCGCGATCGCGCCCGCGCGGGCGAAGGCGGCCCGGAGATCGCGCGCGTGCCAGTCGTAAATATCGACCGCGAGGGCGATTTTCGGCGCGGCCATCGACTCTGCCTTAAGCGAAACAGGCATCGAGCAGGGCGTTGTCGATTTTTCCGGCGCGGAAGGTCTCGCCCGTATCGACCGCCGTGACGATGGCCCGCGCGGGGCTGAACAGCATCGGATCGATCGCGTAGAAATCGCCCTTGTAGGCCTTGAAAATCTCCGCGAAAGGCCGGCCGTAATCGCGCGAATTCGTGCTCGGCAATTGCTCCGCCAGCGCTTTGGCGTCGTCGGCGGGTCCCGTCACGAAGAGATGGGTCAGGCCGGCATAGATGATCGCATCATTGGTGCGGCCCATCGCCTCGACGAAATTCGGGATGCGGCGGCGACAAAGGCGCGGCGCCGAGGCCGTCGATGATGCGCTCCAGCGGGAATTTCAGCTCATGCGCCTTGTGCAGCGCGACTTCGAGCACGCGCGCGACGACCTGAACGCTGCCGGCGAGGCTTTGCGTCGGCGCGAAAATGAAGGTGACGTTCTCGGGCGCGACGCCGCAGGCGGTCGCGACCTTGTCGGTGATTTCGGGCGGCGGGGGGCGGTCGCCTTCGAGCACGAGCGTCGCCCGGTCCGCCTGATCGCGATAGGTGAGCTCCTGAAACAGCGGCTCCTTGCGCGCGAGCGCGCGCGCCGGGCCGGAGCCGAGCGCGAAAAAGGCGCCCTTGCCCTCGCCATGCGACAGCGCCCAGCCGGCGTATTGGCTGGCGAGGCAGGCGACGACCGGATCATCGGTGCGCACGGAAAGCTCGAACGGCCATTTTGGATTGGCGCCGGTCGGGCTCAGCTGCACCGTGCCGAGGCCGCCGAGGCAGATTTCGGCGATGCGCAAGCCGGCCTCGATGCCGCCCCGCGCGCCCTTGCCGGCGTCGATGATGGTTTCGCCGCGCGCGCCTTTCGAGACCGAAACCCGCAGCCGCGCCGCGTCGGCGATGAGGCGGTCAACGAGATGTCCCGTCAGCGTGTTGATGCTCAGCGCCGTCTCGCTCAATGTCTCGCTCCCCGCAATTGATCGATGCTGTCCAGGAGACAGGCGGTCCGCTCCGTCACGAGCGCGCGCGCGCGCTCAGGGTCCGCAGCGCAGGCTTTAATGGTACAGAGCGGATCATACAAGCGCAGCGCGCTCCCCGGCGCGCGGCCGGTCCGCCGTCCAGGCCGGCCAGTCGAACGCGGGCATGGCGGCGATCTCGCGCCGCGCATAGGCGATTTGCGTCGCCGCCGCGCCCGTAAATTCGAGGGAGACGGGGGGCAAGATGCCGCGGCAGGCGTCGATATGGGCCTCGAAGAGAAGGTCGTTCTCGAAAATATCGAGGGTCGCGCCGGGGCGCGGATTGATCTCGATCAGGACGAAGGCCTCGCCCGCGACCAGAAAATCGAAGCTGTTGAGGCCGACGAGGCCGACGGCGGCGGCGAGCGACGCTTGCCGCCTGCGATCAGCCGGCCTCTCGACGTCGGCGGCCAGACCCGCCGGGCGCACGCAGCCGCCGAAGCGGAACGGCTCGTCCGGCGAGGGCGCCGGCCATTGCCGGCTGGAGCCGAGCGCCAGCGCCGCCGTTCCGTCGCAAAGGCAGAGGATCGAGACCGGTTCGCCCGGCGCGACGCGCTGGAAATAGATGTTCTCGCCGCTCGCGCGCCATGCCGCCGGCCAGGGCGACATGGGAGCCGCCGGCGCCGCCGACGCTTTTGACCAGCCAGCCCGCTGGCGTTCGGAGGCGGCGCGAGGCTGATCTCAGGATGCGGGATGCGCAGAGAGCGGCAGAGTTCGGCGAGCAGGACCGGATTTTTCGCGCGGCGGACGGTGTCCGCCTTGTTGCCGAACAGGGTCCAGCGGCGCGCGATCTCGTCCAGCAGTTCGACGCGATCCTCGAAGCCCGAGCCATAGACGAGGCCGATCGGGCGCGCGCCCCTCCGCCAGCCTCTCCAGCGCCGGAAACAGTGTTTTTGCATCAAATCCCGCGTCGCGGATCGCCGACGCGGCAGGTTGCGGCGGCGAGCGCTCCTGCGTGTCCGCGTCGTCGAAGAAATCGGCGACGAGGGGCAGGTAACCGGCGCGGCGCGCGGCGGCGGCGAGGGCGCGCCCGGAGGCGGCGGCGATCAGGACCGCGGCGCCGCTCCCCGGCGTTTTTCGTTCAGACAAGCTCCCGCGCCAGCACGAAGGCTTCGCGGAAATCGAGGCAGAGCGGCTTGTTCGAGGCGGCCATGCGCTGGAACAGGCCGGCTTCGGTCTTGTATTTGATGTCGCCGATGGCGAGCGGACCGATGCCGAGCGCGCCGCCCTCCAGTTCCGCGCCCTTGTCATGCAGTGCGAGGCCTTCGATGCCGGCCGGCGGCACGGCGTTGACGTCGGCGACGACGAGCAGGGATTTCGCCGCCGCGAGGCATCGCCTTGGGCAGGACCTGCACGCCGGCGGCGGCGGCGCAGAGGATCGACCTCGATGCCCTGCAGCGCCGCGACCTTCTTTTCCAGCGGTGCTGGTGTCGATGGCGCTGACGTCGACGCCGAAGCGCTGCTTGATGTCGTCGGCCTTCTCCTGCACGCGCTCGGGCCCGTCATGCCGGCGAGCGTCACCTCGGCGCCCTCGAGCGCGGCGATGACGGCCGCGGCGTAGCCGACGACGCCGGTCGCGCCGAAGATCAGGATCTTGGTCTTGGCGAGGCTCTTGTCCTTTTTCTTTTTCAGCAGCTTCTCGACGCAGGCGACCATGGCGGCGGCTGTCGTGAACGAGCCGGCGGGATCGGCGAAGGCCGAAATCTCGAAGGGCTTCAAAAGCGTCGCGCGAAAGCGCTCCATCATGTCGAGGGCGAGCCCCGCGTCCTTGCCGCCGATGAAGACGCCGGTGCGGGCGGCGTCCTTCGGCGAGCGCGAAAACATCGCGTCCTGGACCAGCGCGGTGACTTCCTCGAGCGTGACGACGATATAGGGCGTGACCGAATCATAGCCGGCGTCGAGCGCCATGTTCACGTCGAACGGGCTCATGTGCTTCAGCGGACTGAACATGTGCAGAATATTCTTGGCCACGCGCTTCTCTCCTATTTATGCGCCGCCGACGTGTGGCCCTTTACCAGCGCGCCGTGATTTAGTCCCTTGCAGATCGTGATGTCTACGCCGAGAGCGGCGGCTTCCCCCCGCGCGGCTTCGCAAAGGCGCTGCGCTTCGACGGCGCTCGGCGGCGAAGGCGAAGCCGGTCGGCCCCCAGGAGGATTGCCCGACCCCCTTCGCGCCATGGCGCCGCAGCGCCGCCAGCATCTGCGGCCACCGCGGCGCTAGTATGCGCGGCGCCGCCTTGCGCGGGGGCGAAGTAGGCGCCGACGATCTCCTGAATGCGTTCGATCGCGCCGCCGAAGGCCTCGATGTCGGTTTCGGCCAGGGCCGGCAGCGCCTTGATCAGCACGAGGCGGCAGATTTCGGCGGCGGCGCCGGCTTCGAATGGCCCGAGCGCGGCGAAGGACTCCGCCTCCTGCGCGCCGTGCAGGCCCTTTGAGGCGCGAATCGAGCACGAGGATGACCCGCCAGGCGGCGGGGAAATCGAGGCGCGCGATGACCGGGGGCGTCACGGTTGCCTCCGCCCGTCCGCCGTCGACGATGACGCCGCCGCGCTCGAAGAGGCCGACGCCGATGCCGGAGCGCTGGCTGCGATGCAGCGCAAGCGCGTCGCCCGGCACATCGGGCGCGAGGCCCTCGAGATGGCGCAAGGCGCTGGAGAGAGCGAGCGCAAGCTGGGTTCCCGGAGCCAAGGCCGACGTGATCGGGGATCGCCTCGTGAATCGTGACGCCATAGGCCGCGACGAGGCCAAGGCGGCGCGTCAGCAGATCGAGATACGCCGCCGCGCGCAGGGCGTCGGCGCCCTGGACGAAGGGCGTCGCGGCGGGCGCGATGGTGAGGCGGGTCACCGGATGGTCGATCGCGAGCCCGATGCTGCCGAAACGCCGGCCGAGCCCGCCATTGAGGTCGAGAAACCCAAGGTGAAGCCGGGCGGGGGCGATCGCGGTGACGCTTTCAAACATGAAGTTTCTTTCGCCGGATTTTCTGGCGACCTGCGTCAAGGCCTGCGCGCTTTTACGACCGGAGGCTCCGGCGGAGCATTGAGCCGGCGCGCTCCTTAAGGGAGGAGGTTTTCATACTCAGGGCCGGTGAATAGTTCAAGGCCGACCCGGGCGCGGTCCGCCCTCGAAGCCCGGCGAAAGCGCCGCTACCCGTCGAGTTCGGGATAATGGCGGAAAATGCCGCTTTCATTGAAGGGGATGCGTCGATCGCTCGCGAGATAGGCGCGGATGCGGGGCCGCTCCGCCACCGCCGCGTGCAAAGCCGCCGCAAGGGGCGCCTTTTTCAGCGCCGTCTTCATGCCGCGCGGAAAAGCGTAGGCGAGGCCGTCGATGAGCTGGAAAAGCGAGAGATCGGCATAGGTCGTGCGCGCGCCGACAAGATGGCGGTCGCCCTTGGGGTTGCGCGCCAGAATGGCTTCGAACCAGGCGAGAAACTTCGGAATCCGCTCTTCGCGAAACGCCCTGGCGGCGCGCAACGCCTCCGGCTTCTGGTCTTCATAATAGAGGCCGCCGCTGATCGGGTGATGCACGTCATGCGCCTCGCCGACCGCGTCGGCGATGGTCAGCTGGATCTGGTGGACCCAGAGCCGGGCGGCCTCATTGCGCGGCGCGAGGCGCAGGCGAGGCCCGAGATAGAACAGGATGGCGGCGGTCTGCCCGATCAGCGCGTCGCCATCCTTCAGGAAGGGCGGCGCAAAGGGGGGACGCGCGATCTCCTCACCTTCCAGCAGCGCCAGAAGGGCGTCCATGCCCTTGGGGTTACGGGCGACGTCGACATAATCGGCGCCGGCCTCCTCCAGCGCCAGGCGGACGAACTCGCCGCGCCCCTGAATGCCCGGCCAGTAATAGAGCTCATAAGCCATGCGCTGCTCCTTGATTGCGTGCTGAACCGGACGGTTCGCCGATCTCCGATATTTTGCTGATCTGGATCAATGCCGCGCGGGCCGTTTCGGTTCTTATCGCGCGGCGCCTTGCCGGCTCCGGCTGCGCCATCGAGGCCGCCGCCCGGCGGTCACGGTTGCCCACATCATTCTTCGCCACCCGATCCTGTTGCGTAACCCTATGACAACGCCGCGACAATCCCATCACGCGAGGGGATTGCGGCCTGGCCTTCGGCATCGCAGCCTTGCCTCGCAAGCAGGATTGTGAAACGCGTTTCATTGGCGCAAGGTACGCGCCTAAGAAAAGATAATCGGGCGCCCGCGATCGGGACGCCGAATTAGGGAGGGACACGGCATGGCGGCGCAGAGCTATGAATCCATCCAGCAAAACCCGAAATACCGCGAGCTTGTGCGGCAGCGCTCGATCCTTGGCTGGACGCTGGCGGCGATTACGCTGATCATCTATTTCGGCTTCATTCTGCTGATCGCCTATGCGCCGAAATTTCTCGGCACGCCGATCGGCTCCGGCGTGACGACGATCGGCATTCCGATTGGCGTCGCGGTGATCGTCTCGGCCTTCATTCTCGTCGGGATCTATGTGCTCCGCGCCAACGCGACCTACGACAGCCTGACCCGCGAAATCGTCGAGGAGTCCCACTGATGCGCCGTCTCGCCACCCTACTCGCGAGCGTCCTTCTCGCCGCAATTCCCGTCGCTCGCGCACGCCGCTGAAGCGATCCAGGGCGGGACCCAGCAGCCGACCAACTGGCACGCCATCGCCATGTTCGTGCTGTTCGTCTGCCTGACGCTCGGCATCACCTACTGGGCGGCCAAGCGGACCAAATCCGCCGCCCAGTTCTATTCGGCCGGCGGCGGCATCACCGGCTTCCAGAACGGCATCGCCATCGCCGGCGACTATATGTCGGCGGCCTCCTTCCTCGGCATTTCGGGCCTTGTCTACGCGTCCGGCTTTGACGGGCTGATCTATTCGGTCGGCTTCCTCGTCGGCTGGCCGATCGTCACCTTCCTGATCGCCGAGCCGCTGCGCAACCTCGGCAAATACACCTTCGCCGACGTCGCCTCGTTCCGCCTCGGCCAGACGCCGATCCGCATCCTCGCCGCCTGCGGCGCGCTGGTCACCGTGGCGTTCTACCTGATCGCCCAGATGGTCGGCGCCGGCAAGCTGATCCAGGTCCTGTTCGGCCTCGACTACTGGGTTGCGGTGGTCATCGTCGGCGTGCTGATGATCACCTACGTCACCTTCGGCGGCATGCTCGCCACCACCTGGGTGCAGATCATCAAGGCCGTGCTGCTGTTGTCCGGCGCGACCTTCATGGCGCTGGCGGTGTTGTGGAAGTTCGGCTTCAGCCCGGAGGCGCTGTTCGCCAAGGCGGTCGAGGTGCATCCGAAGCATCTCGCCATCATGGCGCCCGGCGCCCTCGTCTCCAACCCGATCTCGGCGATCTCGCTTGGCCTCGCGCTGATCTTCGGCACGGCGGGGCTGCCGCATATCCTCATGCGCTTCTTCACCGTGCCGAACGCCCGGGCCGCGCGCAGCTCGGTCTTCTTCGCAACCGGCTTCATCGGCTATTTCTATATCCTGACGTTCATCATCGGCTTCGGCGCCATCTGCCTCGTTTCGACCAACCCGGAGTTCCTCGACGCCGCCGTCGCGGCGATCAAAGGGCCGATCGCTGGGGATCAAGGGCGGCTCCAACAACATGGCCGCGATCTATCTCGCCGACGCCGTCGGCGGCGATCTCTTCCTCGGCTTCATCTCCGCGGTCGCCTTCGCCACCATCCTCGCCGTCGTCTCCGGCCTTGCGCTGGCCGGCGCGTCGGCGATCAGCCATGATCTTTACGCCAACGTCTTCCGCAGGGGCCAGGTCAACGAGCTGGAGGAGATGCGGGTGTCGAAGATCGCCACGGTCTGCCTCGGCGTCCTCGCCATCGTTCTCGGCATCGTATTCGAGAAGCAGAACGTCGCCTTCATGGTCGGCCTCGCCTTCTGCATCGCCGCCTCGTGCAATTTCCCGGTTCTGCTGCTGTCGATCTACTGGCGCGGGCTGACCACGCGCGGCGCCTTCATCGGCGGCTTCTTGGGCCTCATTTCGGCGGTGGTCATGGTCGTTCTGTCGCCGGCGGTCTGGGAGGTGACGATGGGCCACCCGAAGGGCTCGGCGCCGTTCCCTTACGAAAACCCGGCGCTGTTCTCGATGGCGATCGCCTTCGTCGGCATCTGGCTGTTCTCGGTCACCGACCGCAGCCGGCGCGGCGCTGAGGACCGGGCCGGCTTCGACGCCCAGTACGTGCGCTGCCAGACCGGCATCGGCGCGGCCAAGGCGTCGGCGCACTAAAGGCGCGGCGCTCCGACAAGATGGTCAGGGGCCGGAGCAGCCATGCCAAATGCATTCGACGCGAACAACCCGCCCTTCGATCGTCTGACGCCCGAAGAGATCGAGCGGGTCCGCCGCGCCGTCGACATCGGCTATTTCCGCCCCGGCGAATCCATCATCGCCGAGGGCGCCGCGGCGGAGGCGCTCTACGTCGTCATCAAGGGCGCGGTCGAAGAGCGCGTCGGCGACGAAACCATCGCTCTTCTCGGCCGGAAGGATTGCTTCGACGCCCGCGCCCTCGTCCAGGGCCAGAGCGCGCACACGTTCCGTGCGCGCGAAGAGACCCTCTGCTACATCCTGCCCCGCAAGGCCGCGCTCGGCCTCATCGACGACAATCCGCGCTTCGGCGCGTTTTTCTACCTCGAAATCTCGCATAAGCTCGCGGCGATCGCGCGCGATGAGGAGGATCGAACCGCCGGCGCGACGTTGCGCGCGCGGGTGTCGGAGATCAGCCTCCGTCCGGCCGCCTACATCGACGCCGGCGAGACGATAGAGACCGCCGGACATCGCATGCGTGAGGTCAGCACCGACGCGCTCTTCGTGCGCGACGGCGACCGCATCGGCGTCATCACCGGCATGAATCTTTTGAAGGCCGTCATATTGAACCGCATGCCGATCACCGCGCCGGTCAAGCCGCTGACGCATTTCGACGTGGTTTCGGTCGCGGCCGACGATTTCGTCTATGCCGCGCTGATCCTGATGACCAAGACCAACAAGCGCCGGGTCGCGGTGCGCGACGGCGAGTCCTATGTCGGCTTCCTCGAAGACGTCGAGTTGATCAGCTTCGTCACCGGCAACGCTCAGCTGGTGGCGAGCCGGATCGACCGCGCCTCCGCGCTCGGCGACCTTTCGATCGCCGCACGCGAGATCGGCGGCCAGGTGCGGCTGCTGCGCCGTCAGGGCGTCAAGATCGAGGCCGTCGCCGAGATCGTCTCGGACTTGAACCGCCGCCTTATCGGGCGCAGCTTCGACCTGCTGGCGCCGCCGGAGATCCGCGTCGGCTGCCTCATCGTGATGGGCAGCGAGGGCCGCGGCGAGCAGACGGTGCGCACCGACCAGGACAACGCTCTGATCCTCGACGCCCCCGTCGACGCGGCGCTGCTCGAAAAATTCCGGGTCGCGTTCACGGCGGCGCTCGATGACTTCGGCTTCGCACACTGCCCCGGCGACGTGATGGTGCGCAATCCATCATGGTCGAGGCCGCTCGAAGACTATCTCGCCGATTTCCGTCGCTGGGCGACGCTGCCCGACGAAAACGCGCATCTCAACGTCGCGATCTTCTACGACGCCGTCGCTGTCTCCGGCGACGCCGCGCTTGCTCGCGAAGGCGAAGCAGGAGTTGATCGAGGCGACGCGCGATAACAACGCCTATCTCGCCCATTTCGCGCGCGCCATCGAGACGTTTCCGACGCCGATCGGCTTCTTCAACAATCTGCTGACGATTGATGGACGCGGCGATGCCGTCGATCTGAAGAAGGGAGGGATTTTCCCCATCGTGCATGGCGTCCGCACGCTCGCGCTCGAGCGCGGTCTGCTCGAAACATCGACGGCGGCGCGCATCCAGAAGCTCGTCGATCTCGGCGCGCTGAGCCGCGATTTCGGCCGCGAACTCACGCAGGCGCTGTATTTCCTGATGACCCTGCGGCTCGACGCGCAACTCGCCGCGGCCAGCGCGCTGGTGCGTCCGGCCGGGCTTTCGAGCATGGAGCGCGATCTGCTGCGCGACGCGTTCCGCGTCGTGAAGCAGTTCCGCGACATCATCCGCAACCACTTCAATCTGGGCCGGTTCTAATCATGATCCCGCGCGCTCTGAAGCGACTGCTGCACAGGGCTACCCTAAAGGACCCGGCCTACCGGTTTTTGTTCGCGCCCGGGCCGCCTGGCGAGGCGGTTGTCTTCGATTGCGAGACAACCGGGCTCGACTGGCGCCGCGACGACATCTGCAGCATCGCCGCGGTCCGCATCAAGGGCGACCGCATCCTGACCAGCGAGCGCTTCGAGGCCATGGCGCGGCCACGGGCCGAGATGCGCGCCGAGTCCATCAAGGTGCACCTTCTGCGCGAGTCCGACGTCGAAATCGGCGCGCCGATCGAGACGGTGATCCCGCGCTTTCTCACATTTATCGGCGGCCGGCCGCTGGTCGGATATTATCTCGAGTTCGACGTCGGCATGGTCAATAAATATCTGCGCGGGCTGCTCGGCATCGAACTGCCGAATCCGATGATCGAAGTGTCGAAGCTTTATTACGAGCGGAAATACGGCGACGCGCCGCCAGGATCCGTGATCGACCTGTCCTTCCGCGCGATATTGAACGATCTCGACCTGCCCGCGCTGGATCAGCACGATGCGTTCAACGACGCGCTGATGACCGGGATGATGTATCTGAAACTGCGCGATCTGAAAGAGCGCGGCGTCCGCATCGCGAGGACGCGCGATGTCAAGGAGCCGCAGACGACCCTCGCGTGAGGGGATTACAGGTTCCGCAGCCTCGCCGCCGCAAACAGCGGCGCGAGGCCACTTGAAATTTGCAGCGGTCATGCTCTAAGGGCTCGTCTCCGGCTTGGCCGCAATCGTGAGGTTCCATGTTTCCGCGCCGTCTCCTCCGCCTCGCCCTTCTGGCCGCGCTCGCGGCTCAGCCGATCGCTTCCTTTGCGCCCCCCGCGGCCGCCGAAGTCACGACGCCGAGCGGCCTTCGCATAAATGATGCGGTCGAGGGCAAAGGTCCTCAGGCGCAGCCCGGGCAAACCGTGACGGTTCATTATACAGGCTGGCTCTATGTCGACGGCAAGAAAGGCGCGAAATTCGATAGTTCGCTCGATCGCGGCCAACCCTTTTCGTTCGCCCTCGGCAATGGCGACGTCATCAAGGGCTGGGACGAGGGCGTCGCCGGCATGAAAGTCGGCGGCAAGCGCACGCTGATCATTCCGCCGGAACTCGGCTACGGCGCGCGCGGCGCCGGCGGCGTCATTCCGCCGAACGCGACGCTGATTTTCGAAGTTGAACTCCTCGGGGCGAAATAACGGGGATTGGTCCAATGGCAGATGCGCCGCATGCTTCGCTGAAGTCTAAAGTCGTCCATGAGACCGCAAAGTTTTTCGCTTACTTCATCTATCTCTGGATCCTGTTCGGCCTCTTCTCGCTGCATAAGGCGATCATTTTCCAGCCCGGGCATCTCGTTCCGAGACTTGGCTTCGCCTGCTTCAACGCGCTGATCATGGCCAAAGTCATGCTGCTCGCGGAGGAACTGCGCGTTGGCGAGCGCTTTCATTTCGATCGCCTGATCTTCACCATCCTGTTCAAGGCGGCCGCCTTTTCGTTCGTCATGGTGGTTTTCGACATCGTCGAGGAAGTCGTCCTCGGTCATTTTCACGGCAAGGATGTCGCCCAAAGCCTCGACGATCTTGGCGGGGGCAGCCTGGCGGTGATCATTTCGATCGGGGTGATCATGTTCTTCATCCTGATTCCGTTCTTCGCATTCACGGAGTTCGACCGCGTGACCGGCCGGGACAAGCTCGTCAGGGTGCTTCTGGCGCGAAGACTGAACCGCTGAGCGCTCCCGCGGCGCTTCGGGCGGCGGTGATCGACCGCGCCGGACTCTGTCAGTATTCTTGAATGGTTTTAATCTGCGCTTGGGCGATTTTGTCTTTATAGACCGAATCTAAACTGCGATAATGCATTGTGTGGCCGCCGCCGATGCGATATTTATAGCTTGCTTTGCACTATCCGAACGCGAATGGCGTCAAGCTCCCGGTGCCTGATGATCGTATGCTCGTGCAATGTCGTGTCCGACGCGATGGTCAAAGCCGCTCTCGCCCCGGCGGACGGCAAGCTTTGCCCGCGCACGCCGAGCGCCGTCTACAAGCGCCTCGGCTGCAGCCCGTGTTGCGGGCGATGCTTCGTGACCGTGCGCGAGATTATCGACGAGACGCTTGGCGCGCACGGGCGCGAGCATTCGCATGCGCCATCCTGCGGCGCGTCCTGCGATGGAAATCTCGCCACGCCTTTGACGCGGCGTCTGTTCTCGCCGCCAGCGCTTAGGGTTTTCCGCCCCGCGCCGGAAGGGTCCGCCCCTTCAAATCGCTTGAGATCGGCGTCAAGTCCAAATAAACCAAAGCATTGGCCGTCGCGGCCCCGCCGAATCAGGGGACCTTTGCGGCTTCGCGCCTGATCCAGGGCCGCAACTTCAGGGAGTTCGCTGCGATGAAGGGCGATGACAGGGTAATCGACTATCTCAACAGAAGCTTGCGCAGCGAGTTGACGGCGATCAACCAATATTGGCTTCATTTCCGCATTCTCGACAATTGGGGCTTCAAGGAGCTCGCCAAGAAATGGCGCGAGGAATCGATCGAGGAAATGCGGCACGCCGACAAGATTACGGCGCGCATCCTGTTCCTTGAGGGCTTCCCCAATCTGCAGGTGCTCGACCCGCTGCGGATCGGCCAGAGCGTCGAGGAGATCCTCAGCTGCGATCTCGCCGCCGAACTGTCCGCCCGCGCGCTCTACACCGAGGCGGCGGAATACGCGGTCACCGTGCATGACCTCGTCACGAAAGAATTATACGACGACCTTCTGATAGATGAGGAGCATCATATTGATTTCCTCGAGACGCAGCAGGAATTGATCCGGCAGGTCGGCGTCCAGCTCTACAGCCAGAAGCATATCGGCGAGCTGTCGAAGGATTGAGCGATCGGACCGCATCGCCCCGGCGGCGTGTAGATTGGCGTTCCCGGACTGTCCGGTCCGGGGCTAAAACCGGTCAAAAACCTGTTTCACGTGAAACACCCCCGGCTCAAAACGCCGCTGTCAATGCCCCTTCATGCCGGGCCCGGCGCTGACGCGGTCGGCGATCGCCAGAAGCAGCATGGTGACGGCGAAGGCGAGCAGGATGCCGACCACCCAGGCGAGCTTTTGCGGATCGGCGTGGTTGGCGATGTCCATGAACCATTCGAGGACCTGAACCGCGGTGATCGCGACGA
Source organism: uncultured Alphaproteobacteria bacterium (assembly GCA_963757985.1). Lineage (GTDB taxonomy): Bacteria > Pseudomonadota > Alphaproteobacteria > Rhizobiales > Beijerinckiaceae > Methylocapsa. The sequence goes on along the minus strand of CAVWTQ010000010.1, from coordinate 68,486 downwards.
GCGAGCCGAGCAGCTTCTGCTTCAGCCCGGCGAAGCCGATGCGCATCAAGCCGTCCGGCCAGTCCGGATGGTCTGCCGCGTTGACCGGCCGGACGAAATTCTCATAGGACGAGCAGATCACGATCAGGATCAGATTGGCGATCAGCGTCAGATCGATCAGGCTTAATATGCCGACGATCATATCATTGGAGTCGGCGGTCTTGAGGTTCAGCACGAATTTGATCAGCCCGTCGCCGAATCGAAAGAGAAGCCCGAGCAGCGCGGCGACGAGCCCGAGCAGAAACGGCGCCATCAGCCACCGGCTGCTGAAGAACAGTCCCTCGATGGCGCGTTCGATCACATTCATGGAAGGCCTCCGCCGCGGATTTGATGCCATGGATCGGCGGCGCTCCGCAACGAGGTCGGCCTTTGTCGCGGTTCACGCCGCCCGCAGCTCGGCGACGCGCACCGGGACCGGCGGATGCGAATAATAAAACAGCACATAGAGCCGGTCCGGCGTCAGCGTCGAGAGATTGTCGCGCGAGAGCCGCGTCAGGGCGCTGATCATCGCCTCCCTGCCGACCATCGTCCGCGCGAAATCGTCGGCCTCGAACTCGGCCCGGCGCGACAGCCAGTTGGTCAGCGGCGCGGCGAGATGCAGGATCGGCCCGAGCGCGATCATGACGATGGTGAGGACGACGCCGGGATCGTCCGGCAGCGCCGAACGCGCTGGCGAGGCCGCCGGCGGAAAACGCCCAGCCGAGGACGGCGAACAGGATGAACATGAAGGCCGCCGACTGCGCCAGCCGCTGGCCGATATGCCCGAGTTTGAAGTGGCCAAGCTCATGCGCGAGGATCGAAAGGATTTCGTCCTCGCTGTGCTTTTCGAGCAGCGTGTCGAAGAAGACGATGCGCTTCGCCCTGCCGAAGCCGGAGAAATAGGCGTTGCCGTGACTGGAGCGCTTCGAGGCGTCCATCACGAAGAGGCCCCGCGATTCGAAGCCGCATCGTTTCAAGCAGATCCTCGATGCGGCTTTTCATCGCCGCCTTCGGGCAGCGGCGTGAATTTATTGAAGAGCGGCGCGATCCACATCGGATAGATCACCGTCAAGCGCGATGGTGAGCGCGACGCGAAGCAGCCCAGCCGAGCAGCCACCAGAAGCGCGGCATCGCGGCGAGCAGCCAGAACAGCCCGTAAAGCAGGGGCGCGCCGAAGAGCAATTGCAGGGCGAGGCCCTTGAGGCGATCCAGCGCGAAGGTCAATGGCGTCGAGCGGTTGAAGCCGAATTTCGCCTCGAGCCCGAACGTTCTTGGCGATCGAGAAGGGCAGATGCAGCGCCGCGCCGATGGCGCCGACCGCCAGCACCAGCGCGACGCTGCGCAGCAGCCCGGCCGGAACGAGCGCGGCGATCGCGGCGTAGAGCGGCGCCAGCAGCAAGGTCAGCCAGAGGACGCTGAGAATCGTGTCGAAGACCGTCTCGGCCAGCGCCGAACCGGATGTTCGCCAGCGTATAGTCGGCGGCGCGCTGATGCTCTTCCAGCGTGACCGAATTGCGAAAATCGGCCGGCACGGCGTCGCGGTTCGCGGCGACCGAGGCGGCCTTGGCGGCGCTTCAGATAAAGATCGAAGACGCCGGAGGCGAGGATCGCGGCGATGATGACGGCGGCGATGAGATGCAAGTTCGAGTCCGAGTCCCGCTTTGAATCGTCCCGCTGCGCCGGGCCGGCCCGGTCGCCGGGAGCCCGGATCGGCGAGGACTATCGCGCGGCGCGCCGGTCTCGGCGCGCGCCGGCGCCGGCGCCCTTCGGGCGCAGCCTGACGACGATGTCGATCTTGGCGATCTCATAGCCCTCGGGCGGCGTGATGCCGTCGGCGAAGGCCGCGCTGTCGAGCGCGATGTCGCAGACGGCGCCGGTGTCTTCGAAGTAGAAATGCGAATGATCGCTGGTGTTGGTGTCGAAGACGGTCTTGCCGCCCTCGATGGGAAGGCTGCGCACCAGCCCGACCTCGGCGAACAGGTTGAGGACGTTGTAGACGGTGGCGAGCGAGGCCGGCATGCGCGCGGCCTGCGCCTCATGGGCGAGCGCATCGGCGGTCAGATGCCGGTCGCCCTGTCCGAACAGAAGCCGGGCGAGGCCAAGCCGCTGCCGCGTCGCGCGCAGGCCAAAGCGCTCGAGCAGGGCGCGCGCCTTGAAGCCCGGCGACCCCGCGATCCGGACAGGGATCGTTTCCGTTGAAACCATACATGACGCGCCGCGCTTCCCGCTCCGCTGAAAAATTCTGTTTCGCGAGAAACAGCATTGAAATCAATTTTCCGCCGCGCACAACGAAAAAATTCGATGCTGGAATTCTTCTAACTTGCGTGCGCGCGTTTGCCGGAGCGCCGGCGACGCAACGTTAAACACGGCGTCTCGCCGGCTTCACGCCGAGCCCGATCGGCCTCTGCCTGGCGATGCGCCCGTCGAGGTCGATATGCAGCTCGACGTCGCGACCTTTGGCGTCGCGGGCGCGCAATTCGAAATATCTTGGCTTGCGATGCGGCTCGCCGAGCGGCGTAAAGCCCGCCAGATCCGCCGCGCGCAGCGCAATCGCCGGGTCGGCCTGCTCATGATGCGGCGGCTTCGGCGTGGTCGATGACGACCGGCGCCTCGCCGTCGCGGGCGATCGCGTGAACCTTGACCTCAGCTCGGCCATTTCTCGCCGGCGATGTGACGCGATCGCCTTTTTTGAGGGCGAACAGCTTCGCGCCCGCCGGGCCGAGGTCGGCGAGGACAGCGCCCCCGGCGGTCGCGAGGACGAAGCGATGCGCGAAGATCTCGGTGACGGCGCCGGAATATTCGACGGTGCGGTGAAGCGGCATCGGGCTCCTTGGGATTTCCTCCGCGATCCCTGCTTCGGCGTCGCCCCGGCGCCGCTCATGCGGCGTCAGGACGGGTTTTTCGCGTCGCCGACGAGCCTCGGCTTGTCGCTGTAGAGGCTCGGGAACAGACGCTTCAGATTCTCGACCTTCGGCAGGTCGTTATAGGCGATATAGGGATTGCCGGGGTGCAGCGTCAGATAGTCCTGGTGATAGCCTTCGGCCGGATAGAAGCCTTTCAGCGGCTTGACCTCGCGTCGCGATCGGCCGGCTGAACGCGCCGGAATGGTCGAGCTGCTCGATATAGGATTTGCGCCAGCTCCATCTGGCTCGCGCTTGTCGTGAAGATGGCCGAGCGGTATTGCGTTCCCGTATCGGGGCCCTGGCCGCCCCGCTGCGTCGGATCGTGCGCCACCGAAAAGAAGACGCGCAGCAGCTGGCCGGTCGACACGACGCGCGGATCATAGGTGATCTCGACCGATTCGGCATGGCCGGTGCGCCCGGAGCTGACGGTTTCATATTGCGCCGTATTCGCCGCCGCCGCCGGCATAGCCGGACACCGCCGATTCGACGCCCTTCACATGCTGGAACACGCCCTGCACGCCCCAGAAACAGCCGCCGGAGACGACAAGGGTCTGCATGCCGCCGTGGCTCGGCGGGATCTCGCGCCGGCGCGCGGGACGAGCTTTGCGGCTTCAGCGCCGGCGTGGCCGGCGAAGGCGAAAGCCAGAGCGACGAGGGCGCCCGTGCGCGAAGCAGGCGGAGGCGACGCGGGCGCGCGAATTGTCGGATGCGGTCATGGCGGCGGATCCTTTGTTCAAGCGGGCCCGCCGCGCGGGACGAAGCGCAGGGCGGCCGAATTCATGCAATAGCGCAGGCCCGTCGGCTTCGGGCCGTCGTCGAAGACATGGCCGAGATGGGCGTCGCAGCGGGCGCAGGAGACGGCGGTGCGGGTGAAGCCGAAGCTGCGGTCGACGCTCTCCGTCGACATTGGTTTTGGCGATCGGCTGCCAGAAGCTCGGCCAGCCGGTGCCGGACTCGAATTTCGTCTGCGAGTCGAACAGCGCCGTATCGCAGCAGATGCAGCGATAAAGGCCCGACGCGTGCTGGTTCCACAGGGCGCCGCGTGAAGGCGCGCTCGGTGCCGGCCTGCCGCGTCACCTCGAAGGCTTCGGGCGACAGTTGCGCGCGCCACTCGGCCTCGCTCTTGACGATTTTCGGCACGCGACTTCGCGCCGAGGCTCGCGCCCGACGGGACTGAATTCTTCGATGAGCACATCGCCGGCCGCGGCGGCGCGGGCGCGCGCGAGGCCGACGGCGAGGCAAGCGCGGAGACCGCCGCCGAAGCCAGCAAGCGCCGCCGTCCGGCATCGCATGTCCTTCGCCGCGGTCGTGGATCAAGCCTGTCATAGCGCTCTCCTCGCCTGGCCTTTGGGCCAGCTTCGCTGAAGCGATCGTCGCCTGGCGGGTCGCGCGCCGTGCGCGCAGGGCGCAGTTTCGGCAACGATCTCCTGCGCACGTAATCGCGGCGCGGCCGCGCGGCGTTACGCCATCACGGAATGTTGAAATCAGCGTGCGCGTTCGAGCCCCGCTTCGCGCCGGCTCCGATGGCGGAACGGCGGTCGCGGGGCGGTGAAGTCAGCGCTGCAAGGGTTTCGGCGAGCGGTCGCCGGGCTCTGCCGGGGGCGCAACTTCGCCGCGGCTTCCCCGGCGCCGCTGGCCCGGCGCGGCGAAGGAGGCCGGGCTTTCACAAGGCGCCGCCGGCTTTTGCCGGCAGCGCAGGGTCGGCGCAGGATTATTGCTTGGTCACCGAGTTGAACGCGCTTTGCGCCGATTCGCCGATTTCCTTCGCCTGCGTCTGGAGCGCGGCGAGCTGGGCCTTGGCGTATTCGCCTTGCAGCGCGAGGACTTCCTGGAGGTCCTTGGCGTGCAGCAGCTTCTGGGCGAGATCGAAAGCCGCGTTGACGTTGCTTTCGGCGAAAGAGATCGCCTTGGTCACCGCTTCCTTGGCGCCGCTCGGGAGCGCTTCAGCCGATCCGGTCGCCTTCTGGGCGGCGCCGATAAAGCCGAGGAAGGCCTCGCGGGCGCGCTCGAAGTTCTTTTCGGCGAGTTCGCGAATCTGGGGCGGAAGTTGGGTCGGATCTGCTGTGGAATGTCGACCATGATAATTCTCCTGCAGCTGGGCGTTTCGTCAGTCCCGGCGGGGGCGAGCGAAAGGCTGGGATGCAAAGCGTTCGGGATTTCCGGGCCTGTCCGAGCCAAAACAGGCGGCGTGCCCAGACGGGTCGATTGACGCGGAGTTGCGCGGACCGTTCCGATCAACCGGCTTTAGATCGGATTTCCAACGCGATGCGCCTATATTCACAGAAAAATGACGCGCGGCGCCACTCGTTTTCAGCTTCTGCTGCGTTTCAGCTGCGTTTCCTGGACTTGATGCTTCGATTCTTCATCGATCTGATGCTTTGCGCTTTCATCGATAGACGCTTCGTTAAAAATGCCGCTGGCCACGTGCATTCGACCGGCCGGACGTTTTGTTCCTTTTCGATGGCGGCGCGCGCGGCCCTTGTGTCTTCGCTTCTGTGCCGTTCTCTTCTGCTTCCGGCGGCGGCGCGCAAGCATCTCGCTTTCGCCGGCCGGTCGCGCTACGCCATCGCGATCGCGGCTGCCGACAGCCGAAGCTTCGGTCAATTGGCGGCGGCTGGTTTGTCGGAAAGGAACGCCCCATGCTCTTCGTGCTCTCGGTGCTGAAGGGGTTCACGGTGGCGGCCAGCGACGGCAAGATCGGAACCGTCGACGACTTTCTGTTCGACGATCAAAGCTGGAGGTTGCGCTGGCTTGTCGTCGATACCGGCGCCTGGCTGCCCGGACGCAAGGTTCTCGTGCACGCCTCGGCGATCGGCGAGCCGGACCCGGCGCGCCAGGAATTGCCGGTCAAGCTGACCAAAGCGCAGGTCGAGGGCGGCCCGGACTTTTCGAGCACCAGCCGGTCTCGCGCCAGATGGAGGCGCATCTTTACGATTATTACGGCTGGGATCCGGCCTGGGGCGGCAGCGACTTTCGGCGCGATCGCCTCGCCCTTCTCGCTGCCGCCGCTGATCGGCGAGCCGCCGGAGCCGGCCGAAAGGCGCGGCGCCGCCGAGGGCGAGAGCGATCCGCATCTGCGCAGCGCCGCCGGAACTCGCGGGCTATCACATCGAGGCGAGCGATGGCGAGATCGGCCATCTCGAAAGCCTTGTCGCCGATCACGCCAACTGGGATATCCGCTATCTCGGCGTCGACACCAGCAACTGGTGGGGCGGCAAGCATGTCCTGATCGCGCCCTTGCCGTCAAGGGATCGACTGGGCCGACCGCCACATCAGCCTCGACATCACGCGCGAACAGGTCAAGTCCAGCCCGCCCTGCGATTCGATCGACATGGTCGACGAGGCCTATGAGCGGATGCTGCACGGCCATTATGGCTGGCCCGGCTATTGGTATTATCCGAACTAGACGTGCGCCGTCCCTCTCGACGCGTTCGCGGCGCGTCGCGGCAGCCGCCGCCGGCTTACGCGGCGGCTCGTTTTCCCATTCAACACATGTAGATTCGGCGCGTTTATGTTGCGGCGCCGAAGAAATAGTTGCGCAAATGTCGCACCCTGCAACGCTTTGACTTCCAAGCGCTACGATCGCGTTGACAGGCCCTGCCCCCAAAGTACCCCTGATAACACACCTGATATGTATAGACTCACGGTTTGTACGTATAGGAATTCGTTTTGCAACACGAACAAGAGTTGCCGGTCTGCAACAGTCAATAGAAATTAGCATCTGTTGCGGGCGAATCACTGAAATAAGAAGAACAGGCGACTTTTCAGACTGACAGATACAAACACCGGAACGGATGGGGAGAGTGATGACACACCGCATAGGAAAGACCAGCAGCCGCCGGCGCGGCGCTTATATGGCGACGGCGGGAGCCCTCGCCCTGCTCATGTTCGGCTCGGCCGCCGCGCGCGCCGACGTGACCGACGAACTGCTCGATCAACTGAAGGCCAAGGGCGTTCTGACCAAGGCCGAATACGCCAAGCTGAAAGCCCGCCACGAAGCGGAAGTCGCGGCGCATGCCCGCCGCCAGCGCGCATGGCGCCCCCGGCACGGACCGCTACGTCACCGCCCTCGACAAGGGCATCGGCGTGCGCATTCCCGGCAAGACTCTCGTCACCAAGGAAGGCGTCACCTCCGTCGGCGACGTCGACGTCAAGCTGACCGGCGCGCTGGTCTTCTTCGGCGCCGAGGCAGTTCAGCGGCAACTACACGGGCTCGGCCAGTTATCTCGGCCATTACGGGACGCCGCTCACGTTCGCCGGCACGACCGCCGCCCTTCACGAACCTACGGCCCCTACGCGCCGAACTACGGCGTTCTCGGCGGCCTCGCTCACGGCCAGGCCAGTACAACAACTCCAACTCCATCCGCGCTGGCCTGCTGCCGAGCAACCTCGTGCTCAGCCTCGCCACCAACCAGATGGGCTGGGACATCGGCTTCACGGCGGGCGCCTATTTCGGCGGCAACAACGTCGATCCCGGATGCGCTCAACGCCAACGGCGCCGGTTCGCCGATCGGCCTCGGCACCCCCGGCATCGATCTTCGTCAGGTTTTCGGCACGATCGGCACGCCCGAATATGGCACGCTCAAAATCGGCCGCGACCTTGGCCTGTTCGGCGGCGACGCCATCCTGAACGACTTCACCCTGCTCGGCGTCGGCACGCCGGCCGGCAACGCGGCGCCCGGCAACACCACGCCTCGGCCGCATCGGCACTTGGCTATGTCTATCCCGACTGGCTGCCGCAGATCACCTATTCGACGCCGACCTGGAACGGCTTCACCGCTGTCGGCCGCCATGATGACGCCGCTTGAATGTCGATCGACATGGAACGCCGGCGTCTATGCAGGCCCGGTCCAGGCGTTCTATCGGCCTCCGAACACCGGCTTCGTCTCGGCGCACCTATGACCGGCCACGACCAGCCGCAGTTCCAGGGCAAGCTGAAATATGTCGGCCAGTTCACGCCGGACATCGAAACTGACGGCGTGGACGGACGGCATCTACCAGACTGCAGCGCGCCGAACTCGGCAATCGGTGCTGTCGTTCGAACGCCTTCTTTATCCCCGGCTCGGCAGCCGGCACCTGCGGCGTCGTCGGCTTCTCTTGCGCCACCCCCGGCTCCACAACAGCTCCGTCGGCGTCGACGGCGGCATGCGGGTCGACTTTGGCGGGCTTCAGCGTCGTCGGCTACGGCTACTGGGGCAACGGCGCTCGGCACCACCGGACTGTTCTTCGACGCCTTCAGCCCGAACGGCCAGGCAGCGCAAGTCCTCCGGCTACTACGCCGAAGCCGAATACACGTTCGGCAGCCAGTTCCCGATCCCGTTGCTGACCGACCGCTTCACCATCGGCGGCAGCTACGGACAGAGCTTCCTCACACGCCAACAGCTTCGACTGGACGCAGGCCTATTCGCCTTACCTGCTGAAGTCGAACTCCTCGGCGATCGGCTTCATCCGCTACAAGCTGACCGATTGGGTGGCCTTCCAGGCCGAGTTCATCAACTCGCGGTCGATCAACCAGTCCGGCGGCTCGGTCAAGTCGAACGCGGTCGTCGGCGGCACGACCTTCTTCTTCTGAGCTTGAACTTCCACGCCAACAACAGAACGCCGCCCTCCGGGGCGGCGTTTTTCGTTTGGCGGCGGCGTCGCGTCGAATGCCTCGCCTCTAGCCCCCATCCTGAGGAGGCCCGAAAGGCCGTCTCGAAGGACGAGGGCGGCAGAATCAAGACCAACGAGCCATCCTTCGAGACAAGCGCTTTGCGCCCTCCTCGGGACGAGGGCTCGGGGAACACTAAAAAGGCAGGCCCGCCTTGCGACGGACCGGCCCTTTCAATGTGCCGCCTGACTCAGAAGAAGCCGAGCGGCTTGTTGCTGTAGCTGACCAGCATGTTCTTGGTCTGCTGGTAGTGGTCGAGCATCATCTTGTGGTTCTCGCGGCCGATGCCGGATTTCTTGTAGCCGCCGAACGCCGCATGGGCCGGATAGAGGTGGTAGCAATTGGTCCAAACGCGTCCGGCCTTGATGGCGCGGCCGAAGCGATAGGCGCGCGTGCCGTTGCGGGTCCAGACGCCGGAGCCGAGGCCGTAGAGCGTGTCGTTGGCGATCTCCAGCGCCTCGGCGTCGTCCTTGAAGGTCGTCACCGACAGCACCGGGCCGAAGATCTCCTCCTGGAACACGCGCATCTTGTTACTGCCCTTCGAGAACCGTCGGCGTCACGTAGAAGCCCTTGGCGAGATCGGGCCCGAGATCGGGGCGCCCGCCGCCGGTCAGCACCTTGGCGCCTTCCTGACGGCCGATGTCGAGATAGGACAGGATCTTCTCCATCTGGTCGTTCGAGGCCTGCGCGCCGATCATGGTCGAGGGATCGAGCGGATTGCCCTGCTTGATCGCCTTCACGCGCTTGATGGCGCGCTCCATGAAGCGGTCGTAGATGCTCTCCTGCACCAGCGCGCGGGACGGACAGGTGCAGACCTCGCCCTGGTTCAGCGCGAACATGGCGAAGCCTTCGAGCGCCTTGTCGAAGAAATCGTCGTCCTCCTGGAGAACGTCGGCGAAGAAGATGTTCGGCGATTTGCCGCCGAGCTCCAGCGTCACCGGAATGATGTTCTCCGAGGCGTATTGCATGATGAGGCGGCCGGTCGTCGTCTCGCCGGTGAAGGCGACTTTGGCGATGCGCGGGCTCTGCGCCAGCGGCTTGCCGCATTCGACGCCGAAGCCGTTGACGACGTTGAGGACGCCCGGCGGCAGCAGGTCGCCGATGACGTCCATCATGCACCATGATGCTCATCGGGGTCTGTTCGGCCGGCTTCAGGACGATGCAATTGCCGGCGGCGAGCGCCGGGGCCAGCTTCCACACCGCCATCAGCAGCGGGAAATTCCACGGGATGATCTGCGCGACGACGCCGAGCGGCTCATGGAAATGATAGGCGATGGTGTCGTGGTCGATTTCGCTGATGCCGCCCTCCTGGGCGCGCAGGCACGCCGGCGAAATAGCGGAAATGATCGACGGCGAGCGGCAGGTCGGCGGCCTTGGTTTCGCGGATCGGCTTGCCGTTGTCGATCGTCTCGACCATCGCCAGCACGTCAAGCTTCTGCTCGATGCGGTCGGCGATGCGCAAAAGAACCAGCGAGCGCTCGGCCGGCGAGGTGCGGCCCCAGGCGTCCTTCGCGGCATGGGCGGCGTCCAGCGCCAGTTCGACGTCCTCGGCCGTCGAGCGCGCGATCGTGCAGACGACATTGCCGTCGATCGGCGAGACGTTCTGGAAGGTCTGGCCCTTGACCGCAGGGACCCACTTTCCGCCGATGTAATTGTCGTAGTGCGGCCGTATCGCGATTTCGCGCCTTCAAGATCGGCCAGAAGCTTCTCAACCATATCGTCCTCCTTTGGCGGTGATTTTCTTCGCCCGGTTTCATCGCATATTTTGCGAGCGGGGGAAAAAGTTTTCCGCGACCTTAATTCAACTTAAACCCTTGGTGGATCGTGGCGGAACGCGCCGCCGCGCGGCGCTCCAGCGCACTCCGTCGCGCCGTGGAACGAATGGCGCGCTGCTTCGTTCCTAGCGATTTGGCCGCGCAACGGATTTGATCTCGCGCAAGCCGGCCGCATTCCCAGCGAGGCGCAAGATCACGATGATTTTGGATTCAATCAAGCGAAGCCGGATCATAAATCAATGCAAAGCGGCGGCGGGTTCATATATACAATGGGGGCATGTGGAGGCGCCCGCCTTGGCCGAGACGGCGAAAAGCTTGAGGTCGATTTTCCCGGACGACGGCGACGACCATATTTCGCAATTGGGAATATTTCGATGGAGACTCCAATGAAATCGATCGGCGCATTTGTTCTGGCGGCCGTGGCGCTCGCCGCGCCTTCCGCGGCTTTTGCCCAGACGCATAGCTACCCGGCGCCGGCGCCCGGCTATTATCCTTACGATCCATGCGAGCCGGGCTTTTCCACGCAGTCGCAGGACCGAGCCAACTATGATTGCTCGGGCACGCGCGGGCGAATTGGCCTTGGCGCAAGCCCGTTTCATCCCGAAGGGCCTGGCAACGTCACCATCACAAGATAGTGCGGTGCGCCGGGCGTCGTGGATGCCGCCGGGCTGAAGACTAGATCTGATCTTACATGGATCTATTCTACTGGAAGACAGAATTCGGCATTTCGAATCTGTCGTGATTTTCGACCAAGGGCGCGGCGCGGCGCGCGAGCGTCCACACCGCCTCCGCTTCGAACTCGGATCCGGTCCAGGCGAGAGACCTGACCTTTATCGTGTCCGCAGCCGCCTCGATGACGGAGAATCCCGCCCGCGTTTCGCGCGTCCGCAGCGATAGCGTGCCGGCGCCGACGGCGTAAGCGCATCCTTGCGCGCCGGGCACGGGGATGGCGAAGGGATCATGCACATGGCCGGTGAGAATGAGGTCGACGCCGGCCTCGGCGAGGATGCGGGCGGCGGCCGCGCCGCGATGGACGCCGCCTGTCACGGCGGCGTATTCCGGCTCGACCAAGGGATGATGGCAGACGAGAACCTTCAGCGCCCTGGTGGCCACGCGCATTTCCGCCGCCGCCGCCCTGATCGCGGCGAGGTCGATCGCGCCTTCCGACCAGTTAGCCCGCAACTGGACGCCGCGCGCCGTGTTGAGGCTGCGAACCGTGAGGCCCGGAAGATAGGCCGCCGACTTGTCGGGCCGGCCAACGTATTCGCGATAAAGCCTGAAAGGGGAGACGAGCCGGCCGGCGAGGCCCCATTGTGGAACGTCATGATTGCCCGGCGTCGCGATTTGCGGCTGGGGCAGGCGGGCCAGCCACGCGCGCGCCGCTGCGAACTCGCGCCGTCGCCCATTTGCCGTGATGTCGCCAGAGATGATCGTGAGATCGGGCGCGAAGGCGTGGGCGGCTCCGATCGCGGCATCCACGGCGCCCACGTTCTCGCAACCGAAATGTAGATCGCTCAGGTGGACGAGCTTTATAGTCACGCTCACTCAAATCTCCGCCGCCGCGGTCTTGTCAAGCCACTGACGGATATTGCAGCGGCTTCACAAGCCGGTCCCGGATGAAAATTGATTTACACGAATATGATGTGATTATTGCATCTTTCCAATCCGGAAGACAAGGGATTGCAAGCCGGGGTAGTGGGTCAGTTTGAATTTCTGCGGCGAGCGCAAACCCCAGGAGGTCAGATTGGCGTCGGCTCTCCGACCTCGTACAGGTCTAGATCTCGCGCCCCGACACCGAGAGAGGGCCAATCTGCACGCCAGTTCGCCAGGTGAGTAGATTTGAAATGCTCGTCGAGCGCCGCGCGATCCGTCCAGCGTTCCTTCACATGGATGAGGCCAGGATCAAGCACATCCTCGGCATATGAATATTCCAGACATCCGGCCTCTGCTCTGCTGGCCTCGACCATGGACGCCATAATAGGTCGCGCAGCGTCCAACAGATCCGCAGGAAGCCTTATCGTACCGATGATCAAGAGCATTCGATATCATTCAACTCCGCAGGGAACCGTCTGGTCAAAACCGCGACGGCCATGCTCTATTCCGCCGCCTCGGCCCTGGCGAAAGCCTCCGCCGTGCGCGATTGCTCGGCTTTCGCCCATTGCCGCACCGCGCCTTCGTCGATCCCGAGTTCGCGCAGCACCGCCGCGGCGATGTCGAGGCCCGGCGGCGCGCCGCCATCGATGATGGCGGCGACGCCGGCCGCCGCGAAGGCGTCGCGTTCAGTCCGGGCCGCCGACCACGGCGAAGCGCTTGAGGTGAGGATAGGCGCGCGAGGTAATCGGGGTCAGCTCCCGCGACACCTCGATGTCCGGCGCCGTGATGATCGCGATCTTGCGGTCATGCATGGCGAGCGGCTCCCAGATGCGGGGATCGGCGGCGTCGCCGAAAACGACCTTGTAGCCGTCGGCGTTGGCCTCGGCGAAGACCTTCTGGTTCTTTTCGATCGCCGCGTAGTCGATGTCGAATTCGGTCAGGGCGTCGGCGATGGTGCGCCCGATCGGTCCCATTCCGATGATCAGCACCGGGGCCGCGAGTTCGCGCGCGATCAGTTCGCGCTCGTCCTTCGCCTTGCGCCGCGCGCGCATCTTGCCGGCGATTTTGCGTCCCGCCTTGGCGAGCGTCGGCGTCAGCGCGAGGCTCAGCGCGACGGCGGAAATGACGATCGCGGCGGCCGTGTCGCCAACCATCGCGGCGCATCGCAGGCAGGCTGAGGATCACGAAAGCGAACTCCGACCCCTGCGCAAGAAGAAAGCCAAGCTGCATCGATCCGGGGACCGACCAGCGGAAGATCAGGCTCGAGGCGGCGTTGGTCGCGATCTTGACGGCGATGAGCAGGATGGTGACGGCGATCATCGCCGCCCAGTGCTGGCCGAGGTAGGCGAGATCGAGCGAGAGGCCGACCGAAATGAAGAAGAAGCTGAGCAGCAGGTTGCGGAACGGCTTGGTTTCGGCCTGGATGATCGGCCGGTAGGGCGTCTCGGCGATGATCATGCCGCCGAGGAATCCCCCGAGCGTCAGCGACAGCCCGATCTCGCCGGTGGCCCAGCTCGCGGCGAGCGCGACAAGCAGCGCGCTCGCGGTGAAGACTTCGGCGTTGTCGGTGCGGGCGATGAGGTCGAACAGCGGCCGCACGACGAGCCGGGCCAGCGCGAAGGCGACGCCGAAGGCCGCCGCGGCCTTGACGACGGCCATGGCGAGCTGCGGCGCCATCGCGCCGCCGTCGCCGTTCAGCGCGTTGACGATGATGAGGAGAAAGATGGCGGCGACGTCCTGAAAGATCAAAATGGCGGTCGCCGTCATGCCGACCGGGCAATTCTGCTGGCGCCGCTCGGCGATGAGGCCGGCGACGACCGCCGTCGAGGAGAGCGCCAGCGTCGCGCCGAGAAGGAAGGCCGGCAGCGGCGCGAGGCCGATGAGGAGCGCGAGGAGCGCCAAGGCCGAGGCCGCCGAGGGCGACCTGCACCGGTCCGAAGCCGAAAATGTCGCGCGCCTGGTCCTGAATGTTCTTCAGCGAAAAATGCAGGCCGATATCGAACAGCAGGAAGACGACGCCAAGGTCCGCCAGAAGGGCGACCGTCGAACTTGCCTGAAACTGCGGAGCGCCGCTCGCCCGCAAGATGATGCCGAGCGCCAGATAGCCGACGATCGGGCTGAGCCGCGCCGCCCGGCACGCGATGGCCGCGACGACGCCGAAGAGCAGCAGCAGGACGACCGGCTCCAGCGAGTCTGAGAACAGCGTCGGCGTGAGTCATGACGATAGGCCCCGCCTCGATTCGAGGAAGCGGTGGATGTCGGACGACGACGACCGACCCTTCGCCGACGGCTGAGGCGACCCGCTTGGTCGAGCCCGCCCGCACGTCGCCGACCGCAAAAATCCCCGGTTTCGAGGTGGCGTAGCGCGAGGCCGCCGTTCCGCCCGCCTCAAGTCCGGTCAGAACGAAGCCTTTGCCGTCCAGCGCAAGACAGCCGTCGAGCCAGCCCGTATTCGGCGTCGCTCCGATCATGACGAACATATTGCCGATGGCGAGGGTCTCGCTCCGCCCGCTGGTCCGACAGGTCAGGACGACCGAACGCAGCCGATCGTCGCCCTCAAGCGCGGTGATTTCGGTTTGCGTGCGCAGCGTGATCCGCGGCGAGGCCTCGATCCGCTCGATCAGATAATAGGACATGGTCGCCGCAAGACCCGCCGCGCGCACGACGATGTGGACATGCGCCGCGATCGGGGCGAGAAACACCGCCGCCTGACCGGCCGAGTTGCCGCCGCCGACGACGATGACCTCCTCGCCGCGGCACAGCGCGGCCTCCATGGCGGTCGCGGCGTAATGGATGCCGGCGCCTTCGAAGCGTTCGTAATCGGGCACGGCGAGCCTGCGATAGCGCGCGCCCGAGGCGACGACGAGGCTCTCGGAGCGCGCCTCCGCGCCGCATTTGAGCCGCAGCACGAAAGGCGATTTCGAGCAGTCGACCGCCGCCGCCTCGCGCGAAATCGCGAGCTTTGCGCCAAATTTCTGCGCCTGAACCTGGGCGCGGCCGGCCAGCGCCTGCCCCGAGATTCCGGTCGGAAAGCCGAGATAGTTCTCGATCCTCGAGCTGGTTCCCGCCTGCCCACCCGGCGCTTCCCCCTCGATGACCAGCGTGTCGAGCCCCTCGGACGCGGCGTAGACGGCGGCGGCGAGTCCGGCCGGTCCCGCGCCGATGACGATGACGTCATAGACGCGCTCAGGGTCGATCGTCTCGCTGAAGCCGAGCGCATCGGCGAGTTCCGCGTTCGAGGGGTTGCGCAGCACGCGGTGGCGGACGTCGATCACGACCGGCAATTCGGCGCCGGCGATGTCGCAGCATTCGAGGAAGCCGCCGGCGTCGGGATCGGCCTCTACGTCGATCAGCCGGTGCGGCGCGGCGTTGCGGGTGAGGAACCGTTGCAGCCGGATCGTGTCGGCGCCGTGCGCCGGACCGATCAGCACCACCGCGCCCTGCTCATGCCGGATGAGGCCGACGCGGCGAAGGATGAAGGCGCGCGTGACGACTTCGCCGATGTCGGCCTCGGCGGCGGCCATACGGCGGAAGTCCGCATTCTTGATGCGGATCACCCGGCTCGCTTCGCCCGTTCTCGCGCTGACGAGCGTCTCGCGCTCGTTGAAGAGATTGATCTCGCCGGTGAACTCGCCTGCGGTGTGGACGCGGATGACGCTCGGCTCGCAGTCGTTCTGGTCGATGATTTCAATCGCGCCGTCGAGCACGACGAAAAAATCGATTCTGCGGTCGCCGCGTTCGAACAGGATTGCGCCCCGGGGCAGACTCTCCTGCGTTCCGAACGTCGCGGCGCGCGCAATCTGTTCGGGAGTCAGCCGCGGAAAGGTCTGCCCCTCGCGCTCATAGGGGTCGGTCGGATCGATCGGCGGATCGTTTTCGGGCCTGGCGTCCAAAAGCGGTCTCCTGACCTAAGGCGCCGCGAAAATGCGCCTGGATCGATTCCAATAATTTAGAGCGGGATGCGGGCGAAAAAGTGCCTACACTTTTTCTTATCCCGCTCTAAGAACAATTCAGCGCCGCGACGCCGTTGTGGCCTCTTGGGTCGATGGGACCGGCCGATTCCGGCTCCCTCGATCATTGACCAGTTCCAGGCGACGGCGACGTAACGATTTGGTGAGCGCGAAGGGAAAAACAACGTCAGGACGAAGCGGCTTTCGACCCGGCGAGGCCTCGCGCGGCATCGCTGTCAGCGCCTTCGTAAAACGGCAAATCGATCAGGAATCGCGCGCCCGGCGGCGCGGTCTCGGCGTCGGGGGCGTCGGCCCGCACGGGCGGCGCGAGCGTCAGCGAGCCGCCGTGCGCACGGACGAGATCTGACGCGATGACGAGGCCAAGACCGGTGCCGCCGGCGCGGTCCGAGGTGAAAAATGCCGAGAACAACTTTGGCCGCGCCGCCGGCGGGACGCCGGGTCCCGTGTCCGCTACCTCGATCACCATCCGCACGGAGGGCGAGGCTTTATCCGCCGCGAGGCCGCCGGCCGTCGCAGCCGCGCCATCGCCATCTCGGGCGACGCTCCGCCGCCGCCCGCTGACGCGAACTTGCGCCGGCCAGCCTGGCGCCGGGCCGGCGCTCTGCAGCGCCTCCGCTCCATTGCGGAGAAGGTTGACGAGGACGCGGAACATCTGCTCGGCGTCGGCGACGATTTCGATGTCGGCCGGCACGTCGTTGACGATCTCGACAGCGCCGCCCGGCTGAAGCGCGATGCTTTCGGCCGCCTCCTCGACGAGCGGGCGCAAGGCGAATCGGCGCAGCCGCGGCGGCTCGTCGATGGCGCGGCCATAGGTCATGGTCGCCTGACAGAAGCGGATGGCGCGGTCGAGCGTCGCGACGAGCTTTGGCGCCAGCCTCTGGGCGAGCGGATCGGTGACGTTGGCGAGACGATCGGAGAGAAGCTGCGCGGACGCCAGCATGTTGCGCATGTCGTGATTGATCTTGGCCACCGCGAGACCGAGCGCCGCCAGATGCTTCTTCTGATTGAGCTCGCGGACCAGCGACTCCTGCATGATGGCGAGGGCGGCCTCGGCCTGGCCGATCTCGTGGTTGCGGCCAGACGGCGCGATGACGCGCGCGGCGTTTTCGGGGTCCGCCCCGAATTGCGTGATATTGGTCGTGAGGCGGCGCACCGGCCGCAGCACCATGATGTTGAAGGCGACGGTGGCGAGGGTCGCGACGATCGCCGACATGACCAGCGTCATGACCAGAAGACGCTTTGAATAGTCCTCCATGCCCTGTCTTAGAGGCCCCTCGTCCATCGTGATGGCGACGGATTCGCCGCCCATCGGCGCGGCGCCGAGGATGGTGATGACGCGCCCCCGCGGCGCCAGCATGGTCTCGATGGCGTGGGCCATGGACACGCCGAGGGAGGGCTGGCGCAGGTCGTAAACGGCGTCGACGGCGGGCGGTAGATCGGACGAGGCGAGGATGCGCTTCGCGCCATGCATGTCGAGGACGATGACTCGCGCGCGGACGCTGGCCAGAAGCTGGCGAGACAGATCCGGGCGGAACCATCGCGCTGGGCGCCGCCTCCAGCACAAGGGCGGCGGTATAGGCGGCGCTGAGGCGGTTGCGCAGCCAGTTTTCGCGATAGATGGAGATCGCCGGAAGATAGATCATCGTCGCGGCGAGCATGACGAAGCCGATATTGAGCAGGAGGACCCGCTTGGCGAGCCCGAAGCCGAAACGGCGGCGGGTTTTTTGCGCGACGCCGGGCGAGGCTGCGTTCGCAGCTTCGCCGGGCGAGCCGACCGCGTTCGGCTGGGCGTTGGGAGGCATCGCGAAATCGCTCATCGAACCGCCTGTTTCCTCCACCGCGAAGGCGGATCGGCCGGGCGTCGCGCGCCCCGCGACAGCCCCGCGACAGCCCCTCCGCCGGCCGTTCTCGCGGACCGACCTGGGAAAAACCGATGGGAGCCTTGAAGAGAGGCTCCGAACGCACGCACGTCCTTCACGATATGGAGAGGGCGACGCGGATGATCAACTCCCCCGCTGAAGGTCCGATCCTCGCCTCGCAGGAAATCCGCGCCCGCGTCTGCCGGAAAGCGGTGCTGACTGACCAGTTTTTGCGCGCTCAGCCGGGCGCGGCCCAACGTCGCGGCCGGCTCAGCCGCGCCGGCTGCGGCGAGACAGGAGCCGCGCGCGAATGATCGTTTCTCGGGACGTCGCCGCTTTTTCGCCGTCGTTTCGAGCGCATAGACCCGCCGGCGCGCCCGGCAAGGGCGAATCCATCGATTATTGAGGCGACATCGCCCCCCGGATCTGAGATGAATGTCGCAAATCCAGGACGGATGCAAGACAGGCGTCGTCAGAACGCACGGCCGGCCTGATGGCGCGGTGGAGCTCGGGCGTTCGCGCCCGACGAACTGCCCGTTGCTTCAATAATCACGGCGATCATGATATAAGCTTCAGCTGAGGCTTTCGTTCAGTCATCTTTTTGGGGGCATGACATGCATATCGCAATGGTCGGGTCAGGATATGTCGGGCTGGTGTCCGGAGCATGCCTCGCCGACTTCGGGCATAATGTGGTCTGCATCGATACCGACGTCCAGAAAGTCGAGTCGCTGAAAGCCGGCAAGATGCCGATTTTCGAGCCTGGGCTCGCCGATCTCGTCGCCAACAATGTGCGTCAGAAAAGGCTTTCGTTCTCGACCGATCTCGCCGCCGCGGTGCGCAAGGCGGAAGCCGTCTTCATCGCCGTCGGGACGCCGTCCCGGCGTGGCGATGGCCACGCCGACCTTTCCTATGTGTATCAGGCCGCGCGCGACATCGCCGCGGGCCTCGACGGCTTCACGGTTGTGGTCACGAAGTCGACGGTTCCGGTCGGCACCGGCGACGAGGTCGAGCGCATCATCCGCGAAGCGCGCCCGGACGCCGAATTCGCCGTCGTCTCCAATCCGGAATTCCTGCGCGAAGGCGCGGCGATCGACGATTTCAAGCGTCCCGACCGCATCGTCATCGGCGTCGACGACGCGCGCGCCCAGACGGTCATGCAGGAAGTCTACCGCCCGCTTTACCTCAACCGCGCGCCGTTCCTCTTCACCAGCCGCCGCACGTCGGAGCTCACCAAATATGCGGCGAATGCGTTTCTCGCGACGAAAATCACCTTCATCAACGAAATCGCCGACCTCTGCGAGCGGGTCGGCGCCAATGTGCAGGATGTCGCGCGCGGCATCGGCCTCGACAACCGCATCGGCGCGAAGTTTCTGCATGCCGGGCCTGGCTATGGCGGCTCCTGCTTTCCCAAGGACACGCAGGCGCTGATCAAGACGGCGCAGGATCATGGCGCGCCGATGCGCATCGTCGAGACGGTCTCGGCCGTCAACGACCAGCGCAAGCGCGCCATGGCGCGCAAGGTCTTCGCCGCGCTCGGCGGCTCGGTGCGCGGCAAGACCATCGCAGTGCTCGGCCTCACCTTCAAGCCGAACACCGACGACATGCGCGATTCGCCGGCGATTTCGATCATCACGGCGCTGCAGGACGGCGGCGCGCGGATCAACGCCTTCGATCCCGAGGGCATGGATCAGGCCCGCCTCGTCCTCGACGACCTCACCTTCTTCTACGATCCCTATTCCTGCGCCGACAAGGCCGACGCCCTCGTCATCGTCACCGAATGGGACGAATTCCGCGCGCTCGACCTCGACCGCGTCAAGTCGCTGCTGACCGCGCCCATCATGATCGATCTGCGCAATATCTACGACCCGGCCGAAATGGCGCGGAAGGAATTTCAGTATTCCGGCGTGGGGCGGGGCTGATCGCGCAGGGAGCGCGGCGCTCAACTGCCCCGCGGCTTCGCCCGGGTGGTCGCCGCGGCGGCGGCGGGATCGTCGGGCCAGAGATGGCGCGGGTAGCGGCCCTTCATTTCGGACTTCACCGCCGCCCATGAGCCGCGCCAGAAACCCGGCAGATCCTTGGTGATCTGGATCGGGCGGCGACGCCGGCGAGAGCAATTCCAGCGTCAACGCGATCCGGCCGCGCGCCAAGCGCCGGATGGCTGCGAGAGCCCGTAAAGCTCCTGCACCCTGACCGAGAGCGTCGGGCCTCCCTCGGCCGCATAATCGAGCGCGATGCGCGATCCGGCCGGCGTCTCGAAATGCGTCGGCGCCTCCGCCTCGACGCGCCGCTGCATGTCGTAGGGCAGCAGCGCCTTCAGCGCCGTCTCCAGATCGCCGGGCGTGATCGCGGCAAGACTCGTCCGGCCCTCGATGAAGGGCGCGAGCCAGTCGGCGACGCTCGCAGCCAGCGCCCTGTCGGAGAGATCGGGCCAGGCGTCGTCGGGCTCGGCGCGGCGCAGAAAGGCGACGCGGTCGCGCCATTGCGCCAGCGCCTTCGTGAACGGCAGCCGCGCGATCCCGCCGCCGTCGGCTTCCAGCGCCGCGATGCCCTTCGGCGAGCGCGCGGGCGGATTCTGGTCCCGCCGGCGCCGGCAGGTTCTGTTCGCTGAGGACGATCGCGCCGAGCCGGCGTCGTTTACGGGCGCGCAGGGCCGCGCGGTCGCGGTCGAAACTGATCTCTTCGAGGCTCGCGATGTGTCGTCCGGCGACGCTTTCGAGATCGGCCTCGCTCAGCGCCGCCGCCGCGATGATCCGGGCGGCGCCGGCGCGGCCGGAAATTTCCGCGATGGCGAGAAAGGGTTCGCGCGCCAGCGCGCAGATGCGGCTCGAGCATGGCCGCGCGCCCATTGGCCATGAGGAATTCGCCCGCAGCGCCGCGCGCTTTGGCGATCCGGTCGGGAAAGGCGAGGGCCACAAGCCTGCCGCAGTCGATCGTCTCGCACGGAAGCGGGCTTTTCCCCGCCGGCTCTTTGCGCGAAGGTCCGCGCCAGCCGGCGGGCGTCGTCCGCGCGCGGCGAGCGCTCGCGCCGGAAGCGCTCGAGGCGCTCCGCGAGGTCGGGCGAATCGCCGCCAAGTCCGCGCTCGACGAGAAGGGTCGCGACCTCGGCGGCGGCGAAGGCGGCGCCCTCGGCCGCGGCGGCCACCATCATTTTGGCGAGGCGCGGCGGTAAAGCGAGGCGGGCGATGGCCTTCCCTTCCGCCGTCAGCGCGCCATCTTCGTCGATCGCGCCGATCTCGCGCAGCAGCGTTCGCGCCTCCTTGAGCGCGGGCGCCGGGCGGCGGATCGAGCCATTTGAGGCTTAAGGGATCGCGCACGCCCCAGGCTGCGAGATCGAGGACGAGGCCGGAGAGGTCCGCCGCCATGATCTCCGGCGGCGCGAAAGCCTCCAGCGCGCCGGACGCCGCCGCCTCCCACAGACGATAGCAGACGCCGGGCTCCGTGCGGCCCGCGCGGCCGCGGCGCTGATCGGCCGCGGCTTTTGATACCCGCACGGTCTCCAGCGAGGTGAGGCCCCGGTCGGGCTCGAAGCGCGGCGCGCGGGTCAGCCCGCAATCGATGACGATGCGCACCCCCTCGATGGTCAGCGAGGTCTCGGCGATCGAGGTCGCCAGCACGATCTTCCGCGCCGGCGCCCGCACCGGGGCGATGGCGCGATCCTGCGCGGCGCGATCGATCGCCGAATAGAGCGGCGCAATCTCGATCTTCGGATCGGCGATCCGCTCGGCGAGAAGCGCGGCGGTCCGCTTGATTTCCCCCTGGCCCGGAAGGAAGGCGAGAACCGAGCCCTCTTGCTCGGCCAGCGCGCGCAGCGCCGCCGCCGCCACGGCGACCTCGATCCGCTCGCCGGGCTTGCGGCCGAGATATTGCGTCACGATCGGGAAGGCGCGGCCCTCGCTAACGATGACCGGCGCGTCATCCAGCAGTTTTGCGACCCGCGCGCCGTCGAGCGTCGCCGACATGACGAGAAGGCGCAGATCCTCGCGCAGTACGGACGCGGCGTCGAGGCAGAGCGCGAGGGAGAGATCGGCGTCGAGCGAGCGCTCGTGGAATTCGTCGAAAATCACCAGCGCGACGCCGGAAAGGCCGGGATCGTCCAGAATCATGCGGGTGAAGACGCCCTCGGTCACGATTTCGAGGCGCGTTTTCGCCGACACAAGCGTTTGCGCGCGAACCCTGAGGCCGACGCTCTCCCCGACGCGCTCGCCGAGGCTTGAGGCCATGCGCTGCGCGGCCGCCCGCGCGGCGATGCGGCGCGGCTCCAGCATGATGATTTTCCGGCCCTCGGCCCAGCCCTCGTTCAGGAGCACGAGCGGAACCCGCGTGGTCTTGCCCGCGCCGGGCGGGGCGACGAGGACCGCTCTCGCGCCGGCGGAGAGCGCTTCGCGCAATTCGCCCAGAACGGCGTCGATGGGAAGCGGCGGCGCAAAGATCTGCATGGGCGCTGTGATGGCAGTTTGGCGCCCGGCGGACAAGACGGAAGGGCTGCGAAGATCTCAGGCGACCCCTAAGCGCCGTCGCGCCTCGATCAGCCCCGCCGTCGATGAATCGAGGCCCGTCGTG
This sequence comes from uncultured Alphaproteobacteria bacterium, assembly GCA_963757985.1. Taxonomy (GTDB): domain Bacteria; phylum Pseudomonadota; class Alphaproteobacteria; order Rhizobiales; family Beijerinckiaceae; genus Methylocapsa. The sequence goes on along the minus strand of CAVWTQ010000010.1, from coordinate 46,157 downwards.
GAGAGGTTCGCGTCGGCGACGATCGGGGTCAGCTTCACCGCCAGCTCCTTGCCGAGTTCGACGCCCCACTGGTCGTAGGAATTGATGTTCCAGATCACGCCTTGCACGAACACCTTGTGCTCGTAGAGCGCGATCAGCCGGCCGAGCGTGCGCGGGGTCAACCGCTGGTAGAGAAAAGTGCTCGACGGCCGGTTGCCCTCGAACAGCCGGTGCGGGGCGAGCGCCGCGATGGCTTCGGGACTCATCTTTTGCGCTTCGAGCCGGGCCGCGACCTCGTCGATCGAGCGGCCGAGCATGAACGCCTGTGATTGCGCCAGGCAATTGGCGAACAGCAGCTCGTGATGCTTCTCGTCGGCGGCGGTGGGCTCTGCGGCGATGAGGAAATCGATCGGCACGATTTCCGTGCCCTGATGCAGGAGCTGGAAAAAAGCGTGCTGGCCGTTGGTGCCGGGCTCGCCCCAGATGACGGGAGCGGTCGCGCGTCGCCGTGCGTGCGCCGTCCAGCGTCGCGGTCTTGCCGTTCAATTCCATGTCGAGCTGCTGCAGATAGGCGGAAAAGCGCGCCATGCGCTGATCGTAGGGGATCACCGCATGGGTCGCATAGCCCCAGAGATTGCGGTACCAGACGCCGAGCAGCGCCATCAGCACGGGGATGTTGCGCTCCAGCGGCGCCTCCGCGAAATGCCTGTCGATATCCTCGCCGCCGCGCAAAAATTCCTCGAAATTGTCCTTGCCGATGCCGATCGCCAGCGAAAGCCCGATCGCCGACCAGATCGAGTAGCGCCCGCCGACCCAATCCCAGAAGCCGAACACGCGATCGCTCCTGATGCCGAAGGCGGCGATCTTGTCGAGCTGGGTCGAGACGGCGCAGAAATGATCCGGCACAGCCGTCTCGCCGAGCGCGCGACGCGACGAATTTCCGCGCGGTCTCGGCGTTGGTCATCGTCTCGATCGTCGTAAACGTCTTCGAGCAGACGACGAACAGCGTCGTTTCGACAGGGACGCGCCGCATCGTGTCGGCGAAATCGGCGCCGTCGACATTGGCGACGAAATGCAGGGAGAGATGGTCGGCGATGAAGGGCGAGAGCGCACGCGCCCGCCATGGCGGGGCCGAGGTCCGAGCCGCCGATGCCGAAATTGACGATGTCGGTGAAGCGCTGGCCGTTGGCGGCGGTGATTTCGCCGTTCCGCACGGCCTCGGCGAATTCAAATATTTTGCGCAGTTCAGCGAGAACGTCCGGCATGACATCGCGCCCGCCCGCGAACATCGGCGCGCCGGAGAGATTGCGCAGGGCCATGTGCAGCGCCGGGCGACGCTCGGTGACGTTGACGGGCTCGCCGGCGAAGAGCGCGGCGCGCCGCGCCTCGACATTTGCGGCGCGGGCGAGATCGATCAGGAGGCCAAGCGTCTCGTCGTCGAGGCGATGCTTGGAGAAATCGAACAGGAGATCGTCCAGCTGCGACATGGAAGCGGTCAAATCGATGCGGATCGGCGGCGAACAGATCCGCGATCGTGCGTGCGCACCAGCTTTGCCGATGCGCTTCGAGCGCGGCCCAGGCCTTCGCGATCTTCACTGCTCGACATGTGACGCCTCCACTGACGCGATGGGGCTGTTTAGCCCATCTTATCGGCGCCACAAAGACGGACGCCGCCTTGCGCAAAGGATCATTGCGGTCTTGATGCAGATCCGCCGGACCTTGCGGCCCGGCGGATGATTTTGACGAGGGGCGGCGCGCGAGCGGCGGCCGCGATCGCTTACATGTTGTAGGCGCGCTCGCCGTGGGAGGTGATGTCGAGGCCTTCCATCTCCTCGTCCTTCTTGACCCGAAGCCCGATCACGAGATCGACGAGCTTATAGAGAATGAACGAGCCGACGCCGGACCAGAGCAGGGTGAACCCTACGGTTTTCGCCTGGATGATCAGCTGCGCGATCATGTCGTAATCGCCGGGCGCGCCGGTGCCGGGCACTTTCGTGTAGTCGGTGAGCCCGACGCCGCCGAGGAACGGCGCCACCAGAATGCCGGTGCTGAGCGCGCCGACGATGCCGCCGACGCAATGCACGCCGAAGACGTCGAGGGAGTCGTCATAGCCGAACCACTTCTTCACGTAATCGACGAAGAAGAAGCAGATCGCGCCGACCCCGAGGCCAAGCACGACCGATCCCATCGGTCCGGCGTAACCCGAGGCCGGCGTCACGGCGACGAGGCCGGCGACGGCGCCCGAGATCATGCCGAGCAGCGAAGGTTTGCCCTTCAGCGCCCATTCGACGAACATCCACGAGAGGGTTGCAGCCGAGGTGGCGACGAAGGTGTTGACGAAGGCCAGCGCCGTCGTTCCGTTGGACTCGAGGTTCGAGCCGGCGTTGAAGCCGAACCAGCCGACCCACAGCAGGGAGGCGCCGATCATCGACATGGTCACCGAGTGAGGCGGCCCAACTTCGCGCGGGAAGCCGATGCGCTTGCCCATCACGAGACAGCCGACGAAGCCGGCGATGCCCGCATTGATGTGCACCACGGTGCCGCCGGCGAAATCGAGGGCGCCCATCTGATTGAAGAAACCGGCGTTGGCCGTCACCGCGTCGAGCGCGGCTTGCGCGGCGGCCTTGGTCGCGTCGTCCTTCGCCGCCGCCAGGGCTTTGGCGGCGTCGCCGATGGCGTCCGGGCCCGCCCAGTACCAAACCGCATGCGCGATCGGGAAATAGATGAACGTCACCCACAACGTTATGAAGGTGAGCAGCGCGGAGAATTTGATGCGCTCGGCGAAGGAGCCGATGATCAGGGCCGGCGTGATGCAGGCGAAGGTCATCTGAAACGCCATATAGGCGAATTCGGGAATGACGACGCCATTGGAGAAGGTTGCGGCGGTTGAATTGGCGTCCATCCCTTTCAGGAAGAGCCTGTCAAATCCGCCGACGAAAGCGTTCAGGTTTGTGCCGAGGAACGGAAGCGCGGCGTGCGATCCTTCGGTGAACGCGAGGGAGTAGCCGTAAACAACCCAGATGATCGACACCAGAGCGACGATGGCGAAAACCTGGGAGAGCACGGCCGCCATATTCTTGGTGCGCACCAGGCCACCGTAGAAAAGGGCGAGCCCCGGGATGGACATCATCAGCACGAGAGCCGTGGAGATGAGCATCCAGGCGGTGTCGCCCTTGTTCGGAACGGGCGCCGGGGGGGCGGCTGCGGCTGCGGCGGCTGCGGTGGCGGCGGGTTCCTGCGCGAACGCGAGGCCCGCCGCGGCGCAAGCCACGAGCAGCCCGAGGCCGATCGTCCGGGCTCGGACCGGTGGTCGAAACGCAATATTCATCATGTTCTCCTGCGAATCCTAAAAAGAAGGGTCAAAGGGCGTCGGCGTCGCGTTCGCCAGTGCGAATGCGAACAGCTTGATCGAGCCCGCTGACGAAGATTTTACCGTCTCCGATCTGGCCGGTTCGCGCAGCCGCCGAGATCGCCTCCACCGTCGCCGCGACGAGTTCCGAAGGAACGGCGACTTCGACTTTCAGTTTGGGTAAGAAACTGACCGCGTATTCCGCCCCACGGTAGATCTCCGTGTGGCCTTTCTGACGTCCGTAGCCTTTGACTTCCGTGACTGTCATCCCGTGCACGCCGAGGTTGGTCAGCGCGTCACGGACCTCGTCCAACTTGAACGGCTTTATGATCGCAACAACGATTTTCATGTGGATTTTCCCGTTTGCGTCTACCTGAGAGCCGCCGATTTGTCCGTGAGCCGGCCCGCCGCTAAACAGCAAGGCGCGTCATCGGCGCCAATGCATGCCACGCTTCTTAGCAAGCGTCGGGCCTTTTCGGCGCCAGAGCCGCATTTTTTGCCGCAAAGGACCGATTTGCCATGTTCCAGCTGGCGGCGGGACGCCGCGCCGCGTCGCGACCGGAGCGCAAAAATCGGAGTCATTACAATGGAAACGACGGATTTTCGGCGGTCAGGACGGCGCGTCTAGCGTTTTTGCGAGGTCCGCCGCACCACAAAATGACAAAATGCCTAAAAACAGGGCAGTCCTTGCGGCCGCAAGCCGGGGGAGCCGAATCTCGTCCCTTTCCCTCACGCCGGCGGCGGACGCATCAACCCTTCCTGCATGGACGAGGCGATGAGTCGGCCGTCGCGCGAAAACAGAAGACCGCGCGTCAGCCCCCGCGCGCCGCTGGAATTCGGGCTGTCCTGGACGTAGAGCAGCCATTCGTCGGCGCGAAAGGGCCGGTGGAACCACAAGGCGTGGTCGAGGCTCGCGATCTGGAGCTTGGCGTCGAACACATAATGACCGTGCCCGATCAGCGCCGTGTCGAGCAGGGTCATGTCGGAGAGGTAAGCCAGCACCGCGCGGTGGATCGCCGGATCGTCGGGCAGCGGACCCGCCGCGCGCAGCCAGACGTCCTGCACCGGCGCGCCCGGATCATGCCGCACATAGCGGGAAGGATCGACCGGACGCGTCTCGATCGGGCGATCGCTGGCGAACCAGCGCCGGATCGGATCCGGCATGATCGCGCCGAATTCCGCCACGATCTCCGCTTCGCTCGGCAGCGTTTCGGGGAGCGGCACGTCGGGCATGGCGACGGCGTGTTCGAGGCCCTGCTCGTCGATCTGGAATGAGGCGGAAAGGGAGAAAATCGCCCGCCCGTGCTGGATCGCGTTGCAGCGCCGCGTCGTGAAGCTCTTGCCGTCGCGCAGCCGGTCGACCTCATAGATGATCGGCGCCTGCGGATCGCCGGGCAGCAGGAAATAGCCGTGCAGCGAATGCGGCGCGCGGCCCTCGACGGTGCGCGCCGAGGCGACCAGCGCCTGCGCGACGACAAGGCCGCCGAAGACGCGCTGCCAGCCGACCGCGGGGCTGCGGCCGCGGAAGATATTCTCCTCGATCTTTTCGAGATCGAGCATGGCGAGGAGTTCGGCGACGGCCGTAGACGTAGTTTGTGTCATCGCGGGCATGTCATGGCGAGAACGATTCCCCTTGCCGCTATGACGTGACGGGCGCCGCCGCCTGCGTCAAGCCGCGAATGGCGCTTTTCGCCGGCGGACGCCAGCCGGTCACGGGGCCAGCGGCTTGATCACCTCCGCGCCCTTCATCGAGATCGTCGCGATGTCCTTGGCGTCGGGATCGGCCTTGGTCAGGTCCACGGATCGGATCTGGCTGTTCTCATAGGTGCGGAAATAATAGCGCTTGGCCTTGAGGTCGCTGGCCGCCGTCCAGGTCGTATAGTCGGCGAGGATGTTGCCATGCGCGTCCTTCTCGCGTTCGCGCGCGGCGCCCTTCGGAATGTCGAAATTGTTGAGGATGTGGAACGCTTCGAGCACCGCGTCGTCGCCGGTCTTTGACGGGAACACCGACTGGCTGAAGGCGACGGCGCGCACGAAGCGCGAGGGCGGCGTGAAGTCGCCCGGCATACCGAGCATCCCCGAGCCCTGGCCGAACGGCAGCGAGCGTCACCGATCCGAGCTTCACCGGCGGCGCGTTGTTCAGCGAAAAATTGAGATAGTTGCGCAGATTGGTCATGTGCCAGTCGAACGCCGGTGAGTTGGTGAAGACGCCGAGCGGATTATCATAAACATTGAGCTTGCCGCCGGTATATTCGATCACGATGCTGCCGCCCGAGGCGTCCTGCACCTTGAAATGAACCTCCGGCGCGAAGCCCCATTGCGCGAAAACGACGGCAGGGACGATGATGTCTCTGATGTGGGCCTTGACCTCCTCGACGCTGGCGAAATTTTCGAGGATGAAGGAGCCAAGCTCCCATGGCGCGATAGTTTTGTCCGCGTCGCCGGCGCCGTAGGGCATGTAGCCGGCCGAGGTCGGGAAGTAGAACAGCCCGGCGTAGAGGCCCTTCTCGTTGAAGCCGTCGAAGATGAACGGCAGGCCGACGCCATTGGCGCCGACGCTGGCGTATTTCGACGTCCATTTCAGCCCTTCCTTGCCGTCCGGCGTCGTTCCGGTGCGCGCATAGCCGCGCGGCACGATGAGCACGTTGGACTGAAGATCGATGGAGAATTCCAGCGTTCGCGCGGCGATGATGGTTCCGTCCTGAGCGGTGAGGCGGATGCCGGTGCAGGCGAAGGCCGCCGGCGCGAGAGCGAGCATCGCCGCGAGCGCGGCGGCGAGCCATCGATTGAACATGGCGTTCTCCCTTTTATGAATTCGGCTTCGCTGGGCGAGCCTCTTTGACGAGCGAATCGTCTTATAGGCGAAGCCGCCTTGCTCCGAAACAAATCGAAGATGGTGCTTATCCCGCGCCGCACGCGGCGGGGGCTGTGCCGCCGTGAGGCCTTTGGGGAGGGACCGGGGCGAGGCGTCGCTATAATTCGCTATTTTGGCGGCGAAGCCGCGCGAAGTTTTTCGCAGGCCAGTTCGGTTTCTTCGTCGAGCGGGAAGTAGCTCTCAATGAGCAGTTCCTCGAGAGTGACCTGTTGCGGCGCGGAGAATGCGGTCGCCGTGGTGAAAAATCGAAGAGTGAGCGGGCCGCGTTCGAGGACGAGCGAAAAGGTTGGCTCGTCGAGGCGCGAAAAATCCGGCTGGCGCCAATCGCGCGGCACGTCGGGATAGGCCAATGCCCGGTCCAGCAAGGCCCTCAGCCGTGCGTCGCCTTCGCGATGCAACGCCTCCCGATGAAGGCGGGCGATCATATGCCGGCCCAATTGCGCCCAGTTCCTGATGAACGGGCGCGCCCGCCGCGGATCGAACACCTGGTCAAATAGATTTGCCGGCCCGTGCAAAAGATCCGGCTCCGCCGTGAAGCGGGAAAAAATCGTCGCGGCGGCCTCGTTGGCGCGGACGATGTCGTAGCCCGCCGTCATCACCGTCAGCGGAAAGGGTTCTTGCTGTCGCGCCATCCGGGCGATGGCCAAATCGATGGACGGATGGATCGCCTCCAGCCCCGGCTCCGCAAACCGGGCCGGAAAAGACGCGGCGAGCAAAATCCCGTTCTGGTCGCGTAACGGGACCTCGAGTGCGCCGAGCAGGCGCAACACCATCTCTTCGCTCGGACGCGCGCGCCCGGATTCCAGGAAACTCACATGGCGCGCCGAGACGTCGGCGCCCAGCGCCAAATCGAGTTGCGACCAGCCGCGCCGTCGGCGCCAGTGTTTTAGCAGCGCGCCGAACAAGTTTTGCGTCATCCGCCAGAGATAGCGCGCGCCGTCGGCGCGGGCAATTACCGCGGCGGGTAATTGCCCGCGGTTCGGCGATTGGCGATCATCGTCGAACCGGATGGAAGTTTCGCCGCTGCAAGCCTCGCGCAACCCATCGCAACGTGAGAAGCCAATCCATGGAAAATGCCGAACGACGCGAAATCATGGGATTTTATGTCGAATCCTGGTCCGAGACCGAGGCGCCGAAAAGATTGGAATTGCTCGGGCGATGCCTGAACCCGGATTGCGTCTACACCGACCCGGTCATTCAAGTTCATGGATGCGAGCCATTGTCAGACTATATGGCGCAATTCCAGCAAAGCGCCCCCGGCGGCGCTTTTGTTGCGACAAAATTCGCGACCCACCACGATCGCGCGCTGATGCATTGGAACATGGTCGACGGCAAGCAAAACGTGCTCGCGCAAGGCGTGAGTTATTTCTTGTACGGAGCCGACGGCCGCTTGACGCAAATGACAGGTTTCTTTGAGCTTCCCGCCTCTGACTGACGTTTTGCCCCCGGCGCCCACGTGAGTGTTTTGCGATCTTTGGAGCCGCGCCATGCATAAAATAGGTGAGAACGAGCTTTCGGGCGCGACAAGACAGCTGGAACAAAGTTCATGAGCCGGAAGATTTTTCTGACCCTCGCCGCCGTCGTCGCGCTCGGCGCCGGCGCGATCGCGGTCGCCTTCCCGGCTGAATTTCTCGCCAGCAAGGGAACGCTGCCAAGCGGAGCCGCCAATTTATGGATGCGTGAAACCGGCCTCCTGCTGGTCTGCATGGGAATCATCGTTCTGTCCGTGCGCAATCAACCTGATTTGCCGGCCGTGAAAGCGCTGATGCTTGGAAATCTGCTGGCGCAGCTGGGCCTGCTCGCGACTGAATTGGCCGGCTATTCCGCTGGCGTGATCACAAAAATATCCGGCATCGCGCCAAATTTCGTTTTGCACATAGCGCTGGCGTCGGGCTTCGCTCATTTCTGGCGGCGCATCAAGATTCAGGAATAGCAGGCTCGTTGCTTCACCGCATAAGCCTGTCCAAAAACGTCGTGACTTTCTGGGATCAAGCCCTAGCCCTGCAGCGGGCGCGCTTCCTCGGGCAGCATGATCGGAATGCCGTCGCGGATCGGATAGGCGAGCTTCGCGGCGCGGGAAATCAGCTCCTGATTCACCGCATCATACTCGAGCGTCGTCCGCGTGCGCGGGCAAACCAGAATCTCCAGAAGACGCGGATCGATGCGCGAGGCTTCCGGCGCCGGACCCGGCTTTGTCGTCTTGTCGCCCATCTGCCGATGCGTCCTTACTGGAGGGTTGGATGCGCGTTCTTGCCGCGCGCGAGTTCGAATTCGGTCATCGCGACGAGCACATCCGCGCGGCCTTTGAGATCCTTGGCCTCAAGCAGAGCCTGCTTTTCCTTGGCGCCGAACGGGCTCATCATCGACAGCGCATTGACGAGCGCCTCATTCGGCGCCTCGTGAATGCTCTCCCAGTCGAGCTGCAGATCGTTTGTCTCGGCGAAGCTGCGCAAGGTGCGCAGCAGTCCGTCGCGATCGACAAGATCCTCGCCGGCGCGCGGGCTGAAGTCGACGGCGAAGGCTGAGAAATCGCCGCGCGCCTGCCGATAGGGGGTCAGGACCTCGATCTCCTCGATGATCCTGAATCTTGCGATGCCGGTCAGCGTTACGAGATAGCGCCCGTCGCCGGTCTCGGCGAGCTGGGTGATGCGCCCGGCGCAGCCAACCGGGAAAAGCCCGAGGGCGGCGTCCGGATTAGGCTGAATCATGCCGATGATGCGATTGTCCTTCAGGGCGTCGTCGATCATGGCGAGGTAGCGCGGCTCGAAAATATTCAGCGGCAATTGTCCGCGCGGAAGCAGCAGAGCCTTGGCGAGCGGAAAGATCGGAAACGACGCAGGCAGCGCGTCCGGGTCGCTGTAGGTCTGGTTCAGGCTCATGTGCTGGTCCTCAGCCTCGTCGGACTTCGGCGCCGCAAGGGAGATCGCCCCGATCGACCGCCGAATGGGGCTTTATACTATGCTTGCGCACAAAAAACCACGTTCCGTCGAAGCGCGCGACCTCCATTTAGGTTCGGTTAGGAACTTTGGCGCCGGCAAGATCGCAGGCGATTTCGCCCGCGCGATCGCCCGGCGGCGTCAGACGCGCGCGCCGTAAGCCAAGCAGCGGCGCGCGGTCAGGAGAACAGGACCGTCGAAAGTCTCTTGCGCGCGGCGATCGTCGCCGGGTCGGCCGCGCCCCACGCTTCGAAAAATTGCAATAATTGTTTACGCGCGCCGTCGTCGTTGAAGGCGCGGTCGCGCCGGATGATGTCGAGCAGCGCCCTCGCCGCCTCATCGCGGCGGTTTTCCGCGTTGAGCGCGATCGCGTAGTCGAAGCGCGCCTGATGATCGTTCGGGTCCGCCTCCGACTTGCGCTTCAGCTCGGCGAGATCGCCGACGGCGCCGGCCTGTTGGGCGAGAGCGAGCGCCGCCCGCGCCGCGATGACGCCCTGATGCTGGTCGGCGCCCGCCGGCGCGGAATCCAGAATTCCGCGCGCGGCTTCGAGATCGCCGGTTTCGACAGAGAGCCTTGCGAGCCCCGCGAGCGCTTCGAGATCGCCCGGGTTCTCCTCCAGAATTGAGGCGTAGATCTCCGCCGCCGCCACGGCGTCCCCCGCCGCGAGCAGCGTTTGCGCTTCGGCGATCAGGTCGCCGGCGCCGCCGATCGGACCGACGAGCCGCTCGATGAAGCCGCGCACCTCGGACTCAGGCAGCGCGCCCATGAAGCCGTCGACTGGCTGACCGCGCTGAAAGGCGATCACCGCCGGAATCGAGCGAATGCCGAGCCGCCCGGCGATTTCCGGCTGATCATCGATGTTCATCGTGACCAGCTTCACTTTGCCGTCGGCCATATCGACGACTTTTTCGAGAATCGGCGTAAGTTGCTTGCAGGGTTCGCACCAAGGCGCCCAGAAATCGACGAGAACCGGCTGGCGCGCGGATTCCGTAATGACATCGGCGCCGAAGTTCGCCGCCGTCGTCGCCTTGGCGGCCTGAGCCGCGCCGGCTCCATTCGGCTTGGCTTGTTCGGCGCCGAAGCCGTATAATTCCGCCATGTCCCGCTCTCCTCTGGCGATGCCGCCCGAACCCGGTCACAATCTCGATCTCCCGGCCAAAATGGAGCTTCGCCGCGTAAATCGCAACCCTCAACTCGCCTTATCGCAACCGTCGCCGGCGCGGGCCGGCCGCTTGACGTCGATGCCCGGACGATGTCTTGAAGCAAGGCTTAGATCCGGCAAGCAAGATTTCGCCGGAACGCCTCTCGATCCGCGCGTCCGCACTCCAAGCGTGAAGGGACCATCGGTGCACCCTCCTGACGTCGCCTCACTCGAGGTCGCTCGCCGCCTCGAGCAGCGTCTCGGCAAGATCCACGCGCGCCAGCGCATCGGCATCGAGGAGGATCACGAGGCGCAGGCCTTTGGACAGGGGCTGAATTTTTTTCATATCGAGAACTGGTATTCGGTGCATGCGATGATGCGCCTCACCTTGCGGCTTTGCGGTCTTTACGCGCGCGGCCAGCGCAACGCCGAGCGGGTGGAGCTAAGGCGCAATGCGATCGCCTCCGCGCGCCTGCCCGGCGCTTTCGAAGGCTTCACGATCCTCCACCTCAGCGATCTCCACGTCGAGATGAGCCGAGCCGCGATGGCGCGGGTCAGCGAACTCGTCGCCGGCCTCGACTACGACCTCTGCGTCATGACCGGCGATTATCGCGCCGGCACATTCGGCCCCTATCAGGATTCGCTGGCGGCGATGGCGTCTCTGGTCGGCGACCTTAAGGGGCCGGTTTACGGCGTGCTCGGCAATCACGACACGATCAGAATGGCGCCCGGCCTGGAAGATATGGGCGTCGCCATGCTGCTCAACGAATCGGTGCGCATCGAACGCGGCGGAGAGGCGATCCATCTCGCCGGGATCGACGACGCGCATTTCTTCCGCGTCGACAATATCGAGAAGGCCGCGTCGGACGTCCCCTTCGATGATTTCTCCATTCTGCTGTCGCATACGCCTGAAATCTACCGCCAGGCGGCGCACGCCGGATTCGACGCAATTCTCTGCGGTCACACGCATGGCGGCCAGATCTGCCTGCCGGGCTCGATCCCGATAACGCTCGACGCGAGCCTGCCGCGCGCCTACGGCGCCGGCGCCTGGAAATATAAGGCGATGAGCGGCTACACCTCGCGCGGCGCGGGTTCGAGCGTGCTGCCGGTCCGGCTCAACTGTCCGCCCGAGATCACGCTCCACACCCTGCGCCGCGGCTGAAGCCTAATAGGGCCGCTCGCGGATCCTCAAGGTGAACAGCGCGCGCGACAGCGACCAACTCGCCAATCCAGAACAGGATCGTCGCGAACAGAACGTCCGCGACGCCAAGGCCCAGCGGACGCATGCAGGCGATGAGCGGGAGGAGGCTCTCGGGCGCCTGATCGATCCCCGGCGCCATGCTGTGCGGCGGCAGTTTCAGGCGGCGCTTGACGAAGCTCGACAGAAGATCGCCGGCCATTGCGGCGCCCGCCGCGAGCGCGCCGACCCTCCAGTCGAGGCCGAGCAAAGGCGCAGCCGTCGAAGCGGCGAGAAGGCTGGCGAGTATGCCGCGAATGGTTTTCGAGCGCCCGAACAGCGGCTCGCCATCGCGCCAGCGCGCGCCAAAATCGAGCGGCGCCGCGCCAAATGCGCCAAAAAACCGCGTCGCCAGAACGGGCGCGCCATTCGCCACAAGGACGAGAATAAGCCCCTGAATGATAGGGACCAGATGCATCTCGATGCCTCCCCTTTGGCCGAGCCCCAGCCATTCGGCTGCCGGGCTCAGGCCAATTTGATCATTATCGAAATGAACGCGCCGGCCGCCCCCTGAGTTCCATCATGCAACCCTGGCGAGCATCAGCTCCAGATTTTGCAGCGCCGCGCCCGAGGCGCCCTTGCCGAGATTGTCGAGCTTCGCGATCAGCACCGCCTGACGGCGCGCCGCATTGGCGAAAACGCGCAGTTCAAGATCGTTCGTCCCGTTCAGCGACTGCGGCTCGATCCTGCCGCCCTCCTCGGCCGCGGACACGCGGACATATTTGCTCCCGGCGTAATGGGCGGCGAGCGCGCGCTTCAAGTCGGACGCGCCGGGCTTTCCAGGCAGATCGTCGAGAAACAACGGAATCGAGACCAGCATCCCCTGAGCGAAGTTTCCGACCGAAGGCGCAAACAGCGGCCGGCGCGAGAGGCCCGAATAGAGCTCGATCTCTGGCACGTGCTTGTGCTCCAGCGCGAGCGCGTAAATCTCGAAGGCCGGCGCGTCGCCCCGCTCGTAATCGGCGATCATTGCCTTGCCGCCGCCGGTATAGCCCGAGACGGCGTTGATCGCGATCGGCCAGTCGGGCGGGATCAACCCCGCGTCAATGAGCGGCCGCAGCAGCGCGATGGCGCCGGTCGCATAGCAGCCGGGATTGGAGACGAGCTTCGCCTTTCCGATCGCGTCGGTCTGGCCGGGCGTGAGTTCCGGAAAGCCATAGGTCCAGCCCTTGGCGACGCGATGGGCGGTCGAGGCGTCGAGAATGCGCGGCCCCTTGTCGCCGAGCGCGGCGACGATTCCCGCCGTCTCCCGCGCGGCCTCGTCCGGCAGGCAGAGAATAACGACATCGACGCCGGAAAGCAGCGCCTTCTTGGCTCCCGCGTCCTTGCGCAGTTCGGGCGCAAGGCTCGCGAGTTCGACACCGGATTGCCCCTGGAGACGCGATTTGATGCCAAGCCCGGTCGTTCCGGCTTCGCCGTCGATGAATATCTTGCCGTGCATGGTTTTGGACCCGGGGAGGATTGAGCGATCTTATATATCAACTTTTGCCGGGACGGCGACGCGCCCGCGACTTCGTCGATTCCGCGATCCATTTGCCCGGAACGCATGGACAGGGCAAGATGCCGATATCTGGACCGGCGATTCAGACGGAGCCGACGGCTCATCCCCGATCGCTGTCAAGATGCGCCATCGGCGCCTCGGCGTAGCGCGAACCTGCAAGATGCCGCTACCAGATGAACGGCGCCAAGCGAAACTTCACTTTACCCCGATAGGCCGAATAGCCGGGCAGGTTCTTCGCGAGGAGCGTCTCCTCGTCAAAAAGCCGCCATATCAGCGCGGGCGTCGTGACGATGGCGACGCATAGTCCCCACCACGAGCCGAGCGCAAGCGGCATGCCCAGAAAATACATCAGGCCTCCGGCGTACATTGGGTGCCGCACGAAAGCATAAGGCCCGGTCGATATGACTTTCTGGTCGGCTGCGACTTCGACGGTCGCCGCGGCGAAGCTGTTTTCCCTGAATACGAAAAAGATGATCGCGTAACCAAGAACGACAAGGACATTTCCCGCGATCGCAATGGAGGCCGGCGCCAGGGACCAGCGAAAGCGGTGGTCGAGGCCCGAGACGACGAGGATCGCGACGAAGCCGAATGAGGTAAGCCACATGATGATCTTCTGGCTCGTCTCCTTCTCGGCGGTGGGGCCTCCGCGCATACGCCGCCGCAGCAGCTCCGGATCGTATTTCATGAGGTAGAGCGTGATGGCGAGCGCCGCCGCGCCGAACACGGCGAAGAAGATCCACGCCTGCCAGTAATGCAGCGTCCCCGCGGCGAGAAACAAGATCGCGGCCATCACGACGATCGTGATCGCAAGGCCCCGCAGCGCTCTTATGCTTAAGTTCGTCATCGCGCGATCATAGCACGCGAGATGGCGCGGGGTTCACCCGGCCAGCCCGAACCAGCGGCGGTCAAGCGGCGACAGGGTTTTGCCTTCCGTCATTGCGGCCCAATAGGCCCGCGCCTCCGCCCTGCGGCCGCTTTCGAGCAGGGCGCAAAAATAGGTCTGGCGGAACAGATCGACCTGCGCGTCGCTGCCGCCGACCAATGTCACATGCGCGATCACAGGGTCGAGCAAGGCGGCGCAGCGGGCCGCATCGCCCTTCGCATAGGCTGCGCAGGCTTGAATCAGCGCGGAGCCGACAGGCGCCCAGCTCCGCGCCGCCTCGGCGTCGCCCTTCTCGGCGCGCGCGCCGACCCGCGCCAGCAAGTTCTCCAACGCCGCTGTGCGGCCGGCCCTCGCCAGCGCGAAGGCGAAATGCGCGTCGAGGAAGGGCATGTAGCGATCCTCGATATGCGTCTCCGCCCGGTCGGCCAGCGCCGCCCAGACATCGTCCCGGCGGCTATCGCCTGCGGCGGCCGCCATTTCGATGCGCCACAACAACGCAATGGCGTCGGTCTGCTCGACGACCAGCTCCGGCGTGATGCCCCAGACATGGCTCGTCAGAATCTCCAAAGCCCGCGCGCGGTTGAGTTCGGCGACATGAGCGACGCCGAGATGCCAGGCGTTGTGGCAGTGGATGACCCGCCCGACGCTCATCCAGACCGGCAAAAAGCCTTCCAGAATTTCAACGCCCTGATGCCTCTCGTCCCGGCGCAGATAGATGTGCGCCACGCAATGATGCGCCCAAGGGTTACGCGGCTCGATTGCGAGCGCGCGCTCCACCGTGCGCCGCGCAGCGTCCACATCGCCGCAGAGCTCGTGGGCGAACGCGTAGGTTGCGAGGAAGTCCGGATCATCGGCGTTGGCGTCAGCGAGCCGCGCCATATGGGCGCGAAAGCGCGGGCCTTCCTGCTGCTGGCCAAGCACATAATACAGGAACTCGGCGATCTTCGCCGCCAGCAGGTCGCGCTGCCATCGCCGCGTCATCTCCTCAAGCGCCGCGACGGCGCCGAGATGGTCCTTGTCGGCCCAGAGCGCCAGGGCGTGATGCAACAGCGCTTCGCGCGGCGTGGCGGACGCCAGCAAAGTTTTTGCGGCGAAAAGATATGACGCGGCGGCCCCATCGCTGGCGCCTGTCTGCCCGAAAAGGCAAAAAGCCGCAGCCCCCAGCTGCACCATCGGCGAGCCGGGAAAAGTTTTGGCGTCCTCCAAAATCGCCTCGGCCCCGCGATCGATCCGCGCCAGCCGCGCCGTGAACCAGTCAACCGAGGCGAGCTCAGCATCGGACGCGGCGGTCATCGGTAGGCCGCGTGCGTCGAGACGTGTGGTCATTGGGGCTCCGGCGTTGACGCGAAGGGGTGCCGCACACTTAGAGCAGCGCCGCGAAAACGGGAAGCCACGGCGGAGTTTTCTTCTCGCCTGGACCCTGTTCAGGGGTCCGTCAGGGCCTGCGGCGGCCATTCGTAATCGCCGCTGCCACCCCAACAAAAAAGGGCGGCCAATGGCCGCCCGCTCGTCGAATTTCCAAAAACCTTTAGCGCTTCGAGAACTGGAAGCTGCGGCGGGCTTTCTTCTTGCCGTATTTCTTGCGCTCCACCACGCGCGAATCGCGGGTGAGAAAACCTTCCTTCTTGAGCACGCCGCGCAGGTCCGGCTCAAAGGCGACGAGCGCCTTGGAGAGGCCATGCCGCACCGCGCCGGCCTGGCCCGAAAGGCCGCCGCCCGCGACGGTGACGGTGAGGTCATATTGGTCGACGCGCTTCGCCACCCCCAGCGGCTGCTGGAGGATCATGCGCAGCACGGGGCGTGCGAAATAAACCTCGATCGGGCGGTCGTTGACGACGACCTTGCCGGAGCCCGGCTTGATCCAGACGCGGGCGACGGCGTCCTTGCGCTTGCCGGTGGCGTAAGCTCGGCCCTGCGCGTCGAGCTTTTGCACATAGTGCGGGGCTTCCGGCTGCGGCGCGGCGGTCGCGCCCTTCAAATCCTGAAGCGAAGACAAAGTCTCGGCCATTTAGACGGTCCTCGAATTCTTGCGGTTGAGACTGGCGATATCGAGCGTCGTCGGCTGCTGCGCCGCGTGCGGATGCTCGGCGCCCTTATAGACACGGAGATTGCCGAGCTGCCGGCGGCCGAGCGGCCCGCGCGGGAGCATGCGCTCGACGGCCTTCTCGACGACTCGCTCGGGAAAGCGCCCGTCGAGGATGAACTTCGCCGTGCGCTCCTTGATGCCGCCCGGATAGCCGGTGTGATGAAAATAAACCTTGTTCTCGCGCTTGCGGCCCGTGAACACCACCTTCTCGGCGTTGATGACGACGATATTGTCGCCATCGTCCATATGCGGCGTGAAGGTCGCCTTGTGCTTGCCGCGCAGGCGCAGCGCGATCAGCGTCGCGAGCCGGCCGACGACGAGCCCGGAGGCGTCGATCAGCACCCATTTCTTTTCGATATCCGTTGGTTTGGCGGAATAGGTCTTGCCGAACATGGTCTGAAATTCCAGCGTGAAAAGCCGCGCAGCCGCGCGGTGGATGCGTTCTACTAGGGCATCGGCGGCCCGTCGTCAAGCGGTTTGAATTGGATAGAATGGGAGAAACATACGAATGAACAGATGCTTAGCCTATACGGTACCATAATACCATAAGATTGATCGCTGCCAGGGGGCCGCACATGCCTGATCTAGCCACTTCCGACGATTATCTGCGCGGCCTGCTGCGCAAGGTCAAAACCATCGCCGTCGTTGGCGTCTCGCCCAATCCGGCGCGGCCATCCTACGAGGTGTTCGCCTTCCTCCAATCGCGAGGCTATCGCGTCACCGGCGTCAATCCGGCGCTGGCGGGAAAGACGCTGCTCGGCGCACCTTGCGTCGGCGCGCTAAAGGATTTGCCCGAGCCCGTCGATATGATCGATGTGTTCCGCAATTCGGCGGCGGCCGGCGACGTCGTCACAGAGGTTCTGGCGCTCGACTGGCGCCCGCGCGTGATCTGGATGCAGCTTGGCGTGCGCAACGATGCGGCGGCCGTACTCGCAGCCGCGCAGGGCATAGAGGTCGTCATGGACCGCTGCCCGAAGATCGAATATGGGCGGCTCGGCCTCGGGCGGGAGCGCGAGGGCGCGGCGTGAGCCAGTCCACACTCGCGCGTCATGCCCGGCCTTGAGCCGGGCATCCAGGCGTCGACGGCGGGAGTCTGGATGGCCGGGTCAAGCCCGGCCATGACGGCTACTCGGCGCGCGGTCAATCATCCCCGCGCGTTAGCGCCTGCGCATTGACGACCGCCATGCCGAGCACGAGCATCGCGAAAGCCTGGTGCAGTAGCCCGGCCCACAGGGGCACGGCGAGCACGAGCGTAGCGATCCCGATCGAAGCCTGTGCCGCCACGAGGATGGCGAGCGCGCTCGCGCGGGCGCTGGCTGCGCCAGGTCCCAGCACGCGCCACGCAGCGGCGGCCTGCGCCAGCGCAAACGCCAGCACGGCGTAGGCGGCCATCCGGTGCTGGAACTGCACCGTCAGCAGATTGTCGAGAAAATTGCGCCAGAGCGGCGAGAGAAGCGTCAGCTGGTCGAGCGGCGGAATGAGGCGCCCCTCGATCAGCGGCCAGGTGTTGTAAGCTCGGCCAGCCCGCAGGCCAGCGACGAGCGCGCCGAGCCCGATCTGCGTCAGCACGGCGAGCACGAAGATGTTGGCCGAGAGCCGCAGCGCACGCGGCGGGCGGGCGCGCGTTCGCTGGCTCAGCGACGACGCCAGCCACACCAGAGCCACGAACAAAGCCGAGGCGAGCAGCAGGTGGATGGCGAGGCGCTCCTGCGCCACCTCGATGCGGCCCGAGAGCCCGGACTTCACCATCCACCAGCCGACGAAGCCCTGCAGACCGCCGAGCGCAAGCACGCCCAAAAGTTTCAGCTTGAGAGCTGGCGTAAGCGCGCCGCGAATCCAGAAAAAGACCAGCGGCAGGACAGTCGCAAGACCGATCAGCCGGCCGAGCAGGCGGTGAGTCCATTCGAAGAAGAAGATGAACTTGAAGCCGGACAGGTCCATGTCCGGAAAAACGGCGGAATATTGCGGGATCTGCCTGTAGTTCTCGAACTCGGCCTGCCAGTCGGCGGCGCTAAGCGGCGGGATCACGCCGGTCAGGGGCTTCCATTGCGTGATCGAAAGACCGGACTCTGTAAGGCGCGTCGCGCCGCCGACGACGACCATCAGAAAGACGAGGGCGGCGAGGATCCAGAGCCAGACGGCGACCGCGCGGGTGCGCTCGGCCCCGGTGCGAAGAGCCGGCGCGCCAATGGGGAGCGGATCGTAAACCCAGGTCATGTGGCTCCTTTTCGTTCCCGCCGGCGGGGCGGGGCGGTCTTTTAGGATATTTCCGGCAAATCGTCTAAATCGTCGGCATAGGGGCTTGCCCCCGCGGAGTCCATGCGCGGCCTGTCGCAGGCGCGCGGCGAATTTTGGAGAGGCGCATGCGCATACGGACGCGCAAATTCATCGGCGCGGTGGCGATGATCGGGTTTGTAGTTGTGTATTCGCTGGTCGCCATGGCGCTGGCGCAGGCGCGCCCGCTGCATGAATCATCGCCCGCCGTGCAGTTGATCGTCTACGCGATTTTGGGCCTCGCCTGGATCCTGCCCCTGATGCCGCTGATCCGCTGGATGCAGCGCCCCGACGCCTGAGGGTTTTACGCCGCGTCCTGGCCGAGGCGCCGCCCGGCCGGGATCGGCGCGCCGATGACGAGGATGTTCCGCGCGCCGCTCTCGCGCAGCTCGCCCTGAGCCCTCGCGATCGCGCCGCCCGGCGGCTTTGGCGGCGCCGCGAGCACGAAGAAATCAGCCTCCGCTGCGAGAGCCCGCGCCATGTCGCCTGCATCGAGAGCCGGCGTAAGCAGCCAGATGAAATCATAAGTTCGCGCCAGCGCGTCGAGCACGCCGCCAAGCTCGCCCGCGTCGATCGGGTCGGGGTCCGGCGCCATTTCGTCCGAGGCTGCGCGCGGGCCGGCCGGAATGACATGCAGCCGCGAGCGCGGATCGCGCCGGATCGCCTCGGCGAAGGAGGCGGTGGCGTTAATGAGATCGCGCATGCCCGGTTCGCCGCGCAAGGCGAGCGCTTCGGCGCCGCCCTCGGCGTCGTCGAGGCGAAGCAGAATCGAGCGGCCCTCGCCTCCGAGCCTTCGCGCCAGCGCCAGCATCAAATTGGACGCGGCGGCTCCGGGCGTCAGCCCCGCGCCGACGATGCGCAGCGCGCCGCCGTCGCGGCGCCCCGCGACGATCCGCGCAGCGACTTCATCGAGAGGGTCCACGTCTTCGTCCGCATATCGCTTCGACGCCGCATTCTGGCCGGCCTGCGAGAGAGGGCGCCTTGGGTTGCCGAGCCGGACGAAAACCGGCGCGTCTCCGACCGTGCGCGGCGGCTCCATCGGCGCCTCGTTCTCCAGCCGGCGCCGGGGCGCGCGCCGCAACGCGCTGAAAGCCAGAGCGGCCAAACCGGCTGCGCCCGCGATGGCGAGCATGAGACGCCGCGCCGGCAGCAGAGGCCGGGCGGGCTTTACCGCGGGCGAAATTATCTGGGCGAGGACGGCGGGCTCGTCAGCATCGCCGGCGCCGGGGGCTTGTCCGCGCAGATCGAGATAGAGCGCCGCGATTCGATTGGCCGCAGTGGCGGCGAAGGCGCGATCGCGAGAGCGGAATGCGATGTCGAGGGTCGTCCCCGACGCGCTGACTGCGAGGCGATCTTCAAAGGCTTTGAGGATGCGCTCGTCCCGGCTTACGCGGGCGGGATCGGGCGCCAGCCCGAGAAAAATGAGCGCGCGCCCGATCGGCCCGACGCTCGCGACGAGGGGATCGAATTCGGGCCGGGCGTCGATGCCAAGCTCTTTGACGGCGCGGCGGCCGAACTCGCGCGATGCGATTAGCCGGGCCTCCCCCCAGGCGACCGCGGACGCGTTTTGCGCTTCGGCCGCGACGCCGGAGCCGGGCGGTCCCAAGGCTACGCGCGCCTCGGCGCGATATTCAAGCGGCGCGATCATGAGAAAGAGCGCGACGGCGACGGGCGCGGCGAGGGCGCCCGCGAGAAGCCCTGCTTTGTGGGAGGCGAAGGCGTTGCGAAAGAGATCGAGCGGACGGGAGCGCTCGGGATCGGGCGCTTCCGGGTCAAGCCCCAGATCAAGCCAATGCATCGGTCCGCTCCCGAATCCGCAACGCCCCATTATGAGACGCTCGCTATGGTTTCGGAGTGGTTAACGAGCGCGAATAAAGGGTGTGGATAAGAGCTTTGACCATGCTCGACCCCCAGACTTTACCCGCGGATTACTTGACGACATAGGCTTCGCCGGCCGTGACGATGATCCAGCACGCATACTGCAAAAGCGCCAGCCACCAACGCGGGTTATCGGGCTCAGCCCCGAAGCGGACATAGGTCGTGACCCAGGCGGCCGTCACCGGCAAAATCAAAATCCAGAAGGGGGCGCCGTCTGTTGCGTTCAACAAGAGCACCGAAGCTAATAGGGCGGCCAGCATCGCGACCGCTTTCGCCGCGTCCGGCTTACGCGCGCCGAGCCAGCCGAGCCCCGCGAGAGTCGCGAGCGCGAGAATGCCAAGCGCCCATGTCGGAAGCTGCGTCGCCAGCAAGGCCGCAACCAAACTCGTGACGAGAGCGGCAGCCGCAAAGGCGCCCGCCAGCGGCAGCGACGCGTCCTTGACGTTGGCCCATACGGCCCATCCCACCATTGCAAGCCCGAGAACGCCTAATATCGCGGGTTTGACGATCGCCCAGGCGGTGATTGGCAGATCATGAGCGGCATGTGGTCCGGAAACGGCGGACGCGATAAGCAGCGCGAGCCCTGACGCGACCGCCAAGGCGGCGGCAACTGCGGCCAGAAGGCGCCACCGCGCGACCAACCGCCGGGCGGCCCGCCTGAGAAGCAGGAAAAAAATACAGGCGATCGCAAATAGCGCGATGACCCCGCACCATATAGCTATCGACTCCAGCGCTTTGCTGATGCCCTCCGAGCGCAGGAATGCGAACTGCTGCGCCGCCCAGAAAAGAGCCCAGGCGATTACGATGAATCCATTGATGGTCGGGGCCGTCTCAGCCGAGGGGCGACAGATCCATTGGTCGATCCGGCGGCTATGCTTGATGTCACCGGCCATGAGACCAGACTCTGCATCGGGCGGGCCACGTTTTATAGGGCTGGCCCGGCGCCAGGTAAAGGCGGCGGTTGGTCGTCGCGCGGCTGCAACAAGGCGTTGAAGGCCATCGCTGACGCAGGGTTTCAGCCGACGATTGCGATCGCAGGGGCAAGGAGGAGCGTCATTCACAAGTTTCGACCGGCCGTGTTCGGCGCCCTTCTTTGCATGCTCGTAACCCCCGTTCTGGCGGCGCCCGTCTGCACGCTTCTCGTTGAGGCGGAAAGCGGCGCGACGCTGGCGCGGCAAGGCGCGCAATGCGGGACCCGCAACAGCCCCGCCTCGACGTTCAAGATCGCGCTCGCTTTGATGGGATTTGACGCGGGCATCCTCAGCGACGAGCATCACCCGGCGTGGCCCTACAAGCCGGAATATGAGGCCTGGATGGAGAGCTGGAAGACGACAGTCGATCCGACCGGCTGGCTGCTCAATTCGGTCGTCTGGTATTCCCGCGAGATTGCGCGCCGGCTCGGCGCCGCGCGCTTCCAGAGCTACATCGACGGTCTCGACTATGGCAATCGCGACCTATCCGGAGATCCGGGAAAGAATAATGGCCTTTCCAACGCCTGGCTCAGCTCCTCGCTCAAAATATCGCCGGTGGAGCAGACGGCCTTCCTGCGCAAGCTCCTGAGCCGCCAATTGGCGGTCTCGAAGGAGGCTATGGCGCAGACAGAAGCGATCATGCCGCAATTTCCGCTGCCGGACGGCTGGACTGTCCGTGGCAAGACCGGCACGGGCTTTCAGCCGAGGCCGGATGGCGCGTCGGATCGCGACCGCCAGTTCGGCTGGTTCGTCGGCTGGGCGCAAAAGGGCGCGCGCAGGGTGGTTTTCGCGCGGCTCGTCAAGGACGACGCGGGAAACGAGGAATACGCGGGGCCCCGCGCGCGAAACAGCCTGCTGGCCGATCTGCCGCGGCTTCTGGCGGGGCGGTGAGCGCTTTCGAAAAATCGGAAGTTCGACCGGGCCGTGGCGCCTTCCCGCTGGCGGAAGGATTGATCCTGAACTAAAACAGAACCATTAATTGCGCCTGTCAAGATGCGCGTCGGCGCTGGTAAAATTAGCTCGCAGATCCATTTCATTGGAGCGCCCGATGACGTTTCGAATCTTATCGCTCGATGGCGGGGGGACGTGGGCCCTGCTTGAAGCAATGGCGCTCGAAGATCTTTTTCCCAATTGCTCGGGACATCAGATTCTCGGTCGCTTCGACCTCGCGGTAGCGAACTCGGGCGGCAGCATCGTCCTTGCCGGGCTCATCCTGAACATGAAGCCGTCGTTGATCCGGCTCTTCTTCGAGGACGAGGCAAAGCGGGCTTCGATTTTCAGCAAGAAGCCCTGGGCGCAAGAGGAGTTGGCGCGTGGCCTCCCGATATTTCCGCGCTATGTCGCGTCGGAGAAGCGGATCGGGCTCGAAGCGATCATGGGACCGCAAGGCAATTTCGCCCTCATGCAATGGCCTCGTAATGAGGGATGGCCGAACGGTCCCGGCGGAGACCCTGTCCGCTTCCTCATCATGGCGTTCGATTACGATCGTCTCAGGGAAGATTTTCTGCGCAGCTATGCGGTGCCGAAAACAGGCGCGTGGGCCGAGCGCGTCAGTCTGGTCGAGGCCGTACACGCCTCGACCAATGCGCCCGTCATCTATTTCGACGAGCCGGCTCTCGCTGACGGGAAACGCTATTGGGACGGCGCGATGGGCGCCTATAACAATCCGGTCATGGCCGGCGTCGTCGACGCCATCGCCCTTGGCGTCGATCCCGCCGCCGTTGAAATTCTGTCGCTCGGAACGGGGACGGTCCGGCTGGTGCCGCCCGATCTCGCGCCAAAGGGCGCGCCGCCGGATTTGCTTGGCGAGAGCGTCACGCCGGGCAAATTGACCGACCTTCGACGCGCGTCCAGCTGCATCACGGACGATCCGCCGGACGCAGCGACCTTCACGGCGCATGTCGTGCTCGGCAACGCCGCGGACAAGGCCGGACGGATCGTTCGCCTCAATCCGGTCGTCCAGCCGGTAAACCAGAACGGCGCCTGGACCTATCCGAAGGGACTTCCGAAAGAGGTTTTCGATCCTCTCACCAAGCTCGATATGGATGCGGTCGAGAATAGCCAGGTAGAGCTGATCAAACGGCTTGGCGAAGCGTGGATCCATGAGGGCGCGCCAAACCAGCCGATTCGCATGCTCGACGACCTCAGCTGCGGGCTGGGCGATCGGACCTACGTCCAGGCGAAAGCGCGCTGGCGGGCCATGACGGGAAATCCCCTGTGCTGACATGCTCGTGCGCGTGCTGACTTCGACGATCGGCCTGAAGCGCTGAGTCTGGCGCTTGTCGCGCCCGACTCGGATCAGGCGCGGAGCCGCGCGCCGCCGCCGCGATTATGTGCCGATCTTGGCCCGCACCTTCTGGTAGACCGCTTCGGTCGTCTTCGCCGCTTCGTCGAGCAGCGCGTTGACCTCGGCGAGCTGCTTCTCGGCGAATTCGCGATCCTTGATCGATTTGGCGTTGATGAAGACGTTCAGCGCCGCGCTGCGAAGCCCCGCGTTGGCGGCGAGCACGGCGACGCCGGCGTCGCTGATGACGTTGAGATTGCCCTTTTCGGCGACGTCCGCGGAAAGGCGGATGACCTCGAAACAGGCCTTGACGGCGCGCAGCGGCGCGAGCGTCGCCTCCTTCAGGGCGGCCTGAATGGCGGCCGTGCGCAGGGCCTTTTCTTCGTCGGTGGCGCGCGGCAGGCCATAGGCGCCCATCACGGAATTGAAGGCGACGACATCCTCGTCGATCGCCGCGGATCAGCTCGGCGCGCAGCTTCTCGGCTTTGGCGTTGACGGCCTTGAGGTCGTCCGAGACCGCCTCATAGTTCTTTTTGCCGATGGTGAGATTGGCGACCATCGAGACGAGCGCCGCGCCGATGGCGCCGCGAGACGGCGGCCGCGCCGCCGCCGCCGGGGGTCGGACGTTCGCTGGCGAGATCGTCGAGAAAGGTCTGAATCGAGCTGTTCGCGGTCATGTTGTCGCCGATCCCTGCAAAGTCACGTCCCAGAAGAAGTCACGCCAGCTCTTTGGCCTGCGCATAGATATTCTCGGCGTCGAACACCTTGTCGGAGCTTTCGAACAGCTGGCGCACGCATTCGCGGTGCAGCTTCAGCTTGAGGCCGCCAAGGCCAAGCGCGCCGAAGACGATCTTGCCATGCCGCTCGACCCCTTTGTCGGTCGCCTCGACGCCGGCGATGCCGAGCGGCGGCTGCGCGTTGCAGTCGGCGATCAGCTCGATCGTCGGGCTGTCTTTCCAGTCCTTTTCCTCGAGCAGCGTGATGCCGATGCCGCCGGCGGCGACGACGATATGGGCGCCCTTGACGGCCTCTGCGCGGGCGGCGTTGTCGACGGCCTCGATCGCGGTCGGGGCGAAGCCGAAGCGCTCATTGATGGCCTTGCTCGCGGCTTGCGCACGCGGCAGCGAACGCCCGGTGATGGCGACTTCGGCGCCTTCGATATGCAGCATCGCGGCGGCGCGCATGCCGACCGGGCCGGTGCCGGCGAGCACGACCGCCTTCTTGCCGGCGAGGGGCTTCGCCTTGGCGAGCAGCGCCACCGCGGCGGCGGCGGTGGTGTTGGAGCCATTGCTGTCCAGCATCACGGAGACGCGGAAATTGGAGAAGAAGCGCTTCTTGACCGCCTTGAAGACGGCCTCGCCCGCGGTCATGTCGCCGCCGCCGACGAAGATCGCCGTATATTGCTTTTCCTTGGGTCCGCGCGTGTAGATGGTTCCGTCGACGAAGGCCCCGACGTTTTCCGGCGTCACGCCGCCATAGCCGATAATGTGATCGGCGCCGCCGTCGTAGCCGACGACCGTGTCGAAGACGCTCGGCGCCGGATCGGTGTCGAACAGGAACAAAAGCTTTTCTGTCATGGCGGTCTCATTGGGGTTGAGCGCGGGGTCACAGCCGGGCGGGGCGGGCGCGTTTTCGGGGGCGGTTTGGCGGGAATTCGAGCTTTTGTCAGAAATCGGCGGCGCTGCCAAGCGCGCCGCCGCTGCGGCGTTTCTGCGCAGCGAGCGCATGGTCGATCGCCGCGACGACGAGGCCGAGGGCGAGCAGCGCCGCCATCAGCCCGAGCGCGTTGAGGACGACCTGATTATAGCCGAGCTTGGCGACGTCGAGGAATGGGTAGGGATAGACGTTTGTAACCGCGCCGCGCAGAGAATATAGATGAAGTATATGATCGGGAAAAACAGCCAGATCAGCGGATAAGTCCACCTGATGTGGCCTTTTTCAATAAAGGCGAGCCAATAGAGCGGATAGAAGATGGGGAGGGCGACGTGCAGGATGTGGTCGGCGACAAGCATGAGGCCTGTCCAATGATATAAGTTGCTGAGCAAAATGGCGTATACCGCGCCGACCATGATAATATACACGACGGCCGCCGTTCTGACGCCGGGCCGCAGGAAAAAGCTGTCGGCGTTCGGCCGCAGGCATGAGGTCGTCAGCACCAGCGCCAGCAGGAGGTTGGTCTCAATCGTGAAAAAGCTGAAATAGCGAACGAGCGCCGGCGCGAGCGGGCCGCCTGTGCCGAGGGCGCCGGAGATGGTGAAGGTCAGCTCGATGCCGAGGGCGGTCCAGCCGAGGACAGCGAGGACGCCGGCGCAAACTCGGGCAACATCCGCCGCGCGCGCCGGCGGCGGCACGGTTTTGGGTTCTCGCGCCATCGGTCGCCGCCCTCAACAGGAATTCGAAAGTTTAGACACCCGTGTTCGGGCAAAGGCAATCCCTTCATGGCGTCGGCGTGGGAACGAAGGAATAGCGCGCGCCATGATGCGCGACGGCGCCCGGCGCGAGGACGCGCATCGATGGTTTCTCGAAGAGATCGCCGTGGAAATCCTCCGGGTCGCCATGGCCGGTCCAGCATTCGATGGCCAGAAAATTCGGCGGGCGGCTTCGACCACAGCGCGAAATGCGGGAAATCCGACGTCTCGACGTCGAGCGCCGCGCCGCCCTCATGCTGGAAGCGCAGACCGTGGCTGCGCGCGTTAAGGAAGCACAGCGCCTCGGCGGCGAAAAGCTCGGGCGTCAAGCGCGAGTTTCTGGCCCTCGAGCGGAATCGCGGCGCACGGCTCTTCAGAAACAGCCCCTGCGGCGAAATCTCCGGGACGAACGGATCTTCCTGCGCCGAAAACCAGATCGAATAATCGTCCCAGGCGCCCCGGCGAAGGGCCAGCGAAATCCCGGATGCAGCCCGCAGGCGTAGGGCATTGGCCCCTCGCCGCGATTTTTGACGCGTGAGACTTGTTGTGAGGCTCGCGTTCGGAGAGGCGAATAGTCGACGCAGAGGCGGAACGGGAAGGGATAGAGCGCGAGGCTCTCCTCGCCGCTGCGTCAGTGCGAAGCGCGCCCGCGCGGGCGTCGGGGCCTCGCCCGCGAAACTCATGGCGCGGGCGAAGCCGTGCAGGCCGAGGGGAAAGCGTTTTCGCCCGCCACCCGCGCGCCGTCCCGCGTCCATCCGACGAGGGGAACAGGATCGGCGCGGTCTCGTCCCAATACGCCGGATCCTTCTCCCAAAGCAGCGGCGTCGGCGCCGACGCTCCAGCGCGCGGAGTTCCGCGCCGCGCAGGGCGATTTCCGCGCGCGCCGCGCCGCAGACGAGTTCGATGGAATGCGGGCTTCAAGGGCGGCGCGGCTCGACGGCGCGATTGGCGCCAGTCTCGCCGGACAGGCCGACCGGAGGACGCAAGGAGCCGCGGCGCGGCCGATGTGCGCCAACTCACACACGCGCCGAGGACGTCAGAGACAGCGCGCATCCTTGCGGCGGATTCCGGAGCGTCGCTGGCCAAGGGAACCATGCTTTCAACTTTGTCGCCAGCGCGTAAACGCGCTAAATCTCGGCTGATCGCGCAAATCTGCGATCTTGATGCGCGGTCCGACGCAGGACGCAAGACCCGGACACAGGAAAATGAGAATTTGAATCCGGCCGAGGCCGAGTCTCCCGCCGCATCGCCCGGCAGCGCTGTTGCGAAGCCTGTTTCGCCGGCAGAGCCTGTTTGGCAAATATGTCGCCTATTTCGTCGGGCTGGTCGCCTTCGTGCTGGCGGTGAGCAGCGCGCTCGACGTCTGGATCACCTATCGCGACACCAAGAACATGCTGCTGCATGCGCAGGGCGAGAAAGCCGATGCGGCGGCGCGGCGGGTCGAGCAGTTCCTCGCCGATCTCGAACGCCAGATCGGCTGGGCGACGCGGGCGAGCGCGGCGAGCGACGATCAGCGCCTCGACGATTACCGGCGCATTCTGGCCGAAACGCCGGCGATCGCGGAAATCGCGCAGATCAATGGCGCCGGCACGGAAGTGATGACGCTCTCGCGCGACGGCGGCGCCGCTGCACACCGGCGATAACTGGACCCTGACCGCGGCCTTCCGCGAGGCGCGGCCGGACGCCGCCTGGTTCGGCCCCGTGGTCTTCGCCTCGACCGGCCCGCGCATGCAGATCGCGATGGCGCAACGCCGGCAAGGCGAGCCGGGCTTCACCGTCGCCGAAATCGAACTGAAATATCTGTCGGAGATCCTGAACGGCATCCAGGCCGGCGCCCGGCGTCTTCGCCTATATCACGACGGGCGAAGGGCGCCTGATCGCCCATACCGATTCGAGCCTCGTTGGCCGCAATCTCGACATGTCGAAGCTGCCGCAGGTGCATGCGCTGAAAAAGGCCGAGCGCGCCGCTCGACGTCGGCTCCGATCTCGCAAGGCGAATCGGTGCTGAGCGCGGCGGCGACGGTGCCGCGCCTCAACTGGCTGGTGTTCGTCGAACAGCCTGTCTCGCAGTCCTTCCGGCCCGTCATCGCGCTGCTCGGGCGCCTCGCCTGGCTGTCCGCGCTCGGCCTCCTCCTTTGCGTCGGCGCCGGCATGCTGCTGGCGCGCCGGATGATCGTGCCGATCCGCGCCGTGCAGGAGGGCGCCTCGCGCGTCGCCGCCGGCGATTTCAGCCATAATATCGACGTTCACACCGGCGACGAGGTCGAGGCGCTCGCCGATGAATTCAACCGCATGGCCGCCCAGTTGCGCGAATTCTACGCGAGGCTGGAGCAGAAGGTCGACGACCGCACGCATGATCTCGCCCGTTCGGTGCGCGAGCTCATCTCCCTCGAAGAGATCGGCCGCGCGCTCGCCGCTTCGCTCGAACTCGGCGAGGTGCTGCAGACGGCGCTGACCCGCGCGGTCGAACTCGCCGAGGCGGACGGCGGCGCCATCTACAACTTCGACCGCGAGCGGGGCGCCTTCCATCTCGCCGAGGCGCATGGCCTCGACCCTTCCTTCGTCGCCGCCCTGCGCGAGGTGAAGCTGACCCGCCTCGACGGTCTGCTTGGCGAGGTCGCCGAGCACGGCCGCACGGTGCAGGTTCCCGAAATCAGCGAGGTGCGCGGGGTTTCCGCTGCGCGCGGCGACGATCGCCGCCGGCTTCCGCTCGGCGCTCGTCGTTCCGCTCATCGCGCCGGAGGGCGTGCTCGGCGCCCTTCTCGTCGAGAGCCGCAGGCCCGGCCCTTTCCCGGCCAACAAGGTGAGCCTGATGCAGGCTTTCGCGCATCAGTCGGTTCTCGCCATGCGCAATGCCCGGCTGTTCCGCAAGGTCGAGGAGAACAGCCGCCAGCTCGCCATCGCGAGCGAGCACAAATCGCGCTTCTTCGCCAATATGAGCCATGAGCTGCGAACGCCCCTCAACGCCATTCTCGGCTATGCCGAGCTGCTGCGCGACGGCCTTTACGGCGATCTGCCCGACCGCGCCAAAGGCGTGCTGGAGCGCGTCGAGAGCAATGGCGCGCATCTGCTCGCGCCTCATCAACGACGTGCTCGATCTCTCGAAGCTCGAGGCGGGCGAACTGTCGCTCGTCCTCGACGAATATTCGCTGCGCGCCGTCATCGAGCAGGTCGTCGGCACGACCTATTCGCTGGCGCACACCAAGGGCCTCGAGGATCGAGCAGGAGATCGAGGAGCCGCTGCCGCTCGGGCGCGGCGACGAGCGCCGCCTCGTGCAGGTGCTGTTGAACGTCCTCAGCAACGCCATCAAATTCACCGACGAGGGCGCAGTCACCATCCACGCCCGCGCGGTCGGCGACATGTTCGAGATCATCGTCAAGGACACCGGGCCCGGCATCGCGCCGGAGGATCAGGCGCGCATCTTCGAGGCGTTCCAGCAGGGCGACAACACCAGCACGCGGCTGAAGGGCGGCACCGGGCTTGGCCTTTCGATCAGCAAGCGCTTCGTCGAGATGCATGGCGGCGTGATCTCGGTCGCCTCGAAGCTCGGCGAGGGCGCGACCTTCACGATTCTCATTCCGATCCGCGTCGAACGGCAGAAGGCGGCGGCGTGAGCGCCGCGGCGTCACAGCGAGAGGAAAGATCCATTGCATAATCCGCCGCGCATTCTCGCCGTCGACGACGTCGCGGAAAACCGGGAGATCGTCGTCGTGCGGCTGCGCGCGCATGGCTATGAGATCATCACCGCCGCCGACGGCGAGGAGGGCCTCGCCAAGGCGCGGGCGGAAAAGCCCGATCTCATCCTGCTCGACATCATGATGCCGAAGCTCGACGGCGTCTCGGTGCTTAAGGAGTTGAAGCGCGACGAGAGCCTCGGCTTCATTCCGGTGATCCTGCTCACCGCCAAGGCCGACCGCAAGGACGTCGTCGCGGGGCTCGACGCCGGCGCCGACGATTATCTGACGAAACCGTTCGACCAGGCCGCGCTCGTCGCGCGCGTGCGCGCGATGCTGCGCATCAAGGCGCTGCATGATCTGGCGCAGGAGCAGGCGGCGAAGCTCGCCGAGCAGACGAAGGCGCTCGCCGCCTTCAACGCGACGCTGGAGGCGCGCGTCAACGAGCAGGTCGGCGAGATCGAGCGGATGAGCCGGCTGAAGCGCTTCCTGTCGCCGCAGATCGCCGATGTCGTGGCGGCGAGCGGCGACGCGTCGAGCCTGCTCGAAAGCCACCGCCGCGAAGTCAGCGTGCTGTTTTGCGATCTGCGCGGCTTCACCGCCTTCACCGAGACCGCCGAGCCCGAGGAGGTGATGCGCGTCCTCAACGATTATCACGAGACGCTGGGCGCGCTGATCGACCGCTATGAGGGAACGCTTGAGCGCTTCGCGGGCGATGGCATGCTGATCCTGTTCAACGATCCCTTGCCCTGCGACGATCACGCCGCCCGCGCCGTTCATATGGCGCTCGACATGCAATCCGCGATCAAGGCGCGCGCCGCAGTCTGGCGCAAGCGCGGCCATGAACTCGGCTTTGGCATCGGCATTGCGCTCGGCTTTGCGACGCTCGGGCGGATCGGCTTTGCGCGGCGCTTCGATTATTCCGCCGTCGGCAGCGTCACCAACCTCGCCTCGCGCCTCTGCGACGAGGCGAAATCCGGCCAGATCATCATCGAGACCCGCGCCTTTCACGCCGTCGAGGGCCGGTTCGAGGCGCGCGAGCTGGAGCCGATGACGCTCAAGGGCTTTCGCCGGCCGGTCGAGGCGTTCGAGATTTTGGGCGCCGGCGGAGAGGAAGTAGCGCCGGTTCGCCGCGCAATGGCGAGGCGCGAGGGCGCCTTGGCCCGGTCCGGCGTTATCACAGACTTGTGAAGACCCGGCGTCGGACCGGATTTCCGCTTTGCACAGCCGCAGTGCGGCGATCGGGAAGCAGCCCCGCGCGGAGAAAAGGTGTGCGCTTAGGTCAGTTTTTCAGAGATTTTTTTTTTTTTTTTCCTCTCGCGCGTGGGGGGGCTTCGCGCCTCTCCCCTCAAGAGGAGGATCTTGGGGGTTGCGCTCGCGCCGTGCGCGTGGCTTGGCGCCCCTTCCAAATTTTTTCCCCCCCCCCCCCCCCCCCCCCCCCCCCCCGTCCCCCTCCCCCCCCCCCAGCCCGGGCCTACACCGAGACCCCCCCCCTCTTCCCCCACACCGGCCGGTTTCACCGCGCCTTCTAATGTCAGCTAGATCGCGCTTTATCGCCGCCGGCTCAGACGACACCCTATGGCATCGTTGGCGGGCCTGGCCTTTGCCCCGGCACCGTCGGAACCCAAATCGGGTTCGACGAGGAAATCGACGTCGACTACACCAAGCTCGACGCAGGCGGCGGCATCAATCCGGCCTACCTGCCGCGCGACCCGAAAAACAACTGCGCGCCGGTCTATCCGCATAGCTTCATTCGCGTGAACACGCTATTCGAAGTTGTGAAGGCGTCCGGCGGCTATACCGCCTGGTCCGACAAGCATCAGTCCTACGAACTGACCAATGGCGCCAGCGGGCGCGGCGTCGACGATTTCTACGCGCCCGAGATCAACTCGATTCCGATCGCGCTGCCGCAGGTCACCCTGCTCAACTGCAATCCGCTTCCAGACCAGACCGCGGTGTCGCAGACCAACGCCTGGACTGACAGCTTCGCCAATATCCAATGCTATGACAGCCTCAAGGTCCAGGCCATTGTCAATGAGATCGACGGACTGAGCCATGACGGCTCCGCGACCCGCCGCGTGCCGAACGTCTTCGGCATGAATTTTCAGGCGGTGAGCGTCGGGCAAAAGCTGATCGAGAAGAAAACGGCTCAGACAGGCGGCTATGCCGACGCCGCCGGCACGCCGACCGCGCCCCTGCTCTCCGAAATTCAATTCGTGGACGCGGCGATCGGAAAGTTTGTGGCCGAACTCAAGCGCCGGGGTCTCTATAACGAGACTGCGATCATCATCACCGCCAAGCACGGCCAGTCTCCGATCGATCCGAAGCGCGTGCTGCGCATTCCGGGGGATAACGCCAGCGACAATCCGCCCTCGGCGATTGTCAGCCCGAGCGGCGTCGGTCCCGGGTTGCCGGTGGCGCAGGCGGACGAAGACGATATCTCGCTGCTCTGGCTGACCGACAACAGCGCGGCCGGCACGTTGGCGGCGGTGGCCACGCTCGAGGCGAACGCCGCCACAATCGGCGCCAACGGCGGTGAAATCTACTATGGCCGCGATCTGTCGCTGTTTTTTCACAACCCTCTCGATCCCACATTCGACTCGCGCACGCCCAATATCGTCGTCGCGCCGAATGTCGGCGTGATTTACACCGGCGGCACGAAGAAGCTGGCTGAACATGGCGGCTTCGCGCATGACGACACCAACGTCCTTCTGCTCGTCTCCCACCCGGGCCTTCAACAAACAACGATCTACAGCCCGGTCGAGACGGCGCAGGTGGCGCCCACTGTCTTGAGCCTGCTCGGGCTCGACCCCAATCGTCTGATCGCCGTGCAGAAGGAAGGGACCCAGGTTCTGCCGGGTCTCCCCTACGGCGGCCGCGACTAAAGCGGGCTGAGACATAGCGTCGTTTGCCCGACGCAAAAGCGGTCGAGGGCGGCTTCGGATGATCCAATCCGAAGCCGCCCTTTTCATTGACGCTCCCGTGTCGGACGAGAACCGCCAGATCATCGCCGCGACACGGTCGATCCGGCGCCTGCGTTCGTCGCCCTTTTATCTGTGACGCATGAATGGGCTGACTGGCACGATCCGTGCGCTGATAGGTCTGAGCGTCAGGCGGATTGGAGCGCAATCGAAAGGAATGGCGGCGATCTAAGGCCAATTTGGGCGGAGCTGGCGGATAATTGCGCTGGAAATCAACGCGGTGCGCGCGCTGCGGGATTAGATCAAGCAGTCTCGTCCGGCGCTGCCGCAATTGTCGCTTATCGGCCTTTCCCGACGTCGTGTCATGAAAGCTCCCTTTTCGGTCCTGCTTTTTTGCAATCTCCCATTGAGCGAACGGCGATCATGCCGAACGCTCCTCTGGGCGACCGGCTTCGACCTCAAACCATCTGCATCGGCCGTTATGTTTCCGAACAATTCGGGAGTGGGCGGAAACATGAGAGTTAATCAATGACCTCCATCGAATCGACCGCCTTCCAGCGCCTTGAGGCCGAAGGCCGGCTTTTGAAGCCAGCCCATAAGGCGCCCACCCACAGCGCTGGCCGCTTCGGTTTTCGCGGCGAAATCGCCTTGACGCTTGATCCGCCGGTGAATCTGGAGGCGGCCTTCGCCACCGCCGAAGAGGGCGACGCGGCGTTCTCGTTTCTCGCCGGATCGCTCGCCACCTACAGGCAGCTGCCCGCCCTGATGGAGACGCTCGGCGCCACTGTGAAGCCCGGCGGGAAATATTTCATCTATGTCAGCGATCTCGACCGCGCCTCGCGCTATCAGGTCAGCTTTAACGGCGTGAGCTTATATGTCCTGCCGATCGACGACACGTCGGTCTACAATGAGCTGATCGATTTTCTCTATCTCGACAAGACGAAGATGAAGAAGTTCGATACGGCGAAGAAGATCGACGCGATCGCCGACGGCGCGGCCAAATATGATCAGGCCTATGAGGCCATCGATTATGAGGAAGGGCTGAAGCGCCTCTGATCGGCCGCCGACTGGCGGATCGCTCCCGACGAACGGTGGGCGCGAAACCGGCCGCGGGCGTCAGCTATGCGGTGCGCACCGCCGGGCGCCGCCATCGCACCGCGGGCCGGCGCGTTCGGCCGTAAAGCCGAGCCCGAGGCGTTGGCGTCGGGCGCAATTCCAGACCACCAAGAATCATCGCGCGAACCATCGTTTGCGTCTTGCGTTGGTCCCCTGCCGCGCCAATCTTCGTTTGGCGATATCGTCGACGCGCTGCGCGGCGGCCTCCTTATCTTCGCCTCGTTATGTTGGGAGAACATCCGATCGGCGGCTGAAAGCGAGAGGTCGATCCGC
Source organism: uncultured Alphaproteobacteria bacterium (assembly GCA_963757985.1). Lineage (GTDB taxonomy): Bacteria > Pseudomonadota > Alphaproteobacteria > Rhizobiales > Beijerinckiaceae > Methylocapsa. Next base: position 12,369 of record CAVWTQ010000010.1, on the reverse strand, counting down.
CTTGGCAGAGAGCTTCACCCCGTCTTCCGACAGCGCGGCTCGCCGCGATCGCGAACTCCGCGTGAAGAGAGCCCAGGCGCTTCGCAAAAACGGCGCGTGCTCTGCGTTTTTCCGCACTACGTCCCGTCCTTCGGCACCTTCGAATACGCCTATCCGCTGACGCCCTCGCGTCAAGGCCTTCATGCCGCCGCAGGGCCTGCTCCTCATCGCCGCCGTCGCTGCCGAAGCACTGGGAGGTGCGCTTCATCGACGAGAATATGGGCGCGGCGCGCGCGGCCGATTTCGCCTGGGCCGACGCCGTCTTCGTCAGCGGCATGCATATCCAGCGCCGGCAGATGGAGGATATCTGCGCCCGCGCCCACGCGGCGGGCAAGCCGGTCGCGCTCGGCGGTCCTTCGGTCTCCGCCTGCCCGGAGCTTTATCCGGATTTCGATTATCTGCATGTCGGCGAACTTGGCGACGCGACCGATGCGCTGATCGCGCACATCGCGCGGGACGCCGCGCGGCCCGCCCGGCAGGTCGTGCTGACGACGAAAGAGCGCCGCGCGCTCGCCGAATTTCCGGCGCCGGCCTATGAGCTCGCCGCGATCGACCGCTATTTCCTCGGCAGCATCCAGTTTTCGAGCGGATGCCCCTACACTTGCGAATTCTGCGACATTCCCGGCCTCTATGGGCGCATTCCGCGCCTCAAGACGCCGGCGCAGGTCGTCGCCGAACTCGACAAGCTGCTCGCCTGCGGCGTCAACGGCTCGGTCTATTTCGTCGACGACAATTTCGTCGGCAACCGGCGCGCCCTGCTCGACCTGCTGCCGCATCTCGTCGAATGGCAAAAGCGCAACGGCTACGCTGTCAGCCTCTCCTGCGAAGCGACGCTGAATATCGCCAGCAGGCCGGAAATCCTCGCGCTGATGCGCGAGGCGGCGTTCGACACGATCTTCTGCGGCATCGAGACGCCGGAGCCCGAGGCGCTCAAAGCCATCCAGAAATCGCACAACATGGCGACGCCGATTCTCGATTCCGTGCGCGCAATCAACGATCATGGCATGGAGGTCGTGACCGGCATCATTCTCGGGCTCGACACCGATACGCCGGACTCGGGGGCGCGGATCGTCGAATTTCTGGAGGAGTCGCAGATTCCGCTGGCGACCATCAACCTGCTGCAGGCGCTGCCGCGAACGCCCCTTTGGGACCGCCTGCAGCGGGAGGGGCGCCTGCGCGACGACGACCCTTCGCGCGAATCGAACGTCGATTTTCTGATGCCCTATGAGGACGTCCTCGCCATGTGGCGCAGCTGCATGGAGAGAGCCTACGATCCGAAGGCGCTGTTTCGCCGCTACGAGTATCAGATGCGGGCGACGCGGCCGAACCGCCTGCGCCGGCCGTGGAGCCGGCAGCGGCTCGCGCCGCGCAATATTCGCATGGCGCTGACCATGCTCTCGAAGCTTATCTGGAGCGTCGGCGTTCGCGGCTCGTATCGGCGCGCGTTCTGGTCTTTCGCGCTGCCCCGGCTGCTCAGCTTCCGCATCGAGCGCGTGCTCAGCGTCGGCCTTGTCGCGCATCATCTCATCATGTTCGCGCGGGACGCGTGCTCGGGGCGAAGCAACGCCTCGCACTATTCGGCGAAGAGTCGCGGGCTCGAAATGGAGGCGACCCTGCCGCAGCGAATCCCCGGCGGAATAGGGAGATTGTGTGGCCCTGGCACAACATGCGCCGAAATAGCGACGCAGGGGCGGCTTGGTTAACTTTCAACTTTACTGGGCCTCACAGCTCCGCAATGGCGCTTAAGACCTTGCAACTCAAGCAGAACGCGGCTTGACGCTGCGTCCGGACAAGCGCGAATCGCTGCTGCGCGGATTTTCTAGCACGTTGCGTCCAATCGGCTGCGCGAGCTAAAAATTTGCGCTTAGTGCATTGAGGCGCAAGGCCGATGGGCGCGTTTAGGTTTCAGCTGCGAATGCTCAGCGCGGCGCTTCTCGCCGCGACGGCCTTGGGCGCTTCAAACCATGTGCAGGCGCAAACTTTGCCGCCCGGCTCTCTTCTCCAGGTCAGCGGCGGCAATACTCCAGGCGCTTTCCAAGATTATACGTTTACTTACACGCCGACCCAAACGGGCAATAATTACCTTCTGTTCGCATTTCGAAACGATCCCGGCTATTGGACGTTCGGCAATGTCACCGTCAGCGCTGCGGGAAGTGCAACCAATCTACTGTCAAATCCGGCCTTGGCGACCGGCGGTGCGACGCAGGGCGTGAACCTGCCGACTAGCTGGGGCTACGCTACGCAGACGGGCGTCGTGCCGAACGCCGGGGGGACCTGGATGCCGCCGGGGAGCGCCGTGCCGAGCTCCGGCAGCGGACTCGGCGTGAACACGTCCACGGCCGGGTCATGGTATGACGGCGCGGTCGGAAGTTTCGACGCCCTGTATCAGGGACTTTTCCTCAATAGCGGCGTAACCTACACAGTATCCTTCTCGGCCGAGTTCGGATGGCGCCGCCGCCGCTCCAACCATCGAGCTTGGAGCCTTTGCCGGAGTATGCGCTTCCCTGACCGGTTCGGCCGCAAGCTGCAACCCCGCAAGCTCAGGATTTGTGACCGCCATACCGCCGGTTGTGCCTACCCCCATCGACACCACACAGCCATTCTTTCTCGCAAGCGCGCTCAGCTTTAATGTTTTGCCAGTCTTCGAAGGCGGCACGCTGCGGATGGATCAGCCGGGCGCGACCTATGCGCAGAACTTCACGCTGGACGGCTCGCTGACCAACACCATCGACGAATTCGGCAATAATTCGACGTTCTCGGGCGTCTTCTCCGATGCGGTTGCGGGAACCCCCGGCAATATCGTCTTCGCCGACAGCGTCGGCGGCGGCTCGGCGACCTTGACAGGCGCCAACACCTATACGGGAACGACGACGATCGACGCTGGCGCGACGCTGATCATGGGGGCGGGCGGCTCGATCACCAATGCGAGCACGCTGACCAACTCGGGCACGCTCCAGGTGGATGCAGGGGGCGCCGTCACGGTGGCCGAGATCGCCAATAATGCGACAGGAACGATCACCAATTTCGGCGCCGTCGCCGCCGCGCTGAACAACGCCGGGATCGTCAACAACGAAGTCGCCGCCCCGGCCGTTGCCGCCGACGCGAAGGCCCTCGCGGCCGCGGCCGGGGATGGCGTGTGGATCGGCGACGTGCTGTCCAACACCGGAACCATCTTCAACAGCGGGACGTGGACCGGCGATGTTGCGTCGAACGCGGGAGGGATCTTCAACAGCGGAAGCTGGAATGCGGCGAATTTCGCCAACTCGGCCGGCGGAACGGTGACAAACACCGGGATATTGACGACAACCGCCAGTTTCACCAATGCCGGCCTGTTCCAGACCTCAGGCAGCCTGACGGCGCCGCTGATCGGGAACACTGGGACCTTCGACAATTTCGGCGCGGTCACCGGCGCCGTGAACAATGCCGGGCTGATCGACAACGGGGCGGCGCCGAGCTTGAAAGCCGGTCAGATCCCCGCATCCGCCATCAACGTCGCCGTCGCGGCCGCCGCCATTGGCGTCTGGACTGGCGATGTGGTGTCCAACACTGGCGCGATCATCAACAGCGGAACATGGAACGCGGCGAATATCTTCAACAACATCGGCGGAACGTTTACGACCACCGGGGTCGTGACGGCGACGACCGCTTTCAACAATGCCGGCGCCTTCAACGCCGCAGGAACTCTGACGACGCCGCTGATCAACAACGTCGGCGCGTTCACCGTGACCGGAATTCTCGGCGGTGAGATCGGCCACATAAACAATGCCGGTTCTCTTCTGGTCGATGAAGGCGGCGTGTTGATAGCCGGTGGGATCACCAACAACCCCGGCGGCGTGATCACGAACAATGGCGCCGTTACGGACACGCTCGACAATTTTGGCGTCGTCATCAACAATGGGACCTATACTGCCGACGTCAATAACTTTGCGACCGGCAGCATCACGAACAACGGAGTCTGGGTCGGCGACCTGCTGTCGAATACCGGCTCGATCGCCAACAATGGAACCTGGCGCGCGGCGAATTTCACCAACAACGCCGGCGGCGTCGTGACGACCTCCGGGACCTTGACGGCGACGACCGCCATCAACAATGCCGGCGTCTTCAATGCGTCAGGGACCGTGACGACGCCGCTGATCAACAATTCCGGCGTCTTCAACGCCACCAACGGGCCGGTCGGCGGCGCCATCGGCACATTCAACAATTCGGGCGTGTTGAACCTCGTCAATTTCCAGGCGACCGATATCTTCACCGCGACGACCTATAACGGCCAGGGCGGCCAGTTCGCGGTCGACGTCAATCCGTCCGCGAGCCCCTCGACCCAGCGCAGCGATATACTCAAGGTGACAAATCTCAGCGGCTCGACGACGATCCTCATCAACCCGATCGGAGCGGCCGGCCTCCTTAGCGCGCCGATCCCCGTCATCGAGGCGACGAATGTCGCGCCGGGGACTTCGGTCACGATCGGCAATCCTCCCGGCATCATCAATTACAGCCTGGAGAAATCCGGCGGGACCTTCAATCTGGTCTCGACGATCAACACCAGCGCCGTCTCGGCGACGCCGGCGGGGATCGGCGCGGTCGTGACCGCGCTCAATACGGGATTTTTCCAGAACGCCAGCGCCTTCGTCTCGGAGCCGCCGGATCCCGGCAAAAACCAGTGGAATGGGGGGCCGTGGATCCGCATCGCCCAGGGACAAAACGATATCGACTCGCAGACGTCGGCGCAAAATCCGACGGGAACCGGCATCGAGCCGTCCAAGGTCCGCGCCACCTTCAATGGTTTCCAGACCGGCGTCGATCTCGGCGTCGCCAATGTCGCGGGCTTCGGCTGGAACACCCATCTTGGCGTCACCGCCGGCGAGGTCAATATCCGCACCAACGACCTGCTCACAACCACCATCGGCAGCCAGACGCAGGTTCCGTTCCTCGGCGTTTATGGCGCGGTGACGGGTCATAATTTCTTCGCCGACGCCGAGGTCCGCGAGGATTTCTACCTGATGGGCGTCTCCAACCCCGCCGCGCTTCTCAACAGCGCCAGTCTTTACGGCGTGTCGCTGGCGGCCAACGGCTCGGTGGGCTATCGCCTCAACCTGCCATCGTCATGGTTCATCGAGCCCTCGGCCGCGTTCATCTATTCCGACCTGCATGAGAATTCGCTGCGCATGAACCTCGATGCGTCCGGATCATCCTATGGGACCCTCGTCTTCAATCCGTTCCTCAGCGCCCTCGGGCGCGCGGGCGTGCGCGTTGGCACGACCTATGTTTTCGACAGCATCGGGCTCGCGCTGCAGCCTTTTGCGACGGGCAGTCTCTGGCATGAATTCGAGGGCGACATCCAGACGACGTTCGAGCTGCCCGCCACAGCGGTCCCGGTCAGCATCACGCGGGTGGGAACGTTCGGCCAGATCGGCGCCGGCCTCTCGGCTCAGGTGCTGAAGACCGGGTTGATCGGCTACCTGCGCGGCGATTATCGCGTCGGCCCGAACATCAGCGGCTATGCCGTGGTCGCGGGACTGCGCTATCAATTCTGAGCGCGCCGACGTCACTCTTTGGGATCGAGCCCGCGCGTTTTGCGCAGTTTCGCCCAATAGGCGAGACGTTCGCGCAGGTCGCGCTCGAAGCCGCGACTCGTCGGCGCATAGAGCTTCTGCCGGCCGAGCGCCTGCGGCCAGTAATCCTGGCCCGAAAAGGCGTCCGGCTCGTCGTGGTCATAGGCGTAGTCCGCGCCATAGCCTTCGCTCTTCATCAGATTGGTCGGCGCATTAAGGATGACTTTCGGGGGCATCAGGGAGCCGCGCTCCTTGGCGAGGCGCATCGCGCTCTTGTAGGCGACATAGGCGGCGTTGGATTTAGGCGCGGTCGCGACGTAGATCACCGCTTGCGCGATGGCGAGTTCGCCTTCGGGCGAGCCGAGAAAATCATAGGCGTCCTTCGCCGCATTGGCGATGACGAGGGCCTGCGGATCGGCGAGGCCAATGTCCTCCACGGCCATGCGCACGACGCGCCGCGCGATGAACAGCGGATCCTCGCCGGCGTCGAACATGCGCGCGAGATAATAGAGCGCGGCGTCGGGATCGGAGCCGCGCACGGTCTTGTGCAGGGCGCTGATCAGATTGTAGTGCCCCTCCTGCGCCTTGTCGTAGATCGGCGCGCGGCGCTGGACGATGTCGGCGAGCGCGCCCGCGTCGAAAATCTCGCCGGGGGCCGCCGCGCGCCAGACTTCCTCGGCGAGCGTCAGGGCGGCGCGGCCGTCGCCGTCGGCCATGCGGATCAGGGCTTCGCGGGCGCCCTCGCCCAGCGGCAGCGGCTTTCCTTCGAGCGCCTCCGCCCGCGCGAGCACTTTTTCGATCGCCTCTTCGTCGAGGGCGCGGAAAGTCAGGACGCTCGCGCGGGAGAGCAACGCCGCGTTCAGTTCAAAGCTCGGATTTTCAGTGGTGGCGCCGACGAGCGTGATGGAGCCGTCCTCCATCACGGGGAGAAACCCATCCTGCTGGGAGCGGTTGAAGCGGTGGACCTCGTCGACGAAGAGCAGCGTGCCCTGGCCCGCCGCGCGCCGCCCCTTCGCCGCGTCGAAGATCTTTTTCAGCTCGGCGACCCCGGTGAAAATCGCCGAGATCTGGACGAAGGCGAAATTCGTCTCCTGCGCCAGAAGGCGGGCGACGGTCGTCTTGCCGGTGCCGGGCGGTCCCCAGAAAATGAGGCTGCCGAGCGAGCCGGAGGCGATGCGCCGCGTCAGCGCGCCGTCGGGGCCGACGAGATGATCCTGGCCCACGACCTCGGCCAGCGTTTTGGGGCGCAGCCGGTCGGCGAGCGGATGGGGCGCGCCCTTTTCGAGCCCGGCGGCGGCGAAGAGATCGGTCATTGGGCACACAAAGCTGATGGAACCGCCGGCGCGCCGGTCGGAGCGCGCATCTTAGCGCCTTTCGCAGCTTCGCGAAGAATCGGGCTTCGCTCGCCGCGCGCGCAACAGGATCGCCCGCAAAAGGCGTTGCGGTAGGACAAAATCGTTGTGGGAGACGAATCTTCAGTCATTTGTTCTCTTTGTTTTCCCTCATCATTTCGTGCGGAAGGCCAGCAATTTCAATGCTGCGCGGGGCGGCGGATCCGGGACGGTCGCGGCGCCCGGAAAACGAGGAATGGAGCGGCGCTCCGTTTGCGTCAGAGCGTCCGCAAAAGAGGGGGAGTTTTGCATGTCGGTTCGACCGGAAGTGTTGAAAGCCAACGAGGCTTACGCCGCGAGCTTCGGCGAGAAGAAAGATCTCGCTCTGCCGCCGGCGCGGCGCTTCGCCATTCTGACCTGCATGGACGCAAGGCTCGATCCCGCCAAATACGCCGGCCTTTCCGAAGGCGACGCCCATGTCATTCGCAACGCCGGCGGCCGAGCGAGCGACGACGCCATCCGCTCCCTCGTCATTTCCTACAAACTGCTCGGCACGCAGGAATGGTTCGTGATCCATCACAGCGATTGCGGAATGCAGCTGTTCGACGACGAAATCATCAGCGATCTCCTCGATAAAAGTCTGCATGGCGCGACGATCGACGCTGAGGGCTGGCACGATCATGGCCCGGGTCCCGGCAGCGTGCACGGCCATTTCATCAAATGGCTCACCTTCAAGGATCTCGCCGCGAGCGTCGTCGAGGACGTGAAGCGCATCCGCTCCCATCCCCTGGTTCCGGGCCATATCCCGATCTATGGCTATTATTACGATGTAAAGACCGGCCGGCTGGTCGAAGTCCCCGAGGCGAGCGCGGCGGGCAAGGCCGCGCCGGCGCCCTAGCCGCCGATGACGGTGGTCACCACCTCGCCGCCGCGGCCAATGGTCAGCTTCCAGTAATTGTGCCGGCCGCTCGCGGCGCGCTCGAGATCGCGCGTCGTTTTGACGGTCACGTCATTGACGGACAAGATCAGGTCGCCTTTCTGGAAATTCACGGCCGCGGCGGTCGATCCATCCTCGATCTCGCTGATGACGACGCCTTCGCTGGCGCCGCGCAGCGACATCTCCTCGATGACCGCCGGCGAGAGATTGACCACGGTCGCGCCGGCGAAAGGCGAGGCGCCGGTGAGCTTTACGGGATCGCGCGGGGGAATCTCCGCCGCGGGGGTCAGCGTCAGCGTGACATTCAACGGCTTGCCGTCGCGAATGATGGCGAGGGAAGCGGTTCCGCCGAGCGGCTTCGTCGCGATGCGATAGCCAAAGCTCTCCGGATCGTCGACGCTCTGCCCGTCGATGGCGGTGACGAGATCGCCCTGCTTAATGCCGGCTTTCGCGGCCGGTCCGTCGCTGGCGACGTCGGCGACAAGGGCGCCGGACGGGCGGTCGAGACCGAGCGAATCGGCGATTTCGCGCGAGACGGTCTGAAGGCTGGCGCCGAACCAGGGCCGGCGAACCCGTTGGCCGTTTTTCGCAGCGGTGATGACGATCTTCACCATGTTGACGGGGATTGCGAAGCCGATTCCGACCGAGTTGCCGGTCTGGGTGAAGATCGCAGAATTGATGCCGATGAGGCGCCCCTTCATGTCGATCAGGCCCCCGCCCGAATTTCCGGGATTGATCGCGGCGTCGGTCTGGATGAAAAATCCGGAGTCGGAGATGCCGGCCTGCGTGCGCGCCACCGCCGAGACGATGCCATGCGTCACGGTCTGTCCGACGCCGAAGGGATCGCCGATGGCGAGCACGATGTCGCCGACTTCGAGCGCATCCGAATCGCCAAGCTCGACGACGGGAAACGCGCCGCCGCCCTTTAGGCGCAGAACGGCGAGGTCCGTGCGCTGGTCGCGAAGGACGATGTCGGCGTCGAATTCGCGCTTGTCTGCGAGCGCGACCTTGACGTCGGTCATGCCTTCGATGACGTGAACATTGGTGACGACGAGGCCCGACGGGTCGACGAGAACGCCTGATCCGAGAGAGCGCGCCGTGGAGCCGCCGGGATGGCCGCCGCCGCCGAAGAAGCGCTCGAAAAAGGGATCGTCGAACAGCGGGTTCTTCGGCCGCTTATCGGTGCGCGACGCGTAGACATTCACGACGGCGGGCTGCGCCTTTTTGACGACAGGCGAAAAGGACAGGTACTCTTCGCCGGGCGAGGTTGGCGCTTGCCGCACGGGGTCCGCCCCGGCCGGACCTGCGTAGGCGAATGAGCCGAGCAGCAGCGCGGCCAAGGCCGCGCGCGCATGGATCAACGCCGGAACGCGCGAAACGAACGCTTTTGCCGTCATGGATCGCTCCAGTGATCGAGCATCCCAATAGATCATGTCAGCCCGGCGGCCCCGGCCAAGGCCGGAGCGATGCGCTCAGGCCGCGCTTTCGTCCGCCATGCCTTGCGCCGGGCCCGAATCCCGACCCTTCGCCGTCACGTCGCGATCGACGAACTCGATCACGGCCATCGCGGCGTTATCGCCATAACGGAAGCCGGCCTTGAGGACGCGCGTATAGCCGCCATGCCGTTCCTTGTAGCGGGGGCCGAGAACGGCGAATAATTTGCCGACCAGCGCGACATCCTTGATCTGCGCGATCGCCTGGCGGCGCGCATGCAGATCGCCGCGCTTGCCGAGCGTGACGAGCTTCTCGACGATGGGGCGCAGATCCTTGGCTTTCGGCAGGGTCGTGACGATCTGCTCGTGCTTGATCAGCGCCTGGCACATATTGGCGAACATCGCCTTGCGATGCTCATGCGTGCGGCCGAAGCGGCGATGGGCGTTGCCGTGATACATTGGCTGTCTCCATTATTTTGCGGCCGCCGTGCCAAGGTACGGCCGCTCGTTTTCGACCCGCCGCCCGAAGGGCGGTCAGGCGAGTTGTTTGATCTAGTAGTGCTCTTCGAACCGCTTGGCGAGTTCGTCGATATTGTCCGGCGGCCAGCCCGTGACCTCCATGCCGAGATGCAGGCCCATCTGGGCAAGCACTTCCTTGATTTCGTTCAGCGACTTGCGGCCGAAGTTCGGCGTGCGCAGCATTTCGCCTTCGCTCTTCTGGATGAGATCGCCGATGTAGACGATATTGTCGTTCTTCAGGCAATTGGCCGAACGCACCGACAATTCGAGTTCGTCGACTTTCTTGAGCAGGGCCGGGTTGAAGGCGAGCTCGGGAATCGAAGGCGTCAGCTCGACGCGACGCGGCTCCTCGAAATTGACGAAGACGTTGAGCTGATCCTGCAGGATGCGCGCAGCGAAAGCGACCGCGTCCTCGGGCGTCAGCGCGCCATTGGTCTCGACCTGCAAGGTCAGCTTGTCGAGGTCGAGGTTTTGACCTTCGCGGGTGTTCTCGACGCGATAGCTGACCTTCTTGACCGGCGAATACAGGCTGTCGATCGGGATCAGCCCGATCGGCGCGTCTTCGGCCCGGTTGCGGTCCGCCGGGACATAGCCCTTGCCGGTGTTGACGGTGAATTCGAAGCGGATCTCGGCCCCTTCGTCGAGTGTGCAGATGACGAGGCTGGGGTTCAGGATCGCGATGTCGCCCGTGGTCTGGATGTCGCCGGCGGTGACCTTGCCGGGTCCCTGCTTTTTCAGGACCATGCGCTTCGGGCCATCGCCCGGCATCTTGATCGCGATGTCCTTGATGTTGAGCACGATGTCGGTCACGTCCTCGCGGACGCCCGGGATCGACGAGAACTCGTGCAGAACGCCGTCGATATGGACGGAGGTGATCGCCGCCCCTTGCAGGGACGACAAAAGGATCCGGCGCAGCGAATTGCCGAGCGTGAGGCCAAAGCCAAGCTCCAGCGGGCCGGCGACGATGGTCGCAAACCGCTTCGGATCATCGCCGGAGATGATTTCGAGCTTGTTCGGCTTGGTGAGCTCTTGCCAATTTTTTTGAATCACGAAAGAGCCTTTCTGACGGTGCGGCGCCGGCCGGGCGCCCGGACAAATTGCTAAGCAACGGCGGGTCTAACTTTTTTCCGCATTTTCGTCGCGCGGCCTCAGCCTCGCGCGAAAACGCTTTTAGCCCCGCCTCAGACGCGCCGGCGCTTGCGCGGACGGCAGCCGTTGTGCGGGATTGGCGTCACGTCGCGAATCGAGGTCACGGTGAACCCCGCCGCTTGCAGCGCCCGCAGGGCGGATTCGCGGCCAGAGCCCGGACCCGACACCTCGACCTCCAGCGTACGCATGCCGTGTTCGGCGGCTTTGCGGGCGCAATCCTCGGCCGCCATCTGCGCGGCGTAGGGGGTCGATTTGCGCGAGCCCTTGAAGCCCATGGTGCCAGCCGAGGACCACGAGATCGTGTTGCCCTGGGCGTCCGTGATGGTGATCATCGTATTGTTGAACGTCGAATTCACATGAGCGACGCCGGAGACGATATTCTTGCGCTCGCGGCGGCGAACGCGGGTAGCTTCCTTGGCCATATTCTCTTTACCTTCAGGCGCGCCCGTAATGCCAGGCGCTCGGGTTGCGATCAGTCTGGCCCGCGCCTATGGCGCGCGCGCAAAATCGATCTGACGATGTTCGATCGACCGGCGGCCGATCCTGTCTGGTCTTACTTCTTCTTGCCGGCGATCGGCTTCGCCTTGCCCTTGCGGGTGCGCGCATTGGTGTGCGTGCGCTGGCCGCGAACGGGCAGCTGACGCCGGTGGCGCAGGCCACGGTAGCAGCCGAGATCCATCAGCCGCTTGATGTTGATGGCGACTTCCCGGCGCAGATCGCCTTCGACGATGTAATCGCGGTCGATCGTTTCGCGGATTTGCAGAACCTCGGCGTCGGTCAGTTCGGCGACCCGGCGCTCGGCCGGGATATTCACCTTCGCGCAAAGCTCCTCGGCCTTTTTGGGGCCGATGCCGTGGATATATTGAAGGGCGATGACGACCCGTTTATTGGTCGGTATATTGACGCCTGCGATACGTGCCAAAATCCAATCTCCATGTGGGCGGCGCGATGAAAGGCGCGGCGCTGGCTCTTTATCCGCGTCCGGTGGAGGCCGGCCCATGCGGAAAGTCTGACGAACTCTTGTCTTGAGGCCAAAATACCAATGGCCCCCGAAACCTTCGTTTCAGGCTGGAAAAGGTGTGGATAGCCGATGCCGGGCGCGGCGTCAACCTAAAGATGGCGCAGGCCGCAGGCGAAGCCAAGCTTCCCGCGCGCGAGAGGGGCGGCACGCCGCTCGCATGGCCTCCGAAGCGATGGCCGCGGCGGCAAGGCCGCGGCGGGAAAAACGCCAAAACACGCGGTTGCATTCGGCAATTGTTTGCGCCATATAGCGAAGCCCGCTGGCGTCGCCGCCCGCGGCATGGATGCGGGTGTAGCTCAGGGGTAGAGCACAACCTTGCCAAGGTTGGGGTCGAGGGTTCGAATCCCTTCGCCCGCTCCAAATTTCCTCAATAAAATCAAGCAGATAAAAG
>CAVWTQ010000009.1:0-40247 GCA_963757985.1 uncultured Alphaproteobacteria bacterium | reverse complement strand
GAAGCCGCCCTCCGTCGCGGATCGCGCCTGCCTGAAAAAACAGGAGCGCAAAAGCCGCGCTGCATCGCCGTAATCCGGCTCTCCGGACACGCTCGCGCCATCAAAAATCACAATTTTAATCGGGGTTTAACTAAAAATCGCCCCAATAGGGCGCGAGCAATGCTGCGCAACTTTTTAACGGACCTCCGGAAAGGCGGTGATCCTGCGCAGCTCCTTGGTCGATCGCGCCTTCCGGCGCCGCGGAGAAATTTGGTTGAGCCGAAAGGCGCCGCGAAATGAAAGCATTACGGAAGCGAGACGAATGACATACGGGTTCGATACGCCGATTGATTTCATTCCTTTGGAGCGCGGTCGCTTATCCCGGCGGAACCCATTTCTTTCCCAGATCGCGCCCGGCGCCGTCATTCTCGCCCTCGGCGCGCTGTTTGGCTACTGGACGCTCTATGTGCGTCCCGCCCCCGCCCCCAAACTCGCCAGGGCGCCGACGGTCGCCGCGCCTGTGAGGGTCGCCTCCAACCCCTATGGCGCGCTCGCCGACCCCAGATCCGCCTCGGACGCCACGCCGGCTTCATCTTCCTCGGGCTCAACGTCGGCCTTGCTCGCGGAACCTTTCCCGCTTGAGGCGAGCCTTGAGCCAAATCCGCCGGAGCCCTCCGCCGCCGGCGCAGAGCCGGACAAGCGCGGCGCCGGAACTCCGCCGAGAGCGCGCCTTTGCCCGTCCCGCGCCCCGCCGATCTCGCGCCGCCGGCAAGCCGCACCCCGTTGCAGGAGCCGGGCCGCCGGATGGCGCAGCAGAACGCAAGGATCGCCCCCACCGCCCCCGCCGACAATCGCTCGTTCTTCGATAAGGTTTTCGCCATGGTGCAGCCTTCGACGGCCCCGGCGTCCTCGGCGCCTTCGCGGCAGGTCCTCGCCTATGCCGCGCCCGACGACGGCGCCGTCAGCCCGGTGCAGCGCCTCACCGCCCCGCCGCGCCGTCCCCCGCGCGCCGCCGGAGGCACCGCCATCTACGACGTCTCGGCGCATACGGTCTATATGCCCGACGGCACGCGGCTTGAGGCGCATTCGGGCCTCGGCCAGCTCAAGGACGATCCGCGCTACGTCAGCGAGCGCATGCGCGGCCCGACGCCGCCGAGCACATATGACCTTTCGCTGCGCGAGCAGCTGTTCCACGGGGTCAAGGCGCTGCGCCTGACGCCGGTCGGCGGCGGCGGAGTCTATGGCCGCACGGGTCTTCTCGCGCACAGGTACATGCTCGGCCCGAACGGCGATTCGAATGGATGCGTGTCCTTCAGGGACTATAACGCCTTCCTGCAGGCCTATGAGAGGGGCCAGGTTCAGCGCCTCGTCGTCGTCGCCCGCGCGAACTGACGACCTCCGCCGATTGGCTCGATTCCAATGGTTCCGAGCGGGATGCCGGCTGAAAATCGCTCCCGCTTTTCCGCATCCCGCTCAGCCATGCCGGTTGCCGCATTGGGGGCATTCGACTTCGAGCGCATAGCCAAACCAGATGCCGCGGCACCGGCTGCACCAGTGACCGGTCATCTGGTTCTCGCGCATGCCAAGGCGCTGCGCCATCGGGCCGGCGCCAAGATCGACGAAACCGCCGGCCGTCGCGGCTGGCCGCGTGCGCGAGAAGGGAAAGCGCAACAGCCGCGCCGCGTCATCGTCGCCGGTTTCATCGTCGGAGGTCATAGGGCTTCCTTCCGCTCGACCAATTAAGCCAGCTTCGGCCCCGCCGGGCAAGCCCGGCGCGCGCTAACTAGTCCGTCTCCAGCGCGCCCGCGTCGGCGGGGGGCGGCCACGCCTCCCCTGCCTGCGCCAGCGGCTCGATGGGGCGCCTCGCATAGCGCTGGGCGAGCACGGCGCAGGCGAAGAGCTGCGCCTGATGGAACAGCATCAGGGGCAGCACGATGAGGCTGATCGCCTGGCCCGGAAACAGGATGTTCGCCATCGGAATGCCGCTCGCCATGCTCTTCTTCGAGCCGCAGAACACGATGGCGATTTCATCCTGCTTCGAAAAGCCGAGCCGCCGGCTGAGAAACGTGGTGGCGATCAGCGCCATGGCGAGGATGACAAGATCGAGCGCCAGAACCAGCGCGAGGCTGCGCCAGCCGAGCTGCGACCAGACGCCGGCGACCATGCCCTCGCTGAAGGCGGCGTAAACGATGATGAGGATCGAGCCGCGATCGACGAAGGACGTCAATCGCCTGTGGCCGATCAGCCATTTGCCGATCAGCGGCCGCAGAAGCTGACCGGCGGCGAAAGGCAGCAACAATTGCAGCGCCACATCCTGCAGCGCCCTGAGGCTGAATCCGGCGCCATGCGAGGTCATCAGCAAAGCGACGAGGGCCGGCGTCACGACGATGCCGAAGAGATTGGAGACCGAGGCGCTGCACAGCGCCGCCGGCACATTGCCGCGCGCGATCGAGGTGAAGGCGATCGACGATTGCACCGTCGACGGCAACAGGCAGGTGTAGAGAAGGCCGAGGGCGAGATCGGCCGGCAGCCAGGGCCGCGCCGCCGCGGTCGCGGCGAGGCCGATCAGCGGAAAAAGGATGAAGGTCGCGGCGAAGACGAGCGACTGCAGCCGCCAGTGCATCAGGCCCTCGACCACCGCCTGCGCCGAAAGCCGCGCGCCGTAGAGAAAGAACAGAAGGGCGACGGCGCCATAAACGGCGTCATGCGCCACCACCTCCGCGGGGCCGCGCGCCGGCGCGAGCGCGGCGAGGGCGACCGCGCCGGCGAGCGCGAAGAGATAGGGGTCGACGCCCATGCGGGCGAGGAAGTCCCGGCCGACCATCATCCATCCCGGCTTCAGCATCCGCGCGTCTTGTAGCACGGCGCCGGCTGCGGCACAGGCGCTCAGCGCTGGCGGATCGCGGAGGTCAGATCCCAATCGGACGGGTTGCCCTCGGGCGTCGCGGCGGGGGCGGAATCGGGCGCATAGGCCCTCGCGGCCGCTGCGGCCGCGCCGCGGGAATCGCCGCCGGCGGCTTCAGGGCCGCGTTGAAATAGGCGTCCGGGATGCGCGCCACCGGCGCCGGCCCGGGACCGACCTGCAACGTGTCGCGCTGCGATCCCGCATCGCGCAGGGCGAGCGCATCATCATGCAGCACCCTGGCCTGCGCCGTATCGACCTCCTCGTCGATGTCGGGCGCGTCGGGGAGCCCATCGGGCGGCGAAGTCGGGGCCGGCAATGGCCGCAGCAGCGGCTTGCAGATCGCGCCTGAGGCCCGTCGATGAATTGCCGTGCATGGCGAGATCGACGTGGATGTGATTGTAATGAAAGATATTGGCGCCCGGCCCCAGCACCGTGGTGAAATGCGCGCAGGCGCCCATATGGACGTCCTGCAGGAAGGCGCGGGTCTGATCGTCGCCGCGCGTCCAGTCGCGCACGATGGAGATGTCGCGCCCGTCGGCGAGGCGGAAGCCGGCGATGTCGATGGCGTTGCCGAAGGCGTGCTCTGAGATTTGGGCGCCTGGAATGCCGTTCATGCCGCGGCAGCTATAGGCGCCCATGCTCATGATTTCGACGACGCGCTGTCCAAAGCGCGCCTCGGCCGTCGGCTGCACCACATCGCGCAGCCATTCATTGAGCGCGGCGACCATCGGGCAGTCGAGCGTATAGGCATTGTCGAAGCCGACCGCGCCGTCGGCCAGCGCGGCGACGCGCAGCGGCCGGGTCAGGCCGCAGATGCCGGGCCCGTTGATCTCGCGCGCGGGCTGGATATAGGCGGAGAGCGCGAAAGGCCGCTCGGCGAAACAGGCGTTCTCCGCCTGGGCGCGCCAAGGCGGCCGCTGCGGCGCCTGATAATTGGAGCAGCCGGCCAGCGTTGCGATGAGCGCCGCCAGCGCGGCAAATGGCAGGATGCGACGCGCCATCCCGTAAAGATGAGCGCGAATCTTTAAGCGGTGCTAAAGCATCGCGGTTAATGGATGCTGAAAGCGCAAAGCCGCCAACTCTGAAGGAACGAAATCTTGGAAGGAGCGAGGCCTTGGCGCGGATAGACGTGACCCCGCAGGTTTCGATCGACGAGGCCGAGATCGTCCTTACGTTCGTGCGCGCCAGCGGACCCGGCGGCCAGAACGTCAACAAGGTCGAGACCGCGGCGCAATTGCGCTTCGACGCCGCAAACTCGCCCTCACTGGACGATTTCGTCAAGCGGCGCCTGCTGCGCCTCGCCGGGGCGCGGGCGACGCGCGATGGCGTCGTCGTGCTGTTCGCGCAGCGTTTCCGCTCGCAGGAGATGAACCGCAAGGACGCCATCGCGCGGCTGCTGGCGCTGATCGCCGAGGCGGCGGAGCGTCCGAAATTCCGCGTCAAGACGCGCCCGACGCTCGCCTCCCGCAAAAGGCGCGTGGATTCGAAAGTCCAGCGCGGCGAAACCAAGAAACTTCGCAGCGGACCGAAGCCGGAGGCGCCGGCGTGAAGATTTTCTTGAGCCGCCGAACCGAAGTCTTGCTTATTGTGGCGCTGGCTCCCGCGCTCTTCGACAACGCGACGGCTTTCGGCGACGTGGTCCAACTGGCGCAGGCACAATCCGCAACCAAGAGCGAAACGGGAAACGACATCGTGATCCAGATCGGCAATGCGGACAATGGCGGTAAACGAGAGCTTCGGGTTGGGGACGTGTTTGAGGTGACTCTTTCTGAAAATCCAACAACCGGCTACCGCTGGCAATTGCATTCGCCCGTCGGCCCCGTCCTCGAAGTCGAGGACAATTCCTTTGCGGGGCCATCATCCGGCATGATTGGCGCCGGCGGCCTGCGCAGTTGGCGGTTCCGGGTCCTCAAGGAGGGTCTCGCGCACCTCGTGATAGACAATCGGCGAAGCTGGGAGCCTGCGCCGATTGGGACGTTCGAAGTCACGATCGAGGCGAACGCGCAATGATCTCCCGACCGCAGGAACCTATCGCGCCGGACGACTGGTCCCGTCGGCGCCCTGTCCGACCACGCTGATCGTCCAGAAGTCCGAAGACAAATTGCCATCGAGCAAATAGGAATAGGGCATATAGAAATACCCCTTGTCTCCCCATGCCGCGCCCCAGGAATTGCGGCAGATGAAGACATGGCCATTATCGTCGAACCCCACCGCCAACACGGCGTGACCGCCAATGGGCTTGTCCTTGCCTGTAGGCAAAGGCACTAGGCCAGTCTTCGCCACCTCCGGGCTCTCGAAACTGTCGTAGACTGTGAAGCCGAATACGAACGGGAACTTTGTGGCGAGGCACCCCTTCAGGTCCGCAAGGTTTTGCGCCACCGCCCGATAGGTCAGGGCCTCATATTTTCGTGCGTCGGCATAGCATGAGGCCGGCGGTTGCGTCGCCGCCTTGGCGCCAGGGGGAAATGTTCCATCGGGGTTGGCTGGCGTATCGTCGTAGGGCCACTCGCTTTCCGGGCAGTCTCCCTGCTTGGCGACGCTCTTGATGCCGTCGCGTATCTGCGCGCCAGAGTCGCTCCCGACGGTGCCTTCGATGACCCGCTCGTTGTAGTAGATGAACAGGCGTGAAGGCATAAAGAGAGGCTTGATGCCCTGCTTCTTGATATCGAACTGCAGGGCCGCGGCGATGGCGTTCGCCGTACAGCTTCCGATGCGCCCCTGGTCATAGACGGGTGGGCATTGAGGCCGAAGATCGATGCGGGGCGGGATATTTTTCGTGATGAGGCGCGGAACGGCATACGACAAATCACGCTGGTCTGGCAGATCCGGCCGCCAGCCGAATCCGGCTGTTCTACGAATCGAACTCCTTAAGCCTTGCGGCGCGGCCACGCGACCCGCTTTCTGACGCGGCGCGCTCTCCCTCTTGTTCGCCATAACATTCCTCCCAATGTGAAATTGGCGACGTGAGATTTTCTTTCGCAATCATTTTCCTACATCTATGAGCCGTTATTCAACAACGTCAACCAGTTCAAATGAGCATTGCATACAGGCTGTCGCCGGCGGTCGCCGCGGTGGTGCGAGATGGATGATTTTCGGCGACGCCGAACAGTGAAGGGCGTTCCCTGAGACCGCCTCACGCCGGCGAACCGGCGCGATCCAACGCATAGGGCGCGGCGAAGGAGTCGGCGCCGACAAAGCGGTCCCGCTCAAAAAGAAAGGGCGCCGAAAGGGGCGCCCTCGAAACTTTGCAAGATCAGGATCGGCCGGGATCAGACGGAAGTCGTTCCCTGCCGCCAGCGCCGCTCCTGCATGAAGCGGTCGAACTCCTCGCGGTCGCGGGCATGTCGCAGCTGCTCCAGGAATTCGGCGAATTCGCGCTCGGCCGCGACGAGTTTGCGGCGCTCCTCTTCAAGGCGGGCGAGTTCGCCCGCGCGCCATTCGTCGAAGGCGCGATTGCCGCTGGAGCCAAAACCAGCATTGCGCCAAGACCGCGCGGCGAAGCCGCCGCCGGAACCGACGAAGCTCCAGTTCGACGCGCCCTCCCATTTCTCGCGGGCGAAGGTGAAGAGATCGCCCTGATAGCCGCTCTTCTTCTGCCAGAATTTCCAGCCGAGGACGGCGAGGCCAATCGGCCAGTAGAGGGCGAAGCCGAGCACCATCGCGCCGATTTCCAGCGGCTTCCAGCGCCCGCCGCAGCTGTGCGACGCGCTCCGCGCGTTGAAGCCGGGATCAAAAGGTTTTCCCATGTCTGGGCTCATCGTAAAACGCTCCATGTTCGCCGGACGCAGGCGCCGGTGACGGAGCTAGATGTAAGGCGCGTTTTCGTTTCGTCGAGCGGGCGACCCAAGAAAATGTTTCGCGCCCGCTGAAGCTCAGGGTTGCTTCACAAGCCCCAGCAGGGCGCGGTGGATGACGTCGTTGCCGGCGCAGATCGAGCCTTTGGCGAGCATGTCGGCGCCGCCGTCGGCGTCGGTGACGTAGCCGCCCGCCTCGCGCACGATGACGATGCCGGCGGCCATGTCCCAGGATTTGAGGTCGCGCTCCCAGAAGCCGTCATAATTGCCGGCCGCGACGAAGCAGAGATCGAGCGCCGCCGAGCCGAGCCGGCGGATATTGCCGGCCTTGCCCATCACCGCGTCGAATTCGGCGCGAAAGCGCGCGTGGCCGTCGGCCTTGCCGATATGGGGAATGCCGCAGCCGATCAGCGCCTCGGCCATATCGCGCCGCGCGGCGACGCGAAGGCGCCGGTTGTTGAGGTAAGCGCCCTGCCCTTTCTCGGCGATGATCATGTCGTCCGTGGCGGGATTGTAAACGAGGCCGGCGACGAGCTGGCCTTCCCGCTGGAGCCCGATGGAGATGGCGAAGATCGGCAGGCCGTGCAGGAAATTGGTGGTGCCGTCGAGCGGATCGATGATCCAGGTGTGGCTCTTGTCCGGGCCCTCGATCTCGCCCGATTCCTCCAGCACGAAGCCATAGCCGGGGCGCGCCTTGACCAGCTCTTCGTAAAGGACTTTTTCGGCTCTTTTGTCGGCGGCGGAGACGAAATCGCCCGGCCCCTTGACCGAGACCTGCAGATTCTCGACCTCGCCGAAATCGCGCTTGAGGCCGCGCCCGGCTTTCAGCGCCGCGGCGGTCATCACATTCATGAGGGCGGAGCGGATCATTCAGGAGCCTTTTCGAGCGAAGTGGACGCCGCTTCGCGTGAAGAAAATGCGACAAAACAAAATGTTAGCGCTATTGCGATCCCCGATCGGACTAGCGCTAATCCGCCCGGCGCATATAGGCGACTTCGCTGGTGTCGACGACGATCCGCTCGCCGGCGCCGATGAAGGCCGGAACCTGGATCCGCAGCCCGTTTTCGAGCAGCGCGGGCTTATAGGAGAGCGCCACCGACTGGCCCTTGATGGCGGGATCGGCCTCGACGATGGTCAGGGTGACATAGGCCGGCAGGCGGATGCTGATCGGGCGCGCCTCATGCATCTGCAGCGTGACCTTCATGCCATCCTGCAAAAAGGCCGCGCGCTCGCCGACCCAGTCCTTGGCGAGTTCGATCTGCTCATAGCTTTCGAGGTCCATGAAGACGAGCGTATCGCCCTCAGCGTAGAGGAAGCTGAAATCCTTCAGTTCAAGGTCGATCGCCTCGACGGTCTCGTCGGCGCGGAAGCGCTCGTTGAGCTTGCGGCCGTCGATGAGGTTCTTGAGCTCGACCTGATTGAAGGCGCCGCCCTTGCCGGGCTTTACGGCGTTGGTCTTGACCGCGACCCAAAGCCCGCCGTCATGCTCGATGACGGCGCCGGGCGCGATCTGGTTTCCGTTGATCTTGGACATTTGAGGCTCCGGCGGCCGAAGGGCCAGCGTTTGAAGCCGCCATAAGCCCGCTTGGGCGGCCGGGCGTCAACCCGGGCATGGCCCCAGGCGCCGCGGCAGCGCGGCGCGGCGGCGAGAGCGTAAAGCCACGCCGTGAGGGCGATCAGCGCCGCCGCCCAGACCGCGTAGGTCATCATTCGAGCTGGCATAGGCCTGATGGGGCTGGCGTTCCGGGAACAGCCTCTCGCGGATGACGCGCTCATAGCGACGCAAGCGCGAACGCCATCGCAAGCCCAGCGATCCCCGTCGCCGAGCCGACGACCTTGACGACTTCGTAATTGACCCAGCCCAAGGGAAAGACCAATTCCGTGGACTCGACCAACTTCCGCTGTTGGAAGGACCACCTTGAAGGATCTAACGTTGGAAGTGGGTGCTTTCACCAAGGGAGGCAAGGGGTACCAGCTCGGCGAGCGGCGCACGCTCCGAACTGGGATCGGAGGTTTTCTTGCATTATGTCAGCTTTTGCCATATGAGATGTCATCTAAATATGGCATTTGGAGTGACAGACGTGTCGGACGCAAAAGGTTCTGGGCAGGCTGTGAGAGGGCCACGAGGTCAGTTTGTTTCCCGCCGGAGAACGAAAACTGGAGCGTCTTTAGAGGCCGAAGCGCTAGCCGCCAATTCCGGTGTTGTAATGCGCACCCACAGGCGGAAAAAGTTCGCTGAGGTAGATTTAGACCCAGCTACCCGTCGCGGTGCAAGATTGCTAATCGCCTTACTCGATCAAAACGGGCACGTATCTTTTGCTCGCGCGGCCGAGCGGTTTGGGATGTCCAGGCGCAGCAGCGGAAACGATGGGGCTTAAGCAAGAAACGCTGCATCGCGCTGCTCGATTAAAGGCCCGGAGACTAAGCCAGAACGAAGGAAATGCGGAAATCATTGGCCGCATCGCCGATTGGGCCGGTGGCGAGAAGCAGGATGGCGGTATCGCGCCAAACCGAATTGTCCCTCGGTCGCTTCGAGACGTCAAAGAGCTAGCGCTCGCCCTCAGCATTTATGGATCTTGTCGCTCTTGGCGCCCCGCTTCGTGGCAAGGCACGATGTTATGTGTAACATGTTCGACAATGGACTTGGACGCCCCTCGCAAATGCCGCGCCGAACCGGACCTTCGAACCAAAAGGAGTTCCAGCGCTTTATTTAGCATTGCGCTTGACGCATGTTTCTCGAAATGGCGTATGGATTTGGAATCGATTCGATCCCATGACCGTGTGCGCCTACGAAGTTGATGCGAAATCTGTGATCCCCGACAGAGCTCGCCGATCTGGCGAGAAGTGCCGCTGGCGAGTGGCTTGTGCGTCGGCGAGCGACCCGGCAAGCGAAGATCATGCGGTTTGGACATCGCCAGGCGCTATACGAAGGGGGCGGCTGGAATCCTGACGCCTTCCTTCGCTAGGGGCGCTCGGGCGGATATGGCTAACCTAGTTCTGTGGCGGTGGGGCTCGGCGCTGCCGCATAAGGTGGAGGTCCATGATCCTGACGGTCGGCTACCTAAGGATCAATCTTCTTGGATGCCACCTGAATCTCAATAGTCCCGCAGCTCCGAGAAGGTCAAAATCTTGGAATTTCGCCGAACACGGTGCCGTCGCGCTCCGGAGTTGTAATGGCCGAGCCCCCCCCTCACACCCGCATCGGCATCAGCACATAGAGCGCGCTTGCCCCCTCGCGGTCCTGCACCAACGTCGGCGAGCCGGGATCGGCGAGTTTGAAGAGGGCCGTGTCGCCGTCGAGCTGCTCGGTGATGTCGAGCAAATAGCGGGCGTTGAAGCCGATATCGAGGGGCGCCGCGTCGTAATCGACGTCGAGCTCCTCCTGCGCCGAGCCTGAATCGGGGTTGGTCACGGAGAGCGTCAGCTTGCCGTCCGCCACCGCGAGTTTGACGGCGCGGCCGCGCTCCGACGAAATGGTCGAGACGCGGTCGACGGCGGCGGCGAAAGGGATGCGGTCGACGGTGAGCAGCTTGTCGTTGCCGGACGGGATGACGCGCACATAATCGGGAAAGGTGCCGTCGATCAGCTTCGAGGTCAGCACCACGTCGCCGAAGGTGAAGCGGATTTTGGTCGTCGAAAGCTCGATGCGCACCTCGGCGGCGACATCCTCGATGAGCTTTTGCACTTCCGCCACGGCCTTGCGCGGCACGATCACGCCCGGCATGCCGATGGCCCCCTTCGGCGCCGCGATTTCGACCCGCGCGAGCCTGTGGCCGTCCGTCGCCACCGCGCGCAGCACGGCCGCGCCCTCGACCTCGGTCGAATGCAGGAAGATGCCGTTGAGGTAATAGCGCGTCTCTTCATTGGAGATGGCGAATTGCGTCTTGTCGATGAGGCGCTTCAGATCGCCCGCGGGAAGCGTGAAATCATGGGAGAAATCGCCCGCCGCGAGATCGGGGAAATCGCTGTCCGGCAGGCTCTGCAGATTGAAGCGCGAGCGGCCCGAACGCAGCTGCAACTGGCCGCTTTCGCCGGTCGTCTCCAGCGAGACCTGCGCGCCGTCGGGGAGCTTGCGCACGATGTCGTAGAGCGTATGGGCGGGCAGCGTCGTGCCGCCGCTAGCGCCAACGTCGGCGGCGAGCTTTTCGGTGACTTCAAGATCGAGATCGGTCGCCTTGAGGAGGAGCGCTCCGCCCTTCGCCTGGATCAGCACGTTGGAGAGAATGGGGATGGTGTTGCGGCGCTCCACCACGCGATGGACATGGCCAAGCGACTTCAAAAGCGCCGCGCGTTCGAGAGTGACTTTCATGGCGGGTCCAATCGGGTTCGTCCAAGCGCAAGCCTAATCAGTCTCCCGCCGGGGGTCGAGACTTTGGCGCGGCTGCGGTGAAATCGCAAGGGACGCGCGGCGAAATCAACGGGTAAATCGGCCCCGCGATCCGCGCCGGCCTGGCGGAAACCCGCGGCGCTTAAAATTTTAAGGTTTTTGCCGCCATTTAGGGGCGACGCCCCGCTGCGGGCTTTGTCTGGCGAGAAATCATGCGTCGCGGCCCGGGTTTTTGCGGCGCGCGGGAGAGTTTGAGGTGAATCGGACGCCTGAGGGCAAAAAGGGCGGCGGATCGCGGCGCAGCCGCCAGCGCGGCCCGGGCCTCGTCACAGCGCTCTCCTGGCTGTTCACGGCGCTCGTCTGGGCGGCGATCGCGGGCGCCGGCGTCGTCGCCTTCTACGCGGCCAAACTGCCCCCGATCGACCAGCTCGCGGTGCCGAAGCGCCCGCCCAATATCGCCATTCTGGCGGATGACGGGACGCTTCTCGCCAATCGCGGCGATACGGGCGGCGCGGCCGTGCGCCTTTCCGATCTGCCGCCCTACCTGCCCAGGGCCTTCATCGCCATCGAGGATCGCCGTTTCTATTCGCATTGGGGCGTCGATCCTTTGGGCATTCTGCGGGCGGTGACGCGCAACGCGGTTGGGCGGCGCCATGCAGGGCGGCTCGACGCTGACGCAACAGCTCGCCAAGAATCTGTTCCTGACGCAGGAGCGGACCATGTCGCGCAAGATCGAGGAGGCGATCCTCGCGGTCTGGCTCGAGCACAAATACACCAAGAACCAGATTCTGGAGCTCTACCTCAACCGCGTCTATTTCGGCTCTGGCGCCTATGGCGTCGAGGCGGCGGCGCAGAAATATTTCGGCCACAGCGCGCGCAACGTCACGCTGGCCGAGGCGGCCACGCTCGCCGGCCTCATGAAGGCGCCGACGAAGCTGGCGCCGAACCGCAATCCGGCCGGGGCGCGGGCGCGGGCGGGCGACGTGATCAACGCGATGGTCGAGGAAGGCTTCATTACGGCGGCGATGGGCAAAATCGCCCTCGCCAATCCCGCCGAGGCCGTGCGCGGCGGCGCGGGTTCCGCCAATTACGCAGCCGACTATGTGATGGACGAGCTCGACGACGCGGTCGGCGCGATCGACGAGGATATTGTGGTGGCGACGACGCTCAGCGCCGCTCTGCAGGCCGACGCCGAACAGGCCCTGACCGAGGAGCTCGACCTGAAAGGCGCGAAATATGGCGTCGGCCAGGGCGCTCTGGTCTCGATGGCGCCGGATGGCGCGATCAAGGCGCTGGTCGGCGGACGCAGCTACGCCGATAGCCAGTTCAACCGCGCGGTCGCGGCCAAGCGCCAGCCCGGCTCCGCCTTCAAGCCTTTCGTCTATCTCGCCGCGCTGGAAAAGGGGCTGACGCCCTTGAGCGTGCGCGAGGACGCGCCGATCAATGTGAGGGGCTGGCAGCCGGAGAATTATTCGCGGCAGTATTTTGGGCCCGTCACGCTCACCAAAGCGCTCTCGCTCTCGCTCAACACCGTGGCGGTGCGGCTTGGCGTCGAGGTCGGCCCCAAGGCCGTGATCGCGACCGCCCATCGCCTCGGCATCGTCTCGGAGCTGACGCCGAACGTCTCGATCGCGCTCGGAACCTCCGAGGTCTCGCCGCTCGAACTCGTTTCGGCCTACGCGCCCTTCGCCAATGGCGGCATCGGCGTGCAGCCGAAGATCATCGTTCGGGTGAAGACGGCGGCGGGCAAGCTGCTCTACCAGCGCAAGGGCGCAAGCAATGGCCGCGTGATCGACGCCGCCTATCTGCCGATGATGAATACGATGATGCAGGAAACGCTGCTGACGGGGACCGCGCGGACAGGCGGAACTCCCCGGCTGGCAGGCGGCGGGCAAGACCGGCACCAGCCAGGATTGGCGCGACGCCTGGTTCGTCGGCTACACGAGCCATCTCGTCACCGGGGTGTGGCTCGGCAACGACGACAGCTCGCCGACGAAGAAAGCCTCGGGCGGCAATCTGCCGGTGGAGATCTGGTCGCGCTATATGCGCGTCGCGCATGAGGGGGTGCCGCCGCAGCCGCTGCCGGGCGGCCTCTGGCAAGGGCCGGCGGAGACCGCGCCCGGCTGGCCATGGCAAGCGCCCTCGCCCGTGGCGGAGGCCTATCCGCCGCCCGCGGCGCCAATTCAGGCGCCGCGCGGGCGTGGCGACAGCCTCGTGCCGCCGGGCCTCATTCCAACGGCGGGGGCCGGGCAGAGCGCCGCGCGGCCGCGCGCACGGAATTTCTTCGATGCGCTCTTTGGCGGCGGATGAGGCTGGCGCCGAGATTATTCGAATCGATCACGCTCATGACTTTGGATTCATTCAACCCAAAGTCATCGTGATCTACCCCTCCTGCGCCGCCAGCTCCGTCGCGGGCGCGGCGCTGGAGCTGACCGTCGCGGCCTCGTCGATGAATTCGATGCGAACCATGTTCGTCGCGCCGGGCGTCCCGAAGGGAACGCCCGCGACGATGATGATGCGGTCGCCGATCTTGGCGAAGCCTTCGCGGAAGGCGAATTTGGCGGCCCGCGCCGACATGTCATTGACGTCGTGCGCGTCCTTGGTGACGACGGAATGGACGCCCCAGGCGATCGCGAGGCGCCCCGCGGTTTCCGGGTTTGGCGTCAGCGCGAGAATTGGCGCCGTCGGGCGCTCGCGCGCGATGCGAAGCGCGGTCGCGCCGGACGAGGTCCAGGCGACGATCGCCTTGAGATCGAGTGTTTCGGCGACATTGCGCGCGGCGACGGCGATGGCGTCGGCGCCCGTCGCTTCTGGGGTCGCGCGCTGCGCATTGATGATGCCGCGGAAATAGGCGTCGCGCTCGACCTCTTCGGCGATCTTGTTCATGGTCGCGACGGCCTCGACCGGATAATGGCCGGCGGCGCTTTCCGCCGACAGCATCACCGCGTCGGCGCCTTCGAACACGGCGGTCGCGACATCCGAAACTTCGGCGCGGGTCGGCACCGGCGAATTGATCATCGATTCCAGCATCTGCGTCGCGACGACGACCGGCTTGCCGAGACGGCGCGCGATGCGGCCGATGCGCTTTTGCAGGCCGGGCACTTTTTCGAGCGGCATTTCGACGCCGAGGTCGCCGCGCGCGACCATCAGGCCGTCCGAGATCTCGACGATCTCTTCCAGCCTGCGCGATCGCCTGCGGCTTTTCGATCTTCGACATCACCGCAGCCCGGCCGCGGGTCAGTTTCTTGACCTCGGCGACATCTTCGGGCCGCTGCACGAAGGAAACGGCGACCCAGTCGACGCCGGCTTCGAGTCCCGCCTCGAGATCGGCGCGGTCCTTGTCCGTCATCGGCGAGACCGGAATTTCCGTATCGGGCAGGCTGACGCCCTTGCGGTTCGAGACTTCGCCCGCGACATCGACGATGGCGACGGCGTGGGCCGCGTCGCAACTCGCCACATGCAGCCGCACCTTGCCGTCATCGATCAGAAGCGTGTGGCCGGGCTCCAGCGCGCGAAGGATTTCGGGATGCGGCAGATGGACCCGCGTCTCGTCGCCGGGCTCGGGGTTTGAATCCAGCGTGAAGATCGCGCCTTTGACGAGTTTGACCGCGCGATCCTTGAAAAGGCCGATGCGCAGCTTCGGACCCTGAAGGTCGAGCAGAATGCCGATCGGCCGGCGCGCCTCCTTCTGCACGGCGCGGATCATCGCGACCTGATCGCGCATCGCGTCATGCGAGGCGTGGCTCATATTGATGCGAAACACGTCGGCGCCCGCATGGAACAAGGCCGACAGCGTGTCCTTGTTGGCCGAAGCCGGCCCTATGGTCGCAATGATCTTGCACCGTCGCAATCGCCGCATGGGAGCCTCGTCAAAAGAATTCGTCAGGGTGTCGTCCGCGTCTGCGCCGGATCGGTCAATTGAACCGTCCAGTTCTTTGCTTCCTTGCCTGTGTCGACCTCAAAAAAACCGGTCCGGTCGAACCCGCGCACATAGCAGTCCTCGCGTCCAAGGATGCGGAACTCGCGGTCGCGCGTGCACATGAAAGCCTTGCCCTTCCATTCGCCGCCGCGCTCGTCCATCGCGTAAACGTAATAGAATTCGGCGGCGAGCGGACCGCGAACGAGGGTTTCGCAGGCGCCGGGCTTCAGGTTCCACCAGCCCTCGCTCACCCACATCTCGCCGTCCGTATAGGCCAGCGAAACGCTGGTCCGGCCCGACGTCGTGTTGCACAGGCGAAAATCGGCCCGCGCCAGAGAGGGCGCGCAAAAAAAGACGCCGAGCGCCATGATGGCGGGAGTAATCGCTTGTTTCATCGCCGTCAAGGTCGCGGTTGAATTCACAGTCGAACGCGAAGATTTCTACCCCGGGCCGCGCGGATTGGCCAGCGCCCGCAAAGGTGAAGCCGGCCGGCGGCGGCGAATCCGGGGGCGGTTGCGCAGCCGCGGTGATCTGCTGCATGGTCCGCGGCCGAACAATGCGCGCGGACGTGGCGGGAACGTGGCGGCGCGGACTTGGCCGCCGGCTTGGCGACGGCGATCTTTGCGGAGACGGACTGGATGGATCGAACGGGGCCGCGCGGCAGGTCCAATGCCGAACGAAAGCACTGACGCGGCGGGATCGGCGGTGGCTGTCGAGCCTCCCCTGAGGCGATCTTCCGCGCGGGCGTCCGCGCCGACCTTCCAACAGGCAGTATTTTCAGGGAGACGCAATGGATGGATCGACCCAAGGAGCTCTGCCCTCAGTCAGGACGCAGCGGCGCCGCCGTCGAGCGGATCGAGGGGCGCCTCGACGCGGGCGTCCTCTTCATCTGCGATCATGCCGCAAACGCCCTGCCCGAAGCTTATGGGACGCTTGGCCTGCCGCAGTCCGAGCTCGATCGCCATATCGGCTATGACATCGGCGCCGCCGCCGTCACGCGCCGTCTCGCGCACCGCCTCGGAGCGCCCGCGCTCCTCACGCGCTTCTCGCGCCTTCTCATCGATCCGAACCGCGGCGCGGACGATCCGACGCTGGTCATGCAGCTCTCGGACGGCGCCATCGTTCCCGGCAATGCCGGGCATCGGCGCCGAGGAGATCGAGCGGCGCCTCGATCGCTATTGGCGCCCCTATCGCCGCGCGGTCTCGCAGGCCATCGAAGCGATGATCGCGGCGGGTCCCCTGCCCGTCATCCTGTCGATCCATTCCTTCACGCCATCGTGGCGCGGGCGGGCGCGCCCGTGGGAGGTCGGCGTTCTCTGGGACAGCGATCCGCGCCTCGCGGCGCCGCTGATCGCGGCGCTGACCGAGGCCGGGATCGTCGTCGGCGACAACGAGCCTTATGACGGCGCGCTGATCGGCGACACCCTCGACGAGGAAGTCACTCGGCGCGGCCTCGCCGGGCTGCTCATCGAGATCCGCCAGGATCTGATCGGCGATGACGAGCGGGCGAACGCCTATGCGGACAGGCTGGAGCCGATCCTTCGAAGCGTGCTGAAGCGCCCCGAATTGCGCCAATTCGCCTTCTACAAAAGCCGCACCGGGCGCCACGGCTGAGCCGCGCCGGCGCGCCAGAATAATGGGGACATGAAGCGCCGCGCGCTTGACGGGGCCGCGCTAAGGCCACATTGCCGGGCGCTTGCCCTCGCAGCGCGCACGGCGCGATGCGCGGCACGATCAACCAATGAAGCAGGGATTTTCGCAATGACCAAAGACATCGCCGACACCGGCGTCGCGGGCGCCGAACTTACTCAGTTCGTCGAGCGCGTCGAGCGGCTGGAAGAAGAGAAAAAGGCCCTCTCCGACGACATTCGCGACGTCTTCGCGGAAATGAAGGGGCGCGGCTTCGACGTCAAGGTCGTGCGCCAGATCCTCAAGATCCGGAAGCAGGACCACGCCGAACGGATGGAGCAGGAAGCGATCCTTGAACTTTATATGTCGGCGCTGAACATGAAATAGGCGGAAGAATTTCCTCGATCTCGGCCAGCGCGAGAGAATTTTCCAGCGTCGGCGGCAGCCTTTTGCAGCGATGGCGTTGCGAATTGCGCGGCGGCATTGCAATGCGGCGCCGAGCCTCCCACTCTTTACCATGTCGCTCAAGGATCCGCAGGCGATCTGGCGCATGTGACGAAACGGAGAGCGTTGATGACCACCTCAGCCGCCGCAGACGCCGATATTCTTTTTTCGCCGTTCGAACTTGGCGATCTGAGACTTCCGAACAGAATCGTGATGGCGCCGCTGACCCGCAGCCGGGCGACGAAAGACACCCTCGCGCCGAACGACCTCAACGCGGAATATTACCGCCAGCGCGCCTCCGCCGGCCTCATCATCTCGGAGGCGACGCAGATCACCCAGGAAGGCCAGGGCTATGTCTGGACGCCCGGCATCTACAGCGAGGCGCAGGTCGAAGGCTGGCGAAAGGTCACGGACGCGGTCCACGCCGAGGGCGGCCTGATCTTCAACCAGCTCTGGCATGTCGGGCGCGTCTCGCATGTCTCGCTGCAGCCGGGCGGCGCGGCCGCCAGTCGCGCCCTTCCGCCATCCCGGCCAAAACGCAGACCTTCCTCGAAAGCGGCCGCGCCGATGTCGTCGACGCCCGCGCGCGTTGCGGCTCGACGAAATTCCGCGCATCGTTGCGGAGTACAAGACAGGCCGCCGAAAACGCGAAGCGCGCGGGCTTCGACGGCGTCGAGATTCACGGCGCCAACGGCTATCTGATCGACCAGTTCCTGAAAGACGGAACGAACAAGCGCACCGATTCCTATGGCGGCCCGGTCGAGAACCGCATCCGTTTCGCGCTTGAAGTCACGGACGCGGTGCTCGAGCGTCTGGGACAAGGCGCGCGTCGGCATCAGGCTGTCGCCGGTGAGCCCCGCCAACGATGCGCTCGACAGCGATCCGGCCAAGCGTGTTTTTCCCGCTCGTCGAAGGCTCTCAGCCGGCGCGGGCTCGCCTATATCCATGTCATCGAGGGCGCGACGGGCGGCGCGCGGGACATCGCGCCATTCGATTTTGTCGGCCTGCGCAAGGCCTTCGGCGGCGCCTATATCGCCAATAACGCGTATACCCGCGAGCTCGCCATCGAGACGCTGCAAGCCGGGCGCGCGGATCTGATCGCCTTCGGCAAGCTGTTCATCTCCAACCCAGACCTTGTCGAGCGCCTGCGCGAGAACGCGCCGCTGAACGCGCCGCATCAGGAGACGTTTTATGGCGGCGACGCGTTGGGATACACGGATTATCCGGCGCTCGGGGACGCGTGAGGGCTCAGTCGCCTAAAACGCCCCGACCAGCTTCTTCAGCTCCGCCTTGAACGGCCCGGCGATCTGCGGGTCGGCGAGGGCGAAGGCGGCGTTGGCGGTGAGAAAGCCGAGTTTGGAGCCGCAGTCATAGGTCTTGCCGTCGAAGCGCACGCCATGGAAGGCCTCTCGCGCGGCGAGCGCCTTCATGCCGTCGGTCAATTGAATCTCGCCGCCCGCGCCCTTTTCGATCTTGCTCAGAATTGGAAAAATCCCCGGACCCAGCACGTAGCGGCCGGAAATAATGAGGTTCGACGGCGCGGTCCCCTGCGGCGGCTTTTCGACCATGCCGGTGATCTCGAAGGAGGCGCCGAAATCCTTGCCCACCGAGACGATGCCATATTGGTGGGTTTCCTCAGGCGCAACTTCCTCGACGGCGATGATATTGCCGCCGTGCTTTTCATAGGCGGCGATGCATTGGGCGAGGCAGCGCCCGGATTTTTGCGTCCCGGCCATCGTCACCATGTCGGGCAGCAAAACCGCGAAAGGCTCGTCGCCGACGAGTTCGCGCGCGCACCAGACCGCGTGGCCAAGTCCCAGAGGCGCCTGCTGGCGCGTGAAGCTGGTCGCGCCGGCGGCCGGCAACTGCTCCTTCAGAGCATTGTATTCCTTTATCTTGCCGCGCTTCTGCAAGGTGTCGTCGAGTTCATAGGCGATGTCGAAATGGTCTTCGATCACCGCCTTGTTGCGGCCGGTGACGAAAATGAAATGCTCGATGCCCGCCTCGCGCGCCTCGTCGACGACATGCTGCAGCACCGGACGATCGACGATCGTCAGCATTTCTTTCGGGATCGATTTGGTCGCCGGAAGGAACCGCGTTCCAAGGCCCGCGACCGGAAAAACCGCTTTGCGAATTCGCTTCGTCATAGATTGTCCTTGGGAGATTGTCCTCGGGAAGAAAAGCGCCTCGGAGAGCGCGCCGAACGAATGCGGCCCGATGATAGCCAATCTTGCTCCGCGAAACCAGCAACCTGAGGCGTTGCTTTTTGGTCTTGCAACCGTCGCAGCCGGCGGCTACGGCACAATCGGGCGCGGAAGCGACGACCGGCCTTCGGTCGAGACCAAGCCGCAACGTTTGCGAAGCCTTGATGAAGCGGCGACGGGCGCAAAGGGACACAAGGCGCGGGAGCGACTGCATGACGGTTCTGGTTACCGGCGGCGCCGGCTACATCGGCGGCCATATGGCGCTGGCGCTGCTCGACGCCGGCGAGAGCGTGGTCGTGCTCGACGATCTTTCGACCGGCTTCGCCTGGGCCGTCCCGCCGGCGGCCAAACTCGTCGTCGGCGACTTCGGCGACGCCGCCCTCGTCGATTCCCTCATCAAGGAGCATGGCGTCGACGCCATCGCGCATTTCGCCGCCAAAATCGTCGTGCCGGAATCGGTCGCCGATCCCCTCGCCTATTACCTCAACAACGCGGCGAAAGCGCGCAACCTCCTCGAATGCGCGGTGCGCAACGGGATCGCACATTTCATCTTCTCGTCGACGGCGGCGGTCTATGGCGAGCCCGCCGCCAATCCGGTGTTCGAAACGGCCGCGCTGGCGCCGATCAATCCTTACGGGCGCTCCAAGCTGATGGTCGAATGGATGCTCGCAGGACGTCGCCGCCGCGCATCCGCTGCGCTTCGCCGCGCTGCGCTATTTCAATGTCGCCGGCGCCGATCCGGCAGGGACGGCTCGGCCAGTCCTCGCCGGTGGCGACCCATCTCATCAAGGTCGCGGCGCAAGCGGCGCTCGGCCAGCGCGCCGGCCTCGACGTTTTCGGAACCGATTATCCGACGCCGGACGGATCCTGCATCCGCGATTACATCCATGTGACCGATCTCGTCGACGCGCATCTTCTGGCGCTGCGCCATCTGCGCGCCGGCGGCGCCAGCCTCACCCTGAATTGCGGCTATGGCCGCGGCTTTTCCGTGCTCGAAGTCGTCGATGTGGTGAAGCAAGTCTCGGGGGTCGATTTCGAGGTGCGCCGCAAGGGTCGGCGCGCCGGCGATCCGGCCGCGCTCGTCGCCGGCGCCGAGCGCATCAGGGCCGAACTCGGCTGGTCGCCAAAGCACGACGATCTCAACGAAATCGTGCGCCAGGCGCTCGACTGGGAGCGCCGCCTGCATAACCGCAAGGGGTGAGCGGCCGGATTGGATTTTTCAGCGTCCGCCCCCTTCACAAGCGCGTGACCACCGTAACGTTCCAGCCGGTTCAGCGAATATCCGCATGCGGGCCAAGCAGCCCGCACAACGCTCGCACCGCGAGCTTTTTTGTTGAGGAGTTCAGCATGACCAATAAAGTCGCCTCCGGCGCCAGCCTCGCCATCGCCGCCATCGCGCTCGCCATGAACGGCGTGACCTTGACCCCGGCATCCGCCAAATCGGCGGCGGTTCACTGCGCGGGCATCAACAGCTGTAAAGGCACCAGCGCGTGCAAGTCGGCGGAAAACGCCTGCAAGGGCCAGAATTCGTGCAAGGGCCATGGCTGGCTGCCGGTGAAGTCGGAGGCGTCGTGCGAAGCCAAGGGCGGCAAGGTCATCTGACGCGCCGGATTTCGACGCACGGCTTTTCGAGGTCCGTTTAGATCCCAGCCGGCCGGCTCCAGCGCAAAAATGTTGGTCCCGGCCGATCGGCTCCGCGCTTGGCGGAATGAGCGCTAAGGACATGACAATGCAAAAACCGGCGCCGCTGGGTTTCGGCCTGGGGCTTAGACCCAAATATTATGCGGAAATTTTGAGCGGCGAACCGAAGGTCGACTGGTTCGAGGTCATTTCCGAAAATTTCATGGGGCGCGGCGGCCGGCCCATCGCGATCCTCGAACAAATCCGGCAAAACTATCCGATCGTCCTGCATGGCGTCTCGATGTCGATCGCCTCGACCGCGCCGCTCGATTTCGATTATCTTCGCGGATTGAAACAGCTGGCCGACCGGTTTCAGCCGGAATGGATCTCCGATCATTTGTGCTGGACCGGCGTGCATGGCGTCAATCTGCATGATCTTCTGCCGATCCCCTATACGCATGAGGCGCTGGATCATGTCGCGGACCGCATCAAAAGGGTCCAGGATTATCTCTGCCGCCGCATCGCCATCGAGAACGTCTCGAGCTACGTGACGTTCGCGGAATCCGAGATGGACGAATCGACGTTTCTGCGCGAGCTGGCGGAGCGCGCCGATTGCTGGCTGCTGTTCGACGTCAACAATGTCTTCGTCTCCTCTTTCAACCACGGTTTCGACGCCGTGCGATTTCTCGACGACATACCATCCGAGCGCGTCATCCAGCTTCATCTCGCCGGACATTCGGATCACGAAACCCATAAGATCGACACGCATGATCAGCCGGTAATCGAAGAGGTGTGGTCGCTCTACGCCGAAGCGTGCCGGCGGTTCGGCAAAGTCTCCACCATGATCGAGCGCGACGATAATTTTCCGCCGCTTGCGGATCTTGTCGCCGAGCTCGACCGCGCGCGCCGGATCGAGGCTTCGGCGCCCGCGCGCGCGCAAGGAGTAGCCGCATGAATCTCGCCTCGCTCCAGAGCGCATTCCAGGCCGGGATTCTTGGCGGCGATCCCGTCATCCCGCCATCGATAGAGGACGGTCCGCGGCAGGATCGCGCGGCGCGGTTCAGGGCCTATTACGACGCCTATCGCCTCCGTCTCGCCGAATGCCTGTCGAATGAATACTCCGCCTTGCGCGACCGGCTTGGCGACGAGGATTTCGGCGCCCTGATTGAAGCCTATATCGAGACGCGGCCGTCGCGCTATCGCGCGGCGCAGGACTATTGCCGCGGCCTGCCGGATTTCATGCGCGCGACGGCGCCCTGGCGCACGCGGCGGGACATCGTCGATTTCGCCGAATTCGAGCGGCAGCTATCGATCGCGTTTGACGCCCCGGATGCGCCTTCATTGGCGATCGCCAGCCTCGCGCATGTCGCGCCGGCGGATTGGCCGGCTTTGACCTTCGCGTTCCATCCCAGCGTCGAGATGCTCGATCTCCTGCAAGGAACCGCGCAAGCCTATGCGCGCACGCGCGGAGCCGAAGACGCAGAGGGCTCGCAGGAGACGCCGGCGGCGGACACCGAAGCGATCCTGTTCTGGCGCAACGACGGCGGCGTCTTCTATCGCGCGATCGACGCCGACGAGAGGCTGGCGCTGGCCGAGGCCGCCGGCCGCTCGAATTTCGCCGAACTCTGCGCTGCGCTGGCCGAGCGATCCGCCGGCGCGGATGTGACGGCGCAGGCGGCGGCCTTTCTCGGGCGCTGGTTCAACGATGGGCTCGTCGCGCAGGTGGGTGTTGGCGAAGAATGATCGAACGCTGACGCCCTCATCGCGATGAGCGCACTCGGGCGGTCTCTCCGCCTCGCGTCACACGCCTGTCCCGATCCACCCGGCAAGCTCCCGCGCGACGATAGCTTCGATCACCCCCATGCCGGGCGCGCTGTCGTTGAGGCAGGGAATCAGCGCGAACTTCTCGCCGCCGTTCTCGACGAAAAATTCGCGGTTCTCGATGCCGATTTCCGAAATGGTTTCGAGGCAATCGACGGAAAATCCCGGCGTCAGCACGGCCATGCGCTTGACGCCGTCGCGCGCCAGCGCCTTCACCGTCTCGTCGGTGTAGGGATCCAGCCATTGCGCCGGCCCAAAGCGCGACTGGAAGCTCAGCGGCATTTGTTCGGCGCTGAGCTGCAAGCGCGCGCGCAGCAGCCGCCAGGTCTCGACACACTGATCGTAATAGGGATCGCCCTTCGCGACATAGGATTTCGGAATGCCGTGGAAAGAGACGAGGATGATTTCGGGGGCAAAGTCGAGCCGCGCCAGCTCCGCGCGGACGGATTGCGCAAGCGCATCGATATAGACCGGATCCTTGTAGTAGGGCGCGGCGCTGCGCAGCTCGGGACGCCACCGCATCCCGTCAAGCGACTCCGCCACCTTGTCGGCGACGCTCGCCGTGGTCGCGCCGGCATATTGCGGATAGAGGGGGACGACGAGCACGCGGCCGCACCCGCGCGCTTTCAGCTTTTCGAACGCGGCGGGGATCGAGGGCGAGCCATAGCGCATCGCCCAATCGACCAGGACCGCTTGGCCGCCGGGGATCTCGCCAAGGCCGCCTTGCGCGATCCAGGCGCTGAGTTTTTCGGCCTGAGAGCGCGTGACCGTCTTCAGCGGGCTTTCGTTGCGCTCCCTGTTCCAGATCGTCTCGTAGTTCTTGCTGCTGCGCTGGGGCCGGCGCGACAGAATGACCAGATTGAGGATCGGCCACCAGATCAGGCGCGGCGTATCGACCACGCGGCGATCGGACAGGAATTCCTTGAGATAGCGCCGCACGGGCCAGTAACCCAGCGCATCGGGCGTGCCCAGATTGACCAGCAGCACGCCGATCCCGCCGCCATGCGGCGGAACGCCCTGGTTCGACGCCGGGCACGGCTCCGTCATGGATTGCAAGGCCTCGTCATGGATTTTCAGAACGGGCGCCGGAGAAAGGGACACATCCGATCGGCCGGCGATCGATCAGTTGGCGGGACTGTCATCGCGCAAGCGCACGACGACGCTGATCTCGGCGATTCGCTTTCCCGCCGGGGGCGCGGGAAGGCTGGTCACGTCCACCTTGAGTTCGGGAATGTCGATGAGGACGCCATCGTTCAGAAAATGGTGGTGCCTTACCGTATTGGTGTCGAAATAGGTCCGCGTTCCATCGACCGCGATGGCGCAAAGCAGGCCCGCGCTGGTGAACTGATGCAGGCTATTGTAGATCGTCGCCAGCGAAATCGAGACGTTCGACTCCTGCGCCTCCTCCTGCAGCCGCTCGGCGGTGAGGTGGCGGGCGCCGCGCGAAAACAGGATCCAGCCCAGCGACATTCTCTGCCGCGTCGGACGCAGCCCCGCGGCGGCGAGCCTGACGCGCAGATCATGGAACGGGCAACCGGCCAGATCGCCGAGCGCCGCCTTGGTCTGGACATCGGCGGCGCGGCGGGATTTGAGCGAGGCTTTCGGCATTGGCGGGAAAAACCCATCTGCGATCCGCGGCCCTCCGCGGATGAGGCCTTTAACATTAGGATATTAGCCGCTTTTCGGCAACCTCGCCGGGCGCCCTCGACGGGAGCGGCAAGCGCCGCAGCCCCGGCCAAGCTCCAGATCCCCTTGGCGCCGCTTGTGAAATTGGCGATATTTCCCACATAGCGATGAGCGAAAGGATTTTTTCCGTGCCGGAAATCACGATTTACACGACGCCGACATGCCCCTATTGCCTGCGGGCCAAGGCGTTGCTGCGTCAGCGGAACCTCGCATTCACCGAAATTTGCGTCGCGACCGACAGCAAGCTTCGCCGCGAGATGACGGAGCGGACCGGCCGCACCAGCGTCCCGCAAATCTTCTTCGGCGACGCGCATGTCGGCGGCTGCGACGAGCTTCACGAACTTCATGACGAAGGCAAGCTCGATCAGCTGCTGGCCGAACAACCGCAATGATCAAATATGCGTTGCATTGCGCCAATGGACACGCCTTCGAGAGCTGGTTCCAGAGCGGGCCGGTCTTCGACGCGCAGGCGGCGTCCGGCCTCGTTTCATGCCCGGTCTGCCAATCGTCGGCCGTCGCCAAGGCCATCATGGCGCCCGCGGTCGCGCGCAGCGATCGCGGCGCCGCGCCCATCGTTCGCGATGCGCCGGCGCAGCCGGAGGCGGCCGAGGGCTCAAATCTCGCCCTGCTGAGCGCGGCGGACGCCGAGCGGCGCGCGGCGATCGTCGAGCTGCGCCGGCGAATTCTCGAACATTCGGCCGATCTCGGGCCGAAATTCGCCGAAGAGGCGCTGAAAATTCATCAAGGCCTCGTTCCCGACCGGCCCATTCATGGCCAGGCCACCGTCGAGGAAGCCCGCATCCTGGCGGAGGAAGGGGTCAACATCATGCCGATCCCGCGTCTGCCCGGCGAATTCAACTGATGCGACGGCCGCTTAGAGCGCTTTCCGACCGAATGCATCATTCGGTCGACAAGAAATCGCTCAAAACTTCAAAAGCTTGAGCATATTCTGGGCGATCAGATTGGTTCAATCTGATCGGAATATGCTCTAGCCAAAGCCCGGATCGAATAAAATGAAACTTATGTCCAGACGCGCCTTGCTGGGGATCGCGATTGCGGTCGGGTGCGGCGCCGGCGCGTTGTCCGCGCCCTTGGCCTCGTCCGACCCCGACCTCAGCCGCGAAGCGCTCCTCGACGATCCGCAAACCCCCGTCGGCGGCGACCCGACGGGCGACGTCACCATCGTCTCCTTCTTCGATTATAACTGCCCCTATTGCATGAAGGCGCAGCCGGCGCTGCTGAAGCTGCTCGAGGCCGACAAGCATATCCGGGTCGTCTACAAGGACTGGCCCATTTTCGGCGACATATCCGTCTTCGCCGCCAAAGTTGCGCTCGCCGCCAATCTGCAGGGCAAATATGTCGCGGTTCATGACGCGCTGATGGCCACGGGCCGAAAGAAGACGACCGAAGCGCAGGTGCGCGAGATCGCCCTTGCGGCGGGCGCCG
Source organism: uncultured Alphaproteobacteria bacterium (assembly GCA_963757985.1). Lineage (GTDB taxonomy): Bacteria > Pseudomonadota > Alphaproteobacteria > Rhizobiales > Beijerinckiaceae > Methylocapsa. The sequence goes on along the minus strand of CAVWTQ010000009.1, from coordinate 14,473 downwards.
ACATGCAAAGGCTGGACGCGGATCTCACCGCCCATTCCGACGAGATCGACGCGATATTGAAGCGCACCGACAAGCAGGCGACCGCGATGGGATTTGAGGGGACGCCGGTTTTTCTGATCGGGCCTTTCCTCGTCGCCGCGGCGCTCGACTTGCCGGGTTTCCAAAAGGCCGTCAGCGACGCCCGCGAACGGCAAAAACCCTGACGCGGAAAGGCGCGGCCTTCAAGGCTCAATTCTCAGCCAGCCCCATGGGCCGCCGGCTCCGCATCGAGCCCGCGCTTGCGCAGCAGCGCCCGCGGCGAGGGCGCCCGGCCGCGAAATTCCCTGTAGGCGATTTCGTAATCGCGGCTCCCGCCCGCCGCATAGACGAAATCATGCAGCCGCCGCGCGACGCCGGCGTCGAATATGTCGCCGCTCTCCTGAAACGCCTCGAAGCCGTCGGCGTCGAGAATTTCCGACCACAGATAGCTGTAGTAGCCGGCCGAGTAGGATTCGCCCGAAAAGATGTGCTGGAAATGCGGCGTGCGGTGGCGCATCGCGATCGCGTCCGGCATCCCGACGCGCGCCAGCTCCGCGCGCTCGAACGCAACGACGTCAAGGTCCTGCGGCGCGGGATCGAGATGAAGGCCAAGATCGACCAGCGCGGAAGCCGCATATTCGACGGTGGCGAATCCCTGATTGAACCGGCGCGCGCTGAGGAGCTTTGCGAGCAGCGCCTCCGGCATCGGTTCGCCGGTCCTGTAGTGGAGCGCAAAGCGGCGAAGGATTTCCGGCTGCTCCAGCCAGTTCTCATAAAGCTGCGAGGGGAACTCCACAAAATCGCGGGCGACATTGGTGCCGGAGATCAAGGGATAGGTCACATCGGACAGAATGCCGTGCAGGCCGTGTCCGAATTCGTGAAACAGCGTGCGCGCATCGTCGAAACTTAAAAGGCTCGCCTCGCCCTCGCCGCCCCTGGCGAAATTCATCACATTGACGATGATCGGCAGCTGCGGCTCATCGAGCTTTTGCTGGCCGCGAAAAACATTCATCCAGGCGCCGCTGTGCTTTGAGGGCCGCGCAAAATAATCGCCGATGAACAGCGCGATCTCGCGCCCCTCGCGGCGCACCGTCCAGGCGCGGGCGTCGGGATGATAGAGCTTGATGTCGAAGCGCTCTTCGAAGCTGACGCCGAAGAGCCGGTTCGCGGTATGGAACGCCGCCTCGATCAGCTGGTCGAGCTGCAGATAGGGCTTGATCTCGCCCTCGTCGAGGTCGAACTCGGCCTTGCGCCGCTTCTCGGCGTAATAGCGCCAGTCCCAGGGCGCGACTTTGAAATTGCCGCCCTCGCCGGCGACGATTTGCTGCAGCGCCGCCTCCTCCCTTTGCGCGCGCAGAACGCCGGGCTCCCACACCGACCGCAACAGATCGAGCGCGGCCTCCGGCGTCTTCGCCATCGTGTCGGCGAGGCGGAAATGGGCGAAGCTCTCATAGCCGAGAAGGCGGGCGCGCTCGGCGCGCAGCATCACCATCTCGGCGGCGATGGCGCGATTATCAGTTGGTCCACCGTTTTCACCCCGCGCAGTCCAGGCGCGAAAGGCTTTTTCGCGCAGATCCCGCCGCGCGGAGAATTGCAGAAACGGCTCGATGCTGGAGCGCGAAAGCGTGACGCCATATTTGCCGGGATGGCCGCGCTCGGCGGCGGTGCGCGCGGCGCCTTTGACGAGGAAGTCCGGCAGGCCCTCAAGGTCGCCCGCCTCAAGCAGCAGCAGAAAGGATTTTTCGTCCGCCAGCACGTTCTGGCCGAATTGCGCGCCAAGGCTCGCCAGCCGCTCGGCGATTTCGGCGAGGCGCGCCTTGCTCTCGGCCGGGAGCCCCGCGCCGGTTCGCGTGAAGTTCAGATGATAGCGTTCGAGCACGCGGGCCTGTTCTTCATCGAGGCCAAGCTTGCGCCTCATCGGCCTTCAGGGCCTCGACGCGGGCAAACAGCGCTTCGTTGAAATAGGTCTCGCTGCGATGGCGCGACAGGATCGGCGCCATCTCGCGCTCGATCGCCTCAAGTTCGTCATTGGTGGCGGCGCCGGCGAGATTATAGAAGACGTTGGCGACCCTATCGAGGCTGCGCCCGCTGCGCTCCAGCGCCTCGATGGTGTTGGCGAAGGTTGGCGGCGCGGGGTTCTGCGCGATGGCGTCGATTTCGGCCCGCGCTTCCTTCAGGGCGATCTCGAAGGCGGGGCGAAAATGCGCCGGCTCGATCGCCGCGAAAGGCGGCGCCTCGAACGGCCCGGTCCAGGGGGTAAGGAGGGGGTTTTCGGTGCTACCTGTGGTCAAGACGCGCCTCCCTTATTAGCCATCCACCTCAGCCAGACAGATACTCTAGCACCGCCGCAACCGCGGCGTTACGTATCCGGCGCGCTCGTACATCACCGACGTAGGCGGCCTCCTTCAGTTTCTCTTCTGTTGCGCTGAAAACGTCTCCGACCGTTGCAAGACCAAGCTCTTTCAGCTTGCTCCTTTGCCAATCGGAAACGTCAAGCACGTCGATTGATTTTGCTAACTGCTCGTCGAGAGCAAAGCCACCAACCTGAGCAGGCATTTCCGCGACATGATCAACTAGTCCCTTGTAGGCACGATGGTTAGCCCCAAACTCCGTCATTCGCTTGGGTGTAAGACCCTTCGCGATGTCAAAAGATGTCGAAGCGGGAGTCAATTCCAAAGAAAAAGACATCCAAGATTAACAATATAACGGGTGCCGATTTCTGCGCGGCTTGCCTTGATACCTGACGCTTGCTCAGTAAGTACACCTGTGTAGGAGAGAACCCGGAGGGCTTCTTTTACAACTGCCGGAACGTCTCTGTGGATCCAAAAATAGGCGCTCGTGCTTTTGTCTGCGGCGAGGTACTGATCGTTCTTGGCTTTAATTTCAGGCAATACGTGGCTTTCGACAAATTGCCTGCCCCAATCGATCACAACCCGGTGCCCTGCGTATTTATCGGCAAGCAGCGAATGCTCTGCCCAAATGTCCGACCGATAGTATTCTCGAACTGTCTGATTAATCTGTGCAGAATTGACCTTGGGAACGCGCGCGAGTGTTTTGAGTAGCAAGCGAGGATTTCCGGACGCGGCGTAAGCGAGCACGGCAAACAGCTCGCCATTCTGGGCAATGTTTTTTAAGAGACCACTATCGGCCTGCTTTTCGACGATCTCGCGCATATTCTCGACGTAGTCTGGAGCGAGAACATCTCGATCAATGGACAATAGCGTAGCATCATGTGCAGGCTGGAAGGTGTTTCCGAAGCTAGTCACCCCCGGGTAAACGGCTGCATTGCAAGTGACGCAATGACTTCGTAAATCACGAAATAAGGTAAAGAATTGCCGCTGTTGTTCTGGAACGAAAATGTGTGCCGCCTCATCGATCAATAAAACAAATCTAGAGATGTTCAGGTCACCCGCTAAATCCTCAAGGGCCTCCTTAAGATCATCAACTGTTGGAACGCCCGATTTGTCAATTGTCGTGTTTGGCGTTCGCCACGAATTTTCATAAATTCTACCACGGCCTCAATTTTCGTGGGCCGATCATCGCTGATTGTTCCCGTTCCCGCCAAGATTTTGGCGCTGTTCGGTAGTGTGCCAAGCATCCCAGCTTTCTTGAGGGCGCGGACTATGTTGGCGCTTATGCGAGCCAGCATCCAGTGCTTAAACTGTTCGGGGTCGCTAGACTGCAAAAGAGAGCTTCTGACAAAGCTGAGGTAGACGGGAAAAACTTTATCTTTCTCAAAATTGTCATTGATTTCCTTTTGGGCGACACGAAGCAAAAACGATTTCCCAACCCCGCGACTGCCAACCAAGATAGTGGGATTTCGATTTTTTAGCGCGTCGACGATAATCCGATCCTGTCGGCTCTCCACGAAATAGTCGCCTACTTCTTCGGGGCGAATATCCTCGGTTCGAAAAAAGAAATCGACCATTTGAACCTACTTGCTAAAAATATCTTGGACTGCCGGTATATGGCCCAAGCTCTCGATCATTAAGTCTTCCAAATTGTTTCGACACGTGACCGGCAGCAAGCGGAGATAGCGCGCCGCAAACGCAAAGATGATGCTCAACCGAACAGAATCGGCCCGATCAACCCAAGCCTGCAACATTGTCCGGTCAAAACCAAGTGGAAGATCGGAATCCTTTGTGAGTGTGAGCATTTCCGTGTACATATTCCGAGCACTCACGATAAACTTTTTTAGCGATGGCTGAGTATTGCTTGCCGAACCCCTCCATCCCCGAGGTGAATGCCCTGATAAAATCTGTTGCATATACTCCGTCTTGAGGATCGATGAGAAAGTCCCATACTACGTCTTGCGAGTCGGAGAGCCATCTTCGAAGTCGGAGTTCATGCGCCGAAAAGTGAATGCTCGCCAAAGCTAATTCAAAGAAAAGCCTTAAGCTGATTAATCCGTGCCGATATTTTCCCTCTGCTGAAGCATACAAAGCGAATTGGTATTCCCGAATGGCTAACTGAAAGATCTGAGCCTCAGGACGATCTTTTATCAGAGTCAAGCAAGGCCTCGAAGTCGGCCGTAAAATTATGCGCTTTGGTGAACCCAGCAAAAATTTCGTCATCCGCAAGTGCTGCCTCGAAAGCCCTTGCACTTCGCGCCAGAAGACCCCTGTAATGTTCCGCAACGGTGGTGCTGGTCATGCTACCGCCCCTCGCCCGCCTCGAACAGCGCCTCAAGCCCGGCGCGATAGTTGGGATAGGCGAGATCGACGCGCAGCTCCTCTTTCAGCTTGCGGTTGGAGACGCGCTTGTTTTCGGCGTAGAAGCTGCGCGTCATCGGCGAGACGCCTTCGGCCGTCTCGATATCCTCCTCGGGCGGCGGCTCGACGCCCAGCAGCTTGGCGGCGAAGGCGACGACGTCCTGCGGCGGCGTCGGGGCGTCGTCCGAAACGTTCCAGACGCCCCCCGGCCCGACATGGGCGATGGCGGCGGCGATGGCGCGGCTGATGTCCTCGACATGGACGCGGTTGAACACCTGATCCTTCTTGACGTAGCGGTGCGCGGCGCCGTCTTTCAGATTGACGAGCGCGTTGCGGCCCGGACCATAGATGCCGGCGAGCCGCAGAATATGCACCGTCTTGTCCGGGCCCCTGCCGATCGCGGCCCATGATTTTTCCGCCTGCAGCCGGGTGACGGAGCGCGGCGAGAGGGGCGTCGGGAGGCGCGTCTCGTCGACCCATTCGCCCTTCCAATCGCCATAGACGCCGATCGTCGAGAGATAGATGATGATCTGCGGCGCGCGCAGGTTGGCGATGCGATGGCCAAAGCGCGCCAGCACCGGATCGACCGAAACGCCGGGCGGGATCGAGATCAGCAGCACATCGGCGGCGAGGGCTTTTTCGGCGAGCCCGGGGTCTTCGCGCTCGGGACCGAAGACGAAGGTCTCGATCCTCTCGCTCGCCAGAGCCGCCGCCTTGTCGGCGTTGCGCGCGGTGCCGGCGATCGAACTCGAAGAGATCGCCAAAGCGCGCGATGAAATCCAGCGCGCAATAGCCAAGACCAAACGCAAAAAGCTTCATGAAAACCGGCCTTCTTCCCTGTTTGCCGCGCAGTCGCGCGCGTGTTGTTCATCCGCATTTTCGTTGCGTCCGGCCGCGCCGAACACGCCTCGGCCGCCGCCCATTCCCGCAGCACGTCCGCGTCGTCCTCGCCGGCGCGAAAAACGCGGCGCCAGCGCCGCGAGCCTTGACGGCGCGAGCCGCGCCAGCGCCCAGACCGCCATGGCGCGCACGAGCGGCGAGGCGCAGCTCAACTTTTCGGCGACGAGCTCCGCGAGCGAACCATCGCCCGAATTTCCCGCCGCGATCAGAACATTGCGCATGAAGCGCGCGGCGCCGATCCGCTTCACGGGGCTGCCCGCAAACAAGGCCCTAAAGCCGCGCTCATTAAGGCGAAGCAGCGTTTCGAGCCGCGGCGCACAGAATTCTTCGCGCGGCAGCGAGCTTCAATTCCCGCGCGGTCCTGGCGAATTTGTTCCACGGGCAGACGGCGAGGCAATCGTCGCAGCCATAGATGCGATTGCCGATGGCGGCGCGGAATTCTTCCGCGATATGGCCCTTGTGCTCGATGGTGAGGTAGGAGATGCAGCGCCGCGCGTCGAGCACGTAAGGCTGCGGGAACGCGCTTCGTCGGGCAGATGTCGAGGCACGCCCGGCAGGCGCCGCAATGATCGCTCTCGGGCGCGTCGCGCGGCAGCGGCAGCGTCGTGAAGATCGAGCCGAGAAACAGCCAGGAGCCGAAGTCGCGCGAGACGAGATTTGTGTGCTTGCCCTGCCAGCCAAGGCCCGCGGCTTGCGCCAGCGGCTTCTCCATGACCGGCGCGGTATCGACGAACACCTTGACCTCGGGCGCGTCGAAGCCCTGATCGCGGCGCGGCGGCCGCGAGCTGAGCCGGCGAGCTGCTTCAGGCGGCCCTTGATGACCTCGTGATAGTCGCGGTTGCGGGCGTAGACCGAGATATTGCCGGCGCTTTTGTCGGCGAGTCCCGCCAGCGGATCGCCGGGCGGCGCGTAATTCACCCCCAGCATCACGATGCTGGCCGCCTCCGGCCAGAGCTTGCCGGGATCGGCGCGGCGCGCCTCGGTCGAAGCAAGCCAGTCCATGTCGCCGGCCGCGCCCGTGGCGAGCCAGGCGGAAAGGCGTTCGCCGGCGCCTTCGATGGCGGCGGGAGAAGTGATCCTGCAGACGTCGAAACCAAGCTCCAGCGCCTTCGCCTGAAGCGCGCTCAGAAGTCGAGATCCGCGTAGACCGGCGCGGGGGTGAGGCCCGGCATCCGGTCGGCGAGAAGCGGGCGGAACGAGGGGCGCGACTTCACCCTGGCGTACCAGTGCTTCGCCGTTTCGTACTCTTCCCATGGCACATCGCCCAGAAAATCGACGCAGGACAATTGCGCCGCCGCCGCGAGATCGGCATGCGAAAGCTGGTCGCCGCCAAGCCATTTCCGCGCGCCGGCGAGATAGCCGATATAGCGCAGATGGGTGCGGATATTGGCCCGCGCCGCGCGGACCAGCTCCATGTCCGGCGCGCCGCCGCCCCGCTCGCGCGGCATGGTCCGCTTATAAACCTTTTCGGTGACGAGCCAATCGGTGACTTCGCGGAAGAATTTCTGGCCGAACCAGTCCATCAGGCGGCGCACCTCGACCCGGCGCAGCGGATCGTCCGGCAGCAGCCTGTGGCTTGCCGAGCGCGAGGCCGCGCGTTTCGTCGAAATATTCCGCGATCACATTGGCGCCCGGGACGACGATGCCGGGATCCTCGACGAGAAGCGGCGTCTGCCCGGCCGGATCGAGGATCAGAAAATCGCGGCGCCGCTCGAAGGCATTTTCCTCGATGAGCTGCGGTTCGATCCCGTATTCCCCGAGAAGGAGCCTGACGAAACGCGAATGGGCGCAGAGCGGATGATGATAGAGCGTTATCATTCAGCTTCGGGTTCGAGGAAGGCGGGATTGGCGGCGCTCGAAGTTGAACGTCGCGCCGAGACAGGCTTCCCAACTTCGGCTTAAGACTTCGTTAATGCTGGCCTCGCGGCGCTCAAGCCTCGGCGAGATCGAGGCGCTTTTCGATGCGCGTCAGGCGCACGTCAAAACGATCGAGACGAACGAACTGCTCAGCGAGCTGCACCTGAACATGCGCAAGCTTGGTTTCGAGATGCCCGACCCGCACAGTGAGATCGTCAAGCCGCGTTTCCACGCGATCCACCGCGGCGCGGATATGGCGCAGATGCTCAAGAACAAGATTGTCCGTGCTTTCGCTCATTTGCCGAATTTCCGCTGTCCAGACGAGAGTGTCAAACGCTTTGGCCATTTGCTAGAAATCAATTCTGCATTCAAGCCCATTTCACGGATTTGCAGCTTCTTCTTCCATTTTGATTCGCATCTTTGAGAATCTCGTCATCCTGCTCGCTGATTCCGGCCACCTCAAGAATCGAGACCTGATAATCGCTTCGTTCTCGGCTCAACGACATGCCGCCTCAGTCGCAAGCGCACTGCTGCCTGACCTCGCGCTCGAAGGGGCACATTGTCTGGAACCCTCGCGAGGCAGCCGAGAAAGTCCGGCTGCCGAGCGGCGTGGGCCGCGACGATCGCCGCTCTGGCCTCGCGCCGCCGACCGCAGTGCGCGCGCCAATCGCCGGACTCTATTGCCGGCGCATCGGCCTGCATCGTGACGTAGGTCCAGGCCCTGCGCGCACGCCCGTCGCCAACATGGAAGGTGGAGAGCGTGCGGCGGTAGACGTTGCCCTCAGCGCCGAAGCCGAAGAAGCCTTCGAGGCGGTCGAACGGCTCCAGCGCCTCCCCGATTTTGCCGAAGCGCAGGAATTCGCCTTCGACCTCGCCGTCCTGCCCCAACACCATGCCGGGATAGGCGCCGTGATCGCGCAGCGCGCCGCGCGCCTGCGCCAGCAGCGCGCAGCCCAGTTCGAGGCCGCGCCAGACGGCGGCGTTTTCCTCGCCGCGCATCAGCGTGCCATAGACGAACACCGAATCGCAGGCCGAGCGAATTTCGTTCGCCGCGGCGAGGTCGAGTTCCGCGTCCTCAAGATCGTGTTGCTCGCGACCGCGGCGGCAGATGTCGAGATACTCTTCGGCGGGGCACACGAACTCGCCTTCGGGCGCGCGATATGTCTGCCCGCGGACTTCGCGCCCCTCAGGGTCGAGAACGATCGCCTTCTCGCGGCGATAGGCGTGCGGATGGCCCTCTTTTTTATCGAGCGCGGCCCAGCCTTCGGGCGCGACCGCGAAGAGAAAGCCTTCGACGGCGGCGCCGCGATGCCTGCGGATGTTCAGCACGCCGCCGTTTCTGCGGCTCGAAAAGCGATCGAAAACCAGCGCCTCTCGGGCAGGGTCGCTGGGCCGACCGGACGTAGGACCGCCGGATCGATGCCCCTGCGCGCGCAATGGGCCGCCCAATCCTCGGCATCGAGGTTCGATCCATAGGCGAAGTAGAGATCGCTCATGGCGCGCACTGCGCCAGCCGAGGCGCCTGCAGCCCCGTGCAACCGCAGCGCATCCGCCTCACGCCTCGACCGTCTCCTCGCGCGGGATGACGTCGACCTCGACGTCGACGTCCTGCTCGCGCGTGCCGAGGATGATGCCCGCGACCGGCGAAATATCGGCGTAGTCGCGGCCCTCGCGCCAGCACGATATGGTCGTTGCCGATCAGCATGGAGTTGGTCGGATCGAGATCGACCCAGCCGATCTCCGCGCCGCACCAGAGCGAGACCCAGGCGTGCATGGCGTCGGCGCCCTGCAGCCTCTTTTTGCCCGGCGGGGGAATGGTGCGGATGTAGCCCGAGACATAGGCGGCCGGAAGGCCGAGCCCGCGCAGGCCCGCGATCATGATATGGGCGAAGTCCTGGCAGACGCCGCGGCGCTTCTGGAAGGCCTCGGAAATCGGCGTCGAAACCTGGGTCGCCTTGGTGTCGTATTTGAAGTCGGCGCGGATGCGCCGCATCAGCTCGATCGCGCCTTCAAGCACCGGCCGCCCGGGCGAAAAACTTGTCCGCGCATAGTCGGCGGCGGGCGCGAAGCGCGGCACGTAGCGGCTCGGATGCAGGAAATGGGCGGGCGAAGTCCTTGTCGAGCGAAGCGCTGTCGAAGGCCTCCTCGCGCACCGCCTCGAAGGGCGCCGTCGCGTCCGCCTGCGGCGCCGGGCCGCGATCGACGTCGATCGCCGTATCGACCGTGACGATCAGATCGGAATGTTCGGTCGCGATGGTGATCGAGGTCACCCGATTGCCGAAAAAGCAGACGCGTTCAATCGATTGCGCCGGCGCCGGATCGATCGTCATCGCGGTTTCGAGAACGGTCTGTCCCGGCAGATCGATCGGCGAGAGCCGCAAGCGCGCAATGCGCGAATTTGACGGGCGATCCGTATTCGTAGGTCGTGACGTGGTGAATGTCGTAGATCACGCGAGGCCGCTCCAGCGGTCCGCGCGCGCATTGTGCGGACCTTGCAGAAAATAGCGCGCCGCGACGGCTTCCGCCAGATCGAGAAGGCTTTTCTCGAAACCGAGGATTTTGTCGGTGTCGAGGTCGGCGGCGACGGCGGTGGTGACTTCGGCGGTGAGCTTGACGATCTGGCGGTGCGGCTTCTCCGGCATGCCGTCATCGCTCAGCACCGGCAGGCTTTCCAGATGTTCGCCGAGCCGCTCCAGCTGGAACGCGACCGAGCGCGGATTGAAGGGATCGAGCACGACCATGTCGCGGACGGTCCAGAGCTCGACCCCCATCAGATAGCGCGAGCGATAGGTGATCTGCGAATCGGCGAGATCGAGCAGAACCTCAAGATCGTCGGACGGCGCCGTCGGGCCGGCGAACTGGCGCGCGAAGCGGCAGGAATTGATGGCGCGCTCGACGCGCCGGCCAATGTCGAACAGGCGCCAGCCGGCGCCGCGGTTCATGTTCTCCTGCGCGAGGCCGGAGATCGCGGCGATGGTGCGCAGCGCGGCGTCGACCTGGTCATAGGCGTCGGCTTCGCTGAGCAGCGGCTTCTGGTCGGCGCCGAGAGTCTGGTCGAGTTCGCCGATCAGCCGCCAGGTGTCGGCCGAAAGCCGCTCGCGGATGACCGAGGCGGCGCGGCGCGCATCGCGCACGAGCGACAGGGCGGAGCCGTAATTCTCCTCGCTGTGCAGCGCGATGGCGCAAAGCGCCAGCGGATCGCCGGCGGCCGTCTTCGGCGCGGCGTGCCAGGCGACGAGGAGGCCGATGACCTTGGAGACCGTCCAGCCGGTGGTTCCGGTTTCGGCGTCGGTGTTGATCATCCGGCCGGCGAGGCAGCGGATCAGCCGCAAGGTCGCCTCGACCCTTTCGAGATAGCGCCCGAGCCAGAACAGATTGTCGGCGGCCCGGCTCGGCAGATTGCCCATGAGGCGCCGGATCCGCGCCGTCTCGTTGGTCGGCAGCAGCGTGATCATTTCGACGGGCTTGTCGGCGAGCACCCAGACATCGGCCGATTGCACGCCGGCGCCCATCGACACGGCGCGCGCGTCGGCGCGGTCGGAAATGCGGCAGAAGCCGCCCGGCATGATGGTCCAGCCGTTTTGCGTTCGCGCCGCATAGACGCGCAGCACGAAGGGGCGCGGCGTCAGGCGGTCGTCGTTCCAGACCGGCGTGGTCGACAGATTGACGACCTCCTGGCCGACATAGTCGATGCCGCGCTCGCCGATGGCGGCGATCAGCCGCGCCTTCTCGTCGGCGGTGAGCAGCCCGGCGATGACCGGCTGATTGCTGCGGAAAGCGCAGCACCGGATTGCCGAAGGCGCCGCCGATGGCGAGATTGTCCATGTCGGCGATGACGGAGGCGCGCTCGTTCTGCTGGCCGCACCACCAGGTCGCGATATTGGGCAGGCGCAAATCCTCGCCCATCAGCTTGCGGCAGAGTTTCGGCATGAAGCTCATCATCGCGGGGGCTTCGAGCACGCCCGAGCCGAGCGCATTGGCGAGCGCCACCCCGCCCTCGCGGACGGCCTCGACGAGGCCGGCGACGCCAAGGCGCGACTGCCCGTTGAGTTCGAGCGGATCGGCGAAATCGCTGTCGATGCGCCGCCAGATCACATCGGCGCGCTTCAGCCCGGCGATGGTGCGCACATGCACCTTGCCCTCGCGCACGGTGAGATCGCCGCCCTCGACCAGAATGAAGCCGAGATAGCGGGCGAGATAGGCCTGTTCGAAATAGGTTTCGTTGAGCGGGCCGGGCGTCCACAGGCAGATGCGCGGATCGGAGCGATCGGCGAGCGCGGTGAGGCCGGAGCGGAACGCCTGGAAGAAGGGCGCCAGCCGCTCGACGTTCATGTCGCGGTAAAGCGCCGGGAACGCGCGGGACAGCACCAGCCGGTTGGCCAGCGCATAGCCGGCGCCGGAGGGCGCCTGGGCGCGATCGCCGAACACCCACCACCGCCCGTCGGGACCGCGGCCGAGATCGGCGGCGAAGAAATGCAGGAATTTGCCGCCCGGCGGCGTCACGCCATGCAGGGGATGCAGAAAATCGGCCGAGCCCGTGACGGCGGCGGCCGGCAGATCGCCGGCGGCGATCAGCGCGCCGGGGCCGTAGATGTCGGCGAGGATGCGCTCCATCAGCTCGGCGCGCTGCTCGATCCCCTGCGCGATCTCGCGCCACTCATTGGCCTCGATGAGGAGCGGCAGGTGCGACAGCGGCCAGGTGCGCTCGCGCGTGTCGCCATAGCTGCGGTAGGAGACGCCGGCCTCGCGGATATGGCGGTCGGCGGTGGCGAAGCGGCGGCCGATGTCTTCGGCGCCGAGATCCGTCATCGAATTCAGGTAGCGCAGCCAATAGGCGCGCGGGCGGCCGTCCTCGCCGATGAACTCGTCGGGGACGCCGGCGAGCGGCTTGTAATCGGCGATCAGCGCCGCGAGGCGCTCGGCCGCGGTCGGCTCCTCGCTGGTCGAGATTGCGTCGCTGATGCTCATGAGGCGGATTGCTTCGGCCGGAAGGATTTGAGCACGGCGGCGTCGGTGTCGAGCCAGGCGGCGCCGATGAGATCGAGGCAATAGGGCACGGCCGGAAACACCGCGTCGAGGCAGGTCTCGATGGCGGCCGGCTTGCCGGGCAGATTGATGATGAGGCAGGGCCCCCGGTGGGCGGCGATCTGGCGCGACAGGATCGCGGTCGGAACGTCTTTGAGGCTCTCGCGGCGCATCAGTTCGCCAAAGCCCGGCAGGACGCGGGGCGCGGCGGCCTCGGTCGCCTCGGGCGTCAGATCGCGCGGGGCGGGGCCGGTGCCGCCGGTGGTCAGGATCAGATCGCAGCGGGCGTCGTCGGCGAGGTCGATCAGTTCGTCGCGCACCGATTCGAAGCCGTCGGGGATGACGCGCCGGACGATGTCGAAGGGGCTCGTCAGCATGCGCGTCAGATAGGCGACGATCGCCGGCCCGCTGCGATCCTCGTAAACGCCGATGCTGGCGCGGTCGGAGATCGTGACCACGCCGATTTTGGCCGGCCGCTTGGCTTCATCCGCCATTCTTGAACCTTTATTAGACCACGGCCGGCCGACTTTGACTGACCCGCCGCCAGTCGCTGGCCACGGCCCTTATAGCGCAAAGCGGGCCGATCGCTTTGGAAAAAAGGCAGGCGCCGCCGCCGCCGGGCCAGCGTGGCGCGAAACGAATTTTATTCAAAATCAATTTCGATGGACTTGCACAGAGGCGTGCGCTCAGGCCCATTACATGGGCGCCCGCTTTCTCATCGCGTCAAACACGGCCGCGTTATTACGCTGATCTTTGCGATGGCGTTTTTTTGGCAGTCTGGCGATTTTTTGCTCAGCCGGTTGGCGCGGCTCGGCGATCGGCTGGGCGCACGACGGATCGCCCGGGAAAAGCGCCGGCCGCCCGGCCTGTCCGCGCGAAGCCGAAATCGCGCGATCTTACTTAAATACATCTTGCCGATGACCGGGCTGTTCTCGCCACCTGTGCTTCGTTTTATTTGGCGCCCGCGCTAATATCGAAACGATTCACTGGGGACGATTTCCATGCGACTTGAAGATACTCTGCCCGGCGCCGGGCGCGGCGCGCGTTTCCGCGAAATGCAATTCACCGGCGACGGGCTCGTGCTTGGCGAGGGAACCGTTCTGGCGAAGATGAATGACGAAGGCCTCTGCGTCGATGAAGAACGCGTGCTGACCTGTCTCGCCGTCGCCTTCGGCCCGGAGGTTCCGCCGGCGGCGATCGGCGCCCTTCGTCGCGCGGCGAAATGCTGGCGCAGCGGCGACAAGGCGCTCGCGGCCATTCATCTGGCGCAAATCGGCCTGCGCAAGATCGACGGCGAGGACGCGTATCGCCTGCGCCTCGCGGCGAGGCTGATCGATGGCGGCATGCGCCCGCGCGATCTGGCGCGGGAACTGGGGCTCGGCAAGTCCAGCCCCACGTCAGCAAATATAGCGACAGTCAGCCGCGCGTGCCGGCCGGAAACGGCCGCGCCAGCGGGCAATGGGTGGGCGGCAGGGCGGCGGCTGGTGGCAAGGACGCGCCGCTGGTTGAAGGGAGATCGGCGGCCGTCGGCGTCCACACCCGGCAGGCAGCGGCGCCGCAACTGTCACGATTGTGCCGGGTCTTCCGAAAGATGCGATAGTGGTGCGGCGGCCGAATGGCAAAATAATCGATGATCCCGGTTCCAGAACCAGAAAACTCATGGCGCCGCCACGGGCAGATTTTCAGGAGGTCTATGCTGCTGGCCAAGGGATCGCAGATTTATCGCCGTTTCAACAATATGCCCCGGCGGGAACGGCGCTTCGCCAGTTCGGAACCTATGATTTTCAAAGAGATCGGGCGACAAACTCATTCTTCAGCGCCTACGTGCCTGCAGCCAATTACGCAATTGCCCTCGTAGCTGGATACAATTTAATCACAACACATCTCATTTCCGAAGGATATGCTCTCCGGAATTCCAGAAACGCGCTGACCTACAATGATCGCAAATGGATAACGAGGGG
>CAVWTQ010000008.1:0-1084279 GCA_963757985.1 uncultured Alphaproteobacteria bacterium | reverse complement strand
GAGGCCCTTCGGGGCCGTGTTTGCTTATATAGCTGCCTTCAATCGACAATGTAAGCTTCCTGTAAGCAGAAGAAAGCGTGGGACCGGATATGGCAGCGGGCTTGCGGATGTGTTTCAGACGCGCTGCGGTTCCAAGTGTCGCATAGAAGCCGAAAGCAGCCCAAACTGCTCTTCTCGCCAGTTCGAACCTGTTGAGACGACGATGATTGGGACAGAAATAGAAAATATTTCAATGTATCATAATGGCGCGTGTGCAGATTTTGGACACGGCCGTTCTGCTCTTCTTTCGTTTTCGTTCTTGCGCAGGACGCCGATCGCCGCCGGGCTACGGCGCAGCGCGCAGGGGCTCCTCTTGGCGACGCAGAATTTGCGAGCCAACGCGACGGGGTATCCCAGAATACCTGGCGCACAATCTTGCCAAGGTTGGAGGCGACGGTTCTAATCAATTCGCCCGCGCTAGATTTTCTCAATCAAATCAGGTTGATAGAAGCGGCCCTTCGGGGCTGTTTCTGCTTACATAGATGATTGCCGCTAGGCGATGTAGCCACGGCAAGCATCTATAGTCTGACCTCGTGATCGCGCTGATGGCGCAGCCGTTGTCCGGTTTTGCCTGAGACCATCATTTTCTGCTGAGGATTATTGACGTGCGACCATGTCAGAGTGCGAACTTTCCCGAGTCTGAGGCCGCACACCAGGGAGCGAAGGGCGGCCGAGCCGGGGCGACACTCCCAGAGAGGAATTGGCTGGTCGGGAAGAACCCTTCCTGGAGTGGTTGCGGCCTGGGTCCGCGCAACGCCGCAGCGAATTGTGCAAAAAGCGACATCGAACAGCTGCTCCTTGATCTAGCTCCGCCGCCCTGCAGACGCCAGATCGTGGTGCCGTGCTGCTGCGACGATCGCAAAAATGGGCACGCCAGCACGCGCTTCACGTCGCCGTCTTGACGATGGCAGTGCTTGATCTCAGCTCCACGGCGAACTTGATCAAAGCCGGCGTCGTCGCCAATCCGAGCTTCTGCTTGATGACTGTGACCGTATTGGCGACGGTTTTGTAGCCGAGTGCAAGTTGGACGGAGATCTCGGTCAGGCTTTTGCCGTCGCCGAGAAGTTTGACGATCTGCCGCTCCCTGTCGTTCAAATCACGCAGAGGGTCGTTGATCGGCGCCACATTGATCATTGCAAGAGTTTGCGCAACGGCCTGGCCAAGATAGATCGATCCCGTACGCACCCTGTCGATCGCGTAGAGGATCGAATTCGGATCGTCGCTCTTGGTGATATAGCCCCTCGCGCCTTTTTCCAGGGCGAGGGTCACAAAGCTCGGCGCCTCATACATGCTGAATATGATGACCCTGACCGGCGGATTATCGTCAATCAGCTGTTGAATGATGTCGAAGCCGCTAGCATCGGGGAGCCCCACATCGAGGAGTATGACACCGGGAGCGAACTCGCGATTTAACGCGAGGCCTACCGTCGCGGATGGCGCTTCCTTGACCAATATGTCAGCGCGACGACTGAGAATGCGCTGACAGCCGTCCGACACGATCGGATGGTCTTCGATTATCAGCACCTTGGCTTGGTCGTTCATATTCCTGGATCCTCGCGATAGCGCATCTTCGCGGCAGCGTCGGCGTCTAAGCTGACGCGGTTAAGGGTATAATGGCCTCGATAAGGGCGCCCGTGCGCGATCCGCCGCGGACGTTGAAACGCCCGCCAATCTTCCGGATCCGTTCGCTCATTCCGAGCAGACCGAAGCCGAATCGCAAATCCGCCGGCAGCCCGACGCCATCATCCTCGATCGAAACATGCATGCTGATTCGACTCTCGCCTCCGGCGGGGCGCCCGTCTCCTGGACGAAGCCATCGCATGACGATTCGAACGGAGTGCGCTTTCGCGTGACGCGCAACATTGGTCAGGCATTCCTGCACCATGCGATAGGCGGCGAGGCTCACGTCTTCGCTCAAGGGCAACCGATCCGAGGGAAGATCAATGTCGCAAGCGACATCGCGATGGGCTGCGCGCCACTGGTTGACGAGGTCGCCGATCGCGTCGATGAGGCCGATCTGATGCAGCGTCAGCGGGCGAATGCGCTCGAGAATGCGATAATTCTGCTTTTGGATCGTATCGACGAGCGAAGAAATCGACGCCGCGCGGGTTACGATTTCCTGCGTCCGCTCCTCGCTGGAATCCGAGGTTGCATCCTCGATGATGCAGGCGGCGGCGACCCTGATGCCGAATAGAGAGGCGCCGAACTCGTCGTGCAGTTCGCGCGCGAGCTCCTTGCGCTCGGATTCCTGAATGGACATCAATCGATCGATCAGGAGATGATTGTCGGCCTCGGTGCGGGCGAGGCCGCGCGCCAGCCTGTTGAACTGCTCGCCGATCTCGCGCAGTTCGGCGATGCGAATCTCGTCGAGATCGTCGAATTGCCCGCGTTGCAAGCGGCTCAAGCCGTCCATCAACTCATTCAGGGGTTTGAGGGTCTGCCGCGCCGTCAATGCGATCAAGGTCACGATCAATATTGAAATCGCGCCGAGCAGTCCGGTCAGGAAGATGAGGCTTCCCCAGATTTCGGCTGCTTCATCGGATGGCCTCGTCGAGATGACGAGCTCGCCGCGCGTCTCGCCGTTGATTTTGACGGGATAAGATTTAAGCGGCTTTGCGGCTTGGAATAAATTCAAGAACCAATCCGGGGCCAGCGAAGGAGTCGCGCGTCGCGGCGGCGCGTCGCTCCGATCTCCAGGGCCGGCGACATAGCTCACCGAGATATGTCTGACCCGCGACAGTTCGAGCTGCAACTGCTTCAGCGAGGCCTCGGGATCGGAGGAGGCGCCGACGTTATCCAGCGCATATTCGATGAGAACGCCGCCGAGACTGACGCCGGACGCGACTTCAGAATCGATGCGGCTCTTTGCGTTGGAGAGCGTGACAAAGATGGCGATGAGGATGCCAAATCCCAGAAGGACCGACGGAATCAGAATGAGCCGGGTCCGCAAAGAGGCGCGCGCCCGAAGAAAATTCGACATCTTTCACTCCCTCCCGGCCGGTCGCCGACAGCCACGGCGCCAAACATCATGAGGCATTTCGGAAGACTCTAACAAGCAAGAAAAACTCCCAACGTTAGTAGAAAAAATCCGCAATACATTAGAACAACACAGCATGCGCCGGCGCAATCAACGCCGAAATCGGAAAATCATCGCTATTACCGAGTGCATGTCGTGATGATGCGGCGCTGTCATACATGCACATTCGTCAGCGACCGCACGATGAATTGCATCACACTGCAGAACGGGAAGTTTCTCCCGCCATTTCGGGAATTCCATATCTATCGCTGAAGCCCCATTTCGATATGTTGCGCACACAACAAGATCGAGACGCAGCGTTGGCGCCGTCGGGCGTCAATAATGAAGCGATCCCAACGATCTCGTGATCAGGACCGGGAGGAACATACATGAGTTGGCGGAAAAATTTGCTGTGCCAGGCGGCGTTCGCTGTTTTGGCGATGGCCTCGCTTTCAGCCGTCGGCGCGAGGGCGGGCTCGGACGAGGAAATCGTCCAGAATAGCAAGAACCCTGACCTCTGGCCGGGCATGGGGCAGAATCTCGGGCTCCAGCGCCACAGCGATCTCAAAGATCTCAACAAGGACAATATCGGCAATCTGCAATTGGCCTGGTCGCAGTCGACAGGCGCGCTGCGCGGTCATGAGGGCCAGCCTGTTGTCGTCGATGTCGACGGTAAGCCGATGATGTTCTTCGTCAGCGCATGGCCGAATATCGTTCAGGCGCTCGATCTGAGCGACCCCGACAATCCGGCGCAGGTCTGGTCCTACAATAAAGGAACGGACCGCGATCTCTCCGCCGTGCCGCGCGCCTGTTGCGACGTGGTCAACCGCGGCGTCAATTACGCCGACGGAAAAGTGCTCTTCAATACGCTCGATGGTTTTCTCATCGCGCTCGACGCTAAGACCGGCAAGGAAGTGTGGGTCGTCAAGCACGCCTTCCCCGAGCACGGCGAGACCGTGACGAGCGCGCCCCTTGATCGCAAAGGACAAGGTGATCGTCGGGTTCGGCGGCGATGAATTCGCGGCCCGCGGCCGTCTCGAAGCCTATGATCTCGCCACCGGCAAACTGGCCTGGAGCTTCGAAAGCAACGGAACCGACAAGGAAGTAGGCCTGACGCCGGACACCAATAAGGCGCATCCGGAACATGGCGTCTATGGCAGCGACATCGGCCTGACCAGCTATCCGGGCGACGAGTGGAAGCGCGGCGGCGGCTCGCCTTGGGCCTGGTACAGCTATGATCCGGAGCTTGGCCTCGTTTACGCCTCGACCGGCAATCCGGGTAACTGGAGTCCGACGACGCGTTGCAAGTACGACACGCAGGAGGAGTGCAACAACGGCACTCAGGACAACAAATTTTCTATGACCATTTTCGCCCGCAAGGTCGACACCGGCGAGGTGGTCTGGGCCTACCAGATGACGCCGTTCGACCAGTGGGACTACGATGGCGTCAACGAGAACATTCTGGTCGATTTCCCGAACGTCGACGGCAAGCCGGTCAAGGGGCTGGTTCACTTCGACCGCAACGGCTTCGCCTATGTCCTCGACCGCACCGACGGCAATCTGCTCCGCGCCAATAAATTCGTCACGGTCAATTGGGCTGAAAAGGTCGACCTGAAAACCGGCCGTCCCGTGAAGGTGCCGGAACACTCGCCGTTCAAGATCGGCGTCAATACGCAGGCCTGCCCGTCGGCGATGGGCGGGAAGGACGAACAGCCGGCCTCGGTCGATCCGAAGGATCCGACCAACTTCTATGTGCCGACCAACAACTGGTGCATGGAGGACGAACCTCAGGCCCGCACGCATACGCAGCAGGGCACGGTCTATGTGTTCGCCAATGTGTACATGTATCCCGAAAAGCCGGGCGTCATGGGCAAGCTCAAAAAGTTCAACGTGCTGACCGGCAAGACGGAATGGGAAATCCCCGACGCCTATCCGAACTGGAGCGGCACGCTGAACACCGACGGCGGCCTCGTTTTCTACGGCAGCCTCAATGGTGACTTCCGCGCCGTCGACCGGGCCAACGGCAAGGTCGTTTGGCAGCGCAAGCTCGGCTCAGGGATCATCGGAAATCCGATCGCCTACAAGATCAAGGGACACGAATACATCTCGGTCCTTTCCGGCATCGGCGGCTGGATCGGTCTGCCGGCGGTCGCTGGCCTAGATCTCGACGACAAGTTCGGCGCCATCGGTTCGACGGCTTTGACGAAAGTCGGCGGGTTCAACAAAATTCCGATGGGCGGCACGCTGTATACGTTCAGGGTGCCCGATAAACAGGCGGCGAACCAATAACGCGCATCTGATTTCCTCCCCGCACCCTGCTTGTGTCCCCCGACGCGGCAGGGTGCCTTTTTTGTTTTTATCGAAGTCGAATGCGGCCACCGCGTCGGCTCAGTCAGAATGGTTCTCGCGATGAGAAAATACGCCTGCCAATCACTGCTGAGCGCATTGATGGCGATGACTGCCGCAGCGCCGGCCTTTGCACAGGCGGCCCCCGACAACAAAGGCTTCGAAGACTTCACGCAGATCGAACGCGACGCCGCCAAAACCGCCGCGCGAAAAGCGCATTTTTCTTCGTTTCGCGTCTGTGGCGATCCCGGCAATATGCCCTTCTCCAACATCAAGGGGGAGGGTTTCGAGAACAAGATTGCGGAAGTCGTCGCCAAGGCGCTCGGGACAAGCGTAACCTATTTTTGGCGCCCCTATATCGAGCGGGGCATGACGCGGCAAACCTTCGACACCAATGACTGCGACATTCTCATGGACGTCCCGGCCGGATATGAGTTGGCGCTGACGACGGCTCCGCTGTATCGGACGACCTATGTTCTCGCCTCGCGCGCCGATCGCGGCTACGACTTCAAAGGTCTCACCGATCCGTTGTTGAAGAAACTCCAGATCGGCGTCTATGAACTCTCGGCGGCGCGGCAATCGCTAGCGGACCACGGCGTCGTCAGCAATGTTCATGTGCACGAAGTCACTCACGACGGCGACCTCGTGGAGGAGCACCAGCCTTGGTGGCAGGTTCAGGAGGTCGTCGACGGCAAGCTCGACGTCGCCGCGGTGTGGGGCCCATTCGCAGGCTGGCTTAAGGCGAAGGGCGCGCCGCTCACGCTGCAGCCGACCAATCTCATGGATGACGTCATTCCGATGGAGTTCGAAATGGCCATCGGCGTCCGCAAGACGGATGCGATCGAGAAATATGCGATTGAGGACGCTTTGAACGCCCATAAGGACGAAATACGCAAGATCCTTGATGCTTATGGCGTCCCGCTGGTCGAATGCGCCGATTGCCTCGTCTCGGGGCCTTTGAAGGCGCATGGCATCTATACAACGCCGACCGTTTCCGCAGAGGAAGTGGCGAAGCTTCATCGCGATCATCCCGTGGTGACGCGCGAGCGGCTCGATGGCTGGCTGGCCGATGGCGCCGACGTCGATCGGGAATTCGATGATGCGATTCTCGCCGCCGACAACGACCGCGCCGCTTATCTTTTGACCAAGGGCGCCGACATCAACAAGAAGGATCCGCAAGGTTATACGCCCTTGGCGGCGTCGGTTCGCCTCGGATCATTGTCGACGACGCTGTTTCTTCTCGATCATGGCGCGCGCGTGGAGGATCCCGACAGCGATGGATGGACGCCGCTTCTGCACGCCGTGCTGCGCAACGATGCGTCCGCGATCGAGGCCCTTCTCGCGCATGGCGCCAGCGTCGAGACGCCAGCGCCGGGCGGATACACGCCGCTCTCCATCGCGATCGAAGAGAAGAAATACGATGCCGCCAGGAGCTTGATCGCCAAGGGAGCGAAGATCGACGAGCCCGTCAACGCCAAGAAGTTGACGCCGCTGATGATCGCCGCGAGCGATCCGCCGCCGGAGAGCGCCGCCGCGAAGCTGACGCAGGGCTCGACCTCGATCGACGTCGCGCGCGAGCTTCTTGCGAAGGGGGCGAATGTCAACGCCGTGAGCGCCGATGGCGTGACTCCGCTGATGATCGCCGCCGCTCGCGACAATGCGCCGATGGTCGGCCTTCTGCTCCAGGCCGGGGCGAAGGCCGATGCGCGCGATGCCGCCGGCGAGACCGCGCGCGACGCCGCGGCTAAGAATGAGGCCGGATCGGCGACGCGCATGCTCGACCTGCTTGCGAAGTCGTCGGGTCAATGACGGTGTTCGCATTGAAGCGCAGGGGCCCGCGGCCGCCGCGCTCGGCCTCGTATATCTCCCAATAAATAGAGGAACGGATTAGATGATGAGAAGGGCGCTGATTATCGCTGCGGCTTTGATGGCGGTTTGTGGAGCTGTTAACGCCGATCCGGCGGGGCCGGTCAACCAGAGGCAACCATCGGCGTCGGATCTGTCGAAAAGCCCCTCCGCCCTGCTTCCAAAGTCGCCGGTCACGGGCAAGTCGCCGATCGATGTCGAAGCGGCGGCGCCGCTCGCGACGATCAACAACCCCTTTACGGGGCAGGCCGATAAAATCGCGCTCGGAAAGGCGGCGTTCCAGGGCAAAGGCTGCCCAGGCTGCCACGGCGGGAACGGCGGCGGCGGCATGTGCCCGCCCATCACAAATGACGTGTGGGTTTATGGCAGCGATGACGACACGCTGTTTCGGCTGGTCACGCTCGGCTCCGTGGGGCTGCAGAAAAAGGGATTTGTGCGCATCGGCATGGAGAATATCGTCGGGCCGATGCCGCCGTTCGGCGACCTCATCAAGGACGATGAGGAGCTGTTCGAAATCCTCGCTTACATCCGTTCGCTCTACAAAGGAGCTCCCGAACGCATGAACTGGTGATCTTATGCGGCGCAACCTCAAAAGTGCGGCGGGAGCGGCGTTTGCGCTGTTCTGGCTTCTGGCGCTCCAGCCGCTCTCCTCTGCTTCCGCGGTGGCGGTCGCAGAAGGTGCGGCGGCGCCATCGGGCGTGGCCCCGCTGACGATCCTTTATCTCGCCGGAGATTATCCAAAGGCGCAGTATCTGTCCTTGCTACAAACAGAACCCGATGATGATGGGGAAGCGGGCGCGCGCCTTGCCTTGAGCGAGATCAATTTGACCGGCAAGTTTGTCGGGCGCCAATATGCAATGGATGTCGTGCATCTGAAACCCGGCGCCGACGTCGCCGCTGAGGCGAAGCCCTTGCTCGCCAGGTATAGCCTCGTGATCGCCGATTTGACGGCGCCGGATCTCATGTCGGCGGCGAAAACGCCGGAAGCGAAAGACGCCATCATCCTCGACATGCGAACGAGCGAGGATTCCCTGCGTCAGGAGCAGTGCGCGCGAAACATCTTCCATCTGCTGCCGAGCACCGCGATGCGGGCTGACGCCCTCGCTCAATTTCTCGTGGCGAAGGGCTGGCGCCGATGGCTTCTGTTGCGTGGTCCGGGGGCGGCGGATGTGGCGTTCGCCGATGACATTCGTCTTTCCGCCGCGCGTTTTGGCGGCAAGATCGTCGAGGATCGGCGCTACGCCTATGATGCGGGATCACGCCGGGTCGATACCGGCTATCAGCAAATCCAGACGCAGATGCCGCTTGCGACATCGAACGCGCCGCCCCACGATGTGGTGGTCGTTGCGGATGAGGCGGACCTCTTTGGCGACTATCTGCCCTACAATACGTCCGAATCGCGCCTCGTCGCCGGTACGCAGGGCCTCGTTCCAGTCGCATGGCACCCGGCGTTTCAGGAATATTCCGCGCTGCAGATGCAGCATCGCTTCGGGATCGCCGCGCATCGCCCGATGACCGAGCGCGACTATGCGGGCTGGCTCGCCGTTCGCACCATCGGCGAGGCGGCGATCCGATCCGGCGAGACGGAGACAAAGCGCCTCGGCGATTTCCTGCGCGGGGATGATTTCGGAGTCGCCGGCTTCAAGGGACAGGCGCTGAACTTCCGCAAATGGGATCAGCAGTTGCGTCAACCCGTGCTCCTCGCCACGCCGCTTATGGTCGTCTCCATGTCGCCGCAGGAAGGGTTTCTGCATCCGAAGTACCTGACCGACACCCTCGGATACGACGAACCGGAGACGAAATGTCGATTCGCGCAATGAGGCTGGCGCTTGCCCTGACCGCCATTGCGACGCCAATTGTCGCCACCGGCGCCGCTGGCGCGAGTCAGATCTTCGTGTCGAACGAGCGGGACAACACGGTCACAGTGCTCGACAGCGCAACTCTATCCATCGTCAAGACGATTCCCGTCGGCGTTCGCCCGCGCGGCATCGTCATCACGCCGGACCATCGCGAGGTGCTGGTCTGCAACGGCGATTCGGGCGACATCTCCGTCATCGACGCGGAGCGACTCGAAGTCTCGCGCACGCTAGACGCTGGCCCCGATCCCGAGACGCTGGCGCTCTCGCCAAACGGCGACGTCGTTTACGTCTCCAACGAAGACGACTCCATGGTCACGATGCTTGACCGGGCGAGCGGGACGGTCCTGGCGAAGGTCCCAGTCGGGATCGAGCCTGAAGGGCTTGCCGTCAGCGCCGACGGCAAGACTGTCGTTGACGTCTCCGAATCGACCAGCATGGCGCATTTCATCGACGTCCCATCCCGGACCGTCGTCGCCAATGTGCTTGTCGACACGCGTCCCCGTGTCGCTGAATTTTCGCCGGACGGGAAGGACGTCTGGGTGACGTCGGAAGTCGGCGGGACGCTCGCGATCATCGATGCCGCGGCCCGCAAGGTGACAGCGAAAATAGGCTTCGAGCTGCCTGGCGTGCGCAAGGAGCTGATCTCGCCGGTCGGCCTTCGATTCAGCCGCGACGGCAAGACGGCGTTCGTCGCGCTCGGCCGCGCCAATCGTGTCGCGGTCATCGATGTGGCGACTTTGAAGGTCGAGAAATATTTGCTCGTCGGGGATCGCGTCTGGCAGCTTGCGCTCAGCCCGGACGGAAAAACGCTCTACGCTGCGAATGGACTCACCAACGATCTGTCGGTCATCGATGTCGCCAGCCTGAAGGTGCTGCGGTCCGTGCCGGTGGGGCGCTTGCCCTGGGGCCTGGCGATCAAACCATGACGGGACCCGCGCCAGATGCACGCTTCAGCTTGCGTGCATCTCGACTGCGAGCCGGATCAGATCGCTCGTGCGCTGCACCAGAAGCTTGTGTTTGATCGCAGTGCAGGCATTGGCGACGGTCTTGTAGGAGATGCCGAGGGTGTCGGCGATGCCGGACAGGCTCTTGCCTTTGGCCAATTGCCGCATGATATCGAGCTCCCGCGCCGAGAGCGACTTTGCGGGATCTTCGGAGCCGAATACGTTCAGCGCGAGATCGGCGGCGAGTTCGCGCTCGACGTAGCGCCCGCCCCCCATCACCTGGCGAATCGCTTCGATGAGTTCGTCGGCTCCGGCGCTCTTGCTGACATAGCCTTTCGCGCCCGACTGCAGCGCGCGAGCGACATAGAGCGCTGTCGTATGCATGGAGAAGATCAACACGCGCACCCGCGGATCTTCGTTCACAAGGCGTTTCAGCAGATCGAGCCCGCCGGCCCCCGGCAGGTTGAGATCGAGGATGACGACATCGGGGCGTTCAGCGCGAAACACGGAGAGCGCTTCATGTGTGGCGCCAGCCTCCAGAAGAACGACTGCATCGACGAAGACGGAAAGAAGGCGCCTGACGCCCTCGCGCACCACGATATGATCGTCGACAAGCAGGATCTTCATGTCAGCGCACTCGCCTTGCCGCGTACAATGGAACCTTCCCTCGACGGCAGTGGAAACTCCGCCTCCACGGTGACGCCCCGGCGCCCCGGTCGATTGCGAACGCTTACGACGCCGCCGACGGATCGAACGCGCTCCTTCATGCCGGCGAGCCCAAAGCCGTTCGTCGCGTGGCCGTCGGGAAAGCCAGTTCCGTCATCTTCGACCGTGATCCGGACGCGCCATTCCGTCTTTTTGATGCGGACATCGACTGTGGTCGGGCGGCCATGTCGGATCGCGTTGCTCAAGCTTTCCTGAACGACGCGGAATGCGATCGCATCGTACGGAGCATCAATCGGATCTTCGGTCACATCCACCTTGAAGCACACGCCGGGCCGTCGGGCTTTCCAGAATGCGACGAGATTGTCGACGGCGCCGGCAAGGCCGAGGTCAAGAAGTGCGCCCGGCGCGAGGCGACGCAACACATTCCTCAAATGCTTCTGCATGTGGCGAACGGCATCGGATATCGCGTCCGCGCGAGGACCCACCTTGTCGCCGGCGCCAGTCTGGAGAAACTGCCTTATCATCGCGGCGTCGGCATCGACGGCGAAAAGAAAGGGTGCAACCTCGTCGTGGAGATCGCGCGCAAGCTCCGCGCGCTCCTCCTCTTGCAAGCTCAGGATCTGTTCGTGGAGCGCGCGATTCTGCGCGGTCATTTCTTCTAGCCTCTCCGCCATCCCATTGAAGCCCTGCCGAAGCGGTTCGAACTCGCGATAGTGCATTGGCCGCATCCGCGTTCCGTAGTCGCCGGCGCCAACCTCCGAGAGGGCGCTGCACACTTCTCGCAAGGGCCGCAGCGCGCCGCCGATCGTCCAGAACACCAGGCCGAGCACCATGCTGAAGAAAAGCGCCATGATCGTCAGCGTGAGGCGGAGATCGCTCCAAGCCTCGGCAACCTCATTGTGGGCGTCGGTCTCCAGCGTCACGGCGCCGGCGGAGCGAAATGCAGTTGGGAGATCGAGGTCAGCCCGCAGTGGCGGAGCCGCGGCGACAAGGCGGTAAAACCAGTCTGGCGCTGGGTCTTCAGGGGGAAGTAGCTGCGACTGCGCCAGTATCCGACCATCGGATCCCCGAAGAGTCGCTCGAAGGTGACGGTCTCCAACGAAGTCATCGACAACGAGCCGCAGGCGCCTGGCCGGATCGATCGCCTCTTCGCGGTCGTCGACCGCATTCTCGGCCGCATGCGCGCCAACCACCAAAGCAGCCTGCATCTCTGTACGGATCTTGTCTAACACATGCTCGTAAGTGAGCGCCGAGCCAATCCCTAGGCTGAACAAAAGGACAAGCGTTATCGACAGGACAAGGCGGCTTTTGATCGACACGAGAACCTCCGGCTTGAGGCTTGGTCGAGGCGATGCGCCCGGGTCCAATCCGGGCGCGCCAACAAGCGGAAAGAGGCCAAGCATAATTACAGCATATTTCCATCGCGAGAAGCGAAGACTAATGCCTCATGGCGCGGCGCCATGCAAGCGCCGCCGCTGGTTCGGATGGCTAGAACGTGACTTTTACGCCGGCGTAGAGCGAAATCGGCTGCGCCACGGTGATGGCTCGGGCATTGCCGGCGCCGCCATTCGCGGGGTTATTGTTGAACAATGTCTGGTTCACGTTTCCGCCAGTCGTGTCGGTGCCGTAGAAGGTCCCAAAGGTTGCATAATGATTATTCGTCACATTGTTGATCAAGCCGAAGACTTGAACGTTGTCGTTGACCTGATACGTGCCGCGCAGATTGACGTAGTAATAAGCAGGGAGCTTCGGCTGCTGGTTGGCGTCGTCGCCGACGTAATACTGGCTGCCGACCAAGACCGTCTCGGCGGTCAGCTTGAGCTGTGGCGTCGCCGCCCAAGTGACGCCGAGCTTGGCGAGGTTGCTCGGAATGCCAGGAATGACATCGCCAGGTTTCACAAAGATATTTCCGTTCGCATCAGACGACGGGTTGTTCGGCGAGGAGAACGTGGCGGAGAACTGGTAGGTCGCATCGACGTGCGCGTAGTTGGCGTAGAAGTTCAGTGGCCCATAGTTGTACTGGAGGCCAAGTTCGGCTCCCTGCCGCAAGGTTTCAGGAACATTGGTAAAGAACCCCTGTCCCGAGATCTGGCTTGCCTCGTTCACGATGTCGTTGGTGCTGACGATATGGAATGCGCCGGCATTATAGGTCAGCGTGCCATAGCCGTTTGGAAGGATCAGCGTACCGCGGGCGCCGCCTTCCCATGTGTGCGAGACGACTTGCTGCAGCGGCGGGTCCGAGACCAGCGCCGTCTCCAGAACGCAGGGCAGGGCAGGATTTGAGCACTGGCTTTCGAGCGGCGTTGGCGCCCTGTTCGCCTCTGAATATCCGCCGTAGAACGTCAATGCCGGCGAGGCGGTATAGGTGAACCCGATGACCGGATTGATGCGGCTATAGGAGCTATTCGAGTTATTGTCGGGCTGCTCGCCACTCGCGTCGGAGAGGACGATGTTG
This sequence comes from uncultured Alphaproteobacteria bacterium, assembly GCA_963757985.1. Classification (GTDB taxonomy): domain Bacteria; phylum Pseudomonadota; class Alphaproteobacteria; order Rhizobiales; family Beijerinckiaceae; genus Methylocapsa. The sequence goes on along the minus strand of CAVWTQ010000008.1, from coordinate 1,071,088 downwards.
GCGACGTTGTAACGTGCGCCGGCAGTCACCGCGAACTCTTTCGTTACATTCAGGGTGTCGAGCGCGAAAACGCCGAAATAGGTGGCTTGCGCATGCACCCAGACGGGAGCGAATCCGACATTGCCTTGCGTCTGAAGGATTGCCTCGGAGCCGGGAAAGCCGAGGTAGAGGTTTTGAAAATTCGGATCGAGCACGCCGAGCGTCGTTGTCGACGAAAAGTGCGTGTAACTCTGATCCACGCTGCCGCCGACGACGAAATAGTTATCGTGATCGAGAATCTTACCCTTGTCTGTCAGCTGTTCCTGCGTGCCGAACGTCGATGTGTGCGTCGCGGTGAACGCTGTCGTTCCATAGGGGAAGCCGTCGCCGAGATAGGGAATGGGCTGACCATGGTTGGTGAATTGGTAATCGTTCGGATTGGCGCCGACAAAGCCTGTAGTGGGCAAGCATGCGTTTCCTGGCGTACCTCCCTGATCGCCGCAATCGGTGATATCCGCGTCGTTGCCATCGACGTGATATTGATCGAACTGCCGGAAGTAGAAGTTGCTGGCGAGCGTCCAGCTCGGCGTGAGGTCGAACCGGCCGGTTAGCTGCGCCAGACCGGCCTGGTTGCTCGTTGTCTGCGGCGTTGTGAAGACGGAATTATATTGCTGGTCGACGAGGACCTGAGGCGTCGTGCCCTGAACGCCGAGCCAGGTTCGGCTGAAGGCGCCGATCGCATGAAACTCGGAGTCCGGCGTGCGGTAACCTATGTCTGCATAGGCGCGCTGGAGATTTTGCGCTCCAAAGGGCCGGTAACCGTCGTCGCGCAGCGCGTCGGTCGCGAAATAGACGCTATAGTCGCCGTATTGCTTGCCATATTGCAGAGTGCCGTAGACGCGGCCGTAGGATCCGCCCATAAGCGAAGCTTCGCCGCCCTGATAGGTGAAGCCGTTCTTCATCGTAAAGCTCAGGGCGCCGCCGAGTGCGTTAAGGCCGAAAATCGGGTTGTTGGTATAGACGTCGGCGCGATCGATCGCGATCGGCAAAATGAGATCGAGGTTGACGCTGTCGCCGAAGGCCTCGTTCACGCGCACGCCGTTCTGATAGATTGCAAGCCCCTCCGCCGTTCCTGAGATGCGGGACGCGTCAAAACCACGGTAATAAAAGTCAGGGGAAAGATCCGTGCCATCGACGTTGATGCCGATCGCGGCCGGGACGTGATCCGTCAGGGCGTCGGTGACGGCTGGCGATTTTTTATCCTCGAATTCTTGTCCCGTTACGGTCGATATGAACCCCGGCACCTTGTTGCGGTCGATGCCGATGGTGCCCGGAACAGGTGACGGAGATACGACATCGACTTCGGGCAGGGCTACAATATTAGTGACGTCCTGCGCCTGCGCCGCATGGACGAAAGCGACGGTTCCAAGCGCCGTAGCGGCTAACAAAGACCGAGCGATTCGAGGTCTCATGAGATTTCTCCCTATCGGAGCTAAGGCGCTTTCACCAGTAAACGGCAGGCTGTCTCAAACGAATGGTTTGACCACAACCATGAAGAGTAAGAGCAGGGCCGAACAGGGCAACTAAAAAAAGGATGGCGCCAAAAAAACGCGGCGGGGGTTGCTTCAATATCACAGACATCGAGGGGTTTTATGATCTTTTGTATTTGTGTCGTGACATTTTCCACACTCACGTAGACTTCTGGTCTAGACACTGAGATTGTCTGTAACGCTTAGTCTCGAGAAGCGACTTTGAATTGGCATAAATCTCTGATCCGGGTTGCCCGCATACAGGCGCATCCCGGCGTGCTGGCCCGGCGGAGCGCCTCAGTCGAGTTGCCCGACTCGACAAAAATAGAGGACATTGACCGGGAATGGGCGAGTTTCGAGCTGATTTGGCGTTCATTGCTGACCAGTCAATCCGCGCTCAGGCAGGAACTCCTCGACATCCCGGTCGCTTAAGGTCAACCGAAGGAAGAGCCAGATAACAAGCCGGATGATGTAGGACGGAAATCGGCAACGGGAATGGAATGGCCTGCATCGTAAAAACGAGCACAGGCGATTGATTAGCGAGGTAGCGTCGATGTCCGCGCGAATGCGCGCCGGCGGCGCCATCAGGGAGGCGCGTTGATATTTTGCATGATCGCGTCGAGCAGCCTGCCTTCGATCAGGATCGCAGAGCCGTAATGCGAGCCGATGTCGAAGGCGAGCCGGCGATTCATGTCGAGCGATGCGCTCTGCATTGCGATGAGATGACCAGCTTCGTCGAAGAGCCCGGAACCGGAGCCGCCATATCCATCATTGCAATCATGACGGGCGCGCCGGATGCCGTCCTCGGTCGGCGGATCGATCTCGTGGATTGCGCAGGTTTCGATGCTGCTGGGTCCCGTGAAATTGGCGTGGCCGGCGGGCGAGACCATGGTCACCTCGACGGTCCCGCCGCCGGTTTCGAGCGAGGGCGCCTTCGGAACGGGCTGCGGCGCCGCGTTCCAGTCGACAGGCTCGCGCAAACGCGCCAGCGCCCAATCATCGGTGATGTGAAGGCGCTTGGCATCGCGCCCGACGCCGAGTTCGAGGCTGTCTGAAGAGAAATCGTAGTTTCTGCCGGCGATCTGGAAGAAGCATTCATCGATCGTGCGGGTCACCTCGGCTGCGGGGTTACGGAAGTTATGGGCGTTCATCATGACGAGACGCCGGCTTCCGATCAGCCATGACGCGGCGGCCTTGCGGGGGACGCCGCCCTCGTCGCGGCAAAACAGCACCCCCGCGCCGGGATAGCGACGGTAGTCCTCGCTGGTCATCGGACGGCGCCTGTCGTCCGGATAAAGCGCCGCCGGTTCGATTTTGGCGGGCCCGGACGAAAACGGGGTCATCGCCGCGGCAAAGCCGCCAATAGCGACGGCGCCTGTCACCAACGAAACGGCCATTCTCAGACAGCGCGTTCGCGTTGCAAACTCACAATGCCGCGCTCCAGCCGCGCTTGGTCGCTCCTGTTTCATCGGGTGCGCCTTTCAGTGCGGCGGAGCTCGTTGATCGGGTTGATAAAGCCATATCCGGATGTTGCCTCGCAACGTCCGAATGCGACTCGGCGCGCGGTTGAGCGCCGGGAGAAATATCCCGTCTGCATTGCCTGATCATCCCAATCTTTTTGCGAGGGACGCCTGCTGACAGTGTGCTCGCCAAATGCTTATGAATACGCGCCCCAGTTGATGGGTGAAATGAAAGCAAGTCGCTGGGGCGCCGCCAATCAGCGACCGGCAGGCGAACTGGACTGATCAGCAAATCCAGGCGTCGTGGAAAACAGTGGGGAGGTTCGCTTACATGAACAGGCTTTTACAGAATGTCTCGTTTGCCGCGCTTTTCGCGACAGGAGTGATGGGGTTTACGGGTCTCGCGACCGCCAACGACAAGCTCGATCAGCTGTCGCAGAGCGACGAAAACTGGGTCATGCCCGGCAAGGACTATCATTCTGACAATTTCAGCAAGCTCACCCAAATCAACGCGGATAACGTGAAGGATCTGAAGGCGGCCTGGTCGTTCTCCACAGGCGTTCTCAACGGCCACGAAGGCGCTCCCCTCGTGATCGACGGCACAATGTATGTCCACACGTCTTTCCCCAACATCACGTTTGCGCTCGATCTCGACAATCCGACCAGGATTCTCTGGCAGGACAAGCCGAAGCAAAATCCGGCCGCCCGCTCGGTCGCCTGCTGCGATCTCGTCAACCGGGGACTGGCCTATTGGCCAGGCGACTCGAAGACCCCGCCGTTGATCCTCAAGACGCTGCTCGACGGCCACATCGAGGCGCTCAACGCCAAGACCGGCGAACTTGTCTGGAAAATGGAGAACTCCGACATCAAGGTCGGCTCGACGCTCACCATCGCGCCTTATGTAGTCAAGGATAACGTCATCGTCGGTTCCTCGGGCGCCGAGCTTGGCGTGCGAGGTTACGTCACGGCATACGATGTTCACGACGGCGAGCAGAAATGGCGCGCCTATGCGACCGGCCCGGACAAGGATCTCCTGCTGGCGGCCGACTTCAACATCCATAATCCGCAGTACGGCCAGAAGGGTCTAGGTCTCGATACCTGGGAAGGCGACGCCTGGAAGATTGGCGGCGGCACCAACTGGGGATGGTACGCCTTCGACCCCAAGACCAACCTGATCTACTTCGGCACCGGCAACCCCTCGCCGTGGAACGAAACGATGCGCCCGGGCGACAACAAATGGACGATGACCATCTTCGGGCGCGACGCCGATACAGGCCTGGCGAAATTCGGCTATCAGAAGACGCCCCATGACGAATGGGACTACGCCGGCGTCAACGTCATGATGCTTTCGGAGCAAAAGGACAAGGACGGGCAGCTTCGCAGCCTGCTGACCCATCCCGACCGGAACGGAATCATCTACACGCTCGACCGGACCAACGGCGATCTTGTCTCGGCCAACAAGATCGACGACACGGTCAACGAATTCAAGTCTGTTGACATGAAGACCGGCCAGCCGATTCGCGATCCGGAATATGGCACAAGAATGGACCATCTGGCGAAGGACATCTGCCCGTCGGCGATGGGCTATCACAACCAGGGTCACGACTCCTATGATCCCCAGAAGCAGATATTTTACATGGGCGTCAACCACATCTGCATGGACTGGGAGCCCTTTATGCTTCCCTATCGCGCAGGTCAGTTCTTCGTCGGCGCCACGCTGAATATGTATCCGGGTCCGAAAGGCGACCGGCAGAACGCCGTGGGACTTGGTCAGATCAAGGCCTACAACGCGATATCCGGCAATTTCAAATGGGAGAAGATGGAGCGCTTCGCTGTTTGGGGCGGCACGCTGGCGACAGCCGGCAACCTCGTCTTCTACGGAACGCTCGACGGCTTCATCAAGGCCCGCAACGCCGACACCGGGGAACTTCTCTGGAAGTTCAAGCTGCCGTCCGGCGCCATCGGCTACCCAATCACCTATACGCGTAAGGGCGTGCAATATATCGCCATCTATTACGGCGTTGGCGGCTGGCCCGCCGTAGGCCTGGTGTTCGATCTTCAGGATCCGACCGCCGGCCTTGGCGCGGTGGGCGCATTCAAGCAGCTCGCCAACTACACCCAGCAGGGAGGCGGGGTGCTGGTCTTCTCGTTGAACGGCAAGGGTCCCTATGACGATCCGAACGTCGGAGAGTACCAGTCGACCAACTAAGATCGGTCCCGCTCCGGGCGTTCTCCAATGAAACGCGGCCTCCGCTGACTTGAGGGTCGGCGGAGGCGAACCGCGAGCGGCAACCTCCTTTTTGGAGCGATACATGCTTCGTTTTTCTTCAACCCGGCAACCTATGGCGGATAGCATCATGTCGCGATCGGCGCCTTCTGTATTCGCTGCGGCCTCCGCCGCCGCTTCTTTCCGAGCTCTTCTCCTTTCCGGCGTCGGCGCGCTGTCCTGCGCTTTCGCCGCCGCGGCGGCGCCGCAGGCGGATCCTTCGCCGGGGCAGGCCGGCGCGCGGGCGGCCAATTCCACATTGCGCATTTGCGCCTCGGCCAATCAGCTTCCCTATTCCGCCACGGACGGGTCCGGCTTTGAGAACAAAATCGCTGGGATCGTCGCGAAAGCGATGGGGCGCGAGCCTGTCTTCGTCTTCGCCGACAAGCCGGCGATCTACCTCGTCCGGGATTGGCTCGACAAGAACAAGTGCGACGTCGTCATCGGGCTCGACGCGGGAGACGCGCGCGTGCTGACGACCAAGCCTTACTATCGCGCCAGCTATGTTTTCGTATCGAGGAAGGACAAAGGTCTCGCAATCGATTCGTGGAACGACCCGAAGCTCAAGACGCTCGGCCATATCGTGGTCGATTTGGGCTCGCCAAGCGAGACGATGCTCAAGCAGATCGGCGCTTATGAGGCCGACATGGCCTATCTTTATTCGCTCGTCGGCTTCAAGGCGCCGCGCAATGAATATGTCCAGATCGCGCCGGAACGTATGATCGGCGAGGTCAAGACCGGCGGCGCCGATCTCGCCGCGGCCTTCGCGCCGGATGTCGCGCGGTTTGTCAAATCCGATCCCTCGCTGAGCATGACGCCGATCCGCGACGACGCGCAGCGAGCCGGCGGCGACAGGCTTCCGCAGCAATACGACCAGGCGATGGGCGTCCGGATTGGCGACTCGCAATTGCTCTCGCAGCTGGACGACGCCCTCGCGCGTGCGCGGCCCGAGATCGAGGCGGTGCTGAAGGACGAGGGAATCCCGCTCGTCAACGCCACCAATTGACAATCGCCACCTAACCTGCCGGGACAATGCGTTGAGATCTACATTTATCGTCGGTTTGCTTGTGACCACAACACTCGCTGCTTCATCCATTCTCACTCTCGCGGAGACGCCAATTCCACCGACGGCCCTGGACTTTCGCAATACGGTGACGGGCGACCCGCTCGATTTCTCAAACGCCCAGCCGGAGGGACGCGACACGCCCGGCGTAAAGCAGTTTTTTCAGACCGGCGTAGATCCCTACATCGACGACAAAAGCTGCCTGAAAAAGGGCGAAGTTATATTCTTGACCGCGTGCTCCGGCTGTCACGGATTGATTGGCGAAGGGAAAATCGGCCCAGGTCTTAACGATGACTATTGGACCTATCCGAAGAACACGGAGGACAAAGGCCTGTTCGAGACCATCTTCGAAGGCGCCACGGCGCAGATGGGCCCGCACTACGATCTCACTCTGGACGAGATACTGCAGGTGATGGCCTGGGTGCGTCATCTCTACAAGGACGATGTCAAAAACGCGTTCTGGCTTAATGAGGCGCAAAAGAAGAATTATACGCCCTACAAGCTCGGCGAAAAATTCGCGGACGATGTGCCAGGCATGTGCGCGGACAAGAAGTAGCACCCGATCAACAAGAAGCGGAAACCGCCAGACAGCGTCGCAGATCAAACCACCAATGGAGGAAAAGACTCATGAAGATCACTAGCATAGCCGCGGTGCTCGGCCTCGCCGCTTTCGCCGCCGCGGGCATGACGGGCGGAGCCTCCGCCTATGATGGCACGAACTGCAAGGCGCCCGGCAATTGCTGGGAGCCGAAGCCCGGCTACCCGGCAAAGGTCGCCGGCAGCAAGTACGACCCAAAGCTCGACCCAACCGAAGTCGCCAAACAGGATGCGTCCGAGCGCCAGATGGAGGAGCGCAACGCCAAACGCGTCGCGAACTTCCGCAAGACCGGCAAATTCGTCTACGAAATCGACAAGATTTCAGACAAATGAGGCGCGGATTGGCCTCACGATATCGCGAACGCTGCTCACCCGGACGAGCGGCTTGACTGAGCCGCGGTCCGGCGGGATTTGCTCCCATCCGGTGTCCGGACCGCGGTTATTTTTCGCTGTAGGTAATTCTTGACGATCGAAGCCTCCAGGCCAATGCCGATGAATGACGCCGTCTCCGCCGCCTCGATGCTCGCCAGTTGGCGCGCCGCCGCGCTTGAACTCGAGGCCCGCGTCGGGGGCGTCGTCATCGGCCAGGCGCGCGCGATCCGGTTGATGACGATTGCGATCTTCGCGCGGGGCCACGTCCTCCTCGCCGGCGATGTCGGCGTCGGCAAGACGACTCTCTTGCGCGCCGTCGCGCGCGCCATCGGCGGCGCCTATGAGCGGGTTGAAGGCACGGTCGACATGATGCCGGGCGACCTTCTCTACCACACCTATCTCGCGGATGACGGGCGCCCCCGCGTCGAGCCTTCCGCGATGCTCGCCAAGGCGGACGATCTCTCCATCTTCTTCTTCAACGAGGTCAATCGGGCGCGTCCGCAGGTGCATTCGCTTCTTCTCCGGCTGATGGCGGAGGGCAATGTCACGGCCTTCAATCGCGTTTATCAATTCCCCTATGTGCAGGTCTTTGCCGACAGGAACAGGGTGGAGAAGGAAGAAACGTTCGAATTGCCGGCCGCCGCGCGAGACCGGTTCTTCATGGAGATCCCGGTCGAGGCGCCAACCGATTTTGAAATCCGCCGTCAATTGATCTTCGACCCGCGCTATCATGACGTCGATGCGCTGCTGGCCTCGATCGAGACGCCCGCGCTCGATTATCAGACCCTCGTCTCCGCTGCGCCGATCATCCAGAAAAGCATCCACACCAGCAAAGCCGTGCAGGACTATGTCGTCCGCCTGTGGGAGGCGACGGTGCGGCCGAACGGCGCCGGCATCGAAATCGAATCGATCGACGTCGAGCGGCTGGTGCAGGGCGGCGCAAGCCCGCGCGGCTTCGCCTTCCTCGTTCGCGCGGCGCGGGTGCGCGCGTGGCTCGAAGGGCGCGACATGCTGGTGCCCGAGGACGTGCGCGACGTCTTCGTCGAGACTGTGGCGCACCGCATCTTTCTCGACCCCGTCTACGAGCTACGGCGCGAGCAGATCCTGCGCGATCTCTGCGCCGCCGCACTCGCCATCGTGCCCGCGCCATGACCGGCGGCCAGGACATCGCCTACCGGCCGCGCGGCCGCATTTCCGGCGTCAGGTTCGGCGCCCATCCAAACCCCGGCGCCGGCGCGCTCGGCGCATTCCGCGATCATGTTCCCTTCATGGCCTATCCCGATGCGCGGCGCATCGACGTGCGCGCGACGCTACGCGATCCATTCGGCAACACTTTCGTGCGCCGTTTCCAGCAGCGCGCGTCGATCGATCTGTACGCGCTGGTCGATCTGACGGGATCGCTCGCCTATCAGGGCCGCGGCTCGAAGATGGAGCTGATAACCGCGCTCTGCGTCGCGCTCGCCCGCTCGGCGACGCGGACGGGCGATCGCTTTGGCCTCATCGGCTGCGACGCCGGCGTGCGGTCTGATTGTTTTATTCCGGCCACAAAAAGGCGGGGCGTCGCCGAGGAGGCGGCGGCGCTGCTCGGGCGCGCCCGATGCAAAGGAGCCAGCGCCGCCGGCCTGAGGCAAGCCGGCGAGCGCCTCGCCGGCGCGCGCAAGATGGCGTTTCTCATCTCGGATTTTCTGCTTCCGCTCGGCCTCTTGCGAGAAATCTTCGAGTCACTTGCGCAGCATGACGTCATTCCGGTCATCGTCGGCGACGCCTCCGAGGATGCCGATCTGCCGCCCCTAGGATTGATGGAGCTGGCCGACCTCGAAACGGGCGCGCGTCGCCTCGTCTTCATGCGGCCGGAGCTGAAACGGCGATGGCTGGAGGCCGAACGCGAGCGGCGCGCGGAAATCACCCGCTTGGCGCGGCGGTACGGCCGGACGCCGGTGCGGATCGCCGATGCATTCGATATCGACAGCTTCTCGCGCGACCTTATGCAGGCGTGAGCTGATGAACCAGCGCATGTTCGCCCCGGCTCTCTTCTGCATACTGACTCTTCTTTGTGGCGGCGCGATCGCCGGCGCCGGTCAGGCACGCGCCGAAGGGGCGCCCGGCATGGTCAAGAGCATCACGATCAGCGCGCCGCGCGACATCGGCTTCTTCGCCGGGGATCTCGTCGAGGCCGACGTCGATCTCGTCGTCGCGGCCGGCGCTGCGATCGAGGCGGCGTCCTTGCCGCGTCCCGGTCCGATCGACTATTGGCTCGACTTGCGGAGCATCGATGTCGAGAAGCGCGCTGAGGGCTCAAACTGGCGTTACAAGCTGAAGCTTCTCTATCAGAATTTCTACGACGCGCTGGACGCGCGCCCACAAGAGATCCCGGCCTTCTCCGTGGCGTTCACGATGGGCGGGGCGACCGAAAGCGCAGACGTTCAGGCCTGGACCATCGGGGTCTCGGCGCTGCGGGAGGTCGCGCCGCCGGTGAAGGAGGATCCGAAGGACTATATGCGGGCCGATGAGGCCGCGCCGCTCATCAAGGTCGCGCCGCTCTGGCGAGCGGTCGCCCTGGCCGCGTTCGCCGCCACCGTCGCCCTCGCCATCCTCGCTTACGACAGGGTCTGGTGGCCGTTTCGCGCGCCCAAAGCACGCCCGTTCGGGGACGCCGCGCGCCGACTGCGCGGGCTGCGCGGGCGCGGCGCGCAGGAGAGCTATATCGAGGCCCTGCTCATCCTTCACCGGGGCATCGATCAGACCGACGGCCGCCGCGTCCTCGCCGATGACGCGGCCGCTTTCCTGCGGCGCCATCCGGTCTTTGCGCCCATGGGCGATAGCCTCGTGCGATTCTTCGCGGCCTCGCGCGAAGCCTTCTTCAGAAGCGAGCCGGACCGCTCGCGCAGCGATCTTCCTTTCGACGCCCTCGAGACATTCGCGCGCAAGATGGCCGCGGCCGAACGGACGCGCCCATGAGCATCGGCGTCGGTCATCCCTGGGTCCTGGTCCTGCTGGTTCTGGCCGCGGCGCCCTTTGTCTTTTCCGCTCAGCGGGCCTCTTTTGTCGGTTCCGTCGCGGCGGCGCCCGCGGATCTCCTGTCCACTGCGCTGCGATGGATCCTCCGCTTTTCCGGCGCGCTGGCCATTGCGCTGATCGTCCTCGCTTTGGCGGGACCCTATCGTGGCGGCGAGACCGTCAGCCGGGTAGGGGAAGGCGCGCAGGTTGTCATTCTGCTCGATCGCAGCGGCAGCATGAACGACACCTTCGCCGGGCGCACGCCCGAAGGCGGCGCCGAATCCAAGGCCGCGGCGACCAAGCGGATCCTGCGCGATTTCGTCGGCCGGCGGCCTCACGATCTGTTCGGCGTCGCCGCCTTCTCAACCTCGCCGATCCTTGTGCTGCCCCTGACCGATCATCGCGACGCGGTGCGGGCCGCGATCGACGCCAGCGATCGGCCCGGCCTCGATTACACCGACATGGCGCGCGGACTGGCCATGGCGCTCTCCATGTTCGCGACCGACAGGGTTGACGAGCACCATGTGATCCTGCTCGTCTCGGACGGCGGCGCCGTCATCGAGTCGCATGTGCAGGATCTCTTGCGGGCCGAATTCCGCAAGTTCAGGACGGACCTCTATTTCCTGTTCCTGCGCACGGCTGGCAGCAAGGGCATGTTCGACCAACCGGAGCCGGGCGAGAACTCGCCTCAGGCCATGCCGGAGCGCTTCCTCAACCTGTTCTTTCAGACGCTCGATATTCCTTACAAGCCTTTCCAGGCCGAGAATCCGGAGCAGGTCGAGGCTGCGATCCATGAGATCGACAAGCTCGAACGCTATCCGATCGTCTATACGGAGCATCTGCCTCGTTATGACCTCACAGGCCCCGCTTATGCGCTCGCCTGCGCCTGCATCGGCTTTCTGGTGACGGCGAAACTCGCTGAGACGCCTCTCGTCCCACGCCGGCGTTCCGCGCGCGCCCTCCTCACGCCGAAAGCGACGGCATGACGCTGTCTTCCACCCCTGACGCATTCGGCCAGGCGCGTCGAACGCGCCACGCGGACTGGCGAGTGACGGCGACCGGACTTTGGGGCCGCGCGCGCCCGCACGTTCTGATACTGCTGCCGATCATATTCGTCCTGATCGCGCTCAGCTTGCTCGGCATGGCGATTCGCCTCGCGGACGCCAACGCAAAAATAAGAGCCTTGAAGGCGAATCATGACGTCGCCGTCGCAATGGATTCGCCGCCCGAGCTTCTGCTGGCCCGGATCGAATTCCTGCTCGACCATGACCGGGTCGACGAAATTCAGCCCTATGTCGAAGCGCTCGACAAGACGGGTTCCGATGCGCTGCGAGCCATCGCGCACTACAATTTCGCTAATGGGCGGTTGCGGCAGGCGTTCGACCTCCTGACGCAGGGTAAGCTCGACGCGGCCGGCCCCTTCGTCGTTCTGTCGCGTCAGGAATATCGCCTTGCGCTGACCCTCGCCCCGGGCGACTGGGACGCCAAATTCAATCTCGACGTGGCCTCGCGGCTGATCCGCGATTTCCCGGCCTTCGAGCGCACCATCGGCGACGCGGTGAAGACCGATCGCAAAAAGATCTGGACCGATATTCCTGGAAAGCCGGAGGGGCTGCCATGACCCGCGTCTTCGGCGAGGGCGCGGCGGGCGGCCCTCACACCTGGCGTGATAATCTGGGCGATCCCCGCACGCTGCTGCTGCTTGGCGCCCTTGCTCTCGGGCTCGCCGCCGTCGTCTTGCCGCCGATCCCGGCAACTCGTGAGGGCCTCGACGTTCTGGCTGTCGTCGACATCACGGGCAGCATGAACGTGCGGGATTACAAGCTCTACGGCAAGCCGGTTAGTCGCCTCACTGTCGCCAAGGCGGCGCTGAAGGATCTCATCGCAAATCTGCCATGCCCGAGCCGGCTGGGACTCGCGCTCTTCAGCGAACGCATCCCATTTCTGCTGTTTGAGCCAATCGACGTCTGCCGCGACTATGGCGCCGTCGCGGGTGCGATCGATTCGATCGACTGGCGCGAGGCGTGGGAGGGCGACAGCCATATCGCCTCGGGCCTCTACCGGGCGATCGACATGGCGAAAAGCGTGAACAGCAACCTCATCTTCATCACCGATGGCCAGGAGTCGCCGCCGCTTCCTCTGTCCGGCGGTCCGCAGTTTGACGGAAAAGCAGGCGAGGTTCGCGGCTTGATTGTCGGGGCAGGCGGCTATGCGCTGTCGCCGATCCCGAAATTCGATGATCGCGGCAACGAGATCGGTTTTTGGGGCGTCGACGACGTGCCGCATGAGAGCCGCTTCGGGCTACCGCCGCCGGAACTGGCGAGCCGGCCGGGCTATGAGGCGCGCAACGCGCCCTTTGGCGGCGTGGCTCCTAAGGGAACCGAGCATCTCTCCTCCGTCCGTGAGCCTTACCTCAAGTCTCTCGCCGACAAAACCGGCCTCGCCTACGCGCATATGAACGGAGCGTCCGGTCTCGCCGAAGCGCTGGCGCCGGTCGCGGTGCGGCGCGCGAGCCCGGGCTTCATCGATCCGCGCCCGATCGCCGGCGCCCTCGCGCTTGCGGCGCTTCTCGCAGTCTATGTGTTTTTTCCCGTCCGCGAGCGCCTCCGGCGTGCAAGCGGCGGCTTTCCTGTGCAAGGGGTTTTCTAATGCGCTTAAGGGCCGTTTTTCATGCTGCGAGTTTTGTCGTGGGTCTCGTCGCGCTGACGACGCTCGCGCAGGCTCACGGGCCGACGCCGCAAAAAATCGACGAGGCGATCGACATCAAGGCGGATCCCAAGACCGTTTGGGCGATCGCCGGCGATTTCGCCGGCATTTCAAATTGGAATTCGGACCTCAAGGCCAGCGAAGGCTCGAACGAAAAGCGAATCATCACTTTCAAGAACGGCGAGCAGCTTGAAGAGGAGGTCGACGAATATAACCCGGCGGGGATGACCTATTCCTACCGCATGCTCAATCCCAACCTGAAGGCGGCGCCAGTGAGTTCCTACTCGGCGACTCTTGTGGTGACGCCGGGCGCGGACGGCGGCAGCCACGTCGAATGGTTTGGGCGCTTCTATCGCGGCGACACCGGCAATGAGCCGCCTGACGATCTGAACGACGAGGCGGGACGGCAGGCCATGACGAGGCTTTTCAAGGCGGGACTCGATGGCCTCAAGGCAAAGGCCGAAGGGCATTCATGACATGCGCATGATCGCGGCCTCATTGCTGGCGCTCGTCCTGTCTGCGACGCCGCAGCATGCGCGCTCCGGCGAGGCCATGGCGGGCGACCGGCTCGCAGTCGTCAGCCAGGACGACGGCTCGGTAGCGGTGATCGACCCGCGATCGAACAGCGTCGTCGCACGCGCCAAACTCGGGAAAGGGCCAGCCGGGATCGCGGCGTCTCCGGACGGCCGGCGCATCTATGTGACCCATCCCGATGGAGGCGCAATCGACGTCGTCGACGCCGAAACCTACGTCCTTTTGCGCAGCCTGCCGTTCAAGGGCGAGCCGTTTGGAATCGCCGCGGCGTCCGGCTCGCTCTACGTCTCTGACTGGGCGAACGACCTGGTGATGCGTCTTGACCCCGATTCCGGCGCGCAGACTGGAGTCGTCGCCGTCGGCAAGAGCCCCGCCCACGTGGCGCTCAGCGCAGACGGCCATCGCCTTTACGTTGCGGATCGCGAGAGTGGCGATGTCTCGGTCATAGATGCGGACGCGATGCGCACGATCGTTTCGATCCCGACGGGCGAGGCGCCTTTCGCCCTTGCGCTGGCCCCCGATGGCCGTCGGCTCTACGTCGCCAATGTGCGTAGCAACGATCTCGCCGTGATCGACACGGTGCGGTTGGAACTGGTCGCGCGCGTTGCGGTCGCCATGCCTTACGGAGTCGCGGCCACGCCGGACGGCGCCTATGTGCTGGTGACGAACCAGCATCAGGGCGCGCTTTCGATCGTCGATGCGAAAAGCCTCGCGGTGGTCGGCGCCATCGCGGTCGGGCGCTATCCCGAGGGCGTCCTCGCGGGGCCTTCCGGCCTCGCCTATGTCGCGAACTGGTTCTCTGGCGACGTCTCGGTCGTTGATCTCGCGCGGCGGCGCGAAATTTTCCGCATCAAGGTCGGAGAAGGACCAAGGAGCTTCGCGCTGCTGCCCGACTTTCTTGCGAGACAATGACATGCCTCGCTTGACGCGCCGATCCGTCGGCGGCTTATTGCTCATGCTGCTCGGCGCTGGATCTCTGGCGGCGTGCGGCGACGAAGCCGATGAGCCGCAACGAAAGGTCGTTTCGGTCAGCCGGCCGGCGCAACTGCCGAAATGGTTGACCGTAAAGGATGTGATCGAACCATCGCTGTGGTTGCGCAGCCGGGAGATAGGGCGCCTGGTGCTGCCAAGCGATCCTGAGGTCGATCGCCTTCGCCGCGCCATGCATCAGGCGACGCTTCGTTTTTTCGAGGATCAGCGAATGATCGCCAATCGCACCGCCCAGACGGCCGATATGCTCGCCGAAGCGCAGCAACCCGAGCGCTACGTCGACATCATGACGGGCATGGTCGACGTTGCGGACGCCACCGTCTCGAAAAAGGCGTATGGCGACATGGTGCAGCACTATCTGAACCTGCGCAAAGAAGGTATGGATCGGACAGCGGCTCTGAATAGCCTTACCGCTTCCTACAAGGCAGAAAACAGTTCGAAATGACAACGCCAGCCTCCATCGGCGCCGAGACCGCGCCGGACCGGCGCGAACGGGCAGCCGCAGCTCCCGCCGTCGCGGGCGGGCGGTTCGAGGCCCTGCGGCAGTTTTTTTCCTTGCGTTCGCTTCGCACGCGCCTCGTTCTCGGCGTCCTGGCGATCGACCTCGCAGCTGCGGCTTTGACCGGCGCGGTAATTGTCCTGAAAGCGAGGACGGCGACAAAGCTCGAGATCGCATCATCGATGCAGCTTGCGGAGCAGGTCGTCTCAGACAGCATTCGCCTGCTTCAGGACGCGCCGGCTCCCTTGTTGTTGAAAAGCATCGACCTACATTTCCAATCGATTCGCCACGTCAAGATCGAAGTGGCCGATGCGGCCGGGCGTCCGGTCCTGTCCGCGTTAAATCCCGACGCGCGGGCGCGGCAGGACGCCCCCGATGCGCCCGCGTGGTTCAGCTTCCTGATCGCGCCGCCGATCGAGGTCCAGAATTTTCCCGTCGTCATCAGGGGTGAATCCATCGGCGTCGTGACAATCCGCTCGGAGCCGAGCGACGAAATCGGCGAAGCCTGGAATTATGCCTATGCGCTGATCGTCACGACCTTTTGCCTGAACATTATTGTGCTCGGCGCGCTGTTCCTCTTTTTTGGCCGCGTGCTGGCGCCGCTGCCGCGTCTCGTCGCGGGCCTCAAGGATCTTGAAATCAAAAACTACGCGGTGCGGCTGCTGCGCCCCTCTCTTGTCGAACTCGCCACCATTACCGATCATTTTAACAAAGCGGCGGAGGCGCTCTCGGCCGCCCATGACGCCAATCGCAGCCTCACCCGCAAGCTCCTCACCGCGCAGGACGACGAGCGTCGCCGCACGGCGCTGGAGCTTCACGACGAAGCCGGCGCCTGTCTGTTTGCTCTGGAAGTCAACGCGACCTCGATCCTGAACATGGCCAGGCGTCTGCCTGACGGCGCGCACATCAGCGAGCGGGCGCAGGACGTCGTCGCCCTGGTGGAAACAGTGCAGGGGATCAACCGCCGGGTTCTCGATCGCCTGAGGCCGATGGCGCTCGGCCAGATCCCGCTGAAACAGTGCCTGATCAAGCTCCTCGTCGATCTCGACGGCGGCGAAGGCGGCCCGGCGATCGACCACGCGATCGGCGATTTGAGGCCGAGCTACGGGCCTCTCGTCGATCTCACGATCTATCGTTGCGTCCAGGAAGGTCTCCTCAACGCAATACGCCATGCGCATGCGAACCGGATCACGATCGCGCTCAACGAGCGCGACGAATCGGGGCTTTCCTCGATCGCGATCAGCATCCGCGACGACGGCATAGGGCTGCGACAGCCTTTGCGCGCCGGCGTCGGCCTGTCCGGAATGCGGGAGCGGGTCGAAGCCCTCAGCGGGTCGTTTGAAATCAAAGCGGCGCCGGGCGGGGTCGTTCTCGCCATCGCGCTTCCGCTCGATCGGGCCGAAGCGCAGGGGGAAGCGCCCGACAGCCCGACCTTCAGCTAGCCGCGCGCAGCATGACTAGCGTTCTCATCGTCGATGATCACTCAATGGTGTTGCAAGGCTGCCGCCGGGTCCTTGCGGACATGGGGATCGAGCATGTTTACGAGGCGACGACCGTAGTCTCCGGCTATCGCGCTTTCCTTCGCCATCATCCGGACGTCGTCATCGCCGATCTGACGTTTCAGGGGGACGATCTTGGCGGCCTGTCGCTGATCCGGCGCATCGCCTCGTCCGACAGGAAGGCGCGCATCCTTGTCCTCAGCATGCACAACGATCCGGCGATCGTGTCGCGCGCGCTTGAAAGCGGTGCATTGAGCTATGTCCTGAAAGACATGTCCTCTTCGGAGTTTTCGACGGCGTTCGAAAAGGTTCAGCTCGGCGAGCCGCACCTCTCCCACAGGCTGGCGATGCAGGTCGCCATGTTGCGCGCGAAAGGAGATGAACTCGGCGACGAAGGATCTCACCAGCCGCGAGGTGCAGATCCTGTCGCTTCTGGGCAAAGGCAACAGCTACGACAAGATCGCGGCGAAGCTGGGAATCAGTTACAAGACGGTGACGAATGCATGCTCTTCAATACGGGCAAAGTTGAAGATCAATACGCTCGCCGAGTTGATCCGCTTCGCGATCTATAACGATCCCGGGCGCGGCTCTTGAGACGAGCGCCTCGCACGGCTCTGACCGCATCCGCCGTGGTTCTGGCGGGCGCCGCCGGGACGATCGAATTCGGCGTTTGGAATGGCGACCACGTCGCAACTCATCGGGCTCCAGCCGTCGAGAACGATCATGTTGTGCCGACGAATTGGTTCTGCGCGCGATGTAAGCTTCTTAGGAAGCGCGGGTAAGCGCAGGACGCCTATCCGATGCCCTGGGCGGCGAGACGCCGAGGAGAGCCGTACACAGGATTTGACGGTGGCGGAGGCTCCTGGACTTCGATCCGCTGATAAGGTCCAATAGAGCTAATCCTGGATTCCAAAATCGATGACGCATGTCGCAACGCTTGTCTGCAATCCGCGGGCTCCGACGCTGACGGAAGAACTTGCGCAGCGGGCGCGGTCGGCGCTGCCGCGGGCGCACGCTTTGCGCTGGCTCGATCAGGGCGTCGCCGTCGACATCGCTTTCACGCCGGGCGCGCAAGACGATCTCAAAGAGTTCGACGCGGCGGTGCGCGCCGCCCTCGATGGCGCGCCTGTCGACGTCATCGTTCAACCGAACGAGGGACGGCTCAAAAAGCTTCTGACGGCGGACATGGATTCCACGATGATCGGCCAGGAATGCGTCGACGAACTTGCCGCCGAGGTTGGCAAAAGGGGCCTTGTCGCGGCCATCACCGAACGCGCGATGCGCGGCGAAATCGAATTCGAGGCGGCGTTGCGCGAGCGCGTGGCGCTGCTCAAGGGCCTGCACAGAAGCGTCATCGCAAAGGTGATCGAGAACGCCGTCACTTTGACGCCGGGCGCTCGCACGCTGATCCGGACGATGCGCCGGCATGGCGCGCATACGGCGCTAGTTTCCGGCGGGTTCACGGACTTTACCAACGCCATCGCGGACGCGATCGGCTTCGACGCGCATTACGCCAACCAGCTCGAGATCGACGCCAACGGCTTTTTCACGGGCGAGGTGGCCAACCCGGTGTTCGGCGGCGACGCCAAACTTGCAACGCTGCGACGCCTGCGCATTGAGCATGGCCTGACGATCGCGCAGACCTTGGCCGTCGGCGACGGCGCCAATGATCTTCCGATGCTGCGGGAGGCGGGTCTTGGCGTCGCCTTTCACGGCAAGCCCGCGGTCGCCGTAGGCGCCGACGCCCGCATCGACCACGCCGATCTTACCGCCTTGCTTTACGCACAGGGTTTTACGCGCAATGAATTCGCCCGCGACGCGCGCGCCGGAAGCGCGGGGCGTCAATCCTCATTGTAACGACGCAAGGCAGCGTTAAAAATTCAGCGCCTTGACCTCTTTCACGCCCGACAAAGCCCTGACCTCGACGAGCACTTTTTCCGGCACCACACCATCGACCGCGACAAGAGCGACCGCCGAACCGCCCTCTCGGTCCCGGCCCAGCGCGAAGGTCGCTATATTGATGTCGGCCCCGCCGAGAACGCTGGTGAAACGGCCGATGAAGCCAGGCCTGTCTTCGTTGCTGACGTAAATCATCGTCGGCGCGACCAGTGCGTCGACTTCGATATCGTTGATCGAAATGATTCTCGGCTTGCCGGCGTGAAACACCGTGCCGGCGATGCGATGCTCATGGGTCTCGGTTTCGACCACGAGAGTGATAAGCGATTCATAATCGCCGTCCGCGGCGCGGGTTACTTCGTCGATCACAATGCCGCGTTCCTTGGCGACCGACGGCGCGGAGACGACGCTGACGTCGGCGAGCAGCGGACGCAAAAGCCCGGCGACGACCGAGGCGGTGAGCGCTTTCGTCTTCAACTGCGCCACCGCGCCTTCATAAATGATCGTCACCTTCTTTATAGCGCTATCGACGATCTGGCCGGCGAAAGCGCCAAGGTAGTCGGACAGCCTGATAAAGGGCCTCAGCCTCGGCGCCTCCTCCGCGGTGATCGACGGAAAATTGATCGCGTTGGAGATCGCGCCGCGGGTTAGATAATCCGACATCTGCTCGGCGATCTGCAGCGCGACGTTTTCCTGCGCCTCATTTGTCGAGGCGCCAAGGTGAGGGGTGCAAACGACGTTCGGATGGCCAAACAGCGGATTGTCGGTGGCCGGCTCCTTGACGAACACGTCGAAGGCCGCGCCCGCGACATGGCCGCAATCGAGCAAGGCGCGCAGCGCCGCCTCATCGACCAGGCCGCCGCGCGCGCAATTGATGATTCGAACGCCCTTCTTGGTCTTGGCGAGATTTGCAGCCGAGAGGATGTTCTTCGTCTGCGGCGTCATTGGCGTGTGAACGCTGATGAAGTCGGCGCGCGCGAGAAGATTGTCGAGTTCGACCTTTTCGATATCGAGGTCGAGCGCCCGCTCCGGCGAAAGAAAAGGATCGTAAGCAATGACGTGCATGTGAAGGCCAATCGCGCGCGCGGCCACGATCGAGCCGATGTTGCCGCATCCGATGACGCCCATCACTTTGCCGGTGATCTCGACGCCCATGAAGCGGTTCTTCTCCCATTTGCCCGCCTGGGTCGAGGCGTCGGCCAATGGAATTTGCCGCGCGAGCGCGAACATCAACGCGATCGCATGTTCGGCGGTGGTGATCGAATTCCCGAACGGCGTGTTCATCACGATGACGCCTTTGGCGGTCGCGGCCGGAATATCGACGTTGTCGACGCCAATGCCGGCGCGGCCGATGACTTTCAGCTTTTTCGCGCTGGCGAGAATCTCGGCGGTGACTTTGGTCTCGGAGCGAATGGCCAGGCCGTCGAAATCGCCGATCATCGCCGCGAGTTTCTCCTTGTCCTTGCCAAGGCCCGGCTGAAATTCGACCTCGACGCCGCGATCCTTGAAGACGGCGACGGCGCCTGGCGAAAGGGCATCTGAAATAAGGACGCGCCGCGGCATGGCGTTCTCCGACTCTAAAAAGACATGCGGGCCGAGCGGTTGACGCGCGCCCCTTGTTTTTCATCGCGCATACGCCAATTCACGCAGCCGCGGATAGCTCGCTCTTCAGCGTCTCGAATGCGTAATCGAGCCAATGCGTCAGCGCTTCGATATTGCTTGTTTCGACCGTCGCGCCGCACCAGATGCGCAGGCCAGGCGGCGCGTCGCGATAGGCGCCGATGTCGTAAGCGATCTTTTCTTCCTCAAGCAGGCTTGCGATCGCTTTCGCGAAGCCGGACTGAGCGTCGGACCCCAGCGCGACGATCGCCGGATCGACGATCTCCAAGCATACGCTGGTATTCGATCTGACGCGCGCCTCCCTGGCGAGAAAATCGATCCAGGGAGTCTTCGCCACCCAGTCGGCGAGCGCTTTCGCATTGGCGTTGGCGCGGGCGATGAGAGCGGTGAGGCCGCCAAGCGATTTCGCCCAGCGCAGGGCGTCGATATAATCCTCGACGCACAGCATCGATGGCGTGTTGATGGTTTCGCCCTCGAAGATCCCCTCGATCAGCTTGCCGCCGCTCATCAACCGAAAGACCTTTGGCAGCGGCCATGCGGGCGCGTAGCTGAGGAGCCTTTCGACCGCGCGCGGCGACAGGATCAACATGCCGTGGCCGGCTTCGCCGCCAAGCGCCTTTTGCCAGGAAAGCGTGACGACGTCGAGCTTTGGCCAATCGAGATTTTGCGCGAAAGCGGCCGAGGTCGCGTCGCAGAGCGTCAGGCCTTTGCGGTCGGCGGCGATCCAGTCGCCGTTGGGGACGCGCACACCGGAGGTCGTTCCGTTCCAGGTGAAGACGACGTCATTGTCGAAATCGACGCGCGCCAGATCGACGATGTCGCCATAACCCGCCTTCAGGACGCGCGCATCGCAGCTTCAATTGCTTGACGACATCGCTGACCCAGCCGTCGCCAAAGGATTCCCAGGCGAGCACATCAACGCCGCGCTGACCAAGCAGCGACCATAGGGCCATCTCGAAGGCGCCGGTATCGGAGCCCGGCACGATTCCGACGCGATAATCTGAAGGAATTTGCAAAAGCTCGCGGGTGAGATCGATGGCGAGCTTCAATCTAGCCTTCGCATCCTTCGCCCGATGCGAGCGTCCGACCAGCGCGTCGTCAAGATTCTGGGTTCGCCAACCCGGGCGCTTGGCGCAAGGACCGGACGAAAATTGCGCGCAAGCCGGCCGTATGGCCGGAATCGTCGCCGTCATGAGACCATCCTAAAAATCGAGTCATCGAGGCGCCGGCAAGGCCGCAAACGAAGATGGACCACGGCTCGAAATCGCCGGCTCATTGTGCGAGCTAATATAGCTTTTGTCTATAGGCCGATTTGTTTTGTCTATATAGACTCGCGCCAATTCGACAGGAGCCATGCGATCGTCGCACGCAACGCCGTGACGACATCGAGGTGGCTCATGTCGACCTTTACCGCCGCCGGTCGCGCGAGAACCAGAAAAAATCGTTAACGCGCATGCAGGCAAGCTGACGCAGCCTGCATAAATTCGGCGGCGCCGCACCTTCGCTTTTTGAGGCGTCTGCGGCCGCGGCATCTACCACAACCTGAAAACGGCGGTGAACACGGTTCCCGACGGCAAGAACCGATCGGCCGGTCAGCGAGCGGTTGAACTCCGGCGTCCAGGACAGCGTCAACCTCGTGTGGAAGATCGACCTTGCGCCGAAGGGCCTCGCCGACGACGCTTTGCTTGACGCTTACGAGATCGAGAGAAAGCCCGTCGCCGAGTTCAACGGCGCGCAGAGCCTTGAGAACACGCGCCGCATGGAGGAGACGGGTTGGCTGCTCTTTAATCCCGCGCGCCACCAGGGCCGCGCCTTCCGCTCCGCGCCAATGTCTGCCCATCTCTCCTATCTGAAGCGCGAGGGCGTCACCCGCGACGGCAAGAAGGCGAGCATGGTCGATGCCGAGACCGACCGGGCCGATGACTTCGGGCGATGGTCGGCGAGCGCTGCTTCACCGCACTACGAAGCACGTAGCCTGGAAAAGCTGCCGGTTTGAGAACTGATTCCATCGCCACACCCGAATCAGTTGCAGTTTAAATACACGGCCATGCAAAAACGCGCCCGCGGACAGGAAAAACGCGCGGATATATTGCCTAGCTGGAGAGACCGGTTGATCTTTAGGAAATGGAAAGGTTTCGGAAAGGATCTGCCGTAAGGCGCATCGCGTTCAGCGCGATCGCGCTCTTTGCTTTTTTGCTGCAAGGCTTACTTGCCGGGCCGGCCGCCGCTTTCGACGTGCATGACGGCGTCATCTGCTCGCAGAGCAGACCCGGTTCCGAAACGCCGCATAACGAACAGCATCATTGCCACGGCCTTTGCTGCATTTTCGCTTGCGCCACCAGCGGAAGCCTCTTTGTTGCGGCGTCGGTCAGCATTGTATTGTTTGCGCTGCGGGCCGCTTGCGTTGTTGGCCTTGCGCCGCCACCCATCGCTTGGGCCGGCGACGCTGCGCAATTCTACTTGGCGCCACGCGGGCCGCCGCAAACTCTCTGAGCGCGACCACTCGGCTATCAAAAGTCGGGGCTGCGCACGGCCAGCCGACCCCCTCCCGTTCCTTTGTCTCGCACGTCCGTCGCACGCCCTCTGGCCGCGCGGCTTGCGCCCCGGAGTCATGCCATGAAGGCAATTTTTGATGTCGCCCGCGCGGCGAAACGCGAACTCATGGCGACGACGGCGCTCGCCACGTTCGCCACGCTCGCAATGAGCCCAATCATCTCCAGCACCCGCGCGTTCGCGCAGACCGCCGATCAGGCCGGTGAATCTCAAACATTGCCCCTCCCGCCAGTCAACGTCAACGCGGGTCAAGGCGGCAATGGAGCCGGCGATCCGACCGGCACGGGGGCCGGCGAAAGCGGCGGCCGCTTCACGGGCTGTAACGCCGTTGTCACGATCGCCGCGACGAAGACTGAAACGCCGATCTTGCAAACGCCGCTGGCGATCCAGGTCGTCCCGCGCGAGACGATGGATGATCAGCAAGCGATCAGCGTCGAGGATGCGATCACCTCCAATGTCAGCGGCGTGTCCGCTGCGAACTTCACCCTGCCTTATGAGACCTTCACGATCCGTGGGTTCAGCACCGGAGAAAATGTCTATATCAACGGTCTGCGGCAGACGAACAACCTCTACGGAATCGAGACCCAGAACCTTCAATCGATCGACGTCCTGAAAGGCCCGTCGGCAATGCTTTACGGCCGCGTCGAGGCCGGTGGTCTCGTCGATCTCCTGCTCAAACGCCCGCTCGATACGCCCTATTATTCGTTCCAGGAACAAGCAGGATCTTTCGGCACGACCAGGACAACTTTCGACGTCACCGGGCCGTTGACCGCCGACAAAACCTGGCTCTACCGGGTCAACGGCGATTTTGAACACGCCGATTCCTTCGTCGATTTCGTCGAGAGCGGAAATGTCTTCATCGCGCCGACAATCACCTATCATCCTATTGAACAATTCAGGATGAACGTGGATGTCATGTACCAGCATAGAACGACGGTCGACGACAGCGTGTTCCCTGCGATCGGCGACCGGCCAGCGCCGATCCCGATCAGCCGCTATCTTCAGCAGCCGTCCCTTACAGCGACAACTCCCGCCCGTATGGACACCCGCTATATTGGCTATGACTGGACATACGACCTTGCTCCGACTTGGAGCCTCACGAATTGGTTCGATTACCAGAACGCTGGCTTCACCAATTCGCAGACGCCCGTCCTTGGACCGCCCTTTGGCGCGGGCGTCAATCAAACCACCGGGGCTATGAGCGTCTATCCATTTTACGGCAATTACAGTCAGCAAACGATTGCCACAAATCTTGATCTGAAGGGCAAATTCGACACCGGCCCTCTCAAGCATTCCCTCTTGCTAGGCCTGGATTACTTCAATAATGACCAGCCGCTCTTCGGCCTCGTTCTCGACGAAGCATCTGTAGTTAAAACGAATATTTATGATCCTAATTATGCACTGTTCAAGGTGTTGCCCAGCACGCCAAACACCTATGGCATCAACAAGGAGTCCTGGGAAGGAGCCTATGTTCAGGACATGATTTCCACGCAGGACGATGCTTGGCATCTGCTCCTTGGCGGACGCTACGACTGGGCCATGACCGGGTCGAGCTTTTGTCTCTAATTATGGCTTTGCTTTCATTGGGCCGCCGGGAACCCCGGCCGCAGCGGAGGCGGCCTATAAAGAACGCAACGATACCGCGTTCAGCCCGCGCATTGGCCTTCTCTTTCAACCCGTACCCTGGTTGTCGTTTTACGGTAACTTCACGCAATCCTTTGGCACCAATGTCGGCCAGGCGGTAGGCGGCTCACCACTCGCGCCTTCGGAAGCCACGCAGTGGGAGGGCGGCGCCAAGGCTGATTTTTTTGATAAGCGCCTTTCGGCGTCGCTGGCTTTCTTTGATATCACAAAAACAAATATTCCGAATCCTGCCCCCAACAATCCCGGCTACTTCGTCGTCACGGGCGCCGCGGAAAGCAAGGGAGTCGAATTCGACCTAACCGGCCGCGTGAATGAGAATTGGAGCCTCATCGCCAATTATACGCACGATGACGCGAGGGTCACGATCGGCGCCCCTTATAATCCTGTCACTGAGATCACGACGGAAAACGCCGTCGTCGGCAACCAGTTGCCGTCGGTCCCGCTAAATCAGGGCAATCTATGGGTGAAATGCGACGCCCTCGGCGCCCTCGAAGGATTGAGCGTTGCTGGAGGCCTCAACGTCGTTGGCAGTTCACAAGGCGACAACGCAAACTCGTTTCAGCTTCCGCAATACACCCTCGTCAACGGCATGATCTCCTACCGCTTCCCTTGGCAAGGGGCAAAAATCACGGCGCAATTGAATGTCAAGAACTTCTTCGACACGACCTACTACGCGGCCTCGTCGAACCGGTATACGATCACTCCCGGAACCCCGAGAACCATTCTGGCATCCTTGCGAGTCGAGTTCTAGAGCGCTTTTCGCTCTCGTTGCGTCATTGAGTTCGAGAGGAAGGTCGGATTAGCTTAACAGCCCGTCCACGACAGGCGGCAGCTCGTAGAGGCGCTTTTTCATGGGCGCTACGCCTCAAATCAAAAGGGGAGACATATGCCCATTAAAGGAGCTTCAACAGGATTGGCGATCGCGGCCGCTGCGATCTGGACCGGCGCGGCTGCCGCCCCCGCCACCCAACAGCTTATCGTTACTTTCGCGATCACCCAGAATGGCAAGCCCGCTGGCTGCGGCGCGCCGCTAACGGACTTGGGGCTCAGCCATGTGTCCGCAAAACTCGACGAGGCCCGGCTGTACGTCTACGACCTGCAATTGATCGACGGTGAGGGAAAGCGCACGCCGCTAATCCTTGGACGCAATGATTGGCAATTCGCCAATTTGGCTTTGCTTGATTTCAAAGACGCCCGCGGGGGCAACACTCCTTGCGGCAAGGCGACGCCCGCCAAAAACGTCGTTGTTACCGGAAGCGCCCCTCCAGGCGCCTATGAAGGGCTTGAATTCTCTGTCGGTGTGCCGATAGAGGCGGAGGTTGATGGCGCAAAGATGTCCCTCAACCATAGCAATGTCGAGACAGCTCCCCACCACTCGATATCGCCGCGATGAGCTGGAGCTGGCAAGCCGGCCGCAAATTTTTGAGCTTCGACATCGAGCCTGCGGGCGGAATTACCAAGCCCGATGGCTCCAAGGCGCGGACTTGGTTCGTTCATCTTGGCTCGACCGGATGCACCGGAAATCCCGCCACTGGCGAGATCGTCGCATGTTTGCGGCCTAATCGCTTTACGGTGACGCTCGGCCACATCGATTTAGCTACGCAGAGAGTCGAACTAGATCTCGCGACGCTCTTCAAAAGCACCGATCTTTCTATCGACCAGGGCGGCGCAATCGGCTGCATGAGCGGCTTCGACGATCCTGATTGTTCTGGGATCTTCGAACAGCTTGGTCTCAACCTTGTCGAGACAAGTCCGGGTGCGGGCGACGCCGGAAAGCAAAGGCGCCGAGGTCTGTCGCCGATCTTTTCCGCCGGCCCCATATCCGACAAGGTCGAGAGCGCCGGGGTCAAACCTTGAGAGGGAGTCCGGCAGCCGTTCTTTCCCTGTTGCTTATCGGAGCAACCTCGAAAGTCATCGGCGGGCAGCCGACATTGGAAAAATGGAGATGGGATCTTCCCAGCTACGTTCCGCTCCCGCGCGTGCCGGCCGACAATCCAATGTCGGAGGCAAAATTTCAGCTTGGGCGACATCTGTTTTACGACAAGCGCTTGTCCGGCAATGAAACCTTGAGCTGCGCGTCCTGCCACAAGCAAGAGCGCGCTTTTAGCGATGGCCGGGCGACATCGATAGGCTCGACTGGCGAGGATACGCCGAGGCATGCGGCGAGCCTCGCCAATGTAGCCTGGCGCGCCACTCTTACTTGGGCTAATCCCGCGTTGGTGACCTTGGAGAGTCAAATGGCTGTTCCGATGCTCGGGGAGCATCCGGTCGAGATGGGTGTTGACGATGTCGCCAAGCCGAAGATTTTGGCGCGGCTTCGTGCTGATCCCGATTATCAGCGCCTGTTCCGAGAAGCGTTCCCGGACTCGAGCGGTCCAATGACCTTCGTGGAAATCGTCAAAGCCATCGCAAGTTTCGAACGCGGCATCGTCTCATTTTCGAGCCGCTATGACCTGTACCTCCAGGGCAAGTCAAAGCTCACGGCCTCGGAGCAAGCCGGGCATGATATTTTCTTCGGCGAAAAGGGGGAATGCCATCATTGTCATGGCAGTTCCAATCTTGACGATCAATTCGCTTACGCCGCGAGTCGCGAGGTAGAGACGCCGTTTCACAATACCGGCCTTTACAACATCGACGGCAAGGGTAGCTATCCAGCTCCAAACCGGGGCTTATTCGAGATAACGGGCGCGCCGGAGGATATGGGAAAATTCCGGGTGCCCAGCCTCCGCAATGTCGCGGTCACCGGCCCTTACATGCATGATGGCAGCGTCGCGTCGCTCGAGGATGCGGTTGAAATTTATTCACGAGGCGGCAGACTGATTGAAAGCGGCCCCAACGCCGGAGACGGACGGTTAAGTCCGGTCAAGAGCGATCTGATTTTCAAGATCGATCTCACGCAGGAAGAAAAATCCAATCTCGTCGCATTTCTGAAGACGCTGACAGACGAGAATTTGTTAACTTCGCCGCGCTTTGCCGACCCCTGGAATTCAACATCAGGTCCCGCGCACACCGACGGAAACACTGAGGCGGTTCCATGAGCGTACGGCCGGCTTCAAAGAAGTCGAGGGAAGTCTCCTCGCAGCGATAGACGAGACGCTCTCCCACGCGCCCGTCCACCCCGAGCACGAGATTTAGGGCGTCGACGGCGAAACGTGCGGCTAGACCACCTCGGCGATCCCACTCGGGTCAAGGCAAGTATTGGACCGGCAACTCGACCGGCGTCCCGCGGAATGACTCATGAAGCGGCCCGTCGCGCTCGGGCGTCGTGAAGAGCTTCCGGTTTGAGATGGGTGTAGCGACGGAGCATCTTCCAATCTTTGTGGCCAGTGACGAGCGAGACTTGCTCGATAGAAAACCCGGCTTCGAAGAGGCGGCTTGCGGCTTCATGACGGAGATCATGAAAGTGCAGATCTTCGATTTTGAGCTTACGACATTGGCGTCGGAACGCCGCGCCAATAGACCGTCCATTATAAGGAAAAATTCGACCGCTTTAGTTGCCCGCACTGGAGCGTTGCTCTTCGATGATGGCGCGGGCATCGTAGCCCGTGACATCTAGGTCCTGTTGACAAATGCGCGGATCCATAGCCGGATTGCGGCGATATGGACGAAGCCGAGATAGCTGGCTGCGGTTTTGTCGTATCGGGTCGCCAGCCTTCGCGCGTTCTTGAGCTTATTGAAGCAGCGCTCAATGCGGTTGCGCAAGGCGTAGATGTGGCCATCGACGGGGATTTGAACCTTGCGGTTCCGGCGTGTCGGAATGACAGTCGCCGCGCCCTTTTCCTCCAGCGTTTCGCGAATATGATCAAAATCATAGCCGCGATCGGCGAGCAGGACTTTGGCTTCCGGGCCCTCTGCTTCCATCAACGGGTCGAAGCCCGAATAATCCGAGACTTCGCCCGCGGTGATCTCTGCGGCTATCGGCAATCCTTCGCCGTTCGTGCGGAGGTGAATTTTAGTCGTGAAGCCACTCTCTTGAGCGCCCAAGACCCTGACGCGGAGTCCCCCCTTTAGCGCCGGCTGCGCAGTGATGCGCCCGGATAATGGTCAAGTCGATCATCTGGACGCTTTCGCCGACGCCTTCGGTCTCGTTCAAGGCTTCCAGCAGAAGGTCCCACAATCCGGCGAGCGTCCAGCGCCGGAACTGTCGATAGACCGACGACCATTTGCCGAAATGTTCGTGCAGGTCGCGCCACTGCGCCCCGGTGCGGGCGATCCAGAAAATCCCATCGAGAACAAGGCGATGGTCCTTCGGCCGTCGCCCGCTATGGGCGCACCCGAACCGTCACGAATGGCTCAAAGCAGGCCCATTCCGCATCCGACATCAATCCCCAAATCAAGTCCGCCTCCTTGCGAAAGCAACCTTAAATCAGAACCTCGACCCGATGGGAATCCTATTTGTCAACGCGTCCTAGAAGAGGGATGCGCTGACTGTTTCCACTCTATCTTCCGCGGATCCTTGCGGTCCCTGATAAGGAGCATTCGCGCACCCGGATCGAAATCCGGCCATTCGATGCGGCAGATCTCGTCCTGGCGCATCGCTGTCGCTACCGCAAAGCGAATGATCCGACCAACAGGAATCTGCTGCGCGGGATTTGCATCGAAAGCTGCGACGAGCTTGTCGAGTTCATTCTGTGCCGGGCGTCTGTCGCGCTCATTCCCTTTCCCGACGAGGCCAGGCCGCGCGAGCGCTATGCGCGCCAACGCGATCGGCTCGGTCGAAAGGACGACGCCGTGCACCGCCGCCGCATGTGACAGAATTGTCTTGATATATCCGAGGTCGATGCCAAGAGTGACTGGGCCGGCGCCTTCGCGCGCACGCGCTTTTCCGAATTGGATGATGCGCTCGCGGTCGAGTTCTGAAATCCGGAAGCGTCCCAATCTGTGTTCAAGAAGAGTGAGACTCGCCGCTTTGGATCGTCCGATGCGTTTCCCGACTTCTCGGAGGTCGTCGCGATGCAGCTGAATCAAGTGACCGATTGTTTTCGCGTCGCGGGACCTTGCGCCAGGGCGGGCTCGCCGCGGTCGATGCGGCGCTCAACCTCGAGCGCCCATTCCTCGGCGTCTTCGCGGCGAAGGAAGACCGCGTTGACATACTTTCCTTTTCGCCGCACTTGGGCTCGCCAGGA
Organism: uncultured Alphaproteobacteria bacterium; assembly: GCA_963757985.1. GTDB lineage: Bacteria > Pseudomonadota > Alphaproteobacteria > Rhizobiales > Beijerinckiaceae > Methylocapsa. The sequence continues at coordinate 1,041,758 of CAVWTQ010000008.1, read as the reverse complement.
GCCCGATTTGCGCTTCGTGAAGGTCGCCAAAACATAGGCGCTCCGTGTGCGCCGAGCCGTCGAACTGCGGCGAAAAGGGTCGGATGATAGCGTAGAAAAGAGTGCGCACGACCCGACTTAGTGGATTGAGATTAAAGAAAAAATGGCATTAAATCAAGAGTTTAGATTCAGCGTGGCGCCCATGATGGACTGGACCGACCGGCACTGCCGGTTCTTCCATCGCCTGCTCACGCGCCGCGCGCGACTTTATACGGAGATGGTGACGACCGCGGCTGTGCTGCATGGCGATCGTGCGCGCCTCCTCGCCTTCGAGCCCGCCGAGCATCCTGTCGGCGTGCAGCTTGGCGGCTCGGATCCCGCCGATCTCGCCGAGGCGGCCCGGATTTGCGCCGATTTCGGCTACGACGAGGTGAACCTCAACGTCGGCTGCCCCTCGGAGCGCGTCCAGAACGGCGCTTTCGGCGCCTGCCTGATGCGCGAGCCCGAGCTTGTCGGCGGTTGCGTCGGCGCGATGAAGGCGGCTGTCGTCGTTCCGGTGACGGTGAAATGCCGTATCGGCGTCGACGATCAGGACCCGGAAGAGGCGCTGGGGATTTTCGCGGAGGCTGTGATCGCCGCCGGCGCCGACGCGCTCATCGTGCACGCGCGCAAGGCCTGGCTGAAGGGCCTCTCGCCCAAAGACAACCGCAGCGTCCCGCCGCTGGATTATGCGCTGGTCCACGCTTTGAAGCGGCGTTTTCCCTTGACGCCCATCGCCATCAACGGCGGCCTCGAGACGCTTGAGGCCGCGATCGGGCAACTCGATCATGTCGATGAAGTCATGATCGGCCGCGCGGCCTACCAGAACCCGGCCCTGCTGCTTGAAGTCGATCCGCTCCTATTCGGCGAGCCCGCCCGTTTCGAAACCGGCGAGCAGGCGATCGCCGCCTTCATCCCCTATGTCGAGGCGCGGCTCGCGGAAGGCGTTCCCCTGCACGCCATGACGCGGCATGTGCTCGGGCTGTTCAACGGGCGCCCCGGCGCCCGCGCGTGGCGCCGCCATCTGTCGATGCAGGCGGTCAAGCCCGGCGCGGGGATCGAGGTTTTGCGCGCGGCGCTGGATCATTTGGGCGGGCGCTACGCCGAAGCAGAGGCGGCGGAGTAGGGCTCAATTGCTGTACGGATTCTCAGGCGCGCCCGAGCAATAGCCCTTTTCGTCCAATTCGTTGGCGAAGGCTTCAGGTTCTGTCGGGAGGTAGGCGGCCACCTCGTAGCGGAGGTCTGGAGGCAAATACGTCCCCGCGCCGGAATTGGCGGTCACCGGCGGAAGTTGCCGCACAGACGTTTGAGCAACGGCCGCTCCGGCCATGCCGATAGAGCATGATGCAAGCAAAGCTGCTTTCAAGGAAATCTTGGAAATTTTGAGCATTTCCTTAACTCCTTCGATTAAGAAGATAATCGCGCAGTGACAGTATAGAAGCGCAAACAACCAACACTCAGCGATGATATGATCGCTGAATGAGCCTATGTAGAAAGTTAAGAGTATCTATGCCGTATACAAATCCATACAGACAGATTAAATATCCGTCTTGATGCTGCTATTTAAGCAAATATTCACTGAAAACATTGTGTCGATTATCACATTTTTTGATTTATGTCAATTGCATGAACAAAGTCTTTAACGATGCATTAGTGATCTGTCACGGTTCCGGTGCGCGATTGAAGCATTTTGACCGCAAACGTCGAGCCGGAGCTTTTGCTTGGCTCCGTTTTTTCCGCGCCTTTCAGTTTTATTCGGTCCTCGTGCTGACTCCTCTGGCCAAATCTTGAATATACCGGCGCGCGCGCCGCAAGCGCGCCGGGAACGATCTGTCATTGCAGCGGAGTCGCCGCCCGATGCCTGCCGTTCGGGGGCTAAGCCACCTTCTCCACGATCTTCTCCATTTCCGCCGCCGTGAAGGCGCGCAGCGTCTGGGCTCGAAGGTTGCCAGCCTTCAGCAGGTTCAACAGGAAGGCGGTCGCCGCCGCCTCGTCCGGCGCTTCCGAGATCGCGACGACATCATATTGTCCCTGCGTCCAGACGATTTCCTTGACGACGATCCCAAGCTTCGACCCGGCGTCCTTGGCCGCTTTCGCGCGCTTGACCGAATCCTTGATGGTGCGCAGGCCTTGCTCGGTGAAATTGTAGAGCGTGACATAGGTCGGCATGGCGTTTCTCCGCGCGGCCGATTGGTTCGGATCGGGGCGCCGGGCCGGCCGTCTGCTCGCGGCGCTTGCGCGCATATCATCGGCGTTTCGCGCGCGGGGGCAAAGTAATTTCGGCGCCGGACGGCCAACGCCTTAATCCGTCGTCTTGCCCAGCCGCCCGGCGAGATCCTGAATATATTGCCAGGCCGTGCGGCCCGAGCGCGCGCCGCGCGTGATCGCCCATTCGAGCGCTTCGCGCTCGATTGTTTCGCGGTCCTGCGCCTCGCGCTCGATCGCGTCTCGGTCCTGAAGCAAGCCGAAATGCGCGGCGTAGCCGAACACCATGTCGAGATATTCGGCCTGCGAGCAGGAATGAAAGCCGAGCCAGAGCCCGAAGCGGTCGGAGAGCGAGACCTTCTCCTCCACGGCCTCGCCCGGATTGATCGCCGTGCCGCGCTCATTGTCGATCATCTCGCGGGAGAGAATGTGCCGCCGGTTCGAGGTCGCATAGAACAGCACGTTCTGCGGGCGCCCCTCGATGCCGCCTTCGAGCACGGCCTTGAGCGATTTGTAATTGGCGTCGGCCGCGTCGAAGGAGAGATCGTCGCAGAAAACGACGAAGCGGTGCGGCGCGTCCCGCACCAATCCCATCAGAACGGGCAGGCTGTCGATGTCCTCGCGGTGGATCTCGATGAGCTTTAGGGGCCTCAAGCCCTCCACCACGCAAAGGCGCTGATTGACGTCGGCGTGAGCGGCCTTGACCAGCGAGGATTTGCCCATTCCGCGGGCGCCCCACAAAAGGGCGTTGTTGGCGGCGAACCCGCGGGCGAAACGCTCGGTGTTGTCGGTGAGCAAATCGCGCAGCCGGTCGATGCCGCGCAGCAGCGCCATCTCGACCCGGTTCACCTTGCGCACGGGGAGCAAATGCGGCGCGCTCGCGGAGAAAACAAAAGCGTCGGCCGCCGCGAAATCGATTGGCGCGGGCGGCGCGGGAACCAGCTTTTCCAGCGCCGACGCGATCCGCTCCAGCGCGGCGGCGCGGGGATCGACGGAATCCTTGAGGTTTTCGGAGCTGGTCATCGGCGGATCGGCGCAAGCAGGAAACGAGAGCGGCGTTAGAGCATGGCCGCCCCCGCTTGGCTAGACGGCTCGGGTTTCCCGGAATTTCGGGCGAACTCGCTTCGTGATTCACGCCTCGGACGGTTTCGTGCGATCCGCTTTTGCGTTAGCTTTGGCGCAGCCGTCCACGGCGGCCCGACGGGCAAAAGCAGGATAACGGAATGAAAACGGTCATGAATCGCCGTGCGGCGCTCAAGGGCTTCGCGTCGCTCGGATTTTGCGCCATCTGCGCCAAAACCGGATTCGCGGCGCAGGATTCGCAGCCCGACTCTCATGAGGCCGCACATTGGAGCTATGAGGGCGCGACCGGCCCCGCCCGCTGGGGCGATCTCGACTCGGCGGACAAAGTCTGCGCGATCGGCAACCAGCAATCGCCCATCGCCATCGACGCCTCGATCCCGGCCGCGCTGCCGCCGCTCCAACTGGCCTGGAAGCGGCAGGCCGATGCGATCGTCAACAATGGCCATACGATCCAGCTCAATTTCGACGATGGCGGCGCGCTGAAGGTCGGCTCCGAGACCTATAAATTGGTCCAGTTCCATTTCCATCATCCGGCCGAACATCTGATCGACGGCAAGGCCGCGGCGATGGAGATCCATTTCGTCCATCGCAACGAGGGCGGCGCGCTCGCCGTGATCGGCGTCCTCGTGAAGCCCGGCAAATCCAATCCGGCCTTCGCCAAAATCATCGCCGCCATGCCCCCGTCGGAGGGGGAGCCGGTCAAGGCGCCCGCGGGCCTCGATCCGCGCGGCCTGCTGCCGAAAGCGCGCGGCTATTACTATTACTCCGGCTCGCTGACGACGCCGCCCTGCAGCGAGACGGTGGAATGGATCGTGCTGAAACGCCCGATCGAGGTCGCCGAGGCGGACATCGCCGCTTTCGCGAAGCTTTATCCGATGAATGCGCGGCCGGCCCAGCAGATCGACCGCCGTTTCGTGCTGCGCACGCTGTGAATGATGCGGGGCCCCGGCGGCCATTGCTTTCAGGACGCCACTCGCTATAGTCCCCCCGCCGTCGCCGGGCAGGAGCCTCGCGGCCGCGCATTTAGGAGAGCGAACCCGTGTTCACACCTGCTTTCGCCCAGGCCCTCGGCGGCGCGGGCGGCGGCGCGACAGATCTGATCGTGCAGCTGATTCCTTTCGCTCTGATTCTCGTCATCATGTATTTCCTGATCATGCGGCCGCAGCAGAAGCGCGCCCGCGATCACGCCGATCTCATCAAGAATTTGCGCCGCGGCGACAGCGTCATCACTTCCGGCGGCCTGATCGGCAAGGTCACCAAGGTCGTCGACGACGCCGAGGTCGAACTTGAAATCGCACCCAATGTGCGGGTGCGCGTGATCCGCACCCTGATCACGGATGTGCGCGCCAAGGGCGAGCCCGTCAAGGATCAAGCCTGAACGATCGTTCCCAAGCCTGAACTTCCAAGGGCTTAACCCCGCCCGCACCCCAAACTCCGGATTATTTTCAACGCCATGCTGCGTTTCGCTCGCTGGAAAATCATCTCCATCCTCGGCATGACGGCGCTGGCGTTTCTCGTCATCGTCCCGAGCCTGCTCGCGCCGGCGACGCGCGACGCGCTGATCGCCCATTCGCCGAAATGGCTGCCGGTCCGCGCCATCGTGCTCGGCCTTGACCTCCAGGGCGGCTCGCATGTCATGCTCGAGGTGGACAGCCAGTCCGTCGTCAAGACGATGGTCGACAATCTGCGCGATAGCGTCCGCCGCGTGCTGCGCGACGAGAAAGTCTCGATTTCCGGCGGCATCGGGGCGCTGCCGCGCGGCGTGCAGCTGCGCATTCCGGACCCCGCCGAACTGCAACGGGTGCTGCCGAAACTCCAGCAACTTGTGAGCCCGGCCAGCTCGGGGCTTGGCGGCCGGCGGGCGCGCCGGTGTTCGACATCGCCACCAACAGCGACGGCCTCGTCCAGTTCACAGTGACCGACGCCGGCGTCAAGGCCAAGGTCCGCCGCGCCGTCGAGCAGTCGATCGAGGTCCTGCGCCGCCGCGTCGACGCGTTAGGGACGACCGAACCGACCATCCAGCGCGAGGGCGACGATCGCGTCGTGGTCGAGGTGCCGGGCCTGCAGGACACCGGCAAGCTGAAGGAAATCCTCGGCACCACGGCGAAGCTCGAATTCCGCCTCGTGGGGGAGCCGGGCGAAGACCCCTCGGCGATCGAAATGCTCGACCAGGTCGACAATCCGGCCGCCAAGCTGCCGGTCGAGAAGCAGGTCATGGTGCAGGGCGAGGATTTGACCGACGCGCAGCCCGGCTTCGACCAGCGCACGCAGGAGCCGGTCGTCAACTTCCGCTTCAATATTCGCGGCGGCCAGCGCTTCGGCGAAGTCACCGCCGCAAATGTCGGGCGTCCCTTCGCCATCGTGCTCGACGGCAAGGTCATCTCCGCGCCGCGCATTCTGGGCCCGATCATGGGCGGCTCCGGCCAGATTTCCGGTCATTTCACGGTGGAGAGCGCCAATAATCTGGCGATCCTGCTGCGCGCCGGCGCGCTGCCGGCCAAGCTCACCATTGTCGAGGAGCGCACCGTCGGGCCCGGCCTTGGCCAGGATTCGATCGACGCCGGCAAACGCGCGGCCTATGTCGGCGCGGCGCTCGTCGGCGTCTACATGCTGATCACCTACGGCATCTTCGGCGTCTTCGCCAATATCGCGCTGACCGTCCACATCGCCTTCATCTTCGCCGGCCTCGTGCTGCTCGGGGCGACGCTGACGCTGCCCGGCATCGCCGGCATCGTCCTCACCATCGGCATGGCGGTCGATTCGAACGTTCTGATCTATGAGCGCATTCGCGAGGAGGCCCATATGGGGCGCTCGATCGTCTCCGCGCTCGACGCCGGCTTCAAGCGCGCCTTTGCGACGATCGTCGATTCCAACGTCACCATGTTCGTCGCCGCCGCGATCCTCTATTTTCTGGGCGCGGGTCCCGTGCGCGGCTTCGCCGTATCGCTGGCGCTCGGCATTCTGACCAGCATCGTGACAGCGGTGACGATGACGCGCATGATGATCACGCTGTGGTATCGCTACAAGAGGCCGGTGAAGCTGCCGATCTGAGGCTCAAGCCCTCATGGTGAGGAGATCGCGAAGCGATCGTCTCGAACCACGAGGGCGTCAAGGAGAAGGGACCAAAACCCCATCCTTCGAGACGCAGGCTGCGCCTGCTCCTCAGGATGAGGAATGGTGGTCCGCAAAGACGTAAGGTTCGCTAGACGATGAAACTGCTGCGCCTCGCGCCGGAGAACACCAAATTTCCCTTCATGCGCTTCCGGCGCGTGAGCTATCCGTTCTCGGCCGCGATGTCGATCCTGTCGGTGATTCTGTTCCTCACCCTCGGCATGAATTTTGGCATCGATTTTTCGGGCGGCACGCTGATCGAGCTTCGCGCGCAATCCGGCGTCGCCGACATCGCCAAGCTGCGCTCGATCGCCGAAAATATGAACGTCGGCGACGTCGAGGTGCAGGGTTTCGGCTCGCCCGCCGAAGTCACCTTGCGTTTCGGCGCCCAGCATGACGCGGCCGGCGACGCCGCGGCGCAGGAAGCCGCGGTCGCCCGCGTCAAGGCGGCGATCGGCGACGATTACGACATAAGGCGCGTCGAAGTCGTCGGCCCGCGCGTCTCCGGCGAACTCGTCCAGTCCGGCACGCTCGGCGTCGTGCTCTCGATCATCGCCGTGCTGTGCTATCTGTGGTTTCGCTTCGAATGGCAGTTCGCCGTCGGCGCCATCATCGCGACGATGCACGACCTGCTGCTCACCGTCGGCTTCTTTGCGCTGACCCGGATCGAATTCAACACGACCTCGATCGCGGCCATTCTCACCATCGTCGGCTACTCGCTGAACGAGACGGTGGTCGTGCTCGACCGCATCCGCGAAATGATGCGGAAATACCGCAAGATGCCGACCGACGAACTGATCGACGTCTCGGTCAACGCCGTGCTGCCGCGCACGATCATGACGGCGACGACGGTGTTCCTCGCGCTGCTCTCGCTTGTCGTCTTCGGCGGCCAGGTGATCCGCTCCTTCTCGATCGCCATGATCTGGGGCATTTTCGTCGCGACCTATTCCTCGGTCTTCATCTGCTCGCCCATGCTGATCTATCTTGGCCTGCGCAGCGAGACGGTCGGCGCCGAGCCGACCCCCGGCAAGCTCGCCAAGGGCCCGGCCTGAGGCGGGGGCTGGGGTCCGGGGCGACGACGCGCTGGGAATTGAGGCTCAAGCCCTCATGGTGAGGAGCGCCTGAAAGGCGCGTCTCGAACCATGGGGGCGCCAGGCCAGACCATAACCTCATCATCCAAAGCGCCTGATCCTCCGCCAAGCTCAGACTTCGCCTTTCATCTCATGGCCGGCATTATCGGCGAGGCGGGCGCGACCCTGTCAAGGATGCGAAGCACCGGCTGCGCCGGCGCGAGCGAAGCTCGCGTCCTTGACAGGATCGACCCGCTCGCCACACTCGCCGCCAAGAGATGAATGGCGCGTTGCGATTTCTTGGTGGAGGCCGCGCTCCCGAATCCAGGGGCGACCATGAGCGAGCTTCAATACGCCGGCTTTCTGCCCGGCGCGCATGCGATCGAAGGATATGGCGCCGGGGGCTTTCGCTTCGGCGGCATGTCCCATCGCGGCTCGATCCTCGCCCTGCCGTCGGGGATTTATGCTTGGCGCGCGGCGACCCCAGCCGACATCACCATTGAATTCGCTCGGCCAGCTCTTCAGCGAAGCGCCCGGCCTCATCGAGCACCTTCTGATCGGGACCGGGCCGGAGCCCGTTCCGCTCAGCCTCGCCCTGCGCCAGCGCCTGCGCGCCGCCGGCATCAGGGCCGAAGCGATGCAGACCGGCGCCGCCGCGCGCACCTATTCCATTCTGCTCGGCGAAAAGCGGCGCGTCGCCGCGGCGCTTCTGGCGGTTCCCTGATGGACGGCGCCTCCAAAGCGGCGGACGAGGCCTATTGCGCCGCGCTGCTGCGCCAGGGCGATCCGGACAGGTGGCTCGCGAGCCTCTTCATCCCCGAGGCCGCGCGCCCGCATGTCCATGCGGTGCTCGCCTTCAACCTCGAAATCGCCCGCGTGCGCGAGGTCGTCTCGGAGCCGATGCTTGGCGAAATCCGCCTGCAATGGTGGCGCGACGCGCTCGAAAACCCGGACAACGGCGATGTCAGGGCCAATCCCGTCGCCGCGGCGCTGCTTGACGCCATCGCGCGCTTCGACCTGCCGAAAGACCCATTCATCGAGCTGATCGACGCCCGCACCTTCGATCTCTACGACGATCCGATGGAGACCGTCGCGGCGCTGGAGGCCTATTGCAAGGCGACCTCGTCGAGCCTTTTTCGCCTGATCCCGATGATCCTGACCCCCGACGAACCCGCGTCCGGACTTGGCGCGGCGGAGCATGGCGGCCTCGCCTATGCGCTGACGGGCCTTTTGCGCGCCTTTCCCTGGCAGAGCGCGCGGGGCCAGCTCTTCGTCCCGCTCGAAATCCTGAAAAAACATGGGGGCGACCGCGCCGCCATCGCCGCCGGCAGGGCGACGCCCTGCGATCCGCGCGGCGCTCGCCGACATGCGCAGCCCTCGCGCGGGACAATCTCGACGTCTTTTTGACGCGCATCGAGGGCCTGCCCGACGCCTGCCGCCCCGCCTTTCTGCCGATCAGCCTCTGCGAGCCCAATCTGCGCCAGATGGAGAAGCCCGGCTATGAGCCCTTCGAAACGCTCGTCGAGCTGCCGCAATGGCGCCGCCAATGGATTCTCTGGCGCGCGGCGAAGAACTGGGGGTGACCGGTTTTGCGCTCTGGCCCCAACCTTCGAGACGCAGGCTTCGCCTGCTCCTCAGGATGAAGGGGAGCTTTCCCGCACAAAGCCCTCATGGTGAGGAGATCGCGAAGCGATCGTCTCGAACGCGAGCGAGGCACGGCCGCCGCAGCGGAGAGCGGCAGCCCGCGTCGAAACGCTTTATCCGCCGCGATTTCATTGCTAGAACGCCAGCATGTCCAAGTTTTGGTCCAGAACCCACTGCGCCGCACGCGAATTATGCGCCCGGCCCGCGCCTGAATTTTCGCGCGGCCGGGACGATTTTCGCCCATTCCAGCGGCCAAGCCGCGCCGCGCGCAACAAACGCGCTCAACCTCGATAGATTCAGACAATGACCGAGACGGAAGGCGCAGCGCCCGCGCCCGGCGACGCGGGGCCAAAGCCCACCGATTATTCAAAGAGCCTCTATCTGCCGCAGACGGATTTTCCGATGCGCGCCGGCCTGCCGAAGAAGGAGCCGGAGCTGCTCGCCCGCTGGCGCGAGATCGGCCTCTATCAGCGCCTGCGCGAGGCCGCGAAGGGCCGGCGCGAAATTCGTCCTGCACGACGGGCCGCCCTACGCCAACGGCAATATCCATATCGGCCATGCGCTGAACAAGATCCTGAAGGATCTCGTCGCGCGCTCGCAGCAGATGCTCGGCCTCGACGCCAATTACGTGCCGGGCTGGGACTGCCACGGCCTGCCGATCGAATGGAAGATCGAGGAGGAATATCGCGCCAAGGGCCGCAACAAGGACGAGGTGCCGGTCAACGAGTTCCGCCGCGAGTGCCGCGCCTTCGCCGCGCATTGGGTCGATGTGCAGCGCGAGGAGTTCAAGCGCCTCGGCGTCGCCGGCGACTGGGACCATCCCTATCTCACCATGACCTATCCGGCCGAAGCGCAGATCGCGCGCGAGATCATGAAATTCGCCGACAACGGCCTGCTCTATCGCGGCTCCAAGCCGGTGATGTGGAGCGTCGTCGAAAAGACCGCGCTCGCCGAGGCGGAGGTCGAGTACGAGGACCATGTCAGCGATTGGGTCTATGTGGCGTTTCCTGTGAGGTCGGCGGTCCTCTGACAGGACGTGCGAACGCTTCGGCAGCTTCTCCAGGCTTTGATCGTCATCTGGACGACGACGCCCTGGACGATCCCCGCCAACAGGGCGATCAGCTTTTCGTCTAAAATTCCCTACGGCCTCTACCGCGTTACCGCCGCGCCCGAGAACAATTGGGCGAAGGTCGGCGCGACCTATCTTCTCGCCGACGCTCTCGCCGAAAGCGTCTTCAAGGCGGCAAGGTCGAAGCGTTCGAACGTCTGCGCCGATGTCTGCAGACGAATTGCGCGGTCTTCACGGCGCGTCATCCGCTCGCCGCGATCGATCGACGGCTATGGCTTCGACGTGCCGCTCTTCGACGGCGACCACGTCACCGCCGATACCGGCACAGGCTTCGTCCACACCGCGCCCGGCCATGGCCGCGACGACTTCGACATCTGGATGGCGAACGCGCGGCATCTGCAAGCGCGCGGCATCGAAACGCGCATTCCCTACACCGTCGACGCCGACGGCTTCTTCACCAAGGACGCGCCGGGCTTTACGGGCCGCCGCGTCATCGACGACAAGGGCGCCAAGGGCGACGCCAATGAGGCCGTCATCAAGGCGCTGATCGAGGCCGGCAATCTCGTCGCGCGCGGGCGGCTCAAGCACCAGTATCCGCATTCATGGCGCTCGAAAAAGCCGCTGATCTTCCGCAACACGCCGCAATGGTTCATCGCGCTCGACAAGCTGTTCGATTGCCACAGACCCCCTCACCCTGAGGAGCGGGCAAAGCCCGCGTCTCGAAGGGCGAGGAGGGTCGGGCTCCGGGCGCGCCCTCGTCCTTCGAGACGGCGCTTCGCGCCCTCCTCAGGATGAGGGCTCGGGGAGGCGGCCTCGCCGCCAGGATGACACCCTCCGCGCCATCGCTCTCGCCGAAATCGCGCGCACGCAATGGCATCCGGCCTCCGGCGAAAACCGCATCACCGGCATGATCGCCAACCGGCCCGACTGGGTGGTCTCGCGCCAGCGCGCCTGGGGCGTGCCCATCGCCATCTTCGTCGACAAGGAGAGCGGCGAGATCCTCAAAGACCCGCAGGTCAACAAGCGCATCGCCGACGCCTTCGAGGCCGAGGGCGCCGACGCCTGGTTTGCGCGAAGGCGCCGCCGCGCGCTTTCTCGGCAACGCCTACGACCCGGAACAATACGAAAAGATCGACGACGTTCTCGACGTCTGGTTCGATTCCGGCTCGACGCACGCCTTCACGCTGGGCGACGCCAAAAACTTCCCGGGCCTCGCCGGAATCCATCGCAAGCGCGACGGCGGCCACGACGAGATCATGTATCTCGAAGGCTCCGACCAGCATCGCGGCTGGTTCCATTCCTCGCTGCTCGAATCCTGCGGCACGCGCGGGCGCGCGCCCTTCGACCTCGTTCTGACGCATGGCTTCGTGCTCGACGAGAAGGGCCAGAAAATGTCGAAGAGCCTCGGCAATGTCACCGCGCCGCAGACCATCATCAAGGAGGCCGGCGCCGACATATTGCGCCTGTGGGTCGCCGCCTCCGATACGTCCGACGATCTGCGCATCGGCCCGGAGATCCTCAAAACCTTCGTCGAGACCTACCGCAAGCTGCGCAACACCATCCGCTGGATGCTCGGCACGCTCGCGCATTACGATCCGGCGCGCGTCGTCGCCTACGAAGACATGCCCGAACTCGAACGGCTGATGCTGCATCGCCTCGCCGAGCTCGACGCGGAGGTGCGCGACGCCTACAGCCGCTTCGACCACAAGCGCGTCGTCGCGCGCCTGTCGTCCTTCCTCAACAGCGATCTCTCGGCCTTCTATTTCGACATCCGCAAGGATGCGCTCTATTGCGATCCGCCCTCGAGCGCCAAGCGCCTCGCCGCGCTCGAAGCGATCGAGCAGATTTTCCGCTGCGTCACGCTCTGGCTCGCGCCGATCCTCGTCTTCACCTCGCGAGGAGGCGTGGCTCTCGCGCTACCCGCAGAAAACCTCCGTGCATCTTGAGACGCTTCCCGAAATTCCGGCCGAGCTGGCGCGACGAGGCGCTGGCCGCCAAATGGGAGAAGATCCGCCGCATCCGCGCCGTCGTCACCGGCGCGCTCGAGATCGAGCGGGCGCAAAAGCGCATCGGCTCCTCGCTCGAAGCGGCGCCGCAGGTCTTCATCGCGGATGAGTCGCTCTGCGCGCGGCGCTCGACGGCGTCGATTTCGCCGAGGTCTGCATCACCTCGGACATTTCCGTCGAGTCCGGCGAAGGGCCGGCCGGACGCCTTCCGCCTCGCCGAGGTCCCGGGCGTCGCCGTCGTCCCGCGCCGCGCCGAGGGGCGCAAATGCGCGCGCTCGTGGCGCATCTCGCCGCTGGTCGGCGCCGATCCCGATTATCCGGACGTGACGCCGCGCGACGCCGAGGCTCTGCGCGAACTGAAAAGCGCCGGCCTATGGCCCTGAGCCCGCGCGCGCTGCGGCGCCGCTCGTCGCCGCTCTTGACGCTGGCCGTCGATCAGGCCAACAAGCTCTGGCTGATCTTCGTCTTCGGCATCGCCGCGCGCCAGCCGGTGGCGCTGACGCCGTTTTTCGATGTGGTCTTCGCCAAAAACCCCGGCATCTCCTATTCGCTGTTCAGCGCGCGGACCGAGGTCCAGCGCTATCTCCTGCTGGCGGTCACCCTCGTCGCGACGGCCTGCCTCGCCTTCTGGCTCTGGCGCGCGAGGAGCCGCCTCGTCGCCTTCGCGCTCGGCCTCATCGTCGGCGGCGCGCTCGGCAACGCCTACGACCGGCTCGCCTATGGATTCGTCGCGGATTTCTATCATTTCCACGTCGGATCCTTCTCCTGGTACATTTTCAACCTCGCCGACGCCGCCATCGTCATCGGCGTCGGGCTGCTGATCGTCGATTCGCTGTTTTTCGGCGAGAAAGCCACGCGAAAAAACCTTTCCGCCCGATAAAGACAATTTAACCAATCTTGCCCCTAAATTGCCCCGATGGCGCCGGATGGTTCGCAGCTCAAGCGCGGCGAAGGCTGGCGCATGAGCGCGAATTGTCCGGGCCGATGCCGGGCAAAGGCGTTTGAGGATGAATTTCATGGTCTTCGACATGTTCAGATTGCGCCCCTGCGCCGCCGCGCTCGCGCTTCGCCGCGCATTTTCGCCGCCGCCGCCCTGATCGGCGCCGCGCCGGCGCGGGCGCAGGCCCCGCAGGAAGACACCAATCCGCTGAATTCGGTGCTCGGCTTCGTCGGCATGCAGTTCGACAAGGAAAAAGAAGACATCGATTACCGCGCGCGGGCGCCGCTGGTCGTTCCGCCGCAAGCTCGACCTTCCGGCGCCCGAAGAAGGTCGCGCACGACGCCGACTGGCCAAAGGATCCCGACGTCGAGGAGCGCCGCCACGCCGCCGCCGCCGCGCAGCGCCCGGCCCCGCAGATCACGCCGAACACGCGCGTCGAAATGTCGGCCCCACGAACTGCAGAGCACGAGCAGGCGAAGCGCCGAAGGACGGACCCTCCGGACGACTGCCAGATCAGCGCCGGGACGCCAATCTGCCTCTATACGCCCTGGCAGATCCTTAAAAACGTGACCGGGCTCGGCGGCAGCAAGCCCGATACAGGTCCAGGTCGGCGACGAGGAGCCCGACGCGCACCTATCTGACCGAGCCGCCGGCCGGCTACCGCAAGCCGACCGCGACCGCGACCGCGACGATCGACGCGCCGAAGGATGCGCCTGACGCCGCCGATGCGCAGGCCTATATCCGCTCGCAGCAGCACAAGACCTCCGTCGACCAATAATCGGCTTCAGCGCCTGACGGGCCGCCCCCGCGCCGTTGCGGCGGATCAAGGCGCGGAGCTGGTGCCGCTCTTAAGCTGAAGTTCGCGGGCGGACGCTTCCCCGCTCTGGCGAGGGCGCATCAATCGTGCGGATGAACGCGGGGACGCGGCGGATATGACGAAAGCAACCGGCGAGCGCTACGACAGGGCGACCATCGGGCTGCACTGGGCGACGGCTGTCCTCGTCGTCGTGCTGTGGACCAGCGGCCAGCTCGCCGATCTCGTTCCGAAGGGTCCGCTCAGGACCGACGCCTGGTCGAGCCATTTCGTGCTCGGCTTCGCCCTCGCCGCCGTGCTGATCTGGCGGCTCGTCTGGCGCTACACCGGCCGCCGCCGCCTGCCTCCCGCCGGTTCCGGCCTGCTCCAGATCCTCGCCGAAGCGGCGCATTACGGCCTCTATCTCCTTCTCATCGCGACGGTCTCGCTCGGCCTCGTCAACGCCTTCGTGCGCGGCGTCAGCCTGTTCGACCTCGCCAGCCTGCCGCAAATCGGCGATAAGGAGCTGCGGAAGCCGATCACCGAATGGCATGAACTCGCCGCCAATCTGCTGCTTGGCCTCGCGCTGGTCCATTCGGCCGCGGCGCTCGCGCATCATTACATTCTGAAGGACGGGGTGCTCGCGCGCATGGCGCCGCTACGCCGCCCGGCTCCGAAGGCGCTGACCGACGCCTGACGCGTTTTCCTCGTCGCGCCGGGACAACAGGCGAGACGAGAACGATTCCAACATATATTATTCCCGGCGGGCGCCCTTGAGCCCGCGCTTCCGCGCGGAGGAAAGGGGGCCTCGAAAAGCGCGAAAACAAAAAGATCAGGGCGGGAACGAGACGCATGGCGAGGTCCGGCGAGCATTACGATTCCACAACCATCGGCCTGCATTGGGTCACCGCGATCATGGTGGCGATCCTTTGGGGCGGCGGCGAGGTCGCCGATTTCGTTCCCAAGGGCGTCTGGCGCACCAATGGCTGGACGCTGCATGTCGCCCTCGGCTTCGCGCTCGTCACAGTGCTGGTCTGGCGGATCGTCTGGCGCTTCACGGGCCGGCGTCGCCTGCCCGCGGCCGACGCCAACCCCACCGTCCATCTGGTGGCGGAGGCCTCGCATTACGCGCTTTACGCCCTATTGTTCGCGACGCTTGCGCTCGGCGTCGCCGACGCCTTCACGCGCGGCTTCAGCCTCACCGACCTTTCGAGCCTGCCCAGGTTCGGCGACAAGGACGCGCACACCGCGCTCGCCCTGTGGCATGGCTTCATGGCCGATCTGCTGATCGCAGTCGCGTTCTGGCACGCGGCGGCGGCGCTGGCGCATCATTACATTCTGAAAGACGGGGTGCTGATGCGCATGGCGCCGGAACGCCATCCGGCCCCGGAGGAGCGGCTCGAGTCGACCGACGCCTGAAAGCGCGGCGACACGCAACATTCATCGCCCGGCGCTATTCTCGCCGCCGCCCACCGCCCAAACTCCCACGAAAGGCGCGAAACCTTGGTTCCGTCACGCGGAAACCCATCTCGTCAAGCGCATCGGCTGGCTGCGCGCGGCCGTTCTCGGCGCCAATGACGGCATCATCTCGACGGCGAGCCTGATCGTCGGCGTCGCCGCCGCCGCCACCTCGCCAGCCGAGATCCTCGTCGCCGGCGTCGCCGGCCTCATCGCGGGCGCGATGTCGATGGCGGCCGGCGAATATGTCTCCGTCAGCTCGCAGGCCGACACGGAGAACGCCGATCTCGCGCGCGAAAGCCAGGAGCTCGCCGACGACCCCAAATTCGAGACCGCGGAATTGGCGCAGATCTATATCGGCCGCGGCGTCGCGCCGGCGCTGGCCCGCCAGGTCGCCGTCCAGCTCATGGCCAAGGACGCGCTTGGCGCGCACGCGCGGGACGAACTCGGAATCTCCGAGGTCGTCGCCGCGCGGCCGATCCAGGCGGCGCTCACCTCGGCCGCGACCTTCGCCGCCGGAGCGGCGCTGCCGCTGCTGACCGCGATCTTCGCGCCGCGCGCGGCGCTGGTTCCAGCCGTTTTTGCGATGTCCCTGATTTTCCTCGCCATTCTCGGCGCGCTCGGCGCGCGCGTCGGCGGCGCGGACATCGTGAAGCCGACGCTGCGCGTCGCCTTCTGGGGCGCCTTCGCGATGGCGGTGACGGCCGGCATCGGCGCGCTGATCGGCAAGGCGGTATAGCCGCGCGGCGGTCGTACGCGGGACAGGTTGGGTCGTTTGCGCGACCCAACCGTCACGATAGCGGTTCAGGAAGCTGCAATCTTTATTTCAAGCTCGTCGTAGCGCTTGAGCTTGTAAAAGGCGACCGAACCGATCCAGCTCAGCGCGAAAATGCCGATAATGACGTATCCCAGGACGCCAAAGTTATCATTGATCGCGCCGATCGCGCCCCAGAAGCCGCCGCCATCGGTGAGACCCAGCTGATCGCCGATGAGGTTCAGCGTTTCGAGGCCGCCGATCACCACCGCGACGGCGATGGAAACCGCCGTGATGGTCATGTTGTAGTAGAGCTTGCGGATCGGCTTCATGAACGCCCAGCCATAGGCTCCGAGCATCAGGACGCCGTCGGTCGTGTCCACCAGCGACATGCCGGCGGTGAACAGTGCCGGGAAGACCAGTATCGTCCCGAGGGACACGCCATCGGCCGCCTGCGTGGCGGAGATTCCGAACAGGGCGACTTCGGACGCCGTGTCGAAGCCGAGCCCGAACAGGAATCCGATCGGCAGCATATGCCAGCTCTTAGTTACGAGCCGGAACAGCGGACGAAAAATCCGCGTCAGGAACCCCCGGCTGTTGAGCAGGATGTCGAAATCATTGTCGACGAAAGGCTCGCCGCGCTTGACCGACTGAAAAGTCCGATAAACCGAGACGAACACGAGGACATTGACGATGGCGATGGCGAACAAGAACAGCGCGGAGGCGCTGGTGCTAATGATGCCGCCGACCGCCTTCATCGCCTCGAAGCGGTCGGTCATCGCCTTGGCGGCGAAGGCCACGGCGACCGACATCGCGATGACGATCGCCGAATGGCCGAGAGAGAAAAAGAGCCCGACGCCGATGGGGCGCTGGCCTTGCTGCATCAGTTTGCGCGTCACATTGTCGATCGCCGCGATATGGTCGGCGTCGACGGCGTGGCGCAGACCGAATGCGTAGGCCAGAAACGCGGTGCCGAGCAGGACCGGGCGGTCGTGCAAAACGGCGAGCGCCCACGCCCAGACGAGGACATTAGCGCCGATCAGGACGGCGTAAAGACCAACAGAGGCGGCTTCGCAGACTTGCGTCGCCGTCGGAAAAAATGCGGGAAATAAGCCCAAGCATGGAACCCTCGCATGCGGATGACGGGAATGGTCAGCGCGATCAAGGGCATGCCGCATTGGCACGCGAAATGTCGTCATCGGTACACCTCGCCCGAGATCGGCCTGCGCCTTCTGATGGCAGGTCTCCTGGCTCGCGGGTCGCCGCCTGACCGCCGACCTTCCCGGTTTCCCAGTGGTCGCGATGTGGCGGGCAGGCTCACCGCTTACAGTTGCGGGGGCAGCCGTGGCGTCGAGCGTCGCCGCTCTCACCACGTTCCCTTTTGATCCCCGAAGGGAACCATCGCGAGCGAGCTTAAGCAGCATCGCCTCGCCGCACAAGCTCTCGCCGAACGGAAATTCGTCCGGGCCCCGCCGTTCCGGGCGCAATGTGTCGAGACGCTTGATAATTTTGCGGGATGCCTCGGGTCAAACGGTAAAAGCGAATTGAGCCGCGGGCGCCTTGCTAAAGACTATGACGCTTTCTAGATCTTGGGCTAAGCTCGGCAAAGAGCGCGGCCCCAGCGGCTTGCCAAAATCACCTCCAGCAAGAATCTCTTGGAAAGCGATGAACCGGATGTCCCCTGACCAGATCGCCGCCGCGCGCGGCGCCGCGCTCCCGACGCCCGCCCTGACCCCTTCGGGGGAATCTCCCGCCGCCGCGCCCGCCGGCCCCGCCATCGCCGCAGGCGAGGCTCGCCAACGGCCTCGACATCGTCGTCATCCCCGACCGCCGCGCGCCCGTCGTCACCCACATGGTCTGGTACCGCAACGGCTCGGCCGACGATCCATTGGGCAAATCCGGCATCGCCCATTTCCTCGAACATCTGATGTTCAAGGGCACCAAAAATCACAAGCAGGGCGAATTCTCCGAGCTCGTCGCCGATTCCGGCGGCCAGGAGAACGCCTTCACCTCGAACGACTACACCGCCTATTTCCAGCGCGTCGCCACGGGCGAGCTCGCCGTCTGCATGGATTATGAGGCGGACCGCATGAAGAACCTCGTCCTCTCCGACGAGATCGTCGCGCCCGAGCGCGAGGTCGTGAAGGAGGAGCGCCGCATGCGCACCGATTCCGACCCCTCCGACCAGCTGAGCGAGGCGGTGCAGGCGGCGCTTTTCACCCAGCATCCCTATGGCAAGCCGATCATCGGCTGGGGCCATGAGATCGAGGGCCTCGAGCGCGCCGACGCGCTTGCCTATTACGACCGCTTCTATACGCCCGAAAACGCCATTCTCGTCGTCGCCGGCGATGTCGAGCCGGCCGAGGTCATCGCGCTGGCCGAAAAAATCTATGGTCCCATCCCCGCCCGCGGCGAAGCGCCGAAGCGCAACCGCCCGCGCGAGCCGGAGCCCCGCGCGCACCGGCGCGTCACGCTCACGGACGAAAAAGTCGAGCAGCCCTCGCTATCAGGCCGTCTATCTCGCGCCGTCCTATCGCACGGCGGCGCCCGGCGTCGGCGAGGCGCTGGAGGTGCTGGGCCATCTGCTCGGCGGCGGCGCCACCAGCCTGCTCTTCAAGCGACTCGTGATGGAGCAGAAGATCGCGGTCGCGGCCGGCGCGCATTATCAGGGCACGGCGGTCGACGATACGCGCTTTTATGTCTACGCCCTGCCGGCCCCCGGCGTTTCGCTGGAGCGGCTCGAGGCCGCCATCGACGCGATCATCGCCGAGGTCGCCGCCCATGGCGTCGATGAGGCCGATTTCCGCCGCGCCAAGACGCGCCTCGTCGCCGACGCCGTCTATGCGCAGGACAGCCAGGCCGCGCTCGCGCGCTGGTATGGCGCCGCGCTCGCGACCGGCCTTTCGATCGCGGATGTCGCCGCGTGGCCGGCGCGGATCGAGGCGGTGACGCTCGACGACGTGAAACAAGCCGCGCGCTGGCTCGACAAGAAGCGCAGCGTCACCGGCTTCTTGCTGCCGGCGAATGACGAGGGCGCGGCCGAGACCGCCGCCGCCTGATCCTTCCGCCCTTTGAACAGCGCGGCCTCTGGCCGCGCATGGATGCAAATGAAATGACCGCGCCCGCAATCACAACGCCCCTTTCGCCGAATCTGAAACCAGCCGAGGCTCGCTCCCGCGCCGCGTCCGTGCAGAAAGTCGTCTCGAGCGGCGGCGTCGAGGCGTGGCTCGTCGAGGATTACGCCGTGCCGCTCGTCGCGGTGGAGCTCGCCTTCAAGGGCGGCGCGTCGCAGGACCCTTCGGCCAAGCCGGGCGCGGCGAACCTCCTCGCCGGCCTGCTCGACGAGGGCGCCGGGCCCCTCGACGCGGAAGCCTTCCACAAGGCGCTCGACGAAGACGCCATCGAGCTCTCCTTCTCCGCCGATCGCGACATGCTGACCGGCCGGCTGCAGACGCTCTCGCGCAACAGCGCGCGGGCGTTCGAGCTTTTGCGCCTCGCGGTCAATGAGGCGCGGCTCGACGCGGAGCCTTTCGCGCGCGTGCTCAGTCAGATTTCCGCCGGCCTCAAGCGCGAGGCGAACGATCCCGATACCGTGGCGAGCCGCAGTTTCCGCGCGGCGGCCTATGCGGGACACCCCTATGGGCTGCCTGTGCGGGGAGACCTCGATGCGCTGCCATTGCTGAGACGCGACGATCTCACCGATCTGCGCGCCAAAACCTTCGCCCGCGAAAATCTGAAGATCGCCGTCGTCGGCGCCATCGACGCCGTGAGCCTCGCCGGCCATCTCGACGACGTCTTCGGCGCCCTGCCTGCGAGCGGCCATGTCGCGTCCGTGCCGGACGCCGCCTTTTCGGGCGAGGGACAGCGCGTCATCGTCGATATCGACGTGCCGCAATCGACGATCCGCTTCGGCCGCCGGGGCCTTGCCCGCACCGATCCCGATTTTCTCGCCGCGACGGTGGTCAATCACGTGCTGGGCGGCGGCGTATTTTCGGCGCGTCTCTTCCGCGAGGTGCGCGAGAAGCGGGGCCTCGCCTATTCGGTCTGGTCGCAGCTCGTCACCTACGAGCACGGCGCCATGCTCTACGGCGGCACCTCGACCAAGAACGAGCGCGCCGCCGAATCGATGGCGGTGATCGAAGCCGAGATCAAAAGCCTCGCCGAGGCGGGGCCGAGCGAGGAAGAGCTCGAAAAGGCGAAGAAATATCTCATCGGCTCCTATGCGCTGCGCTTCGACACCTCGACCAAGATCGCCGCGCAACTGCTCCACCTGCAAACCGACGGCTATGGCGTCGAATATCTCGACGAGCGCAACAGGCTGATCGCGGCGGTCGGCATGGACGACGCCAAACGCGCGGCCAAGCGCCTCTTCGGCGACGCAAGCCTGTTGGTGACGGTCGCTGGGCGCCCCGAGGGGATGTGAGGGCGGCGAGCGGCTGAAGAGAGAGAGAAAGGCCGCTTCCTCGCGCCGTTCAAGGCGGCTTGTCGCCCGGCCGAGACAAAAGGCCGACCCAGGCTCGCGCTAACATCGAACCCCAACGCTTCCATCCACGCCTCCTCCCGGTCGACGCGCCGGCGTCGCAGGCAACCTTTTCACGCGAAACTCTCTTCGAGCGCGCGCCAGAAGCGTAAAGACGCCGGCCCGTGGATGCGATAGGTTTGTGGCGTCTCTCGACCACAGAGCTAGACCTCAACCGGGAGACGATGCTGTTGACGCCGGCAGGAAGCCGGCGCGTGAAGGGAAAACGCCTTTCAAGACTCCGTCCGTTGTAGGGAAGCCTTTCACGCGGCCGCCGCCGCGAACGAACAGGAGGACTCTATGGGCTCGGTGTTCGCAAGGTCTTGTCGTCGGGCGCTGTTGTCGCTTGCAACGATTCTTCTGTTGCTGGTCTGCGCGAACGCGCCGGCTCCCGCAGGGAACTATTCCTGCGGCAATCCGCAAAGCGGCCATTGCTATGGGCAAACGGCCTGGCAGGAGCAACCTCAATATTACGGCTCATACGTGGACCTGCTTCAGATCGCCATGAATTGCGCGTCGGGATGCGGCGGGTTCCTCAACAATGAAATGTGGCTGATCGATTACCAAACGCCCGCCTGCGTCTCCAATCCGTTCCAGGCGTGCTGGGTCGAAGCCGGCTTCCAGGCCCAGGACGGCGGCGGCAATCCTGTCTACTTCTGGGCGGACAGCCGGCCGATGAATTCGAACACCTACAACAATCACTTCCTCACTCAGGCGGATTCGGGCGATTTCGATCATTTCATGATCATCAAGGACGGCCGCGGCGCTGCGGGCGTTTTCCAGGTTTGGATCTACAATGATTCGCACAGCACGTTCTTTAACGGGACCTCGACCAGCAACACGATGAGCGCTAACGCCATTCATGTCGGCACCGAACTTGCGGGAACCAGCGGCGCGTCCTCGGCGCTGGCCCAGTTTCAGCGCAATATCTGGGCGGTGAAGCCGCTCGGTCCCGAATTTGTCTTTTGGTACAACCGCCAGACCGATCAGGGGACCGTGCGCAGCGATTCGCCTCCGAACGGTTCGTGGTTGATCAGTCCCACTTTGCCGCCGCCGCCTGAAGGCGGGATATTCACCACCAACTGTTGCAACTAGACGAAGGAGGCTAGCGATGCGCCGCGCTATCACTGCGATCCTCGTCGCCGGAACGATAGGCCTTCTCGCCGGCTGTGGCCGCCACGAAGAACAGAAGGAGACGCCCTTGCCGCTGCCGCAAGGAACGCCGAAGCGTCCAACCGGAATGCCGGCTCTGACGGTGAGCCCCGGCGCGCCGGAGCCGTTCACGAAGAGCGACGTCGCGAGCTACTTCGCGGCCCACAACCTGCCTCTGAACGCCGGCGCGAAAAGCGACTTCGCGGTGGCCAATCTCGAATTCCTGACGGCGAAACAGGCGAGCGACCGGCTCGCGGGGGAGCCCACCGGAACTCAACGACAATGATCGCGTCGGCTTCGCGACGCTGACCGGAAAATTCATTTTCTCCGGTCCGTCGAATACGAAACCCGCGACGTTCTCCAGCGCCTACGCGCTGTTTGACGCCGCAACCGGAAATCTCCTGATGGACGGCACGCTCGAAAGCGGCAAAGGCGATGAGCCGAGGTGACGGCGGGCGCACCGCCAAGGCGTCCCGACGCGGCCGTCTGTGGCGCATTTGCGGTCGATTACGGTCTGTCTGAAGAACGCCGGTTACGTTCCATTTTCTAGGCTTTCGTCGACACGAGTCGCACTGGAAAAACTCCCGAGCCGGAGCTTTGAATAAGGCGATTTCAATTGTTGTGCTTTGAAAGGGCAAAGGGGGGAATGAGATGAAAAGCCATACCGTCGCGGCATTCCTCGTCGGCGCAATGCTCGCGTCATCGTTCTCGATTCAGCCATGCGCCGCAGCCAAGGTCAGTGTGTCGAGCGTCTACTATCAACCAGCAGAAGGTTCGGCTACGCGCCAACCGCGAACCGGGTCGGGCGGCGAGCTTGTGACGATGCCGGGATCCAGCTTCACGCCGGATCCAAATATCACCGGACCCACGGTCCCCGTGCAGACGAATGTTAACCCGAACATCGTCATTGGAGCGACATCCTATGCGTTGGCGTATATAAATGTGTCGGGCGGCGCCGGCGGCGGCATAACCGTTTTCCCCGACGCCAATGGAGGCACGCCGGACTTCGTCACGGTGCCGGTGCAAAACCCGCCACAGAACATCTACGTTGAGAATGTCTACTTTCCCGTCGGCGGTCCGGGCAAGCCCTGTCCTCCAAATGAAGTCTGCAGCACTGGCGCGAGCATCGATGAATTTAGCGAAACGCTTGGAAAGCTGATCGACGACACTTTCGTGAATGTATTCAGTCCCCCAGCGTCGACCACAGCGGACGCTACGCTTACCAAAACCGCCAATGTCGACGGCGCGGTGGACACGACGGAGGACAGTGTCCGGATCAAAGCCTTAAATCCCCCTGTCGCATATCACAGCGCGACCACGGGAGGAGTCTTCGATAAATGGGTCTCTCGCCCGGGTGGAACGATTGGTTCCGATAAACAGGATTTAGGCGTCAACAAGCAGGCTGACGACTATGCGCTCGCGCTCTACCGATCCGAGTGTCCCGCGGGCTATTATTGGAACCCGAGCGCGACAATCAGCCAGTGCTCCAGGGAACCCACGTGTACTATACCGGGTGAGATTTTTAATCCGCTGTTGAACAAGTGCACGCCGGGGTGTCCGCCGGAGGAAGTTTGCAATCAGTGCCCACAGTGCAAATATGGATGTGGCCCCGTCGAGGAGAAGGAGGGAACCGTCTGGGTTTGCTTTGCGCATAAGTTGGGGACGCCGTAGCGACGCGACGCCTGCGGGAGTCGCTGAAGCATTGGGAAGCCTCCGCGCGCTTTAATCTCGCCCGGGCCGCGATAAATTGAACGCGCCGCGGCGGCCGCCCCATGGGGCGGAGCGGTCCTTGGAGGCGACGGCTGCTCTCCCGCCGCCGCGCATTTATGGCGGGCTGTCGCCGGACGGCGCGGCTGGCGCGCAATGCGGCGACCGTATATCGGCGACCCCTCAACCCGCCGTGCGCGCAAGGAACGCGTCGAGCCTGTCGAAGGAGGCGCCCTCGCCGTTCCAGCCGCTGTTGTGGCCGTCGCGCAACTCGGCGCTGTCGAAGCCTTCCTGCCGGAATTTCATCAGCGTGCCGGCGCCATCGGGCTCGAAGGTGAGCGTCACGACGCTCTCGGCGCGGCCGTCGCAGCCGAGCCAGGTGAAAGCGAGCTTTTTCGGACGGTCCATCTCGAGATAGGCGCCGGAGATCTCGGACGTGCTTCCGTCGGGCCTGATCACGGCGATGGCGTAGCGGGAGCCGACGCGGGATTCGCCCGAAACCTTCTCGCAGCGCGTGCCGGCGGGGCCGAGCCATTCGCCCCAGCTGGCGCCGAGCCAGGCGTCATAGACGCGCTCGGGCGGGGCGTCGAAGCGGCGGGAGATTTCGAGAACGAGGGACTTTTCGATGATGGTCGTCATTTCATTGGCCTTTCGCTTTGCTTGAGGTGCTTGTCGAGGCGCTCGAAGCTTTCGCTCCAGAAGCGCCGGTAGGCATCGAGCCAGTCGCTCGCCTGGCTCAGCGCCTGCGGGTCGAGGCGGCAAATCTGATGCTTGCCGCGCCTTTCGCGCCGGATCAGCTTTGCGCCTTCGAGCACGCGCAGATGCCGCGAGATGGCGGGCGGCGAAATGTCGAAGGGCTCGCCGAGTTCGCCGACGCTCGCCTCGCCCAGCGCGAGCCGCGCGAGGATGGCGCGGCGCGTCGGGTCGGAGAGGGCGGCGAAGGTGCTGTCGAGGTCCAACATTTAACCGATATGTTAATTAACGAGTTGGTTATGTCAAGCGGGTTGACGAATATTTTTCACCCGCGCCGCCACGCTCTAGCTTGCGGCGCCAAAAACCGGTGGATCGTACTTCCCCGCGCTGCGATCCTGTCTTTTTCCAATTGCGCCGCGCGCCTTTCCGGGAGGGGTGTTTCACGTGAAACACCCTTGGAAAAAGCGCGCCCGGGCGCCGTCCGCGGGGCGATTCGCCAATCCCCCGCACGCGCCCGAGGGTGTTTCACGTGAAACAGTTTTGACCGATTGCGGGGCGGTTCCTTACATCAGGCCGACGCCATCTTACTTGAGGGAGAATCCATCCCATGTCCGAATTCGCCGCCTCGATCCCGTTCTCGTCGACCGCATCGCGGCGGGCGAGGTCGTCGAGCGCCCGGCCTCGGCGCTGAAGGAACTGATTGAAAACGCCCTCGACGCCGGCGCCTCGCGCATCGACATCGCCATCGAGGCGGGCGGCCGGCGGCTGATCCGCGTCATCGACAATGGCGCCGGCATGAGCCCTGCGGATCTGGACCTCGCCGTCGAGCGCCACGCCACCTCGAAAATCCCCGACGGCGATCTTTCCGCCATCGCCAGCCTCGGCTTTCGCGGCGAGGCGCTGCCCTCGATCGGCTCGGTCGCGAGCCTTGAAATTTTTTCGCGCGCCGAGGGGGCCGAGGGCGCGCGCATCCGCGTCGATCAGGGCCTCAAAACGCCGGTCGCTCCGGTCGCGCAGCCGCAGGGAACGCGTGTGGAAATCCGCGATCTTTTCGCCGCCACGCCGGCGCGGCTGAAATTTTTGAAAACCGACCGCGCCGAGGCGCGGGCCTGCGCCGATGTCGTCCAGCGCCTCGCCATGGCGCACCCGAATGTGCGCTTCAGCTTTTCCGCCCCGGAGGCCGCGAGCTTCGATCTTCCCGCCTCTGGCGCCGGAGAAGACGGCCTTCTTTCAAGGCTTTGCGCCATCATGGGCAAGGATTTCCGCGCCAATGCGCTGGCCGTCGAGGCGGCGCGGGAGGGCTTCGGGCTTACGGGCTTCGCCGGCCTGCCGACCTGGCACCGCGCCAGCGCCTCGGCGCAATATCTCTTCGTCAACGGGCGCCCTGTGCGCGACAAGCTGCTGCTTGGCGCGGTGCGGGCGGCTTACATGGATTTTCTGCCCTCCGGCCGCCATCCGGCGCTGGCGCTGTTCGTCACCTGCGATCCGCATGAGGTCGACGTCAACGTGCATCCGGCCAAGGCGGAGGTGCGCTTTCGCGACGGCGGCCTGGTGCGCGGCCTCGTCATCGGCGCCCTGAAACAGACGCTTGCCGGCGCGCTGCACCGCGCGACGCCGACAAATGGCGCGGCCGCCCTCGATCTGCTCGCGCGGCGCAACTTTGCTCCTCACGGGCCGGCGAACTGGGACTGGCGGCGCTCGCCCGCCGCGCCTGCGAACTACCCGACGTCCGGCGATGCGGCGCCGGTCCACACCGGTTTCAACGAGCCGGCGCAGGCGGCTTTCCAAGGGGTCTGCCAAGGGGCGTTTCAAGACATGGATCCGCAGGCGCGCGCGTATGATTTCGAGCCCTCGCGCGCGGACAGCGAGGCCCCGCTCGGCGCGGCGCGCGCGCAGATCCATGAGACCTATATCGTGGCGCAGACGCGCGACGGGCTGGTCATCGTCGACCAGCACGCCGCCCATGAGCGCCTCGTCTATGAACGCCTTAAAAGCGCCCGGGCGGGCAGCGCCCCGGAGCGGCAGGCGCTGCTCGTGCCGGCGATCGTCGAGATGACGCAGGGCGAGGCCGGCCTCGTCGCGGACGCGGCGCCGCTTCTCGCCGAATTCGGCCTCGTGATCGAGCCGTTCGGACCCGGCGCCGTGGCGATCTCCGAGATTCCGGCGCTTTTGCAGGGCGCGGACGCGGCGCGCCTCATCCGCGATCTCGCCTCGGCCTTGAGCGAGGACGAGCGCGCCAGCGCCTCGCTGGAGCGCCGGCGCGATCATGTGCTCGCCACCATGGCCTGCCATCATTCCGTGCGCGCCGGACGGCGCCTCAAGCCCGAAGAGATGAACGCGCTGCTGCGCGACATGGAGCGAACGCCGGGCTCCGGCCAGTGCAATCACGGCCGCCCGACCTATGTCGAATTGAAGCTCGCCGACGTCGAGAGGCTGTTCGGGCGCAGATAGCTCCTTAATAACAGTTATTTAGTGCGCCGCCTGCGCGAGATAATCGAGCTTCAGGAGCGGGCGCATCATCTCGGCGGAAAAATCGCACGCATATGAGCCTTCGACATAGGCGCCGAGCGCATAAGGATCGAAGGTGATCTCCGCCTTCGTCGCATAGAAGCTCCAGCGCGTCAGATCGGCGACGCTCTCTTCGATGGTCTTTTTCTGCTCGGCGGCGCTGACGACCCCGAACGGATCGTCGGGCATTTTCTCGTGCTTCTGCCGCTTGATGTCTTCGAGGCAGGCGGCGACGAGTTTCGGCTGCGCGTCGGCCGCGAACAGATCGGAAAACTGCAGCTCTTTGCCGGTCTCGAGATCGATGGCGAAATTCGACGTGCTCGAATTGCCATGCGCGCCGCCGGAAAAATCGTAGAGGTCGACGCGGGCCGAGATGAATTCCGGCGAGGCGAAACTGGCGCTGATGTCGAGATCGTAGGAATAGACCATGTTCTGGCGAAATTCGCTCTGATCGATCTTCGGAACCTTTTTCAGGAGCAGGTCGATATTGGCGTTGAAGAGCTTCTCGCCGGGCAGCTGCGGATCGGCGAATTTCAGCGCATTGACGTCGATATCGTACTGATACGGCTCGCCGACATGTTGAATGAAAACGGGCGTAAAGCGCTGCGCGGCGCCGGGGCCGCCGACAGGCTCGCCGGCGAGAAAGGCCCGCCTTTGCCGGGTCTCGTCGATGAGGCAGCCGGTCATCGCCGCATTGTCGTCTTTGGCCGAGCAGACATTGTCGCGGAACTTCAGCCATCGCCTTTGCGAGGTTAGGAGCGCGGTTTTCTCCGGCGCGGCGAGCCGCGCGGCCAGGGCGTCATAGGCTTTGGTCATGGCGTCGTCCGCGTCGGCCGCGACCGGATCGGCGCAGATCGCCTTGTCGACCGGCGTCGATCGCCTTGGCGCAGTCGAGCGCCATCGCGGGGCAGGCGCTCAATGCGACGGCGATGCAGGGGAGAACGGTAAGGCGCAGGGGCATGGGAAGGCCTTTTCGGCGGCTGCGGCGGGATCGCTCGGAGGCGCGAAAAACAGCGTGAGCCACAAAATATCGCGCGACAAACAAAAACGGCAGTCCCGTTTGCGTGGGGAGAAACGAGCGCGAGGCTTGAAATCGGCGCCGCCTCTCCCGATAAGGGGACGCGTCCGGCTCCTCTCCCGGCGCAGCGGGAGCTTGGCATGAATGTTCTTCTTCTCGGCTCCGGCGGGCGCGAGCACGCGATGGCGCTGGCGCTCGCCAAAAGCCCGCTTCTCACGCGCCTTTTCGCCGCGCCCGGCAATCCCGGCATCGCTGCGCTGGCGCGCTGCGCGGCGCTCGATCTTGCCGATCATGGCGCGGTCATCGGCTTCTGCAAGGCGAACGCCGTCGATCTCGTCGTCGTCGGCCCCGAGGCGCCGCTGGTCGCGGGCCTCGTTGACGATCTCGAAGCCTGCGGCATCAAGGCCTTCGGGCCGCGCATGGAGGCCGCGCGACTCGAAGGCTCGAAAGCCTTCGCCAAGGAATTCTGCGCGCGTTTCGCCATCCCGACCGCCGCTTTCGGCCGCTTCGATGAGCCCGCCGCCGCCAAAGCCTATGTGCGGGAGAAAGGCGCGCCGATCGTCGTCAAGGCCGATGGCCTCGCGAGCGGCAAGGGCGTCATCGTCGCGATGAGCGTCGCCGAGGCGGAGGCGGCGATCGACGTCATGTTCGCGGGCGGTTTCGGCGCCGCCGGCAAGACGATCGTCATCGAGGAATTCCTCGCCGGCGAGGAAGTCTCCTTCTTCGCGCTCTGCGACGGCGAAAAGGCGCTTCGCTTCGCCTCGGCGCAGGATCACAAGCGCGTTGGCGAAGGCGAGAGCGGCCCCAATACCGGCGGCATGGGCGCCTATTCGCCGGCCCCGATCATGGACGAGGCGATGTCCGCGCGGATCATGCGCGAAATCGTCGAGCCGACCGTCAAGGGCATGCTGGCGCTCGGCGCGCCGTTCAAAGGCGTGCTGTTCGCCGGGCTGATGATCGGCGCGGATGGCCCGAAACTGATCGAATATAATGTAAGATTTGGCGATCCCGAGACGCAGGCCATGCTGCCGCGCCTCGAGGAGGATTTCCTCGCCCTCCTCCTCGAATGCGCCGAGGGACGCTTGCGGCGGGACCCCATTCGCCTGTCGCCGAGAGACGGCGCTGAGCGTCGTGCTGGCCGCCAAAGGCTATCCCGAGGCGCCGGAAAAGGGCAGCGAAATCAAAGGCCTCGCGCGCGCGGCGGCGATGCCCTTCGTCACCGTCACGCAGGCGGGAACGCGGCTCGACGGGGCGCGGCTCATCGCCGACGGCGGCCGCGTCCTCAATGTGACGGCGCTCGGCGCCGACGTGGCTGAGGCGCAGGCGCGCGCCTACGCGGCGATCGACGCGATCGACTGGCCGGGCGGCTTCTGCCGGCGCGACATTGGCTGGCGGGCTTTGAAACTTTCCCGCGAGGGCTCCCGTAAAGACTGACATGCCGGCCGAGAGCGCCGGTTTGACAGCTAGGGAGCTAAACCCATGAACCGCAACCGCTTTATGCTCGCCGCCGCCGCTTTTCTCGCGCTCGCCGGCGCCTCCGGCATCGCCTCCGCCGAAATGACCAAGATGGTCGGCGGCGCCGCGATGTATCCGAGCAAGAACATCATCCAGAACGCCGTCAATTCAAAGGACAACACGACGCTCGTCGCCGCCGTCAAGGCGGCCGGCCTCGTCGATACGCTCGAAGGTCCCGGCCCCTTCACGGTTTTCGCGCCGACCAATGCGGCCTTCAGCGAACTTCCGGCCGGCACGGTCGAGAACCTCTTAAAGCCCGAGAACAAGGCCGATCTTACCGGCGTCCTCACCTATCACGTGCTGCCCGGCCGCCTCACCACCGAGGACCTTTCCGCCGCGATCAAGCAGGGCGGCGGACAGGCGACCTTCAAGACCGTCGAAGGCGAGCCGCTGACCATCTCGGAAAAAGGCAAGACCTTCGAGATCACCGATTTCGAAGGGCCGCACGGCGCGCGTCACCATCGCCGACGTGCTGCAGTCGAACGGCGTGATCCACGTCATCAACAAGGTGCTGCTGCCGTAACCTGCTGAATTATCGCGCCCGGCCCGGCGGTTGCGTCGGCCGGGCGGCCATCGCAAACAGCCGACCTATCTGGCTAGACGGCCGTCTCGGCCAAGTCTATCCATTCATCGCACGGCGGACCCGAGCGCATCCGGATTTTGAAGTCAAGGATCGAAGACCGCCTCCGGCGGCGGCCCGCAGGGCCGTCCTTGAGTTCAAAGTCCGGATGCGCTTTCCTGCCGCCATGCGCTGAATGAGTTTCTCTGCGCAGCCTGCGCCCAAGACTGGACTTACGTGCTCGCGACGACGCGCCGTCCTATTCCGCCCTCGCAAAAATGAGCTGCGTATCGCCGAAGCGGCGCGCCTCGCGCAGGCTAAATCCCTCCGGCAACGCGACTTCCGCCTCGGCCGCCTCCTCGATCACGATCAGCGCATGCGGCTCCAGCCAGCCGCCATCGCGCAGGGCTTTCAGCGCGGGCGGCGCGAGGCCCTTGCCATAGGGCGGATCGAGGAAGGCGAGGCCATAGCGCTCGCCTTCGGGCGCGAGCCCCAGCTTTCGCGCGTCGCGGCGCAGCAGGCGCGCGCTCCCCGAGAGCCCCAGCGCTTCCAGTATTGGCGCGGATGATCGCCGCCGCCTCGGCGCCCTGATCGACGAGCAGCGCCATTGCGGCCCCCCGCGACAGCGCCTCGATCGCCAGCGCGCCCGTGCCGGCGAAGAGATCGATCACGCGCGCGCCCTCTGTCGGCGCGTCATAGGCGTGGGCGAGGATGTTGAACAGGCTCTCTCGCAGGCGGTCCGACGTCGGCCGGATCGAATCGGAGGCCGGTCCCTTCAGCGCGCGACCCTTGAGCCGGCCGCCGACGATTCGCATCGCTCAGGATTTTCCGCGCGGGCGCCCTTTGCCGGGGGCGCCGCCGGATCCGCCTCTTGGAGCCCCTCTTGGCCCACCTCTTGGCTTGCCGCCGCCCGGCCCGGCGCTTGGCCTGCCTTTGCCGCCCGGACCCTTATCCTTGCCGCGAAAACCGGAGGCGGGGCCGGCGCCGCGTGGGCGCGAATCGGACGCCGGACCCCGGCTGTCCTTGCCCGAAAAGCCGCTTTTGCCGGAAAATCCGCGCGCGCCGGATTTCGGCCCGCCGGGCTTCGCAGGCCCCGCGCCATATCGCTTTTGGCCACGCGCCGCCCTGATTCCGATCGCGCGCCCGCCGCTTTCGGCGCCCGGGACGGCTCATCGAACCGCTTTGGCCCCGCGCCTTCGCCGCGGCGCAGCTCAGGCCGCGAGCGGTCCTTGGCGGCGTCATAAGGCCCGCGCGGCTTCTGCGCCCGCTCGCCTCTGGGGCCTTCGCGGCGGCTCTCGCCGGGCGCTTCGCGGCGCTCGCCCCTGGGCGCGCCTCTCGATTGGCCCTCGGGCGGCGGGCCTTTGAATTCCTGCCGCCGCGGCCCCGGCGCGCGGGCGCGCGTCTCTGGCGCAGCGCCCCGGCCGGGGCCTCGCATCGGCCGCTCCGGGGCGCCCTCGCGCGGCTTGCGCTCGGCCTCGAAGCGGCGCGCGTTGCGGCTCGCGGGCGGGGCCTCTTCGCGGTCCCGCCGCATGTCCTTCCTCTCGCCCCGCCGCACGGGAACCAGCCGCTCGACCGAGACGGTGCGCCCGCTGCGGTCGGCCGTCTCGCTGCGCAGGGTTCGTTTGCGCGCGCCGTCGTGCTCCGCGTCGCCGCGGAGCGCCGAAATATGCTTGCGCGGACCCGGCGCCGGCTTTTTGCGCGCGTCGCGCGGCGGCGAAGACGGCGCGTGGGGCGTAAACTCGCGTGGGGCGCTGACCTCGGGGCGCGCGCTCCTCGCGGTCGGCTCTCGCGCGGGGGCTCCGTGGCGCGCCTGCGTCCTCGCGTTTGACGTGGACCCGCGCCGGCGTCGGCGCTTCGCCCGCGTCGCCGGCCGGCTCGGCGAAATCGACATGCGCCGCCTCGGCCAGCGCGGGGCCGAGCTGGTCGCGCAGCACGCGGGTTTTGACTTCTTCCAGCGCGCCTTCCGCGATCTCCCCCAGCTGGAACGGTCCGAACGACAGCCGGATCAGGCGGTTGACCTCAAGCCCCAGATGTTCGAGCACGCGCTTGATTTCGCGGTTCTTGCCTTCGCGCAGGCCCATGGTGAGCCAGCTGTTGGCGCCCTGCGCGCGGTCCAGCGCCGCCTCGATCTCGGCGTAGTCGACGCCATCCACCGTGACGCCGTGGCGGAGCTGGTCGAGCACGGCCTGGTCGGTCGAGCCCTTGGCGCGCACGCGGTAGCGGCGCACCCATCCGGTCGCGGGAAGCTCCAGCATCCGCGCAAGGCCGCCGTCGTTGGTAAGGAGCAAAAGCCCCTCGGTATTGATGTCGAGCCGGCCGACGCTGACGAGGCGCGGCGCGTCGGGCCAATGTTCGCGCAGATAATCGAAGATGGTCTGGCGCCCCTCGGGGTCGCGCTCCGTGGTGACGAGGCCGCGCGGCTTGTGAAACAGAAACAGCCGCGTTTTTGCGCGCGCGGCGAGCGGGGCGCCGTCGATTGTGATCTCATCGGCGTCAGTGACATTGATCGCGGGATTGGTCAGGACGGCGCCGTTCAGCGCGACGCGGCCCTCGCCGATCCAGACCTCGGCGTCGCGGCGCGAGCAGGCGCCGGCCCGCGCGATGACCTTGGCGATCCGCTGCGGCGCGGCGGCGGCGTCGCCCGGCGGCCTGGCTGGCGCCCGTTCGCGCGCGTCGCCCGAAAGGGGCGCGAATTTTTTCCGCGCCGGGCGATGCGGGGGGCGGGAAGAGGGAGGATGGTCTTTCGTCGGGTCATCGCGCATAAGCTCCCCTTAACAGAACGCGGGTGGAAAGGGGAGAAAAGCTCGATGGCGCGAGCGCGGAACGACGGCTCACCCGTCGCTGCCGACCCGATGTCCGCCGCCTTCTTCGAAGCGGAGGCGGCCGGCGCGCGGGGCGAGGTCCCCATCGGCGCGGTCATCGCGCAGGGCGGCGCGATCATCGCCCGCGCCGGCAACCGGACGCTGGAGACCCACGATCCGACGGCGCACGCCGAAATTCTGGCGATCCGCGAAGCCTGCCGCGCGCTTGGCTCGCAAAGGCTGGCCGATTGCGATCTGTACGTGACGCTGGAGCCCTGCGCCATGTGCGCGGCGGCGATCTCGTTTTCCCGCGTGCGGCGGCTTTATTTCGCCGCGAGCGATCCGAAAGGCGGCGCCGTCGAGCACGGGCCGCGCTTTTTCGCGCAACCGACCTGCCATCACGCGCCGGAAATCTATGGCGGGCTGCGCGAGAGCGAAGCCGGCGGCGCTGCTGCGCCGGTTTTTTCAGGAACGGCGGTGAGGGGCGATAAACTCGCGCTCGTGGTTTTAGCCACGCAAACTCCGGGCAAGTTTCGGGCGGCATAGGTTCTGAGACTCCAATTCTGGAGCTTTCCGGGGGCATTTACATGAGCATAGGGATTTCGGGTGTGGGCGGCAGCTATTCGCCGCAGGCGTTGTCGGGAGCCAGCGCGCGGATGCCGCCCGCCCAGAAAATGGCGACCCTGTTTTCGCAGATCGATACGAGCAACTCGGGATCGATCACACAGAGCCAGTTCACGCAGGCTTTCCAGACCATGAAGCCCACGGCTGGATTCAGCGCCATGGGCGCGAGCGCGGTGTTTCAGGCGCTGGATCCGAGCAGCTCTGGTACGGTTTCCCGGCAAAACTTCATCCAGGGCATGTCCCAATTGATGACGCAGTTCCGCAATGGGGGAACGGCTGCCGGATAGTCTTTGGAGGTGATTCCATTCGGATCGACCCGCCGAGTTCGCCGGTCTCCTCGACATAAAGATGAGCTGCGCCGGTTGCGCGCAGCCATTGCGGGCCGGCCTCGCCCTTCAGGATCGCGATCGTCGAAGCCATTCCCGCCAGCAGGCAAGACGGAGCCGCCACAGTGACCGAGGGCAGGCCTTCGACCGGCCAGCCCGTTCTCGGATCGATGAGATGGCTGAAACGGCGTCCCTCGACCTCGAAATATCGTTCGTAGTCGCCGCTCGTGGCGACGCCGCCCTCGGCGACGAACAGCGTTGCGATCGCTTCGCCGCCGCCGAACGGATCGCAGACGCCGACGCGCCAGGGGGAGCCGTCGGGATGCGGGCCGATGATCGAAATATCGCCGCCGAGATTTATGAGCCCATGCCGCGATCCCGCCGATGCGCAGATGGCGGCTGCGCGGTCGGCCGCGTATTCCTTGGCGATACCGCCAAGATCAAGCTCTATTCCCGGAACCGAAAAGCTGAGCCGCGGGCGCAGCCACGCGACTTTCTCCAATCCGACGCACGCGAGGCGCGAGGCGATCTCCGAGGCGTGCGGGACCGACTTGATTTCGTCGTTCCAGATTTCTCTCATGCGGCCGGACGTAACGTCGAACAAGCCGTCGGACAGCGCATGCGCGCAAAAAGCGTGGTCGATGAGGAGGGCCGTCTCTGGATCGACGGATATGTCGCCTCCGGTCCTGGCGACGCGGTTGATTTCGCCGAGGAGGCTATCCGTCAGATAACGCGAATACGCGCGTTCGATGCGCCGGACTTCGTCGATCGCCGCCCCGGCGGCCCTCCTCGCTTTGTCGTCATCATCCGCATAGAGCCACAGGCTGCACGGCGATCCCATGGCGAAAAACGCGATCCGAAGGGCCTCGGTTGCGGGCATGGGAGTCCCTTCGAACAAAGATTGAGGGCCAAACGGCGCACAATCTCGCTCCGCGACGTTGCATGAAGCTGGACGGTTTAACCGGGGAGCCATCGCCGGCGCGTCTTGCCGCCGTTCTCACAAAAACGCCAGCAGGGCCTCGAGCGTCGCCTCCGGGTTTTCTTCGGGCAGAAAATGGCCGCCTGCGATCGGCTGGCCCTGCACATTGTGGGCCCATTGGCGCCAGACATCGAGGGTCGAAGCGTCGCCGCCGCCGAGGCCGCGCCCGCCCCAGAGCACCAGAACCGGGACCGCGATCTTCTTGCCTGCGGCCTGATCGGCCTCGTCGGCGGCGCGGTCGAGCGTCGCGCCGGCGCGATAATCCTCGCAGGCGGCGTGAATGCGCGAGGGCTCGTTGAAGGCGGCGCGGTAATGGGCCAGCGCACGGGGGTCGAAGGCGGAGAGATCCTTCGCGGCGGTCCAGCTCGCCAGCGTGAAATCGACGATAGAAGGGCGCGGCGCCGCCGATCAGCGTCTCCGGCATCGGCTCCGGCTGCGCCAGGAACGTCCAGTGATAGGCCTTCAGCGCCTCCGCCGCGTTGAGGGCCTGCCAGCGCGCGGCGGTCGGGATGATGTCGATCAACGCCAGCTTGTCCAGCCGCTCCGGATGATCGAGCGCGAGGCGGTAGGCGACGCGGGCGCCGCGGTCGTGGCCGACCAGACTGAAGCGGATATGGCCAAGCTGCTCCATCACCGCGATGGCGTCCTGCGCCATCAGGCGCTTGGTGTAAAGCGCGCCATTTTCGCTGCGCGGCGCGCCGGACCAGCCATAACCGCGCAGATCCATGAGAACGACGGTGAACCGCTCCGCCAGTTGCGGCGCGATTTTATGCCATTCGACATGGGTTTGCGGATAGCCATGCAGCAGCAGAAGAGGCGGTCCGTCGCCCTTCGCCCGCACAAAAAACCGGCCGGCGCGGGTCGCTATCCAATGGGTCGCGAAGCCGGGGAAGAGATCAGCCAGATCCGTCATCGGAAAAGCTCCTAAGGAAAAGCTCCTCGCAGCAACGGCTCCGCGCCGCTCTTGACAGCGGAACCGCCGGACTCCTACAGCTGTTCCATCTCAGGCCGAGCAGCTGCATGTCCGTCAAGCCAAAGCTGAACGTCCTTCTGTGCGCCCCGCGCGGCTTTTGCGCCGGGGTCGTGCGCGCCATCGACGCCGTCGAGGAGGCGCTGCGCATCTATGGCGCGCCCGTCTATGTGCGCCATGAGATTGTGCACAATAAATATGTGGTCGAGACGCTGAAGGGAAAAGGCGCGATTTTCGTCGAGGAACTCGACGAAGTGCCCGACACCTCGCAGCCGGTGATCTTCTCCGCGCATGGCGTGCCGAAATCCATCCCCGTCGAGGCTGTCGGCGCGCAATATTTTCGCCATCGACGCGACCTGCCCGCTGGTGACCAAGGTGCATCGCGAGGCCGAGCTGCACTACAGGCAGGGCCGCAAAGTGCTTCTCGTCGGCCATGCCGGGACACCCGGAGGTGGTCGGCACGCTCGGCCAATTGCCGGCCGGCTCGATCATTCTGGTTCAGACCGTCGAGGATATCGCGGCGCTGCGCCTGGAGGACGACTCCAATCTCGCCTATGTGACGCAGACGACGCTTTCGGTCGACGACACGCACTCCATGGTCGAAGCGCTGACGCAGCGCTTCCCGCGCATCGTCGGGCCGCATCGCCAGGACATCTGCTATGCGACGACGAACCGGCAGGAGGCGGTGAAGCGGATCGCGCCGATCGTCGATGCGCTGATCGTCGTCGGCTCGTCGAATTCATCCAATTCGCAGCGTCTCAAGGAAGTCGCCGAGCGTTCCGGCTGCAAGCTCGCCCGTCTCGTGCTGCGCGCCGAAGACGTCGAATGGCCGCTGTTCGACAATATTTCGCTCGCTCGGGATCACGGCCGGCGCCTCCGCCCCCGAAATCCTCGTCGAGGAGATCATGGACGCATTCGCGCAGCGTTTCGAGCTGCATGTCGAGGAGATCTCGACGGCGAATGAGGGCGTGTTCTTCCCGCTGCCGCGCGAGCTGCGCCGGGCGACGGTCTAGAGCCAGGGCTGGAAGTCCGCCGCACGGCATTGAAAACGCAGGCCTCCCTTCAGCCATTCTCATCGCGGGACCGACGGCGAGCGGCAAATCCGCCCTGGCGCTGCGGCTGGCGCTTGCGACGGGCGGCGTCCTGATCAACGCCGATTCGATGCAGGTCTATCGCGATCTGCGGATCATCACCGCGCGCCCTGGCGTCGCGGAGGAGGCGAAGGCGCCGCATCGCCTGTTCGGCGATGTCGATGCGGCGGTCAA
The DNA here is from genome assembly GCA_963757985.1 of uncultured Alphaproteobacteria bacterium. Classification (GTDB taxonomy): domain Bacteria; phylum Pseudomonadota; class Alphaproteobacteria; order Rhizobiales; family Beijerinckiaceae; genus Methylocapsa. Next base: position 1,004,971 of record CAVWTQ010000008.1, on the reverse strand, counting down.
TTATTCGGTCGCCTTCTGGCTTGAGGCCGCGCGCGGCGCGCTCGGCGAGGCGCAGCGCGAGGGCCGCCCGGCCATTTTCGTCGGCGGCACCGGCCTCTATTTCAAGGCGCTGACGCAGGGGCTCTCCGGCATTCCGTCGGTGCCCGACGAGGTGCGGGCGGCGGTGCGCGCGCGGGGGGCGGGCGTTCCCGCCGCCGAACTTCACGCCGAACTCGCCCGCCGCGACCCTTTGATGGCGGCGCGCCTCCGGCCCAGCGATCCGCAGCGGATCCTGCGCGCGCTCGAAGTTCTGGAGGCGACGGGCAAAAGCCTCGCCGCCTTCCAGGGCGCGCGGATGCCGCCCTTGCTCGATATCGCCGCTGCGCGGGCGATTTTTCTCAATCCCGAGCGCGACGAGCTGAAGCGGCGGATCAATGCGCGCTTCGACGCCATGCTGGAGGCCGGCGCCTTGGCGGAGGCCGAGGCCCTGCGCCGGCGCAATCTCGATCCTGCGCTGCCGCTCATGCGCGCGCATGGCCTGCGCCATCTGATCGCCCATCTTAGGGACGAAATCAGCTTAAGCGAGGCGGCTGAACTCGCAAAACGCGACACCCGCACCTATGCCCGTCGGCAATTCACCTTCGCGCGGCATCAGTTGCCGGGCTTTGTCGTGGGCCGATGAGGCTGAGGCCGAGGCTCTGGCGCTGGCTTGAGCGTTACCGCGCGGCGGCAGCCTCCTCTCAGCCCGGCGATGGCCCGCGCAAACTCCCCCGCGTCGAAGGCGGCGAGATCGCTCGCAGTTTCGCCAACGCCGATGTAGTGGATCGGCAAAGCGAATTTCTCGGCGATGGCGACGAGGATGCCGCCGCGCGCGGTGCCGTCGAGCTTGGTCATGACGAGGCCGGTGACGCCCGCGACCCTGCCGAAAATCTCGACCTGGCTGAGCGGCGTTCTGACCGACGGTGGCGTCGAGAACGAGAAGCACGGCGTGCGGCGCGGCGGGATCGAGCTTTTTCATGGTGCGGATGATCTTTTCGAGCTCGGCCATGAGCTCGGCGCGGTTTTGCAGCCGCCCGGCGGTGTCCATCAGCAGCACGTCGGCGCCGCTCTCCCGCGCGGCCTGCATGGCGTCGTAGGCGAGCGCCGAAGCGTCGGAGCCCTGCGCGCGGGCGATGACCTCGCAGCCGAGCCGCGCGCCCCAGATGCGCAATTGCTCGATCGCGGCGGCGCGGAAGGTGTCGCCGGCGGCGAGGACGACGCGGCGGCCCTCGCTCGTGAATTGCGCCGCCAGCTTGCCGATGGTGGTCGTCTTGCCGGATCCGTTGACGCCGACGACGAGAATGACGTTGGGCTTTGCGGCGGCGTCGATCTCCAGCGGCCGGGCGCAGGGAATGAGGACGCGCTCGATCTCCGCCGCGAGGATTTCCTTGACGTCCTCGACCTCGATCGTCTTGTCGTAGCGGCCCTTTCCGACGATGCCGGAAATGCGCGAGGCGGTCGCGACGCCAAGATCCGCGCGGATCAGCACATCCTCCAGATCGTCGAGCATCGCGCCGTCGAGCTTGCGCTTGGTGAAGATCGCGGCGAGACCCGAGCCGATCGAATCGGACGAGCGCGCAAGGCCCTGGCGCAAGCGCGACCACCAGCCTTTCGGACCGGCTCCCTCAGGCGCGGCGGCCGGCGGGGGCGCTGGCTGCTGCGGTTCAGGTTCCTGCGGTTCCGGCTCCACGGTCCGCCCGCGCCCGAACACACGGCCGAACAGGCCGGGTTTCGCCTTGGCGTCGGTCGAGTCGCTATCTTTGGCCATTCAAGATCCTGTTTTCTGCTCTTTGAGTTCGGTCACGGGCCGCCAGTCGCGGAATTCTTCGCCACGAAGAAATCGATAAAGGCGCGCAGGGCCGGCCGCATCTGCTTCCGGCTCGGATGATATAGAAAAAAGCCGGCAAACGGGGGCGTATATTCCGGCAGGAGCGCGATGACCCGGCCCTCGGCCAGATAGCCGGCGACTCTGGGTTCGAGCAGATAGGCGATGCCGACGCCATTGACCGCCGCGTCGAGCAGGAGCCTGTCGTTGTTGGAGGTGAGCGTCGCGGGCAGATCGTGCAGCACGACAGCCTCGCCGCCCCGCTCGAACTCCCAGTCATAGATGCGGCCCGTGCTGAAACGGCGGCGCAGGCATTTGTGTTTGGTCAGCTCCTCCAACGATCGCGGTGCGCCGTATTTCTCGAGATAGGAAGGCGCCGCGATCAGGATAAGCCGCAGCTGGCCGCCGATGCGGGTCGCGATCATGTCGGGCTCCAGATTCTCGCCAAGACGAATGCCGGCGTCATAGCCGTCGGCGACAATGTCGACGAAGCGGTCGTCGGTCGTGATCTCAAGCGATATCTCGGGATGCGCCGAGAGAAAGCCGGCAAGATGCGGCGCGAGAAGATATTCCGCCGAGAGATATTGCGCCGTAATTCGAACGCGGCCGCGTGGCCGGACGTCGGTTTCGCTGGCGTCGCGCACGGCAAGCTCGATTTCCCCTAACGCGGGTCCGAGACGTTCGAGAAGACGCGCGCCGGCCTCGGTCAAGGCGAGGCTGCGGGTGCTGCGCTGAAACAATCGGCATTCGAGCTTCGCCTCCAGCTCGTTGACCGCGTGGCTGACGGCGGACGGAGAGAGCCCCAGACTGGCGGCGGCGGAGCGGAATCCGCGCAGATTGGCGACGGCGGCGAAAATCGCGAGTTGGGGAAGATAAGCGCGATCCATTGATGAGCCCAATCGAACAGGGTGTTCCCGATTGTACGTCTAGTCTGAAGGGTCGCATGCCCCCATTTTGTGGCGGCCACCCTCACCAGGAGATCAATTCATGAAAAAGCGCAAACTCGGCGCTCTCGAGGTCTCCGCCATCGGCCTCGGCTGCATGGGCTTCACGGGGGCTTACGGCGGCCAGGACGAGGCGCAGTCGATCGACACGCTGCGCCGCGCCGTCGATCTCGGCGTCACCTTCTTCGATACCGCCGAGGTCTATGGCCCCTATGACAATGAGAAGATCGTCGGCCGCGCCCTGCGCGGCGTTCGCGACAAGATCGTCATCGCCACCAAATTCGGCTTTCGCATCGGCGACGAGGGCGCCGGCTTTGATCGCGTGACAGGGCTCGACAGCAGCCCCCATAACGTCAAATCCGTCGCCGAAGCGTCGCTCAAAAGGCTTGGCGTCGACGTGATCGATCTGTTCTATCAGCACCGCGTCGATCCATCCGTGCCGATAGAGGACACCGTCGGAGCCATGGCTGATCTCGTCAAGGCGGGCAAAGTCCGCGCGCTCGGCCTCTCCGAGGCGAACCCGGAGACGATCCGGAGAGCGCATGCGGTTCACCCGATCGCGGCGGTCCAGAGCGAATATTCGCTCTGGACGCGCGACCCCGAAGAGGGCGTGATTCCGACCTGCCGGGAGCTCGGAATCGGCTTCGTGCCCTATAGTCCGCTCGGCCGCGGGTTTCTGTCGGGTCAAATCAAAAGCCGCGCAGACCTTGGAGAGAACGATTTCCGCGTCAATCTGCCCCGCTTCGCCGAAGGCAACCTCGAAGCAAATCTCGCATTGGTCGAGGCGATCCAGAAGCTCGCCGAGAAACGCGGCGTGACAGCGGCGCAACTGGCGTTGGCCTGGGTTCTACAACAGGGCGAGCACATTGTTCCCATTCCCGGCGCGCGCAAGATCAGCCATCTCGAAGAGAATATTCGCGCCGTGGAGCTTACGCTTGACGCGGCTGAAATCGCGGGCCTCGCCGTCGTGATGGAAAATGTTCAAGGAGACCGTTACGGCGAAAAGCAACTGGCGCTCCTCAAGCAAAATTAGGCTCGCGGCGGGGCGCTTTCACGCGCCATCGAGAGCGCTGATCGCGCCCGGCGTGACGTTCAGCATCTGCGCGCGACCCGCAAGACTGGCGAAGGCGGAAGGATCGGCCCCCGTCAGCCAGACCTGGCCGCCGAGGGCGCCCAGCCGATCATAGAGCGCGGCCCGGCGCGCCGGATCGAAATGGGCGGCGATCTCGTCGAGCAGATACGAGCGGCGCGATGCCGCTCATCGCCTTGACGAGGCGCGCCTGCGCCAGCACCAGCCCGACGAGCAGGGCCTTTTGCTCGCCGGTCGATAATTGCGCCGCGGGCGCAAGCTTCACGCCATGGCGGACGCAGAGGTCGCTCGATTGCGGTCCGACCAGCGTGCGCCCGGCGGCTGCGTCGCGCGCGCGATTATCATGCAGAATCCGACGATAGACGTCCTCCGCCTCAAGCGCCGGACGCGTCTCGACCAAAGCGTCGATCTCGCCCTCCAGCTTAAGTTCGGCGAATGGAAATTGCCCGTCGCCCGCGGATTGCTCCGCGTCCTGGCCCTGGGCGATGAGGGCTATGAGCTTTGCGACCGTCTCGAACCGCGCCGCAGCCACGGCGATGGCGAGTTCGGCGATTTCGCGTTCGATCGAATCGAGCCAGATGCGTCCGGCGTGATCGAGGCGGTCTTCGAGCAGCCGGTTGCGCCCGCGCAACGCCCGCTCCAGCGCATTGACCCTCGCGCCATGGTCGGCGTCGATCGAAAGCACCATCCGGTCGAGAAAACGGCGCCGCTCGCCGGCGGGGCCGGAAAACAGCCCGTCCATAGCTGGCGTCAGCCAGACGACGCGGACATGCTCGCAGAAAGCGCGGATCGAGGCCGCGGGTTCCCGGTCGATGCGATATTTGCGCGAGGTCGCCGCGCCATTTTGCGGCTCGATTCCGGTGCCAAGCTGAACCTGGCCGGACGGCGTTTCGATTTCGACAGAGACCGCAAAGCCGCCGGCGCCCTCGTTTCGCGCGCAATCGGCAAGTTCGGCCCGCCGCAGGCCCCGGCCCGGAGTCAGCAGCGACAGGGCTTCCAGCGCATTGGTCTTGCCCGCGCCATTGTCGCCGGTCAGCACGACAGTCTGACCGGTGACAGCGAGGTCGAGCTTGGCGTAGGAGCGAAAATCGGCGAGCGCAAGGCGCGTGACGGCCCGCCGCGCGGGCGCATCGCGCATCTGCGGCGCGGGTTCGGTATGCGCGGTCTCCTCAATCTTGTTCATGCGGCGATATTCTTCACAACTGGGGCCACAGAACTGCGCCATTCCGGCTTGGCGCTCAAGCCGGAAATGCTCTAGCCTCACAAGCCGCCAAACCCTTTTGGCGCGGGGTTCAACCTGAAGCGTTGCTGCATATGGCCCATGGGTCCGATCCTCCCGTCGACGCGCCGTCCCGCTTTCGCCTGCGCCAGCGGACCGACGCCGATATGGACGCGCTCGCCGAGCTTTGGGCGGCGAGCTGGCTGGAGGCGATGCCGGGCATTGATTTTGCCGCGCGAACGACCTGGCTGCGCGGCCATTTGCCGGCGCTGGAGGCGGCCGGCGCCGTCACGATCTGCGGTTTCGACGAAGTCGGACGGCTGCTCGGTTTCGCGACCGTCGATCCGCAGAACGGCTATCTCGACCAGATCACCGTCGCGCCCGAAGCCAAAAGCTCCGGCGCCGCGAGCGCATTGCTTGCCGAAGCCCGGCGGATTTCGCGCATCCTCTGTTTCTCGACGTCAACCAGGACAATCCGCGCGCGCTCCGATTTTACGCGCGCGAAGGTTTCAGGACGGTCGAGGCCGGGGTCAACCCGCGCTCGGGGTTGAAAACATGGCGCCTGCGCGAAGCGTAAGCGCGTCAACAAAATTCTCCGGCCCGTTCCTGGGCCAAAAAAATTCTTCGACAGCCACTTGAGAAATTTCCTCAATCGCGTCATTTAGGCGGCGCATGACATCGCGGCCGCGGAAAACGCGCCCCGCGCAAACGCGCATGGAGATTTCATTAATGCTTCAACAGTTTGTCACGGTACAGGATTTTGGCGGCAAGCCGCTCAAACGCGTTCTGATGACGACTTCCGAGCAAGGCGTCCATGTCGCCGATCCCGGGATGCTTAGCGCAATCAAGTTCGGCATCTCCGCGCCAATCGCCGTGAAGCCCCAGCATGTTTTCAATTTCGTCGAGCCGATTTTCGACGACCTCATGTCGCAATGGCGGGCGAAAAGAAAGACCTGCGAGACGACCTGGGCCAAGCTCGGCCGCTTCCAGCCGATGGAAGACGACGAGGCCGCGTAAGCCGCCGGCCTCGCGGCATTTTCATTAAAATTCTATTCCGCCGCCGCCTGATCGGGCTTCAGCGCCGCCGCGCCTGTTTCGAACTGCAGCCTGGCGAGGCGGGCATAGAGCCCGTCCTGCGCGACGAGGCTCGAATGGTCGCCCTCCTCGACGACGCGGCCATTGTCCAGAACCAGAATGCGGTTGGCGTTGAGCACCGTCGCGAGGCGATGGGCGATGACCAGCGTCGTGCGCTCCGACATCACTTTTTCGAGCGCGGTCTGCACCAGCACCTCATTTTCCGAATCGAGCGCCGAGGTCGCCTCATCGAGCAGCAGCACGGGCGCGTCCTGTAAGATCGCTCTGGCGATGGCGATGCGCTGGCGCTGGCCGCCCGACAGCGTGACGCCGCGCTCGCCCGCGCGGGTGTCGTAGCCTTCCGGCAGCGCGCGGATGAAATCGTCGGCGGCGGCGCGCCGCGCCGCGTCGCGGACCTCTTCGTCGCTGGCCTCCGGCCTGCCGTAACGGATATTGTCGGCGATCGAGACGCCGAAGATGACCGGGTCCTGCGGCACGTTGCGGATGCGGCGGCGCAGTTCGGCCGGATCGGCGGTCTTGATATCGACGCCGTCGAGGAGAATGCGGCCGGCGCTGGGATCGTAGAAGCGCTGCAGCAGCTGGAACAGGGTGGTCTTGCCGGCGCCCGACGGGCCGACGATCGCGACCATTTCGCCGGGCGCGATCCTGAACGAAAGATCGCTCAGCGCTTCGTCGTCCGGCCGCGTCGGGTAGGCGAAAGCGACATGCTCGAAGCGGATTTCGCCGCGCGCGGGCGTTGGCAAGGGAACCGCGGGAACGGGTGCGACGATGCCGGGCTTTAGCGCCAGAATCTCGCCGATCCGGCCGGCCGCGCCGGCGGCGGCGGCGATTTCGCCCCAGACCTGACTGAGTTCGCTCAAGGAACTCGCCGCCAGAACGGCGTAGATGAGGAATTGCGACAGCAGGCCGGCCGTCATGCGTCCCGCCAGGACGTCGCGGGCGCCGAACCAGAGGATGCCGACGATGCTGGCGAAGACCAGAAAAATCACCACGATGGTGAGGCGCGCCCGGGCCGCCGCCGCCTTTTGCGCGGCGTCATAGGCCTCCTCCGCGGCGGCGTGGAAGCGCGCGGCGGCGGCTTTCTCGGCGCCATAGGCCTGCATCACCCGCACGGCGCCGAGGTTCTCCGAGGCGTAGGCGGAGGCTTCGGCGAGGGCGTCCTGCGCCGTGCGCGAGCGTTTGCGCACCAACCGGCCCGAGGCGACAAGCGGCAGCACGATGATCGGAATGGCGATGAGCACGAAGGCCGAGAGCCTCGGGCTGGTGAAAATCATCAGGCCGATCGCGCCGACGAACAAAAAGAGGTTGCGCAGGGCGAGCGCCGCCGTCGTGCTGAAGGCCGCCTTCATTTGCGTCGTATCGGCGGTCAGCCGCGACATCAATTCGCCGATGCGGGCGGTGTCGAAGAAGGCGGCGTCAAGACGGCAAAGATGCGCGAAGACCGCCGAACGCAAATCGGCGATGAGCCGTTCGCCAAGCGTGGTCACGAAATAGAAGCGCGATCCCGAAGCGACGGCGAGGACCGCGGCGATGCCGACGAGCGCGAGGAAATACTGATTGATGAGGCCGGCGCTTTCCTGCGCGAAGCCGAAATCGATCATGCGCCGGATGGCCAAAGGCACAGCCAGCGTCGCGCCGGACGCCGCGACGACCGCGATCAAGGCGCCCGCGATGCGCGCCCTATAGCGCAGCACATAAGGCAAAAGCGGCAGCAGCGCGCGGGGCGAGGCCTTCTTTCGCGGCTTATCGGCCGGCTCTGTAAGGGCGGGATCGGGAAGGGCTGGATCGGGAAGGGCGGCGGCTTCTGTCATGGGGCGGTTTTACCAGGCTATTGACGGACCGGCGGGCGGCTTCGCCTCGCTTTATGAAGGCATATCGGCGTCGGCGGCAAGCTTTACGCCCTTGGAGGCTGCGCGCTTGTCCAGGATCAAGGGTGCGATCTCCCCTAGCATAGCTCTTGCGCGTCAGGCCGCCGAATCGGCGCGCTGCACGGATTGCGCCTCGATCGCCGCCAGGAGGATGCAGAGCGCGATCCCCTCAGACGCATCGCGCACCTCCGCAAGCGACGGAAATGTCGGCGCGAGGCGCAAATTGCTGTCGTTCGGATCGTTCCCATAGGGCCATGTGGCGCCGGCGGGCGTCAGCGCGACGCCTGCGCTTTTGGCGAGTTCGACGACCCGCGCGGCCGTGCCCGGCGTCGCCTCGACGCTGATGAAATAGCCGCCCTCGGGCGCGGTCCAGCGCGCGGCGCCGGTCCCCCCGAGATGACGCTCCAGCGCCTCGATGACGGCGGCGAACTTCGGCGCGATCAGCGCGCGATGGGCGTCCATGTGCCGGTGAACTCCCGCGACATCGCGCAGGAAGCGGACATGGCGGAGCTGGTTCAGCTTGTCGGGTCCGATCGAGCGCTTCGCCGCGCAGGCGAGATACCAGCGCACATTGGCGGGGGAAGAGGCGAAAAAGGCGAGGCCCGCCCCGGCGAGGGTGATTTTCGAGGTCGAGGCGAAGACGAACGCGCGATCCTTGTGGTCCGCGCGCTCGCAGGCTTCGAGGATATTGGAGATCTCGTGACGGATCTCGGTCAGGTGATGCACGCTATAGGCGTCGTCCCAGAACAGCCGGAAGTCCGGCGCCCCGGTCTCCATCGCGGCGAGCCGCGCAACCGTCTCGGGAGAATAGATTTCGCCGGTCGGATTGGAATATTTCGGCACGCACCACATGCCCTTGACCGACGGGTCGGCGGCCAGCGCCTCGACGGCGTCCATGTCGGGGCCATGTCCGGTCATGGCGACGGGCAGCATGCGGATGCCGAATTCCTCGAGAATGGCGAAATGCCGGTCGTAGCCGGGGGCGGGGCAGATGAACGCCGGGCTCGCCTCCTTCGACCAGGGCCGCGGCAGAGCCGGGCACGCCCTTGAGCAGGGCGTAGACGACGCAATCATGCATCAGCGCGAGGCTTGAATTGTCGCCGACGACGATGTCCTCAGGCGGCGCGCCCAAAATCGGCGCGAACAGCGCCCGCGCCTCCTTGAGGCCCTGCAAATTGCCGTAATTGCGCGCGTCTTCGCCCGCCGCGCTGAAATAATCGCCGTTGCCGGGCAGGGCGAGCAGGGCGTTGGAAAGATCGAGCTGGTCCGGCGCCGGCTTCCCGCGCGTCATGTCGAGCTTCAGGCCCTTGGCGCGAAAGGCGTCAAATCTCGCTTGCACGCTCACTCGCAGCGCCGCGAGCGCGGGCGTTGGAAGATCGGCGATCAGGCTCATGGGCGCTCGTCTCGTGACTTTTCGCGATTTGGCCGCGCGGACAATTTCGGCAGCTTCATAACGCGCCGGGCGCATCGGCGCCAGCGCGCCATCGCCGCAGGTTCGCGCCTCGCCGCTTCGCGCAACATGGTTGCTGAAACGCCGCCGGAGGTGATATTTGGCCGGCCGGCGAGCGCGGACGATGGTTCGCGTTTACATCAGTATCTCAGGGACGGGGGTTTCGCCAGCGTGACGCGCGATAAGGTACTGGTCACGGGGGCCTCGGGCTTCGTCGGATCCGCCGTGGCGCGAGCGCTGGCGGAATCGGGCTACGCCGTCCGCGCCCTGCTGCGGCCGACCGCGCAACGGCTGAACCTCGCCAATTTCGATGCCGAGATCGTCGAGGGCGACATTTGCGATCGCGGCTCCGTCGACAGGGCGATGGCCGACGTCAGATTTCTGTTCCATGTCGCCGCCGACTATCGTCTGTGGGCCCGCCGTCCGCAGGAGATCATGCACACCAACGCCGAGGGCACGCGCATCCTGATGCAATCGGCGCTCGCGGCCGGCGTCGAGCGCATCGTCTACACGAGCAGCGTCGCCACCATCGCCTGCCCGACGGGCGAAGCTCCCGCCGATGAAACGCGGAGTGTTTCTGAATCCTGCGCCATCGGAGCGTACAAGCGCAGTAAGGTCGTGGCCGAGAAAATCGTGCAGGAAATGATCGCGCGCGATAAATTGCCGGCGGTCATCGTGCATCCCTCGACTCCGATCGGCCCGCGCGACATCAAGCCGACGCCGACCGGACGCATCATCGTCGAGGCGGCGATGGGCCGGATGCCGGGCTATGTCGATACCGGGCTCAATCTCGTTCATGTCGACGACGTCGCCCGCGGCCATGTCGCAGCGCTCCGCCAGGGCCGCATCGGCGAGCATTATATTCTCGGCGGCCAGGACGTCTCGCTGGCGGCGATGCTGAAGGACATCGCCGAGCTTTGCGGCCGCAAGCCGCCGCGGCTGCGCTTCCCGCGCCCGCTGCTCTACCCCCTCGCCCTGGCGGCCGAGGCGGCGGCCCATCTCACCCACAAGGAACCGTTCGTGACGATCGACGGTTTGCGCATGTCGAAACATCGGATGTTTTTCACCTCCGCCAAAGCAGAGCGCTGCCTTGGCTATACGGCGCGTCCTTATCGCGAGGCGCTGAGCGACGCTTTGGCGTGGTTCGGCCAGAACGGGCATCTGAAATGAACGATCTGGCTGCGATGAACGATCTGGCGCCCTCGAAGACGCATACCGGCGAGAATTTTCCCGTCGCCTCGAAGCTGATCGCGCCGCAGATACCGCGCCATTATTCTCGCTTACTACCGGTTCGCGCGCGGCGCCGACGACGTCGCCGACAACAGCCTTCTGTCGCCGCAGCAGAAGCTCGACGGCCTCGACGCCTTCGAGGCGACTCTGCTGGCAAAAGCGACGCCGTCGCCGCGGCTTTGCCGCTGCGCGCCGCGCTCGCCGCAAATCGGCGTCTGTCGCCGCGCCACGCGCTTGACCTTCTCACCGCCTTCCGCATGGACGCGGTCAAGACCCGCTACGCGAGCTGGGACGAGCTGATGACCTATTGCGCCTTCTCGGCGGCGCCGGTCGGGCGCTTCGTGCTCGACGTTCATGGCGAGAGCGAGACGACATGGCCCGCCTCCGACGCGCTTTGCAGCGCGCTGCAGGTCATCAATCATCTGCAGGACTGCGCCGCCGATTACCGCAATCTCGATCGCGTCTATATTCCGCTCGACGCGCTCGCCGCCGACGGGCTCGGCGTCGAGGCGCTCTCCGCCGGCAAGGCTTCGGCTCAGCTGCGGGCGTGCCTCGACGGCCTCATCACAAGGACCGATGCGCTGGTCGAGGCCGGCGCCGGTCTGTCGCCGCGCGTGCGCGATTTCCGGCTGCGCCTCGAAACGGCGGTCATCGCCACGCTGGCGCGGCGGCTCAACCAGATTTTGCGCGCGCGCGATCCGCTCAGCGAGGAGGTTCATCTTGGCAAGCCGGCCGCCTTCGGCTGGGCCTGCGTCGGCATTGGGTCGAGCCTTGCGGAAACCGTGCGGCGATCGATGCCGAACGCGCTGAAGGCGCCCGCATGACCGGCGGCGCTCCGCCGGAACTGGAAGAGGCGGCGCTCGGAGGCCGCGGCCGCGCGCTCGCGCGGCAGCTCGTTCTATGCCGGGATGCGCATTCTGCCGCGTCCGCAGCGCGAGGCGATGTTTGAAATCTATTCGTTCTGCCGCGCCGTCGACGACATCGCCGACGACGGCGGGCCACGGCAGCCGCGCAAGGCCGCGCTCGAGCAGTGGCGGCGCGACATCGACGCCCTTTACGCAGGCGCGCCGCCGCCGTCCCTTCCGCACTGGCCTCGTCGTCGCGGCGCGCGCGTTCGATCTGCAACGCGCCGATTTCCACGATGTCATCGACGGCATGGAGATGGATGTCGACGCCGACATCAAGGCGCCCGATCTCGCGACGCTCGATCTTTATTGCGACCGCGTCGCCAGCGCCGTCGGGCGCCTCAGCGTGCGGGTCTTCGGCCTTCCCGCGAATGAAGGGGTCGCGCTGGCGCATCATCTTGGCCGCGCGCTGCAACTCACCAATATCCTGCGCGATCTCGACGAGGACGCGGCGATCGGGCGGCTCTATCTGCCGCGCGAGGCTCTGCGCGCCGCCGGCATCGCGGAGAGCGAGCCGCAGGCCGTTCTCGCGCATCCGGCGCTCGGCGCAGCCTGCGCGCCGGTCATCGCCAAAGCGGACGGCCATTTCCGCGAGGCGCGCAAAATCATGGCGCGCTGCCCGCGCAAGAGCGTACGCGCGCCGATGATCATGGCGGAGGCCTATCAGCCGATCCTCGCGCAACTGACGGCGCGCGGCTTCGCGCCGCCCCGCACGCGCATCCGCACCTCGAAATGGCGCATCCTGCTCGCCGTCGCTGCGTCACGGTCTCGTCCTGTGAGCCGGTCGTGACGCAAAAGCCGATCGTCCATATCATCGGCGCCGGCCTCGCCGGCCTCGCCGCCGCGGTGCGACTCGCCGGCGGCCAGAGGGACGTCATCGTCTATGAGGCCGCGCGGCAGGCGGGCGGGCGCTGCCGCTCCTATTTCGATACGACGCTCGGCATGGTGATCGACAACGGCAATCATCTTTTGCTGTCGGGCAACGCCGACGCGCTGGATTTCTTGCGCGTCACCGGCGGCCTTGGCGCGCTGACTGAGGCGCCCGAGGCCGATGTCGCTTTCATCGATCTCGCCACAAGGGAGCGCTGGCGCGTGCGGCCCAACGCCGGACCGCTGCCCTGGTGGATTTTTGCGCCGGACCGCCGCGTTCCCGGCGCCGCGGTGGAGCGACTATCTCGCGTTGCTCCCGCTGCTTGCCTCCCGGCAAGGACAGGCGCATCGACGCGGTCATTGACTGCAAGGGCCTGCTCTACGACAGGCTCTGGCGCCCGTTTCTTCTCGCCGCCCTCAATACGGAGCCGGCGGAAGGCTCCGTCGCAGCTCGCGGGCGCGGTCATCCGCGCGACTTTCGCGCGCGGCGGCGCGGCGTGCCGGCCGATCGTCGCGCATGGCCTCTCCGCCGCCTTCATCGAGCCCGCCGTCGCTGGCTCGCCGAGCGCGGCGCCGACGTCCGGCTCGATCACAGGCTGCGCAAGATCGTCTTCGCCGACGGCCGCGCGCAGCGCCCTCGACTTCGGCGACGCGCGAGGTCGAGCTTGGCCCCGGCGATGAGGTCATCCTCGCCGCGCCTGCGCCGGTCGCGCAGGATCTTGATCCCGGGCCTCGCCGCGCCGCAGACTTTCCGCGCCATCGTCAACGCCCATTTCAAGATCGCGCCGCCGGCCGGCCAGCCCGCCATACTCGGCGTCGTCAACGGGACGATCGAATGGGTGTTCGCCTTCCCGGACCGGATCTCGGTCACGATCAGCGGCGCCGATCGCCTGCTCGACGTTGGCCGCGAGGAGCTGGCGGCGCGGATTTGGGCCGAGGTCGCCGAGTTTTGCGCATTGACCCGCAAATTGATCGGCCCTTGCCGCCGTGGCAGATCATCAAGGAGAAGCGCGCGACCTTCGCCGCGACGCCGCAGGAGAACGCGCGCCGTCCGGCGTCCGCAGACAGGCTTTTCCAATCTGACGCTCGCCGGCGACTGGACGGCGACGGGCCTGCCCGCCACAATCGAAGGCGCGGTCAGGTCGGGCTATCGCGCGGCCGACGCGATCCGCAAGAAAGGGCGCTCGCCATGAATGTCGCACTCAAGGATCGAAGCTGGGCCGGCCGCGGCCGAAGATGCCTCACCCGTATCTGTCGTCGCGCCTGAGCAGCTCGAGGAGGCGATCTCGCGGGCGCGGCGGGCGCTCCTCGACGTGCAGCGGCCCGACGGCCATTTCGTCTTCGAACTCGAGGCCGACTACGTCTATTCCGGCGGAATACATCCTGTTCCGGCATTTTCTCGGCGATCCGGCCGACGCCGAACTAGAGGCGAAGATCGGCGTCTATCTGCGCCGCCATCAGACCGCAGAGGACGGCTGGCCGCTTTTCGCCGAAGGCGCCTTCAACATCAGCTCCTCGGTGAAAGCCTATTTTGCGCTGAAAATGATCGGCGACAGCCCCGATGCGCCGCATATGCAGGCGCGCCCGCGCGGCGATCCTCAAGGCATGGCGGCGCGGCGCGCACGAATGTCTTCACCCGCTCGATGCTCGCGCTTTACGGCGAAGTCCCCTGGCGCGGGGTGCCGGTGATGCCGGTCGAGATCATGCATCTGCCGCGCTGGTTTCCGTTCCATCTGAGCAAGATTTCCTATTGGGGCCGCACCGTGCTCGCGCCGCTGCTCGTGCGTCCACGCGCTGAAGCCGAAAGCCGCCAATCCGCGCGGCGTCCGCGTCAAGGAGCTATTCGTCGTCCCGCGCCGATCGAGGTGCGGCGCTGGCCGGGCGCGCCGCATCAGAAACAGCCCTGGACGGCGATCTTCGGCGCGATCGATCATGTCCTGCGCTGGACGCGAGCCTTATTTTCCCGAGCGCTCGCGCAAAAGCGCCATCGACAAGGCCGTCGCCTTCGTGACCGAGCGCCTGAATGGCGAGGACGGGCTTGGCGCGATCTATCCGGCCATGGCCAATTCCGCGCATGATGTTCCACGCGCTCGGCGCTCGCCAAATCCGATCCGAGCATGGTGCAGGCGCGCGCCGCGATCGACCGGCTTCTCGTCATCAAGCCCGAACGAGGCCTATTGCCAGCCCTGCGTCTCGCCGGTGTGGGACACGGCGCTCGCCAGCCACGCGCTGATGGAGAGCGCCCGCGAGGCAGACGCCCTCGATGATCAAACCGTCGCATCGGTGCGAAGCGCGCTCGGCTGGCTGAAGCCGCTTCAGGTGCTCGATGTCGCCGGCGACTGGGCGACCCTAAAGCCGCATGTGCGTCCGGGCGGCTGGGCGTTTCAATACGCCAACGCCTATTATCCCGATCTCGACGACACCGCCGTCGTCGCGCTGGCGATGGACCGCGCCGCGAAAAACTTTCCACCGCCCGCCGCCGGCCAGCCAGACGCATCCTACGACGCAGGCGATGTCCCGCGCGCGGGAATGGATTTTGGGGCTGCAAAGCGCCAACGGCGGCTTCGGCGCCTTCGACGCCGACAATGACCGCGACTATCTCAACTCAATTCCCTTCGCCGACCACGGCGCGCTGCTCGATCCGCCGACGGCGGACGTCACGGCGCGCTGCATTTCCATGCTCGGCCAGTTCGGCGAGACCGCCAAGACCAATCCGGCCCTTGGACGCGCCGTCGAATATCTCCTTCGCGAGCAGGAGAGCGACGGCAGCTGGTTTGGCCGCTGGGGCATGAATTACATCTACGGGACCTGGTCGGTCCTCAGCGCCCTCAACGCCATCGACTACGACCGCAGCGGCGAGACGGTGCGAAAAGCCGTCGCCTGGCTGAAACGCATCCAGAATGCGGACGGCGGCTGGGGGGAGGGTGGCGAAAGCTATGCGTTGGAGTATAAAGGCTATGAGGCGGCGCCGAGCACGTCGTCTCAAACGGCATGGGCTTTGCTGGGGCTGATGGCGGCGGGCGAAGTCGATGCGCCGGAGGTGGCGAGGGGACTGCGCTACCTGACCACGACGCAGGCGGGGGATGGGTTTTGGACAGAAGAGCGCTTCACGGCGACCGGGTTTCCCCGCGTCTTTTATCTGCGCTATCACGGCTATTCAAAGTTCTTCCCGCTCTGGGCGATGGCTCGCTATCGCAATCTGAAAAGCGGCAATCGGCCGACGACGCAGTTTGGAATGTAGGCGCGCTCGCGCCCCATGCGCGGGTGATCGCGGTCACCGGGCTCAAGGCCGAGGCGAAGCTCGCCGCCGGGCCGCAGGTTCACGCCCTCTCGGGCGGCGGCGACGGCGCCCGCCTCGCGCGCGATCTCCATGCCGCCTCCGCGAACGCGGGCGCCATCATCAGTTTCGGCGTCGCCGGCGGTCTTGCGCCGGGCCTCGCGCCCGGCTCGATGCTCGTCGCGCGCAGGGTCTTCGTCGAGGATGGCGAGCCGATTTCCGCCGATCCCGCCTGGGCGCGGGCGCTGTCGGCCGCGCTTGGCGCGCCGATCGTCGATTTGGCAGGGGTCGATCAGCCGGTCGCCGGACCGCGCCGGCAAGCGCGCGCTGCATCTGCGGACCGGCGCGCATGCGGTGGATATGGAATCGCATATCGCCGCCAGAGCGGCGGCCGCATCGCGGGATTCCCTTCGCGGCGCTGCGGGTCGTCGCCGATCCCGCCGAGCGGCAATTGCCGCATGCGGCGCTGGTGGCGATGCGGCCGGACGGCGCCATCGCGTTCGGCGCGCTGATCCGCTCGCTCGCGCGCGATCCCGGCCAGATTGCGCCGCTGATGCGAACCGCCCGCGATGCGCGGGCGGCTTTTTCCGCGCTACTCCGCGGCCGACAGATGCTCGCCGCCGGATTTGGCTTCGCGGATTTCGGCGAGCTTGTGCTCGACGTGCCGGCTGAAGACGAATTCGGCTGGTCTTTGCCGGTCTAGCGGAATATCCGGCGACATCGGGCCCTGCGTCCGGATGCCGCCGACGGCGACTTTCAGAGCGGCGAGCGGATTCTTGAAGGCCTCTTCGACGGCGGTCGCCTCGAAGCCGCAATGAACCATGCAGTCCGCGCATTTTTCGTAATTGCCGGTGCCGTAGCGCTCCCAGGCGGTGTCCTCCATCAATTCCTTGAAGGTCGCGGCATAGCCTTCGCCGAGCAGATAGCAGGGCCTTTGCCAGCCAAATACCGTGCGCGTCGGATTGCCCCAGGGCGTGCAGTGGTAGGTGCGGTTGCCGGCGAGGAAATCGAGAAAGAGCGTCGACTGGAAGAACGGCCACGCCTTGCCGCCCTTGCCGCGCGAAAAGATGTCGCGGAACAGGGTCTTGGTCTTCTCGCGATTGAGAAAGTGCTGCTGGTCCGGCGCGCGCTCGTAGGCGTAGCCGGGCGATACCGTGATTCCCTCGATGCCGAGCGTCGAGATGTCGTCGAAGAAGGCCGCGACCCGCGCCGGCTCGGCGTTGTTGAACAGCGTGCAATTGATCGTGACGCGGAAGCCCTTCTCCTTGGCGAGCTTCAGCGCCTTGACCGCGCGCTCGTAGACGCCCGGCTGGCAGACCGAATGATCGTGCATCTCCTCATCGCCGTCGAGATGGATCGACCAGTTGAAATAGCGATTCGGCCTGTAGCGATCGATTTGCTTTTCGAGCAGCAGCGCATTGGTGCAGACGGTGACGTATTTTTTCCGCGCGATGGCCCCCTCGACGATCTGCGGCAGCTCCTTGTGCAGCAAGGGCTCGCCGCCGGCGACGACGACGACCGGCGCGCCGCATTCGTCAATCGCCTGCAGGCAATCGGCGAGCGGCAGGCGCTGGTTGAGGATCTCGTCCGGATAGTCGATCTTGCCGCAGCCGGCGCAGGCGAGATTGCAGCGGAACAAGGGCTCGAGCATGAGCACGAGCGGAAAGCGCTTTTGGCCGGCAAGGCGCTGGCGCAGCACATAGCCGCCGATCTCGGCCATTTGCAGCAATGAAATTCCCAATGCTTGGCTCCTCGAAGTGATTGCCGGCCGCAGACGGCCAGCTCCAGCGATGCGCCGCCTCTGGCGCCCGGAATCCGTTTTGCGCCTCTTTCCATAAGGCGCCAGCCCGTTTTTACCAAGGCTTGACGGGGCGAAGCGGCGGCGCGGCCGAAAAGACGCTACGCGCGAGTCGGATCCCGGTCGCCACGCAAAAAGACTGCCAACACGCCTCCAACGCCAGAGGGGACATGGTCCTCCCCCCTCGCCAAATTTGCTGGCGTCCGACCGGATGTGGCCTTACAAGCTGAACAGGTCTATTCTTAAAGCCATTGTTCAGCTTGCAGCGACCTCGATTCTCCTGTCAAACGTCGCGTTCATCCCGGCGCTGGGCGTCACCGACGAATTCCAATGAATGTCCCGCTCTTCCGGGACGATGCGCTCGGGCCGTCCGTTCGTCCCCAAATCCGCGGCCGGGCCTCTTCGATTGGCGACACCACTGCATGATCACACTCCCAGACAGCGCCGGCAAGTCGTTCGACCCGAAAGGCTCCGAGCCGATCTCCCGAACGATCACAGCGATCGTCGATTTTTGCAGACGCTTCAAATGGATCATCGTCGCGCTGGCGATGCTCGCGACCGCCGTATCCGGCCGCTACGCGATGACGCATTTCAGCATCAACACCAACACGAACGACTTCATTTCGGCGAAACTGCCCTGGCGGCAGAATCTGATCGCCATGGACAAGGCGTTTCCGCAGCGGGCGGATCAGATCGTCGTCGTCATCGACGCCAAGACCCCCGAACTCGCGGAGGAGGCCACCGAACGCCTGACCGAACGCCTGAAAACGCGCTCAGACCTCTTCTCGTCTGTCCTGCGCCCCGATGGCGGACCTTTTTTCAACAAGAACGGTCTTTTGTACCTCCCCGTCGCCGAGGTTCAGAGCACGGTCGAGGGGCTGTTCAAGGCGCAGCCTTTCCTGTCCGTGCTGGCCTCCGACCAGAGCCTGCGCGGCGTGACCGACGCGTTCTCCTTCGTCAACCGGGGGGTTCGCACCAAGGCCGGAACCTATGATGATTTCGACCGGCCTCTCGTCGCGCTCGGCGATGCGTTCGAACTCGCTTCTGGCCGGCCGCCCGACTTTCTTTTCCTGGCGCGGCCTGCTGACCGGCGCCCCGCCCGATCCGCGCGAATTGCGGCGGTTCATCCAGGTCAAGCCCGTGCTTGATTATGCGGCGCTGAAGCCGGGCCAGGCGCCCACCAATTTCATTCGTTCGAGCTGGAGCGAACTCGGGTTCGCAGCGGCGCCGGGGCTTCGCCTGCGGCTGACCGGTCCGGTGCCGCTCGCCGACGAAGAATTCGCGACCGTCGAGGAAGGCGCGGGGCTAAATGGCGCGATCACCGCGCTGATCGTCCTGTTCATCATCTGGCGCGCGCTCAAATCGCCCAGCATCGTGTTCGCCGTCGCCCTCAGCGTCGTGGTCGGCCTCAGCGCGACCTTTGCGGTCGGACTTTGGATGGTCGGCGCGCTGAATCTGATATCCGTCGCCTTCGCGGTTCTGTTCGTCGGCATAGGCGTCGATTTCGGCATCCAGTTCAGCGTCCGCTACAGGGCAGAGCGCTTCAAGGAGCCTGATTTCGACAAGGCTCTGTCGCAGGCAGCGGCCAAGATCGGGCGCCCGCTCGCGCTCGCCGCGACGGCGACGGCGGCCGGCTTCTACTCGTTTCTTCCGACCGACTATCGGGGCGTCTCCGAACTCGGCCTGATCGCCGGCACCGGCATGTTCATCGCCTTTTTCGCATCGATCACGGTGCTGCCGGCCTTGCTCGCGATTTTGAGGCCGCCGGCCGAGGCGGAGCCGGTCGGCTATCTCTTCCTCGCTCCCGTCGACGCATTCATGGCCCGTCACAGAATTGCGATCGTGGTCGGCACTTTAGGGGTCGCGCTGGCCGGAACGCCTTTGCTGGCGCATCTGCGCTTCGATTTCAATCCGATCAATTTGCGCAGCCCGAAGGTCGAATCGGTCGCAACCTTGCTGGATCTCATGAAAGATCCGGCGACGGACACCAATACGATCGACGTTTTGGCGCCCTCGATCGAAGATTCCCGCAATCTCGCCACAAGGCTCGCGGCTTTGCCGGAAGTCGCGCAGGTGGTGACGATCGAGAGCTTCGTGCCGCCGGACCAGGACCAGAAGCTGCCGATCATCCAGCGCGCCGCGGCCGCATTGGGGCCAATTCTCGATCCCAGCCGCGCGCTGGACCCGCCGACCGACGAAGACGATATCGCGGCCATGACCAAGGCGGCCGACGCCTTCGCCGACACCGCCGACGACCTGAAAGGCAAGGGCGCCGACGACGCCCGGCGTCTTGCAGGACTCCTGCGCCAGATGGCGGAAGCGCCGCCGCAGATCCGCGACGCCGCGCGCAAGGCTCTGTTGCCCGGCCTTGCGACGATGCTCGAATCTCTTGCGCGATTCGCTGGAGGCGCAGAAAATGACGATCGCCTCGATTCCGCAGGGTCTCGCGCGCGATTGGGTGACGCCGGACGGGCGGGCCCGCATCGCCGTCTCGCCGAAGGGCGATGCGAACGACAATGCAACGCTCGCCCGCTTCACCAAGGCCGTGCAGCAGATCGACCCCATCGCCACCGGCGAACCGATCGCCATTCAGGAATCCGGCGACACCGTCGTTCGCGCCTTCATCGAGGCGGGCCTTTGGGCGCTGCTGTCGATCAGCATTCTTCTTTTCGTCGTCCTGCGCCGCGTCAGCGACGTGCTGCTGACCCTCGTCCCGCTGCTGCTGGCCGGCGCCGTCACCCTCGAAATCACCGTTCTGATCGGCCTGCCGCTCAACTTCGCGAACATCATCGCTTTGCCCTTGCTGCTCGGACTTGGCGTCGCGTTCAAGATCTATTTCGTGATGGCGTGGCGCGCGGGGACAACCAATCTCCTGCAATCGAGCCTGACGCGGGCGGTCTTCTTCAGCGCCCTCGCGACGGCGACGGCCTTCGGCAGCCTCTGGCTTTCGAAGCACCCCGGCACGTCGAGCATGGGCAAGCTTCTCGCCTTGTCGCTGGTCTGCACCCTCGCGGCGGCGATCCTGTTCCAGCCGGCGCTGATGGGGCCGCCGCGCAAGGTCGTCGCGACTGGCGAGGACGCCTGAAAGTCGCGCAAACGGCTTGGCGAAGGGCGTCCTCCCCGAAGGAAGCCGCGCGCGCCAAGGAAGCTCTAACGGTCCTGTTTGGCCTTTTCTTCCAGGCTGGCCTTGAGCGCGAGCAGCTTGGCGAAGGGCGAATTCGGATCGGGCGGCCGCTCGAAGGATTTCTTCTCGGCTGGCGCCTGGTCGCCGCCGCGACCATGCCGCCGCTCGGAATCGTTCGATCGATTGCGGGCGCCGTCCTCGCGCCGGTCGCGTTGACCGTCAAACCGCGGTCTCGATTGCCCCCGCCCCGCCTGCCCATGTCGAGCTTCGCGCGTGCGTCCCTCCGGGCGCGCTTCGCCTGAATCGGCCGACGGCGCAACGGCGCCCTCGACGACGCCTTCGGCGCGAACTTCGGTCTCGTGGCCGCGCGCTCCATTCGGTTGCGTTCGCCGCCTGTCGGGGCGCCGCGCCGGTCGGTCTGCGTGCTCGGGCCGCGTCGTCGCATCGGCCTCAGCGGCTTGCGTCCTTTCGCGCGGCTCGGATCTTTTGCTGGCGCGCGGTTCGGGCCGGCGCGCATGATGATGCTGCCGATGCGGCCGCCACACCTCGATCAGCGCCGGCGGCGCGGGTTCAGTGGAATCGGCTCCGGCGCTCATCCGAGATGGCGGCTGAATCGGCAGCCGCGTCGGCGACAGGCTGATCGGCGACGGCTTCGGATTCGATCGCGGGCAGAGGCGGTTCGACCGGCCGAGCGACGATCTCGCCCGGCGCCTCGGTCGTCTCCGCGGTGATCGCCGCGGCGCCGTCAGGGTGGTCCGTCGCCGAAGCTCTGCCGCCGCGGCGAAGTCTCTGCCGCCGCCGAAGTCTCTGCCGCGGCTGGAGTTTCGCCCGGCGCCGTTTCGTCGGCCGCGTTTTCGTTCGAATCGGACGTCCCTTCGATCGTGAGGCCATCGCTTTCGATCGCCGCCGACGCCGGCTCGGCTGCGGCGGATTCCCTCGCCAGCCGAGGGGGCGGCGTCCGATGAATGCGGCGCCAGCGGCTCGGTCGCGGCCTTCGGCAGCAAAGGCGCGGTGATCGGCGGACCCTCGCGGCGTTCGAGGACATAGCCGAGGGAGCGCAGGATGGAGGCGAAATTATCGCCGGAGCAGCCGGCGAGCGAGGTCATCGCCACCGTCACGACAAATCCGTCGCCGTCGGCGGCGCCGGCCGGCGGATCGCCGGGGGTCACGCCCGGCCGGTAGGCGACGGCTGGCCGGATGAGGTCCGCGAGCCGCTCCAGAATGTCGACGCGCACCGCGCGCTCGCCGCAGACCCGAAAGCCCGCCGCGCGGTAAAACCCTTTCGGAACATCCTTGTCGGCGACGAAGGACGTGCGTCCCGAAGCGGCGAGGTGGGGCACATCGTCGACGCCCTTCACCTCTTCGACGCCGCCATTTTTCAGCGCCCAGAGCTGCGCGGCGAGCGCGCGCGGGGCGGGCTTCACCAGATTGGGCAGATAAAGATGATAGGCGCCGAAGCGAATGCCGAATTTCCGCAGCGCCCCGCGCGCCTCCTGCGGCAGAGTTCTTGACATCCTCGGCGACTTTCGCGCGCTCGAGTACGCCGAGCGATTCGGCGACCTGGAAGGCGATGCCGCGGGCGAGTCCTTCGAGACCTTCGCCCTGCTCGAGATCGGCGAGCGGACCAAGCAGCTTCTTCACATGCTGGGCCAGCCAGAGGTCGAGGCGGCGCTGCACGCTGTCGAGGGCGGGGCCGGTCAGCTGGTCGTCGGCGAGGATGCGGACTGTCGGCTGCAGCACATGCGCGCCGGCGGCGATCTTCGCGATCGGCTCGCCGAGCCAGCGGATGATTCCGTCATTGGCGAGGACGAATCCTTCGTCGACCGCCTCGTGGACGCGCGCGGCGCGGCCTTCGATCTCGCTCGCCAGCGCTTTTTGCGCCGCGGCGTTGAGCGCCTTGGCGGCTTCGCCAACCGCATGCGGATCCGCCGTGAAGCGAAATCCGTTGAGTTGGCCGACGTGCTGTCCCTCGACCATCACGTCGCCGCTTGTGGTCACTTCCGCTTCCAGCATGGCGTTCTCTCTCAAGCGGCGCATCAGCACGCTCGCCCTGCGGTCGACGAACCTCTGGGCGAGACGCGCGTGCAACGCGTCCGATAATGTGTCCTCTACCTGACGCGCGATCCCCTGCCAATGCTCCGCATCGCGCAACCAGCCGGATCGATTGGCGATGAAGGTCCAGGTCCGCACTTGCGCGATCCGCGCGGAAAGGGCGTCAAGGTCGCCATCGACCCGATCGAGCGCTCCGATATGACGGGCGAACCAGTCGGGGGGAATATGCCCCGCGCGCACGACGAACCCAAAGATCGAAAGGGCGAGTTCAGCGTGCGCCGCCGGAGACAATTTACGATAATCCGGGATTTGGCAACAATCCCAGAGCCGCGCCACATCGGCCGGCGTTTTCGCCTCGCGCATGACCTTCGCGTCGCGGGCGGCGATGTCGAGCACCATCTGGTCTTCGGCCAGAGGCGCCCGGGTCAATCCCGGCTGTTTCGGCAGGACGTCGAGCGATGCGGTGAGATCCTGTATCGACGAAAAATCCAGCGATGTGTTGCGCCATTGCAACATCCGCACGCTGTCGAAGCGATGATTCTCAAGCGCTTCGACGAGTTCTTCGTCAAACGGCAGGCATCGTCCGGTCGTGCCGAACGTCCCATCCCGCATGTGGCGGCCGGCGCGTCCTGCGATCTGCCCGAATTCGGCCGGGGTCAGGCGGCGGTACTGCCAGCCGTCGAATTTACGGTCGGCCGCGAAGGCGATGTGCTCGACGTCGAGGTTCAATCCCATGCCGATGGCGTCCGTCGCGACGATGTAATCCACTTCGCCGCTCTGGAACATCTCCACCTGGGCGTTGCGGGTGCGCGGCGACAGCGCGCCGAGGACGACGGCGGCGCCGCCGCGCTGGCGCCGGATCCATTCGGCGATCGCATAGACGTCCTCGGCCGAGAAAGCGACGATGGCGCTGCGGCGCGGCAGGCGCGTCATTTTCTTGTCGCCGGCGAAGCTCAGCGTGGAGAGGCGCGGCCGCGACTGGATGCGGACGCCCGGCAGCAGCTCCTGCACCGCCCGCTGCATCGTCCCGGCGCCGATCAGGAGGGTTTCCACGCGGCCGCGCTGATTGATCAGCCGGTCGGTGAAGACGTGCCCGCGGTCGAGATCGGCGGCAAGCTGAATCTCATCCACCGCCACGAAATCAAGATTGAGGTCGCGCGGCATCGCCTCGACCGTCGAAACGAAATAGCGGGCGCCCTTCGGCTTGATTTTCTCCTCGCCGGTGATCAGGGCGACAGAGTCGACGCCCGCCTTCTCGACGACGCGGTTATAGACCTCGCGCGCGAGCAGCCGCAGCGGCAGGCCGATCATGCCGCTTCGATGCGCGAGCATCCGCTCGATGGCGTAATGCGTCTTGCCCGTATTGGTCGGACCGAGCATGGCGCTGACGCTCTGGTTGGAGTCTTTAGCGCGATCGGGACGAGGCGATTGGGCGGCGGGAAAGGAGACGTTCATGGTCGGTCGCGGGGGTTGCCGAGGCGAGGAGGTCGCAGGATTTAGCGCGCGTAGGCGAATCGCATCGAACGGCGGAAAGATCGACCGAGTTCCGGTTCGATCGTTGGAGCGCCGTCGTTCAAGGCCATGCGCGTCGCGCCCTCGCAGCCCTTGCGCCCTGGCGGGAGCCTTCCAACAGAGCCTTGTGTATCATAATGACGCCAGTCTGCGCATCCGCCTTTATGGCCGAACGGGAGAGGAACGAATCGCGCCCGAATCGGCGTCGGCGCCCGAATCCGGCTTTGTTCACCGCAAGATTTTGGGGTCAAATCCCAAATAGCGCTAGCTCTGGTGAAAAAGGCGAATTTGACGTCCGTGGACAGGGTGATCGCGGACGGCCCCGCACGGACTCGGAGCCCGGCTTCTGTCAAGGGCCGCCAAAAGCTCAAGAGCCGTCAGGAAACAAGGCGAGCCATGCCGTCGGAAGCGGCCCCCGGAAGGTGTCGAGCGCGCAATGTCGTTTCAAGGTGCGCTCTTATAGTTTCGCCCGCGCGTTCGGGCGAGCATCTAACCGTTGCGCGACATTTTTTTACATAAGTATATTTTGTTCGCCGTGAAAATGACTCAGGCGATCACATGTGCGGACGCGGACGCCGCCGCGGCGAGGCGATGGCGGAGGCGAGAAAGGGAACCAAAAGCGGCGAGAGCGTATGCGGATCCGGCCAGCGCCGGAATGGGCCGCTGGAAACGACCGCCAGCCGCAGGGGGCTGGCCGCTAAATTTTTTTTGGCCTCCGCCGCGGTCTGGCGCAGAATGACCTATCGTCAAAGTTGCCGGTGATGAAATTCTCCTACCCGTTAGCCCGCTCTAAAATGAGTTCAAAAACAAAATGATAGGGCAATGTTGGCGGGCTTTTCGCGGGCCGGCGCCCAGCATGGTCCTCAAAAAAATGGTCGATTTGTCGCATGGGTGGGTTTCCATTCGGAAAAAAATGCATTAGTGTTTTCTTGAGGTGACCAAACTGAACGGTGATCAAAAATTGCCGATCAGTTGCGCCTGTTCCCAATAGGCAGTCAAATCGAAATCCTCCAAGAAAACTGGCGTCGTAACAACACTAGATTGGCGTCGCCAGATAATAATATAGAAGCCGACTGTTTTTCCAGAAGCGGCCCAAGTCTAGGGAGACAACAGGAGCATCTGCGGCGGACGTCGCGGAGGCTTCGCTCGGTTATTACGTCCGTCGCAACGAGAGCCAAAATTGGCCCAAGAGACACCTGCCTTGCAAGAGAGACCTGCTTGAAGGTCGCCTGAGGAATTCCGCGGAAAATCAACAAAATTACAATAAAGCGATGCCGCGGCACGGTCTTTATCGATCGTGAAGGCGCTGGTGCTATCGAAGATCCCGCCGATCGAAGCCCGGCGAAAAACGAAAGAGGCCGCCTGTGTTGCCACAGGCGGCCCAAGTCTAGGGAGGAAACGCCCAAGGAGGGCATCGGCGACAACATCGTTGCCGCACCGCAATAATATGCACGTGCAACGCACAAAAAGCAAGTCCTGCTGACCTAATTTTTAGGGCTGTGGGAAGTTGCTTATTAAGTGCTTGTTTTAGACTGCGTTTTTCGATCCCTCCACAGGCGTGGATTTGTACGCGCGCATCAAAATTCGACAGAGCAGCGATTCGTGAGGCCGCGTTCCGGCGCTACCCGCTTTGGCCGAACGCGCCGGCCGAACTATCGGGCTGCAGGACGGGCAAGCCAATGGCCCCTCTGATCCGCGCGGGAAAACCCAACGCATGACAGCCGTGGACTTCGCCGCCTTCGTGGGACGGCTCGCCGATATCGCAAGCGACACCATCCTGCCCTTTTTCCGAACCTCTCTCGCCGCCGAGGACAAGAGCGCCGGCGGCGCGTTCGATCCGGTCACCGAGGCCGATCGCGCCGCTGAATCGGCCATGCGCCGGCTCATCATCGACACCTTCCCCCACCACGGCATAATTGGCGAGGAGTTCGGATCGATTCGAGAGGACGCGGACTACGTCTGGGTGCTTGATCCGATCGACGGAACCAAAAGCTTCATCGCCGGACTGCCGACCTGGGGCAGCCTGATCGGCCTCCTCCACAAGGGCGTCCCGACCTATGGCATGCTGGCCCAGCCCTTTACGCGCGAACGCTTTATCGGCGATGGCGCCGGGGCCCTATGGCGCGGCCTGGGTTCAAATCACAAGCCGGTCGAGCGGAAGCTGACGGCGCGCCTCTGCGACAGCCTCGCCAGCGCGACCCTGCTGACGACGTCGCCGCTACTCTTTCCCGAACCGAAGCTGGAAGCGTTCCGCCGCGTCGAGTCACAGGTGCGCCTGTCGCGCTATGGCGGCGACTGCTACGCCTACGCCATGGTCGCCGGGGGCCACGCCGATTGCGTGATCGAGTCGGGCCTCAAGATTTACGACATCGCGCCGCTCATCCCCATCATCGAAGGCGCCGGCGGCGTCGTCACCACCTGGGATGGCGGCGACGCTACGCGGGGCGGCGACATCGTCGCGAGCGGCTGCGCCGGTTTGCACAAAACCGTCCTCGAGCTGCTCCAGGGCTGACCGCCTGCGGAGCTCGCTGGCTTGTCCGGCCGCGCCGCGTTACTTCGCCTCGAAGACCCGCAGGATCGATTCGACGACTTTCTTGGCGTCGCCGAACAGCATGGTGGTGTTCGGCCGGAAGAACAGCTCGTTCTCGACGCCGGCATAGCCAGATCCCATGCCGCGCTTGACGAAAAGCACGTTCTTGGCGAGCTCCACATCGAGCACGGGCATGCCATAGATCGGCGATTTCGGATCGGTCTTCGCCGCCGGATTGGTGACGTCGTTCGCGCCGATCACGAAAGCGACGTCGGCGTGGGCGAAATCCTTGTTGATCTCGTCGAGCTCGAACACCTCGTCGTAGGGCACATTGGCTTCGGCGAGCAGCACATTCATGTGGCCCGGCATGCGGCCGGCGACCGGATGGATCGCATATTTCACATCCGCGCCATTCTTTTTCAGCACGTCGGCCATTTCGCGCAGCGCGTGCTGCGCCTGCGCCACCGCCATCCCGTAGCCCGGCACGACGATGACCGATTTCGCCGCCTTCAGCAGTTTGGCGGCTTCCTCGGGCGTTCCCTGCTTGACGGGGCGCGTCTCGGCTTGCGCCGAGCCCGGCGGAGGCGCTTCGACCTCGCCGCCGAAACCGCCGAGGATCACCGAGATGAACGAGCGATTCATGCCCTTGCACATGATGTAGGACAGGATCGCGCCCGACGAGCCGACCAGCGAGCCGGTGATGATCAGCGCCAGATTGCTGAGCGTGAAGCCGATGCCGACGGCGGCCCAGCCCGAATAGGAATTCAGCATCGAGATGACGACCGGCATGTCGGCGCCGCCGATCGGCACGATGAGGAGCACGCCGAGCGCAAAGGAGACGAGCGCGATGGCCCAGAACACGACATGGTCGCCGGAGAGGGAGAACGCGACGATGAACAGGAAAAGCAGGATGCCGAGGCCGATATTGATGAGGTGGCGGTGCGGCAGCATGATCGGCTTGCCGGACATCCGGCCGTCGAGCTTCAAAAAGGCGATGACCGAACCCGTGAAGGTCAGCGCGCCGATCGCGGCGCCGAGCGACATTTCAATGAGGCTGCTGGCATGGATCGGCGATCCCAGCGAAAAAGCTTGCGGCGCATTCAGCGCGCTCGCCGCGACCAGCACGGCGGCAAGGCCGACGAGGGCGTGAAACAGGGCGACGAGCTGCGGCATCGCCGTCATTTGAATGGTGCGCGCCCGCCAGGCTCCGATGGCGCCGCCGATGCCGATGCCGACGAAGATGAGGAGGAGCGAGAAGGGGCCGGCCGGCGGCTGATAGAACAGCGTCGTGACGACCGCGATCGCCATGCCGACCATGCCGGCGCGATTGCCTTGCCGCGATGTTTCCGGCGAAGACAGGCCGCGCAGCGCGTAGATGAACAAAAGCCCGGATACGAGATATAGGACAGCGGCGAGATTGGCGTCCATGGCTCAGCCCCTCTTCTTGTACATCGCGAGCATGCGCGCTGTGACCAGAAAGCCGCCGAAAATATTGACCGAGGCGAGCACGAGGGCGATGAAGCCGAAAATCTTCGCGGCGATGGCGCCGCCGCCCGCATGGCCGCCGGTTACGACGCCCGCCGAAAGCAGGGCCCCGACCACGATCACGGAGGAGATCGCATTTGTGACGGACATCAGCGGAGTGTGCAGGGCGGGCTTCACCGACCAGACGACGTAATAGCCGACGACCACGGCGAGCGCGAAAATCGCCAGCCGGAACACGAAGGGATCGACGACGCCGCCGGTCGCCGCATGGGCGCCGCCGGCGAGCTGATCCACATAGGTTTCCGCCGCCTCCGCCGCCTGTCGCGATGCTGCGACAGCCTGATGCAGTTTATCCAGAGCTGTCTGGTCGATCTCGTTCGCCATCGGTCACCTCCTCAAGTCATTTCTTTTTTAAAGGCGCGTCTTTTCAAAGAGCCTCGCCGGTATTCAGTCCGCCGTCACGAGCCAGCAGGATTGGAGTCTTTGGCGGGCCGCGCCTTTTTCGTTTTGGGCGGCGCTCCGGTCGGGTCCGGGGCCTGCGCCCCGGCCTCGCCCTCGGCCGTCCCGGCTGCGACTCCGGCGGCCGGCGCGGTCTGAACCCCCGCATCCGCCGGAGCCTGGAAATTCGGGTGGACCAGCGCCCCGTCGCGCGTCAGCAGCGTCGCCTTGATGATTTCATCGTCCCAATTGATCGCAAGCTCATGCGAAGCGGGATCGATAAGGGGCTGCAGGAAGGAGACGAGGTTCTTGGCGTAAAGGAAGGAGGCGGTGGCCGGCACGCGCCCCGCGACGTTGAGATTGCCGATGATCTTGACGCCGTTCTCGCTGACCACCGTCTCGCCCGGCCGCGACAATTCGCAGTTTCCGCCGCGCTCGACCGCGAGATCGACGATGATGGAGCCGGGCCGCATCGAGCGAACCATTTCGGCCGTGATCAGCACCGGCGCCGCGCGGCCGGGAATCAGCGCCGTCGTCACGACGATATCCTGCTTGGCGATGTGCGAAGCCGTAAGCTCCGCCTGTTTCGCCTGATATTCCGGCGACATTGGCTTCGCGTAGCCAGCCGCGGTCTCGGCGGCGGCGAACTCCTCGTCCTCGACGGCGATGAATTTCGCGCCGAGCGAGAGCACCTGCTCCTTGGTCGCGGGCCTGACGTCGGTCGCGGTGACGACGCCGCCGATGCGTC
The DNA here is from genome assembly GCA_963757985.1 of uncultured Alphaproteobacteria bacterium. Lineage (GTDB taxonomy): Bacteria > Pseudomonadota > Alphaproteobacteria > Rhizobiales > Beijerinckiaceae > Methylocapsa. The sequence goes on along the minus strand of CAVWTQ010000008.1, from coordinate 975,493 downwards.
GCGCCGTCGCGATCGCCTGCAGGCCGGCGACGCCGACGCCCATGATGAAAATGCGCGCCGGCTGAACCGAGCCGGCGGCCGTCATCATCATGGGGATGGCGCGGTCGTAGGCCGCCGCGGCGTCGATGATTGCGCGGTAGCCGGCGAGGTTCGCCTGGCTCGAGAGGACGTCCATCGACTGCGCCCGGGTGATTCGCGGGATCAGCTCCATCGCGAAGGCGCTGACTCCGGCCCCGGCAAGCGATTGCAGGGCGTCGATATGCTCATAGGGGTCCATGATCGCGATGACGGCGGCCCCCGGCTTGACGCCTGCGACCTCCGCCGCGCTCGGGCGGCGCACCCGCAAGAGGACATCGGCGCCGGCCGCCGCCGCCGCAGGCCCTTGCGCGATCACCGCGCCGGCCTCGGCGTAGGCTTCGTCGGGGATGGCGGACTTGCGTCCGGCGCCAGCCTCGACAGCGACCTCGGCGCCAAGCGCGGTCAGCGCCTTCACCGTCTCGGGGGTCGCGGCGACGCGGCTCTCATTGGCGTCGCTTTCGGCTTGGACGGCTATGCGCATGGCGCTCTCCGATGGATCATCGAGCTTTGGGGGAGGGGTTCATTCAGCCGGCGATAATGGCCAGCAGGACGAGGATGCCCGCCACGCCGGCGGCGGCGTAGGCCAGCAGCCGCACGAACAGCTTGAAGGTCTTCTCGTGCTCGTCGTAATTCAGGGTCGAGGCGGATTCCGCATGGTCGCTCGTCATCGAGTATTTCCTCCTGGATCGCGGCGCGCGCAGTTCTTGCCGAAAGCTTTGGCAATGAATCCGCGCCTATGCAAGACAACAAAAGCCTCAAAGAGAAAAGTTAGCGCTTCGCCCGCGACGAAAGGTCGCTCCAACGGCCGCAATCATGCGGGCCGCGTGAGGCCGGCTGTCGACAGCGCCGCCGCCTGACGCTCGCGCAGCGCCTCGGCCGAGAAGACGCCGATCGCCTCGTTGAACATGCGATAGAAGTTCAAGCGCGCGTCAAGGTGCAGGAACGCGCCGCCGAGGCCGATCGCCGCACGATCCATAAAGACGAATTCCCGCGGCACGCGGACCGGCCCTTTCCGCTTCAATGCCTGATGCACCTCGAAGGCCTGCTTGCGCCCATATTGTCCGGGCGCGACGCCGTCGGCGACCGTGCGCACGCGATCGTCGAGCAGGGGCGCATAGATGAAGCGAGCCCAGATGTTCAAAATCTCGGCGAGATCGCGGGTCAGCCCCTGGAAACCCCAGGTCTCATAGGCATGAAAGGTGCGGTCGAAATCATTGTGAAGCAGGCCCTCGTAGAGCTCGACCACGCCGCCGACGAATTTCGGCGTGAAAATGCGAACGCAGCCGTAATCGAGCAGATTGATGCCTTTCGCCTCCGTCGGCTCGTCTTGGCCGCCGAAAACGGTGTAATTGCCGAGATGCGGGTCGCCGTGGATTACGCCGAACCGGATGAACGGGATCCACCAGGCCTTGAACATGGCGCTCGCGATGCGCGCGCGGCCCTCCGCCGGGGCGCCGGTAAATCCGAGCAGCTTTTCGCCGTCGAGCCAGTCCATGGTCAGGAGGCGGCCGGTCGAGAGTTCGGGCCGGATGCGCGGCACGCGAATGTCTTCGAAATTGGCGAGGATGCCGCGATAGAGCGCCGCGTGCCGCGCCTCGCGGAGATAGTCGAGCTCCTCGCGCACGCGTGCGCCGATCTCCTCCGTCATCTCCCTTGTGTCGATGACGGGGTTCAGGCGCCGGTGCAGCGCGAACAGGATTTCGAGCTGGCCGAGATCAGCTTCGACAGCCGATTTCATATCGGGATATTGCAGTTTGCAGGCGAGCGCCGCGCCGTCTTCGGCCACCGCACGGTGCACCTGGCCGAGCGAGGCCGCCGCCGCTGGACGCAGATCGAAGCTATCAAATCGCGAGCGCCAGTTTGGACCGAGTTCGGCCTGCATCCGCCGCTTGACGAAGGCGGCGCCCATTGGCGGGGCGTCGGCCTGGAGCTTTTGCAATTCCTCCGCATATTGGGGCGGCAGGACATCGGGGATGGTCGCCAGCATCTGGGCGACTTTCATCATCGGGCCTTTGAGGCCGCCCAGCGCCTGCGCGAGCGCCGCGGCGTTGGCCGCGCCTCCGCCGCCGCCGATCAGGCGCGCGCCGGCCATGCGCGCCGCGACGACGCCGGCATTCGCCCCGACTTTCGCATAGCGCGCCGCGCGGGCGGAAAGGCGATTGGCCTCATTGTCCCTGCGCGGCCCTGGATGATCTTGCAAGTCGCGCCGCCTTTTCGAACGAGATCACGCGCCGCAAGAGCTTGAGCGCGATCGCGCGACCATGCTCAGCGACCCAGTCGGTCTGTCAAGCGCGGGGCGGTCAACTCTTCGAGGCTGAAAGCCTGCGGAACGCTCCGGGGATGGTTCAGCCGGCGGCGAGGCCCGCCTCGAGGCGGGCGTCGAATTCGGCGAAATCGAGCCGAACCTCGACCTCGTTGTCTTCGGTCCGCTGCGACAGAAAGCCGAGCTCGTGCGCCATTTGCAGCATCGCGAAATTGTCGGCGGAGATGAGCCCGGTCACGACATTGAGGTCGCGCCGTCTGGCGCATTGCAGAATTTCGGTCATCAGCCGGTAGCCGAGGCCGTGATGCTTGAAGTCGGAACGCACCATGATGTCGTATTCGGCCGTATCCGAATCGGGGTGCGGCTTGCGCCAGATGCACGATGCCGAAGATTTCCTCTGGCCCCGAATCGGGCAAGGTCGTCGCGACGATGGCGACTTCCGTCTCCGGATCGAGATGGGTGAATTTTTCCGCCATCTGGCCGGCGAAGTCGTGCGCGCTCCCGAGCAGCCGAAAATGAATGTCCTGCGCCGAGGCGTGCGAAAACATCTCGACGAGACGCGGCCCGTCGTCGGGGCGCACATAGCGCAGCTGAAACACTTCGCCATCGAAGAGCTTGATGGTGTGCTGCCTGTCGGACTTGCGGAGCGGTTTGTTCATGAAGTTGGGCCTCGACTTGTTGTTATGTTTGCAGATCGCGCCATGGTTGCGGTCGCCCGCGTGGCGCGCATCAAGCTGCGTCTTTTGCGCTTTGGCCTGATGATCGAGATAATAACCGGGGAAGATGCCTCGAACGTGACGCTGCCGGCCGACCGCATCCATTTGGCGTCGCCGATGGAGTGCGTCACGGCTCGATTCGAACTTCGTCGAATTGGCCTCAACCGGCCTTCCCTCGCTTGCTATATATGCCTCCGTTTGAGTTATTTCGCAAGTGCAGCATTTTTACGTAACCCGTGGCGCCGGGATGTGCGCGAACATACGCGCAGGTGGGTCTTCCATCGAGGAGGATGCTGCTTCATAGTTCGTTAATAAAGCATTACAAAACAATAATTTAGATCGCGCTACCCGCGGCAAAAAAACAGATCCAGCGGCGAGATGTCGCACCGCAACAAAAACGCGTCATTCGACGCCTATCCGGCGGCGATAATATGGAAGAAGCTGCCGCTGGTTCGCCCGCGCCGGCTACCCTCGGGCTGCGCCGCGCCGCCATGGGCGTCGTGCACGAAGGCGAAAGGCGCATCGGGCGCGTCGGGCGCCTGCGCGGTCGCGTAATGGAATTCATGGCCGCGCAGGCGCGCTCCCGCGGCGCCAAGTGGATGCGCCGCCGCCAGTTGCGCGTCGCGATAGCCAAGATTGAGCTTTCGCTCCGCGAAACTGAAGGCGGGGCCAAGCAGGCCGGCCATCTTGTGCGCGCGCCCGGATTTGTCGGTAAGGCTTTGGCCGAGAACCATGTAGCCGCCGCATTCGCCATGCACGGGCTTTATCTCGGCGAACGCGCGCAGGCCTGCGAGAAAGAGGCTCGCCGCGGCGATCGTCGCCGGCGTGGAGTTCGGGATAGCCGCCCGGCAACCAGCAAAGATCGCAGTCGCCCGGCGGCGGCTCGTCGGCGAGCGGCGAAAAGAAGCAAAGCTCCGCCCCGAGCCTGCGCCAGCCATCGAGTATGTGCGGATAGAGAAACGAAAAGGCGACGTCCCGCGCGATGGCGATGCGCTGCGCCGGCGGGCGCAGGGCCGCGAGCGGCGGTCGGGCGGCCCCCTCGACGAAATCTCCAGCGGCCGCGCGGAAAAGAATCGCATCCATGTCGCAATGCGCGGAGACGAAAGCGGCGATTCGATCGAGCAAGGCGTCGAGGCCGGCGATCTCCTCCGCCTGCACGAGGCCGAGGTGGCGCTCCGGCAGGTCTATGTTCACCGTGCGCGGCAGTGCGCCGAGGACGGAAATCCCAAGCGCTTCGATCGCTTCGCTCGCCAGCCTTTGATGGCGCGCGCTGGCGACGCGATTGAGGATCGCGCCGGCGATTTTGATGCGCGGATCATAGGTCGCGCAGCCCTTGACCACGGCCGCCGCCGATTGCGCCTGGCCGCTCACGTCGACGCAGAGCAGCACCGGCCAGCCGAGCTGAGCGGCGACGTCGGCCGAGGCGCCCGTTCGCCCCGGCGCGCCGGCGACGCCGTCGAAAAGCCCCATCGAGCCCTCGCAGAGCACGAGATCGCATCGGCCGCCGCCCCGTGTCTCGCCAGCCGCCGCGGCGAGCGCGCGGAGAAGTTCCGGGGCCATCGCCCAGCTGTCGAGATTGACGCTTGATTCCCCCGTCGCCGCGGCGTGAAAGGCGGGATCGATATAATCCGGCCCGCATTTGGCCGCGCCCACCGCAAGACCCCGCGCGCTGAAGGCGCGCATGAGACCGAGCGTCAGCAACGTTTTGCCGCTGCCTGACCGCGGCGCGGCGATGACAAGGGCGGGCGGCGAAGTCATTCGAGGCCCCCGCGAAAGCGGCGCCGGTAATCCGCGTCGTAAAGCGCGCTGTCGCGAAAATCATGCGCCTCCAGAACCTTGCCGACCAAGATCAGCGCCGTGCGCTCCATCGGTGCAGCCTCGAGCTTCGCTGCGACGGTCCCGAGCGTAGCGCGCAAAATCGCCTCGTCCGGCCAGGAGGCGCGGAACACCACGGCGACGGGGCAGGCGCCGCCATAATGGGGCGTCAGTTCGGCGACGATGCTTTCGATGGCGTGGATGGAGAGGTGGATCGCAAGCGTCGCCCCGGTCGCCGCGAAAGCGGCGAGCGTTTCGCCCGGCGGCATCGACGAAGCGCGCCCCTGCGTTCGCGTCAGCACGAGGGACTGCGCGACCTCAGGCAGGGTCAGTTCCGAGCCAAGCGCGGCGGCGGCCGCGGCGAAGGCCGGAACGCCCGGCGTGATCGTATAGGGGATGGCGAGCTGGTCGAGGCGGCGCAGCTGCTCGCCCATGGCGCTCCAGATCGACAGATCGCCGGAATGCAGGCGAGCCACGTCCTCGCCCAATGCGTGGGCGCTTGCAAATTCGGCGCAGATTTGGTCGAGGTCCAGCGCCGAAGTGTCGACGATCCGCGCGCCCGCCGGGCAATGCGCCAGCAGCGCTTGCGGGACCAGCGAACCGGCGAACAGGCAGACAGGACAGCGCGCGATGAGATCGCGGCCGCGCAGGGTAATAAGGTCCGGCGCGCCGGGCCCCGCGCCAATGAAATGAACCGTCATGCCCCGCTCGCTTTCGCGATGGCGCAACTTACGCCGGCCGCGCTGATGCGGGGCGCGAGCAGCGTCGCGCCCGCGCCGGCGCCGGCGAGCGCCGCGGTCTCGGCGATTGAGGGAAGGTCGAACAGCGCCATCACTTTTTCCGATTTGCTCGCGGCCCGGGGCGCCGCCGCTCGAAGGCTCTCTTCATCGAGAAAGACCAGCGGCAACGCCAGCTCCGCCGCCGCCGCGAAGAGCCCGGCCTCGATGCGCTTCGCGTGATGCGTGAAAATCGCGGCTGTCGCCCCCTCACGCTGGACGCCGTCGCACTCCGCGCGTTCAAGCGCACGTCGCACCAGCGCGACGATGGCCTCGCTCGAGCAGCCCTTCCTGCATCCGACGCCGATGGCGATTATCATTTCGTCACGGCCCATTGGGCGATCGGCATGGCGGGACGCCAGCCGTGAAAGCCGCCAAGAGGATCGGCGCGCGCGATCTCGATTTTGGTAAGCTCGCCGCCCCGCGACTTGTAGTGTGCGATAAGCGCCGCCTCGGCCTCCAGCGTCACGGCGTTGACGACGAGGCGCCCGCCTGGGGCCAACGCTGCGAATGCCGCCTCCGACAAGCTCCGCGTCGCTGGCCCCGCCGCCGATGAAAATCGCCTGCGGTTGCGGCAAGCCCGTGAATGCGGCCGGCGCGGCGCCCACGATGACTTCGATCTGCGGCGCGCCCAGCTTTCTGGCGTTGCGCAGGATTCGCTCGCGCGCGCTCCGGCCGCTGCTCGATGGCGATGGCGCGGTTGGCGGGATCAAGGAGGAGCCATTCGATCGCGATCGAGCCGGAGCCTGCGCCGACGTCAATGAGCAGGTCGCCGCGCCGGGGGGCGAGGGAAGAGAGCGTGATCGCGCGGATATGCCGCTTGGTGAGCTGGCCATCATGTTCGAACAACGCGTCGTCGCGTCCGCCGGCGATGGAGAGGAAGCCCGAACGCGGCTCGCGCGCCACTTCAATCGCGACGAGATTGAGCGGGTCGACTTCATCCAGGTCAAAGGCGTCGGCGGGCGCCGCGCGAATGCGCTCCCTCGGGCCGCCCATCGCCTCAAGCACGGTGATTGTGGACGCGCCGAGATCGCGTTCGCAAAGCAGCTTCGCGATGCGGGTCGCGGTTGTCTCGTCCCAGGCGAGGCAAAGGATTTTGGCGCCGGGCTGCACCAGGGGAATGATGCGCTCGAAATCGCGACCATGCAGCGAAATGAGCGTCGCGTCCTGCAGGCTCCAATGCAGCCTCGCGGCGGCGAGGCTGAAGGCCGACGGCGCCGGAAAGCAGATCATTTGGCTTGGGGCGACATGCGCGGCGAGCAGGCTTCCGACGCCATAAAAGAATGGATCGCCCGACGCCAGCACGCAGACGGGCTCGCCCCGGCGCGCCAGAATTGCCGGCACGGCGTCTCCGATCGGAGAGGGCCAGACCAGCGTCTTCGCGGCGAGCGGCCCGGCGAGCGCGAGGTGCCGTGCGCCGCCGACGATGAGGCGGGCTTGCGCCAAAGCCTCGCGCGCGGCAGGGATAAGGCCATCGGCGCCGTCCTCACCGATCCCGATGAGCGTCAGCCATGGTTTTGCGGGCGTCGTCATGGCGCGCCTGCGCAAGAGCTGGAGACAGGCGAGTGCGAGTCCTCGTTCTTGGCGGAACGTCCGAGGCGACGGCGCTGGCGGCGCTGCTCGCCGCGACGCCCGGCGTCGAGGCCATCATGTCGTTCGCCGGTCGCACGCGCGCGCCCTCCGCGCCAATTCCATTGCGCAGCGGCGGCTTCGGCGGCGCGGAGGGTCTTAGGCGGTATCTCGAAGCCGAAGGCATCGACGTGCTCGTTGATGCCACCCATCCCTTTGCGGCGCAAATCTCGCGCAACGCCGAAATCGCCGCGGCGCGAGGGAATATTCCGCTCGTCATCTTGTCGCGTCCGGGGTGGACGCGTGAGCCGCGAGATCGCTGGACCGAGGTTCCCGACATGGCGGGCGCCGCGGCTGCGATCGGGCGCGAAACCCGCCGCGTCTTTCTCGCGATAGGACGGCTTCAGCTCGCCGCTTTCGAGGCCGCGCCGCAGCACGACTATCTCATCCGCACCATAGAACCCATCGCGCCCAACCTGCCGCATCATCGCATCATCGCCGCGCGGGGTCCCTTCGACGTCGAGGCGGAGGAGCGCCTTCTGCGCGATGAAAAAATCGACGTGATCGTCGCCAAGAACAGCGGCGCGGCGGCCGTTTTCGGCAAGATCGCCGCGGCGCGCCGTCTCGGCCTTCCCGTGATCATGGTCGAGCGGCCTGCCGAAGCATCGGGCGTCGGCGTGCGGGCTGCGCATGCAGCCGAGGCGCTGGCGCTGATTCTCGGTCATGGGCCGCGCGCCGCGCTTCGCGGCGTATAGACGAAAGGCGTGCCGACGCCGCGCGAAATCACTCTTGTCTCGCTGGAGCCGACGATGACCAGCGTCGCCATATCCACGCATTCGGGGTCGGCCTCTGCGAGCGTGCATCACGATGACATGCTCGTCCGCGCGTCCGATGGCTTTGGCGAACATCACCGGCGTCGCGCCCGCCTTGAGTCGGCGCAGCAATGCGAACGCCGCGCCGATCTGATCGCGCCGCGTCTTCGAGGCGGGATTGTAAAGCGCCATGACGAAATCGGCTTCGGCCGCTGCGATCAGCCTTCTCTCCACCAGCGCCCAGGGCTTCAGATTATCCGACAGCGAGATGGCGCAAAAATCATGGCCGAGAGGCGCTCCGAGCCGCGCAGCCGCCGCCTGCATCGCGGATATGCCGGGCGAGACGCGAACGTCGATCGCATGCCAGGCGGGTTCGCCCCGATCGATCGCCTCGAATACCGCGGCCGCCATGGCGAAAACGCCCGGATCGCCGCCGGAGACGACGGCGACATGCCGGCCCGCCTCGGCAAGGCGCAGCGCCGCGCGGGCGCGATCCAGCTCTTCCCGATTATCGCTCGCGTGGCGCCGCTGGCCGGCGCGCGCCGGGCAGCGGTCGAGATAGGGCGCATAGCCGACGAGGTCGGTGGCGTCGGCGAGCATCATCGAGGCTTCCGGCGTGATCCAGTCCGCAAGGCCGGGGCCGATCCCGACAATTCGCAGCGAGCCGGTCATGGCCGCCGGCCCCTGGCCGGGGATGAGGATCATCGAAAAATAGGGCGCGCGATCGTCGGTCTTCTCCGTGAGCTTCAGGATTTTCTCGCTCGCCTGCGTGCCATGTTCGACATAGATCGCCTCCGTTTCGCGCCCTGCCTCCCGGATCGCGAGGCGGACCTTGCCGAGATTGGCGCCGAGCTTGATGATGATGGCGGCGTCGCAGGCCTCGATGCGCCGCGCCAGATCCCCGCCGCCCAGTGTGCCGGGCAGCACGCTCAGCACGTCGTCGCCCCAGGCGATCGGAACTTGCGCCGCGCTCCAGCAGCCGGACATGCCGGCGACGCCGGGAATCACCTCGATCGCGAAGCGGTCCTTCAGCCGCACATAAAGATGCATGAAAGAGCCATAAAGCAGCGGGTCGCCTTCACAGGTGAGGGCGACGTCGCGGCCGGCGCAAAGATGGTCCGCGATCGTCGCTGTCGCCTCTGCGTAGAACGCGCGCAAAGCCTCGACATAGATCGGGTCGCTGAAGGCGATCTCCGTCGTCATCGGATAGTAGAGCGGCAATTCGAGGCACTGCGGGCCGAGCCAGCGATCGACGATGGCGCGCGCGTGGCCGCGCCGTCCTTTGTGGGCGAAATAGGCGACGACCGGCGCGGCGCCGAAAATCTTGACCGCCTTGACGGTGACGAGATCGGGATCGCCCGGCCCGAGCCCGACGCCGTAAAGGCGGCCTCGGCGCCGCGGCTTTTTCATTCGGCTCTCCCGCCAGCGCGTTGAGGGCGGCGGCCGTCATGGCGCTGCCGCCTTTGCGCCCGCGCACGGTGATGAAGGGCGCCGGCGCGAGCGTCCATCAGCGCTTCTTTCGATTCCGCCGCGCCGACGAAGCCGACTGGCATGCCGATGATGCAGGCGGGGCGCTCCTTCATTTGCTCCAGCATGTCGAGCAAACGGAACAGCGCGGTCGGCGCATTGCCGATGGCGACGACGGCGCCGGCGATCCGCTCGCGCCACAGCTCAACCGCCGCCGCGCTGCGGGTGTCGCCGATCTCTTTCGCAAGCGTCGCGACCGCCGGATCGCCGAGCGTGCAGATGACCTCGTTGCGACTGGGAAGCCGCGTGCGGGTGACGCCCTCGCGCCACCATTTTCGAATCGCAAAGGATCGGCGCCCCGCCCTGGAGCGCCCGGCGCGCCGCTGCCGCGGCGCCGGGCGAGAAAACAATATCAGCCGGCGATCTCGACCATGCCGCAGGCGTGGATGATGCGCACCGCGACAATCTCCTCGGCCTTCGCGAAGCGCGCGAGATCGGCCTCGGCCCGTATCGTCGCGAAGGAGCGGCGGTAGATTTCGGCGCCGTCGCGGATGTAGTCGAAGCGGCTTTGATGTTGCTCGGCGCTCATGGGCGTTCGCCGCCTCTTTCTTCTTCGTCTGCATGCGCCATGGCCGCAAGCAGTTTGCCCGCGCCGGCGACGTCGAGATTTTGGGCGATGCTTTGGTCGAAAGCCGTCCCGTCGACGACGAGATCGTAGCGGCCTTGATCGCCGACGAGCGTGAAGGGCGTCGGCCGGGGATGGGCGCAGCCCTTCGCGCAGCCCGAGACATGCAGGGCGATCCCCTCGCCCTTGAGGCGCCGCGCGATGGGGGCGAGCGCCAAAGCGTCGGCGTGCGTTTGCGTTGTGGCGCGCACACAGGCGAGCGCGCCGCCGCAGGCCGCAACAGAAAGACGCGGATCATCCCGTCGGACGATAAAATCCGCCGCGAAATGACGCCGCCACGAATCCATGGCGGCGGGATCGACGCGCGGAAAAATCAGCGTGCGCCAGGGCGTCAGCCGGATCTCGCCAGAGCCGAAAATCCGCGACGCTTCGGCTGCCGTGTCGAGCATGGCGGCGGTGAGGCGCCCGAAGGGTGCGCCCGCGCCAAAAACGCCGCGCCGCCGATGGTCATGAACCCGATCGGCGAAGGCGCCTCGGAGGCGGCTCGCGCGCGGATTGGCGCGCCGCCGAGGCCCGCCGCGGCGGCGATGTCGTCGGCTCCCCATGCGGCGATCAGCGCCGCCATCCGCCGCGGCGGCTCGGGCATCGCGGCGCCGAGGCGTAGAAAGGCGCGGGCCAGCGCCAGGGCGGTCGCAACGACGGCGTCGGGCGCGCAATGGCCGAGCCCGATCGCCTCCCGCGCGCCCCCGATGGAAACAGCGAAAGCCTTGCGTCGCGTCGACAATATTCAAAGCGCACGTCGGCCGGCTCGTCGGCGAGCGACAAACGCCGCCGTCATCGATCAGAAAGCCGAACTTACCGGGCAGGCGATGCAGATCCCGCGCAGCGACGAGCGCAGCTTCGAGCGCGCGGGCGATCGGGCCGATGTCGATCGTCCGCGGTGAGCCCGGCAAGCGGGCTCGCCATCACGTTGCGCACCGCCTCGGCGCCGGCATCTTCATCGATGAGGCCGAAGCGCATCCAGCGTAGCGAGAGTTGTGGAAGACCCGCCTGCGTCACGCCGCGCAACTGAAGATTGCTGCGCGAGGTGAGATCGATGAGGCCGTTGCCGAAGGCGCGCGACGCCTCTGCGAGCTGGCGCAAGGTCGCGGCGCTGACGACGCCGCCGCGTGATCCGCAGACGGACGAGCAGGCCGTCTTTCACCTGCATCGGCGAAAGCGCGCCGGGACACCAGCCCTTGCGATATTGCGCGTTGCGTCAGCATGCGAGGCGCTCCCGCATGGACGCCGAGCGCATCGTCGGCTCGAGTTGCGCCGGCTGCGCCAGAAGCCCCGCCGCGCAGCCTCCTCGAATCGCGCGGCGATTGAAAGCGCCGCCTTCGGATTGGCTTCGACGAGGAAGTCGCGCACTTCCGGGTCGCCGCAGGTCGCCTCGAACAGAAGCTCGAAATGTCGGCTGGCGACGGCGTCCGTCAGCACGGCGAGCGCGAACAGATGATCGACCGTCTCGGCGATTTCGGCGCCGCCGCGATGGCCGTGCCGCATCTGCCCTCTGATCCAGCGCGGATTGGCTGGCCCTGCCGCGCACGATGCGGGCGACCTCCTCGGCCGTCGTGCGCACCCTCATCGCGCCGGGCCGCGTCGTTTCGACATGATAGACCGGCGCGTCATTGCCGAGCAGTTGCGCGGCGGCCGCAAAGCCGCCCGCATGATCGACGATGGAATCGGATTCGAGCAGATCCTGCTCGTCCTGATCCTGTACGTGGATCATTGCGTCGGCGCTTGCGACGCGCTTTGGCGAAATCGGGGCTCGCGAAACCTTCGCCCCGCGCGCCATAGGCATGCGACGTCGCATCAAGATACATCCGCCCGAGTTCGTCGCGCGTGGCGGCGCTGTCTTCGCCGAGCGCGCGCGAGAGGCCGAGACCATAAGCCGACGGCGCCGCGCCGAAAACGCGCAGCGGCGCATCGCCCGTCGCGCGCCGCGCCGCGCCGATGGGATTATCATCGTCATCTTCATCGGTCTCGCTGATCGCGCGCACGGCCTGATCGAACAGCGCGATCTGCGCCGGAAAGACATCGCGGAACAGCCCTGAGATGCGCAGCGTGACGTCAACGCGGGCGCGCCCGAGCTTGGCGAGCGGCGTGATCTCGAAACCGGCGACGCGCGACGAGGCGGCGTCCCAGACCGGCCGGACGCCGATGAGCGCGAGGGCGTGGGCGAGATCGTCGCCGCCTGTGCGCATGGTCGCGCTCGCCCAGAGATCCATCACGATTCGCTTTGGCCATTCGCCATGGTCCCGCGCATGGCGCTCCAGCACTTCGTCGGCCGCGCGCCGGCCGATCTCCCAGGCGGTGCGGGTCGGAACCGCGCGCGGATCGACGCCATAAAGATTGCGTCCCGTCGGCAGCACGTCGATGCGTCCGCGCGATGGCGCGCCGCCCGGACCCGGCGCGACGAAGCGCCCGTCGAGCGCGGCGATGAGGCCGGCTCGCTCGCCCTCGCCACAAAGATCGAGTGCGGCCGCCGCTCCCGCGCAGGCGCCGGCGTCGAGAAGGCAGGCGAGCGTCGCATCGCGCAGAGCGCCCTGTGGCGCTCGCCCGAAGACATGCAGGCCGTCGCCGATGCGCATATCCTTCAAATCGCACAGCCATGCGTCGAGGCGCCGCAAGGCGTTTATAGGATCATCATCATCTTCAAGGCCGCAATCCTGCGCGAGGCCCGTTTCCATGGCGCGATCGAGGATGGCTTTGGCGAGCAGCCGCGCGCGCTTGGGGTCAAGCATTTCAGCGCTCGCATATTCGTCGAGCAGCGCCTCGATCTCCTGCGCTGCGCCATGGGCGCCCGCCTGCATCAGGGGCGGCGTCAGATGGCCGATGATGATGGCGCAGAGGCGGCGCTTCGCCTGCGCCGCTTCGCCCGGATTGTTGACGATGAAAGGATAGACGACCGGCATCGGCCCCAGGACGACCTCGGGCGCGCAGGCCTCGCTCAGCGCCGCGGCCTTGCCCGGCAGCCATTCGAGCGTGCCATGCGCGCCGCAATGAATCATGGCGTCGATGTTGGCGACGCGCCGCAGCCAGACATAGAACGCGATATAGGCGTGGCGCGGCGCAAGCGCGCCATCATGATATTGCGCCTTGCGGTCGAGGGCCGAGCCGCGATCGGGCTGCAGGGCGAGACAGAAATTGCCGGCGCGCAAAATCGAAAAAGAAAAGATCCCTCGTGCGCGGCGGCATCCGTTTCGGGCGCGCCCCAGGCGGCTCTGACGGCGTCAACGAACGCCGGCGGCAACTCCCGCAGCGCGTTGTTATAATCGGCGAGGCTGAGGCGTTCGCTCGCCTTCGATTCGAGGCTGGCCATCAGTTCATCCGCGGCGCGGCAACGGCCCGATGGAATAGCCTTCGGCGCGCAGCATCCCCGCAATCGCGGCGACGCTCTGCGTCGTGTCGAGCCCGACGGCATAGCCGCCGCGCCCCGCCTTGCCGGGATAATCGGAGAGGATGCAGGCGATCTTTCGCGCATGCGCCGGAGTCTTGCGCAAATGCACCCAGGCGCCGGCGAGATCGGCGACGAATTTTATGCGCGAGGGCAGAGCTTCGTGCGCAAGCGGCGTGAATTGCAGCTCCGGGCGATGCCGCGCCTCCGTCTTGAAGGCGATGGCGCGCGTGACGAGCCGCCCGTCCATTTCGGGCAGCACCACATTCATGGCGAGGTCCGCCGCGCCAAGGCCGCGCGGATCGGCCCGCCACTGCGCCTCCGAGGCGCCGGAAAAAATAGCTTGCAGCACCGGCGCGTCGGCGGCGTCGAGGACGCTTTGCCCGTCGTCGAGTCGGGCCGAGAAGGCGGTCGCGTTCAAAATCACGTCGGGTTTCTCGCGCGCGAAGCGTGTCCGCATAAAATCGATCGCTTCACCGTCCTTGAGGCTTGTCGACGAAGACCGCCTCGACATCGAGGCCGTTCGCCGCCAGTGCGTCCGCGAGCGCGATGACGGGCGCTGTATCGCCTGCCAGCAAATAGGAACGGTAGAAGACGATCAGCGCCCGCCCGACAGCCGCGCCCGGCGCGCGCCGGGCGGCTTCGAAGACGCCGGCCGCCGCGACCGCGCGCGGCGCTTGCCAGCGCGCCGGTCCGTCAAGCCGCGTCTCGATCCAATCGAGGAGCGCTTCGATATTGGCCGCGCCGCCGCTCTGAAACCGCGCGAAGATTTCGCGCAATTCCGCAGCCGGCACGGTCGAGGCCTCGGCAAGGCGCGGGTCGGCGCAGCCGTCGCCCGGAACGATGGCGAGCAGAACGCCATGGCGTCCGCGCGGCGCGCGAAAGCTCCTCGACGCCATAGCGCCAATAGTCGAGCCCGCCGAGCAGGCGCACCAGCACGAAGCGCGAGCCCGCGATCACTTTCTCGACATAGAGATCGACCGAATAGGGATGTTTCAGCGTTGCGAGACTGGCGAGCCGTAGGCTCATCGCGCGAGCCGGGCGCGCGGCGACGGCGGCGAGGTCGCTGTCGGAAAAGGAGAGAAACACGAGATCGGCCGGCGTCTGCGCCAGATCGACCGCCGCCTCGGCCTCGTCCAGCGATCGGCTTCTGCGTCCCAAGGAGGTGCATTCAGCCCTCCAGCAGCTCTTTGATCGCGCTGGCGTCGAGGCCCTTTTCGCCGATGATGACGAGCCTCCCTTCCCGCGCCTCGTCCGGCCGCCAGGGGCGGTCGAAGCTTTTTTGCAGCCTCGCTCCGACGCCCTGCACGAGGAGGCGCATCGGCTTGCCGCGCGCCTCGACGAAGCCCTTGATGCGCAGCACGTCATGCGCCTTCGCCATATCCGCGAGGCGGCGCATGAAGGCGCCGTCGTCGTCGATCGGGCTGATCTTGACGACGATGCTTTCGAAATCATCGTGATCGTGCCCGGCTTCATCGTCGTGATGCGAGCGCCGATTGACGAGATCATCTTCGGCGCCGGCGCCGAGGCCAAGGAGAACGGCGGCGTCGATTCGCCCATGCCTCGCGCGGACGATCTTGACCGCGAGGGGCGCCACCGCCCGGATCCCGGCGCTGACCCGCGCCTCGTCGGCGGCGGTGATGAGATCGGTCTTGTTCAGCACGATGAGGTCGGCGCAGAGGAGTTGATCCTCGAACACCTCCTCGAGCGGATTGTCATGCGCGATCGAAGGATCGGCTTCGCGCTGGCGCGCCAGCCTCGACGGATCGTCGGCGAAGCGGCCATCGGCGACGGCCGCCGCATCGACGACGGCGATGACGCCATCGACGGTGAGGCGCGCGCGCACGCCCGGCCAGTCGAAAGCCTTGACGAGAGGCTTCGGCAGGGCGAGGCCCTGATGTCTCGATGATGAGATGGTCCGGCGGCGGATCGAGGGCGAGCAGCTGCTCGATCGCGGGCAGAAAGTCATCGGCGACGGTGCAGCAGATGCAGCCGTTGGCGAGTTCGATGATCGAGCCTTCGGTGCAGACAGGGTCGCCGCAGTTTTTTGCGATTTCGCCCAGGATTTCGCCATCCACGCCGACGTCGCCGAATTCGTTGATGATCAGCGCGAGGCGGCGCCCGGCGGCGCTCGCCAGAATATGGCGGATCAGCGTCGTCTTGCCGGCCCCGAGGAATCCGGTGACGATGGTCGCCGGAATTCGCGACGGGCGCGCGCGGGAAAGATCGTTCATAAAGCCCCGGTCCAGATGCGGCGGGGCGCCTGATTGCGGAGCGCCGCGACGGGCGGGCTCCTTCGCCGGCGGCGGCCGCCGGCATCGATCAAGGCCGGAGCGCCCCGCCGGCCTTATTCTCGATCGAACGGCAGGTTTCCTGGCTCGCGGATCGGCGTCGCGCGCCGCCTTCCCAGGAGTTCAAGAACTCCCAGTGGCGTTTCGGCATGCGACTACCCGCTTACAGTTGCGGGGGCAGCTGTGGATTTGCGCGTCTTTCGCGCGCGCGCGCCACATTCCCATTTACCCCTCGACGAGAGGGACCGTTACGAGGCGGAGACTAGACCGAACGGGCGCGGTGTCAATCCGGGCTTACTGGAAGCATGCGTCGATGGTTCTTGTCCCAGTCGGCCGGCTTGTCCTCGTGGTCGGAAGGGCGCTCGCGGCCGAGCGCGCCGTCGGAGCGCGCCCGCAGATAGACGTAGATGGGCTTGAAGGTAGCACATGACGTTCTTGTTGACGCCGAAGGACGGCATCACGAGGTCAGCCGACGCGGTGACGTCGCGCTTGCCGCCGATGATGGTGCCCAGCACCTGATCGGTCGTCAGCGACTTCAGCGAATCGACGAGGGAGGGCGCATAGGAGGAGCCGAGCGCGTCGGGGCCGTGGCAGGCGAGGCAATTGGCGCCATACATGCGGTAGCCGATGAAGGTGTACCAGTCGACCTTGCCATCCTTGATACTGTAGGTCGGATTGCCCTGCTTGTCGAAATATTCCCCGTCCGTCGAGGACGCCGGCGTTGGATCGCCGGCTCCGTCCGCGCGCGCGGGATGCGCGCCGACGATCAGGCCGCTGACGAGCAGGCAGAAAAGCAAAGCCCTGATTTTCATTGTGTTAATTCCTCCCGGAGCCTTCCAAGGCCGCCACTTTTTGATCCACCGACATCAAAAAGCAAGGCGAAAACCGGGCCAAAGCTTGTGATGGAAGGGAAAAATCGCCAGGCTGCGGCAAGATCGCAGCATCCGCGAGCGGAGCGCCCGCGTCCGGGCGGCGACCGTTGCCTTCGATTGTCCGCGCCGCCACCGCATGACTGAAAAATCCGGGCCGTCTTTCTCCTTCAGCTGTATAGTTTCGCTGCATGATTATTGATCAGCTTCAGATTTTTCCGTAAAGGGACGATCCTTCAAATGAGCGAAGCGCTGGATGAAGCGTCGATCCGGCGCCATCGCGACAAAATGCAGAAGCGCAAGGCCGCGCAGGACTGCCGAGGTGGCGAGCAAGTCCATCGCCGCAAAGGGCCTGCTCATCGTCCACACTGGCTCCGGCAAGGGAAAGTCGACGGCGGCCTTCGGGCTTTTGCTGCGCGCGCTCGGCCATGGCTGGCGCTGCGGCGTCGTGCAGTTCATCAAGGGCGCCTGGGATACCGGCGAGCGCAACGCCGTCCGACGCTTCGACGATCTCGTCGACTGGCATGCCATGGGCGAGGGATTCACCTGGGAGACGCAGGATCGCGCCCGCGACATGGCGGCGGCCGGCGCGGCCTGGGCCAAAGCCCTCGAGCTTATGGCCGATCCGGCGATCAGACTGCTCGTCCTCGACGAACTCAACATCGCGCTGCGCTATGATTATCTGCCCCTCGACGAGGTGGTCGCGGCGCTGAAGGCGCGGCGCCCCGATTTGCACATCGTCGCGACCGGACGCAATGCGAAGCCGCAACTCATCGAGGCCGCCGATCTCGTCACCGAGATGACGCTGGTCAAGCATCATTTCGCGGCGGGCGTCAAAGCGCAGCCGGGCATCGAGTTTTGAGCGCGCGGGCGAGGGCCCTGATGGTTCAGGGGACGGGTTCCGACGTCGGCAAATCCCTGATCGTCGCCGGCCTCTGCCGCGCCTATAGCAATCGCGGCCTCAAGGTCTTGCCCTTCAAGCCGCAGAACATGTCGAACAACGCCGCGGTGACATCTGATGGCGGCGAGATCGGCCGCGCGCAGGCGCTGCAGGCGCGGGCCTGCGGCGCGCCGGTCAGCGTCGATATGAACCCGGTGCTCCTGAAGCCGCAGGGCGGCGCCGGCGCGCAGGTGGTGCTGCGCGGCCGCGTGATCGGCGCCGCCGCCGCGCGGGATTATCAGGACCTGAAGCCGAAGCTCCTTAGCGCCGTTCTGGAAAGTTTCGCCCGCCTCGCCGCGCGGGCCGATCTCGTCGTCGTCGAGGGCGCGGGAAGCGCGTCCGAGATCAATCTGCGTAAGAACGACATCGCCAATATGGGTTTCGCCCGCGCCGCCGATGTTCCGGTGATCCTCGTCGGCGACATTGATCGCGGCGGCGTCATCGCGCAGATCGTCGGAACCAAGGCCGTGCTTGACCGCGCCGACGCAGCGATGATCCGGGGTTTCCTGGTCAATCGGTTTCGCGGCGACCCGACGCTCTTTGCCGAGGGGATGGCGATGATCGAGAGCTTGACCCACTGGCCGGCGCTCGGCCTCGTCCCGTTCTGCCCGGCCGCCGCGCGCCTGCCGGCCGAGGACTCGTTTGGCCTCGCCGAGCGGCGGCGCGTCGGCGTGGGGAAAATCATCATCGCGGTCCCGTTGCTGCCGGGAATCGCCAATTTCGACGATCTCGATCCCTTCGCGCTCGAGCCCGACGTCACCCTGGTCATGGTTCGCTCCGGCGAGGTTTTGCCTCCCGAGGCGCAACTTGTTCTGCTGCCCGGATCGAAGACGACGCTCGCCGATCTCGCGGCGCTGCGGCGCGAGGGCTGGGACATCGACATCGCCGCCCATGTGCGGCGCGGCGGCCATGTGATCGGCCTTTGCGGCGGCTACCAGATGCTGGGCCGCAGGGTCATCGACGCGCAGGGGATCGAAGGGCCGCCCGGCGAGGCTTTGGGCCTCGGCTTCCTCGATATCGAGACCGAACTTGGCGGCGACAAGTTGCTCGCGCCCGCGCGGGGAAGGTCGGCGGAGGATGGCGCGCCTTTCGAGGGCTACGAGATGCATCTCGGGCGCACGTGCGGGGGCCGGCTGCGCGCGGCCGATGCTCGTCCTCGACGACGGGCATGCCGATGGCGCCGTCTCAGTGGATGGAAAAGTCCGCGGTTGCTACGTGCATGGGTTTTTCAGCGACCCGGCGCAGCGCGCCGCCCTGCTGGCGCGGCTCGGCGGCGCGGGCTCCGGCCTCTCCTATGAGGCCTCGGTTGAGGACGCGCTCGACGCGGTGGCGCGCCATCTTGAGGCGCATATCGACCTCGATCGGCTGCTCACCCTCGCGCGCTGAGGAGGAGCGCCAATAGCGCCAGCGCGCTCCAGTGGACGAGGCAGGCGCGCCGATAGAGCGCGAGCGCGCGGAAAATGTCCGCGCGTGTGGCGGCTTCCGCGCCGCCGATCCAGCCATCCGCGATTTCCTTGCCGGCGTAGGTGCGCGGGCCGCCGAGCCGCAAATCCAGCGCGCCGGCGAAGGCCGCCTCCGGCCAGCCGGCGTTGGGGGAGGGGTGACCCCCCGCATCGCGCCGCACCGCGCGGAAGGCGCCTGCCGGATCGCCGCCTTTCAGGAAAGCGGCGCCGATCGCGATCCACAGGACCGATAGTCGGGCGGGGAGAAAATTGGCGAGATCGTCGAGTTTTGCCGCGGCGAAGCCGAACGCCGCATGGCGTGGCGTCAAATGGCCGATCATGCTGTCGGCCGTGTTGAGCGCCTTGTAGCAGGCGCCGCCGGCCAAGCCGCCCAGCGCGAGCCAGAAGGCCGGAGCGACGATTCCGTCGGAAAAATTCTCGGCGAGGCTCTCGATCGCCGCGCGGCAGACCCCCGCCTCATCGAGGACGCTGACGTCGCGCCCGACGATCGCCGCGACCGCGCCGCGCGCCGCGACAAGGCCTCGACCGTCCAGCGCCAGCGCCACCGCGCGCACATGGGTTTCGAGGCTGCGTTGCGCCAGAAGGCTCGAAGCGACAAGCGCAAGCAGGCCAAGGGCGAGCGGCGGCGGCAGCCCAGGATGAGCAATCAGGGCGCCGACAAGCGAGGCCGCTGCGCCGGCGGCGGCGAGGATAAGCGCGAGCGCGGCGCCGCCAAGGAGACGGCGCTCCCCAAAAGAGAGGTCATCGCGATTGAGGCGCTGGTCGAGCGCAGAGATCAGCGCGCCGATCCATGTCACCGGATGGCCGATGGCCGCGAACAACCGGGGCGGATAGCCGACCGCCGCCTCGATGGCGAGCGCGAGGACGGCGAGTTCCAGATTTGCGGCGAAATCCATGTTCCGCCATCCATATTTGGCCGGGACCGTGCGCTCAAGCCTGATCCGTGACAATGTGCAGCGCGCGAGTGGGGGTGGGTCCGACAATGAGGTTTAACGGAAAAGTGGAGCGGGCGCTCGAAGGTGCGGAAGGCGGCGATTTCGCCCCCGGCGACGCGCATGGCGGCGATCTCTCGCTGGCGCGCAAAGCCTTCCCCGCGGCGCCGGAGCCATGGCTCGATCTTTCGACGGGCGTCAGCCCCTATAGCTATCCGTTCCGCGCGCCCCCTCCCGAGAGCTGGACCCGGCTGCCGGCGGGCGCCGAGCTGGCCGCGCTGGAGGGGGCCGCAGCTGCTTCCTGGGGCCTCGCGCCGGAATCGCGCGTCGTCGCGGCGCCGGGAACACAGGCGATCATCAGCTGGCTGCCGCACCTCTTCCCGGCGCGGCGGGTCGGCGTGCTCGGCTTTACCTATTTCGAGCATGCGCGGGTCTGGGCCGCCAGCGGCGCCGCGGTCTCCACCGTCGACGATGTCGGCCAACTCGAAGACAAGGATGTCGCGGTCATCGTCAACCCGAACAATCCCGATGGGCGGATCGTCGCGCCGGACCGCCTCGGCGCGCTCGCCGACACATTACAAAGGCGCGGCAAGCTTCTCGTCGTCGATGAAGCCTTCGCCGATTTTCTTCCCTCCGGCGTCGGCCCCCGCGAGCCCTCGTCCTGCGCTCTTTCGGCAAGGCCTATGGCCTGCCCGGGCTTCGACTCGGTTTCGCCATCGCGCCGGCGGATGTGGCGCGGAAGCTGCGCGCGGCGCTCGGCTGCTGGCCGGTCTCGGGCGCCGCCATCGCCATCGGCGTCGAGGCGCTTTGCGATTCGGCGTGGCTCGCCGCGACGCGCGAGAAGCTGGCGGCGGACGCTGCTGCGCTCGACGCGATCCTCACCGCCGCTGGCTTTGCGGCTTTAGGCGGGACGCCGCTGTTCCGGCTCGCCGCGGCGCCCGACGCGCCGCGCCGGTTTCAGGCGCTGGCCGAGGCGGGGATCTGGGTGCGGCGTTTCGAAGCGCGCCCTGACTGGCTTCGCTTCGCCATACCAAATCGCGAGGCGGACCGGGCGCGTCTTCGCGCCGCCCTCGACGCGCCAAACAAGAAGCAAAGACTGCTTTCCGACTTCCTGGGTTCGGAAAAGAGTTCTAGTTCAAATTGCTTTTAAACTTGATTTATTAGAGCAATTATAAAGTGTCATTCTGCACTTTCAGGTCATGGTCTGATCATCTAAAAGTAGTCGGCAGGCGAAACGCCGGTCGTCGCCTCTCGTTACTGGCGGTCAACTGCCGCGCGGTCCGCACAAAGAGAAAATATGAGACGGTCTGGCTTTGCTCTTTTCTTTCTCTCCGTGGCGACCTTCGCCGCAGCTCCCGCACTGGCCAAGGAATATCCGGTCGGCCAGGCGCAGGAAAAGGGCGGCATGGAGATCGGCGACATGGATCGTCTGCCTGAGACGACGCTCCAGAACATCCTCATAGTTGTGGCGGTAGATATTCCCGGAACCGGCAATATCCTTCCAGGGAATTTCGGGAAAACGATCCTTGAACGCGGGCGAAAGCTTCCTCGACGCCTCGGAAATTATTTCGAGACAGCGTGTGGCGGCGTAAAAGCTCTTTATGTCCGTGAGGAACCTTTCAAGATCGAGTCCATCAACAAATTGGGTCGCGCGGGCGATGTTGTCTCGCATGTCCGCCAGCGCATCTCTATCGATGTCAGAAAGCATAGATGGCGTCGGCGCTCGCTCTGGGGCGCAGATCGGGGTTTCAGGGCTTCCCGATCGATAACATCAACCGGCTCTTTGAACAATCCGGCGATATAATCCTTCAAGCCGGAATAATCATAGATCGTCACGATGATCTCAGGGTCGAGATCGACCAGAATGTCGATGTCGCTTTCCGCATTTTGTTCGTTGCGGGCGACGGAACCGAACAGGGCGGCATGCCTCACGCCATGCGCCCGCAGATCGGCCTCGCGCGCCTTCAGCTTCTCTATGATCTCGTCGCGTTTCATCAGACGATTATAGTGCGAAGGGGATGAAAAAACACGTTCTATGTTCCCGTGGCACGAGGAGTTTCGATATGGACGACAAAGAGATTCGAGCGGCTCTGGATCGCCACTGGGCCGCCTCCGACGCCAACGACTTCGAGGCGGAGCACCAGATTTACCGCGAGGACGCGGTGCTCGAATATCCGCAATCGGGCGAGCGCATTCGCGGGCGGCGGAATATTCAGGCGTCGCGCGCCGCGCAGCCGAACCGGAAACGCTTCACAGTGCGGCGCATAATCGGCGCGGGCGACCTCTGGGTCACCGAATATATCCTGACCTATGACGCGCGTCCGTCCTACACCGTGAGCATCATGGAGTTTCTCGATGGCAAGGTGGCCCGTGAGACCCAGTATTTCGGCGATCCGTTCGAGCCGGGACCTTCGCGCGCGCAATGGGTCGAGCGGATGTCTTGAAACCTCGCCGCCTTAAAGATGGCCATCCGCCGCCCGCTCGCCCGCGCGGAGCTGCCGATCGATACGGTCGCGCTCGCGCGCTATCTCATCGGCAAGGCATTGGTGCGGGAGCTGCCCGAAGGCGTCGCCAGCGGCCGCATCGTCGAGACCGAGGCCTATGTCGTCGGCGACGCCGCCGGGCACGCCTACCGGGGGATGACCCGGCGCAACGCTTCGCTGTTTCTCGAGCGCGGGCGCGCCTATGTCTATCTCGCCTACGGCGTCTCGTACATGCTGAATGTCTCGAGCGAGACGCCCGGGATCGGAGCCGGCGTCCTGATCCGGGCGCTCGAGCCGCTCGAGGGCATCCCGATCATGCAGCAAAATCGCGGCGTCGAGCGCCTGCGGGACCTCGCGCGAGGACCAGGAAGGCTCGCTGCGGCGTTGCGGATCGATCGTTCGCTCGACGGGCTCGATCTTTGCCGGGAAGGCCCTCTGTGGCTCGGACGCGGGGACGATGAGCCCGGCGAAATCGGGCAGAGCGTCAGGATCGGCATTTCGCGGGATGCGGACCGCCTCCTGCGATTTTATCTTCGGCACAGTAAGTTCGTCAGCGGTCCACGATCGCTCAAGGAATAAGAGGCCGAAGATAACCGAAGAGGACGCGGCGTCATGCGACGTGCTTATTCATCAGACCCAGGATCAGGGCATCGAGGCTGTACGGCCCCGCGCCGGCCGAGACGACTATGATCAACATGACGGCATAAAGCGTCTCCGGCAAATAAAGCCAATCGTCGATGCGATCCGCTTCATCGATCGGCTTGTAGAGTTTGATTCGCTGCGGCCCGGACGTGGCGATGGCGACGAGGATGAGGACAAGCAGGCCAAGCGCGGCGAATGGCGCGAAGAGCCCGATAAAGACGGCGGCGCCGGCGGCGAACTCGACAAACGGCACCCGCCATTGGTTGAAGCCCACTGCTGGAACGCCGAGCGCCTTGAGTTCATCGGCGAATGTACGGTGGCGCTCTGCGTCGAACAGCTTGTGATATCCCGACAGCATAAAGAATGCCCCAACCGCGATCCGGTTCAGGGTGATCGCGAGGTCGGTCCACCCGAGACCAAAGAACAGCAAATGCATCACGGTCCATCTCATTCGATGTCTCCTTCGATGTCTTCGGGCATGTGGATGGCGCCGCTGCCCCTAAACCTGTTCATCGGGAGTTTGGACGTATGTTTTACCGTATGGATAGAAGAGTTCCTTGCAGCCTTGCTGTCTCCAATAGAACACAGGTCATGGCGCGGCGATGCCCCACAATGCATCGATCGAATATTTTCCGGCGCCCGTAATGTACAACAGCAAGAAGCCCCCCATAATGCTGAGGTTTTTGTAAAAGTTCTCCATGTTGGCGACTCGATCCGCGCCTTTCATCGTCCAATAGCGATGCTCAATGAGCGAAGTTCCCAGCGTGTAAAAAGCCATGAGTACGGTCGAAGGACGTGTGAACGCGCCAACAGCGACCGCGAACGCAACCGGAAGCTCCATGAAGATCGCTACGGCGGCAGCCAGTACCGGCAACCGGAAGGCCATCCCGCACCATCTGACTTACCGTGCCCGAATAGTCCCTCAGCTTTCTCCAGCCGAAGATCAGAAACAGCGCCGCGAGAAAAAGACGCGCCGCGAGAATGACCGTATCGTTGATGATCATAACGCGACCGTCGCTCCCTGTTTTCTTGTCGTCGCGACTGTGAACCTACGGATGAGTTTAATCTGCCGGTCACAGCCGCCTCCAGCTGCGACGGGACGATCTGTAACCGGTCGGATTCTCAGGCGGGGCCTTGCGGCGCCGGGATCTGACCGCGTGGCCTCCGGCGCCAAAGAGCCGCCCCTATTCGTGAAGCAGCATTTGCCAGTTTGAAGGGACCGCTCCGGCCGGTCCCGGGACCGGTTGATCCAACGGGTGCGCGTGAGGGGCGCGAAGCTTCGGGCCGGCGAAGGATTCTTCGGTGCGATAGTCGTAAAACCACCGCTCGCCCGGCTCGAAGCTCGCGATTATGGGGTGACCAGTCGCGGCGTTATGTTTCGATGCATGCTGATTTGGTGAACTGTCGCAGCAGCCGATGTGACCGCATTCGGCGCATCTGCGAAGATGCAGCCACCATCCGCCCATAGCCAGGCATTCGACGCAGCCTGTTCCGCTTGGCTTGGCCGCCGGGTCGACGCCATCCCTCCGGGACTTCATAGGCTCTAGAGAAGCTTTCATCCGTCGCGCCGCTTAGCCGTACGAGACGCCCGGATTGCTTTGACCAACTTCTATAATATAGCCATCAGGGTCGCGAATGTAGCAGCGCGTCTCGCCGTACTTGGGCTTTGGCTCGGTGATGAACTCGGCTCCGCGGCTTCGCCAGAGCTTATAGCACGTTTGGATATCGGCGACGCGGATATTCATAAAGCTGCTGACTTTATCGGGGTCAGCGGGGACGCTGAGCGTTACCGTTGGTTTGTCGGGCGTCGGGCCGCCCCCGGGGTTTACGAGCAGCCACGTGTTCGCGATCTGAATGTACCCCGGCGCGCCCTTGCTATCGCCTCTGCTCAGAACGCGACCTCCGAAGACCGTTTCGTAAAATCGAAGCGATCGCTCTACGTCGGCGACGGTGAGAAAGTGTGCCACGGTAAACCCCTCCTGTGGAGGCATCTGATAGGTTTTCTGCTCGACTTGCACTTGGGTCATAGCCGACCTCCAGTTCGGATATGGTGTTCCTCCGTTCTCCAGAATACGTCGGGCAGTGTGCTTTAGCAATGAACTGCGACTTACAGCTAAAAACACAAAGCCGCCGTAACCCCGAGCTTTGCTTTCAGAATATTCCCGCCATTTGTTCATACTTGCGCGAATTTGCGGCGCTGCTTTAGCCTTCTATCGATGTTCAGCGAGTGGCCTGTACCCGGCCGCCTCACGCTTAGTCTCCAAAAGGCGCTTCGCGCGGGTGTTCAACGACCCGGCCATGCCGCCAGCCTCTGCGGCCCCGGGGCTAATCCGCGCAGCAAGGCGCTATTCCGATTTCATCAGCGACTCCCGCGCGCTTTCCGTTCATGATGGCTTCGCGGCCTCGCAACGGCCGCCTCTCGCCGCGCGGACGCTGGCCATGAAGTCGATCGGCCGCCAACGCGGCATGTGCGAATGGGACGGCTTCGGCGAAGGCGCGCCGCGCGTCCGCGGCATCATGGCGCGCGGCGAATCCGGCAAGCTCGCGCCCTTCCATCTGCTCTCCGAACCCGGCGTCACCGCGGCCGAGCAGCGCGCCTGCTCCGAACTCTGGATCAGGGACCGGCTCGCCGCCTCACTCCCGGAACGCGCGGGGCTCGATTTTCGCTTCGATCGCGGCGCGCGGGCAAAAATCCGCCTCGGCTATCTCTCCAGCGATTTTCAGGACCACGCCACCGCCCTGCTGCTCATCGAGACGCTGGAGGCGCATGACCGCGCTCGCTTCGATGTGCGGGCCTATTCCTATGGCGCCGATGACGGGAGGACAATGCGCAGAAGGCTGGAAAAGACTTTCGACGCCTTCAGCGACGTCCGTTCCTTCACCGATATCGAGGCCGCGCGCGCCATCCACGCCGACGGGATCGACATTCTGATCGACCTCAAGGGCTATACGCTGAACGCGCGCACCGGCATTTTGCTGCTGCATCCGGCGCCGGTGCAGGTGAACTATCTCGGCTACCCCGGCACGCTGGGCGCCGATGTCTGCGATTACCTCGTGACCGACCGCTTTATGACGCCGCCCGAGAGCGCCGCGGATTATTCCGAATCCTTTGCCTATATGCCGAACTCCTATCAGCCGCATGGGCGCGGCGCGCCGCTCGGCGAAAGCCCCGGCCGCGCGGAAATGGGCCTGCCGGCGACGGGCTTCGTGTTCTGCAGCTTCAACCAGCATTACAAGTTGACGCCCGAACTGTTCGGCCTCTGGTGCCGGCTGCTCCAATGCGTGCCGGACAGCGTGCTCTGGCTCATCGATTCGGATGGCGCGCGCGGCAATCTGCGCAATGAGGCGCTGCGCCGGGGCGTCGGCCCGGACCGCCTTGTCTTCGCGCCGGACATGGCGCAGGCGGGGCACCTGGCGCGGCTCCAGCTCGCCGATCTCGTGCTTGATACGGCGCCCTGCGGCGCGCATACGACGGCGAGCGACGCGCTCTGGGCGGGGGCGCCCATCGTGACCTGTCCGGGCGAGACCTTCGCCTCGCGCGTCGCCGGCAGCCTGCTGCACGCCAGCGGCCTCAGCGAGCTGATCGCGGCCGATCTCGACGGCTATTTCGATCTCGCCCTTGATCTCGCGACGAACACGCAGCGCCTCGGCGCGCTTCGCGCCCGGCTGGCGCTCAATCGGCGGACCTGCGCGCTGTTCGATGTCAGAGGCTACACGGCCGACCTCGAACAAATGTTTGAGGTTATGTGGCGGCGCTGCCGGGCGGGTCAGCCGGCCGCGCCAATCGGATGACTCTCGCCCAAAAGCGCAGCCGCGTCATGTAAGATCAAGCGTCGGCGATTTGGCGTCGCGGGGGCTTTCTGATGCTGTCTGGGCGGATTTTTGAACTCGACATTTTTGCAATTTGCGCCGCGATCATCATCCTGCTCGTCGCCGGCGCGGCGGAAATTGGCAACTGGCTCGGCCGGCGCTTCCGCAGACCCGGCGCGGAAGGCGCCGACATCGGCACGCTGACGGCGGCGGCGCTTGGCCTGCTCGCCCTGCTGCTCGCGTTCAGCTTCTCCATTGCGCTGTCGCGCTTCGACGCCCGGCGCGGCATGGTTCTGGACGAGGCCAACGCCATCGGCAGCGCGGCGAATTTCGCCCGGCTGCTGCCCCAGGCGGAGCAGGGGCCGATCCTTGGCCTGCTTCGCGACTATGCGGCCGTGCGGCTGGCGCTTGGCGACGATTCCGACGCGAGGACGCCGGACGAGATCGCCCGCTCGCTCGATCTGCAGACGAAACTCTGGCGGGAGGCCGCTGCTGCAAGCGTCGCGTCGCCGCAGTCACTGCCCGCCGCGAATTTCGCCAAAGCCTTGAACGAACTCACAAATATCCATGAGGCGAGGCTGACGAACCTGCGCTACCACGTCCCCTTCGCGGTCATCTTCATGCTGATCGGGGTCGCGATCGTCGCGATGGGATTCACCGGCTACAATTCCGGCTTCCTCGGCGCGCGGCGGCGGGCGCCGGACCTCATCATGTCGGTCACGATCGCGCTCCTGATCATGCTCGTCCTCGATCTCGACGATCCGCGCCGCGGCCTGATTCATGTGCCGGTTCAGCCGCTTGTCGACGCCGCCGCGGGCATCGGGCCGTAGCCGGCGGCCTAGAGCGGGACGAGAAAAAGTGTGAGCGCTTTTTCGCCGGCATCCCGCTCTAAACTATTGGAATCGATCAATTTTATGGCTTTGGATCGATTCGATCCGAAGCCGTCGTGATCTAGCGCCGGCTTGCGCGCAGGGCGGTAGACGACAGACCGGAGCGCGGCCCATGCAGGAACACGAAGGCCGGCGGCCGCGCGTTCGCGAGAGTCGCGGCGGCGCGCTCGCTCAGCCGGTACGGCGCGAGCGCCCGCCCGCCACGCGAAAACATGGACTTAAGCGTCGAGCCGGGGCGGTCGATCACGGCGATCGGGACGAGCGAGACGAGATCGCGCCAGCGCCTCCAGCGGTGCAGGCCGGCGAGATTGTCCGCCCCCATGATCCAGACGAAATGGACGCCGGGACAGCGCTGTTTCAGCCAGGCGATGGTCTCGAAGCTATAGGTCGTGCCGATCGCCTCCTCGATGCCGCTCACTTTTATGCAGCGGATGCGACGCGAGCTTTTGCGCGGCGCGCATGCGGATCGCTAGCGGCGCGAGTTCCGCCTTGTCTTTCAAGGGGTTGCCGGGACTGACGAGCCACCAGACGCAGTCGAGCCGCAACCGGCGCAGCGCCAAAAGGCTCGCCGCCCGATGGCCCTCGTGCGGCGGATTGAAGCTGCCGCCGAAGAGGCCGACGCGCAGTCCGCGCGGGTGAGGCGGCAATCTTACATAGCCGCTTGAGCGAGGACCGATGAAAACATCTCGGGCGCCGCCTGTTATCGCTTTTTCTTCATGTGCGTGCGGTGGATGTTTCACGTGAAATGCGTGTGGGTGTTTCACGTGAAACACCCTTGCGCGGCGCCTTCGCCTTCACGGGCGAATCTGCCCATCGCCATGCACGCGATATTTGAAAGAGGTTAGCTGTTCGAGGCCTACAGGGCCCCGCGCGTGCATGCGTCCGGTCGCGATTCCGATCTCGGCGCCGAAGCCGAATTCGCCGCCGTCGGCGAATTGGGTCGAGGCGTTATGGATCACGATCGCCGAATCGACCTCATTCAGAAAGCGCTTCGCCGCATCCGCGTTTTCGGTCACGATGCAGTCAGTATGATGACTGCCATATAATTCGATGTGATCGATTGCATGATCAATGTCATCTACAACGCGCACGGCGATGATCGCATCGAGATATTCTGTTGTCCAGTCTTCGACGCTCGCGGGCGTCACACGCGAATCTACAGCCTGGACGTCAACATCGCCGCGCACGGCGCAGCCCGCATTCGAGCAGCATCTTGACGAGCGGCGCGAGATGGGTCGGGGCGCAGGCGCGATCGACGAGCAGCGTCTCCGCCGCGCCGCAGACGCCAGTGCGGCGGAGCTTCGCGTTCTTGACGATGCGCTCGGCCTTGGCGAGATCGGCGTCGCGATGGATGAAGACATGCACGACGCCTTCAAGATGCGCGAACACCGGCACGCGCGCCTCGGCCTGCACGCGCGCGACGAGGCTTTTTCCGCCGCGCGGCACGATGACGTCGATATTGCCGCCAAGCCCCGCCAGCATCTCGCCGACGGCGGCGCGATCGGCGGTCGGCACGCGCGCGATCGCGGCCTCGGGCAAGCCCCGCCTCCTTGAGCCCCGCGACAAGACATTCGTGGATCGCCTGCGTCGAGCGCAGGCTCTCCGAGCCGCCGCGCAGGATCGCGGCGTTGCCGGCCTTGAGGCAGAGCGCGCCGGCGTCCGCCGTCACCGCCGGGCGGCTTTCGTAGATGATTCCGATGACGCCAAGCGGCGTCGAGACGCGCTCGATCACGAGGCCGTTGGGGCGCTCGAAGCGCGCCAGCACGCGCCCGACCGGATCGGGCAAGGCGGCGATCTCCTCGATGCCCTTGGCCATCGCCTCGATGCGGCCGGCGTCGAGGTCGAGGCGATCGAGAAAGGCGCCGGCGACGCCCCTGGCCTTGGCGGCGGCAAAGTCCTGCGCATTGGCGGCGCGGATTTTTTCGGCATTGGCGCGGATGGCGGCGGCGGCGGCGCGCAGCGCGTGGTTTTTGGTCTCGGTCGAGGCGAGCGAGAGCGTATGCGCGGCTTTCCGCGCGTCGCGCCCGAGCCGCGCCATCATCGCGGCGAGATCCTCCGCGTCGTTCTCGACGCGCTTCAAATTGTCCATCGCCCTTGCTTTCGCCTGTCTCCCCGAGGCAGCCTCAAGACTTATGCAATATTCTTGAAGGGCGCAATGCGAGGCGTCGGCTCAATCCGACGCCTCGCGGCGCCGGAAGGGCGAAGTTGATGACAGAAAGGCGCATTCGATGTTATGATTTTTGTTATAACATTGGAGCTGGGCCATGAAGCTCAAGATCACTCCCATCGGCAATTCCTTCGGCGTCATTCTGCCGAAAGAAGCGCTCGCCAAACTCAATGTCGCCAGCGGCGACTCCGTCTTCATCACGGAAACGCCGGACGGCTTTCGAATTACCCCCTATGACCCGGAATTCGAAGCCCAGATGAAGGCGGCGAAAGCCGTGATGAAGAAACGGCGCAATGCCCTTCGCGAATTGGCGAAATGATCTGGATCGGCCAATGATCTGGGTCGGTTTGGCGACCGTCCTCGCCATTCATGACGAGCAAATCGCCGAGCATGGCGGCGCGGCGGCCGTGCGCGATCTGGGCGCGTTGAACTCCGCCCTCGACCGGCCGAAAAACATCGCGGCCTATGAGCCGGACGCTTCTGATGCCGCGCGCCTCGCCGCCGCTTACGGCCACGGGATCGCCAAGAACTACCCATTCATCGACGGCAACAAGCGGACGGCTCTGGTCGTCGCCGAAACTTTCCTCAATCTGAACGGGCTT
This sequence comes from uncultured Alphaproteobacteria bacterium, assembly GCA_963757985.1. Classification (GTDB taxonomy): domain Bacteria; phylum Pseudomonadota; class Alphaproteobacteria; order Rhizobiales; family Beijerinckiaceae; genus Methylocapsa. The sequence continues at coordinate 944,844 of CAVWTQ010000008.1, read as the reverse complement.
GAACTGACGGCTGACGACGCCGCCTGTGTCGCAGCGATGCAGACCCTCGCCGATGGGGCGTTGAAGGAAGAGAAGTTCGCCGGCTGGATCAGGGATAATGTAGAGCCTGCAGGGTTGCTGAAGCCAAGGACAGGCGTGGGACCAGCCCCAAAGTCCTCGTCCTGAGGAGGTTGCGCAGCGGCCGTCTCGAAGGAGGAGGGCGTCGGGCGCTCACCTTTCCGTGGCTTCTTGACGACAAAGAGGCTCCCTCGTCCTTCGAGACGCAGGCTTCGCCTGCTCCTCAGGATGAGGGAGCTTGGGGCTTTCTCATCGCAGCGCGGTTATCGCGTGCGATGCGCTTCCGTCAAAATCGGCCAATAGGCCTGCATCACGGCGAAGATGAAGGCCGTGCTGATGCCGAACAGCAACATGCCGTCGGCCGCCTCCAGCGCGCCCATCAGGGCCCAGCGCGGCTGTAGCGCGAGGCCCGATGCGCCGCGCGTCGCCATCGAATCGAGCGAATAGAGCACGGCGTCCTGAAACGAGCCGAGCGCGCCGAGCCGCCAGTAGGCCGCCGCCCAGACGCTGGCCTCGATCCCGTGCAGGATGGCGAGCACAAGGCCGACCGCGCCGATGAGGCCAATGAGGATCGAAAAGACGTGTCGCAGCGGCAGCCGCCAGCGCGTGACGTGGGCGTAGAAATGGATGAGCGCAAGCGCCATGGCCGCCATGGCCGCGGCGTGGAACACGATGGTCAGCGCGATGAGCGAGAGGCCCCAGGTCCAGTTCTCCTGCACCACCGGTGCGTCCTTTCCGTCGCGCCCGTCCTTTCAAGACACAGGCTTCGCCTGCTCTTCAGGATAAGGGAGCTCGTGGTTCGCCTTCAAGACCCTGGCCTGCGCGCAACGCGGGCGCCTTGACGGCGCTCACCCCACCCGCTCCCCGGCGATGACCATGTCGTCGCGGTGGATCAGCGCAGCGCGGCCGGGCTCGCCCAAAAGGCTTTCGATGTCCTGCGAATTGCGGCCGGCGATGAGCGCCGCTTCGCTCGCATCATAGGCGACGAGGCCGCGGCCGATTTCGGCGCCGGCGGGATTGCGCATCAGCACGCAGTCGCCGCGCACGAATTCGCCTTCGACGCGCTTGACTCCGGCGGGCAGCAGGCTCGCGCCGGCGCGGATCGCGCGTTCGGCGCCGGCGTCAAGATGCAGCGCGCCGCGCGGCTCCAGCGAGCCGGCGATCCATTTTTTCCGCGCGGTGACGGGGGTCGAGCCGGTCAGGAACCAGGTGCACGGCGCGCCCTCGCCGAGGCGCGCGACGGGATGGGCGACGCGCCCGTCCGCGATCAGCATATGCGCGCCGCCGGTCGGTGGCGATCTTCGCCGCCTCGATCTTGGTGCGCATGCCGCCCTTCGACAGGGACGAGGCGGCGCCGCCGGCCATCGCCTCGATCTCGGCGGTGACGCGCGGCGACGACCGGGATCAGCGTCGCGCGCCGGGTCCTCGCCGGGCGGGGCGGTGTAGAGGCCCGCGACGTCGGAGAGAAGGATCAGCAGATCGGCGCTGGCCATGGTCGCGACGCGCGCGGCGAGGCGGTCGTTGTCGCCATAGCGGATTTCCTGGGTCGCGACCGTGTCGTTCTCATTGATGACGGGGACCGCGCGGAGATCGAGAAGGCGGGCGATGGTGGCGCGCGCATTGAGATAGCGCTGGCGCTGTTCGGTATCGCCGAAGGTGACGAGAATCTGCCCGGCGGTGAGGGACAGATGCGGCCAGCGTCTCGGCCCAGATGCGGGCGAGCGCGATCTGGCCGACGGCGGCGGCGGCCTGGCTGTCGTCGAGCTTCAGCGCGCCGTCGGCAAGGCCCAGCACGGTGCGCCCGAGCGCGATCGAGCCGGAGGAGACGACCAGCACATCGGCGCCGGCGCGATGGAGCCCGGCGATATCCTGCGCGAGCGCTTCGAGCCATTCGCGCCTGACGGCGCCCGCCGCGCGATCGACCAGCAGGGACGAGCCGACCTTGATGACGATGCGGCGGAACTGGTCGAGGCGGGGCAGCGGGCTCTGGCAGTTTCGCGGCCCCCGCAGGCTGGCTCATGGCGCCCACTCGACGGCGGGGGCGGGCGTCTCGATCCTGGCGTTGGCGGCGTCGATCTCTTTCAGGATCGCGCGCAGCGCTTCGCGCACATTGACGCCGCTCGCCGACGAAAGGCGCAGCGGCGTGTGCTTGGCGGCGCGCTTCAGCCGCAGGCGCCTGCTGCTTCAGGGTCTCCTCGTCGACGCTGTCGATCTTGCTCAGCGCGACGATCTCGGGCTTTTCGGCAAGGCCATGGCCATAGGCTTCGAGTTCGCGGCGCACTGTTTTATAGGCTTTGCCGGCGTGCTCTGTATTCGCGTCGACGAGATGCAGCAGCACGCGGCAGCGCTCGACATGGCCGAGAAAGCGGTCGCCGAGGCCGACGCCCTCATGGGCGCCCTCGATGAGGCCGGGAATGTCGGCGAGGACGAATTCGCGGCCGTCGCAGGCGACGACGCCGAGCTGCGGGTGCAGCGTCGTGAAGGGATAATCGGCGATCTTCGGGCGCGCCGCGCTGACCGTGGCCAGAAACGTCGATTTGCCGGCGTTGGGGAGGCCAATGAGCCCGGCGTCGGCGATCAGCTTCAGGCGCAGCCAGATGGTGCGCTCCTGCCCCTCCTGGCCGGGATTGACGCGGCGCGGAGCCTGGTTGGTCGCGGTCTTGAAATGGGCGTTGCCGAAGCCGCCATTGCCGCCGCGCGCGAGCGTGACGCGCTGGCCGACCTCGGTCATGTCGGCGATCAGCGTTTCTTCGTCCTCGTCGAGGATTTGGGTTCCGGCCGGAACCTTGAGGACCGCGTCGGCGCCCTTGCCGCCGGAGCGGTTCTGGCCCATGCCGTGGGTGCCGGTCTTGGCCTTGAAATGCTGCTGATAGCGGTAGTCGATCAGCGTGTTGAGGCCGCCGACGCATTCGACGACGACATCGCCGCCGCGGCCGCCGTCGCCGCCGTCCGGGCCGCCGAATTCGATGAATTTCTCGCGCCGGAACGACAGGCAGCCGGCGCCGCCGTCGCCCGAACGGATGTAAACCTTGGCCTGATCGAGAAATTTCATGGTTTGTCCAACGGGGACATGAGTATTGGGAAGAGGCGGATGAATTCAAGGGCGGCGACGGCGCCGCCGCTCACGCGCGGCGGCTGACCCGGGCATCCGGTCGCGAAAGCTGCTGATTTGGACGGGCCGGGTCAATCCCCGGATCAAGTCCGGGGACGGCCATGACGCCGCCGCGAGAGGCGCCTACGCCTGACTTTGCGGCATCAAGCGCGAGGATCGCCGCCATTTCATCGGGCGCCTGATGCACCATCGCGGGCAGACGCCGGCTTGAGACGGCTGGCCGCCCAGCGCTTGCGGCCGAGCTGGAAGCGGTCGCAGGGATGCAGGCCGCCGCGCGCAGGCAGCAGGTCGAGCCCCGAATCGACATAGGCGAAGCCGCATTTCTCCAGAACGCGGCGCGAGGCGGGATTTTCGGCGCGCGCATTGGCGAGGATGCGCTCGGCCTGGGTCAGCGCGAACAGCGCCTCGACCAACGCCCGCACCGCCTCGGTGGCGTAGCCTTTGCCGCAGAGCCAAGGCGCAAGCATGAAGCCAAGTTCCAGCTCGCCGGCGTCGGACAGCGTCGCGCTGACGAGGCCGATCGCGGCGCCCTGCCTTGCGTCGTTCTTCTGGGTGATCGGCGAGCACCAGCGCCTCGCCGTTGGCGTTGTCCGCTCGCGCGCGGAAAATGAACCGCTCCGCCTCGCCCGGCGGATAGGGATGCGGGATCGCGGCGGTCATCCGCGCGGTTTCGGGGAGGCTGGCGAAACTCTTGATCGCGGGCGCGTCGCAGGCGCGCGGCCAGCGCAGCCAAAGTCTTTTCGTTTCGAGGCGGAAGATGTCGTCGCAGGTGAGATCAGGGAACATAAAGACTCCGGCTGGCGGACCAAAGCGGTCCGGCCCGTTGAAGAGCTTCGTTTCTTTGTCGTCCCGCGCCAACCTCCTCAGCAGGTTCGCCGGATCCGGCCGCTTTATTCCGCGGCTTCGACTTTCGGCGCGGCGACGACCGACACATAACGCGCGGCCATTGCCTTTGGTCACGAACTTGATTTTGCCCTCGGTCAGGGCGAACAGCGTATGGTCGGTGCCGATGCCGACATTGGCGCCTGGATGCCAGGTCGTGCCGCGCTGGCGCACAATGATGTTGCCGGGGACGACAGCTTCGCCGCCGAATTTCTTGACGCCAAGACGCCGTCCCTTGGAGTCGCGGCCGTTGCGGGATGAACCGCCTGCCTTTTTATGCGCCATCGATCTGGCTCCCAAATCATTTTGCGGTGAAAGCGCCGGTCAGCGCATCGCCTGTTTGCGTTGAATATTTGTTGGGCCTCGACGGTTGCAAGAGCAGCGGGCTCTCGCAGCGCGTCAAGCAAATCCCGTTCCGCTTTGCGGCTTAGGCCTCGGGCGCGCCGCCGCCGCCTGCGCCGAGCGAAGTGATGCGCACCAGCGTCAGATCCTGGCGGTGGCCGCGCTTGCGCTTGGAATTCTGCCGCCGCCGCTTCTTGAAAGCGATGACTTTCGGTCCGCGCTTCTGTTCGACGATCTCGCCGGAAACGCTCGCGCCTTCGATGAAGGGCGCGCCGACGCGCGGCTCGCCGTCGCCGGCGAGCATGAGCACGTTGTCGAAGGTCACGGCGTCGCCGGGATTTCCGGCGAGGGTCATGACCGTGATGGCGTCGCCGGCGCTGACGCTATATTGTTTGCCGCCGGTTTTGATGACTGCGAACATTCTTTTTCCTCATGTTCGATCCGACGCTTTCCGGATTGGCGTCCGGAGGCCGGCTTTTTGGCAGTTGTCGAAAAGTGCAGTTGCGACTGTTCGAGGCTCGATTTTCGCGGCTTCCGCCCAAGCCTTGGGCAAGAGCCTTAGGACCTGGGCTTAGGACTCGGCCTTTGGGCCTGTCCTTCGGACGCGCTCCACAGGGAGCGGCGGTCCGGTCCGCGCAACGAAAAAACGCGGCATGAACGCCGCGCCGAGATGCAGGTTGGGTTACAGAACCCCTTCGCTTTTGTCAACCGGCTCTTGGCCGCGCGGGGCCGCTTCGCCGCGACGCGCCGCATTTGAGCCATGTTCGGCGGGCTTTGTCTTCCCTTGTCTTTCATGGGCGCCTTTCATGGGCCGCGGCCCGCTGGCGCGCACGCAATTCGGCGTCAAAGTCCGGGAAAGGATTGATCCTTAATAGGTCCTGCGCATAGAAGGCGCGGTTTCGGCGCGCCAAAGGCGAGTGCGGAATGGCGAGCGGCGGTCGCGAACGCGCCGCGCGACCAATCGGTGGAGAAAAGCAGCGCGTTGGCCAGGGTCAGAAAATCTCCATGACGATCAATGCGCCAATCGATGCGCCGATGCACGGTTATCGCGTTGCGCCGGGCCCGTGGTTCAGCCGCGCGCAGCGCCCCGTGGAGCTTGGCCATGAACCGGCGATCGAGGCCGACGGGGCGCGGCATTCCTCGTTCGACCGCAAGCGCGTCTCGCTGCGCTGGTTCGCGGGAACGATTCTCACCGGCCTCTCCGGCGGCGCGCTGATCGGCGCGGCGATTTACGCCTCGCTCGGCAATCAGTCCTTCATCGCCGAGCCGCCCTCGCTCGCGCCGCGCAAGGAGATCGTGCTCGATTTCGGCGTCGATCAGCACAAGGCGGACCGGCTGGTCAAATCGGTCGACATCGTCGCCGCGAAGCAGACCTTCCGCGCGCCGACCGCGATCAAGGTCGGCGACAAGGAGGTCATGAGGGTCCACACCTTCACGCGTGTCGAGACGACGCTGCTCCTGAACAGCGCCGGATTCGCCGAGGACGTGCCGCCCTATAACCCGCTGAAGGTGCTCGCCGACGCGCGCAATCCGATCGACGCCGCGCCGGAGCCGGTTCAGGACGACGCCGAGGTGTCATGGTCGACGAAAGACATCGCCGTCGATGCGCTGTCGCCGATCGGGCTCAGCGTCGATGAGGTTCAGGCGCAGGTCGCCGAGCAGCTGAAGGATACGGCGGAAGCCGGGACGCGGGAGATCGCGCTGCCGCCGCAGCTGCTCCTCATGCGCACCAGCCGCACCAATTTCCCCGGCATGCTCGCCTATGCGAACCCGGGGGACCAGATCAAGACGACGCCGTTCTCGGCGATCGAGGTCCGCATGGTTCCCGAGAACGTCTCGAACGTGCCGCGTTCGCCGGAAACGTCGCAGGACCGGGAGACCGACGAGCGGCTGGTCGTCGTCCGCCACGGCGAGGGGCTTGAGGACGTCCTGCGCAGCGCGGGGGTGAGCCGGCCGAAGATCGCCGCCGTCAGCGCCGCCTTCGGGCTGAAGCCCGGCGAATCCGTCGCGCCCGAAGGACGCCGCGTGAAGCTGCTTTTCGCCGATCTCGACGGCTCCGGCCAGCCAACGACGCTGGCCCGCGTCTCCGTCTACGCCGACGACACCGTAGAAAGCGGCGTCGCCATCGACGACCACGGCAATTACGTGCGCGTGGTGGCGCCCGCGCACCCGGCCAAGCAGGCGGCGGCGGACGAGGCCGACGACGAAGACGGCATGCGGCTTTACGATTCGCTCTACGAGACAGCCCTGAAACAGCAGATTCCGCGACCGATCATCGACGATCTCGTGCGCATCTTCGCCAATGACGTCGATTTCCAGCGCGCCGTCGCCGGCGGCGATTCCTTCGCCGCCTTCTACGACAACGAAACCGACGAGGGCGAGGGCCACGACGAACTGCTCTACGCCACCATCACGGCGCGCGGCGAGACCTATCACTATTACCGCTTCCAGACCCCCGACGACGGCCTGCTCGACTATTACGATCAGGACGGCCGCTCGTCGCGCAAGTTTCTGGTGCGCACGCCGATCATCAACGCCACATTCACCTCGGGATACGGCTTAAGGTTCCATCCCATTCTCGGCTATACGCGGCCGCATACCGGGGTCGACTGGGCGGCTCCGATCGGCACGCCGATTTTCGCCGCGGGCAATGGCGTGATCATCAAGGCGGGCTGGGATTCGGGCTATGGCCGGCGCATCGAGATCGAGCACGCCAACGGCTACGTCACCACCTATAATCACATGTCGGGCTTCGCCCGCGGCGCGATCGAGGGCGCACGGGTTCGCCAGGGCCAGGTGATCGGCTACCTCGGCCAGACCGGGCTCGCGACCGGCCCGCATCTTCACTACGAAGTCCTGGTCAACGGCCATTTCGTCGATCCGATGAAGGTCAAGCTGCCGCGCACCCGCGAGCTGGACAGCCGCTTGCTGGCCGCCTTCAAGCGCGAACGCGAGCGCATCGACGGGCTGCTGGCGCAGGCGCCGACGGCCGAGCAGGTCGTCGCCGATCAGCAGCACGTCGTCGCCGATCAGCACGCGAAATAGGGCTTCCGCGCGAAGCGGACCCTCGCTCCGCGTCGAGAAAATAAGGCCGAACAAAAAATTAGAGCGCCTTCCGACGTTCGGAAAGCGCTCTCAAAACGACAGCCTCGCGCGCTCTGCGCGCAAAGGCTTGCGATCAGCGGACCTGCCGGATCGGAGGCCGTCCGATCAGGTTCCGTTCGATTGCTTGACCAGATCCGACACGATCAGCGAATGGTCCGAGCCGAGCATCTTCATGCGGACCAGCGCGTCGCCCTCGAACCAGAGATCGCGGTCGAAGTCAGCCGGCGCCTTGGCGGAGAGGCGGAAATGCCGGGTCTGATGCGGGACGCCCTGGATGGTCAGGGTTTCGTCGCCAAGATCGGTGACCTTGACGGTCATGCGCTTGCCATCCGCCGGGTCGAACAGTTCCGTGCGGGTCACGAGTTCGCGGCTCCACAGGCTCGCCGGGGCGATCGACTTCGGCTCCTCGGTTTTCTTGCCGTCGACGATGAGCGCGACCTTGTCGGGAGAGGCCCCGGGCGCGACCTCGACCTCGTGTTTCGTGCCGTTGTCGTCGGTTTCCGATTTGAAGGCGGCGAGCTGGCCGCCCTTCCAGGTCTCGCTGGCGACGTGCTCGCGATGATAGACCTGGACATACATCAGCTTGACGGAGATGTCGGTCTTGTTCTTGACCGTCACCGCATCGCCCTGGCGGTCGATTTCGACGACATTGGCGCCGATCTTGTCGTCCTTGCGAACGATGTCGAAGGTCTGGTGAACTTTGACGGGCGCAGCGGCCGCCGCGTGCGCGGCTGCGGCGTGGGCCGGCGCGGCCGCATGGGCGGGCGCGGCTGGCGCCGCGGGAGCAGGGGCGGCGGCGGGAGCGGCGGGGTCGGCGTTCGCGCCCGAAACGATTGCGCCGGAGATCAATGCGCAAGGAGCGGCCGCCGCCAGAAAAGCGAGCACAACGGCAGAAGTTCTCATATCAGCACCCATAGTTGCATTTGGCGCACAGGCTAGAAAGCAAAAGCGCCCGTTTTGGGTCAAAATCTACGCGGAGATTTTTTATTTCGCCTTAAATGCGGCAGTTTTTTCGCGCGAACCGGCGAGAGCCGCGCTCGCAAACGCTTCACGGCGCGACGCGGGAGAGAGCGATCGATGCGCTTGCCAGCATCTTGCGCGCGGCGCCGGGGGAAAGCCCTTCCTGACGCAACGCGCGCAAGGATTTCGCGCGAAGACTCTTCGACAGTTTCTGCCCCGAGGCGTCGCGCAGCAGCCCATGATGGTGGTAGCTCGGCGCGGGGAGATCGAGCAGCGCCTGCAGCAGGCGGTGAAGATGCGTCGCCATGAACAGATCTTCGCCGCGCACCACGTCGCTGACGCCCTGCAGCGCGTCGTCGAGCACGACGGCGATGTGATAGCTCGTCTGGATATCCTTGCGCGCCAGCACGGCGTCGCCCCAGAGCCCGGGGTTGGCCGTCATGTCGCAGCCATCGGCGCCAGCCCCGCGCGCTTCGCGCCAGCCGAGCGGGCGCCCGACCGCCTTCAAGGCCGCCGCCATGTCGATCCGCTGCGCCGCGGGGCGCCCGCTGGCGAGGCGCCGCTTTCGCTCCGCTTCGGAGAGATGCTTGCAGAGGCCAGGGTAAAGCGGCGAGCCGTCGGGATCGCGCGGCCAGTCGGACTTGCCGGCGACGCTCGCCATGATCTCGCCGCGCGAACAAAAGCAGGGATAGATGAGCTTTTCGCGCACGCAGCCGGTCGAGCGCGGCGGCGTAGACGTCGAAATGCTGCGACTGGCGGCGGACCGGAACCTCCCAGCCGATCCCGAGCCAGTCGAGGTCTTCGTAAATCGCCTGCTCGAATTCAGGCCGGCAGCGGTCGAGGTCGATGTCCTCGATGCGCAGCAGCATGCGCCCGCCGGTCGCCCGCGCCATGTCGAAATTGAGCAGGGCGGAATAGGCGTGGCCAAGATGCAGAAAACCGTTCGAGGAGGGCGCGAAGCGGAATGTCTGGTTGGAGAAGCTTCGCGTCATGCTGTGGGGTCCGGAGTGGATCGGCCCGCCGCGTCCGGCACGCCGCGAAGCCGCGCTCGCAGGCTACAATAAGAAAGCGTGGCGATCTTGATGGCGAATCTCATTTGGCGACCCCGATCATAACGCGCCGGCGCAAGCGCCGCGACGGGCGTTTTGACGCCTCAAACTGTTGTGAAGCGGGATCGTTGCGCTGTTGCAGGCCGCGCCCTGACGGATACGGGATTTCATCACTAACGCGCTGGCCCTGGCTTCATCCCGCAAAAATCCACGCAGATTGAGCAAGCAAATTGATGCGTTTTTGACACAAGTTATCTTAATGAATAGCGCGGCGGCGCCAAGGTATTGATCGCCAAAGTGAATGCCGGCACTAATATCGCAACAAAACCTCCAGAGGGGATTCGCCATGATTCGCAATTTCTTGCTATCCTCGGCGGCGGTCCTCGCGCTTGCGACGGGCGCCCGCGCGGCGGATCTTCCCTCCCGCGCGCCGCCGCCGGTCTATGTTCCGCCGGCCCCGATCTTCACCTGGACCGGCCTCTATATCGGCGGCCAGGTCGGCTACGCCTGGGGCCAGAGCAACTTCAACTTCAGCGATGAGCTCGGCGACTTCGCCGCCCTCGGCAACAACGTCGACGGCGTCATCGGCGGCGCGCATATTGGCTATAATCTGCAGTTGAGCCAGTTCGTCATCGGCCTTGAGGGCGACGTCGATGGAACCAGCCTGAGCAGATCCAGAAGCCAGTTCCTGGTGCTCGGCAGCCTTCCCGGCGAGATCGACATCAACGTCAGACATAACATCGAGGGATCGATCCGCGGCCGCGTCGGCTACGCCTGGGACCGCGTTCTCGTTTACGCCACAGGCGGCGCCGCCCTCGGCGGATTCAACGCCAATGCCTCCGCAAACTTCGCCACTTTCGTTCCGGATGGCTTGGGCGGCGGGTCAGTTTTCGACGTCGCCGGGCAAGCCAGCTCCTCGGCGACCCGCGTCGGCTGGACCGTCGGCGGCGGTCTCGAATACGCCGTCACCAACAACTGGTCGATCCGGGCCGAGTATCGCTATACCGATTTCGGACGCTCCACGACTTTCACGAACCTTGGCGTGACCTTCGGCGGCGTCGTTCAACCGGGCATCAGCGCCATTGTCAGCCGCAACTTCAACGAGAACCGGGTCGAGGTCGGATTCAGCTACAAGTTCGACGCCGCCGCGCCCGCTCCGGTCGTCGCGAAATATTGAGACGAAGCCTTTTCGGCTTTGCTTTCAAGGGTATGAGGCGAAGGAAGCCCGGCCAGCGATGGCCGGGCTTTCATGCTTCTGGCGATCGGCTGATCTTCCTTGCATAAAGTAAGTGTCTCCAGATTATTTTACAAAACAAGTAGGCATATCGAACTGAAGGAATGGTGCATTTTTGACACAAGGCAACTTAATGAATAGCGCGACGCCTCGGACGTATTGAACTCAAAAGTGAATGGCGGCACTCATAGGCGTTGTTAGAGGTCCGGGAGGGATTCGCCATGCTGCGCAGTCTTTTACTATCTTCGGCGGCTGCCATCGCGCTTTCGACAGGCGCCCTCGCGGCCGATCTTCCGGTTCGCGCACCGCCGCCGGTCTATGTGCCGCCGGCCCCGATCTTCACCTGGACCGGCTTCTACATCGGCGGTCAGATCGGTTACGGCTGGGGCCAGAACAACGTCAGCTTCGGCGATAATTTCGGCGACTATGACACGTTCAACTACACCACCGAGGGCGTCATCGGCGGCGCGCATGTCGGCTACAATCTGGAGCTGAACCGGTTCGTCATCGGCCTCGAAGGCGACGTCGACGGCACCAGCATCAGCAAGCAATACAACGGGCCGCTTGGGTTCGGGGCGGGCTTCGCCAGCGCCGGCTTCCCGCTCGCCGGCAACCTCAACGTCAACGTCCATCATGACATCGAAGGGTCGATCCGCGGCCGCGTCGGCTACGCCTGGGACCGCGTCCTCATCTACGCCACCGGCGGCGTCGCCTTCGGCGGCTTCACCGGCAATGTCTCCGGCAACTTCCCCGGCGGGTTTTTTGGGCCCAATTTAACGCCGTTCCCGGCCTTCGGCGGCTCCGCCGGCGCCTCATCGACGCGAGTCGGCTGGACCGTCGGCGGCGGCATCGAATACGCCGTCACCAACAACTGGTCGATCCGGGCCGAATATCGCTATACCGATTTCGGACATTCGACCATTTACGCCGACTCTTTCACGACCCCGATTCTCGGCGCGTCGGGCGCGTTTTTCAACCGCAACTTCACCGAGAACCGGGTCCAGGTCGGCTTCAGCTACAAGTTCGACACCGCCGCGCCCGCGCCGGTCGTCGCCAAATATTGAGACAGCGTTCCGGACCTCGCTGCGAGGTAAAGAAAGCCCGGCCAACCAAGGCCGGGCTTTTTTGCGCTCTGAACTTTTCGAACCGATCACGTTCATGAGTTTGGATTGATTCAATCCAAACTCATCGTGATCTAGTACCGCACCTTGACGTATTCGCCGGGCGCATTGCCGAGCGGCGGCAATTCGCCGTCGCCCGGCAGGCGCGCGCTCACCTTTTCCGGCGACTGCCGCGTCACCCACTCGATCCAGTCCGGCCACCAGCTGCCCGGATGCTCCACGGCTTTCGCGAACCAGTCCTCGAACGCGCCCGACGGGCGCTCGCCGGTCCAGTATTGATATTTGGGCTTGGCCACCGGGTTGATGACGCCGGCGATATGGCCGGAGCCCGCGAGCACATAACGCACGTCGCCGCCGAAGAGCTGTGCGCCGATGAAGACCGAGCGCGCCGGCGCGATGTGATCCTCGCGCGTGGCGAGATGGTAGATCGGGATCGATACGCTTTCGAGGTGCAGGGTCTTGCCGCCCATTTCGGCTTTGCCGCGCGCGAGCCGGTTTTCGAGATAGCAGCCGCGCAGATAGGCGATGTGATTTGCCGCGGTCATGCGCGTCGAGTCGGAGTTCCACGCCAGCAGGTCGAACGCCAGCGGCGGCTTGCCCCGCATGTAGTTGTTGATGACGAAGGACCAGATCAGATCCTCGGGGCGCAGCATGTTGAATGAGGTCGCCATGGACGAGGCTTCGAGATAGCCGGTCGGCGCCATTCGCTGTTCGAGCTCCTGGAGATGCTCCTCGTCGACGAAGATCTTGAGATCGCCCGCCTGGCTGAAATCGGTCTGCGTCGTGAAGAAGGAGGCGCTTTCGATCCGCTTGTCGCCGGTCTCGGCCATGTAGGCGAGAGTCATGGCGAGCAATGTTCCGCCGATGCAGTAGCCGATCGCCGTCACGTTGCTTTCGCCGGTCGCCTTTTCGACGGCGTCGAGCGCGGCGAGGATGCCTTCGCGCATATAGGCTTCAAACCCCTTGTCGCGATGGCGCGCGTCGGGATTGACCCAGGAGACGATGAAGACCGTGAGCCCCTGCGACACCGCGTAGCGCACGAAGCTTTTCTCGGGACTGAGGTCGAGAATGTAGAATTTGTTGATCCACGGCGGAATGATCAACAAGCGGCCGCTTGTAGACGGTCTCGGTCGTCGGCGCATATTGGATCAGTTCGATGAGGTCGTTGCGGAAGATGACCTTGCCCGGCGTCATCGCGAGATTGCACGCCGACGGCGAATTTCGACTCGTCATAGCGGGTGATCTTGAGGCGGCCTTTGCCGGCCTCGAGGTCTTTCGCCAGCATCGAGGCCCCGCGCACGAGGTTCTCGCCGCTCGACTCGAGCGTTTCGCGCAGCACTTCGGGATTGGTGGCGAAGAAATTCGAGGGCGCCAGCGCGCTCGAAACCTGCCGGATATAGAATTTGGCCTTCTCGCGGTACGCGCGGATCGAGTTCGCTCGAGCGGTCGATGAGGCTATTCGCCCAGGCGACCGAGATCGCGTGCGCCTGCCGCAGAAAATCGAAGAAGGGGCTCTCGCGCCATTCCGGCGCCGAAAATCGCTTGTCGGCGGGATCATAGGGAACGAGCGGGCGCTCTCGGTTTCGCCGGCAGAGCCGGCGCAGCGTATTCGACAACAGGCCAAGAAAACTCGTGACCAGCGCCGTTTGCGCCTCGACGGTCCGCGCGGGATCGGCCAGCCAGGGTTCGCTCACCTTGCCGATCGAGCCGGATCGCAGCCTGGAGTTCGTTGGAAAGATCGCTGGCCTGCTCGCCCTGCTCCGGCGGCTTGAGGGACGCCGCCAGCGCCTTGCCGCCCTGCTCGACGAGCCGCGCCATATTATAGGCGATGCGCTCGAAATCGGGCTTGGGCGCATCGGCGTCGGCCGCCATTTTCGCGAGGCCCGGCGCGAATGCGGCCAGCGCGGGATGGATGGCCGCGAAGGCGGGAAGAAGGACAGCCGCGGGCGTGGCGGGAGCCTCGGCCGTGGGCGCGGGTGCAGCTTTGGGCGCGCTGGCGGGTTTCTTGGCGGCGCGCAGCTTCTTTTCCACCGAGGCCTGCGCGCGGGCTCGTTTCTTCTCGACCTTGACGGCTGTTTTGATCTTGTCCAGCTGTCCGGTCTCGCCGCCGCGCCCTGTCTTGCCTGCACTCATCGGGTTCTGCTCTCCACGGCTTCAGGTTTTCTTTGCGATATCGTCGCGATATCGGTGTGTCGAGCCGGTTTTTCACGGTGCTGGCGACCGCAAGTCGGACCCGCATCATAGCGATTTTCGGTCGGCTGGAAACCTCGACCATGAAATGCGCCAATTCCGGACACTATATATAAACGGAGCATGTAAAGGGGCAGGCCGCCGCACAGGCGTCCGAGGCCGAAATGTCGTGAACCGGAGCGTCATGCGTCGCTTGATGTCGAACACCCGAAAGCCCGCGCCCGCGCGATCGGCGGTTCCGTCGGGCGCCTTGTCCTGCTCTTTGGCCGCGCTTTTCTGCGCGGCGGCGCTTTTCTGCGTGGTTCTTCCGTGCGAAGGCCTCAGGGCCCAGACGTTCGATGCGCCGGTTCCGGGGCAGCCCCCGGCGCCGGCGACGCCCGCCCCCACCGACGCTCCGACCGCTGCTCCCGCGACAGCGTCCTCGGCGACGCCGCCCCCGCCGCTGCGCCGCAACGGAAGAAATCCAGAAATCCGACCGGATCGCCGCTCGATACCTTGATGAGCACCCGGCTCTACGCCGATGTGCCCGAGGCGAAAGATTTCGTGCGCCAAAACCGTCCGCCGCCGGAGACGCTCGACTTCAAGCCGACGACCGGAACCGACCCGGCGCGGCCGAAGGTGAGAACGAAACCCGAGCTTGATGCGCTGCAGAGCGAACTCGAGAGCGCGGCGCAGAAAAACGAGGAGCGCGCCGGGCTGCGCAAGGCGGCGAAGCCGCTGAAGGCGCCGCTGAACCTCGCGGGCGCGCAGAATGGCAAAGCGAGCGAGCCCAAAAAGCCGCTGCCGAACTGAAACAGCACGCCGGACCCCATCATGTCGAACGAAAAGCGGCCGCCGCTACCGCCCTTCACGCAGGAGAGCGCGGCGCAGAAAGTGCGCCTCGCCGAAAACGCCTGGAACAGCCGCGATCCCGCCCGCGTCGCGCTCGCCTATACGCCGGACAGCCGTTGGCGCAATCGCGCGGAATTCATCAATGGCCGCGACGAGATCGTCGCGTTTTTGACGCGCAAATGGGCGCGCGAACTGGATTACCGGCTGATCAAGGAGCTTTGGGCCTTTGCGGAGAATCGCATCGCGGTTCGCTTCGCCTATGAGTTCCGCGATGATAAAGGCAGCTGGTTTCGCGCCTACGGCAATGAGAACTGGGAGTTCGACGAAAACGGCCTGATGGCGCGCCGCCTCGCCTCGATCAATGATTTGCCGATCCTTGAAGCCGAGCGCAAATTCTTCTGGCCGCAGGGCGAGCGCCCGGCCGATCATCCCGGGCTCTCCGACCTCGGGCTGTGATGGGCGCCAGCAGGGCGGTGCGCGGCGCCATCGTCACCTCGCCTCGGCGAGGCGCCCCGGAGCCATGGCGGGCGCTGAGTCGCCTTCGATCACAGCCTCCAGCCGGTCGAAGGCGGCGAGCACGAGATCGGTCGGGATCTTTTCGGTGAGCCGGCAGAACGAGGTCTCGCCGCTGTCGAAGCGGCCATTTTCGGACAGCTTGTTGACCGGCGTGCCGCCGCCACACACGGAAAAATACTCGCAAGTCCTGCGGCAGATCTCGACGCCGGCGGCGATGTCGCGCGCCATCGCCGTCATAGCCGCGCCACCCAGCATGTCCTCGAGCGAGTCGGTGCAAACATTGCCGATGATGAAGTCGTTGTAGGCGGCGTTCTTGAGGCCGAGCAGCTCGGGCGAGAAGCTCGACGCCGAGCCGTCGCAGGCGACGTTGAGCATGCCGAATGGCTGCGCCTGCACATTGGCCCTGTCGGCGTCGTCGTTCGCGTCGCCGCTTTCGGGCCGGAAAATGCGCGGCAGCATGTCGTCGATCTCGCGGATCGTGTGCACGCGCCCGCTCTGGCGCGCCAGCGTCCAGAACCTGCCGAGGAAGGCGCGGAAGCGGTCGTCGAAGCCGGAAGCGGCGAAGAGTTCGGAGACGTGATCGCCCTCGGACTCCTCGACATTGAAGCAGATGTCCTCGACCCCCTCGGCGAGATAGAAGTCGAGCATTTCCTCGGGCGAACGCAGGCTCTGCGCCGAGAGCACCGAGATGACGTGGAACGGCACCTCCTCCTGGCGCAGCAGCCGCATCCCGGCGACCGTCCGCTCGAAGGTGCCGCGTCCCGAACGCGTCACGCGATTGGCGTCATGCAGCGCCTTTGGGCCGTCGATGCTGACGCCGACCCCGACGTCCCAGTCCTTGAACAGCGCGCACCATTCCGGCGTGATCAGCATGCCGTTGGTCTGGAAGGCGTGACGCAGCGCGAGGGCGGGCGGGCGCAGGGCCTCGATCGCGCGGAAGGCGGTCTCGTAATAGGAGACCGGCAGCACCAGCGGCTCGCCGGCGTGCCAGATGACGGTCAGTTCGTCGCCGGTCCAGCCGGACGCGAACACCTTGGAGAAGAGCGCCTCGATCGTGCTCAGCGCCATCGTCGCCTTGGAGTCGCGGTCGGGCAGATAGCAGTAGCGGCAATTGATGTTGCAGAACGGCGTCGGCTGCACGACCACCGTCTGGAGGAAGGGAGCGCTGAATCCGCCTGGCGGAACCTCCGCCGTCTGCGTCGTCGGCATGGCGCGCTCCGCCTCTCCGCATCACGATGAATTTGGACCCAATCGATCCAAAGTCATGAACGCGATCGATCCCAATGATTCAGAGCGGAATGCGGGCGGAAAAGCCCTCATCCCGCTCCAGATGGCTACCAGTTGCGGAAGTTTCTCCAGCCGCCGCCGTTGCGCCAGCCGCGGTGCCAGCCCCCGTTGAACCAGCGCCGATGCCAGCCGCCGCCGCCGTTGCGGAAGTTGCGCCACCAGGCTTTGAGCACGTTGGGAAAGCTTTCGCTGATCGAACTCGCCGTCCGACTGGCCGACGACGTCTGAGACGCCGTCGCGAATGGCTCTAAGCCTTGCGGCGACGCCTGGATTTTGCCCGGACGCCGCGGCGGCGCCCTCCGGCGAGAGCGGCAGCGCGCTGGCCGGCGCGCCCGCCAAAGTCATCGAGACCCCCAGCAGGCCCGCCGGAAGCAGAAAAGACAGCGCTTTCGAAGTGTGATTGGTCATCAGGCCCCCCTTTTGATTTGAGGTATTAGGGCCTCGACGGAACGGCTTGTCAAATGACAAAGCGGACGCGGGCGCCGATTTGAACGCAGGCCCCCCGGCGGTTTTTTGGACCGGCGCGGGATGAAATAAATGTGAGCGCTTTTCCGCCCGCATCGCCCTCCGGCGACTGGAATCTAAACCAGCGCCGCGAGCCGCGCGAATGCAGCCTCATTCGCCGCGCTATCGCCCCACCGCAGCGCCAGCACGGGCGCTGCGGTGAAATTCCCGAGGCTGGAGCAGGTCGCCTTGAGATCGACGGGCGATCCCGGCGTCTCGTTGACGATGAGCGCGCGCAGGTCAAGGCCGCGGCATTTCAGTGTGTCGAGCCCGGTCAGCGCATGGCCGATCGCGCCGAGATAGGAGCCTGCGACGAAGATGCAGCGGGATTTCGAGCGCGCTCATCAGGTCGAGTTGCGTTTGCCGCGCGGTGAACGGCGCCATGACGCCGCCGGCGCCTTCGATGAACAGAACGCCCTTCGCCGTCGGCGACGGCCTCGCGGCAAAACGCCGTCACCGCCGCCATGTCGATGGCGCGCCCCTCGGTGGCCGCCGCCATGTCGGGCGACAGCGGCGCCCTGAAGCGCCATGGCGAGATCTGCGCGAGATTTTCTTCCGTCTGCGGACGCGCCAGCGCTTCGAGCAGGACGGCGGGATCGCTGCCGGCGGGATTGTCGGCGTTGTATCCGCTGACCACCGGCTTCAAGACGTCGACGGCCCGGCCGTGCGCCTTCAAGGCGCGCACAAGACCCGCGGTGACGAAGGTCTTGCCGACGTCGGTTCCAGACCCCGTGACGAAAAAGGCGCTCATCTTATAATGTCAGCTCTTTTGCTTGCAGGATGGATCGCACGGCCTCGGCCGCGCGGGCGACCTCCGCGTCGCTATGCAGCGCGGTGAAGGCGAAGCGCAGCCGCGCCGTGCCGGGCGGCACGGTCGGCGGCCTGATGGCGGTCGACGAGAAAGCCTTGCTGCGCCAGTTTCCGCGAGGCTTCGAGCGCCGCCTCCGGCGCGCCGATAATGACCGCGACGATGGCGCTCTGCGCTTGCGGAAGGCCAAGGGCGGCGGTGAACGCGCGGGCGCGGGCGAGAGGCTTTTCGACGAGGCCCGGCTCGCTTTCAATGATGTCGAGGGCGGCGATCGCGGCGCCCGCCATGGCGGGCGGAAGCGCGGTCGAATAGATCAGCGTTCGCGCGCGGGTTTTGATGAGGTCGATCACCGGCTTTGAGGCGCAGAGATATCCGCCATAGCCGCCGATCGCTTTCGACAGCGTCCCCATCTGCAGCGGCACGGCCGGATCGCCGGCGCTCGCCGACCGCGCCGCGCCCGTGTCCGATGACGCCAAGCCCATGCGCGTCGTCGCTCATCAGCCAGACGTCGAAGGATCGGCAGAGCGCGGCGAGGTCGGCGAGCGGCGCGCGGTCGCCGTCCATGGAGAAGACGCCGTCGGTGAGGAGCAGCGCATGGCGATGGTCGGCGCGGTGGACGGCGAGCAGTTCGATCGCATGGGCGATGTCGTTGTGGCGGAAGACCAGCGTTTTGGCCGCGGCGAGCTGCGTCCCGGCGAAGAGGCAGGCATGCGCCAGTTCGTCGATCAGGATGAGGTCTTTCGGCCCCGCCAGCGTCGGGACGATGCCGAGATTGGCGAGATAGCCGGAGCCGAAGACGCAGGCCGCCTCGGTTCGCTTTGATGCGGGCGAGGCGCGCCTCGAGTTCGCCAAGGAGCGGATGATTGCCGGTGACGAGGCGCGAGGCGCCGCCGCCGACGCCATAGCGTTCGATCGCCGCGATGGCGGCGGCCTTTACGGCCGGATGATGGGTGAGGCCCAGATAGTCGTTGCAGGAGA
This sequence comes from uncultured Alphaproteobacteria bacterium, assembly GCA_963757985.1. Taxonomy (GTDB): domain Bacteria; phylum Pseudomonadota; class Alphaproteobacteria; order Rhizobiales; family Beijerinckiaceae; genus Methylocapsa. The sequence goes on along the minus strand of CAVWTQ010000008.1, from coordinate 925,868 downwards.
AGGAGAGCAGGCGGCGGCCGTCGCGGATGACATGGAGGGCGTCGGCGCGCTCGCTCGTCGACGAGCGTGCGGCGCAGATGGGCGGCGTCGAGTTCGGCCAGCTTGTCCAGGGCGAAGGCGTCGAGGGAGTTCATCTAAGGGCCTTTGCCTCGTTGACGCGAAGCGCACGTGAAGGCTAGGCGAGGTTTTGCGCAAATGCGCGGGCGACGCAAATCCAAAGTCCATCGCAGGAGGCGAAGAGTTGAGCGTCCCCGACTGGTTCAGACAAGGCCTGCCGCATGTCTGGCTGCCCTATACGCAGATGCGCACCGCGCCGCCGCCGCTGCCGGTGGTCGCCACCGAGGGCTCGCGCATAAAGCTCGCCGACGGCCGCGAGCTGATCGACGGGATCGCCAGCTGGTGGACCGCCTGCCATGGCTACAACCATCCCCATATCGCCGAGGCCGTGACGCGGCAGCTCCGCGCGATGCCGCATGTCATGTTCGGCGGCCTCGCGCATGAGCCGGCCTTGACGCTCGCGCGGCGGCTCGCGGCCCTGCTGCCGGCGCCGCTGAGCCGCGTCTTCTTCTGCGACTCAGGCTCGGTCGCGGTCGAGGTGGCGATGAAAATGGCCGTGCAGTTCTGGCTGAACCAGGGCGTCAGCGGCCGCACGAAGTTTTTATCGTTCAGGGGCGGCTATCATGGCGACACCTTCGCCGCCATGTCCGTCTGCGATCCGGAGGAGGGCATGCACGCGCTCTTTTCGGGCGTGCTGGCGAAGCAGATCATCGTCGATCTTCCGACCGATGAGCCGCGCGAGGCGGCGTTCGAGGCCGCGCTCGACGCCCATGCGCAGACGCTTGCCGCCATCATCGTCGAGCCGCTGGCGCAGGGCGCGGGCGGCATGATCTTTCATTCGCCCGAGGTTTTGCGGAAGCTGCGGCGCGCGGCGGACCGGCATGGCCTGCTGCTGATTTTCGACGAGGTGTTTACCGGCTTCGGCCGCACCGGGACGCTGTTCGCCTGCGAGGCCGCCGGCGTCGTCCCCGACATCATGGCGCTCTCCAAGGCGTTGACTGGCGGGACCATGGGGCTTGGCGCGACCGTCGCCTCAAGCGCGGTGTTCGAGGCTTTCGCTCTCGGATGATCCGCTCGCATGCGCTGATGCACGGGCCGACCTTCATGGCCAATCCGCTCGCCTGCGCCGCCGCCAACGCCTCTCTGGACCTGTTCGAGCGCGAGCCGCGACTGCGACAGGTCGCGGCCATTGCCGCCGCGTTGCGCCGCGACCTCGAACCCTGCCGGGAACTGCGCGGGCGTGCGGGACGTCCGCGTTCAGGGCGCGATCGGCGTCGTCGAGCTGGGCTCTATCGACGACATGACGGCGTTGAAGCGGCGCTTCGTCGAGGCGGGCGTCTGGGTGCGCCCGTTCCGCAACATCGTCTATCTGACGCCGGCTTTCACCATCGGGGAGGATGAGCTGAAGCGCCTGACCGATGCGATCGTCGCGGTTCTTCGCGCCGGGGCGGGCTGAGCTAGTCCTGCTTCTCTTCGGATTTATCCGCGGCGTCCTTGGCGCAAACGACGCGCGTTTCGGTGCGGGTCACGCCATAGCCTTCGTCGAGCGCGACTTTCTGCGCGACGCAGCCGGCGTCCGCCGCCTGGGGCTCCGCGACGGATGGGTCCTGCGTTCCCATATAGGCTGCGAAAATGATAGCCAGACCGAGCGCAAACCCTAGAATCGAACCCAGTCTGATCATGTCCTAATCCGATCTTGACGCCGCTTCGAATACAATTCGACATATAAACAGCCAAGCTCGCAAACGGTTCCGCTTGCGCAGCGCGGCCCTGTCAAAAAAAGCGGGGCGTTGAGGCTGCGACTTGGTAGCCGAGGCCTGCGCGCTAAACTAGTGCAGCGCAGCAACACCCCCCTGTTTCGTTCAGGCGGATTTGTGGCCGATGGGCGTCCGCGATTGGGGCGCCGAGGCGTAGCGGGGATGACCGGCGGCGACGCGCATCGCTTTTCGGTGGGGGGAACGCGCGCCTCAAAAGGGCGGAGCTGAAGCATCGAGCCGTTGCGGCGGGGACAGGCCGCGCGGCGTCTTGATTTAGCTGTGGACGGAGGCCGTTTTTTGCCCGAGGCGATTGGCGAGACTTTGCTCGACCTCGGTGAAACTGTTTCATCTCTCGTTGCACGTAAGCCGATTCCACGTCCTCAAGAGCGAGAATCTCTGCATGCCGCAGCGAGCCCCGTTCGAACTTGCCAGAGTAGTACATCTCTTGCAGCCTATGCAGCCGCGCAAACAAGTCGGGCTGAACGCTTTTATGACGACGCATCATTTTTCTCCCGCAATGACTTTTTGAGAATAAAAACCGCACGGCCAACGAGCGCCGCTGTCGCGCTTTCAACCCCAAATTGATGCCCGCTTCCATTTTGCAAGCTGTATCAATAGCTTATTTTAAAATTCTAAATGGCGATGACGTCAATAAGGAAACTTACGTATGAGCACTGTCAATAGTTCAATTTGAGATACCTGAGAGGGGATTCGAGCCGTCGCGCCCCGCCTGCGATCGGCCCGGCCAGAACAAAAACGGAACTTGCGCGCTGGCCGCGCCTCGTTTAGGCACGAGCCATGGCAAGAATTGTCGCTCCGCCGCCACCGCCCGCATCCAGCGGATCCGAGCCCATTAATCTGCGCGACGCGCTGGAGGAGCGCTATCTCGCCTATGCGCTCTCGACCATCATGGGCCGGGCGCTGCCGGACGCGCGCGACGGGCTGAAGCCCGTCCATCGCCGCATCCTCTACGGCATGCAGATCCTGCGGCTCGACCCCGGGACCGCGTTCAAGAAATGCGCGAAGATCGTCGGCGACGTGATGGGCTCGTTCCATCCGCATGGCGATCAGGCGATCTATGACGCGCTGGTCCGGCTCGCGCAGGATTTCTCCTCGCGCTATCCGCTGGTCGACGGGCAGGGCAATTTCGGCAATATCGATGGCGACGGCGCCGCCGCCTATCGCTACACCGAAGCGCGCATGACCGACGTCGCGCGCCTGCTGCTTGAGGGCATCGACGAGGACGCGGTCGATTTCCGCGACAATTATTCGGGCGACCAGCAGGAGCCCATCGTGCTGCCCGCCGCGCTGCCGAATCTGCTCGCCAATGGCGCGCAGGGCATCGCGGTCGGCATGGCGACCTCGATCCCGCCGCATAATCTCGCCGAACTCTGCGACGCCGCGCTCTATCTCATCGCCCATCCGAACGCCTCGACCGACCAGTTGCTGAAATTCGCGCCGGGGCCGGATTTCCCGACCGGCGGCGTTCTGGTCGAGCCGCGCGAATCGATCGCCGAGACCTACCGCACCGGGCGCGGCTCGCTGCGCCTTCGCGCGCGCTGGGCGAAGGAGGAGGGCGCGCGCGGCGTCTGGGTGATCGTCGTCACCGAGATCCCCTATATGGTGCAGAAGTCGCGGCTGATCGAAAAGATCGCCGAGCTTCTGAACGACAAGAAGCTGCCGCTCGTCGCCGACATCCGCGACGAATTGGCCGAGGACGTCCGCGTCGTCATCGAGCCGAAGAGCCGCGCGGTCGATCCGGCCATGCTGATGGAGCACCTCTTCAGGCTGACCGAGCTTGAGACGCGCTTCCCGATGAACATGAACGTGCTGGTCGACGGCGTCGTGCCGCGCGTGGTCTCGTTCGGGGAGGCGCTGCAGCAATGGCTCGACCATCGCCGCGAGGTCTTGCTGCGCCGCTCGCGCCACCGGCTCGCCGAGATCGTGCACCGGCTCGAAGTGCTGGCCGGCATGCTGATCGTCTTCCTCAACCTCGATGCGGTGATTCGCATCATCCGGGAGGAGGACGAGCCGAAGCCGAGGCTGCAGGCGACGTTCGGGCTATCGGATGCGCAGGTGAATTATGTCCTCGACACGCGTCTGCGCAGCCTGCGGCGGCTGGAGGAGATGCAAATCGCGCGGGAGCACGATGACCTTGTAAGAGAGCGCGAGGAGATCGAGACGCTGCTTGGCGATGAGGTCAAGCAATGGAAGACGATCACCTGGCAGATTCGCGAGCTGAAGAAGAAATACGGGCCGGAGACGAAGCAAGGGCGCCGCCGCACGAGTTTGGCGGACGCGCCCGATCTCGGCGACGTCGATTTCGCCAGCGCCTTCGTCGAGCGCGAGCCGGTGACGATCGTCGTCTCGCAGAAGGGCTGGATTCGCGCGCTGAAGGGCCAGGTCGCGGATCTTGAGCGCGCTGCAATTCAAGGGCGACGACGCGCTTGAGCGTCTCGTTCTTCGCGGAGACCACCTCGAAAATCCTCGTCCTTGCCGGCGACGGCAAGATTTTCACGCTCGACGCCGGAAAGCTGCCCGGCGGGCGCAGCCAGGGCGAACCGTTGCGGCTCCTCGCCGACATCGGCGAGGGCGAGACGATCAGCGCGGTGTTTCCCTATGCGCCGGGCGCGAAAATGCTGGTGGCGTCGAGCGATGGACGCGGCTTCGTCGCGCCGCAGGACGAGATGATCGGGGGCACGCGCAAGGGCAAGGCGCTGCTCGGCGTCGAAAAGCCGGCGACGGCGGCGATCATGACGCCGGCCGAGGGCGACCATGTCGCGGTCGATTGGCGAGAACCGCCGGCTGCTCGTCTTTCCGCTGGCGCAGGTCCCCGAAATGGCGCGCGGCAAAGGCGTCCGCTTGCAGAAATACCGCGACGGCGGGGTCAGTGACGCCAAGGTGTTCTGGCTGAAAGACGGGCTGACCTGGAAGGATTCGGCCGGGCGCGTGTTTACGGTGGCGGCGGCGGAGCTGCGCGAGTGGATCGGCAACCGCGCCGACGCCGGCCGCCTGCCGCCAAGAGGGTTTCCGAAGAATAACCGGTTTGGGTAGCGCGCGGTTGGAGCCAACACCCTCATCCTGAGGAGCCGCGAAGCGGCGTCTCGAAGGATGGGGTTCAGGGCGCCCTCGTGGTTCGAGACGCGCCTTCGGCGCTCCTCACCATGAGGGCTTGAGCCTCAGCCCCCGGCAGGATGAAGGTTTGGAACGGCCGATGCGGCCAAGCCTAACCATTCATCGCACGGCCGACCCCTGCGCATCCCGGTTTTGAAGTCAAGGACGGCCCAGAGGGCCGCCGCCGCAGGCGGTCTTCGATCCTTGAGTTCAAAACCGGGATGCGCTTTCATGCCGCCATGCGCTGAATGAGTTTTCATGCGCCAAGCGCGCCTATTTCCTCCTCTTACGAGGTCAGCGCGAAAGCAGGCGCCAAAGGATCGCCGAGTTCAAAACAATGTTTAAGCCAAGCATCCACCTGGTCCAGGACAGTCTCGCGTCGATGTCCGCCAGAATGTTTTCGCGCCCCGCTAGCGTGGCAACGTCCACCGCGCCGCGTCGATGCTGAAGCAAATGCATCACCCCACCCTCTCCCAGCCGTTCATGCCGAGGCGCTCCTGCGGCAGGAAGCGCGCCTTGTAGGCCATCTTGCGCGAGCCCTCGACCCAATAGCCGAGATAGACATGCGGCAGGCCGAGGCGGCGGGCGCGCTCGATATGGTCGAGGATCATATAGGTGCCGAGCGAGCGGCGCTGCTCGTCCGGCGCGTAGAAGGAGTAGACCATCGAGAGGCCGTCGGCGAGCAGGTCGGTGAGGCAGGCGCCGAGCAGCAGCGTCTCGCCGGGCGACTGTCGGGATCGGGCGCGCGATATTCGACGAGGCGGCTTTCGACATGGCTGTCCTCGATCATCATCGAATAATCGAGGATCGTCATGTCGGCCATGCCGCCTTCGCCATGGCGGGCGTCGAGATAGCTGCGAAACAGCGAATATTGCTCCGCTGTCGGCTCGGTCCGGCCGACGACGCCGAGGAGATCGGCGTTCTGGTCCATGACCCGGCGAAAATTGCGCGAGGGGCGGAATTCCGGAACCCGGACGCGGATCGAGACGCAGGCGCGGCAGCGCTCGCAGGCGGGCCGGTAGGCGATGGTCTGCGAGCGACGGAAGCCGGAGAGCGTCAGCTGATCGTTGAGGCCGACCGCCCGGCCGCCGATCAGATGCGTGAACACCTTGCGTTCCTGCCGGTCGGGGAGATAGGGGCAAGGGGACGGCGCGGTCAGATAAAACTGCGGCGCGTCGCGCGGTTCTCGCGTCAAGCTGGTGGGTCCCTTTGATCCCGTTTTCATTGTTGTGCAAACAAAGCTAGCTCTTTCCGGGGCCGCCGCAACTTAAAAAAAACCGTTCAGACCGGCTCGACGCGTCATGATCACGCCGGCGAGGATATCGTGCAAACATCTTTTTCCGTCGGCGACCAGCGAGACGAGGAAAATCGGCGGAAACAGCGTCGAGAGGTAAAACAGCACGGCATGGGCGGCGGCGATCAGGAAGGGAACCCGCTGTCCGTCGATCAGGCGCAGTTCAAGGTCCATCGCCCGCATGCCGGGCGTCGCCATGCTGCCGCCCCGATACGGTGAGGCCGTTGTAGAAAAAGGCGACAAAGGGAAAGATCGGCGGCAGGAAGAATAGCGCAATCCCGAAGGTGAGGACGGCCAGCGCGAACCAGATCGCGACCGAGAAGATCGGACACCAGAATGAAGTCCAGAACGAACGCGACGATCCTGCGCGTCCTGACGCCGGCGAAGGCGGCCGCCGGGAGATTGGCCGGAAGATACATCGGCGTCGAGACCGGCCATCTGTCGAACCCGCCGAAATTGCTCATCTTGCTTCCTGTCCGCCGTTCCGGTCGAAATGCGCCGCGCGGTCCGGCGCTCCGCCGCCATCGGCGCGCGCCATATTTGGCCCCGCCGACCGCCGCGCAACAAGATCCGGCCGTTGTTTCGGTCGATCATGACGATCAGGCGATCGATCGAAGGCTTTTTTTCGACGATTCGCCAGCCATGAGCGTCGTTTCGGCGAAATCCGGCGCGCACTCTGCTTGAAGATGAGGATCGACGCATGAAGGAGACGGATTTCGCCCGGGGTGAACCGTCGTGACGCCCGGCGCGAAATGCGGCGTTCAAGCTGGCCCGGAAGGCGAGCCGCCGCCTGATTTCGTCCGGCTCGCCGACATCGCGCCGCATATCCGGCAGGACATGCGCTACGCCGGATCGGAGAATTTTCTGGGCCGTCCGGTTCCCGGCTATTGCGCGGCGCAATGCTGGCTGCGCCGGGAGGTGGCGGAGGCGCTCGCCGCGGTCGCAAAGGATGCGGCAGGCGGCGGGATTGAGCCTCGTCGTCTATGACTGCTACCGGCCGCAGCGGGCGACGCGCGCCTTCATCGCCTGGGCCGCCGACCCGTCCGATCAGGCGCGGAAGAGCCGCCTATTATCCCCATCTCGACAAGGCGGCGCTGTTCGACCTTGGCTATATCGCGCGCGAATCGGCGCATTCGACCGGGATCGCCGTCGATCTCGCGCTGGTCGGGCTCGATTTCGGCACGCCTTTCGATCTTTTCGACGCGGCCTCGGGCACGCATGATCCCGGCATTTCGCGAGGCGGCGAAGCAAAACCGCGCGACGCTGATCGCGCTGATGCAGCGCCATGGCTTCGTCAATTTCGACAAGGAATGGTGGCACTTTACGCTGGAAGGGCTGCCCGATGTCGCGCCCGCTCGATTTCGAGGTGCGGTAGGCATGCGCCAGGCGCTGCATCAGCTGCATGTCGAAACCAACGGCAAGGGCCTCGTCGAGATCACGCCCGAGGTCGCCGCCTTCGTGCGCGGGGAGAAGATCGCGACCGGGCTTTTGACGCTGTTTTGCCGGCACACCTCGGCCTCGCTGATCATTCAGGAGAACGCCGATCCCGACGTTCTGGCTGATCTTGCGGCGTTTTTCGAGCGCATCGCGCCGGAGGATCCCGCGCGCTACATCCATAACGTCGAGGGGCCGGACGACATGCCGGCGCATATCCGCGCCGCGCTGACGCAGACGCAGCTCTCGATTCCGGTCGCGGCCGGGGCCATGATGCTCGGAACCTGGCAGGGGATTTTCGTTTTCGAGCATCGCCGCGCGCCGCACCGGCGGCTCATCGCGCTGCATCTTCTCGGCGCGTGACGGAGAGCCGCCAAGGCGGGCGAGACCCGCATCGCGCACAAGCTTTTTTCGTGCTAGCAAGCGCGAAGGAGAGCCAGCATGACGCAAAAAGCTTCCGTGACGGCGGCCGTCCTGGTGATTGGCGACGAAATCCTGTCGGGACGGACCAGGGACGCAAATAGCGGCTATATCGCCGATTATCTCGCCAAGATCGGCATCGATCTGTGCGAAATGCGCGTCGTCGGCGACATCGAGGCCGAGATCGTCGCCGCGGTCAACGCCCTGCGCCAGCGCTACGATTATGTCTTCACCACCGGCGGCATCGGTCCGACGCATGACGACATCACCGCCGACGCCGTCGCCGCGGCCTTCGGCGTCCCTATTTCCGAAGATCCGCGCGCGCATAAAACTGCTGCTGGAGCGGATGAAGCCGGCCGAACTCAACGAAGCGCGCCGGCGCATGGCGCGCATTCCGCAAGGCGCCGAACTGGTCGAGAACGACATTTCGAAAGCGCCCGGCTTCTGGATCGGCAATGTCATCGTCATGGCCGGCGTCCCGGCGATCATGCAGTCGATGCTCGATCGCGTCGCGCCGAAGCTGGCGACGGGCGCCAAGGTGGTGGCGCGGACCATCGAGGCGGGCGCGATGTTCGAGGGGACCTACGCCGCCGGACTCGGCGAGGTCGCCGCGAAGAACCCGGAGCTTTCGATCGGCTCCTATCCCTCTTTCCACGATGGCGGCTTCCACAACCAGATCGTCGTTCGCGGCAAGGATGCGGCGAAGGTCGCCGCCGCCGCCGCGGCGATCGAGGCGCTGCTGTCGCGCCTCGTCAACGTACGGGTCTGAGGCCGCATGTCAGCCAAGCCGCCGCCGAGCTTTGCGCCGCAGACAGCGCAGAAAGCGTTTCACGTCTCCTGGGACCAGTTTCACCGCGACGCGCGCGCGCTCGCCTGGCGCCTCAGCGCCAACGCGCCGTTTTCCGGCATGGTGGCGGTGACGCGCGGCGGCCTCGTGCCGGCGGCGATCGTCGCGCGCGAACTCAACATGCGAATCATCGACACCTTCTGCGTGCAGAGCTATGTCGGCGAGAGCACGCCCGGCGAAGTCAAGGTGCTGAAGGGCGTGTCGCCCGAGATCGGCCACAGCGGAGGGCGCGGGCTTCTCGTCGTCGACGATCTCGCCGACACCGGCGCGACGGTGAAGGCGGTGCGGGCGCTGCTGCCGCACGCCCATATCGCCACCGTCTACGCGAAGCCCCTCGGCGGCCCGCTGGTCGACACCTACATCACCGAAGTCTCGCAGGACACCTGGATCTATTTTCCCTGGGATCTCGGCTTGAGCTTTCAGGCGCCCATCGCGGGGGGATGAGGGCGCCCCTTTAAAAGTGGGTCAACTGGCGAAAGTGCAGAAGCGCCATCGCGACAATGCCCATCCGGGCGAAAAACCGAATCTCATTCAAAACGCGCTTGGCGATCTCCCACTTGCCCTTCTTGCGTTCAACGGGCGTCGCCTGAACGTCGACGTTGACGCGGTGAATTGTTCGTCGTCCTCTTCTGCGTAACCGTCCGCGTTGATAGGTGTTCATGCGCTTCCTTCCCTTTTCGCCGTCATCCATCCCCAGTCTGAAAATAGGAATGAATTTCGCGGATTTGAGAGGCCTGAACGAAACCGTGACAGGCGCGGACCTCGGCCTTCATGTCGCCGCGGCGCGAACGGAACGAGAGGCCATCGATTCTGGCAGGGGCGGCCAAAGCGTGCTATCGGGTCGCCCCGGCGTCGGGTTCGCCTGTCATCGCGCCGAGACGCAGGGGCGAACGCCCGATCCCGGAGCAGCAAAAGACTGCTTCTTAAGGCGAATCAGAACTTGGCGGACGTGGCGAAATTGGTAGACGCAAGGGACTCAACATCCCTTTCAGCACGCCCGGAAGACCGGTCATGAAGTCCGGATTGCCGCCACGTTGTGCTGATCCTCGTGCGGCATCGTCCGCTTCACATCAGAGAAGCCGATCGACTGCAGATGCGTTTTTATTTCTTCGAAAGTGTAGAGGTCGTTAATCTCGGAACTGATCGCGTCAAACCACTGTTGGGTCTTTGTCGGTCCATCAATCTGCTCGTATATCTTGGCTTTTTCAGAGAAAGGCATTTCGCGGGTCGCCTCCCTCAGCGTCGAAATCTCATGCCGATACTGGTAATCCCCCCGGTTATTTCGACGCGGCTCGGCATAGAGCATCAAGTAGATGCGGCCGCCCGGCTTGACATGCCTTGCGATGTTCCGAAGCCCTCCAAGGGTGTCGCCCGTGTGATGAAGGACGCCGTAACAGAACACCATGTCGAAATCGGTCGCGTAAGGCAGCGGTTCCAGTATGCTGAGCTTATCGATGCGAATATCGCTGAATGAGGCTGTTCTCTCCCTTGCCTCCGCGAGACCGCGATCGGACAAGTCGAATGCCGTGACGGACGCGCCAAGCGAAGCCAAAGCCCACGCATACCGCCCCGGCCCGCAGCCGCAGTCGAGAACCTTTTTGTTCCGAAACCATTCCGGAGCGACTCCCGCCCGCTCCGCGGCATCCAGCGGGGCCCGCGCGATCCAGTCCGGATTGGACAGGAACTCGTCATGGTAGGGAATATTGGCCCATTGGTAATCGAAGGTGGAGACCTGATAGTCCCTCAAGGACGCCATGACCTGCACTGCTCCGGGCAGCACGCGCTGGATAGACTTCAGTCTATAGATTTCGTCCAGCAAGTATTCGACCTTGGCCTCTAACATACGAATCCGCTCGACTTCATATCGACCCTGCGGCTCCCAGACCTTTCGACTGATTTGTGTGAGCGCGGAGGCGGTCGCCGTAAATCGTGGGAAGACGGGCAGTTCCCGCTGCGCCTCCTGAACCTTCTGATTCGTCCTCGACTTTCGCTTCTGCGCATCTCCCGCCACTGCGCTCCAAAAACGATCTGCAAGGGTACGGATCATGTTCCCACCTCGTTCAATGCGCAGGGCGATTAATTATCACAGCGCCAAGTAGTTGGAAACGCTTTTCATGAATTGGAAGAAAGTCTACGTCATTCCGACTGGCGCCGCTGGCTAAAGTTGCAATTTTTGCTAATGTTGAGCGCAATAAACTCACGGCCCGGCCGCCCCCCGCGCCTGGCCTCCTTTTCGATAAACCAGGCTGCGATGGATATTGTCACACTGAGCGGGCTGATAATCCTTCGCTCAGCGAGGCGCGAGAATTCACTTCATTGCCGCAACCCGCAACCTGCCGGAGCGGTCCGCGCTGATGGGCGGGCGCCAAGGGTCGATTTCAGCGACGGGCTAAGGTATCAAACCCTGGCGGGCGCAGCCGCCGCCTGCGCACGCCTGCACGACGCGGCGCACGCAAGGAGTATATTCATAAGCTCTTGAAACATCATGGTATGCGGACGTGGCGAAATTGGTAGACGCAAGGGACTTAAAATCCCTCGACCTTGGTCATACGGGTTCGATTCCCGTCGTCCGCACCAGCCGTAAGCCGACGGCTGGCCGCAGTTCCCGGCCCCCTTCCGCTCAGGACGGCGCCGGGGCATGGGTGTGGTAATGGGCGTAGTGGCGATGATGATGGTGCTTGAGGCCCCAGCTCGACGCGATCGAGGGGCCGGCCGTGTAGCCGACGACGCCGCCCGCGACGAGGCCGACAGGGCCGCCGACGAGGGCGCCCGCCAGAGCGCCCATCGCGCCGTCGCCGAGGCGCTCCTGCGCGTTCGCAAGGGCAGGCAGCAGGAGTAATCCCGCAATCGCGGTCGTGATCAAAAGCGGTTTCGTCATGCGATGCTCCAGTCGCGTGGGGCGAGGCTCGCCGTGGGGTTCGGAGAATGATTCGGCGCCTTGCGTAATCGCGAGAAGTGTTCATTTTCGGGCGTCCGGGCGCGACGCCTTGGCGCCGAAGCTCCGAGGCCTTCGCGTCATCTTGATCCTTTACGCTCCGATTTCTTAACTCCAGCCAAAGAGCCATCCCATGAAACTTGCCGACGTTCGCCAGAATGCCTTCGCCATGCCGCTGAACGATCCCGCCTATCCGCGCGGGCCGTATAAATTCTACAACCGCGAATTCGTCGTCATCAGTTACCGGACCGACCCCGACGAGTTGCGCGCCGTCGTGCCGGAGCCGCTCGAAGTCGTCGGCGACACCGTCAATTACGAATTCATCCGCATGCCGGATTCGACCGGCTTTGGCGACTACACCGAGACCGGGCAGGTGATCCCGGTGCGCTTCACCGGCAAGGACGGCGTCGTGCAGGAGGGCGGCTACGTCCATGCGATGTATCTTGACGACAATTCGCCGATCGCGGGCGGACGCGAAATCTGGGGCTTTCCCAAGAAGCTGGCGACGCCGAAGATTTCGCATGAGAGCGAGACGCTGGTCTGCACGCTGCATTACGGCTCGGTTCTGTGCGTCTCGGCCACCATGGGCTACAAGCATCGCGAGATCGACCCCGCGCCGCTTTTGAAGAGCCTCGCCAAGCCGAATTTCATGATCAAGATCATTCCGCACGTCGATTGCACGCCGCGCATCTGCGAACTCGTGCGCTACTATTGCGAGGACGTGACGGTGAAGGGGGCGTGGTCGGGTCCCGCCGCGATCGAGCTTTTCGAGCACGCCATGTGCGACGTGGCGCGGCTGCCGGTGCGCAGCGTCGTCTCCGCGACGCATTTCGTGACCGACCTGACGCTCGGGCTCGGCGAAGTCGTCTTCGATTACCTGAAGGACTGAACCGGCGCCCGTCGCCGCTGCGATCCAGTCCCGCGCAAGGCGAAGCGGCGACAACGTGGAAAAGGACAAAGTTAAGCGATTCGACCGAGGCGGGCGGCGTTTTCGCCCAGACTTCGGCGATGGTCTGCGCGGGCGGCCGCGCCCGCGCAGCGATTGACGCGGAGCGGCGGCCCGTTGTGGCGAGCACCGCTCTGCGACGGGGGAGCTGCGAAAGCTGGACGAAGGGGCCGGGGCTCGCGAAAACTATCCACGGGCATCTGTTGTATTGATGCCTGTAATGTTCGTGTGTGCGATGAATTCGTGAATATTCTAATCAATTGTATCTTAACATGAGAACGCCGAATTCAGCTTGTTGCTTAAAGAGGTCTTCACGCCTCGGCGATATCATTCGCGATATGGAGCGCTGATCCCGTTGGCGTTGCGGTCTGGACCTGACGCCGCAAGCAACAACGCGCCGCGAGCGACACGCCGCAAGCAAGATGATTAGAGACGAGGACATGTCATGACGAATGCTCTGAAGAGCGATGCAAGCCGGGCGCGCGTTGACCGATCGGCCGAGGTTCGGCCCGTCTATCTCGAATCGCTGACGCTGGTCGAACGCCTGCATCGTCGCCTTCTCGACGTGATCAAGGATGAGTTCGACCGGCGCGGCCGCAGCGACGTCAATTCGGTGCAGGCGCTCCTGCTTTACAATATCGGCGACAAGGAGCTGACCGCCGGCGAATTGCGCACGCGCGGCTATTACCTTGGCTCGAACGTCTCCTACAACGTCAAGAAGCTGGTCGAAACCGGCTATCTGCATCACGCCCGCTCGCGCATCGACCGCCGCGCCGTGCGCATCAGCCTCACCGACAAGGGCCGCGACGTGCATGAGGTCGTCGGCGGCCTCTACGACAAGCATGTGATGACGGTGGAGCAGATCGGCGGCATCAGCTCGGACGAATTCAAACGCCTCAATCTCGCCCTTGTCCGGCTCGAGCGGTTCTGGACGGATCAAATCCGCTATAGGCTCTGAAGGCCCACGGCTCTCGCGGCTTTCGTCGCGCACGCTCTTGTGATTCCCGGATCGATCCCGGGACGCGTGCGAGGCCGTCCCTCTCGGCGCTGATGCGGCATTCGCCTGCGCGCGCGACCCGATCGCCCGAGCCGCGTCCCCTCGCCCGATCCCCTTGCCTTAAAATCGCCGCCCTATTTCTGTCTTGTTAACCATCAAGATGCTAGGGAAGCCTCAGTACTGCGAGGCCGCCTTCGCCCCTTTGTCTCCGCGCCTCCCCCCGCCCCGGCGGATCGCTGGAGGCTGAAATTGCAAGGGCGAAGCGATTATTAAAGGGATTTGATCGTGCGAACGATGCAGTTCAAAGTGACCGAAGATTTGGCTCGCGCGGCGCGCGCCGCAGGGCGACGCGGACCCGCCGCCGCCGCTCTCCTCGCCGGCTTGTGGATATGCCCCCCCTTGCACGCGCAGGCCGCATCGCAAGGGCCGTTCGGCGAACAGGCCGAGTGGGCGCAGCGCTATGACGCAGATCCGCGCCTCGCGGTCAGCCGCTCGTCGACGCCCGTGCTCTCGCCGCAGACCGCGGCCGCGACGGAGCAGGCGATCGCGACCTATCAGCAGATCGTCGCCAAGGGCGGCTGGCAGCCCGTTCCCGCGACGCATATCCTGAAGCTCGGCGTCAACGGCCCGGCGGTCGTCGCCTTGCGTCAGCGCCTCGCCGCCTCGGACGATCTCGACGCGACAGCGGGCAGCTCGCCGATTTTCGATTCCTATGTCGAGGCCGGGGTCAAGCACTTCCAGGCCCGGCACGGCCTGCTTGAAACCGGCATCGTCTCGAAGGAGACCTTCGCCGCGCTCAACGTGCCCGCCGACGTCCGCCTGCATCAGCTCGAGATCAATCTGGTTCGCCTGCGCTCTTATTCCGGCAATCTCGGCGATCGTTTCGTCACGGCCAACATTCCCGCCATGGCGGTCGAGACGGTCGAAAACGGCGTCGTCGCGACGCGTCACGAGGCCGGCGTCGGCAAAATCGACCGCCAGTCCCCCGTCATGATGACGAAGGCGATCGACATCAATTTCAATCCCTACTGGACCGTTCCGCCTTCGCTGATCAAGAAGGACATGATCCCGCGGATGCAGAAGGACCCGAACTATCTGACCGAGCACAAAATCCGGATTTTCAACAAGGACAATCAGGAAGTCGAGCCGAGCTCCATCGACTGGAGCACCAACGACGCCGTCAATTACCGCTACCGGCAGGATCCGGGCGGCGACATCAATTCGCTCGGCGTCGTGCGCATCAACATCAACAATCCTTATGGCGTCTATATGCACGATACGCCGGAGAAGGGCGTCTTCGGCGACGACTTCCGCTTCGTGTCGTCGGGCTGCATTCGCGTCCAGAACGTGCGCGACTATGTGACGTGGCTGTTGAAGGATACGCCCGGCTGGGATCGCGAGCATATCGACGAGGCGATCCGCTCGGGCGAACGCATCGACGCCAAGATCGCGACGCCGGTGCCGGTCTATTGGGTTTATATCACCGCCTGGGGCTCGCCCGACGGCCTCGTCCAGTTCCGCGAGGATATTTATCAGCGCGACGGCTTCGGACCGACGGCGGACGGCGCGGCTTCGGCGTCGCCGCTGCAGCAGGCGATCCAGCCCGAGGCGCAGGCGCCGGTCAACGCCGCCAGCGCCAGGACGCTGGAGCCGATGAACGACGAAGAGCAATAGCCCTCGCCGTTCGGAGCATCCGCGCGATCTCTTCAGTTTGAGCGCGGCATTGTCCGGAAGCCGGTTTCCGCCTTCGGGCCGATGCGCCCGAACGGCGCGAGAAAAAGCGGGACCGGTTTTCCGCCCGCATCCCGCTCTAAATTCCGGCATCGATTGCGATCATGATTTTGGATTGGTTCAATCCAAAACCATCGTGGTCTAGTAGTGCGGAGCCGGGGTCGTCGCGGCTGGCGCGGGCGGCGCGGGGGGCTCGTTCTTCTCGCCCCAGAAGTGGGCGAGGAACGCCAGGGCGAGGATGATGATGATGGCGGGTAAAATCCATCGCCTCAGCCCTGTGGCGTCCTCCTTGGGGGCCGCCTCGACCGGCGCGGGCGCCGCCGTCGAGATGGGGCGTGTGCCCGCCGTCGCGCCGCCAGCGGGGCTTGCGCCCAGAAAAGCCGCGACCGCCGCCGGCGTGACGGACGGAATGGTCCCGCCCGCGGTCAGGAAGCCGATGATTTTCGGCGTCGCATAGGCGAGCGCGCCGGCCGCGACGCCAGGGTCGACCCCGGCCTTGTTCGCAAGCTTCGCGATCGTCTCCGCGCCGAAAGCGTGCACGGCGCCCTGCGTCGAGAGCGGCGGGCTGTCCGCTTTGCCGATCCAGGACGACGCCTGGGCGCCGAGCCCGGACGCGTTGAGTTTGTCAAGGAAGCCCTTAAGTCCTCCCGGCTCGCTGACGATTGCGCGCAGAACCTCCTGAACGAGCGGACCGGCTTCTGGTCCGAGCGCCAGTCTCGCCTTGACGGCATCGACCAGTTCTTCGATAGGCGACGACATTATGGTGCTCCCCTTTTATAGATCGGCTCGATTGAGCTTTTTGGTTTCTCCGCCGCATGGGCCGGCAAATGTGCGGCGCGGCGATTGTTTGAACTCGTGCGGAATCAGGCTCAGGGCTCCGCGGGCCGATATATAATGGATTTTAGTCTATTCAGGTCATTTTTTTGGACGCCTGAATGAAGCTTACGCGCCTCGACTTGTCAATTTGCATGCTCCTCCCGTCCCCACTTGACGTCGCAACGTTTTTGCTTTGCGTCCGTTCGCTCCATCCGGGGTCCGTTGCGCCCGCGGGAGGCAGTGACGCAACCTAAAAAACTTTGAGTCCGCAGCAAATAAATCCTTTGGCGCCTCTCCTTCACGGCGCGGGAATGGCATGCTATGGCGACGCTACGATGTCGCGCCGCCACGCGCCGGAAGTGGGCTGACGTCCAGGATCCCAAATCCTTGAACGACTCCCCGTCCGAATGATTTTCCGTCTCGAAAGGAGCTCTCGCCATGAGCCAAGTCCATGCCGACAAGGGAGGCTATGCTTCCAACGCCTTCTTCGCAGCCAGCCTCAAGGATGCCGATCCGGAAATCGCCGAGGCGGTCAAGCTTGAACTCGGCCGTCAGCAGCATGAGATCGAGCTGATCGCCTCCGAGAATATCGTCTCGAAGGCCGTGCTCGAGGCGCAGGGTTCGGTGCTGACCAACAAATATGCCGAAGGCTATCCGGGGCGGCGCTATTACGGCGGATGCCAATATGTCGATATCGCCGAGAATCTGGCGATCGAGCGGGTCAAGCGGCTTTTTGATTGCCAGTTCGCCAATGTGCAGCCGAATTCCGGCAGCCAGGCCAATCAGGCGGTGTTTCTGGCGCTGCTGCAGCCGGGCGACGCCTTCATGGGCCTCGATCTCGCCGCCGGCGGCCATCTGACCCATGGCTCGCCGGTCAATCTGTCCGGCAAATGGTTCAAGCCGATTCCCTATGGCGTGCGCCGCGACGATCATCGCATCGACATGGAGGCCGTCGAAAGACTGGCCAAGGAACATAAGCCGAAGCTGATCATCGCCGGCGGTTCGGGCTATCCGAGGCACTGGGATTTCGCCAAATTCCGCGAGATCGCCGATTCGGTCGGCGCCTATTTCTTCGTCGACATGGCGCATTTCGCCGGGCTGGTCGCGGGCGGCGTGCATCCCTCGCCGTTCCCGCACGCCCATGTCGTCACCTCGACGACGCACAAAACCCTGCGCGGTCCGCGCGGCGGCCTCGTGCTGACCAATGACGCGGACATCGCGAAAAAGATCAATTCGGCGGTTTTCCCGGGTCTCCAGGGCGGCCCGCTGATGCATGTCATCGCCGCCAAGGCCGTCGCCTTCGGCGAGGCCTTGCAGCCCGCCTTCAAAGTCTATGCGCGCCAGGTCGTCGACAACGCCCGCGTGCTCGCCTCGACCCTCAAGGACGCCGGCTTCGATCTCGCCTCCGGCGGCACCGACAATCATCTGATGCTGGTTGACCTTCGGCCGAAGAACCTCACCGGCAAGGCGGCTGAGGCCGCGCTCGGGCGCGCCTCGATCACCTGCAACAAGAACGGCGTGCCGTTCGACACCGCGAGCCCGATGGTCACCTCCGGCATCCGGCTCGGCGCGCCGGCGGCGACCTCGCGCGGCTTTGGCGTCGCCGAGTTCAAGAAGGTCGGCGAACTCATCGCCGAGACGCTCGATGGCCTGTCGGCCAATGGCGACGCCGGCAACGGCGCCGTCGAGGCCAAGGTCAAGACGGCCGTTCTCGAATTGACCGGGCGCTTCCCGATCTACTGAAGGATGCGCGATGCGCTGTCCTTATTGCGGCAGTCTCGAAACGCAGGTCAAGGACTCGCGGCCGACGGATGACGCCGCCTCGATCCGGCGGCGGCGCATCTGTCCCGATTGCGGCGGCAGGTTCACGACCTTCGAGCGCGTTCAGCTGCGCGAGCTGATCGTCCTGAAAAAATCCGGACGCCGGGCGCCGTTCGATCGCGACAAGCTGATGCGCTCGCTCGAAATCGCGCTGCGCAAGCGTCCCGTCGAGCCGGAGCGGGTCGAGCGCATGGTCAATGGCATCGTGCGGCAGCTGGAGAGCCAGGGCGAGCCTGAAATCCCCAGCGAGCGGATCGGCGAACTGGTGATGGAGGGCCTGCGCGCGCTCGACAGCGTCGCCTATGTCCGCTTCGCCTCGGTCTACCGGAATTTCCGCGAGGCGCGCGATTTCAACGCGCTGATCGACGAACTCGCCGGCGAGGGCGCCGCGCCCGATCCGCTCGCGGCGATCGAGGGGGCGGCGCCGGAGGCGGGCCCGGAGGAGCCCCAAAGCCGCGCCACGCCGAAGACGCGCTCGCCGAGCCGGGCATGATCGAAGCCGATGCGGACGCGCGGTTCATGACCGCGGCGATTGCTCTCGCCCGTCGCGGCCTTGGGCTTTGCGCGCCAAATCCAGCCGTCGGAGCGCTGATCGTCAGGGACGGCGCCATCGTCGCGCGCGGCTGGACCCAGTCGGGCGGGCGCCCGCATGCGGAAACGGAGGCCCTGAACAAGGCTGGTCCGCTCGCGCGCGGCGCAACGCTTTACGTCACCCTCGAGCCCTGCAGCCATCATGGGAAAACGCCGCCCTGCGCCGAGGCGATCGTCGCGGCGGGGATCGCGCGCGTCGTCAGCGCGATCGAGGATCCCGACCCGCGCGTCGCCGGGCGCGGCCATCGGATTCTCGAGGCGGCGGGAATCAAGGTGACGACGAATGTCTGCGCCGAAGCGGCGCTGCGCGGCAATCTCGGCCACGTGCTCCGCGTGACGAAGGGGCGTCCGATGGCCGCGCTCAAACTGGCGCTGACCGCGGACGGTTTCGCCGCCGCGCCCGAGGGCGAGCCGCGTCTCTCCATTACGGGCGCGCTCGCCAATGGCTATGTGCATATGCTGCGCGCCATGCATGACGCCATCCTCGTCGGCGCCCGCACGGCGCTCGCGGACAATCCGCTCCTCACGGTGCGCCTCGCGGGGCTTGAGGCGCGAAAGCCCTTGCGGGTCGTGATCGACAGCGATCTGAAACTGCGGTTGAAGTCGCGGCTCGTCGAGACCGCGGCGGTCTATCCGGTTCTGGTCATTGCGGCGGAGGACGCCTCCACGGAGAAAGAGGCGCGCCTCGCTTCGCTTGGCGTCGATGTCGCGCGCGTGCGCCGCGATGAGGCCGGCCATGCCGAACTTGGCGCCGCGTTCGAGCTTCTCGCCGCGCGAGGGCTGACGCGGGTGTTTTGCGAGGGCGGCCCCACCCTCGCGGATGCGCTGATCGCGCGCGGGCTTGCCGACGAAGTGATCGTGCTCACAAGTGCGAAGCCGCTGGGGCGGGAGGGGCGCGCCGGCCTCGACGCCGCCAGCCTCGCGGCGCTCGCCGATCCCGCCCGCTATAAGGGCGTCGAGGCCCGCATGATCGGCGAGGATCGCCTCATGCGCAGCGAGAGGATCTTGCGCAGCGAAAGGATTTTGTGAAAATGTTCACCGGTCTCATCACCGACGTCGGCGAAGTCTCGACCGTCGAGACGCGGGGGGCCTTGAAGCGCGTGCGGATCATGTGCGCCTACCCCGCCGAAACGATCGCGCTCGGCGCCTCGATCGCCTGCGCCGGCCCCTGCCTCACCGTCGTCGGCTTCGGCGTCGCCGGAAACAAGAGCTGGTTCGATGTCGACATCGGCGCGGAGACGCTGGCGCGCACGACAGCGGCCGTCTGGAAGCCGGGCGCTCGGCTCAATCTCGAGCGCTCGCTCAAGATCGGCGACGAACTCGGCGGCCATATCGTCACCGGGCACGTCGACGGGATCGCCGAAATTATCGCGATCGAGGATTTTGACGGGATGAAGCGCTTTCTTATCCGCGCCCCCGGCGCGCTCGCGCGCTTCATCGCGGAGAAGGGCTCGGTTTCGCTCGACGGCACATCCTTGACGGTCAACGGCGTCGATGGCGACGACTTCTCCATTCTCCTGATTCCGCATACGCTGCAGGTCACCACATGGGGCGAAAGGCGCCCGGGCGACGCCGTCAATCTCGAAGTCGATCTGATGGCGCGTTACGCGGCGAGGCTCAGCGAAACCGCGCGGGGCGTCGAGGCTCTGATCTAATTCCGGGCGCTGGCCCCGGCGCCAGCGTCACTCGTCGGTCAGCGCGGCGGCGACAAGCGCCTGGCAGCGCAAGAGCGCCGAATATTCCGCCAAATCGACCAAAACTTGTCCCTGATCGGCCTCCTCGCGCGCGGCGGCCGCGGCGTGCGCGGCGCGCAGCCCCGCCTCCAGTTTCGCGACTCGCGCGAGGGCGTGTTCGAGAGGGGTTGCGCCTCTGCCAAAGGCTTTGAGGCCGCTTGGCGCTTCCGCGCCGGCAGGTCTCGCAAAGCGTTTTGAGGCCGGGCGCTCCTTCTTGCCGAAATCATATTCAATGATCATGGCTGCTCCAATCGGGACGGCGATTTCGCCCGCGCCGGACGCCCGCCGCCGCCAAAACAGAAGAATGACTTGGTCCGCGCCGCCGCGCAAGCCGCAATCGCCGGGAGGAAAGCTCCCGCGCGGGAGGCGGAAGCCAAAGAGCATGATCGGTTCAAATTTCAAATCCGCATGCTCCGGCCTCTTGAAGCCGACCGGGCCGCTCCATAGCTTCTTGACGCCGCCCGCGCGTCAAGCTCCGCGCCCGGCCCGTGCTTGATCGCAAATCAAAACGAGGGTCGCAGCCGTCTCGAGCGCCGGGGGCGCTGAAGCAACCTGGATTTAAGGAGAAGAATCATGAACATCCGTGATCTTGTTCCTTGGACGCGAGGCTCGGACCAGAGCCCGGATCTTTTCCGCGACGAGGGACTGAGCAGCCTTTCCGCGCTCCACCGCGAGATGAACAGGCTATTTGAAGACGTTCTTCACGGGTTCGACGCACCCTCGCTGTTTGGCCGCAGACATGCTCTTGCGAGCATGAACTGGCCGCGCATCGAGGTGAATGAAACCGACAAGGAGATCGTCGTTTCGGCGGAGATTCCGGGTCTCGACGAAAAGGATGTGGAGCTCTTGATCAGCGACGGCCGGCTGATCCTTCGCGGCGAAAAGAAAGCCGAAGTCGAGGACAAGGACCGCCAGTTCAGCGAACGGTTTTATGGGCGGTTCGAACGCCAGATCCCGCTCGGCGTTGACATCGCGGAAGACAAGGTCGAGGCCTCCTTCAAGAATGGCGTATTGAAAGTGATCTTGCCGAAGAGCGTCGCGGCCCAGGCGAAGATGAAGCGCATCGAGATCAACGCGCCGACCAAGCATTAGGCTGGATAGATCATGCGAAGCGCATGATCACCGCGTCGATGGCGAGGCGATCGCCGGCCTCCGCGCAGACCGCCTCGACCGTCGCGTCGCGCTCGGCGCGAAGAACCGTCTCCATCTTCATCGCTTCGATCACGCAAAGGGCCTGCCCGGCCTTCACCGCGTCGCCCGCCGCGACATGGATCGCCTTGAGGAGGCCGGGCATGGGGCTGATCACCGCGGCGGACCCTTCGGCGCGGATCGCTTGCGGCGTCAGCGCCGCGAGTTCGGCCTCGCGCCGCGTCAGCACATAAGCGTCGACGGCGACGCCGCGATGCGTCAGCGCATAGCCGTTGAGGATCGGCCGCACGCCGACCGCGATGCGCGCGCCGTCGATTGATCCCCGCCAGATGGGCTCGCCCGCGCCCCACTCCGACGCACAGAGACGGGCCGCCGCGCTCGCCTCGAAACGGACGAGGAGGCCGTCCTCGCCTTCCTCGATTTGAACGTCGCAGCGCGCGCTTCCCAGAAACACGCTGAGGGCGCCGTCGACGCTCTGCGGCTCGAGGCCGGGCGTCTGGCCGGAGATCTGCCGTCGGCGCCGGTTCATGGTATGGTCGATCGAGGCGGCGACGGCGCCAAGACGCAGCGCCAGCTCGCCCGCCGGCGCGCGGGGCGTGAAGCCGGCCGGAAATTCCTGCGCGATGAAGCCGGTCGAGAGTTCGCCCTTTCGCCAGCGCGGATGGTCCATCAGCGCGGCGAGAAAGAGCGCGTTGTTGCGAACGCCGCCGATCGCGAACTGATCGAGCGCGTCGGCCTGCGCCTCGATCGCGCCGGCGCGGTCGCCCGCGTGGGTGATGAGCTTCGCCATCAGCGGGTCATAGTCGACCGGGATTTCCGCCCCCTCGAAGACCCCCGAATCGAGGCGCAGCGCAGCGCCGTCGCGGCGGCTTTCCGCAGGCGGGCGCCAGCGCACCAGCCGCCCGGCCGAGGGCAGGAAGCCCTGCTCCGGGTCTTCGGCGTAGATGCGGGTCTCGATGGCCCAGCCGGTGGGGCGCACGTCGGATTGACTGATCGAGAGATGTTCGCCGGCGGCGATGCGGATCATCTGTTCGACGAGATCGACGCCGGTGATGAGTTCCGTCACCGGATGCTCGACCTGCAACCGCGCGTTCATCTCCAGAAAGAAGAAATTCCTGCTCCTGATCGACGATGAATTCGACCGTGCCCGCCGAATCGTAGCCGACCGCGCGGGCCAGCGCGATGGCCTGATCGCCCATCGCCTCGCGCATCGCCGCATCGACGAAAGGGGAGGGCGCCTCCTCGACGATCTTCTGGTTGCGGCGCTGGATCGAACATTCGCGCTCGCCGAGATGGATGGCGCCGCCATGCCTGTCGCAGAGCAGCTGGATCTCGATATGGCGCGGATCGGCGATCAGCTTTTCGATGAAGATTCGATCATCGCCAAACGATGATTTCGCCTCCGATCTTGCGCGCGCGATGGCCTCCGTCAGCTCCGGCGCGGAACCGGCGATGCGCATGCCCCTTCCGCCGCCGCCGGCGGAGGCCTTGATCATCACCGGATAGCCGATGCCTTCAGCGAGTTGCGCGGCCTCGGCGCCGTCCGCAATCGCGCCGGCGAAACCTGGAACGACGCGGACGCCAGCGGCGCGCGCAAAATTCTTGGCGGCGATCTTGTCGCCCATGGCCTCGATCGCCGTCGCATTCGGGCCGATGAAAACGATCCCCTCGCGCGCCAGCGCCCGCGCGAACGCCGCCCGCTCGGAAAGAAATCCGTAGCCCGGATGCACAGCCTGCGCGCCGCTCGCCTTGCACGCCGCAACGATCCGTTCGATGTCGAGATAGGAATGCTCGGGCGCCGCCGGGCCGATGGCTATCGCTTCGTCCGCCATGCGGACGTGCAGGGCGCGCCTTGTCGGCTTCCGAATAGACCGCGACCGTCGCCATGCCCATCGCCCGCGCGGTCCGGATCACCCGGCAGGCGATCTCGCCGCGATTGGCGATGAGGATTTTTGCAAACATTCACGCTCCAGTATCACGGTTTTGTGCGCCGAGCGGGCGGCGGCTCCGTCGGCGGATAGGCTCGACGCTTTTTAGGTGGGGCAATGGCTATGGACAAGGAGAGGAGCGCCGGGTTCGCAGCGTGAGCCTTGCAGAGTTTTTTGATTTGCCTCAATTCTTTTCACAGAGACGCCGGGTAGTCTCCGCCGCAATCGATCCGGGACGAAACGCCGATGAGAAAAGATCCAGCACGGCTCACTGGCGGCGCCCCCAAGAAGGCACGGAGCTGACACGATGAACGAAATAAAGCCTCTGCGGCCGGCCGCGGACGAACTCCTGTCCCCGGACGCGTTCGAGGCCGCGATCCGCGCGGTCGGGACGGAGCGTTATCACGACAAGCATGTGTTCCATAAGCTTCTGCACGGCGGCAAGCTGAGCAAAGCGCAGGTCCAGGCCTGGGCGCTCAACCGCTATTGCTATCAGGAGGCCGTGCCGCGCAAGGACGCCG
Source organism: uncultured Alphaproteobacteria bacterium (assembly GCA_963757985.1). Lineage (GTDB taxonomy): Bacteria > Pseudomonadota > Alphaproteobacteria > Rhizobiales > Beijerinckiaceae > Methylocapsa. Next base: position 901,777 of record CAVWTQ010000008.1, on the reverse strand, counting down.
CCTTCATGAGCCGGGTGCATGACCGCGAATTGCGGCGCGCATGGATCAGCCGCATCCACGACCACGATGGCTTTGGCGACGAACCGGGCGGGATCGAACGCTGGCTCATCCTGACCGACGGCCTCGGGCTCGACCGCGAATATGTCACCTCGATGCGCGGCGCGCTGCCGGCGACGCGGCACATCGTCGAATCCTATGTCCGCTTCGTGCGCGAGCAGCCGCTCGTCGTCGCGGTCGCCTCCTCGCTCACCGAGCTGTTCGCGCCCTCGATCCATCGCGAGCGCATCGCCGGCATGCTGGAGAACTACGCCTTCATTGGCGACGATGTGATGGCCTATTTCAAGCGGCGGTTGACGCAGGCCCCGCGCGACGCCGAGTTCGCGCTCGCCTATGTGAAGGCGAATGCGAAGACCCGCGCGGAGCAGGACGCCTGCGTCGCAGCCGTGCGCTTCAAATGCGACGTGCTCTGGGCGCAGCTCGACGTCTTGAACCACGCTTATGTCACGCCGGGCCTGATCCCGCCGGGCGCCTTCGTTCCGGCGCCGTAGATCACGAACCCGATTGCGAGCTTCAGGCGAAGCCGGATGCCGGCCCGCCTGAAGCGGGGCGCTGGCGAAAAAACGGGACTGGGGTTTGGCGTCGACCCCATCCCGGCGTTATGAGATCCCGGCAGCGTAACGCATCGGGAGGACGCCGTGATCTTCCGCCAGTTATTCGATCAGACTTCGGGAACATACGCCTATCTGCTCGCAAGCCGCCGCGGCGGCGAGGCGCTGATCATCGACCCCGTGCTGGAGAAGGTCGATCGCTATCTGCAGCTCGTGAAAGAACTTGAGCTGAAGCTCGTCAAGGCGGTGGACACGCATCTGCACGCCGACCACATCACCGGCCTTGGCGCGCTTCGCGACAAGACCCGTTGCATTACCGTGATGGGCGAGCAAAGCAAGGCCGACGTCGTGTCGATGCGGCTTGCCGATGGCGAGCGGCTCACAATCGAGGGGATCGCGCTCGACGTGATCTACACGCCGGGCCACACCGACGATTCCTACAGCTTCGTCATGCCGGACCGCGTGTTCACGGGCGACACGCTGCTCATTCGCGGCACCGGCCGCACCGATTTCCAGAACGGAGATCCCCGCCAGCAATATGAGTCGATCTTCGGTCGGCTGTTGACGCTGCCGGACGCGACGCTGGTCTATCCCGCGCATGACTACAAGGGCGACACGGTGTCGACGATCGGCGAGGAGAAGGCCTGGAACCCGCGGCTGCAGGTCAAGTCGGTCGATGAATATGTCGCGGTGATGAACAGCCTCCACCTCCCCAATCCGAAAATGATGGACGTCGCCGTGCCGGCCAACATGAGGATCGGCATTCGATCAGGAGGAGATCGCGCGCCGCGGCTGGGCGCTCTCGGCGCGCGAGGCCATGGCTCTCGTCGGCGCAGCCGACGTCGCGCTCGTCGATTTGAGGGAGGATGGCGAGCGCGAGCGGAATGGCGAAATCGCAGGCTCGCTGCATGTGCCCTATCCCGCCTTGCAGGAGGCGATCGCGCAGGGCGGCGCGCTGCGCGAACTTGCGACTTCCGCCGGCAAGCGGATTTTGTTCTATTGCGCCTTTGGCGAGCGCTCGTCCATGGCCGTGCAGGCGGCGCAGGACGCGGGGTTCGCCGCCGCGCGCCACATCGAGGGCGGCCTCGACGCCTGGAAAAAGGCCTCCGGCCCGCTGGCGCGATGAAGGCGTCGTCAGCCGCCTCCCCGCGCGATGCCGCGCCGAACTAAAACAAACCCTCGTCGGCGAACCAATGTTCGCCTTTGACGATGATTTCCGTTTGATCGTCGTCCGAATTCACCACATCCGCCTTCTCTCCCCTGTGGACGAGAATGCAACCTTTCCATTTGGTCTTGAACGGCAAGCGCCCGCCATTGATGCTGGCGAGGGAGCGTTCATGCGCCTCGGCCCAACTCGGGCAGAATTGCGTCGTCTTCGGCATCGTCTTGACTGCGGCGGAGGCCGGGATCGTCACGAATGCGATTGCGCCGGCAGCGATCAGAGCGATCTTGAAACGCATATCCGGCCTCCTTTTTACAGCCCTCACGTCACATGCCCTTCATGTGATCCATGTGGTCTTCGTGGCCTTCGCCCGCGGGCGCCTTCGCCCCCATCGACTCGATGAAGAAAATCACGTCGCTGGTTCCGGCTTTCTCGAAGGTAAGCGTTCCCTTGAAGCTTCCGCCCTCCTTCAGCGGCTGCTTCAGATCTTCCAGCATCAGATGATAGGAGCCGGGTTTCAGCGCGATTTCGCCATGGGCGGGAATCACGATGCCGTCGGTCACCGGGCGCATGGTCGCGACGCCGTTGGTCGTCGCCATTTCGTGGATGGCGACGCTGCCCGCGACCTCCGCCGTGGCGGAGACGAGGCGGTCCGGCTCCGCGCCGTCGTTCTTGATGACGACATAGCCGATCGCGACCTTGGCGCCGCCCGGCGTCGCGCGCGACCAGGGATGGATGATTTCAAGGGAGCCGAGCTTGAACTCATGCGCAAAAGCGCCGTGCGCGGCGAAAATCAGGATGGAGGACGCCAGAAGCGCGGCGAAGGCTGTAATGGAACGGCGAAGAAGGTTCGACATGCGTTTGTCTCCACGCAAGGGCTCGCGTCGAATATTCGACGCGCATGAGCCCGGTCTGAACAGGAAAGGAAGCGGATGAGCCGGGTTCAGGCCGGTCGCGGCGGCGCGCGGGGCTGCCGTTGATTTCGCTCAGGCGAAAGGATGAGGCCGTGATTTGCGCCTGCCGTCGCCGGCGCCACGGGGATCGGCTGGCGGGCGTCGAGGCTGGCGATGATCGGGGGCGCGGACAACGGCGCGCACATCGGACAGCCAATCAAAGCAGCAGCCCGGCGGATGCGAATGATCCGACGGATTGTCGCGCGACGCTGCGCCCCGCAGATGACGGCGCCGGGCTGAGCGGCGAGAGCCGCCGCGCCGAGAAGGGGCTGGACCGCGATGAGCCAGACCGCCGCAAGCGCGATCCAAACGCTCCATCCTTTGCGCCGCAATAGCGTCACGACCGGTCGCGCCCCCCGTTTTTCCGGCCGCAGGCGTAGCATGGCGCTCGCGGGAAGGAAACGGGCGGTCCCCGCGGCGGGAAGGCGTCACGCGTTGCGGCGGAACATGGCGAGCGCGTCGGCTATTCTTTTGCGCGTCGCGCCGGGCGCGATCACCTCGTCGATATAGCCGCGCGCGGCGACGGCATGGAGCGAAGCGCCGGCATCCGCGCCAGCGCCCGCGCCGATCAGTGCGATCCGCGCCGTCGGCCAGGCGAAATTGGCGGCGAAGCCATCGTCGCGGCCAAGATGTTTCGAGCCCATGACGACGTAGGCGCCGCCGAAGGCGTTGCGCGTGACGATGGTGACTTTCGGCGCGCTCGCCGCGCCATAGGCGAAGATGAGCCCGGCGACCGCTCTGGCGAGGCCGCCATGCTCCTGCGCGAGCCCCGGCAGGAAGCCGGGCGCGTCGACGAAGGTCACGATGGGGACTCTGAAACAATCGCAAAAGCGCACGAAGCGCGCCGCCTTGCGCGCCGCGTCCTTGTCGAGAACGCCGGCGAGGACCATCGGCTGATTGGCGACGACGCCGATGGTCCGGCCGTCGATGCGGCCAAAGCCGGTCACGATATTGCGCGCATGGGCCTCCCCCATCTCGAAGAAATCGCCCTCGTCGACGGTTTTTTCGATCAGCTCCTTCATGTCGTAGGGTTGAAGCGGATTTTCCGGAACGAGCGTGTCCAGCGAGGGATCCAGCCGCTGCGCATCGTCGAAGCTCGGCCACGCCGGAACGCCGCCGCTGTTGGAGGCGGGCAGAAAATCGATGAGCCTCCGCAATTGCTTGAGCGCCTCGAAATCATTGGCGTAGGCGCGATCGCAAAGGCCCGTTTTCGCCGCATGAACGCGGGCGCCGCCAAGCTCGTCGGCCGTGACGGCCTCGTTGGCGATCGTTCTGACGATCTCCGGGCCCGTGACGAAAAAATGGCTCGCGTTCTCGACCATGAAGACGAAATCGGTCAGCGCCGGCGAAAAGGCCTCGGCGCCGGCGCACGGTCCCATGATCAGCGAAATCTGCGGGATGATTCCGGAGGCGCGGATATGGCCCTGGAAGATCTCGCCATAGCCGGCGAGCGCCGCGACGCCCGCCTCGAGGCGCGCGCCGCCTGAATCGATGAGGCCGACGATGGGCGCGCGGGCGCCGAGCGCCATATCCTGCGCCCGGGCGATTTTTCGCGCATGGGCCGCATCGAGCGCGCCGCCCTCGACGGTGAAGTCATTGGCGTAGACATAGACCGCGCGGCCGTTGACGGCCCCCCGGCCCGCGATGACGCTATCGCCCGAATCCCGCGGGTCCGACCCGGCGTCGGCGGCGCTGTCGAATTCCGCGAACGAGCCGGGATCGAGTAAAAGCTCGATGCGCTCGCGCGCCGTGAGTTTTCCGCGCGCGTGTTGCGCCTCGATTTGCGCCGTTTGGTCAGGCCCAGACTGTACGGGAGAGGACTTCACGGCTCTGCGCGCGGCGCCTCGGCGCGCACGGCGCGCAGCAACCCCGCCGCGGCCTCCATCTCGGTCCATCGCCGCGCCCGCCGCGCCAGCGCCTCGTCATCGGCGCCCCAGAATTTCGTCTGGAAATCCTCGTCGACATGGGCCGCCTCCCACGCCTCCTGCGGCGTCAAGACGCCATCCGCCACGGCGAGCGCGAGCAGCGCCGACCCCGTCAGCGTCGTCATCACATGCAGCGCGGCGAGCGCGAAAGGCGCGGCGGGGCCGGTTCCCGCGATGCGCTTCACCGCCGCGAGGATCGCCTGCCGCGCCGCCTCCGGCTGTTCGACGTAATTGACGCCCTCGGCGCAGATCAGCCGCGCGCCGAGATTTTCGCGCGCGTAGTCGAGAACCTTGTCCCAGCGCGCCGCCTGCGCCTGCGCCAGCGTCTCGGGTTCGCCGGCGCGATAGCAGACGAGATCGGAGGCGCCATATTTTGCGATGTCCGCCGCCGTCGCCTCCATCGCCCCGGCGACGCCATCTATGGCGCTGTTGGCCATCCGCGTCAGCGGCATGGCGGCGGGATCGATGAATTCGGCCTGGCGCGCCCATTCCTGCGCCAGCGCCTGCGCCGCCGCGAGGGTCGGCGCCGCGAAGGCGTTGCGGCCGGGCGTTTTGGCGGGACGTCCGTCGAGCAGAAGCGCGTAAGCGCCGTCCCGCTCGGCGGCGGCGGCCTCTTTGTAGAAGCGCTTCGGCAGCGCCTTTTGCTGATCGCGCCGCGCCATGGCGATGGGGTCGATCGGCAGGGCGGCGCCGGCCTCGCCGCTCTCTTGACCTGTCTTGTCCTGGCTCATGCCTCGATGAGATGGCGCAATTCGGCGAAATCCGCAACGATCCGTTCGGCTCCGGCGCGGCTAAGCTCGGCCGGGCTGTGATAGCCCCAGGCGACGCCGATCGCGCGAACGCCGGCGCTGGCGGCCATCTCCATATCGAACCCTGTGTCGCCGACCATATAGGTCGCGGCGGGCGCCGCGCCGGTTTCGGCCATGGCGGCGAGGATCATGTCCGGCGCCGGCTTCGAGGGATGGCTGTCGGCCGTCTGCACCGTTTTGAAGCTGCCCTGCCAGCCGGTGCGCTCGAACAGATGGTCGACGCCGCGGCGCGCCTTCCCGGTGGCGATGCCGAGCGCCACGCCCTCTTTGCCGGCGAGCGCGGCGATGGTTTCGCGCGCGCCTGGAAAAAGCGGCTCCGCGAAATCCGGCGCCGCGCGAATTTGCGTCCACGCCTCGCGATAGGCTTGCGACAGGCTCTCGACCGGCCCCTCGGCGCCGGCGAGGACCGTGAAGGCCTCGCGCAGCGACAGGCCGACGATGGAGAGCGAGGCCGCGCGGCTCGGCGGCCTCATGTCAAGCGCTGCGAAAGCGCGCCGCTGCGCCTCGACGATGAGGTCCTGGCTGTCGACAAGCGTGCCGTCCAGGTCGAAAATGACGAGCTTCAATTCGGCGTCTTTCGTTCGGCCTCGCGCCGCCGCTGGTTTCATCCACGCTGGCGGCGCCGGGCGATCTCTGTCATAGAGCCGCGCGGGTGGAAACCTCTTCGCGGCCCTGCGGCAATTTCTGTGAGCCCTATGAGCAAACAAGAAAAATCCCTGTTCATGACCGTCCTCATGACCCCCGACATGGCCAATTTCTCCGGCCACGTGCACGGCGGATCGATCCTGAAGCTGCTCGATCAGGTGGCCTACGCCTGCGCCGCCCGATATTGCAAATCCTATGTCGTCACCGTCTCGCTCGACCAGGTGATCTTCAAGGAGCCGATCAAGGTCGGCGAACTCGTGACCTTCAGCGCCAACGTCAATTATGTCGGCCGCACCTCGATGGAGGTCGGCATCAAGGTGGTGGCGGAGAGCCTCATCACGAAGGACAAGCGCCATACCAACTCGTGCTACTTCACGATGGTCGCGCTGAATGAGGACGGCGGTCCCGCCGCCGTGCCGCCGCTTGAAATCGAGACGGAGGTCGAGCGGCGCCTGTTCGAGGCCGGCAAGATGCGCAAGCAAATGCGTCAGGAGATCATGGCGCGGAACAAGGCGCTGCATGTCGGCATCCCGGACTGAGGCGACGAAGCGCCGCGGCGCGCCCGCGCGTCGTTCAATTTTGCGGAAATAAGCGCGATCTGCCCGGAAAGCGGCGCGGCGGCGATCGCTTGACGCAATTTCTATTATAGACCATAAATTTTGTGGACTATATTGGTTTTCGTGGGCCGCGCGCCCAATCGGGTCGAAATGAGCAAAATTCCGAAATTGTCCGGGCTCGCCTGGCGCAATCTGGCGGCCGTCGGCGCCGTCGTCGTCGCGATCGGCCTCATCGCGGTGAAGAATCTGCACGCCAGCGTCGCCGACCCCTTGCTCAACGTCTCCTATGACCCGACGCGCGAACTCTACCAAAGCATCGACAAGCAATTCGCCGCCAAATATGAGGCCGAGACCGGCGCTGCGGTGAACATCAGGCAGTCGCACGGCGGCTCCTCGCGGCAGGCGCGCTCGGTGATCAGCGGCGAACAGCCGGCCGACGTCGTGACGCTCGGGCTTTATTCCGATGTCGACGCGCTGCGCAAACGCGGCCTCATCGCGGAGGGCTGGGCGGACCGCCTGCCGCATCACTCGCAGCCCTATTTCTCCACCATCGTTTTCGTGGTGCGCCGGAACAATCCCAAAGAGATCCGCGACTGGCCCGATCTCATCAAGCCCGGCGTTTTCGTCATTACGCCGGATCCGAGAAGCTCCGGCAATGGCAAGCTCAGCGCTCTGGCGGCCTGGGGCGCCGCCATCCATCGCGGCGCCTCGGAGGACGAAGCGCGCGCCTATCTGAAGGCGTTGTACCAGCACGTGCCGGTGCTGGATTCCGGCGCGCGCCGCTCCGCCAACACATTCGCGGTCGAAAATATCGGCGACGTTCACCTCACCTGGGAAGACGAGGCGTTGCGTGAAGTCGCCGATTCGAAGGGCGATCTCGAGATCGTGCATCCTCCGGTCAGCATCATCGCCGAGCCCTATGTCGCCTGGGTCGACGCCAATGTCGCCGGCCACAAGACGGAAGCCCTCGCCAAGGCCTATCTCGAATTTCTTTTCACCGACGAGGCGCAGGAGACCATCGCGAAGCTCGGCTTCCGGCCGATCAACGCCGCGATCCTCGCGAAATATTCCGACCGGCTGCCGAAGCTCGATCTCTTTCCCATCACCCTGATCGCCAGGGATTGGGACGACGCCAACCAGAAATTCTTCGCCGACAATGGCGTCATCGACACCGTGCTGCCGCCGGCGACGCATTAGTCCTCAAGTCTCCCGACACGGTCAAGGCCGCAAGCCCATGCTCGCCCCCACGACGCAAAAAACGCCCGCCGGCCGCTTCAGCCGGTTGATCCGCTGGAACTACACGCGAGCCGAGCTGCGCGCCGACGCGATCGCCGGCCTGACGGTCGCCGCGATCTCGCTGCCGCAGGGCATGGCCTATGCGCTGCTCGCCGGCGTCGACCCGCGCTACGGGCTCTACTCGGCGATCGTCGTGACGGCGGTCGCCTCGATGTTCGGCTCGTCGTCGCATTTGATCAACGGGCCGACCAGCGCGATCTCGCTCGTCGTCTTCAGCGCGCTCGCCTTTCTCGATCCCGACGACAAGACCGAGATCGCCGAGGCCCTGGTGCTGCTTGGCGTGATGGTCGGAACCATCCAGATCTTCATCGCCGTCTTCAAGCTTGGCGACCTGACCCGCTACATTTCCGAATCCGTGATCCTCGGCTTCATGGTCGGCGCGTCGCTGCTGCTCGGCATCGGCCAGATCGCCAACCTCCTCGGCGTCCGGCAGCTCGGGACCGGGCATCAGGACATCTGGACGCGTCTTTGGCTGACGCTGACCAAGGGCGATCCGTTGAACCCGAGGGCGATCGGCGTCAGCGCGGCGACCGTCGTTCTGGCGCTCGCTCCTGCGCCGGCTGGTGCGCGCCTACCGGCTGCCGCAACTCGACATGCTGGCTGCTCTGGTCATCGTCTCCGGCGCGGCTTTCCTGCTCGGCTGGACGCTGCCGGGCCTCGACGGCAAGCGCCTCATCGAGATCGCCGGAACCGTGCCCGCGAGCCTGCCCGAGCCGCATATTCCGGAGATCAAGCTCAGCTGGATCGGGGAGCTTTCGTCGAGCGCCCTCGCCATCGCGTTCCTCGGCCTTCTCGAAGCGCTGGCGATCGCCAAATCCATCGCCCATACGACGCGCCAGCCGCTCGACTACAACCGCCAGTGCCTCGCCGAAGGCCTCGCCAATCTGGCCGGGGGATTCTTTCGCTGTCTGCCTGGCTCCGGCTCGCTGTCGCGCTCGGCGATCAATTTCCAGGCGGGCGCTGCGACGCGCTTTTCCGGCATCATCGTCGCCCTCGGCGTCGCCCTCGCCGTGCTGCTGTTCGCGCCCTTGACGCGCTACATTCCAAAGGCCGCGCTGGCCGGCCTGCTCGTCGTCACCGCGGCGCGGCTGATCGACATTCCGCGCCTGCGCTACGCGTTCGCGGCGACCAAATTCGACGCCGGGCTCGTCGTCATCACCGCGCTCGTCGCGATCTTCGTCGGCGTCGAATATTCGATTCTCGCCGGGGTCCTGCTGTCGATGGCGCTGTTCATCCCGCGCGCGTCGGTCCTGAAGAGCAAGGAACTCGTCGTCAGCCCCGAGCGCGTGGTGCGCGAACGCCTGCCGGGCGATCCGCCGAACCCCGACCTGATCCTGATCGATCTCGAGGGCGAGCTTTTCTTTGGCGCCGCGCCTGAGCTTGAACGCGATCTCGACGACTTGCTGAAACGCGCGGCGGCGGACAGAGCGCATTATATCGTGCTGCGGCTGAAGCGCGTGCGCAATCCGGACATGGTCTGCCTCGAGCGCATCGAGCATTTCCTGCATGAGGCCAAAACGCTCGGCGTCACGGTGCTGCTGGCGGGCGTCCGGCCCGATTTCCTGGCGGCGATCAAGGGTCTTCATTTCCTGAACTGGTATCCGGCCGACAATCTTTTTGTCGAGGAGGACGACTACGATTCGGCGACCCTCAAGGCGGTGCGGCGCGTCTACAAGCTGCGCGCCGAAGCAACCGTCGCGGTTGAGCGGGGAGAGGCCCGCGTCGACGAAGCCGCGGACGAAAAGCTGTATTACCTCGTCTGACGCCTCGAACGTCGCGCCCGTGCGCGCGCCGCGCCGGCGCGTCGCCGCCCGTCAGGGATTGCGCCGCGAGAAAGACACCGCATAGGCGGCGCCCCGCGTATCGATCAGCGGATCGTCGCTCTCCTCAATTCCATCGGTCAGCGAGGTTGGCAGGAACAACAGCTTCTTCTGCGCCTCGAGGCTGTCCGGGACGGCCTTGTCGAGGGTCAGGACGCCGAGGTCGACAATCTTTCGGTCGTCGGGCCAGGGCTTTGAGCCGTCCTTCGTCTGATCGCCCTGCGCTGCGAGCTGCGCCTTGAAGTGGAACGTGACGGGACCGTCTTTCAGCCGGCTCGGCAGTTCGTCGACGAGAAAATCGGGCGCCTTCGCGGCGGCCTCCGCCGGATCGAGATAGACGGTCTTTTCCGGCGCGAACTGATAGCGCACGGCCTGCCTGGCGCCATCCTTATTGACGAAAACGAAGGCGTTGACGCCGTAATACTCTTCGTCCGCAAAGCTGTCCGGCGTATGCGTCGACGCCAGGGCGAGGGGAACGCTCGGGTGGGTCGATATGAATTTCTCAAGCGGCGTCGGGTGCGGCGCATCCTTGGGGCTTTGCGAAACGGCGGTGAGCATCGCAACGAAGTCCTCGCCGGTCGCGACCGGGAAGAAATGCAGCGAATTGGTCACCATGTCGGTGTCATTGCCGTCCGGCAGATGAAATTTTATTGAAATGCCGTGCGGATTTGCGTTCGGGTCGCCGTCCGGGATGTTCGGCACGCCGGTCGAGTCGGAGAACCGCACGGTGACGGGAATTTTCGCGCCGGTGAAGATCGCGGCCTTGCTGAGGGCCGCGGCGTCCGCCGTCGCGGTGAAGCTGCCTTCGACGACGACGCCCTTGGCGTGATTGGCGCGAAAGCCCGGATGAACGCCGAACAGCTTGTTGAACAGGTCGACAAGCTGCGTCGGGACGTCGGCGTCCTGCGCCATCGCGGGGGCTGATCCTGCAAAAATCACTGTGGCGGCGACGACACCCTTATAAAATGAGCATGTCATGACGGCGTCCCCTTTGTTATCGCCCCACGCGACGGCGGCGCGGGGCGGCCTCGGTTAAGGACTCCGCTTCGGTATCATGCCCGCGAAAGGCCGGGCAAGCTTGGCTGGCGGGCGGTCTTGTCTCATGAATTTCGGCTTTCGGTCCCAGCTCGTCGTTCGTAGCCGCGCGCCCGACCGGCCGCGATGGGGCCGATTCCGCCCGGTCTGCTTTTGGGGAAAACAATTAGCCGGCGGACGTTCGAAGAGGCGCCGTGGGACACACGACAAGCGATCGCAGCTCCCCACAATCGCCACGACCTAACGAAGTCCTAACGAACGGCCATGCTTTCGCCTGCCTGAGGCGGCGCGGCTGGACCGGGGGGGGCTTGAGGCCCTCGCCTATGCCGACAGGATGACCACCTTGGTTTTGACCGGCGTTCGTGAATAGAGGTCGATCATGTCATGGGTGAGAAGGCCGGTGCAGCCGCTCGTGATGCCGGCGCCGATGGTTGTGGGGTCGCTGGTGCCGTAGATCGTGCAGAGCGTGTACGCGCCGTTCTGATAAAGATAGAGCGTGCGGGCGCCGAGCGGATTGTCGAGGCCTCCCGGCATGCCGCCGGCATATTTGGCCGCCTCCGGCTGGCGCGCGATCATCTCCTTGGGCGGGGTCCAGATCGCCCATTCCGCCTTGCGGCCGACATAGGCGTCGCCGGCCCACAGAAACCCCTTGCGGGGGACATTGGCGCCATAGCGGGTGGCGGCGCCGTCGCCTTCGACGCGATAAACATAGTAATTGGCGGGATCGATGATGATCGTGCCGGGCGCTTCACGGGTGTCGTAGCGCACCGTCCGGCGATAATATTTCGGATCGATCTTGCTGACATCGACCGCCGGCACCGGGAATTTCTCGCCGGGCAACGGCCCGTAGAGCTTCGCAGCTTCGGCGCGGACGAGGTCGTCCGTTGTCGCGCAGCCGGCCAGGCCGAGCGCGCCGAAACCGGCGGCGGAGCCGAGCAGAAACGAGCGGCGATCGAGACCTTGCGACCGAAGCAGAACTCCCTCGCCCCTCTCGCCGGCGTCGGCGATCTCACCGTGCATGATCATGAGGCAGCATGTCCCATATTCCGTCGCCCGACCCGGAGAATAATCCCAAGCTCCGGGCGGGGCTGGCCATGCGCCAGCCCAAGCGAACTCCCAGTCGCACATCGCACGCGACTTCGACAAATCCATGGCGGCGTCCGCTTTTCAGGAGCCGAAGTCGTAGAAAAATGGCGCGCCCGAAGAGATTCGAACTCCGGCCGCCGCCTTTGGAGGGCAACCAGGACCGCCCGAGCCCGCTGCCTCCAAATTCAGGCGCCAATGCCCTTCAAAATCTCCGCATATTGTTGCATCGCTTCGGCGCTGCTCGCGCGGTTGTAATGCGCTTCGGTATTATGCCGGCCAAAGGCCGGGCAAGCTTGGCCGGCGGGCGGTCGTGTCTCAGCATGAATTTCGGCTTTCGACCCGAGCTCGTCGTTCCAAGGCGAGGTTCCGATTCTCCGAAGCGGGCGTTCACGAAGTTGCGGCGCCGACTGCAGAGCGCCCATCCCTGCCGTTTGGTCCAGCGGCGTCGCTGCTCAGATGCGGACATCCGACTCAGAAGCATAGACGGCTACGATGGGGCGGATTGCGGTCATTCGGAGAAAACGCGAAAGTGGCGCTGTAGCCGCGCCGCAAGGCGAAGCAGTGCAAGCCCGAGAGGCGCAAGGCTATTCCGAACCGCATTCGTTGAACGGAGGGGCCGCCTTGTGGGTGAGGAGCGCTGTCAGGCCGGCCGCGGTGCCGATCGGGGCGCCGACATAGATCGTCGAACCTGTCTTGCCGTTCGCGACATCGCTCTTGCAATACTTGAAGAAGGACTTGTCGCACGGGTACGGCCCCAGGATCTGATAGCCCTGCGCGCTGCCTGAGCTGGCGTCGGTGATGGGGCAGGAGCAGATGATTTGTCCCTTCGGCACGGGCTTGTCGAAGCCCGGGAACGTCGTCTCCTCGGTGCTGCGGAAGCAAAGGCCCCCGTCGCATTGCGCGTAGGCGCCGCCGGAACTCCCGCCCGTGCAGGTGTAGACCCCGCCTCCTCCCTGCGGCGAGGCGATCTGCCCGGGCGGGCTGAAGGTGCTGACCATATATTTGTTGTTGGCGCCCGCGGCGTTGACCGCGCAGACGTCGACGCCGTTGCCCATTGGAAACGGCAGGCTGATGCTATCGCCGTGCTTCTCCTCGCACTGACAATAGGCGACGCCGTCATACACGTTGCAGCGCGCGGCGGCGCAGAGCGCGTAGGTCTGGTCCTTGCACACCTTGAACGACGAGCCGGCCATCGCGTCGAGAAGCTTGTCGAGGCAGGGCCTGGGAAGCTGGCCAATCTTGCTCTGCATGCACTCTTTCATGCGTCCGATGTCGGGCAGCACGTCCGAACAGAGACGCCAAACATCGCCGGCGCAGGCTTCGATGATCCCGAAATCCTCCTCCAGGCGCTCCTGCGCCGTCGCGCCCGCCGTCAGCATGAACGCAACAGCAAAGCCCGCGCCAAACCGCGGCATGAAAGCCCTCACCGAACCTGACCGCATCTCCATCCCTCCCTGGTGCTAGATCTTCGCCAGCGTGGCTTACCCGCGCCGGCTCTCCATCCACGCTCGCGTCAGCAAGACCGCCAGAATCAGGTGAAGCGCCGCGCCAGGCCAAAGCAGAAACCCGACGTTCGCGCCGGCAGCGCCGGAAACAACGAGGAATGCCACCGCAAGCCAGCTCAAAGCGGCGAGCGGGATCAAAGTCAGGGGCTGCCTGATTTCCGCATCCCGCGGCCAGCAGCCCGCGGCAAGGCAGACCATGACAAGCCCGGCGATGCGGCCCATCGCCTCGCCCGCCCCGTTCAGGTCCGAACCGAAGAGAAGACGCGCCAGCAGCGACGGTGCGACGACGAGTCCGAGTCCGGTCAGGACTTCGAGCCCCGACGCCGCGCGCATCCAAACCGCTGTAGTTCCGCTGCCTGCCATATGCACGAACACTGCGCCTCGGTTTCGCGTCCTGCCTGGCACCCGGCCCTCTATCAGCTTCCTCTCGTCGTCCTTGAAAACCTTAGCACACGAACGGTGGCTGGGCACCGCGAATATCGCGGATTGCTGCGGTGCCGACGCCGCAGACCGGTATATCCCCATTGACGAGCCTCCTAGCGCCGCCATCGGGAACGCTAGCGCGCCGGCGCGCCGGGGACTTCCGCTTCGGGTCGGACTGTGACGTTCGGCGAAGGTCCGCTCTTCCAACTCATCGCCCGTAAGCCGTCATTCGGCTCCCGGCCCGACCAAGCCATAGACAGGATGGCCGCTTTCCAAATTGCAGGCTCGGCAGCGGACAGACGGAAACCTACCCATCGCGGAAATTCAAACTGACCCGCCCGATTTGACAAATTCACCAGGACAGGACGGCTGCGTCCGGCCGGCGCGTCTGGCGCGCCCCTTCATTGCCGTTTCCCACGCATCATGCTACGCGCGGCCATGCTCGAAGGTCTGCCGCCCAATAACGCCGCCTACGTCATGCGCCTCTCCTGCGACGAGGCTGATCGCGCGCGCGGTTTCCGATATCATCATGGAGACCTTCGACGCCGCCGAGGCCGCCGTCGCCGCCTTCGAGGAGGCGCCGACCACCAAAGACTGGAAGGGCGGCCCCTGGCTCGTCGAGGCCTATTTCGGCGCCGCGCCGGTTGAGGCCAATCTGCGCGCGCTGATCGCTTCCGTGGCGGGGCCGGAGGTCGGCGCGCGAGCCGTATTTGGCCGCATCGACGCAAAGGACTGGGTTGCCTCGTCCCTCGAAGGGCTGAAGCCGGTGCGGGCCGGCCGCTTCATCGTGCATGGATCGCACAGCCGCGACGAGGTGAAGGTCAACGACATCGCCATCGAGATCGACGCGGCGCTGGCCTTCGGCACCGGCCATCACGGGACGACGCGCGGTTGCCTCCTGATGCTCGATCGCATCGCGCGGCGGCGCCGTCCGCGCGCCATTCTCGACATCGGCACGGGGACGGGCGTTCTCGCCATCGCCGCGGCCAAACTCTTCAAGCACTGGGTAGACGCCTGCGACATCGATCCCGTGTCGGTTGCGACGGCGGCCGAAAACGCGCGGCGCAATGGCGCCGGCGCCTTCGTCGATCCGGTGCTGGCGGACGGCGCCGCGCATGAGGCGTTGCGAAGAGGCGCGCCTTACGATCTCGTCTTCGCCAATATCCTCGCGCGTCCGCTCTGCGCCCTCGCGCCGCAGATCGCGCAGCTGACCGACATGGGCGCCGATATCGTGCTCTCGGGGCTGCTCGCGCGCGATGTCCCGGGCGTGCTCGCCGCCTACCGCAGGCAGGGCATGGTGCTGGCCAAGCGCCTCGATATCGAAGGCTGGGCCACGCTGCTGATGCAGAGGCGCTGATCGCGCTTCAGGAGAGCGTTTTCGTGCGCGCGAAGGCGAGCCGCAGCCTTGCGACGGTCAGGCTGCGCAATCCGGCGATGTCCGCGCTCATCACGATGAGGGCGTAGATCGCGGCGCCGGCGGCGATCTGAACGGCGAGCGTCGCAACGCCGGGATCGCGCTCGCGCATCGGCAGAACCACCGCCGCCATTGCGGCGTTGGCGAGAATGATCGCGCCAATGTCGCGCGCGCGCGGCCATTTCGGCCTCGCGGCGGTGGCGAAGCCGATCAGCGTCAGGAGCGAGGCGAGCAGCGCGCCGGCCTGCGCGATGGCGAGGCTCGAGGCGCCGTCGCCGTGCGGCAGAACGATAGATGAGCAGCGGATCGACGGCGCATGCGACGAGAGCGGCCGCGATCAGAGGCCCATGTCCTCTTCTCGATCTGGAAGATCGGGGCGATCGCATATTGGATGATCGCCATGCAAAACAGTCCGGTCATCATCAAGGTCAGCAGCGTGCTGAAGGGCCCGCGAAACTGCTCCGGCACGATGAGCAGCTGGACCGAAGGCAGCGTCAGCCAGAGGCCGGTGCAGGCCGGCAGAACCATGGCGAAGACGATCGTCATGTTGCGGCCGATTTGCCGCCGCGCCTCCTTCGGTCCGCGCGTCTCATGGGTGGCGACGGCGATCTGGAACAACACGATGTCGAGCGCCGAGCCGACCGCCTGAATGGCCTTCGATCCGAAATCATAGGCGAGCGAGAACTGGCCGGTTTCGGAGAAGCCGTAGAGAGCCGCGAGGATCGAGCGGTTGGCCAGCGGGATCGACAGATAGAGCAGATTGGCGGCGACGATCGGCAGCCCGTAGCGCATCAGCGATTCCGCCACGCTCGCCCGCGCCTGCTTCGGGTCCGATGTCGGATCGATGAGGGCCGCGCGGGCGGTGAAAACCGATCCGCCGAGGCTGATGATGCCGCCGATCAGCGTCATTTTGGCCGAGCCGAACCAGAAGGCGCCGCCGCCCATCAGCGCGAAAGTCAGGACATTCTTGACCAGCACCAGGCGCGCGAACAGCCGGTCGTGGAAACGGGCGCGAACGAGCGCCGTGTAATAGTCGAACAGGCCATTGACGATGGCGACGCCGAGCGCCAGCAGAATCAGGCTGTTCGACAGGGCGAAGGTGACGCCGGAGAGGAGCAGAAGGCAGGCGCCGGCGACAATTCCGATGGCGATGATGGCGAAACCGAAGTCGAGCGTCGCCCTGAGCGTCGGGTCCTCGAGCCGGATGCGCTCCGAATAGAAGCGGGTCGCGCCGAGCCGGATCCAGTCGAAAAAAGCGGTCTGCACCGCAATCGCCGTGGCGTGGGCGAGCGCGAAGCGGCCATATTCCTCAGGCCCGAGAAATTTGGCGACGAGAAGCCCGACCGCGAAATTGAACAGAATGTTGCAGAAGAAGGCGAGAAATACGGTCATGGCGGCGTCACGGCCGGGCTTGTCGCGGAGGCGGCGCGCAAGGACGGGGCGCGGGAAGTAAAATCCATGAAGGTCGCGGCGATCCTGTTGCGTCGGAAACCCGTCGACAAGCAAGCGCCGGGCCGGGCTGAGGCTTGGCGGAGCGTCGCTTTGGCATCGAACCCCCCACCGATCGCCAGGGCGATTGCCCTGGTTTGAGCCCTCTTCGCGCGCGCCCCGGGCGGTCAGGGGCGGTTCGCCCCTGTCAATCGCCTTGCGGCCCTCGCGCCGGCCGCCGCGCAAAAGATTAGTCTATTCACGCCGAGTTTACGAGAATTGCTTGCCAGCGCGGACGAAGGGCGGCCTTGCGGCTTCCGCGCCGTCCGCGAACCGGTTAGAAGCAGATATGCACCAGGATGTCACGCTTCCCGCCGCCGCGCTGGCCGGTCTTTTGTCGTTCCTCAGCCCCTGCGTGCTCCCTTTGGTGCCGCCTTACCTCACCTTTATCGCCGGAACGACCATCGAGGAGGTGGCCAATGTGCGGGAGGCCCGGGCGCGGCGCGACATCCTGATCGCCGCCGCGCTTTTCGTCTGCGGCTTCTCGACGGTCTTCGTCGGGCTCGGCGCCACCGCTTCGGTCATCGGTCAGGTTTTACGCGAGCATCTGAGGCTCCTGTCCGCGCTCGCCGGCGGCGCCATCATCCTGATGGGGCTTCACTTCATCGGCGTTTTCCGCTTCGCGCTGCTCTATCGCGAGGCGCGCCTCGACGTCCAGAAGCCGGTCGGAACCTGGGGCGCCTATGTCATGGGCCTCGCCTTCGCTTTCGGCTGGACGCCCTGCATCGGGCCGATCCTCGCCGCCATTCTCGCCGTCGCGGCCTCGCAGCAAACCGCCGGCAAGGGCGCGGCTCTTCTTGCCGCCTATTCCCTCGGGCTCGGCGCGCCGTTCTTCGTCGCGGCGCTGGCGATCGAGCCCTTCATCCGCTGGATCAAACGATTCAAGCGGCATTTCGGCGTGCTGGAGCGCGCGGTCGGCGTTCTTCTGGTGCTGACCGGCGTCGCGTTCCTCACCGGCTCGATCCAGGACGTCTCGTTCTGGCTGTTGCAGACCTTCCCCGGCCTCGCCGCGATCGGCTGAACGCGCATTCATGCCGGTCACCGCAACCGGATCAAGTCCGCGGACGGCCATGACGCGCCCAAAAGGGGCGGCCCTCATCCTGAGGAGCCGCAAAAGGCGGCGTCTCGAAGGACGAGGGCGACCGAGGTTGGCGCAAATTGATGCGGCGCGATTGGCGCCGTCGCGCTATCCTGTTCCGGCGAAATCCGTTGCAAACGCCAGTGGGGGGAGACCAGAGCGATGCCGCAATTTTGCATTAGCGTGAAAGACTTTGGGGGCGACGTCCTGTTTGGCGCCTCGGACGACGGAATAAGCAACTACTTCCATTACGGGGCGCCCGGACAGCCTGATCTCGGCCAGAACCCCGGCTTCGTCACCGTCAAAGGACTTCTCTCCAACCTCAACGCCGTCCCCACATTGGTCCAGACGCAATCGAGGTCATTCCTCATGGCGTTCGTCGGACATTCCGACGCCAATGTGTACATCGGCGCGTCCGCCGACGCCACCAATTGGTCTACCGAAAAGCTCAGCGTGACAAGCCTCTACACGCCGTCCCTGCTGAAAGCGGGCGAGTCGCTCTACCTGTTGTATGTCGTCGATCAAGCGCAAAACATCGTCATGCACCAGTCGAACAACGGCAAGAACTGGATTGGTCCGAGCATGAGCGGGCAGCAAACCCGCGCGGCGCCCTGCGTGGCGCAGGCGCCCTTCGCCGGATCTCCGCCCGGCTACCCGAACTACGCCTACATCATGGCTTTCGTGTCGAATGACGACAACTACAATTTGCTGGTTTGCACGTCGCAGGACGGCGCTGCATGGTCCCGGAGCCCCGGCGTCGGTCAGCAAAGCGGGTTCGCGCCGAGCCTCACATTCACGCCGCCGAATTGGCCGAACCCCTACAACCCGGACGAAAACCAGATGGTCTGGATCGCATTCGCCTCGCTGGGGACGAACGCGTTCATCTCGACCGGGACCACGGGCGGCGCCTTTGTCTATACGGTTCCGGCGACGCCGGGCTCTTATAATGTCGCCCCTGTCGATGGAGAGATTTTGCTTTCGCAAAGTTCGGACGGCTACAATTGGGGACCCGCCATCAAGACCGGCCATTTCACGCGCGCCGCGCCAATTCTCAGGTACATCGACGGGCGGCTGTTGCTGATGTTTCTTGGCAAGGATCCGAACAATCCGTCGATCTTCGCCTGCACATCGTCGGACGGCGTGTCCTGGGTAGAACACGAGATCTGCCCCGGCGTCGCGCCGCCGGCGTTCGGCGGGTTCGATTTCCCGCCATATTTTGAAGCTCCGGTGTTGAAGGGTTAGCAGCCCTTGAGCGGGTGTTGCAGTCCCGCCCTCATCGCCGTCGTTGGGCGGGATGATATTGCGAAATACCAGGCCGTCATGCCCGGCCTTGAGCCGGGCATCCAGGCGCCTAACATTTTCTCTGTCGCCTGGATGGCCGGGTCAATCCCCGGATCAAGTCCGGGGACGGCCATGACGCGCCGCGGGACGTTGCATCGCGTTCGCGGGGCGAGGCGCCAATGAATGGAATCAACTGCGCCGCCGTCCGGCGATAGTCAGCCTTAGATGCGCGGCGGCAGGAGAGCGGGTCAGCCGTCGCACTCAAGGATGGATCCGCCCCATGGGGCCGATCCGCACGAAGTCTTTCACGCTCCCCCGATGGCGGAACATCTGCTATTCGAGCGCCATGGAACGCGACGCCCCGAGTTCCGCATGACGACCAAAACCCTCCTCGTTCTCAGCGGCGCGCGGTCCGGCAAGAGCCGCTATGCGCAGCAGCTGGCCGAGACCTCCGGGGCGCGGGGGACTCAGAATTGCGGTGAAAAACCGCCGAAGGGAAATGGTGAGTAAGGATGGCTGATCAAGAGCTGCGCAATCAAATCGGCGAATTGACCATTGAAACAAGAGTCCTTTCACTTGCCCTGATCCATTTGATGGCCCGTGAAGCCAAGGCCAGCGAAGATGCGGAGAAATGGCTTCGCCAGTTCGCAGACGAAATTCATGCGTCAATCGACACCGCCGGCAATCCGCCGCCCTCACTCCAAGCCAAGATCGAACAGGCCAGATCGCGTGTCGACGTCCTGATGCAAGCCGTAAGGTTCCGCATCAGCCGCGAATAGTCGGCGACAAACCGGCGGGACGGCAGTGATTGAGAATCTTGAAGGACGCTCCAGCCTCGAGCGCGGTGTTGCAATCCCGCCCTCATCCTGAGCGAAAGGAAGCCCGAGGTTCCGTTGCGAGCGGAGCGGTTCGCAAAGCGAACGCAATGGAAGCGGGCGACTGAAGGGAGCGTCTCGAAGGACGAGGGCGACCAAGGTTGGGCTTTCCCTCGCCCTTCGAGACGGCTGCTGCGCAGCCTCCTCAGGGTGAGGGGACTGAGGGCGCGCGCGTTGCGTCGGGCGCGGGCGAGTTTGAGCGCTTGCGAAATACCGGGCCGTCATGCCCGTCCCCGGACTTGATCGGGGGATTGATCCGGGCATCCAGACGCGCATCCAGCTGGATGTCACCCTTCACGGCGCGTAGCGGGTGAAGACATAGTCGCGCGCTTCGACGGGCACGTGGCAGGAAAAGCAGCCGGCGAGCGCCGCGTCGTCGACAGCTTTGCCGTCGCTGAACTGGGCGAACCCCCAGCCGCCGGTCGAGGCGTATTTCGCCTGGTCCTTGACCATGAACTGAACATTCGTTGGCGCCCCGGCCACGAAAGACTGGTCCCGGCCGAACACCTTGTTGTTTTCCTCCGAGGCGACGTAACGCCAGGCAAGCCGGGCGATGATCGCGCCGTCGGGGAACGGTAGCGTCCCGTCCCGGTAGGCCTTGATGGCGATGTCGTTGCCGAGAACCGCGCGCAAATCATCGAAGTCGCCTGCCTCGTGCGCGACCGAAACCAATTTCCAGTCGCGGTAGCCGGCCGGGATTTTGATGCCGAAAATCGGCGCGGCCGCGCCATCGGATTGTCCGGATGCGGGGGCCATGTAGGCGATGACGCCCGCCAGCGCTCACAACTGCAACGAGCACGAAAAAAATCCGTCTCATACGGCGCCTCCATCGATTGAGTGGGCGTTGTGAGATAAGAGCGCGAACGGATTTTGAACTCAAGGCGTGTTCACGCCGCGATCAACTGCTCAGCTTAAGGCGGAATCCGCCCAAAATCGGCCAATCGCACTTCCCCACGCCGCAATCCTGTCTTTTTCCAATTGCGCCGTGTGGCGCGCTGTTTTTGGGGGTGTTTCACGTGAAACACCCGCGCCAAAAGCGCGCCCCCGCGCATCCCTGAGCGCGATTTTTCCAATCTTTTCGCGCCCGCAAGGGTGTTTCACGTGAAACTATTTTGACCGATTGCGGCCCGGTTCCTTACATGACCTTACAAGGGGGAATCCGCCCATGTAAGATTGGCGCCCGAAATCCCGTCCCGCCGCCTGCGCTTGACACCCGCCCCGCGCGCACCGATAGCCATGCCATGACAAAACATCCCCGCCAGCCGGCCGCCCTGCGCGCGCGCCGCACGGCGCTCCGAACCTCCGACCGGGACTGATCCATGGGTTTCAAATGCGGCATCGTGGGCCTGCCGAATGTTGGCAAGTCCACTCTTTTCAACGCCTTGACGCAGACCGCGGCGGCGCAGGCGGCGAATTACCCGTTCTGCACCATCGAGCCGAACGTCGGCGACGTGGCGGTGCCGGACCCGCGCATCGAGAAGCTCGCGAAGATCGCCGGCTCGAAGGAGACCATACCGACCCGCCTCACATTCGTGGATATTGCCGGCCTCGTGCGCGGCGCCTCCAAGGGCGAGGGGCTCGGCAACCAGTTTTTGGCCAACATCCGCGAATGCGACGCCATCGCCCATGTCGTGCGCTGCTTCGAGGATAGCGACATCACCCATGTCGAGGGCAAAATCGCGCCCGTCGACGACATCGAGACGGTCGAGACCGAACTGATGCTTTCAGACCTCGAAAGCCTTGAGCGGCGTGTGATCGCGCTCGAAAAGAAAGCCAAGGGCGCCGACAAGGAGGCCAAGGAGACGCTGGATCTCGTGCAGCGCTGCCTCGCCCTGCTGCGCGAGGGAAGACCTGCGCGCCTCGTCGCGGTCAAGCCGGAAGAAGTCTAAGCTTTTCAATGGCTTGGGCCTCTTGTCGTCGAAGCCTGTGCTGTATGTCTGCAATGTCGAGGAGGCCGCGGCCGACGCCGGCAACGGTTTCTCCCGCGCAGTCGAGGCCCGCGCCAAAGAGGAGGGCGCCGTCGCGGTCGTCGTCTCGGCCAAGATCGAAAGCGAGATCGCGGTGCTGCCCGAGGACGAGCAAAAAGACTACCTCGAAGCGGTCGGCCTGCATGAGCCGGGACTTAATCGCGTCATCCGCGCGGGATACAAGCTACTGAATCTAATTACTTATTTCACCGTTGGTCCCAAGGAGGCGCGCGCCTGGACCATTCCTCAAGGCACGCGCGCGCCGCAGGCGGCGGCGGTCATCCACACGGATTTCGAAAAAGGCTTCATTCGCGCCGAGACCATCGGCTATGGTGATTTTGTCGGCAACAACGGCGAAGCCGGGGCGCGCGAGGCCGGAAAATTCCGGCTCGAGGGGAAGGAATATGTGGTCGAGGACGGCGATGTGCTGCATTTCCGCTTCGCGAACTGAGCGGCGCGCGCGCGTCGATCGCGTTGATAATGCGTGGAGTTCGTCCATAAAACCCCTGCGGCGGCGGCCGTGACGGACTGCCTTGACGCCCCTCCGACATTCGATGCGGCGTTCCTGCGCCAGCTCGACGATTTATTCAGATGGAGGCGCGACGTCCGCCGCTTCAGGCCCGACCCGGTCGGGATTTCGCAGATCGAAGAGCTTCTGCAGATCGCCGCGCATTCGCCGTCAGTCGGCAACAGCCAGCCCTGGCGCTTCATCAGCGTCGAAAGCGCCGCGCGGCGCGCGGCCGTGATCGAAAACTTCAATGTTTGCAACGCGGCCGCGCTGAAGGCGTATGAGGGCGAGCGCGCCGCGCTCTACGCGCGCCTGAAGCTCGCGGGGCTGCGCGAGGCCCCGGTTCATCTCGCCGTCTTCTGCGATCACGCGACGACGGCGGGAGCCGGCCTAGGCCGCAAAACCATGCCGGAGATGCTGGATTATTCCGTCGTCGCGGCGATCCACACCCTCTGGCTCGCGGCGCGCGCGCAGGGCCTTGGCGTCGGCTGGGTCTCGATCATCGATCCGCTCGACGTCGCGCGCTGCCTCGAGGCGCCCGAAAGCTGGAAGCTGATCGCCTATCTCTGCGTCGGCTTTCCCGAGGCCGAGCACATAGACCCTGAGCTGGAGCGTTGCGGCTGGCAGGCGCACGAGGCGCAGAACGCCGCGTTGCACCGGCGCTGATCTTCGGACCCCCTCGCCGGTGACGGCGAAATCGGCGCGGACGTCAGCGAGGCTCGAATAAAGCGGTCCGCTTGGCTTAATTGTTTCGGGCGCGAAGCCGAAGAGTAACAATTTCGGCCGAACGACGAAAAAGGTTCAAGGCGTCAATCCTGTCGCTGATCGCTGTCCAAGTAGAACCGGTCGTTCGACGAACTTCGCATAGGGCTCGTAGATCCCGCTTGCGAATTTCGTTATAGAAGGTTTGCGTCCCGACCCGAATTCGCTGGGATGGCGGCGAACAATAAACGTGATCAAAATTTAGAGGAGGGTTAGATGTCAAAGCGCTTAATCACTGCGGCTCTTGTAACCGCCGCCGTCCTTTTTGCTGTGACCGCCGAAGCAAAACACGGCAAAATGATGCAGGTGGAAATGGTCAAATCCCAGGACGTCACGATGGATGGGAAGACGGCCACCGTTTATGTCGTTAAGATGAATGGCCACGTCATGGTCGCCATTCCGGAAGAAAATATTCCCGATGCGCTGCATCAGCAGCTCTTCACAGCTGGGCACTGACGGCCCGCCGCCCCCAAGACGTCAACCAGATTGGCGTCGGCTCCCGGGAAGTTGCATGATCGGTGCTGATGGCGGCGGTCACTGCTGAACGCCCCCGCGTCCGAATGATCAACGATAGGCGCGGCGGCTTTCGCTGCGCCTTTTTTTCAGCGCCAAGATTGGCGGCGTCAGTTGTCGAGGAAACTACGCAGCTTGCGTGAGCGCGAGGGGTGCTTCAGCTTGCGCAGGGCTTTCGCCTCGATCTGCCGGATGCGCTCGCGCGTGACCGAGAACTGCTGGCCGACCTCTTCCAATGTATGATCGGTGTTCATGCCGATGCCGAAACGCATGCGCAGCACGCGCTCCTCGCGCGGCGTCAGCGAGGCGAGCACGCGGGTGGTCGTCTCGCGCAGATTGGACTGGATCGCGGCGTCGATCGGTAGGATCGCGTTCTTGTCCTCGATGAAATCGCCGAGATGCGAATCCTCTTCGTCGCCGATCGGCGTTTCGAGCGAGATCGGCTCCTTGGCGATTTTCAGCACCTTGCGCACTTTCTCGAGCGGCATGGCGAGCTTTTCGGCGAGCTCTTCGGGCGTCGGCTCGCGGCCGATCTCGTGCAGCATCTGCCGCGAGGTGCGCACGATCTTGTTGATCGTCTCGATCATGTGGACCGGAATGCGGATCGTCCTCGCCTGATCGGCAATGCTGCGCGTGATCGCCTGCCGGATCCACCAGGTTGCATAAGTCGAGAATTTGTAGCCGCGCCGGTATTCGAATTTATCGACGGCTTTCATGAGGCCGATATTGCCTTCCTGGATGAGATCGAGGAATTGCAGGCCCCGGTTGGTGTATTTCTTGGCGATGGAGATGACGAGGCGAAGATTGGCCTCGACCATTTCCTTCTTGGCCTGACGCGCTTCGCGCTCGCCCTTCTGCACCATATGGACGATCTTGCGGAATTCCTGGATTTCGAGCCCGGTTTCCGTCGCGAGACCGTGGATCTCGTTCAGGAGTTCCTTGATCGCTTCTTTGGCGCTGGCGACAAAATCCTTCCAGCCGCGCCCGCCAAGCTTCGATACGCGCAGCAGCCACTTCGGATCGAGCTCGGAATTCTGGTAATTCTTGAGAAAGTCCTCGCGGGTGACGCCGCAGCCCTCGGCGAGGCGCAGGAGCCTGGTTTCGAGGCCGATCAGGCGCTTGTTGATGTCATAGAGCTGCTCGACCAGGGCTTCGATGCGGTTCGGATTGAGCGAGAGCGATTTGACGTCGGCGACGATTTCCTTCTTGAGGGTCTTGTACTTGCGCTCCTGCGAAGGGGTCAGGGTCTCGTTCTTGAGCTTGTTCTCGACGTTCTGGTCCTGCAGCCGGCGCAGTTTTTTGTAGGCGTCCGCCACCCTGTCGAAGGTATCGAGAACCTTGGGCTTTAGTTCGGACTCCATCGCCGACAGCGAAACGGAATTCTCCATATCGTCTTCTTCGTCGAAGGCGTCTTCGGGAGCTGGAGGGTCGAGGCCTTCTTCGCCGGCCGGGCGCAAACGGCCCGGCGGATTGAGCGGCGCCGTCGCCGGCGCAGCCTGTTGCGCGGCCAGCGCTTCGGCCGCGCCCGGCGCCGTCATGTCGATCTTCGGCGTGTTGCGCCCATCAGGACCGGCATAGGTCGCTTCGAGATCGATGATGTCGCGCAGCAGGACCTTGCTGTCGTTCAGTTCGTCGCGCCAGATGATGATCGCCTGAAAGGTCAGCGGGCTTTCGCAGAGCCCGGCGATCATCGCCTCGCGGCCGGCCTCGATGCGCTTGGCGATGGCGATTTCGCCTTCGCGGGACAACAGCTCGACGGAGCCCATCTCGCGCAGATACATGCGCACGGGGTCGTCGGTGCGATCGGCCGGCTCCGACGAGCGGATGGCGACGGCCTTCGGCTGCGCGACCTCGACGAGGTCGCCGCCTTCGGCTTCCTCCTCCTCGGCGGCTTCCTCGCCCTCGGCCTCGTCATGCTCCTCGGTCTCGACGACATTGATGCCCATCTCGTTCAGCATCGCCAGAATGTCTTCGATCTGCTCCGAATTGACCTCTTCCGACGGCAGAACCGCGTTCAATTCGGCATAAGTCACAAAGCCGCGCTTTTTGGCG
Organism: uncultured Alphaproteobacteria bacterium; assembly: GCA_963757985.1. Classification (GTDB taxonomy): domain Bacteria; phylum Pseudomonadota; class Alphaproteobacteria; order Rhizobiales; family Beijerinckiaceae; genus Methylocapsa. The sequence goes on along the minus strand of CAVWTQ010000008.1, from coordinate 876,015 downwards.
GCCTTGATCATCCGCTTGACGGCGGCGTCCGACAGATCGAGCAGGGGGCTGTCCGCGGTTTCCACCACGCCGCCTTCCGCCTCGGTCTTCTCGCTGTCCTTTTTCGCCATCAACGGCCTCCGCCTTTAGAACAAATTCGACTGACATTCGGCCGGCTCACAGCCGTCTCGCGCTCGAGAGCGCGCCTCAAAGCCTGGACTTCGCCTCTCGGGAGGCTTCCGACCGGACAAAATTTCACGATGCAAGATGAATAAGAACAAGAATGGGAACTAGCCTTATCCAAAAGCCGCGATCGGCCGCCACGGCCGGATCGCTCTTCGAGGGTCTGCGCCCTGCCGGGCGGTAGATTGGCGATGACGTCGCGATCGTGTTGACTCAATTCGTGAAACCGCCGGCGTTCGTCAAGCCGCCAGTGCGGAATTGACCTCAAGTTTTCTGAGCTGAGAGCTGTCTCCCGAACCAAATCCGGCCCGCAAACGACATTGAACGCCGCCGCCGCTGGACGTCGCCCGCAGCCTCAGCTTCCATCCTTGTACATGACCGAAATTGCGGGAGTCAAAACCCGCCGTCATAAAGTCCCACCCGCGCGGCCCGAGGATGCCCCAAAACCCTCAATTGTCGCCTCCGTCCCGCCCAGCGCCAGCAATTGCTCCTGAATATCCTTGAGGCGCGCCAGATTGGCGTCGCTTGGATCTTGAGCGAGAGCAGCTTCGGCCGAATTCATATCCCTATGTAACGTGCGGGCGCGCCGATGCAAGGTCAGCGCCTGTCTCAGAACTTCCTCGGCATCTGCCTCAGCTGAACTGGTTTTTAGGTAAAAATGCGTCGAATGTGCGGCTAGCGCGTCGAGCCTTTGCACAATCGTCGCAAAGCCCGCGCCCGCGGCGGCGAAGCGGATTTTTTCTCCATCGACAGGTCCGGAACTCGCGCGATCGAGCAGAATGTCGCGCAGAGCCCCCGCCTCCGCGTTCGAGAATTCGATCTCCGCGATCGCTTCGAGATGACGCTCCACCAGCCCTGGGTGCTTGAGTAAAAGTAGCAAAATCAATGCCTCGCGCGGAAGCAAGCTCGATGTTCCGGCTTGAAACAAGGGCGATTTCGAAAGCGTGGCGCTGGCCACCGGCGGGGCGCGTGCGGCGTCCTCGCGGCCCCATTCAAAACCGCGTCGTTGGCCGATAGCCGCTTGCGGACCCCGCCGTTCGCGCCGCTGCGGCTGACTTTCCCGCCGCTGGCCGAACAGTTTGTAAAGGCGCTCCTTGAAATCATCCCTGTAATAGCGCCGCAGCGTCTCGTCGCTGATTTCCTGTGCGATCTCGCGCAGGCGGCGCTCAAGGCCGGCGCGCCGTTCTGGCGTTGCGAGGTCCTGGGCCTCGGTTTCCCGCAGCCAGATCAGGTCGGCCATCGCAAGGCTCTGGGAGAGGCGCTCCGTCATGGCGCGCGCGCCGCCGGAGCGGACGAGATCATCCGGATCCTGACCCTCCGGCAGCAGCGCGAAGCGCAGCGAGCGTCCGGGCCCGATCAAAGGCAGGGCCATGTCGATCGCGCGATAGGCGGCCTTGCGCCCCGCCCTGTCGCCGTCGAAGCAGAGAATTGGCTCCTCGGCCATCTTCCACAAAAGCGCTGCCTGATCCGGCGTCAAGGCGGTGCCGAGCGGCGCCACCGTCTCGGGAAAGCCCGCGCTCGCCATCGCGATCACGTCGATATAGCCCTCGACGACGACGACCCTTCCCGACGCGTGCGCCGCCTTGCGGGCGAGATGATGGTTGTACAGCACCGCGCCCTTGTGAAAGAGCGGCGTCTCCGGCGAATTCAGATATTTTGCTGCGACGTCCTTGGCTAGCGCGCGGCCACCGAAGGCGATCGGCCGGCCGGAGCGGTCGGCGATGGGAAACATGATGCGGTCGCGAAACCTGTCATAGGGGACGGCGATATCCTCGCCGTGGATCAACAGTCCAGCCTCGATCATCGTCTCCTTGGCGACGCCTTTGCCGGCGAGATGGTCGCGCAGCGCGTATTTCTCAGGCAGAGCGTAGCCGAGACGGAACTGCTTTTGCGCGTCACCCGCGATGCCGCGCTGCGCCAGATACTCCCGCGCCGCTCGCCCCGAGACCCCGTTGAGCGTCGCGGCGAAGAAATCCGCCGCCATGTCCAGCGCTTCATGCAGGCCGGCGCGTCGCTGCTCCTGAACTTCGGCTTCGGGCGAGCTGCGGGGAAGCGCCAACCCCGCTTCGCCCGCGAGGCGCTCCACCGCCTCGGGAAAGGTCAGTCCTTCTGTTTCCATCACAAAGTCGAAAATATTGCCGTTCTTGCCCGCCGAGAGATCGAACCAGGCCATTTTCTGGTCGTTGACGAAAAAAGACGGCGTCTTTTCCGTGTTGAAAGGCGACAGGCCTTTCCATTCGCGCCCCGCCTTCACCAGTTTGACGCGCCGGCGCACCACGTCCGACACGGGAAGCCGGGCCTTGACGTCGTCGAGAAAGGAAGGCGGAAAGCGCATGTCGGTGTTGTCGCGGATTCTTTGCATGCTGGTCGGCGAATCGGGGTTTTATCCCCGCCATCCACAGGGCCGAAGCTCGAACGGAGCGGTGGCGGCGCCGCAAGCATCGGTCCACGCGGCAGCGCGCGCCTGCAACCTATATATAGCGTGATTCTCAGATGGCGTCCGGTCCCGGAGGGGCCTTCGCTTCAGGCTTCCGGAAAGGCCCACCGATGAGCAAGGCCGCGCATTTTTTCGAGATGAAGCGGCGGGGCGCAAAAATCGCCGTCCTCACCGCCTATGACGCCCCGACGGCCCGGGCCGAGGATAAAGCCGGGGTCGACATCATTCTCGTCGGCGATAGCGTCGGCGTGAACTTGCTCGGCTACGCAAGCGAGCGCGAGGTGACGCTGGCCGACATGCGCCATCATATCGCGGCCGTCCGCCGCGGCGCACCCGAGGCGACGATCATCGGCGACCTGCCGTTCCAGACCTATAATTCGCCGGCCGCCGCCGTCGCCAACGCGCGAAAACTCGTCGCCGCCGGCGCCGACATCGTGAAGTTCGAGGGCGGGCGCCTCGCCATACTGGAGGCGCTTGAGGCGGCCTCTATCGAAGTCTGCTGCCATCTGGGGCTGGAGCCGCAGACCCACCTCGAAAAACGCGTGAAGGGGCGCTCGGCGCAGGAGGCTCTAAGACTGCTCGCCGATGCGACCGCGCTCGATCGGGCCGGAATGAAGCTGCTCCTCCTCGAAATGATCCCGGAGGAAGTCGCCGCCGAGGTGACGCGATCCGTCAAGGCGCCGACCATCGGGATCGGCGCCGGGCGCAAGACCGACGGTCAGGTGCTGGTGATCACCGATGTTCTGGGGTTCGGCCCAAAAAACTTCCGCCACAACCGGCGCTACGGGGAAGTCGGCGCGCTGATGGCCGAGGCCGCGCGGGCTTATGTGAAGGATGTCCAGAGCGGCGCCTTTCCGGCCGAGGAGAACCTCGTGCATATGGCGCCGGAGGAGCTGGAGCTTCTTTTGCAGCAAAAGGCAGTGAGCGGATCAGCCTGAGGCGCCGAGCTTCGCCTTGACCAAAGCGCTGGCTTTCCCGAAATCCATGCGGCCGGCATATTTGGCCTTGAGCGCGGCGACGACCTTGCCCATGTCCTTGATCGAGGCGGCGCCGGACTCGGCGATGGCTTGCGCTATCGGCCGCCTCGACTGCGGTCTCATCGAGCGGCTCGGGCAGAAAGCCGCGGATGATGGCGATTTCCTCAGCTCTCCTGCGTCGCGAGGTCGGCGCGCCCGGCCTTTTCGTAAATCTCCAGCGATTCCTGGCGGCTTTTCACCATCTTTTGCAGCAGAGCGAGAATATCTTCCTCGCCGACCGACTTGCCGGAGCCGCGCGCCTCGATGTCCTTGTCCTTCAGCGCCGCCGTGATCATGCGGATCGTGTCGACGCGGCGCTTTTCGCCCGCCTTCATCGCAAGCTTCAGCTCGCTCGTGAATTGTTCGCGCATGAATTCATTGCCTTTTCTTCACGAGAATTGACGTTGGCCCGGGGCGCCTCTAGCTTCGCGCCGTCCAAAGCCCCAGATAGGCCTTAACCAAAGTCAGGCGGCCCCCGCAGGGCGGCGAGCGCATGGGTGTAGAGCGAGCATGACGCAGGATCAAGAAAAAGCGCCGGGTTTCTGGCGGGAGCCCCGCGTGAGCGCGCTTCTCGTTCTCGCCGACGGCCTCGTTCTGGAGGGGACCGGGCTTGGCGCCGCGGGCGAGGCCGTGGGCGAGGTCTGCTTCAATACGGCCATGACCGGCTATCAGGAAATCCTCACCGATCCATCCTATGCCGGGCAGATCGTCACCTTCACCTTCCCCCATATCGGCAATGTCGGCGCCAATGACGACGATATCGAGACGGCGAACCCCGCGGCGAGCGCGGGCGTTCGCGGCGTTGTCATCCACGCGCCGATCACGAATCCCTCTAACTATCGTTCGACCCGCCACTTCGACGCCTGGCTCAAAAGCCGGGGAATCATCGGCCTTTGCGGCATCGACACGCGCGCGCTGACGACGCGCATTCGCGAGCGCGGCATGCCGAACGCCGTGATCGCGCATTCCCCCGACGGCGTTTTCGACGTCGAGCTCTGCGCGCGAAAGCGGCGGCGTGGCCGGGCCTCGAAGGCATGGACCTCGTGCCGAGCGTCGCCTCGACGCAGCGCTATGATTGGACGCAATCGGCCTGGACGCAGGAAAAAGGCTACGGCCTCGCGGGCCCTTCCAAGTTCAGGGTCGTCGCGATCGATTATGGGATCAAAAGCAATATCTTGCGCCTGCTGACCGAGGCCGGCTGCAGCGTGACCGTTGCGCCTTCGACGGCGACGGCCGAGGAGATCTTCGCCCTCGCGCCCGACGGCGTCTTCCTGTCGAACGGCCCCGGCGATCCGGCGGAGACGGGAAAATACGCCGTTCCGGTGATCAAGGCCCTGCTCGACAGGAAGATCCCGACTTTCGGCATTTGCCTTGGCCATCAGATGCTGGCGCTGGCGCTCGGCGGCCAGACGGTCAAAATGAGCCAGGGTCACCACGGCGCCAATCATCCGGTGCAGGATTTCACCACCGGCAAGGTCGAGATCGCCTCCATGAACCATGGGTTCGCGGTCGACGCCTCGAGCCTGCCGGAGAATGCGCGGGAAACCCATCGCTCCCTGTTCGATGGATCGAACTGCGGGCTTGAACTGACCGATCGGCCGGCCTTTTCAGTGCAGCATCATCCGGAAGCTTCGCCCGGCCCGCGCGACAGCCATTATCTCTTTCACCGCTTCGTCGCGCTGATGGAAAGCGCCAAAGCGTCGGCTTGACAATCCGCCCTTTGGGCGCGCTCCAGTCGAGGTCGGCCGAGACCGCGTCTTTCGAGGCTGACGGGTACAGAGATTCCGCCATGCGTCATTCAAGGTGCGGTACATTTTCCGGGCCGCCGGCTCATCACTTTTCCTAAAGCGATTTATTAAAGAATTGAAAAGTACTTTATATCCCACCCCGGCGCTTTACATTAGCTTTGACGCTGATTGATTTTTTGCGGCGGCTGAGGGAGCGCCGCATGGGCGAGCGCTTGACGCGCACGGATTCTGACGCCGAACCTATTGGAATTTCATGTCTATTGAAACGAAGCCTTTGCTCGCCGGAGCGCCGGATGGCGGCGCGCCGATCGACCAGGACGCAATCGCCGATATTTTCGCCGAAATCGCGCTGGAGGCCGCCGTCGCGGTCATGGCGGTCTACGCATCAGACAGCCACGCGAGGCGCAAGCCCGACAAAAGCCCCGTCTGCGACGCCGACGAATACGCCGAGGCGATCATCCTCGGGCGCCTCGCCGAGCGGCTGCCGAGTTTCCCCGTTCTCGCGGAAGAGGCGGCGGCGAACGGCAAGAAGACAGTGGCCGGCACGACGTTCATTCTCGTCGATCCTGTCGACGGAACGCGCGAGTTCCTCAATCACAACGGCGAGTTCACGATCAACATCGGGCTGATCGTTGACGGCGCTCCGTTGGCCGGCGTCGTCTATGCTCCAGCCCTTGGACAACTCTGGATCGGCGGCGCAACCGCCACCTCCTGCACGGTGGCGCCCGGCGAGGCGCTGCCGCCCCGGGCGCAGCGCCGCAAGATCCATGTGCGGGCGGCGCCTTCCGAAGGATTGACGGCGCTGGAGAGCCGTTCTCATTCCGATCCCGAGACGGAGGCTTTCCTCGCGCAGTTGCCGATCAGGGAGCGCCGCACCGCCGGATCCTCATTGAAATTCTGCGCCGTCGCCGAGGGCGACGCCGACGTCTACCCGCGCTTCGGCCAGACGATGGAATGGGACACGGCGGCGGGCGACGCGGTTTTGCGCGCGGCCGGCGGCATCGTCCTCGACGGCGAGCATCATCCGCTGCGATATGGCAAGGCGGGCGCGCAGTTCAGGAACGGCCCCTTCGTCGCCTGGGGCGATCGCGCCGCCATACAGCCCTGATGCTGCTTGGCTCGCGGCGCGCGTTCTCGCGCGTCGCCTTCTCAACAATTCCTTAACGCACTTCTGCCAAAACTCGCGATTAAACCACGAGGCTAACAGGCGGAGGATTGCACATGCTATCGCGAAGAGCGGCGACGCTGCAATTGGCGGCGCTCGCCTCCGGCGTTTCCTTCATCGGCCTTCGGCCGCTCGCGGCGCTGGCCGATCAGCAGCAGGAGCGGCCAGCCGACTACGCGCCGGACGAGATCGTGGCGAACGGCCACAAATTCTTTGGTTCGATTTCGCGCGGCCTTGCCGAGGCGGTCGAATCGGCGACGAACCGTTGGGGCAAGCCCAATGGCTACATTCTGGGCCAGGAAGCGACCGGCGCCTTCATTGGCGGCGTACGCTATGGCGAAGGCGTCATGCACACGCGCAACGCGGGCGATCTGCGGGTCTTCTGGCAGGGACCTTCGCTCGGGCTCGACGCCGGCGCCGACGGCGACCGGACCATGATGCTGGTCTATAATCTTCCGGCGACAAACGCGATTTTCCGCCGGTTCGGCGGCGTCGACGGTTCAGCCTATCTCGTCGGCGGCTTCGGCATGACGGCGCTGATCAACGATGACGTCTATGTCGTCCCGATTCGCTCCGGCGTCGGCGCGCGCCTCGGTTTCAACGTCAGCTATCTGAAGTTCACGCCGACGTCGACCTGGAACCCCTTCTGAGGCGGAGTGGGCTTTCCACGCGGCGTTGAGGAACCCTCGGCCGCGCCGCTCAGACCTCGTTGCGCGGCGGGAGTTCGATCATCTGCGCGCGCGCAAGTCGCCGCCTCGAGCTTTGCCATATCGAGCAAATAGCTCAACAAATCGAGTCCCGCGCAACGGGCGAGTTTGGCCAATTCATCCGTCATATGGGCGAGGTAAACCGCCGTGGAATCGGCCGCCGAAGGGTCCGACGCCGCTCGGAGCTTGCGTTCGCCGGCGAAGCCGTTCGGGCGGGTTTTGCCGCCAAACCGGCTTGCCGCGATCTTTCTGGACGGCGCGCGTTCGCGCCCGTCGATTAAGCCTCTGTCCTGCATCGCTGCTCCGTCCGGGAAATTGCGCGCGCCAAACTCTATCGGGCCCACATTAAATTCCCGTATGAGTTGTGATCAAGCAATATTCGTCAGTTTCCGCGAATGGGGTCAGTTTCGAGCAAGCCCGGCGGCCGCCGGCCGGACAAAGCTCTCGCTCAGGCCAACTCCTTGGCTGCGGCCAGCACCGCTTCCGCATGGCCGGGAACCTTCACTTTGTTCCAGACCCTGGCGATGACGCCGGCGCGATCGATGAGAAGCGTCGTTCGCTCGACGCCCATGTATTTGCGGCCGTACATGCTTTTTTCGACCCAGACGCCATACGCCTCAAGCATCGCCTTGGTCTCGTCCGAGGCCAGCGCAATGTCGAGGCCATGCTTTGCCTTGAACTTCGCATGGCTTGCTGCGGCATCCGGCGAAACCCCGAGAATCGCCACGCCGGCCTTGTCGAATTCTGCTTTGAGGCTGTTGAAGTCGATTGCTTCCTTGGTGCAGCCGGAGGTGTCGTCCTTGGGATAGAAATAAAGGACAAGTTTGCGGCCTTTGAAGCTTTGCAGCGAGACCGAGCCGCCGCCGTCGACCGGCAGCGCGAAAGCGGGCGCCGGCTCGCCAGGGCCAGGTTTCGTCTTCGCGTCGGGTTGCTTGCTCATGTCGCCTTCCTTTCGTCGCATTGAAAAGTCATCGATCTTTCTTTCGAGGGCGTCGTGGATTTGTTCTGGTCGGCCCGCGCCGACGCGCTGGTTCCAATCAAAGTCTTGCCCGCGATTGCGCGCGCCGCGCCCGCGGCCAGGGTCTGGCGAAAAAATGTTGCCCACAAGGCCGTGACATGCAGGGGTCTGTCTTGGAAACGGCGTCCACGGTCGCCGCGTAACGAGGCCTTCTTCCGGCAGGGCCTGTATATTCGCGTAATGGTGAAGTTTCCAGCTTCAGCTTGCATTGGAAAGGCCGCGAGCGGTTGGTGAAGCATCGTGAGGAATCGCCCGCAGCGCAGAGCGCGGCGCGGGCATTTTCCGTGGGGGCGGCGAAGGGCCTCGCTCCGCCTCAGCTGAGACGGCCGCGCCGATTCACAGGTTTCGCTTGGTCGGCCTGCTATCTTGCCATCGGCGCCCTCCTGCTCGCGCTCCTGTGCGGCGGCCTTCTCGCTCTACGTCTCGCGCAGGGGCCGATGGCGATCGACGCACTCGGCCCGCGCATCGCGAGCGCCCTCGATCAGCGCTTCGGCCGCGGCTATGATTTCAGCCTGGGCCGGACGTTCATGAGCAGGCACGGCTTGGCGCCGACGCTCGGCGTCGACGGCCTGACGCTCAAGGACAGCACCGGACGCACGATTTTCACCGCCCCCCGCGCGGAAGTGTCGGTCGCGCTCCTCCCGCTGATCGCCGGACGCGTCGTTCCGAAGAGGCTCGAAGTCTTCGATGTCGAAGTGCGCCTCGCCCTCTTGCCGGATGGCTCGATCGCACAACCGATCGCGCCCGGCTCGGAGGAAACCGTCACCCTCACGCCGCCGCTCGCCGATCAACTCGTCAAGGAAGGCGCGCCGGGCGATCTGCTGCGGCCCGCGCACGTACAAGGCGCGGGAGGGCAGAATGTGGGGGCTTCGGCCGAGTCGAAGCCGCGCGCGCTGCTCGTCAAGCAAATGGCGTCGGCGCTCCGCTTGCTGCTCGACGCGCTGACCAATCCTGATAGCCAGATCGCAGCCATCGATCGCGTCGGCATCGCACGCGGGCGCGTTGTGATCGACGATCACTCCGCGCACCAGCAGATGAGATTCGACGGCGTCAATCTCAGCTTCGACCGGAGGTCCGGCGCGACCACCTTCGACCTGTCGGTCGACGGACCCAATGGACGCTGGTCGGCGAGCGGCCTCGCCAGCGGAGCGCCGCACGCGGCGCGCCGGTTGACGCTGTCGCTGCAGAATTTGTCGCTCGACGAAATTCTTCTGGCGACCGGCGCGCGCTCGATCGGCGCCGATTTCGACATGCCCCTGTCGGCGAAATTCAGCGTCGGCCTGCGCCCCGACGGCGTGCTTTCGGAAGCTGCCGGCAATTTCGATTTCGGCGCCGGATATTTTCGTTGGGATGATCCCAAGGACGAACCCATGATGGTCGATTCCATTCATGGCGGCCTGCATTGGGACGGCGCCGCGCGGCGGATCGTCGTCGATCCGGTGAAACTCGTCTCGGGCGATACGAAAGGCGCCGTAGCAGGGTTCGTCGCCCTGCCGGAGCGCGAGGGAGACCCGTGGCTCGTCAACATTCAGAATGTCGACCCCTGGATCGCCGCGCCCGACCGGCCGGCCCAGAAGACGGTCGTCGTCGATTATGTCGCGCTGACCGCCCGGCTTTTCCTTGCGGAGAAGAAATTTGTCGTCGACCGGTTGATGGCCGGAGGTCCGCAGGCCGGTTTCGCGATGGCCGGCGACGTCGATTGGACAAACGGCCCGCGGATGCGCTTCGGCGCCTCGCTCGATCCGACGCCGATTGCGGTCGTCGCGCGGCTATGGCCGTCTTTCCTCGTCGCCCCGGTCCGATCCTATCTGCTCGACCATGTGAAGCAGGGGATCATCCAGAAAGGGACGATGCAGTTCGATTTCAACGCGGCCGATCTCGCGGCGATGCGTGACGAACATGCGCCGCCCGACGACAGCCTGCTGATCGATTTCAGCGTTGCGAACGGAAGCGTCGAATTCCTCGCCGGCGTGCCGCCATTGACCGGCGTCGATGGGGTCGGGCGCGTCACTGGCCGCACCACCACCTTCACGACGACGAGCGTCGGCATGGTCGACACTGGCGTCGGCGTGCTCACCACCGCGGCGGGGGGGACGTTCCACATCCCCGATGCGTCGCAAAAGCCGACGCCCGCCGCCATCGTCACCAAAGTTACGGGCAGCGTCGAGGCGATTGGCGATATGCTTTCGCGCGATGCGCTAAAGCCCTACGCCAGCCTGCCGCTCGATCGATCGACGCTGAAGGGCGACGTCGATGGACAGCTCGAAATCGACCTCAATCTCCAGCCCAACATGGGTCCGGCCGACACCAGCCTCAAAATCAACGCGGCGGTCGCCAATTTCACGGCGGAGAATCTGCTCGGCAAAGAGGCGCTCGAAGCAGCGACCCTTAATGTCGTTGTCGACCCTGGCGGCCTTAAGGCGAGCGGGCAGGGGCGGATGTTCGGCGCGCCCGCCACGGTGGAGATGACGCAGCCCGCGGGCAAGGGCGCCTTCGCGACGGTTCATCTCACCATGGACGAGGCCGCGCGGGCCAAGCAGGGCCTTGACGGCGTGCCCGGGATCAGCGGGCCGATCAGCGCCGCCGTCAGCGCCCCGCTCGGCGCGACCGACAACGTCAAGGCGGATGTCGAACTCGACCTCACCCACACCGGCATCGAATGGCCCGGCGCGTCGAAACCGCCCGGGCGCCCGGGAAAGGCGAAATTCTCGCTCTCAATCGCCAATGGCCAGACCCTGCTCGACCAGATTGCTCTCGACGCGGGCGCGATTCTGGCGCGCGGCGCGATCGTGCTCGGTCCCGACCAATCGCTGCAGAGCGCCAAATTCTCGCAGGTCAAGTTCTCCCCCGGCGACGACGCGAAAATCGATGCGCTCCGCGTCGGAGACACCCTCAAGGTGATGATCAGGAGCACGACCGTCGACGCCAGACCGTTCCTGAAAACCCTGTTCGCCTCATCGGCCGAGCCCGGCGCGCCGGCCCCGGGGGTGGCGGCCGGAACGCCGGCGGACGCCGTTTCGCCGACGCCGGCGGCTTCGCCGATCAAGCAGATTGATTACGACATCAAATCGGCCCTGCTCAGCGGCTACAACAAGCAGGTGCTGAGCGGATTCGAAATGAAGATGCTGAAGCAGGGCGATCAGTACAGGCAGCTTTCTTTCGCCGGGCGGTTTGGGCGCGACACGGTCTCGGGCAATCTGACCGGGCCGGCGAACGCATCGCGGTTGATGATCCTGTCCGACGACGCCGGATCGCTTCTCTTGTTCACCGATCTCTATAAACATATGGAAAACGGCCGCCTCGTGGCCAATATGCAGATCGGACCGCCCTCTCTCTCCGGCGTTCTGACCATCGACGGCTTCGTCCTGCGCGACGAGCCGGCGCTGCGAAGACTCGTGGCCGAAGGCGTGCCGACGAACGACGCCTCGGGCAAGCCGCGAAAAATCGACCCCGGGGCGATGGCTTTCAACCGGCTGCAGGTGCGTTTCGAGCGCGCCGGCACCCGGCTGCTTATGAACGATGGCGTCATGAACGGCGACACGCTCGGCCTCACCGTCGACGGCTGGCTCGATTTCGCGCATGACGGCGTCGATATGAAAGGGACCTTCGTGCCGGCCTATGCGGTCAATAATCTGTTCTCGAAAATTCCACTGTTCGGCGCGATCCTCGGCGGCGGCGCCAACGAAGGTCTGATCGGGGTCAATTACCGCGTCGAGGGCAAGATCAGTTCGCCGACTCTCAGCATTAATCCGCTGTCGGCGATCGCGCCCGGCATCTTCCGCCAGATTTTCGGCGTCGGCGAGCACGGGGGGCCGGCGGGCGCGGGGCAATAGGGCGCCATCCCTTGACGGCGTTGCCTCTTGGCCCAGAAACCCTCATCCTGAGGAGGCTGCGAAGCGGCCGTCTCGAAGGACGAGGGTCGCGCAAGGGCGCGTCCCGACATGGCTCGTTGCTGCCGCCAGGCGCCGACAGCCAGATCGAAATGGACCTCGAATGACATGACCAAACACGTCGCCGTGCTGATGGGCGGCATTTCCGCCGAGCGCGAAGTCTCGTTGCACTCCGGGGAGGCCAGCGCCAGGGCGCTTGAAGCCGAAGGATTCAAGGTCACGCGCCTCGACGTCGACCGCAGCATCGGCGAAACGCTCGCGGCCCTGCGGCCCGACGTCGCCTTCAACGCCCTGCACGGACGCTATGGCGAGGATGGAATCGTACAGGGCATTCTCGAAATGTTAGGGATTCCCTATACCCATTCCGGCGTTCTCGCCTCGGCGCTCGCCATGCGCAAGGACCGCGCCCGCGACGTGCTCCGCGCGGCGGGCGTTCCGTGGCGAAAGGCGTCACCGTCGACCGGCGCGAGGCTGCGGGCCGGCATGTGCTGCCGCCGCCCTATGTGGTGAAACCGCTCGGCGAGGGCTCCTCCTTTGGCGTCATCATTGTGCGGGCCGATCACGCGCATCCGCCGCAGGAGCTGACGCGCGAGGACTGGCCCTATGGCGACGAAGTGCTGGTCGAGAGCTTCGTCGCCGGGCGCGAACTCACCTGCGCCGTCATCGGCGACAAGGCCTTTGACGTGATCGAGATTCTCGCCGCCGATGGCGGTTGGTACGATTATGACGCAAAATACGCTCCGGGCGGCTCGATCCACCTGCTTCCGGCGAATCTTAAAGAGTTTGTTTACCAAAATGTACAAGAGTTGGCCCTCGTGGCGCATAGGGCGCTCGGCTGTCGCGGGGTTAGCCGGACCGACTTTCGTTACGACGACACGCCCGGGGGAACGGGCGAACTCGTCGTGCTCGAAGTCAACAGCCAGCCCGGAATGACCGAGACGTCCCTCGTGCCCGAGATTGCCGCCTATGCCGGCGTGTCTTTTGGTGAGCTTGTTCGATGGATGGTCGAAGACGCCTCCTGCGATCGTTGAGTTTGACGCAGGGCGGATCCGCGCCGATGGCCCTGGACTTTCCCGCCTTTGCGGGCGGCGTCCTGACCCGGCGCGCGCCGGAGGCCGCTCGCCTCCAGGCGCGTCAGCGCGCGAGGCGATCGAGGAATCGCCTCCATCAGCGCATTCTCGCACGGCTAAGCGGACCCGGCGCGACCTTCTGTTTCGTCGCCGGGCTGTTCCTGTCGACGGGCGTCTATGGCGCAGTGAAGGGTGGCCATTATGCGGCTCTCATCGCCGAGCAGGGCGAGCCGGCGGACATTCTCGCGCGCGCCCTTGGGCTCAGCATCAAGGCGGTGACGATCGCCGGCGAAAGCGAGTTGAGCGAGGCCGAAATTCTCTCGACAGCCGGAATCGGACCGCGCAATTCGCTGCCCTTCCTCGATGTCGCGAGCGTGCGCGAGAGATTGCAAAAGCTTCCGCTCGTCAAGGAGGTCGCGGTCACCAAATTCTATCCCGACCGCCTGCTGATCGAGGTCGAGGAGCGCCAGCCTTCCGCCTTGTGGCAGACGGATGGCGCGGTGCATGTCGTCGCCGCCGACGGCACGGCGCTCGACGCCATGCGCGACCGGCGCTTCGCGAACCTGCCGCTCGTCGTTGGCGACGGCGCCAATATGAGACTGGGCGAATTTCTGACGCTGCTCGATGCGGCTGGAGACTTGCGCGAAAAAATCCGCGCCGGGGTGTTCGTTTCGGGGCGCCGCTGGAATTTGAAGATGACCGACGGCGTCGACGTTCTGCTGCCCGAGAGAAATCCCGCGGCGGCGGTGGCGAGCCTCGTCAACCTGCAACGCGAGGCGCGCATTCTCGACAAGGCCGTGCTGTCGATCGATCTGCGCCAGAGCGACCGCATGGTCGCGCGCCTCACTGAAGACGCCGCGGCCGAGCGCGCCGAATTGATCGCCCGCAAACCGAAAGCGAAAGGCGGCCAGACATGAATTCGGCGAGCCTGCCGCCCCGGCTTCGTCCCCTTTCGGAGCGAAAGAGCGCCATTCTCTCGGTGCTCGACGTCGGAACCTCCAAGATCGTCTGCCTGATCGCGCGGCTCAATCCGGGCGGCGCGTCCCAGTCCCTGCGCGGACGCACGCATCGGTGCCGGATCCTCGGCATCGGGCATCAACGCTCGCGCGGCATCAAGGGCGGCGCAGTCGTCGATATGGAGGCGGCCGAAGAAGCGATACGGCTCGCCGTCGACGCGGCGGAGCGCATGGCCGGGGTCGAGGTCGAAAGCGTCATCCTCAACGCAACCGGCGGACGGCTCGGCTCGCAGCTGTTCGACGCCAAGGTCGCGATAGGCGGCCGCGCCGTCGCGCAAAGCGACATCCATCGCGTGCTGGAAGCCTGCACGGCGCGCGGCGCGCGCGACGGACGCGCCGTTCTGCATTCCCTGCCGATCGGCTTTTCGATTGGAGAAACCCGCCGTATCGAGGATCCAAGAGGCATGATCGGCGACGAACTCGGCGCCGACATGCATGTCCTCAGCTGCGACGCGGCGGCCGCCCGCAATCTCATTCTCGCCGTCGAGCGCTGCCATCTCACCGTCGACGCCATGGTTGCGACGCCCTATGCGGCGGGCCTTTCGACGCTCGCCGACGACGAGGCCGAACTTGGCGCGGCGCTGATCGACATGGGCGCCGGCACCACCTCGGTCAGCGTCTTTTCCGGCGGCAATCTCACCTATGTCGACGGCTTCGCGCTCGGCGGCAATCATGTCACGACCGATATTGCGCGCGGCCTCAGCATCAGGCTCGCCGACGCCGAACGTCTGAAAACGCTCTACGGCGCCTGCCTCGCCTCGGCCTCGGACGAGCGCGAGACGATCTCCGTCGTTCAGGTTGGCGAGGACGGCGAACATCCGGCGCATCTGCCCAAGGCCAATCTGATCTCGATCATCAAGCCGCGCGCCGAAGAAATTCTGGAGCTCGTGCGCGATCGGTTGAAAAGCGCCGGCTTTCCCGCCCATGCGGGCCGGCGGATTGTCCTCACCGGCGGCGCGAGCCAACTCACCGGCATGCCGGAGGAGGCGAAGCGGATCATTTCGGGACAGGTGCGCATGGGGCGCCCGCTCGGCGTCGAAGGGCTGCCGGAAGCGGCGAAAAGTCCGGCCTTCTCCGCGGCGGTCGGCCTGCTCGTCTATCCGCAGGTGAGCGGCAACGAACATTTCAGGCCCTCGCGCCGCGTCAGCGCGCCGGGGCCGGAAGCGAACGGATATATGGGCCGCGTCGGCCGCTGGTTGAAGAGCAGCTTTTGACGCGACCACAAGCGAAGGCGGACAAGCGAAGACGGAAGGGTGGCGGCCTTTCCGACTTCGTCGAATGAAGCAGACAAAGAAACCTGGGCGACCCTGACCGGTGCTCCAACGTCGAGAGGCCAGACGATGACGATCAATCTCAAAGCGCCCGAGCTCCGGGAACTGAAGCCGCGTATTATGGTGTGCGGGGTCGGGGGGGCCGGCGGCAACGCCGTCAACAACATGATCGTCTCGGGACTGATCGGGGTCGACTTCATCGTCGCAAATACCGACGCCCAGGCGCTCACAGCCTCCCGCGCCGAGCGCATCATCCAGATGGGCCTGCAGGTGACCGAAGGCCTCGGCGCCGGATCGCAGCCCGAGGTCGGACGCGCCGCCGCCGAAGAGGCGATCGAAGAGATCCGCGATCACCTGACCGGCGCGCATATGTGCTTCGTCACGGCCGGCATGGGCGGCGGCACGGGCACGGGCGCTGCGCCCGTCATCGCGCGAGCCGCGCGGGATATGGGCATCCTCACCGTCGGCGTGGTCACGAAGCCGTTCCAGTTCGAAGGCGCCCGGCGCATGCGCGTCGCTGAAGCCGGCATCAACGAGCTGCAAAAGGCCGTCGACACGCTGATCATCATCCCCAACCAGAATCTGTTCCGCATCGCGACCGAAAAGACGACCTTCGCCGACGCCTTCGCGATGGCCGATCAGGTGCTCTATTCGGGCGTCGCCTGCATCACCGACCTCATGGTCAAGGAAGGCCTCATCAATCTCGACTTCGCCGACGTCCGCGCCATCATGCGCGAGATGGGCAAAGCCATGATGGGCACTGGCGAAGCGTCGGGCGACCGCCGCGCGATCCTCGCCGCCGAGGCCGCGATCGCCAATCCGCTCCTCGATGAAGTGTCGATGAAGGGCGCCCGGGGCCTTCTCATCTCCATCACCGGCGGCAATGATCTGACCCTCTACGAGGTCGACGAGGCGGCGGGCCGCATCCGTCAGGAGGTCGACGAGGACGCCAATATCATTCTCGGCGCAACCTTCGATTCGAGCCTCGACGGCATCGTCAGGGTGTCCGTCGTCGCCACCGGCATCGATCATCCGGCCGGCGTCCATGAGGCCAACGCCGCCGAAACGCGCATCGCCGAGGTGGCTAATCGTCTGCGCGCGCAGACGGCGGCGCGTCCGATCGAGACCGCGCCGCAGCCCGTCTTCGAGGCTGTGGCGTCCGAATCCTACGCGCCCGCCCGGCCGGCCTACGAGGAGCGCCCGGCCCAGCAGCAAATCCGGCCAGCGCACGCCGCGCCGCAGGGAGCCCATGGCGTATATGTCGAGGAGGCGGCGCCGCAGCAGCCCCGCTACGCCGAGGCCGCGCCGCAGCACGCGCGCGCCGCCGATCATTTCGAGCCGGGTCCGTTCATTCCAGGCGCCGCCGAATCGCCCCTCGTGCGACCGCAGAGAATGCCGCAGATCGACGATCTGCCGCTGCCGGCGCAAAATCAGATCCGCGCCCATCGCGGCGAGGCGCCGACGCAGCCGCATGGCGAAGCCAAGCGCCGTTCGCTGCTCGAGCGACTGGCTTCCTTCGGCGCCGGGCGGCACGACGAGGGCGCCGCGCCGGTTCAGCAAGAGCGCCCCGCGGCTCCCCGGCCGCCGGCGCAGCAAAGGCCGCCGGCGCCGGGTCCCGTGCACGCCGAATATGGCAAGCGTCCGCAACCGGCGCCGCCGCGGGCTGCGCAGGCGCCCGATCAGCATCCAAGAGTTGCCTACCAGCCCCGGACGAACGAGGAGGACCAGCTCGAAATCCCCGCGTTCCTGCGCCGTCAGTCGAGCTGACGGCGAGATTGCTCGCTCTTTGCCTTGAGAGGCGTTGCAAAAGCCTTTGGCGGTCGAAGGGGGGTGCGAAAGGACCTGCAAGACGGCTTGATGGCGTAGCGGGCGCGCCACAGTCGGGAAAAAATCGACGTGGGGGCGGGCCGCAGCGCCACACTAATGCCTTTGTGACGCCGCAGATAAATGTCGGAGCTTGAGCGGCTTAGGTCGGCCGTTCATGCGCGACTAAAGGGTTTTTCCGGCCGACAATTGAGCGACCCCCATGACTTATGCATCAAATGACATGCGTTTTTCCCAGGGGCGGCGCGCCTTGCGCCTCGCGCTCGGACTAGCCGGCGCGCTAGCGCTGCCCGCCGCCGCGGCCCGCGCGGACATGCTCGATTCGCTGAACCCGATGAACTGGTTCAGTGGCGACAAATACAAGACGGAGATCGTTCCGGAGACGCCCGCGGACGACCTTTACAATCAGGGCCTCGCGCGCCTGAAGGCGAGGGATTACGCCGCCGCCTCAAAATCATTCGAGAGTCTCGAGAAGCAATATCCTTATTCGCAGTGGCAGAGGAAAGGTCTCCTGATGACCACCTTCAGCCAGTATCAGGCGGGCAGCTACGACGATTCCATTGGCTCCGCGAAGCGCTATATCGGCCTTTATCCGAATGCCCCCGACGTCGATTACGCCACTTATCTCGAGGCGATGTCCTATTACAATCAGATCCCGGACGTCAGCCGCGACCAGGAGCGGGCGGCGAAGGCGGCGGATCTCTTCCAGGAGGTCGTCACTAAATTTCCCAAATCCGAGTATGTCGAGGATTCGCGGTACAAGCTCCAGGTCACCCGCGACCAGCTCGCCGGCAAGGAGATGATGATCGGGCGCTATTATCTCAATCAGCACAACTACGTCGCGGCGGTCGGCCGCTTCCGCGAAGTGCTGGCCAAATATCAGACGACGCGTCATGCAGAGGAGGCGTTGATGCGGCTCACCGAAGCCTATCTCGCGCTCGGCGTTCCGCAGGAAGCCCAGACGGCGGCGGCGATCCTTGGCCACAATTATCCGGATTCCGTCTGGTACAAGGACGCTTATTCGCTGTTGCGGACCGACGGTCTGGAGCCGAATGAAGACAAGGGCTCGTGGATATCGAAGGCCGCCCACTCGATGGGCCTCGGCTAAACGCTTTCGAACGAAGCGGTGCGAGATTCGCGTTAGAACAACGACTTAAAGAGCATGAACATTCTATTTTAAATCGTCATGCTTTTTGCGTTTTGCGGTTTCGCCCACTCGAATTACATTATCTTCGTCTTTGACGGCGATGTCGGCGCGCGAATCGATCTTTAGATTCGCTTCGACAGGCGCGAGGGTTTTGAGGCGCCGCGCCGCGCGACGGCAGATCAGGCTGGCTGGCGCGAGAGGAACGTCGGCCGGATGCTGGTTAACCTCTCCATCCGCAACATTGTCCTGATCGATCAACTCGATCTTGCGCTCGGCGGCGGCCTCACCGTTCTTACCGGCGAGACCGGCGCCGGCAAATCGATTTTGCTCGACGCATTCTCGCTGACGCTTGGCGCGCGCGGCGACGGCGCGCTCGTGCGCGAAGGCGAGGCGCAGGGTCAGGTCACAGCGGTCTTCGAACTCAGCCTCGACCATCCAGCCCTTGCGGCGGCGAATGCGCAGGACATAGAGACCGATGGCGGCCTCATTTTGCGCCGGGTTCAATTGGCCGATGGCCGCACACGCGCCTTCGTCAACGACCAGCGCGTCACCTCGCAGGCGCTGCGCGCGATCACGCGCGAGCTCGTTGAAATTCACGGTCAGCACGACGATCGCGCGCTCGTTGATTCGAACACCCATCGCCAGCTTATCGACGCTTATGGCGGCCTCGGCCCGCAGCTGTCCAAGACCCGCGCGGCGCATGCGAGGTGGCGCGAGCTTAAGGCCGAGCGTGCGCGCGAGGCGGAGCGAATTGAAAAGGTGCGCGCTGACGCCGATTATTTGCGCCACGCCTTTGGCGAACTCGAAAAGCTCGACGCGCGCGCTGGCGAGGAAGAAGAGCTGGCCTCGCGGCGCGCCGCGATGATGCAGGCCGAGAAGGTCGTCAGCGACCTCCGCGACGTCGCTGAGGCGGTCAGCGGCGATCATTCGCCGATGTCCGCGCTCACCGCCGCTTTGCGCCGGCTGCAGCGCCGCCAGACGCAGGCGCCGGCCCTGATCGAGCCGGCGGCGCAGGCGCTCGACGCGGCGATCAGTGCGCTCGATCTCGCCGGTCAGGCGCTCGATGACGCTCTGCGCGCCGCGAATTTCGATCCCGGCGAGCTGGAGCAGGTCGAGGAGCGGCTTTTCGCTTTGCGCGGCGCAAGCCGCAAATATTCCGTCGCCGCCGATAATTTGCCGCAGCTCGCCGGGACCTTCGGGGCGCAGCTTGCCGACCTCGACGCGGGCGAGGCGAAGCTGCGCCAGCTGACCGAGGCCGTCGCGGCGGCGGAGGCCGCCTTTGTCGGGGCCGCCAAAGAATTATCGCGGGCGCGTCACGCCGCCGCCAAGGCGCTCGACCGCGCGGTGAACGCCGAGCTGCCGCCATTGAAACTGGAAGGCGCGCGTTTCTCGACAGCGATTGCGGCCGAGGCCGCCGGCCCGGAGGGCGTCGACCAGATTGAATTCTGGGTTCAGACGAACCCCGGAACGCGGCCGGGCCCGCTGATGAAGATCGCCTCGGGCGGCGAACTCGCGCGATTCATGCTCGCCCTGAAAGTGGTTCTCGCCGACAAGGGATCGGCGCCGACCCTCGTATTCGATGAGATCGACACCGGCGCCGGCGGCGCGGTCGCGGATGCGATCGGGCAGCGCCTCGCGCGTCTTGCAAAGGGCGTGCAGGTGCTCGCGGTCACCCATGCGCCCCAGGTCGCGGCCCGGGCCGAAGATCATTTGCGCATCGCCAAGGACCCCGCGGGGGCCGGCCGCGTCGCGACGCGGGTTCTCCCGCTCGGCCACGACGCGCGGCGCGAGGAGATCGCCCGCATGCTGGCGGGGGCGTCGATCACCGACGAGGCGCGGGCCGCCGCCGCGCGGTTGATGCGAGGGGCCGGGTGATTCCTGATCTCGCCGCCCGCGTGCACGATCATTCCTACCGCGTCGATCCGATCGTCCGCACGCTGCTCGATACGGATTTCTACAAATTCCTGATGCTGCAGATGATCTGGAAGCTGAGGCCCGAGGTCCACGCGACTTTCGGGCTGCACAACCGCTCGGCCTCCGTCAGGCTCGCGGACTGCATCGACGAAAAGGAGCTCGTCGCGCAGCTTGATCATGCGCGAACGCTGCGTTTTCAGAAGAACGAGTTGATCTGGCTCGCCGGCAACAGCTTTTACGGCAGAAAGCGCATTTTTGAGCCGGCTTTCCTCGATTATCTCGCCGCGTTTCGGTTGCCGCCCTATCGATTGTCGCGCCGCGATGGCGAGTTTGAGCTTCGCTTCGAGGGGTTCTGGCGCGAAACGACGATGTGGGAGGTGCCGGCCCTCGCCATACTCAATGAGCTGCGGGCCCGCGCGGCGATGGCCCGCATGGGCCGCTTCGAACTCGATATTCTTTATGCGCGGGCGAAAGCCAAGCTCTGGAGCAAAGTCGAGCGGCTGCGCGCGCTGGCGCTGGAGGGTCCGCTCCGACTCTCCGATTTCGGCACGCGGCGCCGGCACGGATTCCTGTGGCAGCGCTGGTGCGTCGAAGCTTTGCACGAGGGGATCGGCGAAAGCCTGATCGGGACCTCGAACGTCAAGCACGCCATGGATCTCGGCCTCGAGGCGATCGGCACCAATGCGCATGAACTGCCGATGGTCTACGCCGCGCTCGCCGCGAACGACGACGATCTGCGCGCGGCGCCTTACAAGGTGCTGGAGGATTGGGCGCGGCTTTACGACGGCAATTTGCGCGTGCTCCTGCCCGATACCTTCGGGACGGCGCATTTTCTCGCCGCCGCGCCGGATTGGGCCGCCGACTGGACTGGCGCGCGGCCGGATTCAAAACCGCCCATCGAGGGCGCCGAGGAATTGATCGGTTGGTGGCGGGCGCGGGGCCGCGATCCCCGGACGAAACTGATCGTTCTTTCGGACGGCATGACAATCGATTCGATCGAGGCGAGCGTCAGGCATTTGCGCGGACGCACGGAGGTTTCGATCGGCTGGGGCACCAGCCTCACCAATGATTTTTCCGGCTGTGCGCCGCATGGAACGGGAGTCGATCTGGAGCCCCCTTCGCTCGTTTGCAAGGTCGTTGAGGTCGAGGGTCGCCCGGCGGTCAAGCTCTCCGACAACCCCTCGAAGTTTCTGGGGCCGAAAGACGCGATCGCGCGTTATGCCCAAGTGTTCGGCTATACGGCGGGGCCTGCCCGACCGGCGTAAGCGCGCCGCGCTCCTTTCAGGCCCGCGCCATGCGGTTCCAGGCGTCGAGGCCGGCGATCTTGTAGGCCTCCGCCAGCGTCGGATAGTTGAAGGTGTTCTCGATGAAATAGTCGATCGTGCCTTTGAGGTTCAGCACCGCCTGGCCGATGTGGATGAGTTCGGTCGCGCCTTCGCCGACGATATGGACGCCGAGGAGACGCCGCGTCTTGGTCGAGAAGATCATCTTCATCATGCCGGAATGAAGCCCCATGATGTGGCCGCGCGAGGTCTCGCGAAAGCGCGCGACGCCGCATTCATAGGCGATCTCGCGCTTCGACACCTCTTCCTCGGTCATGCCGACGGTGGAGATTTCCGGCACGGAATAGATGCCATAGGGGAAAAATTCCGGCGGGCGGCGAGGGCTCCAGCCCGAAGGCGTGGCAGGCGGCGACGCGGCCCTGCTCCATCGAGGTGGAGGCGAGGCTCGGGAAGCCGATCACGTCGCCGGCGGCGTAGATGTGCGGGCGCCGAAGTCTGCAGCGTCCCCGGCGTCACGGCGATGCGGCCGCGATGGTCGGTCGCGATGCCGGCGGCGTCGAGATTGAGCGCATCGGTCGCGCCGACCCGACCCGCCGCGAACAGCAGCATCTCCGCCTGGACGACGCGGCCGTTGGCGAGCGTCACGGTCGGCTTTCCCGCCTCGCTGAGCGCGATCGAGGTTACGGCCGAGCCGAGTCGCAGCGCGACGTTGCGGTCGCGCAGATCATGTGTGAATTCCTCGATCAACTCCTTGTCGATGAAATCGAGGAAGGTCGGGCGCGGCTCGATCAGGGTCACCGCGACGTCGAGCGCGCTGAAGATCGTCGCATATTCGACGCCGATGACGCCGGCGCCGATGACCGCGAGGCTGCGCGGCAGCTTTTTCAGATCGACGATCTCGTCGCTGTCGAGGACATTGACGCCGTTGAAGGGCACGTAATCGGGCCGGAACGGGCGCGTTCCGCAGGCGATCAGGACATGCGCGGCGGAATGCACGCGCGTCTCGCCGCTATCGCTCGTGATCTCGATCTCGTGCGGGCCAACGAAGCGCGCCTCGCCGCGCTGGGTCCTGACCGCGTTGCGGCTAAACTGATGC
The DNA here is from genome assembly GCA_963757985.1 of uncultured Alphaproteobacteria bacterium. Taxonomy (GTDB): domain Bacteria; phylum Pseudomonadota; class Alphaproteobacteria; order Rhizobiales; family Beijerinckiaceae; genus Methylocapsa. Next base: position 853,251 of record CAVWTQ010000008.1, on the reverse strand, counting down.
TCCAGCACCTCAACTTCGTGGTCGAGCGTCTTGTGCATGCGCATCATGAGGTCGCTGGCCTCAATGACCTGCTTGACGCGATAGGCGCGGCCGTAAAATCCGCGTTCGCGCCAGCCGGAAAGGTTGAGCACGGTTTCGCGCAGCGTCTTTGAGGGAATTGTGCCGGTGTGGACGGAAACGCCACCGACACGCCGGCCCTTCTCGACGACCAGCACGGATTTGCCGAGCTTCGCCCCCTGGATCGCAGCGCGCCGTCCCGAGGGTCCGCTTCCGATGACGATCATATCGTAATCATGCATGGGGCGGACCTTGCTTCGAGGAAGCCGGCGCGGGCGATGTCGGGACTAAACCTGTGCGGAAAGACCGCTAATCCGACACGCGCGTGGAGCGCCGACAGCCACTAGGCTTGAAGCAATTCGCGCGCCACCGGGGGCGGCCCTAGCGGTCCGTCGGGCGGGCGCGCCGCGCCTTCTCCGGCCCCCGCGACCATGCTAATTCTCGAGCATGAAACCGCCGATACCCATAGGGTCGCTGGATCTTCCGCGCGCGCGACGTGAGCATGCCCGCCTCGGGGCCGAGATCGCCGCGCATGATCAGCGCTATTACACTGACGATGCGCCGACGATTTCGGATGCGGAATATGACGCCATGCGGGCGCGTTATGAGGCTTTGGAGGCCGCTTTTCCGGAGCTTGCGACGCCCAACTCGCTCACCAAGAAAGTCGGCGCCGCGCCGTCGGAGAAATTCGCGAAAATCCGTCACCGCGTGCCGATGCTTTCGCTCGGCAACGTCTTCAGCGATGAAGAAGTCGATGAATTCGGCGCGCGGGTGCGGCGCTTTCTCGGGCTTGCTGCGGACGCGCCGCTCGCCATCACGGCGGAGCCCAAAATCGACGGGCTGTCCTGCTCCCTGCGCTTCGAAAAGGGCGAACTGACCCAGGCCGCGACGCGTGGCGACGGCTTCGAGGGCGAGGACGTCACCGCCAATGTCCGCACGATCGGCGAAATCCCCGCGCGGCTCTCCGGCGCGCCGCCGGACATTCTGGAGGTGCGCGGCGAGGTCTACATGACCCACGCCGATTTCGCCGCTCTCAACGCGCGCCAGGCGGCGGCTGGCAAGCCCCTCTTCGCCAATCCGCGCAACGCGGCGGCTGGATCGCTGCGCCAGCTCGACCCTTCGATCACCGCGGGGCGCCCGCTGCATTTCTTCGCCTACGCCTGGGGCGAGGCGAGCGCATTGCCGGCCGAAACGCAAATGGGCATGGTGGCGGCGTTCAAGCGCTTCGGCGCTGCCGGTCAATCCGCTGATGACGCTCTGCCATTCGGCGGCGGAGCTGATCGAGCAATACCGGCGCATCGAGGCGATGCGCGCCGCGCTCGGCTATGACATCGACGGCGTTGTGTACAAGGTCGATTCGCTCGCGCTGCAGGACCGGCTCGGCTTCGTGTCGCGCTCGCCGCGCTGGGCCATCGCGCATAAATTTCCGGCCGAGAAGGCGACGACCGTGCTGCGCGACATTGAAATCCAGGTCGGCCGCACGGGCGCGCTGACGCCGGTCGCGCGGCTCGATCCGGTGACGGTCGGCGGCGTCGTCGTCGCCAACGCCACCCTGCACAATGAGGACGAAATCGCGCGCAAAGACATCCGCATCGGCGATACGGTGCGGATTCAGCGGGCCGGCGACGTCATCCCGCAGGTGTTGGGGCCGGTGCTCGAAAAGCGGCCGGCCGGCGCGAAGCCTTATGTCTTTCCCGACCATTGCCCGGTTTGCGGCTCGGCGGCGATCCGCGAGATCGACGAGAAGGGCGTCGCCGATGTGGTGCGCCGCTGCACCGGCGGGCTCGTTTGCGCGGCGCAGGCGATCGAGCGGCTGAAGCATTTCGCCTCGCGCAACGCCATGGACATCGAGGGGCTGGGCGACAGGCAGATCGAGCAGTTCTATCAGGACGGCCTCATCAAGACGCCGGCCGATATTTTCACGCTTCACGCGCGCGACAGGGCCTCATTGAAGAAGCTCAAGGATCGAGAAGGCTATGGCGAGACCTCGACGCGCAATCTCTTCGCGGCGATCGAGGCCGCGCGGGAGCCCCCTCTCAACCGTTTCATTTATGCGCTCGGCATCAGGCATGTCGGCGAAACCAATGCGCGCCGTCTCGCCCGTCATTTCGGCTCGTTCGAGGCGCTGCGCGCGGTCGGCCGGACCGCCGCGGAGGGTTCGGAGGCGAGAGCGGAGATCAACAATATCGAAGGGGTCGGCGAGGTCGTCGCCGAGGCCGTCGCGGATTTCTTCGCTGAGCCGCACAATGAGGAAGCGCTCGACGCGCTGCTCCAGCATGTGACGCCGCAGCCGATGGAGGCGGTCGCGTCCGAGAGTCCAGTCGCGGGCAAGACGATCGTCTTCACCGGCTCGCTCGAACTCATGACCCGCGATGAGGCGAAGGCGCAGGCCGAGCGCCTGGGGGCCAAGGTGGCGGCGTCGGTCTCGAAGAAGACCGATCTCGTCGTGGCGGGGCCCGGGGCCGGCTCGAAGCTCGCCAAGGCGGCGGAGCTTGGCGTCGAGACGATCAGCGAAGCGGATTGGCTAGCGCTGACGGGGCGGGCGGGTTGAACGCGGCGGGCCGAGGATTCAAAGCCGCTCGTCGCTCTCCTCTTCGGCGAGCTTCTGAAATTTGACGAGATCGAGCGCGAGCGTCGGCGTCTCCACGGGCAGGCGCGTAAATCCGTGATGGAGATAGAAGGCTTCAGCGGCCGGCGAAATCGCATGGACGATCACCAGCCGCGCCGAGACCTCGCTCGACGCGCGCAGCGAACGCCCCACGGCGTCGGCGAGGAGCGCGCGTCCCAATCCCTTTCCCTGCCAGCCACGGTCGATCGCAAGGCGCCCAAGAACGACCGCCGGAATTTGTCGTGGCATGTTGCGCCGCATGGCGCCCGTGGCCTCATGCGCAAGTATTTGCCCCATGCTCAGGGCGAAATAGCCCGCGATCCTTTGCGAGCCTTCCGGGCAGATGACGTAAGTGCGGCTCGCAGCCGCCTGCAGATTGCTCCATGCGCGGCGACGCAGCCAGTCGTCGAGGACGGGTTCACCTGAATCGAAGGCGGAACTGTCGTGAGCCTCGCTTAGAAGAACGGGAGCGCCAAAGACGGCGGGCGCGTCAGTCACCTTGCCGGGGCGCTTTGGATCGCAGGATGCGCCTCATGCCGGCGGTCTCCGCGGGCGTGGCGGCGCCATCCATCCAATCCATGATTTTTTGGAAGGTTTTCGCGTCGGCGTGGATGGTCGACTGATCGAGAAGAATGTTCTTGGCTGCTTTCAGAGCAGAGGCCAGCATGAACTGGGAGCGGTTCGCGCCGACGAGCTCCGCCGCCTGATCAATGAGGTCGCGATCCCGCGTGCGGGCGCGCAGATGAATATTGACCTCGGCCGTCGTCGATTGTTCGTTCATGCCCTAATATTGGACTAATGTGTTGCTGTTGTCAACACATTAGCGGAGTTTTGCGAGCGGCTTCGGCTCGCCGCGCTACCGCTTTCAGCGCGCGGCTTTCTCGATCTCCGGCAAAAGCACCGTCTCGAAAAACTCGTCGCTGAGCGGCCCGACGAAGCGATAGGCGACCTTGCCGTCGCCGGTGACGACGAAGGTCTCCGGGACGCCATAGACGCCGAGATCGATGCCGACGCGGCCATTCTCGTCGGCGCCGATCGTCGCATAAGGGTCGCCCTGCTCGCCAAGCAGCGCGCGGATGTTGGCGGGGGTGTCCTTCTGCGCGATGCCGACGAGGCTCACCCCTAGCGCCTTCAGGGGCGCGTCGGCCGCGATTTTCATCAATGTCGGATGCTCCTCGCGGCACGGCACGCACCATGAGGCGAAGATGTTGACGAGGGTCACATGGCCCTGACGCAGATCCTTGTCGGAAAGGCCGTCGGCGCCCTTGAGGCCCTCGACGCCGGCCAGCGTGAATGCGGGAACCGGCTTGCCGACGAGCGCGGAAGGCAGGCGGGAGGCGTCGCCCGCGAACAGCCGCAAAAGGAACAGCGCGGCGAGCGCGGCGAAAAGGAGCAAGGGCAGAAAAACCAGCAGAGAGCGCTTTTTCACAGGCGCGGGCGCGGCCGGCTGCGGCTTTGGCTCAGTCGTCGGCTCTGTCGTGGTCATGGCCAACTCTCGGGCGGCGCGGCCTCGCCCTCGCTGGCGCCGCGCCTTTGCCCCGCGGGGAAACGGGAGAGCGCCTGCCTCAGCGTCGAATAGTCTCGCAAAATCGCCAAAATCATGCCCGCGATGATGACGAAGGCGATCGCATAGGCGACGACGACAAAGCCGAAATGCGGGTCGGCGGTCACCGCGTCGCTCCCAGCGAAGCGGAGTGGGGCGAAAATTCGCTCGCGGCCGCGTCGGCCGCGAGAATGGAGAGACGGCGCAGCCGCCGACGCAGGATCTCGTTGCGAATCGCCATCAGATGCAGCGTCGCAAAGAGCAGCGTGAAGGCGAGAGCCATAATGAGGAGCGGCCAGAGCATCGAACCCGCGATCGCCGGACCGCCGAGGCGAAACACCGAGGCCGGTTGGTGCAGCGTATTCCACCAGTCGACGGAGAATTTGATGATCGGGATGTTGATTGCGCCGACGAGGGTGAAAATTGCAGCGGCCCGCGCAGCCTTGCCCGGGTCCTCGATCGTTCGCCACAGCGCGACAAGGGCGAGATAGATCAGGAACAGGACCAGCACGGAAGTGAGGCGCGCGTCCCAGACCCACCAGGCGCCCCACATCGGCTTGCCCCACAGCGATCCGGTGACGAGACAGAGGAAGGTGAAGGCGGCGCCGAGCGGCGCAGCGGCCTTCTGCGCGGCGTCGGCGAGCGGATGGCGCCAGACCAGCGTGCCGAGCGCCGCCGAGGTCATCACGATGTAAATCCACATGGAAAGCCACGCGGCGGGCACATGCAGATACATGATGCGGACGGTCTCGCCCTGCTGATAGTCGGGCGGGGCGACGAACCATGCGAGGTAGAGGCCAAGGCACAGCAGGGCGGCGGTGAGCGCCGCGAGATAGGGCGTCAAAACGCCGGTCAGTCGAAGGAAATTGCTTGGGTTGGCGTAGTTCCGCATCGATCCACCCGGGCCGCTTCAGTGCAAGGCGGCCCAGCCTGTCTTCGTTCTCGCGCCGGCCTGTCTAGGCCGGCGGGGGGCGAAATGCAAATCGCCGCAATCCGCGCCGGGCGGGTTCGCGGCGCGCCGATGTCCGCGCGGCGACGCGGATCGAAGGCGGCGCGAAGGCCTTTGTGGAGCGCTCGCGACGCTGGAGCCTGCCTCAGAGCGGCGGGACGACGCGATAATAGAGGCCGTTCGCGCCATAATAGGGCTGGTACCAGGTTCCGCCGCAGACGTAATAGTTTGCGCCATTGACATATTGGTAGGGGCATCCCGCCGGAACGGTGGCGACGAGGCTTCCGATCGTCACGGCGGCGGCGGCCGCGGCGACGCCGACGGCCGCGGCGCCGCAGCCCCAGCAGCCGCCGCCGTAATAGCTGTTGACCACCGCCGGGCCATGGAAGCCGCCGGCGTAATAGCCGCCGGCGTGCCAGCCGTCGCCGTGCCAGGTGCCGCCCCAGTCGCTGGCGCCATGCCAGCCCTCGCCAGCGACGCCGCCCGCATGGTAGGCGGTTCCGCCCGCGGTGACGCCGCCGGCGTGCCAGGCGCCGCCGTAGCTGCCGGCATGCCAGGCGCCGCCAGCGGGGGTGAAGCCGCCGGCGTGGAAGCCCCCGGCCGGGCCAAAGCCGCCGCGGAAGGCGTCGGCGGTCTTCGGCGCGCCGACGGCCAGCGCCAGGGTCAGGAAGGCTGCGCCCGTGAGCAAACTGCGGTTCATGTTGAAACCCTCGATGTCGAACTGGATGGCTTAACGGGGAAAGCGCCGAGCGAAGTGAAGATCAAGCGCCGCGCCATGGAAAGGGCCGCTTCAGGGCTTCTTCCCGGTGTCGCTCTGGGAATTGGCCTCCTCCGGCCGCGCGAACGGAATTTCTTTCGTCGTCGCCGTCCGCTTCGGGGCGAAGGACTCGCCGGCGACGTCGCCGTTGAGCTTCCAGTCGGAGAATTCGACCATGTGACGCGGTTTGTCGGCGCTGCTGGCGTCGGTCGCCCAGATCAGGCGCGGCAACCTGTCTTCGGCGCCGATCCAGATTTGCAGATGCACGTTTTCATCAGAGATCGAGAGCACGTCGGTGGTCGTCCCGCCGACAAGCGTCGACTTGCCGATGACGAAGGCGCTCGTCAATCCCGTGGTCAAAGCCTTGTAGGGGTCGGACACGAGAAAATCGACGAATGGGAAATAGATCCCGGCCTTCTCGTAGATCTTTCCGAGCATCTCCTCGACATTGCCGGGAACCGTGGCGAGCGCGATGAGATCCTCCTTCGGCGTCAGCACGGCGACCGTCGATCCGTCGAAATAGAACTCGGAGGGCGGTCCGTCGCCTGGAACGATCACGCGCAGCTTGTTCGGTCGGGCGAGCAGCACATCGGAGCGGGAGAAATAGAACAGCGGCTGTCCATTGCGGGCGGGAACGTCGAAAGCGCCAAGCGCATGGAAGGAGATGCTCTTCGCGGAGGCGAGCTTTTCGCTCGCCGCCTTAAGGATATCGAGCGCCGCCGGTTCGATCGCCGGATGCGCCGCTTCCTCGCTGGCGGCCGGCGGCGTCGCGGTTTCGGCGAAGGCGACGCCCGCAGCGCTGGAGTAAATGAGCGCCGCCGCGAACGCCGCTATCCCAAATCTTTGCATGATCACCTCTTTGAGCAATTGCCCACGAATCCGCCATTCATGGCCGAAATTTGTGAAACTTTGTCAAAAAAGTAAACCAACGCCGGTGGATATTTAGCGGCGACCGCCAAAGCCGCCGCCGGCATCGCCGCGTCCGCCGAAGCCATCGCCGCCGCGCCCGCCGAAGCCGCCGGCGTCGCCGCCCTCGGCGTGTCTTTCGTCGCCCGCCGCGGCTGCGCCGGAATAGCCCGCTGCGCCGCCATGCCAGGCGCTTCCTTCGCGCCGCCTGACGCTCCCGCCGCCGCTGCGCCCGAGGCGCTTCCCGCCGCGCCTTGCCATCCGCTGTCGGCGCCGCCGGAGCTCCATCCGTCGCCGCCGGGGCCTGAGTGCCAGCCGCCGCCCGAGCCGCCGCCATAGGCTGTGCCGCCGTAGGGAACCGGAGCGCCGTAACTGCCGGGCGCATTCGGATTGCCGCCGCTGACATAGCCGCCGCCATAGCCGGCCACCGCGCCAGCGCCAACGACCGCGCCCGCGGCCGCTGCGCCGGCCTGCCACGGCCCCCAGCCGCCTCCGCCGCCATTGCCTGCGCCTCCCCCGCCTGCGCCTCCCCCGCCTGCGCCGCCGCCGGCATGCCAGGCGCCGCCCTCAGCCCCGGCAGCGCCGCCCTCGGCGCTCCCTGCGCCAGCATGCCATGCGCCGCCCTGAGCGCCGCCAGCGGCGCCTTCCTCGCCGCCTCCCGCCGCCCCTGCGCGTCCGCCCTCGGCGCCGCCGCTTTCAAAACCGCCGCCGCCAAAACCGCCACGTGAGCCGCCGCCGCGAAAACCACCGCCAAAGGCGTCGGCCGTTTCCGGCGCGCCGATGACGAGCATCAGGGTGAACAGGGCCGCGCCCTTGAGAAAACGGTGGTGCATGGCTGAAACCTTCGATTCGGAGCATCTGGAACGAGATGCGTCGAATTGATGCGCTCAAGGCGTGAAGGCCCGCGAAAATCAATGCGTCGAAATCTAACGATCGGAGGCGGCGCTATTGGCTCATCTGGCGCAGCGCCGCCGCGGCGGCGACCGGGGCGCCGACCAGCGCGAGCAGGCTGAGCGCGCAGAGAATCAGGAAGGGCGGCGCAAAGGCGGTCCCGTCCGAACCACCGCCGCCCGCCGCCGCGACGCCGAAGATCAGGACGGGAACGCAAAGCGGCAGAATCAGCACGGGCAGCAACAGGCCGCCACGGCGCAGGCTGACGGTCAGCGCCGCGCCGATCGCGCCGATGAGGGTCAGGGCCGGCGTTCCGACCAGCAGAGACAGCACGAGGCTCCACATCCGATTGGCGGGCAGGGCGAGCATCAGGCCGAAGAAAGGCGAGGCGAGGACCAGAGGCAGGCCGGTCAGGAGCCAGTGCGCCAGACACTTCGTCAGCACGATCAATTCGAGCGAGGCCTTGCTCATCAAGATGAGATCGAGCGAACCATCCTCATGATCGGCCTGGAAAAGGCGGTCGAGTCCAAGCAGCGTCGCGAGCAATGCGGAAATCCACAGCATCGCCGGGGCGATGCGTCCGAGCAGCGCCAGATCCGGTCCGACCGCGAAAGGCGTCAGCGTCACGAGGATCAGGAAGAAGACGACCCCGAGGCTCGCGCCGCCGCCAATGCGCTGGCCGATCCGCAATTCGCGGCGAAACATCGCGGCGAGGGGACCAGCGGGTGCGCGGTTCGGTCGGGCTTTGTCGCTCAAGCGGCGGCTCCCAGCCGCAATTCAGCCGCCGGCAGGTCGAGCGCCGCGTGGGTCGCGGCGATGATGACGCCGCCGTCCGACGCATGCGCGCGCATGATTTGCGTCACAAGGCCCTGGGAGGCGGCGTCGAGCGCCGTCAAGGGCTCGTCGAGCAGCCAGATCGGCCTCCGCGCGACGAGGAGCCGCGCAAGGGCGGCGCGCCGTCTCTGGCCCGCCGAGAGATAGGCGGCCGGCAAATGCGCGATGGGACCGAGGCCGAACGCTTCGAGCGCCGGCTCCGGGCGCCGCGCCGCCGCGGTCCGACCTGAGCAGAGCGGCGTAAAACGAAAGATTCTCGGCGACCGTCAGCGCGCCCTTGAGCGCGTCGGCGTGGCCTATGAAATGCATCTGTTCGGCGAGGCTTTCGTCGCTTGCAGGCGCCAGCGACAGTTCGCCTTGCGCCAGCGGCAGCAGTCCGGCGAGCGCGCGCAGCAGCGTCGATTTGCCGGCGCCGTTGCGGCCGGTGACGATGAGGCTTTGTCCGGCTTCGATGGCGAAGGAGAGGCCCGAGAAAACGATGCGGCCGCCGCGTTCGACCGAGAGGCGTGAGGCTGAAAGCCGCATGAGAGAAACCAGAGAAAACCGATGCTGGGCAAAAAGCTTGGACGATCTGTCTAGCATCCGTATAGCGCTCGGCGTAGAACTTATTTATAAGCCGCCAAGCTTCCATTCCCTTTTCCCATCCGACTTGCGGAGACAATGTTCATGGCCTCGCTCGACAGTTTCAAATGCCGCAAGAAGCTCACTGTTGGTCGCAAGACGTATCATTATTACTCCCTCAAGGCGGCTGAGAAGAACGGACTCGCCGGCATCTCGCAATTGCCCTTTTCGATGAAGGTTTTGCTCGAGAATTTGCTGCGCTTCGAAGACGGCCGCTCGGTGACGAAGGAAGATATCGAGGCGCTCGCCGCCTGGGTCGAAAACAAGGGCCGCACCGAGCGCGAAATCGCCTTCCGTCCGACCCGCGTGCTGATGCAGGATTTCACCGGGGTGCCCGCCGTCGTCGATCTCGCGGCGATGCGCGACGCCATGACGAAGCTCGGCGGAGATCCGCAGAAAATCAACCCGCTGGTGCCGGTCGACCTCGTCATCGATCACTCCGTCATCGTCGACGCCGCCGGCAGCAGCAAGGCGTTCAAGACCAACGTCGATCTTGAATATGGCCGCAACGGAGAGCGTTACCGCTTCCTGAAATGGGGGCAGGATTCATTCGACAACTTCCGCGTCGTGCCGCCCGGAACCGGCATCTGCCATCAGGTCAATCTCGAATATCTCGCCCAGACGGTGTGGACGCGTAAGGAGAAACTGAAAGGCGCGCGCGGCAAGGCGGAGACCGTCGAACTCGCCTATCCGGATTCGCTCGTCGGCACCGATTCCCATACGACGATGGTCAATGGCCTCTCGGTGCTCGGCTGGGGCGTCGGCGGCATCGAGGCGGAGGCCTGCATGCTCGGCCAGCCGCTCTCCATGCTGCTGCCGGAAGTGATCGGCTTCAGGATCGTCGGCGAACTTGGCGAAGGCGTCACCGCCACCGATCTTGTGCTGACCGTGACGCAGATGCTGCGTCAGAAGGGCGTCGTCGGAAAATTCGTCGAATTCTTCGGTTCGGGCCTTTCCCATCTCTCTCTCGCCGACCGCGCCACCATCGCCAATATGGCGCCCGAATATGGCGCGACCTGCGGCTTCTTCCCCGTCGATTCGGAGACGCTCGCTTATCTGACGACATCGGCGCGCAGTCCCGCGCGGGTCGCGCTCGTCGAGGCCTATGCGAGGGCGCAAGGCCTTTACCGGACGCGCGCGGCCGCCGACCCCGTCTTCACCGAAACGCTCGATCTCGATCTCGCCACCGTCACGCCGTCGATGGCCGGCCCGAAGCGTCCCGAGGGCCGCATCGCGCTCGGCGCCGTCGGCGCCGGCTTCAAGACCGCTTTGGAAACCGAATATCGCAAGACCGTCGACGCGCAGACGCGCTACAAGGTCGAGGGCAAGGATTTTACGCTCGGCCATGGCGACGTCGTCATCGCGGCCATCACCTCCTGCACCAACACCTCAAATCCGAGCGTGCTGATCGGCGCCGGCCTTCTTGCCCGCAATGCGATCGAAAAGGGCATTGCGACGAAGCCATGGGTCAAGGCCTCGCTTGCGCCGGGGAGCCAGGTCGTCGCCGAATATCTGGCCGCCTCCGGCCTGCAGAAATCGCTCGACAAGCTTGGCTTCAATCTGGTCGGCTTCGGCTGCACGACCTGCATCGGCAATTCGGGTCCGCTCGCGCCGGAAATCTCGAAATCGATCAACGAAAACGGGATCGTCGCGGCGGCGGTGCTGTCCGGCAACCGCAATTTTGAAGGCCGCATCAGCCCCGACGTGCAGGCCAATTATCTCGCCTCGCCGCCGCTCGTCGTCGCCCACGCGCTCGCCGGCACGGTGGCGAAGGATCTCGACACGGAGCCCGTGGGTCACGACAAGAAGGGCAATCCGGTCTTCCTCGCCGACATCTGGCCATCGGATGAAGAAATCGCCGCCGTCATCGATAAATTCGTGACGCGCAAGGTGTTCAAGGAGCGCTATGCCGATGTCTTCAACGGCGATGTCCATTGGCGCAAGGTCAAGGCGCCGGAGGGCGAGACCTACAAATGGGACATTGGCTCGACCTATGTGCAGAACCCGCCCTATTTCGAGGGGTTGAAGATCGAGCCGGAGCCGGTCAAGGAGATCGAAAACGCGCGCATTCTCGCGATCTTCGGCGACAAGATCACCACCGATCATATTTCGCCGGCGGGCTCCATCAAGGCCGCCTCGCCGGCGGGAGCCTATCTGCTCGAGCGCCAGGTCTCGGCTGAGAATTTCAACCAATATGGCACCCGGCGCGGCAATCATGAGATCATGATGCGCGGCACCTTCGCCAATATCCGCATCAAGAACTTCATCCGGCAGAAGGCTGACGGCTCCGTGGCGGAAGGCGGCTACACCAAGCACTGGCCAGACGGCGAGGAGCTGTCGATCTTCGACGCCGCGATCAAATATCAGGCCGAAGGCGTGCCGCTCGTCGTCTTCGCCGGCGCCGAATATGGCAACGGCTCCTCGCGCGACTGGGCCGCGAAAGGCACGAAGCTGCTCGGCGTTCGCGCCGTCATCGCCGAATCCTTCGAGCGCATTCATCGCTCGAATCTCGTCGGCATGGGCGTGCTGCCGCTCACCTTCGAGCCGGGAACGAGCTGGAAGAGCCTCGGGCTCAAGGGCGACGAGGAGGTCACGATCCATGGCCTCGGCGATTTGCTTCAGCCGCGCCAGAAAATGACGGCGGAGATCAAATACGCCAGCGGCGAAGTCAAGACAGTCCCGCTGCTCTGCCGCATCGCGACGCTGGATGAGCTCGATTACTTCAAGAATGGCGGCATCCTGTCTTACGTCCTGCGCCAGCTCGCGGCGGCGTAAGGAATTGATCCGGGAACATTGCAGTCCCTTCCGATTGGAATTATGCGTCAGCAAACAGTTGCTGGCGCGACCAACTGGTCGCGCCCTGTTGGCGTCAGTACGGACGATGAAACATGCCGACCTATAAGCTTTTCGTTCTGCCAGGCGATGGCATTGGCCCCGAAGTCATGGCCGAGGTCGAGAAGATCGCGGCGTTTCTGACGCGCGAGGGGCTCGTCAAGTTCGAGGTCGAGCGCGGCCTCGTCGGCGGCAGCGCCTACGACGTCCACGGCGTCGCGATCAGCGAGGCCGACATGGCTCTGGCGCAGGCGGCGGACGCCGTTCTGCTCGCCGCCGTCGGCGGTCCGAAATGGGACGCCGTTCCTTATGAGCTGCGTCCCGAGGCCGGCCTTTTGCGCCTGCGCAAGGATTTGCAGCTCTACGCCAATCTGCGGCCGGCGATCTGCTATCCGGCGCTCGCCGACGCCTCCTCGCTGAAGCGGGAGCTGGTCGATGGCCTCGATCTCATGATCGTGCGCGAATTGACCGGCGGCGTCTATTTCGGCGAGCCGAAGACGATCACCGATCTCGGCAACGGCCAGAAGCGGGCGATCGACACGCAGGTCTACGACACTTACGAGATCGAGCGCATCGGCCGCATCGCCTTCGAGCTGGCGCGCAAGCGGCGCAACAAGGTGACCTCGTCGGAAAAGCGCAATGTGATGAAATCGGGCGTGCTCTGGCACGAGGTCATCAGCGCGCTTCATGTGCGCGAATTCCCCGATGTCGAGCTGGAGCATCAGCTCGCCGATGCGCTCGGCATGCAACTGGTCCGCCGGCCGAAGCAGTTCGACGTTATCGTCACCGACAATCTGTTCGGCGACATGCTCTCGGATGTCGCGTCGATGCTGACGGGCTCGCTCGGCATGCTGCCGTCGGCCTCGCTCGGCGAGAAAAACGCCGTGACGGGCGCGCCCAAGGCGCTTTACGAGCCGGTGCATGGTTCGGCGCCCGATATCGCGGGCAAGGGGATCGCCAATCCGATCGCGATGATCAGCTCGCTTGCGATGGCGCTGCGCTATTCGTTCAACCTCGGCGATCTCGCCGACCGGCTGGACAGATCGATCTCCGCCGTGCTGGACAAGGGGCTGCGCACGGCGGATATCGCGGGCGGCGCGACGACGACCCTCTCCACGAGCGAGATGGGCGACGCCATTCTGGAAGAGCTGCGGATCTCGGTGCGCTGAACGGCTTTCGCACGCCCTCGCAGCGCCAAGTCGGAAAACACGAAACAAGCCGGAAAACGCAAAAAGGACCTGCCGCCATTGGCGAGCAGGTCCTTTTGCCTGCGGTCCTGATCAAGGGGGGCCGACCTGATCAGAACCACGATGATTTTGGATTGCACAATCCAAAATCATGAAGGCGATTGACTCCGACGGCTTGGAGTTGGAGCCGAGGAAAGGCGCTATCCGCCTTTCCTCATTCCGCTCTCGTCGGGCTAGTCGAGCGGCGGCGTCTCGAATTCATAGATCGGCGACGCGCGGCCCGGAATTTCGAGCGGCCAGGGAAGCGTCTCATTGCCATATTTTGAGCGCTGCGCGACCTGATCCGGCGTGCGGTTGTAAATCGTGCTGACGGTCACGTAATTCTGCATGGTTCCGACCGGAACGACCGGGCCGGGATCGAGAAAGCTGCGCTTGTTGACCGTCAGCGGCGGGCGTTCGTCGCTATAGGCCACGGCGACCGGCTGGACATGGCGGCGGACCTTGGTCTGCGGCTGCGCTTGCGTCTGCGCGGAAGCCGGCGCGATCGCCGCCGCAAGACAAACGCCGGCGAGAGCGATCGAAATCATCCTGAGTTTCATGACGAAGGCCTTTTTTAAATCCCCTTTAGCTGAGCGTTAAACGCACGGGCCATGCTTTCGTTCACGCTCGGGCGAAGAAAATCAGCATTCGGCGCAAGTTTTCCGGCGCGATGGGCGCGGCCCCCGCCATTTGGCCGCAAAGCGGCTTTCGTTGCAGCCCGGCGGCGCATCGCTTATGTACAGGCTAAGACGCATGAGTTGCCGGCGATCCGATCCTTGAGGATGGCGGACCGGCGCGCGGCGGGCGCGCAATGGAGATCAAGATGGGTTTCAAGGTCGCAGTCGTCGGCGCGACGGGCAATGTCGGGCGCGAAATGCTCGACATTCTCGCCGAGCGCCGGTTTCCGGTCGATGAAGTGGTCGCGCTCGCGTCCTCACGCTCGATCGGCACGGAGGTTTCCTTCGGCGACCGGACCCTGAAATGCAAAACGCTCGAAAACTATGATTTCAGCGGCGTCGACATCTGCCTTATGTCGGCCGGCGGAACTGTCTCGAAGGAATGGTCGCCGCGGATCGGCGCGCAGGGCTGCGTCGTGATCGATAACTCCTCCGCCTGGCGCTACGACCAGGACGTGCCGCTGATCGTTCCGGAGGTCAACGCCGACGCAATCGGCGGGTTCGCCAAAAGGAACATCATCGCCAATCCGAATTGTTCGACGGCCCAGCTCGTCGTCGCGCTGAAGCCGCTGCACGATCGCGCGAAAATCCTGCGCGTCGTGGTCTCGACCTATCAATCGGTGTCCGGCGCCGGCAAGGAGGCCATGGACGAACTGTTCGCCCAGACCCGCGCGATCTTCGTCTCCGATAGCGTCGAAACCAGGCACTTCCCCAAGCGCATGGCCTTCAACGTCATTCCCCAGATCGACGTCTTCATGGAGGACGGCTCGACCAAGGAGGAGTGGAAGATGATGGTCGAGGTGAAGAAAATCCTCGATCCGAAGATCAGGCTCTCGGCGACCTGCGTCCGCGTGCCGGTGTTCATCGGCCATTCGGAGGCTGTCAATATCGAGTTCGAGAACCCGATCAGCGCGGAGGAGGCGCGCGACATCTTGCGCGAGGCGCCCGGCTGTCTCGTCATCGACAAGCGTGAGCCCGGCGGCTACATCACCCCGCATGAGGCGGCGGGCGAGGACGCCACCTATATTTCGCGCATTCGCGAGGACCCGACCGTCGAAAACGGCCTGATCCTCTGGGTCGTCGCCGACAATCTGCGCAAAGGCGCGGCGTTAAACGCCGTCCAAATCGCGGAGGTGCTGATCAACCGCAAGCTGATCGCGCCGAAGCAGAAGGCCGCGTGAGCGTTTGAGGCTTGAGCTAGGCCAGAGGCCTAGCTCTTTCCGCCCTTGCCGATCACCTTGTCGGCCTTGGCGTCGATCTTCGCTTCTTCGGCCTTGCTCATGCGGCCGGCTTTGACGGCCTGGGATGCGCGCGCCTTGGCGTCCACGGCGTGCGCTTTGTCCGGGATGGGATAGCTTCGGCCAGGTCCAGCGAATTCATCCTTTGGAAGCTTGTCGCGCTCCCCCGTCGTCAACTTTGGCATCTTTCAGCCTCCAGCGTTTGGGCCCCGGGAATCAACCCGGAGCCCGGCCGCGGGTTCCGCCTCACGCGTCCCCGGGTTGAGGCTAGTTCCGAAGACTCAAAATGTAAGCGGCGACCGAGTTGATCTCTTCGGGGCTTAGAATGAAGTTTGGCATGGTCGGGTGCGAGGTGCGCAAAAAGACCTTGATGGCGCGTTCGTTCGTTGACGGCATTTGGCTAACGTCGACGAAACTCGGGGCGTCGGGGTTCTTGCCCGGAGGCGAATCGGCGCTGGTCTGATGGCACGCGCTGCAGACCGTCTCGGCGAGATGCCGGCCGACGGAGGAATCGGCGGTTTGCGCGCCCGACGCCGTCATGCCGGCCGTCATTCCGGCGGAAGTCAGCAAGCCGATCGAACCTAAAATCGCTGCCGCAATCATCGCTTTGGTCATTTGCTCAGTTCCGAAGAGGGGCAGCGGGGACGATTTCTGCGATCCGATCAAGCGATCCGTCTCATACGCGCCTTTCCAACGCGCGCCAAGCCGCCGACGCCTACCGTCCCTTCCTGAATTCTCCCGGCGCGCTGCCGAACTGCTGCCGGAAGGCGCGGCTGAAATGCGAGGCGTCATTGAAGCCCCAGCGGAACGCGATTTCGGCTACGCGCTCGCCGGCGCGGCGCGGGTCGCAGAGGTCCTTTGCACACCGCTCCAGCCTGCGCCGCCAGACGTGGCGCATGAGGGAGGTGCCCTCGTCGCCGAAGAGGCCGTTCAGATAGCGCGGCGACAGCCCCGCGCGACGCGCGATTATGGCCGTGTCGAGCGTGAAATCCGGCAGAAGCTCCTCGATCAGCGCCTTGACGCGCGCCATCGTCGCCGCGCGGCTTTTCGACAGCGAGAAGGCCGCCGGGCGCACCGAGGCGGCGGCGAGCGTCAAGAGATCGACCGCATGCTCCGCCAGCGCCGAACTTTCATGCGCCGCCAAGGCGCCCGCGTTCAGGCTGCATGAGCGCACGAAGCTGGAGGCCACCGCGCCGATCCCCCCGGCGCCGGAGATGCGCAGGGCGGCGCAGCGTTCGACGCCGGCCATGCGCTCCCGCAGCAACGGACGCGGGATCGATAAAATGAGTTTGGCGAAATCCCCCGGGCAATGGATGCGGTGCGGCCGGGTTGCGTCGAAGATCGCCAGGTCGCCCGGCTGCAGCACCGCCTCGTTGCCGTCCTGCTCCAGAACATAGTCGCCGGAAAGAAGGACGATGGCGAGATAGGCGTCGTGGCTCGCAAGATGCGGCTCGAAGGGCCGGCGCTTGAGGCCGATGCCGCTCGACCGGATGACCGACAGGCGCAGACTGTCGAAGGGATAGATCGTGAGGTCCTGCGATAGCGTTTGCCGGACCGGCGAGGTCACGTCGACATTGGCGTATTCGCGGCAGATCACCTCGCGCAGCCAGCCGGCCCGCTCGGCGGGGGGAATGTCGCTCGTCGAAAGCTTCAAGGCCTGCATTTCGCCTTTGGCGATCGCCGGTTCCGGCGGGGAGGGGAGCATATTCATCGCATGCCTCTGCTGGATCGACGCCGCCGCGCGAGCCGTCACAGTCAATTTTTTGTTCCGCCTCGCGCCAGCCGACTATCGCGCATCTCGCTATATCGAGGCAATGGCCGAGGGTGGAGACGCTCTGCGCGAAAAAACCGGGAGGAACTCAAGTGAAACAGGATCCAAGACACGCCGGCAATGTCGTTTTGCTGCGTGGCGCCTGCCTCTGGCTGCTGGCCGCGCTGGTTCTGGCCTGGTGCCTCGTCGGACTGGACTTCGGCGTTCCCTTCGTCAAGGCGATCTTTCCGGGCAAGTTCCTGCGCGTGCTTCAGGCGCATCTCGACTTTCTGATCATGACCGCGCTGATCCTCGGCTTCTATGCGGCGAAGACGCCGCTGCCGCGAACCGTGCGCTGGGCGATGGTCATCGGCGCCTTCACCAATTCGAGCCTGTTCCTGCTGCAGGGCATGTTTCCTGTCCTCGACGGCCCGACGCCGGCGCCGGGACTTCTTGGGCCGGTCTTTCTCGTCTATCTGCTGACGAGCCTCCTCCTTACCAGCTACGGCTTCGGCAAGGCGGCGGTGACCGTTCTGCGCTCGACCTTCGACGTGAAGCCGCCAGGTTGAGGTCGGGGCGGGCGCGATGCGCACGTTTGGGCTTGATCAAGGATCTTGTCATCAATCCTCTCTGCTCCGCCGGCAGCTCGAAGCCCAGCTGCTTGCAAAGTTCGCGCGGCGAAAAGCCCGACGCCATCAGCCGGTCGGCGAGAATCGAGGCTAAGCGGCTTCAGGGCCGAAGGTGAACTCGCCAGTAATAACGAAATCCGGCATCTCGCTCGCGGTCAGGCGCAGGCTACCGCGGCCTTTGGGATCGCTGATGAGAAGACCGTTGTAGAATGAAAAGCTATAATGTTTCGCGTTCGGCTTGACGCTGTCCCGGAATTCCTCGACGACCGGCCGCGTTCCGCCGAAAGGAACCGGCGTCGGGCCTAGTGGATGAAATCTGACGGAAAGAGTCCTTTGTGGGATTCCCGTTGATCTCGCGTCGTGCAGAGTCTGCGCGATGCGCACGGGAATTTCCATCACAGTATCCGCTTTGGATCGACGCCGGCTTGAAGCCTTGGTGCGGGATCGAAACGCCGCCCAAAAACATGCTTGGCGGGCGCGAAATCATTTTGCTCAGCGCCGACGCGATCGGCACGAGCGAGATCATGCGGCGAACCGGCAAGTCGAGCCTTCGATGTGCTTGTCTTGCTGTCCTTGCTTCAGGCTATAGTTGTTGCCGGCGGGCGTATATCGCGGCGCTCCCGCCGGCAACGGCTCGCCGACCGGAAGGGGCGTCGGACCAAGCGGGTCGATGGGCCGGCCGTGGCGCTGACCTTCCTCTGGCGGCTCTGCGCCGAAGGCGCGCCGTTCCGCGTCGAACTTGTCCTCCTCGCTCTCCTCGCCGCCGTGCGGGCCGCCGGGCGCGACCGAGCGCGCTCGTCGCGCGACGGGCCGCCGTCCTGTTCTCGTAGGTTCCCGACAGTCACGCGCAGGGCCGCGAATTCGAGCGAAGTCAGTTTGTTCTTTGTTTCCAGGCAGCGATTAGTTTGCTGGCGACGCGCGTCGTGCGTTCGGGGTCTGTCTCCACCTCCATGTAGTCGCGCTCTACATGCTGCAAATAGACTGCTAATTGCTCCAACGAGCAGTCCGTACGGAGAAGGCGGATGGTCTCCGGAATGTAGGAATTGTATTCGTTGTCAGGAAGGAGTTCGTTACATATGATTGGCTCCCAGTCACGAATCAAGACCTTCCTTATCAACATGAAATCGGCCGTGTGTTCCATCATCTTCCTCCTGAATGGATGCGCGCGAGCATATCGAGCACGCCTTGCTTGAAATCCGACGATCCGTAATTTGTGACGACTCTTCCGCTATCATCTACAACGACGGCGCCGCTGTCGTTTAAAAAGTAAAATCTGCTACTCGACTGACGGGTCACCAGCAATGGGTTAGAAACCACATCATCAATTTCCTCGCGTGACAGCGGTTGCCTCGCTTCTTGTTAAAGCGAATGATGAGTCAAATACCGGATTTTTAGATCCGGCACATCGACTCCGACTCCGTACTTCCCAAAGTCTTGGTCCACAAAATCGGATGGCTTTGGCCCAGCGGCGGCCGGCGCCGAGCGAGAGCTGGGAACCGGAACCGGCGTCGGCCCCATTGGGTCGATCGGCCGCCCATGCCGCAAATCCTCCTGCGGTGAATCCTCCTCGAACTTCGATTTGAAGTCTTCGAGCTTGTCCTCCTCGCTCTCCTCGCCACCGCGAGGACCGCCGGGCGAGTTGGAGCGGCCTTCCGTCACAGCCCGCGGCGCTCCAGACGAGCCTCCCGCAACGGTCCAGCGCCCCTGTTCGTCACGGGGCTGGTCCGGATCGAACTTCCGCAGCCCCGCCGGCAGCGCGAAGCCCAGCTGCTTGCAGAGCTCGCGCGGCGAAAAGCCTTCCGCCATCAGCCGGTCGGCGAGGCGCCGCGAGCCTAAGCGGCGTCGGGGCCGAAGATGAATTCGCCGGTGAGAATGAAATCCGGCATGTCGCCGGCGGTCAGGCGCAGGCTGCCGCGGCCTTTTGGATCGCTGATGAGAAGGCCGTTGTAGAATGAAAATTCGTAATGTTTTGCGTCCGGCTTGACGCTGTCCCGGAATTTCTCGACGCCTTCGGTGAGCGCGAGCGTCGGCGTCTCGAAAAGCCATTGCAGCTTGCGGTCGAGCTCCGACGAGCCGCCCTTGCTGGCGAGCGTGACATATTCGAATTTGTGTAGAGTGGAATCGGATACCAGATCGCAGCGAAAGGGGAAATAGTCCCAACCGAGGTCGCGGAAATCATGCGATCCGACGCTGCACAGAAGGGAGCGGCCGTCATCGAACACGATTGAGGAACACGAAAACACGCGCTCCTTTATGCTGAGACCGTGGCTTCGACGCAGGCGCACGCGCGTCCACCCCGGCTGCAGAACGGCGATGAGGTTTCGGGTTTCCGGATCACGATCGTCAATCATCGCCTGCCCTTTCTTTCGCCGAAGTGAATGGTCTCCAGGCGCTTCCCGCCTATATCGACCTGACGTTCGACGCGAATGTCGCCGTTGGCCATGATGCGAAGCCGTACCGAATTATCTTCCGTCCAGATACGCTCGTTTCCCTGCTCGTCGATATCGCGAAGCGTTTGGCTGTCACCTCGGAGCCTTTCGAACAAAGCCTCGGCTTCTGGCCTGCCGCCGGGCAGGTCCGTGTTCCAACGCGATCCGCCGGGTTTAGGATTATTGCCCAAAAGCTCCGTTTTTGAGGGCGAAGCGCCAGGGGCTGCGACCGGCCGCGTACCGAGAGGGAGGGGCGTTGGACCAAGCGGGTCGATCGGCCGGCCGCGCTCCGCGTCCTCCTGCGACGAATGCTCTTCGAACTTCGATTTGAACGCGTCAAGCTTGTTTTCCTCGCTGTCCTCGCCGGCGTGCGAGGCTTCCGGGCGAGACGGAGCGGCCTTCGCGCACATCGTCTGCGACGGCAGCGGGTCAGTTCGCTCGTTGTTTCCACGCCGCGATCAGATTGCTCGCGACACGGCCTGTGCGCTCACGCTCCGTCTGCACGCCCATCGTGACGCCTTCCACGAATGAGAGATAGTCCGCAATACGCTCTATCGGAGCGCCGGCTTCGAGCAAATTGATGATTTCGGGGACGTAGTCGTCATATTCATCGTCGGGAAGGAGTTCATTGCATATGATTGGCTCCCAGTCCCTCAGCAGGACGGCGCGGACGAGCATGAAATCGGCTGTGTGTTCCATCTACCTGTCCTCAGAATGCACGCGCTTAAGAACCTCGAGCACGCCTTGTTTAAAATCCGAAGAGCTATAATTGGTGACAACCCTTCCATAGTCGTCAAGGACGACCGCTCCCTGGTCGTTAAGATAGTAGAACCGACTGTTCGATTGGCGTGTGACCAACAACGGATTTGCAACGATATCCGCGATCTCGTCACCGGATAGCCCGCGCTGCATCGCTCGCCTGGTGGCATGATCGTTCCAAAAGTCAATTTCCAAATCGGGCTTTTCGACTCCGACCCCGTACTTCCCAAAGTCCTGTCCTACAAAATTGGAGGGCTTGGGGCCGGACCCTGCGGTCGGACTCGGCCGCGTACCGCCGACCGGAAGAGGCGTTGGGCCCAGCGGATCAATGGGTCGGCCGTGGCGCTGGTCTTCCTCTGGCGGCTCCTCGCCCAAGGCGCGCCGTTCCGCGTCGAGCTTGTCCTCCTCGCTGTCCTCGCCGCCATGCGGGCCGCCGGGCGAGACGGAGCGGCCCTCCCGGACATCGTTGGAGACAACGGCGCTGGAGGAACCGCCGCCGCCCGCGCCATCCGTCCATCGGCCCTGTTCGTCGCGCGGCTGGTCGGGGCTGTATTTTTTCAGCCCCGCCGGTAGCTCAAAGCCCAGCTCCTTGCAGAGTTCGCGCGGCGCAAAACCCTCCGCCATCAGGCGGTCGGCGAGATGGAGCCGCAGGGCCTCATCCGCGCCGACCGGCGGCAGACGGAGCTGGGCCAGATGAATTTGCGCGAGACTCTTTTCGCCAAGCGTCCATAGCGCGCAGGCGCGGCGCAGTTTGCCGAGCAGCGCCGCATCGACCGGGGCGAGAAAGGCAGCCGTCAGCGCCGCCAGAATGCGGTCCTCGCCCGACAGATCGAGGGTTTCGACGCCCGCAGCATTGCGCCGCAGCGGGGCGAGAATCGTCGCGCCAAGCGCAAGGCCGGCCGCGGTGAAGGTCAAAAGGGCGTGCAGCGCCCGCTGTTTGCACAGCTTGAAAAATTCGCCCTCGAACCGCGCCAGAATTCCCAAGCAGACCTCCGTCCCGATGGTTCACGATCACGGGAGAAGGATCTGCGAAATCAAAGGCCAAGTCAAAAACAGAGCGTGAACAAAACTGCGAGGGAAGCAGGTAAGATGGCGGCCTCCGCCATCATTATGGCGCCGATTTTTATGGTCCGGTTTTGCCGCGCTCAGCCCTTCGTCTCGGCCTTGCTGAACAGGAACGGCGCGACGTCGCGCACGCCCGGCGCCCGCCCGACCGCATAGGGCATCGGCCGGCATACCGCCATCGCGGAGAGGCCGACGCGCGCGGTGAGCAGCCCGTTGAGCACGCCTTCGCCAAGCCGCGCGGAGAGCTTCGCGGCGATGCCATGGCCGAAAAACTGCTGCACGATGCTGTCGCCCGCCGCCATGCCGCCGGTGATCGCGATATGCGCGCCGATCGAGCGCAGCACCTTGAGAAAGCCGAAGAGGCCCGGCCGGCCGCCATAGATCGTCGAGATGCGCCGGATCAGGCGGATCGCCTGCGCGACGACGAACACGACGTCGATGATCGCGCGCGGCGCGATCGCCGTCACCATCGAGACGCGCTTGGCGGCGCTGGCGATCTCCTGGCGCACTTCGAGATCGAGCGGATGAACGAGGGTGCGTTCGGCGATGTCGATGAGGTCGCGGCCGTCGACGATGTCTAGCGCCAGCTCGCGCAGCTGGTCCCGCGCCTGCGCCGTTTCCGCCCGCGTCGCGTAAAGCGCGCTGAGCTCGCGCACGAGGCGCCGCGCATCCTGGAAATCATCGCTCTCGCGCGCCCGGGCGAGGCCGATGTGAAGCTCGGCGATGCGCGACTGCCGCATGACGCCCGCAACCTCGCGGCCGGCGAGGACAAGCAGCGCGAGCCCGGCGGCGCCCGCGAGGACGAGGCCGGCGAGGCCGAGGGCTGGGGCGCGGGCGAAAAGATCATCGACGAGACGGTTCAGCCAGAGGCCGAAGCTCAAGGCGACCAACCCGCCGGCGGCCGACCAGAAGATCCCGGTCCACGACAAAAACCAGCGCCGGCCGAGGCCCTTTTTCTGGGCGACCTCCACGGCGGCCTCCTCCGCGGCGACGGCGTCTGTCGCCATCGCGGTTTCGACCTCAGCTTCGTAGGGGTCCCGCGCGGGCTCGATCAGCACCGGCGCGCGGGGATTTCCGGTCGCGTCGGCCTCGCCAAGATTAAGGTCCTGCAGTCGAAACGCCCGTGGGCGTTTGGGGTCAGGCATTTTGGTCAACCATTGCGGCGCCTCTTGAAGCGGTTTCGGATCACGTCATCTTGTCGCCGATGAGAAACTGAAGCGCGCGATCCAGCCGGATATGGGGCGCGGGAAGCGCCGTTTCATCCGCGGCGCGGGCGACGATGGGCGGACGAAAGCGCACGAAGCGGTAATCGATGTCCGCCGCCTTGTGCGCGCCGGCGGGGTCGCGAAACACGGCTTTCGGATCGGCCGGGAGTTCGCCCGGAAAAATCGCCGCCTCCGTCTTTCCGTCGAACAGTTCGCCGCCGATGCGCTCGCCCTCGATCGGCGTCCCGATCACCGCCTCGAGCGCGGGGCCGCCATGTCCGTCGACCTTGGCCTCGCGCGTCGCGCGCACCGCCGCGAGCGCGATGACATCGACCTCGGCGCCAACGCCCTCGACGCGGGCGATCGCCTTGGCGGTCAGATGCCGCAAGATCGCCTCAAGCCGGTCATGGCTGGTGTGATGCAGATGATCGGCTTTCGTCGCCGCGAAAAGGATGCGGTCGATCTTCGGCCGGAACAGCGCCGACAGAATGTTGCTTCGTCCCGCCCGGAAGGCGGTCAGCACATCGGCGAGCGCGACTTCGAGATCGCGCATCGCGGCGGGGCCGGCGTTGAGCGCGGCGAGCGCGTCGACGAGCACGATCTGCCGGTCGAGCCGCGAGAAATGATCGCGGAAGAAGGGTTTGACCACATGCGCCTTATAGGCCTCGTAGCGGCGCTCCATCATGGCGGCGAGCGAGTTCGGCGCAAAGACGTCATTGGGCTCGACGGCGAGCGGCGCGAAGGTCAGCGCCGGCGATCCGGCGAGGTCGCCCGGCATGAGAAAGCGCCCCGGCGGCAGGCTGGAGAAGCCGAATTCCTCGGCGCGGCAGGCGCGCAGATAAGCGGTGAACAGCTCGGCCGCCTGGCGCGCGTCGGATTCGACGAATTTGGCCTTTCGGGTCGTTCTGGGCGGCGAAGCCGCGCCATTGCGCAGCGAGCGGCGCGCGGGCGGCGCTCGATGCGGCGGCGAATGATTCCTTCGACCATTGCGCGAAGGATTTCGTCAGGAGCGGCAGGTCGAGCAGCCATTCGCCGGGATAATCGACGATGTCGAGCGTCAGAAAATGCCGCCCGGGACGCAGGCCGCCCTTTCTGCTGGAACGCGAGTCGCAGGCGCATTTCCGAGATGCGCCGCGTCGATTGCGGCCAATGGCGAGCCTCCGGCCGCCCGCCCGGCCCCGCCAGCGCGTCGATATGGTCCTCATAGGCGAAGCGCGGGACGTCGTCGTCGGGCTGCGGCTCAAGCGCGCCGCCGATCAGGCGCCCCTCGGCGTGAACGCGAAAGACCGGCAGGGTGTTTTTACGCCCGCGCATGGCGGGGCTCGCCGCCTTGGTGAGATGTTCGATCAGCGCGGTGATGAATATGGTCTTGCCCGCGCGGGAGAGGCCGGTCACGCCAAGGCGAACATGCGCGCCGGCGGAATAGTCGATAAGGCTGCGCGCGATGGCGCGGGTTTCGTAGAGAAGATCCGGGATGAGGGGCAAGTGGAACGTCCGGCTGGCTTTCGGATGGGCGCGCCGGCGCGCCGCACGCCAAGCGATGAACCAAAGGGAGCGAGCGAAATCAAGCGCTTTCGCAAGCGTCGCGGGTTATTTGGCGCCCCCGGTTAGTTCGGCGGCGCCGGATCGCCGCGCCTTGTCTTGTTGCGCTTCCGCTTCGATCGCCGCGGCGATGAGATCGTCGCGCGCCCCGAACGGACCGATTTCAACCTTCGCCATGTTCCGCATGACGAGGGAGAGGTTGGCGCCGGGCGCGCCATCCGCCGCGAAAAGCTGCAAATCATCGTCGGGGCCGGCGCCGACGCCTTCAACGGCGCGCAGCGCATACTGGCGGATGCGCGCGCTTTCGTCGGCGCAGGCAAAGCCCGGACGCGGGCGTCGCGAACATCGGCATCGCCACCAGCGCGGCGATCGTCAAAGGGGCCTGCGTCGCAGGGCGCTCGCCCATGCCGACCGCAATCTCAGGCGCCGCCATCATCCGGATCGAGTGATCGGCGACGACCGAACGCCGCGGCTTTATCGCCACCTGGCGGCCGGCCCCCCCGGTCGCTTGCGACCGGGCGAAGCCGGGCCGATGCGACGCAAGCCAGCGCGCCCGCAAGGTATTGGCGATGCCATGCGTCGCCAGATTGTCGAGGCGCAGGGCGGCGAGACGCACGGCGGCGCCTGGTCTTCCCGCCGCGGCGAAGGCGCCGCATTCCGCCGGCGCCCAGCGCGATATGATCGCCTGCGCCGAGCGTCGGTCATAGACGAGATAATAACGGCGCAGCAGCATGACCGCGACCATGGCGCCTTCCATCGCGGAGGCGAAGGCGACATGACCGTCCGCATCGGCGGCGATTTCGCCGGCCCAGCCGGCGCGTTTCACGCACCAGTAATTGTTGAGCTTGATGCAGCGCGGCGTCGCCGGCGCATCGCTTGCGACGAGTTTCGCCAGCGATTGCGGCGTCGATTCGAGGCGTTGCGCCGCCTCAAGGCGCCAGTTCGACACCATCCGTTCGCCGGGACGGAACGAGGCTTCGGCCGTCAACGCGGTGCGCGACATGTCCTGAATTGCCGCCCATGTTCGCGCCGGCGCGGCGACCGCGGCGTCGACCTCGGCCGGAACGGCTGCGCTGGCGGCGAGCGCAAGAAGGCTGACGAGTTCCAGCAGCATGGGCGTCCCCGGCCGCGTCCAGTCGCGGCGCTGGTCTTATCCCGGTCGCGCCGATCTTGGCGCCGCGCGCGGCGGGTTCAAGCGCCTTCTTCCGATTTTTGTAATGCGGCGGCCGTTATGAAGCGATCGAGACGGCCGCGCTCCCGAAATGCCTTTCGCCAATCGGTCGCCTCGAATGCGATGATGGCGAGGCACGGCGCCGGAAACTGCGTGCGCAGCCGGGCGAGATCGGCGGCGGCGCCTCGTTTCGATAATGCATTGGCGGTCTCGGCGAGTCCGGGATTGTGGCCGATCACGAGAAGGTCGCGGACCGTCGCGGGCGTTTCGGCGAGCAGCGCGACAAGCGTCGTCATACTGGATTGGTAAAGCGATAGCGCCACCGTGCGGGTCAGGCGAAGGCCAAGGGCGCGCTCGATCTCGTCCAGGGTTTCGATGGTCCTTTGGGCCGGCGAAACAAGCGCGAGGTCGGGCTTCTCGCCGGACTTGCTCAGGTAAGCGCCCATTCTCCACGCCGCATCCCGACCGTCCGGCGTGAGCCGCCGGTCCATGTCCCGCCCGCCCGCGGCGGGAACGGCCTCGGCATGGCGAAGGAGAAGAAGCCGAAGCATGAAGGGCGCGCAACTCTGGTCGAGTGTCGAAAATCGAAGTCTGGCATGTCTTCATGACATGGAAAAGAGTTGATCCCGCCGACTGCGAACCGCTGCGGGAAAACGGAACTGGCCGCCGTGGCGGGCCTACGAATGCCGGAACGGTTCGGACAAGCGCTCAGCCTCCGCCACCGCCTTGTCCCCAGCTTCCTCCGTTGTCTTGATCGCCGTTTTCACCGATTTCGACCACACTTCGGCGTAGCTCTTGCTCAATTCGAGCGGGAAAGACGTCATCAACTCGCTGAACCTGCGGGTGTGCTGCAGGACGTGTTCGACCGCTTCGCGGACATAGCCCGACTGTATCGCCAGGACTTCGGCCAGGCCGTGCGCATTGCGCAACTTTTCAATCGTCTCCGATGTGTGCTCGATCGACTGTCGCGACATCTCGTTGATTTCCGCGGCGATCGCTTGCAGATTTCTGGTCGCGGCCGACACGCTGACGGCGTTCAGATCGGCGGCGGCATCGGCTCCGCGCGGATTGATGTCAGACATCACTGCCTCCCGTTGGGATGGGTCCCCGCAACGGAAACCTTTCAAACCCCGATGGGTTGCGTTCGAGCCAGTGTTTTTGCGCTGGAGGCGGAGATGCTCAAGCGGCGCTCAAGGCCGAGCGCAGCGCGTCGCCGATCGCCGTCAGGGCGGCGTCGACCCCCGCGCCGTCGGGCCCGCCAGCCTGCGCCATATCGCGCCGGCCGCCGCCGCCTTTGCCGCCAAGCTTGGCCGCCGCGAGGCGAACGAGCGCGACCGAATCGAAACGGTCGGTCAGGTCGTCGGTGACCCCGACGACGATGCCTGCCTTGCCTGCCTCATCGACGCTGGCGATCGCGACAACGCCGGAGCCGACGTTCTGCTTTGCCTCATCCGCGAGCGATTTCAAATCTCTCAGATCGACGCCCGAGACCGACCGCCCGAGGTATTTGACGCCACCGATATCCTGCGGGAGATTCGGGCCGGTCTCGCCGGCGCCGCCCATGGCCAGCTTCTTGCGCGCGTCGGCGAGGTCGCGCTCCAGCTTGCGCCGATCCTCGATCAACGCGGCGAGGCGCTTTGTAGCGTCGTCTTCCGGACTCTTGAGGAGGGTTGCGACATCGCGCAGATGGGAGGCCCGCGCATTGAGGAAATGCCGCGCCTCGACCGCCGTCTTCGCTTCGATCCGCCGCACGCCAGCCGCGACCGCCCCTTCGGAGACAATCGTTATGAGGCCGATGTCGCCGGTGCGAGCGACATGCGTTCCGCCGCACAGCTCGACCGAAAAGGCGCGATTGGCGCCTTCGCCGCCGTCTTCGCGGTCCTGCGCGCAACCCATCGAGACGACCCGCACCTCATCGCCGTATTTCTCGCCGAAAAGCGCGCGCGCGCCTGAGTTCATGGCGTCTTCGACGGCCATCAGCCGCGTGACGACGGGCGCGTTTTCGAGCACCGCGCGATTGGCGATGTCCTCGATGCGGGTCAATTCGTCCTCGGAGATCGGCTTCAGATGAGCGAAATCGAAGCGCAGGCGATCGCTGGCGACGAGCGAACCCTTTTGCGCGACATGATCGCCGAGCACGAGGCGCAGCGCCTCATGCAAAAGATGCGTCGCCGAATGATTGGCCCGGATCGCCGCGCGGCGCGCGTGATCGACGGCGAGTTCGAGCGCGAGACCGACGCGGATCTCGCCTTGCTCGACCGTCCCTTCATGCACAAACAGGTCGCCGAGCTTCTTTTGCGTGTTGGCGACGCGGAAGCGCACGCCATTGGCGCTCATGAGCCCGGTGTCGCCGACCTGTCCGCCAGATTCGCCATAGAAGGGCGTCTGGTTGAGGATGATGGCGCCGGTCTCGCCAGCGCGAAGGCGGTCAACCTCGCCACCGTCCTTGACGATCGCCGCGACGATTCCTTCGGCGCGCTCGGCCTCATAGCCGAGAAAATCCGTCGCGCCGGCCTTCTCCCGGATCGAAAACCAGATGTTTTCGGTCGCCGCTTCGCCCGATCCCGCCCACGCCCTGCGCGCATCCGCGCGCTGACGCGCCATGGCGGCCTCGAACCCCTCGACATCGACGCCGAGCGAACGGGCGCGCAGCGCGTCCTGCGTCAGATCGAGCGGAAAGCCGAACGTATCGTAAAGCCTGAAGGCGACCTGCCCCGGCAGGACGCCGCCCGCCGGAAGATCGCGCACGGCCTCGTCGAGGATCGAAAGGCCGCGGGCCAGCGTATCGATGAAGCGCGTCTCCTCGAGCCGCAATGTTTCGACGATCAGCGGCTCGGCCCGGATCAGCTCCGGATAGGCTTGCCCCATTTCGCGCGACAGGACCGGAACGAGGCGCCAGAGCAAAGGTTCGCGCGCGCCGAGAAGCTGGGCGTGACGCATGGCGCGGCGCATGATCCGGCGCAGCACATAGCCGCGCCCTTCGTTTGAAGGCGTGACCCCGTCGGCGATGAGGAAGGCCGAGGCGCGCAGATGGTCGGCGATGACGCGAAGGCTGGCCTTTTGCGGGCCTGACGGGATCGGCCCCCGTCGCATCCGCGATGGCGCCGATCAGGACGCGGAACAGATCGATGTCGTAATTCGACGTCGCGCCCTGCAGCAGCGCGGCGATGCGCTCGAGCCCCATGCCCGTATCGATCGAGGGACGCGGCAGATCGATGCGCTCGTGCGGCCCGGTCTGCTCGAACTGCATGAAGACGAGATTCCAGAATTCGAGGAAGCGGTCGCCGTCCTCATCGGCGCTGCCGGG
This sequence comes from uncultured Alphaproteobacteria bacterium, assembly GCA_963757985.1. Taxonomy (GTDB): domain Bacteria; phylum Pseudomonadota; class Alphaproteobacteria; order Rhizobiales; family Beijerinckiaceae; genus Methylocapsa. The sequence continues at coordinate 824,255 of CAVWTQ010000008.1, read as the reverse complement.
CGGGCCGCCCTGAAGCTTGTCGCCCTGATCGTAGAAGATCTCCGAGCAGGGGCCGCAGGGTCCGGTATCGCCCATCGCCCAGAAATTGTCGCTCGTCGCGATCCGGATGATCTTCGAATCCGGCAATCCGGCGATTTTCTTCCATAAGGAGAAAGCCTCGTCGTCCGTATGATAGACCGTGACGAGCAGCCGGTCCTTCGGCAGGGCGAACTCCTGGGTAATCAACCGCCAGGCGAGTTCGATCGCGAGCGGCTTGAAATAATCGCCGAACGAGAAATTGCCGAGCATTTCAAAAAACGTGTGATGCCGCGCCGTATAGCCGACATTGTCGAGATCATTATGCTTGCCGCCGGCGCGCACGCATTTTTGCGCGCTGGCGGCGCGCACATAGGGTCGCTTTTCGAGGCCGGTGAAAAGGTTCTTGAATTGCACCATCCCGGCGTTGGTGAACATCAAAGTCGGATCGTTGCGCGGAACGAGCGGCGCCGAAGGCACGATCTCGTGGCCGTGCTTCTTGAAAAAATTGAGGAAGCCCGAGCGGATATCGTTAACGCCGTTCATCTGCTTTTCCGTTTCGCATCTCGCGCGTTCGGGCTTGCGCGCGATCGCAAATGGCGCCGTTCGGACGCTGCATCCGCCGGCGCCTCGATCATTCGCGTAAACGTCGCGCGCCGCTTGCGCCGCCTCGCCAATTCGACACGACCTTGCGCTTCGCCGGATCAAGCGCAAGCCTCACGATCGCTTAAGTCGATCGCCAGCCCGCAAAATGCGTTCGGCGCTCCGAAAACGCAAGCGTCAAAGGGAAAGGCGCGCGAGGGGTCGCGGCGACGTCGAGGCTTTCTCGCCCGACGGCGCGGTTTTGTGCGCGCCGCGATGAGCGTGTCCGGGCGGACGGAGGGCTGGGGGGATGACGGACGCTTTACTCCTCGCCGGCTCCGTCGGCGACGTCGAGAATTTTGTCGGCGATCATGCCTGAGTTTTCGCGGATGGCGAGTTCGATCTTGTCGGCGATCAAGGGATTCGCTTTCAGGAAGGTTTTGGCGTTCTCGCGGCCCTGGCCAAGGCGCTGGCTGTCATAGGAGAACCAGGCGCCGGATTTTTCGACGACGCCGGCCTTCACGCCAAGATCGATCAGTTCGCCGATTTTCGAGATGCCTTCGCCATACATGATGTCGAATTCGACCTGCTTGAATGGCGGCGCCACCTTGTTCTTCACGACCTTGACCCGCGTCTGGTTGCCGGTCACCTCGTCGTGGTCCTTGATCGAGCCGATGCGGCGAATGTCGAGCCGGACGGAGGCGTAGAACTTCAGGGCGTTGCCGCCTGTCGTGGTTTCGGGGCTGCCGTACATGACGCCGATCTTCATGCGGATCTGATTGATGAAGATGACCATCGTCTGCGAGCGCGAAATCGAGGCGGTGAGCTTGCGCAGCGCCTGGCTCATGAGGCGCGCCTGAAGGCCCGGCTGGCTGTCGCCCATTTCGCCTTCGATTTCCGCGCGGGGGGTGAGGGCCGCGACCGAATCGATGACCAGCACGTCGACCGCGCCGGAACGCACCAGCGTATCGGTGATTTCGAGGGCCTGCTCGCCGGTGTCGGGCTGAGAGACCAGAAGATCCTCAAGGTTGACGCCGAGCTTTCGGGCGTAAATCGTGTCGAGCGCATGTTCCGCATCGATGAAGGCGCAGACGCCGCCCTTTTTCTGGGCTTCGGCGATCACATGCAAAGTGAGGGTCGTTTTGCCCGAGGATTCAGGGCCGTAGATCTCGACCACGCGTCCGCGCGGCAGTCCGCCGACGCCAAGCGCGATGTCGAGCCCGAGCGAACCGGTCGGCACGGTTTCGATCTCGACGACTTTCTGATTCTTGCCAAGCCGCATGATCGAGCCCTTGCCGAAGGCGCGTTCGATTTGGGACAGGGCGGCGTCGAGGGCCTTGGTCTTGTCCACGGAGGTTCCTTCAACAAGGCGGAGATTGGCTTGACTCATCGGTCTGATCCTTCTGGCACAGGCTTGACGCGCAGCGCAATGCGATCTGCGTTGACGTCAAATGTACCCCATTTGTTCTCTCCCGCAAGTTCTTTTTATGTTCTGATATCCCGGGCCATTCGTCAGGCTGGATCGCCTCGCCCCGAGGGGAACACATCCTATGCGAGCGCAATTCCGCAGGCGGAAATTGAAAAATAATCGAGATGCGCGAAGTGTCCGCGCCGAATCAACTCCTTGAAAATATTTATCATGGTTAATAGCGGACGCCGCCGCAAAACGGGCGGGAGCCGCATAGCGCAAAGATCGGCGAAGGCATGGGAATTGCTGCGGAGCGAAAATCCGGACCAATTCGAGATCCCGCGCGGCTCCATGTCAGAAACCGTCCACCCGTGGCAGCTTAGAACGAACAAAGTTGTCCAGATGGACAATCTGATCGATTTCGGCGACGTCCCACCCGAGGTCAACCAGATCCTGCAGCGCGGCGTGTCGCTTTACCGACATGATGCGATTGGCGCCGACGCCGCCTTTCGCGAGGCCCTTGAGCTGCGGCGCGACGCTTTGCCGACCTATCTTTGTCTTTATAAAATCCACACCTATCAGGGCAATCTCGACGAAGCGCTGGCGATCGCCGAGGCGGGACTCAAAGAGGCCGCGCGCCAAGCGGGGCTTGATCCCGATTGGACGGCCTGGACGAGCGGCCAGATTTCTTCGGACGTCAACGGGCCGGCGCATTTCGCGCTTTATACGTTGAAGGCGCTGTCCTTCATCCATCTGCGCCGGGACGAAAAGGCGAAATCGCAGCGCTATCTCGCCAAAATCTCGGAGTTGGGCGCGATGGAGCTTGTCGGGGGCACTGTCATCGCCGCCTTGGCGGCTGGGGTGGATTAGAGCATGATTCCAGAATGTCGCGAGACTTCCTGGACCAGATCATGCGCGGACGAAGAAAGGGTGTGCGAAAACGATGCAAACGACATTCATTCGGACGACTTCCGACGGTCGCAAAGTCGAGGTGATCGGCGCTCATATCTGTATCGACGGCAAGCCTGTCGCCGATCAGCTTGTGGAGGTCGGCGCTCATCCGAACAAGGCGGCGATCCTTCATTCGCTTCCGAACGCCGCCTTCATGGCTGGCCCGATCGTTTTGACCGCCGAGGAAGGTTCTCTGGTGCGCGGCGCGCTCGCCGCCGCGACGCCCGCCGAAACGGATCCCGTCGAGATCGAAAAGCGCTTCCGCGCCGCCTGGAACGCGCGCAGCCGCGCGGCGGGGATCGAGTAGAAATTTCGCTGCGAAGGGTTCAGCCTCAGATCGCCGCCTTGACCGCCTCGATCAGCTGCTTCAGCGAGAACGGCTTGGGCAGGAAGGCGAATTCCTCGCCCTCGGGCAGGTTCTTCGCGAAGGCTTCCTCGGCGTAGCCCGAAACGAAGATCACCTTCGCCGCAACGCCGCGCTTGCGCAATTCGCCGAACATGGTCGGGCCGTCCATCTCCGGCATGACGACGTCGGACACGACGAGATCGATTTCGCCGCGATTTTGCGCGACGATCTCGAGCGCTTCAAATCCGTTGGCGGCCTGCAGCACGCTATAGCCGCGCGAGGCGAGGGCGCGCGCGGCGAAGGCCCGCACAGCCTCCTCGTCCTCGACGAGCAGGATGGTGCCATGGCCGGTGAGGTCGGCGGCGGCCTTGACCGGCGCGCTCGCCGGCGGCGCGTCGCCTGGCGTGGCGGGGCAGCAGCACGGTGAAGGTCGTGCCGCGGCCGACGGTGCTGGAGCACAATACATAGCCGCCGGTCTGCTTCACGATGCCGTAGACCATGGCGAGGCCAAGACCCGTGCCTTTGCCGACCTCCTTCGTCGTGAAGAACGGCTCGAAGATCTTGTCCTTCACCTCCGGCGCGATGCCATGGCCGAAATCCTCGACCTCGATCGCGACATATTCCGCCGCGGGCAGCGCATTGTCGTCGAAGGCGGCGCATTCGGCCGGCGTCACATTGCGGGTGCGCAGCATGATTTCGCCGCCGTCCGGCATGGCGTCGCGCGCATTGACGATCAGATTGACGACGACCTGTTCGAACTGATTGATGTCGGCCTTGACGAGCCAGAGATCGCGCCCGTGCCGCAACTCGACAGTGATCTTTTCGCCGACGAGGCGGCGCATCATCATTCTCAGTTCGGAGAGGACGTCGCCAAGCTGCAGCACTTGCGGGCGCAGGGTCTGCCGGCGCGAGAAAGCGAGCAGCTGGCGAACGAGCCCCGCGGCGCGGTTGGCGTTCTGCTTGATCTGCATGATGTCGCGGAAGGACGGATCGGTCGGCCGGTGATTGGCGAGCAGGAGATCGGAGTAGCCGATGATCGCCGTCAGCACATTGTTGAAATCATGCGCGACGCCGCCGGCGAGCTGGCCGATCGCCTGCATTTTCTGCGATTGCGCGAAATTATCCTGCAGGGTGCGCTGCTCGGTCGTATCGAGCGCATAGATCGTCGCCCCGCCTCCGTCGCGCCTCGCCCGAAGCCGAGATGAAGAGGCGCGCCGAGCGGTCGCCGTCGCCGGCGAGCGCCACGTCGAGCGGCGCGATGTCGGTCTGCGATGCGGCGGCGGCCAGCGCGGCCCGCAGCGCGCCGCGGTCGCGCTCCAAAAGGCCGGAATAGATCGAGCGGGCGGCGCCGTCGTCGGCGGCTTCAATGCCTCCGGCATCAGCCGCGCGAAGGCGGCGTTCGAGCGCGCGATGCGCCCGCCCGCATCGAGAATGGCGATGGCCATGGGCGTCGCATTGAAAACCCGCGCGAACCGCGCCTCGGCGGCGCGCGGATCGTCGGCGGCGTCTTCGGCCGGCGCCTCGCCCGGCGCGCGACCCGCCGCCGCGGCGCGGGAGCCCTCGGCGCCATCGCCGCCGGGAAGCAGGGCCTCCTGCCCGGCCCGTTCGCGGGTGACGTCCGCGATGGTCCAGAGGCTGGCGCGCCGCCCTTTCGCCCCGGCAAGAGGCCTCACCTTGATCTGGCGCCAGCCGGCCCGCCCCTCGTCGCCGGGCGCCGACCTCAAGCCTAGTTCCTCCACGGCCGGCCGGCCCTCGCGCGCGGCCTGCGCCAGACGGTAGACGGCTTCCGATGCGCCGGGCGCGCCGGCGAACAGCCGCGCGACGCCGCGCAGATCCGCACGCGTGCGGGCGCCGGACAAACGAAAATAGGCGTCGTTGGCGTAGAGAAAATCGCCCGCGGCGTCGGTCGCGATCATCGCCTGCGGATCGCCGTCGCAGATGCGTTTTGGGAGATCGTCTTCGGCGGGCTCCGCCGGCAAACTGAAGAAGCCCGGCCGCGAAGGCGAAGACGGCGAAGACGCCCGCGACGGCGAAAGCGGCCAGAAGCCCCGTGACGAAGTTCGCCGCGGCGCCCCTCGGCAGGAGCGCGAACGCCGCCGCCGCGCCGCCAAGCAGGGCGACGAAAAGCAGAACCGGGACGAGGCTGCCCGCGCGGTCCGTCCCGTCAGTGCTGGCGGAAAGCGGCTGATCGCTCATGGTCGTCCATCCGGCGCAAGCAAAAGCGCAAATCCTGATCGCCGCATCAGGGCCTCCTCGATCGCTCGCGTGGAAGCGTTCGCCGATTCGCATTGGCGATCGAAGAATTTGTAAGCATTTTCCGCGCGGATGTCATGAAGCTGGCGCCGCGTCAGCGCCGACGCCGCGCCTCGATTGGGCGATGGCGCGCGCCAAGGCGCGAGCCTTGATAGAATCGACAGTATTTCCTATGGTGCGTTTTGGTCTTTAGTTGCTGGCGCCCGGTTCTGAAGGGTCGCGTAGAGATCGCAATCCGAGAGTTTTCGAGCGAGCCGAGCCGATGCAGGCCTTAGTCGACAAAATTTTCGAGAATAAGAGTTTGACGTTCCTCGTCTGGGTGATCGCTCTCCTGCTCGCGGCGGCGCTCATCCTGTTCATTTTCCGCCTTGCCTTCGGACGCCGGCTCAAGACGCCGGGCGGCGGCCGGACGCGGCTGCCGCGGCTTGGCGTCGTCGACGCCTTCGACCTCGACCGGCACCGCCAGCTGGTGATCGTTCGGCGCGACAATGTCGAGCATCTGTTGATGATCGGCGGCCCGAACGATCTCGTGATCGAATCGGAGATCATCCGCGCCGAGGGCCGCGAGATGCGTGTTGCGCGACAAAGATGCGCGGGAGAAGGAGCCGAGAGAAGCGTTGCAAGCGCCGTCGCTCCGTCGGCGCTCCGTCGCCGAGCGCGCCGCCCTGGCAGCCGGAGCTCGATCCCGCGCCCGGGCGCGCAAGCCAGCCCGCAGCCGCCACGCAAAACGCCGGTTCCGCCACCCGCGCCAGCCTCGGCGCCCCGACGCCGGAACCCGAGGCGGAGCTGCCGCCAGCCGCCGTCGTCGACGAGCCTGTCGCGTCGTCTCCCGCCGTCGCGCCGCCCGCGCCGCGGGCGCCAGCCTTTCCCTTGCCGCCGCGCCGCGCCGCCCGCCGTTGACGGCGCAGCGCACGCCGCGCGAGCCGCTGCCCCGCCCGGATCTTCCATCGAGGATCGAGGCTGGAGCCGGGTCCATCGGGCGGCTTTCAGCGCGCGCCGCTGGCGACGCCTTTCCTGCGGACCTCGCCGCCGCGCCAACTGACGGAGCCGAAGCCGCCCGCCGCCTCGTCCCTTCTGCCGGCGGAGCCGCTCCGCCGGCGGGCCAGCGCGCGCCGCGGCCGACGTCGCCAGCAATCGGCGCCGGCAGACGGCGTCGGCGCGCGCCAGAGGCTTCAGCGCCGTTCCCCGGCGCCGGAGAGGATCGGCCTCGCGGCCGACGTCGCGGCGGCCATGCCGACGCCTGCAGAGCGCGCCGCCGGCCGCCGACAGAGCTTGTCGGATCCGTCAAATCTGTCGCATCGACAGTCTGGATCAGTCGCTTGAGGACGAGATGGCCCGGCTGCTCGGGCGCGGGTCCTGACGGACGCTGCTCAGCGCATCGGCTGGGTTTGGTCTTCAGCTGTCGCGATAGACGCGCTCGCGTTTCTCGTGCCGTTCCTGCGCTTCCACCGAGAGGGTGGCGATCGGGCGGGCGTCGAGGCGCTTCAGGCCGATCGGTTCGCCCGTCTCCTCGCAATAGCCATAGGTGCCGTCGTCGAGCCGGCCGAGCGCGGCCTCGATTTTCGAAATGAGCTTGCGCTGCCGGTCGCGCGCCCGCAGCTCGATGGCGCGGTCCGTTTCGGAAGACGCCCGGTCGGCGACGTCGGGGTGATTCTCGTTTTCGCTTTGCAGCGCGACCAGGGTCTCGCGGCTCTCGCGTAGAATATCTTCCTTCCAGGCCAGAAGCTTGCGACGAAAATAATCGCGCTGGCGCTCATTCATGAACGCCTCTTCTTCAGATGGCTGGTAGGCGTCGTCGAGCGTGTCGCCAGGCACCGGAGAATCTCCCACGTCCAGATGGCGACCTTATACCGATTGCGACGCGCATATTCAATCGTAAGTCACGCCGCCGACTTGAGTTACGCTTTTCAGTCCACCGAATTGCTGCGGTTTAAGATCCCGGTCCCGCGCAGCGCGACGGCGCGCCGAGTTGCTTGTCGCTCGCGCGGGAGGGCAGAGGGGGTGGCGCTCACGCTTTCGCGGGCGCCATCGCCTTGCGCAGGTTATCGTCGATCTTGTCGAGGAAGCCGGTCGTCGAAAGCCATTTCTGCTCCGCGCCGACGAGCAGCGCGAGATCCTTCGTCATATAATCCGGACTCGACGGTCCTGACGCAGACTTTTTCGAGGGTTTGCGCAAAGCTCGCGAGTTCGGCGTTGCCGTCGAGCTTGGCCCGATGGGCGAGCCCGCGCGTCCAGGCGAAGATCGAGGCGATCGAATTGGTCGATGTCTCCTTGCCCTTCTGATATTCGCGGTAATGGCGCGTCACCGTGCCATGCGCCGCCTCCGCCTCGGCGGTCTGGCCGTCGGGGCTGAGCAGCACCGAGGTCATGAGGCCGAGCGAGCCGAACCCCTGCGCGACCGTATCGGACTGCACGTCGCCGTCGTAGTTCTTGCAGGCCCAGACATAGCCGCCGGACCATTTGAGGCAGGACGCCACCATGTCGTCGATCAGGCGATGCTGGTAGATGATCCCGGCGGCGGCGAATTTCTCGGCGAATTCGGTTTCGAAAACCTCCTGGAAGATGTCCTTGAAGCGGCCGTCATAAGCCTTGAGGATGGTGTTTTTCGTCGACAGAAACACCGGATATTTCGCATTCAGCCCGTAATTTAAGCGATGCTCTTGCGAAATCGCGGATCGAATCGTCGAGATTGTACATCGACAGGGACACGCCCGCCCCCGGATATTTGTAGATTTCCTTTTCGATGATGGTTCCGTCGTCGCCTTCGAACTTGATGGTCAGGCGTCCCTTTCCGGGCACCTTGAAGTCGGTCGCGGCATATTGGTCGCCAAAGGCGTGGCGGCCGATCACGATCGGCTGCGTCCAGCCCGGCACGAGGCGGGGAACGTTGCGGCAGATGATCGGCTCGCGAAAGATGACGCCGCCAAGAATATTGCGGATCGTGCCGTTCGGCGACCGCCACATCTGCTTCAGGTTGAATTCCTTGACGCGCGCCTCGTCGGGCGTGATCGTCGCGCATTTGACGCCGACGCCCTGTTTCTTGATCGCGTTCGCCGCGTCGACGGTGACCTGATCGTTTGTGGCGTCCCGGTTCTCGATTGAAAGATCGTAATATTCGAGATCGATGTCGAGATAGGCCAGAATGAGTTTCTCGCGGATGTAGCGCCAGATGATCCGGGTCATCTCATCGCCATCGAGTTCGACGACGGGATTGGCGACCTTGATCTTGCTCATTATTTCGACCTTTTCGACTGGAGGAGCGGAGAAGCCGGGCGGCTTGGCGCGCCCGGTCTGTTGCCGGGCGATCCGCGCTGGCGTCGCGGCGGAGGAGAGGGATGCTGTCTCATTTCGGCGCCTCGCTCGCGGACTGACTGGGCGAAATCCGGATCGATTTCAGCGGCGAGCGCCTCGAAGATCGCCTGGTTTTGCGGCGAGGCGGCCTTGTAGGCGGCGAGGATCGCGGGCTTTTGCAGCGGCTGCTGGGCCAAAATCTCGCGCAGGTCGCCTTTCATGAACTCCTGCAAATCCCTGTCGATCGGGACGCTGGAAGCGAGCGCGCGCTCGATGCGGGGGCGGGCGAGCGCGGCGTCGTCCGGCGCGGTCAGATAGGACATTTGCAGGGCGATGAGGCCGTTCGCGTCCGCGGGTTTCGCCGACGCGGGCGGCGAGCGACGCCAGAAAGAGCCATGCCGAGCCGTTGACGGGGGCAAGCGCCAGCGCGGTTTCGGCATTCGACCTTGCGGCCTGAACCTCGGCGGCGCTCGCCGCGTCGAGGCTATGCGCCCGGTCGAGCCAGAGAAGACCCGCGTCGCTGTAGGCGGCCTGCGCGTAGAGGTCTCCCCGGATGAGGCCGAGCCGCGCCGCCGCGATTGCGCGGCCGCGATGAGCCGCGGCGGCCGCGGCGCCGTCGCGGTCGAGCGGCAGCGCAACGGCCGCGGGCGCCAACAGCGCGCTGAGCAGCATCCATACGCCGCCGAACGGCGAGAACGCCGCCAAGCGCCGAGCAAACCCATTCGCAGCCGCGCCGGAGGCTCGAGCAACGGCCCGTCGTCCCCCGTTTGTCGGGGCGTAAAGTCTGGTCGAGGCGGGTCCAAACTCATCGATTCCACCTTGCCGGTCCTTCGGGAGTCAATCGGAGCTGAGAGCTTCAAAAGCCGGGTTGCAAGAGAATAACAGAAGAATAACAGGGGGTATGGAAAGACGGCAGGCCGAATCCCGGAAAATCAGATAAAGCCGATTTCGTCGCCCTCCAGTCTGAGGCATGTCAGCCGGCCGGTCGCATAGGCTCCGGTATCGATGTTGATCCGGTTCCGGCGCACGTCCGGCTCCATGACCGGCGTGTGACCGTGAACGATGATTTTTTCGAACGCCTCCTCGTGACTGAGGAATTCATCCCGGATCCAGAGCAGATCCTCGTCGCGCTGATGCGAAAGGAGTTCGCCCGGGCGCACGCCCGCATGGACGAAAAAGAAATCCCCGCAGGTAAACGAGAGCGGCAGCGCGCCGAGGAACTGACGGTGGCTATGCGGCAGAACGCGCCCCAGCTCCTCGGCGAGTTCAGCCTGCTCCTCATCGCCCGGATTGAGGCTTGGTTTCAGGCCGTAAGACAAGAGCGTCGTCAATCCCCCGAATTGCGCCCACGATTTCAGGATCGCCGGATTGCGCAAAAACTCCAAAATATAGATCTCGTGATTGCCTTTTAGGCAGATGGTGCGATGCGTCTTCCCGCGCGTGACCAGATGAGACAGCACCTCTGCAGATTTCGGTCCACGATCGATGTAATCGCCGAGAAAAATCTCGATGGCGGTCGCTGCGGGATGTTTGGCGAGGTCGGCGTCGATGCGCGCAAAAAGCTGCTCGAGCAAATCGGCGCGGCCATGGATGTCGCCGATGGCGTAGATCCGGACTCCGGCGGGCAGATTGGGCGTCGCCGCAGCGGCTGCGAACTGGCGCGATTTCCACATCAAAGCACGTTTTCGTTTCAAAAACAGACGTCTTGGACCGGTTAACCAGGAAGGACGCCGCGCATCAGAGGCCGCCAAAGACCCCACTTGATCGAGTTCCACTTCAGACATGTCTGTTAGATGATTTCCCCGTCAAGCGATAGTCAGAACGGGTCGGTCCTGAGAAGTCTGGCATAGGCTTTGATCGCCTTGCCGAGGTTTTTGGCGTGGGCGCCGGTCGGCGCGGCCAGAGGCTCCGCGGCGCCTGGCGACGCCGCCTCGATGTGTCCGCCCGCGCTGCGCCAGAGGCGGATTTCGGCCTCCGCCACGCCGAGCGTCGCCTCTTCGTCGTGGAGGTCGCCAAGGGCCGACTGCAGTTTGTCGAGGCAAACCTGGAGACGCTCCAATTGCTCGCGATCGGCGACGCTGGAAACGCCGTGGAAAAACTGCGCGGCGTAGCGCAGCTTTTTCGCCTTGATGCGCAATTTGTGCCGGGCGACCGGGTCAAGGCGCGCAAGATCGCGCACTGGCCGCACAAGGGCGTCTCGCTGCCTCTTCAGCCGCTTGCGAACGAAGCGGGCCAGGGCGGCCTCGCGATCACGCGGCGGCTCCGGCGCGCGTCGGTCATCTTCGATCCATTCGCAAAGATCGATCAGAAAAATCCGCCAGCGCTTCGATTGGACCGCCGCGCGAACGGCCTTGTGCGCGGCGAGGCGCCTCGCCTCGCGCCATTGGGAAAAATCGGGCGCGTCCGCGCCGAGCGACGCCTCGGCGCGCGCCGCCGCATGCACAGGATGTCGCCATCGCGCGCCGCGCCGAAAATACCCGCCAGCCACTTCAGCTGATCATTCATCCTTGCAAAGCCGTCGCGCCTGACTGGCTTGAACAGCGCCAGCGCCGCGCGCAGGCGTCGAAGCGCGATGCGCCCCTGGTGAACGGCCTCGACCGGATCGCCGCCATCCAGCGCGGCGGCGTTGAGCATGAAATCATGCAGACAGGCGCTGCAGATCGCGACAAACGCCGCTTCGATCGTCATGTCGTCGCTGAGACGGGGTTCCGACGCCTTCGCCGGCACGCCGACGGCGCGGGCGAGGAGAAGCTGGCCGCGTTCGGCTTTGCTGATGAGGCTCAAATGCAGCGGCGCTTGCGCCGCGAGCGTGCGGGCGAGGACGAACGCGGCCTTTCTGTCGCCACGTTTCAACTCGAGTTCGAGTTCGCTGATCTCGACCGTTCGAGCCGCGCGCGTCGACGCCGCGGATTGCGCCGCGGTCGATCGCGACCTCGATCAGGGTGTCCCCCACGATCCACGGAAAGGCGGTGCGTTCGACGTCGATTTCGAATGACGGGCGCAGGCCGGCGCGAATGGTTTCGTCGATCGCGTCGGCCAATGGCGTGTCTTCGATCATCGCCAGATCGGGACCAAGCGGCGCGCCCTTGAGCGGCGGCCGGATCTGGCGCTCCCATTCGCCTCTGTCGACCAGCGACGGTTGGTCCTGCTTGATCGTCTGGACCAGATACCCGTCAGTGCTGCGAATGCGCAGGATGAAGCCGCGCTTCCAGAGATCCTGCCCGATGGTGTCGAAATAGGTGGTTTTGCTTTGCCGCGCGGGCGCGTCCTTGATCCATTCGCGCAGCGCCGGAAGCGTCCAGAGCTTTGCAAGATCCGGCTTCGCGATCAGGAATTTGAGTTCGGTCTCCGTCATCGGCGCCCTCTATGACGGGCGATATCCGCTTCCGAACGATCGCCATCCTGGCATTATCTGAGGTTTCAGGGTCGAGACGCAATGGAGCGGAGCGAGAGAAACGGCGGGTTCAGCACGATCGCAAAATCCCGAAACGCGCGGTCAGGCGCGGCGCTTGTCCGGTTCGGCCGCGGGGCGCTGCAGATCGACGCCAGGATCAGCGCTGGCGTCGTCCCGCAATATCGATGTGATCACGGAATGAATCAACGTCACCACATTGTCCCGAGAGGTCGCCACTTCGTCGTTCCATCGGGTGAAAGTGTGGTCGTAACCATAGGTTTCACGCAAGTCGTCCGAAAATTTCTTTTCAAAATATTTGAAATAGAAATCTTCGTTCTGCGGATCGATGGTTCGCCACGCCCTGACCAGCGCGCCCGAAAGGCAGTAACAAGACGCATCCTCGCTGTTTGGGCCGACGCCCTCGCCGCGCGGATCCCGCGCCATGGAAAACTTGTTCCAGCCCTTCTGCTGAAGCAGATTGCTGGTTTCCAGGAGCACGTCCACGATGACTTTATTACTAGGCATAACGCCCTCTTGAACCACCGCCGGATCCACGATCAAGCCACCTTCCTAAGATAAAGCGTCTTCGTGGCGATAAGTCTCACGAAACGAGGCGATTTTTACTTATTCCCTAAAAGAGCGGCGAACCGGCGAATTGGGAATATATTTTGTGACAATAGTTCTTAATCAACATGCGTGACCAAGGGATAGTGTCCCCTTACAATCTATAAGCGCTATTTGCGTAATCTCCGGAAATGCGGCGCGCAATATATTCTGGCGGCATAGCCTTACTTTTTGGATAAGCTTGTAAATTGCGGAGCGGCCGTCGGCGTGATCCGATCCGGTCGGATCGAAGCCTCGGCGCGATCAAATCGATCAAACGCCCGCAGCTTTCGTGCTGGACCTGTCAGGCTTGATCAGACTTGCAGCAGCAGCGCGACCAGTTCGCCCTGCCGGTGCGTCGCGGTTTTTGCGAAAATGGATTTCAGCTGATTGCGCGCCGTCTCGCGGGAAATATTGAGTTCCGCGGCGGCCGTATCAGGCCCCGCCCCGCGTGCGATGATGCACGCCAGTTTCGCCTCCGATGGCGTCAGTGAGAACGTCCTGGCGAGAAGCGAGGCGGGCGGTCCGGGTCTTGGACCCAGCGCGTTGAGCGTCACCAGAGCGCGAACGTCGCGGGAAGGCCAGCGCGCGTTGGACTCGATCGCCCAGATTCTCAGAAGAAAAGGCAAGCTGTCGAGGCGGGGAACGATGATCGGCTCGACGGACGGCGTGACGTGCCGCGTCGCGTCGTCGAATTGATCGACATAGATGCGCAGCTTGTGCCGCGCTTCCGGATCGCGGATATAGAGGCGTCTTTGCCTCACCCGGACGTCATTGTTGACCAGCGAAGTCGGCCGCCGCGTTGGCGTCGACGACAAATCCGTCGAGATCCAGCAAGATTGCCGGCTGCGACAGGATATTGAGCGGGCGAGTCGAAGTCGGGGTCGACGCGCGACGGACCGCGAAAGAGCTGCGATTTCAACGATCCGGCGCGTAAATGACGCAAGCGCGCGCTTCTCGGCGCACTCCAGTTCCATTCCGTCCAAATACATTGCAAAGGGAGTCATTTAAGTCGCCAGTCATTTCGAAGGCGCCAACCGCTGCGTCATCCTGTGTTACGAGTATAACCTTCGCTCTACTTCACGATCACGAAAAATTCAGCTAAAAAGCGTGTAAACTGCTGCGGTTGCGCCGTTTAGAAAAAAAGGCGGTAAGCCGGCCATTCACGATTTTCGGTCTGCCGCCGCTCCCATTTAATAGTTGAGGCCCAGAGCTAATGTGCGCTCGCGCACGCCGAAGATCAGCCATTTTATCAAATAATCATATTCATCATTTGTGCGCTATTGAGCTAAATCCGATCTTATTTGCTTCCTGTTGATGTTGCTCTTGACCAAGACGAAGGAAGGGAGCAGCGGATTACCTTATAATGACACATTTCTGTGATCAAGTGTCCCATTCTTTTTCTTTTAGATGCGGCCGCAACGGCCACCTCGGAACGCGTTACTGGTCCGGACGCGCGTTTTTTTGGTAAAGCTGCGGTTAATCTCTTGCTTGACGGGAAGCCATTCGCGCATCGCGCAGTCTGCTTCGGGCGCGCGGGGGCTTGAGCCGCGATTTCAAACGCCGTACCACCCGAGCTCAGATCGATTTGCCCGCACGCCGGCCGTCTGTTCGGGACGCCGCGTTTGTTTGGCTTGATGCGCTTACGCCGACTGGTTCTGGCGAGTGAGCGGAAAGGAGTTGAGACATGGTTCGCGTGACTTTTCCCGACGGCGCCTCGCGCCAGTTCGAGGCCGGCGCTACAGGGTTTGAGGTCGCGCGGAGCATTTCGCCTTCGCTCGCCAAACGGACCGTCGCGATGGTTCTCGACGGCGTTCTGCGCGATCTCGCCGATCCCATCGCCAGCGATGGCGCCATCGAATTCGTATCGCGCGAGGACCCGCGCGCGCTGGAGCTCATTCGTCATGACGCCGCCCATGTGCTGGCGGAGGCGGTCCAGACGCTTTATCCGGGCACGCAGGTGACCATCGGGCCGGTGATCGAAAACGGCTTCTATTATGATTTTTTCAGGCAGGAGCCTTTCACGCCCGAGGATTTCGCCGCCATCGAGAAGAAGATGGCCGAAATCATCGGCAAGGATAAGCCTTTCACGAAAGAGATCTGGAGCCGCGATCAGGCGAAGTCCTGGTTCGAGGCGCGCGGCGAGGCGTTCAAGGTCGAACTCGTCGATTCCATTCCCGGCGACGAGGATCTGAAGATCTACCGGCAGGGCGACTGGCTCGACCTCTGCCGCGGTCCGCATATGACCTCGACCGGCAAGATCGGCGCCGCCTTCAAGCTGATGAAGGTCGCCGGCGCCTATTGGCGCGGCGATTCGAACCGGCCGATGCTGCAGCGCATCTATGCGACGGCCTTCGCCACGCAGGCGGATCTCGCGGCCTATCTGAAGCAGATCGAGGAGGCGGAGCGGCGCGACCACCGCCGCCTCGGCCGCGAAATGGACCTGTTCCATTTTCAGGAGGAGGGGCCCGGAACGGTCTTCTGGCACCCGAAGGGCTGGACCCTTTTCCAGACGCTGATCTCCTACATGCGGCGGCGCCAGGAAGCGGCCGGCTATATCGAAGTCAATACGCCGCAGGTGCTCGATCGCGCGCTATGGGAGACGTCGGGCCATTGGCAGACCTTTCGCGAAAACATGTTCGTGACCAAGACCGAGGATGACCGCATCTTCGCTTTGAAGCCGATGAATTGTCCTGGCCATATCCAGATCTTCAAGAACGGCCTGAAGTCCTATCGCGACCTCCCATTGAAGATCGCCGAATTCGGCATCGTGCATCGCTACGAGCCGTCCGGCGCCTTGCACGGGATCATGCGCGTTCGCGCCTTCACCCAGGATGACGCGCATATTTTCTGCACCGAAGACCAGATCATGGAAGAGGCCTTGAAGGTCAATGATCTCATCCTGTCGATCTACGCTGATTTCGGCTTCGACGACATCGTCGTCAAACTTTCGACGCGGCCGGACAAACGCGTCGGCTCGGATGAGGCCTGGGACAAGGCCGAAGCGGCGTTGACGCGCGTCCTCGAGCATATCGCTGAACGTGGGCTGAAGACCGGCATCAATCCGGGCGAGGGCGCCTTCTACGGGCCGAAGCTCGAATATACCTTGCGCGATGCGATCGGCCGGGAATGGCAGTGCGGAACGACGCAGGTCGATCTGAACATGCCAGGCCGCTTCGGCGCCTTCTATATCGGGGCCGACAGCGAGAAAATCACGCCGGTGATGATCCACCGCGCCATGTTCGGCTCGCTTGAGCGATTCACGGGCATTCTGATCGAGCATTTCGCCGGCCACTTGCCGCTATGGCTCGCGCCGGTGCAGATCGTCGTCGCGACGATCACGCAGGACGCCGACGATTACGCCCTCGAAGTGATCGCGGCGGCGCGCGAGAGGGGGCTGCGGGTCGAAGGCGATCTCCGCAACGAGAAAATCAATTATAAGGTGCGCGAACACTCGCTCGCCAAAGTCCCTGTCCTGCTCGTGCTCGGCAAGCGCGAGGGCGTCGAACGCGCCGTGTCGATCCGGCGCCTCGGCTCCGCCGACCAGACGTCGGCGCCACTCGTCGACGCGCTCGACGCGCTCGCCGCGGAAGCCCTGCCGCCGGACCGGAAGCGCGCGCCGGTCGGATCGCGCTGACGAGACTTAAGATCGGCGCCGCGCAAATGAGGCGACAATTTGGCGCATCGCAACGCTTGGGCTAGGCGCTCTGGGCCGGCCTCGGTGCGGCGTCCGTCGCTCGCAGATTTTTGAACTAAAAAACGATGAATACTAGCATTCGAAAACTAGTCCAAGGCGGCGGCGGTTCGCGACATTTCGCTGAATAGCTGCGTGCTCATTCGCACAGCACGCATCCTGAGCGGCTTGGGCTCCGGGGTTTTAGGTTGATTTTTCCGGTTTATTGTTGCCTAATGTTTACCGGCGTTCTTCTGAACAGCGTGAGTTTAGAGATGTACTTCAACCGCTTGAGCCAGATCGCGGAAACTGAGGTCCATGCCGAGACGCCCGTTTCAGGCTCTCCCAGACTTTACGTTTCTTATAAAAACATCGAGGCTGTCGTTGGTCTCGTCGATATATTGCTTATCACCTTTGCGAACGTATTCGGCGGTCTGCTGTATCAGTTTCTGTGGTCAGCTCAGAACAGCGGGCTCGTAGTCAATCTTGGCGTTGGTCTGGCCGAAGGTTTACTTTACGCCTATGTCGCGAGTTCGCGAGGTCTTATATCGACTGCCGGTATTGCTGGCGCCCTCCCGTTATTTGGCGCGGATTTTCGTCACTTGGGCGATCGTTGTCTTATTCGCGGCGATATTTCTGATTTTCCTGAAAGGGAATGCCGGCTTGTCGCATGGCTCCATGATTACGTCGGCTGTGCTGCAGATATCGCTCCTGCTCCTCGCCCGATGGCTTGCCGAGAAGACCTCGCGGTCGCTCATGGCGAAGGGGAGCCTGCCCGGACGCCGCGTCATCACGATTGGCGAGCCCTCCGAATTGATGAGATTGAGCACGGCGATGCTGTTTCGCTATTTCGGCATGAACGAAGTCGCGCGCGTCTCCCTTGCGATGACCAAAGGCGCCGTCTCGGATGACGTGCTCGTCGATATCGACCGTGCGCTGCATGCCGCGCGCGAAAGCGGCGTCGATGAATTCGTCGTCGCGCTCCGCTGGAGCAGCAAGGAGCTTCTCGAAACCCTGCGCGAACGGCTCCGCGCGTCGCCGTTGCCGGCGCATCTCCTGCCCGATTACACGATCAGATCGGTGCTCGGGCGGCGCGCCCTGTCGACCAGCGGGCCGGCTCTCAGCCTTGAAATCCAGCGCGCGCCGTTGAGCACGATGGAAAGAGCCGTCAAGCGGGCGCTGGATTTCGTGTGCGCGTCCTTCGCGATCGTTTTCCTGTCGCCGCTTCTGCTGCTGATCGCCGTCGCGATCAAACTCGACAGCAAAGGGCCGGTGATCTTCAAGCAGCGGCGCAACGGATTCAACTCCAAGCAATTCGTCATTTACAAGTTTCGTTCGATGACCGTCCAGGAGGACGGCGCGGTCATCGCGCAGGCGCGAAAGAACGACCGCCGCGTGACGCGGGTCGGCCAGATCCTTCGCCGCTCGAGCATGGATGAGCTGCCGCAGCTGTTCAACGTTTTGAAGGGCGATATGTCGCTGGTCGGCCCGCGCCCGCACGCGCTCGCCCATGACAATGAGTATAAGGTTCTCATCGCCAAATACGCCTTTCGCCATCATGTGAAGCCCGGCATGACGGGCTGGGCGCAGGTCAATGGATTGCGCGGCGAAACCGGCAGGCTTGAGCAGATGGTCGATCGCGTCAAATTGGACCTCTGGTACGTCAACCATTGGTCGATTGGTCTTGATATCAATATCCTGCTGCGGACCTGCTTCGAGGTTCTGCGCAACCGCGCTTATTAATGCGCAAAGGCGCATCGACGCGTTCTGGGCCTCGCCTTACAATTCAATAGAGCGGCGACAATCGCACAGGCGTGCGGATCGGTCCGATCCACGCCCAGCCGTCGGTGAGGCGCAAAGGCAGGCGCGTCGTATCTGGGCCGTCGGCCTTGTCCTGCGAATTGCGCAGAAAGCGCGTCAGCAGCGAGCTCGCCGCGAGAACCTGCGGGTCGACGCCGAGACGGAGCAGGATCGGATTGACGCCTTCGAAAGCCGCGTCGAGCTTGCCGCGCAGGCGATGCCCCTCATCGAGATCGAGGGCGCCGCTGGCGCTGATTTTCGATGCGCCGCTGGTCAGCTGCGCGGTCTTCAAATCGAGGCGGCCGCCGCCGACGCGCCAGCGCTCGATTCGCTCGGCGAGCGTTCCGGCGCCGGAGACGTCGGCCCGAAGGATCGCGCCGCCGAGCGCCGCATCGAGAGGCGCGTCAAGGCCGAGCGGATTGGCGAGCGCCGGAATCACCGCGCCGTCGAGAGCGATCTGGAAATCGAGCGCCGCCTCCGCGCCGCCAGGCGCCGGCGCGACGGACGCCTGTAAGGACTGCGCCCGGGCGTCGATCGCGCCGAGGGCGCCGGCCGATCCCTTCACTGTAAATTGATCGCCGTCGACGGAAAGCCGCGTCAGGGCGCTGGGGCGCCCCTCGATCGTGACTTTGAGACTGTTCCAGGCAAGCTGGAAATCGATGTCGCCATCCGGCGTCTTGCCGACGAAGGGCGGCTCCATCCGCAGCGTGACGCGATCCGGCTGCAGGACGGTGGCGACGGCGCGGAACCCTTTCAACGATCCCGCAAAATTCTCGTCGAGGATTTCGCCGTGAAACTGCAAATCGGCGCAGGAGACTTCGATGTCGAGCGGATAGCCGCCGATGCGGCGCCCGGGGCAAGTCCAAACGCGGCCGAGCTGCGACTCATTTTCGATCCAGGCGTCGAGAACCGCGCCGGTCTTGCGCGCCGCCGCGCTCCACAGCAAACGACCATCCGGCGACGGCGGCGGCGAGGAGCGCGACGACGACGATGGCGATGACAGACAAACGCGGCATCTTGACCGGCTCCTCGGCTTGGCGTCCTGCGGCGGCTGGTCTCGCCCGCCGCGCTTTTGGACGATCAAGCGCTGGATGTGTCGATGCGGAACCGGCGCCGCGCGCTTTTCTCGTCACGCGTCTTCGTTTATAGCGCGCGCCATCCGGGAGCAAATCGCCAGGCGCTAATCTCCAGGAGCGAATCGGAAGGAGCAAATCGCGCGATGACGGCCGCTGAGGATCTATGGGTGTTCGGCTATGGTTCGCTGATCTGGCGGCCGGGGTTTGAATTCGTCGCGCGTCAGGGCGCCGAGGTGCGCGGTTATCATCGCGCGCTCTGCGTCTATTCCCACGTTCATCGCGGCACAGCTGACCGGCCAGGTCTCGTCCTTGGACTCGATCGCGGCGGCTCCTGCAAAGGCGTCGCCTTTCGCGTCGCGGCGGCGAAGGCCGGCGCCGCGCTCGCCTATCTGCGCGAGCGCGAACAGGTGACCTCGGTTTATCGCGAAATCTTCTTGCGCGCGCGGCTCGCGGATGGCGGATGCGTTCGCGCCGTCTCCTATGTCGCCGACCGGACTCACGTCCAATATGCCGGGCGTCTCGATCGCGCCGAACTCGTCAGACTGGTGAGCCAGGGGGTCGGGCTGTCGGGCGACAATCCGGACTATGTGCGCAATACGCAGGCGCATCTCGCCGCCCTCGCCATCCACGACGAAACCCTGGAATGGCTCGCCCGCCGCCTCGGTTAGGGCAAGGCGCGGTTTCCTACGAGGCGATATCGGCGATCGCGGCGCGGCGCGCCTCGCCGTCCTCCGCGAGAAGATGGATATGCCATTCGCAGGCGCCGGCGCCGAGCGCCTCGCCGGCGGCACGCATGTCGCCTGCGAATCGCCCGTCGCGCCAGGAAAGATCGAGCACCGCGACCCGTCGCCGCCGGCCGCGACCGTCGCGCGAAACGGCGAGGGCGATGGCGTCGTCGAATTCGGGGAGGCCGCCGAGCTCGGCGTCCTCGCGCACCGGAAAGACGGAGCAGATGTAGCGCCGCCCGGAGGCGCCGCGCCAGCTATGGAAACGCGGAGCAAGAGCCGCGCCGGCGAGGCAACCGAGCGGCGCCTCGCGGTCGCGCGCGGCCGGCGCGGGCGCGGCGCGCGGCGGCGGCGGCGCCTCCACGGCGTCGTCGAAGAGGTCGGCCATCGCCGCCTCGGCCTTTGCGCGCTTCGGCGCCTCGCGGCTGCGGCGCGGTCGAACAAAATCCTGACGCAACAGAGCGACGTCGCCCATGCCGTTTTTTCCCGAGACCCAAGATCTGGATTGACGCGAACATACTAGGAACAGATTAACGTTGCGTCAACCGCGATTTCCCGCCCGATCCGCGCCGTCTGCAGCGTCAGCCCGCCGCCGGGTCCGGCTGGCGCTCCAGGGCGCCCTTGAGAGAGGGGTCGGCGGCGAGAGCCTCGGCGATCAGCCGCGCCGTCGCCGCCTCGATCCGGCTTTCGAGGAGGCGCATGAACTGTTGCTTGTCGGGATCGGCGGCGATCGGCGCCAGAAACTCGATGACGATGCGCCCCGGATGCCGCAGCAAACCGCGGCGCGGCCAGAACAAGCCGGAATTCAGCGCCACGGGCACGCAGATTGCGTCGGTCGCGGCGCATAGATGCGCGACGCCGGATTTATACGCAGGCGGGGCGCCCGCCGCTGTCCGCGTGCCTTCAGGGAAAATGAAAACCTGCCGCCCCTCGCCGAGCGCATCCGTAACCTGCCGCGTCAGGTCGGCGAGCGCCTGGCCGCGCCGGGCGCGGTCGATGGCGATCTGTTCGGCGGCTTTAAGATACCATCCGAACATCGGGACCTTCAGCAATTCGCGCTTCAGCACAAACGTGAAGTCGTCCATTTGCGTGGTGAGGGCGAAGGTCTCCAGCGCCGATTGATGCTTCGCGGCGATGATGCACGCGCCTTCTGGAAGATGCTCGCGGCCGCGGAACTCGACTTTGGCTCCGCAAATCGTGTCGAGCAGCCAAAGCGAATTGCGCGACCAGATGCGCGCGAGCTCCTGCACCGCCGCCGCGCTTCATCAAGAGCGTCGGCAGCCCTAAAATCGCGAGGACCGTCATGTTGGCGTAAAACAGAATATTGAAGGCGATCGAGCGGATGACAATCATGCGTTGTTCCGACCGGGGCTGACATCCGACGAACTCACTTCGCGCGCGCCGGTTCAGCCGCCGCGCTTGCATTTCGAGCGGAATTCCTTGCGCTCCTTGCCGTGAAGCTTCTTGGCGTCCGCCTCGGCGGAGCATGCCTTTGACTTGGCCTGCTTGGCGTCGTCGGACATCGCCGGCGCCTTCGCAGCCGTCGCTGATGGCGTCGCGGCCGGCGCCTGCTGCTGCGCGGCGCAGACGGCCGGGATGGACAGCATGAGAGCGCCTGCGATGAATGAGGAAAAAGAGAGTTTCATTGACGCACCCTTTATTGGACTGACCGGACAGGCGCAACGACTCCTCCGGCGAGATCAGCGGACGCGCCGGACCTTATCGTTCTCATGGCGCCGAACCAAGGCGAAAAGCCGGCCCCGGCCACGACGGCGCCGCGCGGATTTTGCCCCATTTTTATCTTTACATATAAAGATATCTGCATATACATTTCCGCATTGTTGTGATTAGAGATGGCTCCCATGCCTCACCCTCAGCACGCGCCTTTCGACGTCGTCCTCACCGCCCTGACCGCCGCCGGCGAAGCCACGCGGCTGCGCCTTCTCGCTCTGCTCGCGGAGGCCGAATTGACGGTCAGCGAACTCGTCACAATTCTCGGCCAGTCGCAGCCGCGCGTCTCGCGTCACCTGAAGCTGCTGACCGAAGCCGGTCTCGTCGAGCGCCACCGCGAGGGGTCCTGGGTGTTCTTTCTGATCAGCCAGAGCGGCCCGGCGGCGGGCTTCGCCCGCGATATCGTCGCACGGCTCGCGCCCGCCGACGCGCATCTCGTCGCCGACCGCGCGCGGCTCGCCGAGGTGCGCGAGGCGCGCGCGGACCAGGCGGCGCGCTACTTCGCCTCGCACGCGGCCAATTGGGACGAAGTGCGCGCCATGCATCTTCCCGAGGAGCGCGTCGAGGCTGCGATCTTCGAGGCGATCGGTCCCGCGCCGCTGAACGCCGTGCTCGATCTTGGCACCGGCGCCGGCCGCATGCTCGAAATCCTGGCGCCGCGCGCCTCGCGCGCGGTCGGCGTCGATCAATCGCCGCAAATGCTGAGCGTCGCCAGAGCCCGGCTGGAGCGGGGCGGCCTGCGCAACGCCCAACTTGCGCCAGGGCGATCTCTACGCCTTGCCGGTGGAACTCGATTTCTACGATCTCGTCGTCATGCATCAGGTTCTGCATTATCTCGACGATCCGTTGCGCGCCATTCGCGAGGCGACGCGGGCGCTGCGGCCGGGCGGGCGCCTGCTCATTGTCGATTTCGCCCCTCACGAGGAGGAGAGCCTGCGTCTCGCCCATGCGCATCGGCGCCTCGGTTTTTCGACCGAGGAGGTCGCCGGCTATCTCGCCGCCGCCGGGCTCGATGTCGTCATGCGCCGCGAACTCGCCCCGCAATCCGGCGAATGCGGCAAGCTCACCGTCACCATCTGGCTTGGCCGCGACCGCCGGATCAACTGCGGACGCCCTTCCTCTGACAGCGCGAGAAGTCGCATGAGCGAGAATCCAAGCTGCGAACTGCCGCGGGCCAGCCGCACGCTTCCCGCCGACATCCGGGTCTCCTTCGAATTCTTTCCGCCGAAGACGGTGGCGATGGAGGCGATGCTGTGGGAATCGATCAACCGGCTGGCGCCGCTGGGGCCGAGCTTCATGTCGGTCACCTATGGCGCCGGCGGATCGACCCGCGAGCGCACCCACGCGACGGTCGCGCGGCTCGCCAAGGAGGGCGTCGTCAAGCCTGCCGCGCATTTGACCTGCGTCGACGCGGCGCGCGGCGAGATCGATGCGATCGTGCAAGGCTATTGGGAGGCCGGCGTTCGCCACATCGTCGCCCTGCGTGGCGATCCGCGGGAAGGCCTTGGCGCGAAGTTTTGCCCGCATCCGGACGGCTATGAAAGCTCCTGCGCGCTCGTCGCCGGCATCAAGCGGATCGCCGATTTCGAAATCTCGGTCTCGGCCTATCCCGAGCGTCATCCCGAAAGCCTTTCGCTCGACGCCGACATCGATTTCCTGCGCGCCAAGGTCGACGCCGGCGCCAACCGGGCGATCACGCAGTTCTTTTTCGAAAACGAGATTTACCTGAATTACCTCGAAAAGCTGCGCGCGCGGGGAATCGATATCCCGGTCGTGCCCGGCATCATGCCGATGCAGAATTTCAAGCAGACCGCGGGCTTCGCCAAAAAGGCCGGCGCGAGCGTGCCGCAATGGCTCGCCGATCGTTTCGAGGGACTCGATGACGACCCTCAGACGCGCCGGCTCGTCGCGGCGACGGTCGCCGCCGAGCAGGTGCTGGATCTCGTCGATCATGGCGTCCGCGATTTTCATTTCTACACCAACAATCGCGCCGATCTCGTCTATGCGATCTGCCATCTTCTCGGGCTTCGGCCAAAACTCGAACTCAAGGCTGCCGAATGACCCAAAGGTTCAATGGCGCGGCGACCCGCAAGGCTTTCCTCGACGCCGCCCGGGACAGAATCCTGGTGCTCGACGGCGCCATGGGCACGATGATCCAGGAGCGCAGGTTCACCGAGGCGCAGTTTCGCGGCGAACGCTTCAGGGATTGGCCGAGCGACCTTCGCGGCAACAATGATCTTTTGAGCCTGACCCAGCCGCAGGCGATCGAGGCCATACACCGCGCCTATCTCGACGCCGGCGCCGACATCATCGCGACCAACACCTTCAACTCGACGCGGATCTCGCAGGCCGATTACGGCATGGAGGAGCTGGTGCGCGAATTGAACTTCGAGTCGGCGCGCCTCTGCCGCGCGGCCGCGGACGCCGCCCAGAAAAAAGACGGGCGCCGCCGCTTCGTCGCCGGCGCGCTGGGGCCAACGAGCCGCACCGCCTCGATCTCGCCCGACGTCAATAAT
This sequence comes from uncultured Alphaproteobacteria bacterium, assembly GCA_963757985.1. Classification (GTDB taxonomy): domain Bacteria; phylum Pseudomonadota; class Alphaproteobacteria; order Rhizobiales; family Beijerinckiaceae; genus Methylocapsa. The sequence continues at coordinate 799,891 of CAVWTQ010000008.1, read as the reverse complement.
CCGGGCTTCCGCGCCGTCAGCTTCGATGAATTGCGCGCGGCCTACGCCGAATCGGCGACGGCGTTGCTCGAAGGCGGCGCCGATATTCTGATCGTCGAGACGATCTTCGACACGCTGAACGCGAAGGCCGCGCTCGCCGGCGTCAATGACGCATTCGACGCGCTCCACGTCGAAGCGCCCGTGATGATCTCGGGAACGATCACCGATCTTTCCGGGCGCACATTGTCAGGCCAGACGCCGGAGGCCTTCTGGCATTCGCTGCGTCACGCCAACCCTTTGACGATCGGGCTCAACTGCGCGCTCGGCGCGCGCGAGATGCGCGCCCATCTCGCCGAGCTTTCGCGCATCGCCGATACGCTCATCTGCGCCTATCCCAACGCCGGCCTGCCCAACGAATTTGGCCTCTACGATGAAAGCCCTGAATATATGGCGGGGCTGATCGGCGAATTCGCCGAGTCGGGCCTCGTCAATGTCGTCGGCGGCTGCTGCGGCACGACGCCGGCGCATATTCACGCCATCGCCGCGCGGGTGAAGGGCCTCGCGCCGCGCGAGATTCCGGAGATCGCGCCGCTGCTGCGATTGTCGGGCCTTGAGCCCTTCACGCTGACGCCCGAAATTCCCTTCGTCAATGTCGGCGAGCGCACCAATGTCACGGGCTCCGCCAAATTCCGCAGGTTGATCAAAGAGGGCGATTTTTCCGCCGCGCTCGACGTCGCCCGCGATCAGGTGGCGAACGGCGCGCAGATCATCGACGTCAACATGGACGAGGGCCTGCTCGATTCCGAAAAGGCGATGGTCGAATTTTTACATCTTGTCGCCGCGGAGCCGGATATCGCGCGCGTTCCGGTGATGATCGATTCGTCGAAATTCTCCGTCATCGAAGCCGGCCTCAAATGCGTTCAGGGCAAGCCGGTCGTCAACTCCATCTCGATGAAGGAGGGCGTCGAGAAATTCATCCATGACGCCCGCACCGTCCGCGCCTATGGCGCCGCCGTCGTCGTCATGGCCTTCGACGAAAAAGGCCAGGCCGATACGCTGGAGCGTCGGGTCGAAATTTGTTCGCGCGCCTATGAGCTTCTGACCGGGGAGGCCGGATTCCCGCCCGAGGACATCATCTTTGATCCGAACATTTTCCCGGTCGCGACCGGCATCGAGGAGCACAACAATTACGGCATAGATTTCATCGAGGCCGCACGGCAGATCCGCGCGCGCTTCCCGCTCGTCCACATTTCGGGCGGCGTCTCCAATCTCTCCTTCTCGTTTCGCGGCAACGAGCCGGTGCGCGAGGCGATGCATGCGGTGTTTCTCTATCACGCCATCAACGCCGGCATGGATATGGGCATCGTCAACGCGGGCCAGCTCGCCGTCTACGCCGAGATCGAGCCGGAGCTGCGCGAGGCCTGCGAGGACGTCATCCTCAACCGTCGTCCGGACGCGACCGAGCGCCTGCTCGCCCTCGCCGAGGGGTTCAAGGGCCCGGGCGTCGAACGGGCCGAAAAGAACCTCGCCTGGCGCGAGGAGCCGGTCGCCAAGCGGCTCGAACATGCGCTGGTCAATGGCGTCACCGAATATATCGACCGCGATGTCGAGGAGGCGCGCGCGGCGGCGAAGAAGCCGCTCGACGTCATCGAAGGGCCGCTGATGGCGGGCATGAATGTCGTCGGCGATCTCTTTGGCTCGGGCAAGATGTTCCTGCCGCAGGTCGTCAAATCGGCGCGGGTTATGAAACAGGCGGTCGCCTATCTGCTGCCCTACATGGACGAGGAAAAGCGGCTGAACGGCGGCGGCGAACGCTCGAGCGCGGGCAAGATCCTGATGGCGACGGTGAAGGGCGACGTGCACGACATCGGCAAGAATATCGTCGGCGTCGTCCTCGCCTGCAACAATTACGAGATCATCGATCTCGGCGTCATGGTTCCCGCCGCGAAAATCCTCGCTGCGGCGCGCGCGGAGAACGTCGACGCGATCGGCCTCTCGGGGCTCATCACCCCCTCGCTCGACGAGATGTGCTTCGTCGCCGCGGAGATGGAGCGCGAGGGGTTCGATCTGCCCCTGCTGATCGGCGGCGCGACGACGAGCCGCGTCCATACGGCGGTGAAGATCCATCCGAATTACGCGCGGGGCCAAGCGGTCTACGTCAATGACGCGAGCCGCGCCGTCGGCGTCGTGCAATCGCTGCTGTCGAAGAGCGCGCGGGACGAGACGATCGCCGCGGTCAGGGCGGAATATCGCAAGGTCACTGAGGCGCATAAGCGCTCGGAGGCGGACAAACAGCGGCTGCCGCTGGCCAAAGCCCGCGCCAACGCCTTGCGGCTCGACTGGGAACATTACGCGCCGCCGCGCCCGGCGTTTACCGGCGCGCGGGTTCTCGGCAGTTACAGCGTCGCCGAGCTTATCCCCTATATCGACTGGACGCCCTTCTTCCAGACCTGGGAGCTGCGCGGCCGCTATCCCGCCATTCTCGACGACCCGAAACAGGGCGAGGCCGCGCGGCAGCTCTTCGACGATGCGCAAGCCATGCTGAAGCGGATCGTCGATGAGCATTGGTTCGACCCAAAAGCGGTGATCGGCTTCTGGCCGGCGAACGCCGTCGGCGACGACATCGCGCTCTATACGGGCGAATCCCGCACCGAGACGCTGGCGACCTTCCACACCTTGCGGCAGCAATTGCTCCGCCGCGATGGCAAGCCCAATCTCGCCCTTGCCGATTTCGTCGCGCCAGTGGAGAGCGGCAAGGCCGATTACATCGGCGCCTTCGTCGTGACCGCGGGGGCGCAGGAGGGCAAGATCGCCGATCGCTTCGCCAGGGCCAACGACGACTATGGCTCGATCATGGTGAAGGCGCTCGCCGACCGCATCGCCGAAGCGCTGGCCGAGCGCATGCATGAACGCGTGCGGCGCGAGTTCTGGGGCTACGCCGCCGCCGAGGTCCTGACCGATGAGGCGCGGCTCAAGGAGGCGTATCGCGGCATTCGCCCGGCGCCCGGCTATCCGGCGCAGCCCGACCACACCGAAAAGGCGACGCTGTTCGAGCTTCTCGGCGCGCATCGGCGCATTGGCGTCTCGCTTGACGGAAAGCTTTGCGATGTGGCCAGGCGCCTCGGTGTCCGGCCTCTATTTCGCCCACCCTGACGCGCATTATTTTGGCGTCGCCAAGATCGAGCGCGACCAGGTCGAGGATTATGCGCGCCGCAAGGGGATGAGCGTGGCCGAGGTCGAGCGCTGGCTAGCGCCGGTCTTGAATTATGTTCCCTCGCGCGTGGCGGAAGCCGCCGACGCCGCCGAGTAGCGGCGCAAAATGCAGCCGAGGCCGGACGCGCCGAAGAGGCGAACTCCAGCATCGAGATAACTCACGACCCCAGTCTCGGGCCGAGACCGGCGTCGTGAGCAAAAGACCTAGCCTGTTCGCTGACCGATCACTTGCTGGCGTGATGCTCGGCATGCGCTTTGGCGGCTTCTTCGGCGTGATGCTCGGCGTGCGTGGCGTGGCCCGCCGCCACCTGCGCGTGGTGCGCGGCCGTCTCGACTGCGCCTGCCTCGTGATGCTTCGCGGCTTCGTGATGATGCTCGGCGGCCTTTTCGTGATGCTGGGCGGCTTGGGCGTGGTGTTCTGCAGCCTTTGTTGTCGTGGCGGTCATGTCACATTTCCTTCTTGTTCGGGTATCTCGCCTAACTATAAGGCGAGGTTAGATTATAGAATAGACGCGTGACCTGTTTATGAACAAGCGGATTGGAAGCTATATTGACTGCGGATCACCATCGAGCGAGCTTCTTCTCTTTTACATACGATGACGAATAATTCGTTTTACGTAGCTGTTGCTTAGCAATAATTAATTTCACCCTGTTTTTGGCGCGTCAGACGCTGCGCCTCCCGCGCCGCGTTCCTCAAGCCGCACCTTTGAGGTTGCGGCCGGCTCGCGCATGCTTTTCCTTCCGCCGCCTTTGCGCGCTAGACTACCGCAAAGATGATTCGAGGATTGAAGAGCTGGCGATGGGCGCAAACTCAATCGACGCGGTGGGCGACCATTTCATTGTCGGGCTGCGGCCGGCCCATGTTCTCGACGACCGCGACCGGGCGCTGCTGCGGGATTTGCGGCCCGCAGGAGTCATCCTCTTCAAAAGCAATTTCCGCCATGATCTGCCCTATGACGACTGGCTGGAAATCCACCGCCGGCTGATCAGCGACATCCGCGCCGCCGTCGGGCGCGACAGGCTCCTGATCGCAGTCGATCATGAGGGCGGCCGCGTCTGCCGCACGCCGGCGCCCATCACCCGCTTCTCCTACGCCGCGCGCTGGGCGGGCGAATCCGCCGCCGTCGGCGCCGCGATGGGGCAAGAACTTGCGAGCCTTGGCTTCAACCTCAACTTCGCGCCGGTGCTCGACATTCACACCAATCCCTTAAATCCGGTGATCGGCGCGCGGGCGTTTGGCTCGACTCCCGAGGCTGTCATCGCGGCGGCGCTGCCCTTCATGCGGGCGATGCAGGCGGAGGGCGTCATCGCCTGCGGCAAGCATTTTCCCGGTCACGGCGACACCAGCGTCGATTCGCATCTCGGACTGCCGACGCAAGGCTCGGATCTCGACGCGCTGCGCAGGCGCGAACTCGCGCCCTTCACTGCTGCGGTCGCGGCCGGCATTCCGATGATCATGACCTCGCATATCCTTTATCCCAACATCGACGCCGATGCGCCCGTCACGTTGTCCCGGCGCTTCATCACCTCGATCCTGCGCGAGGAACTCGGCTTTGACGGCGTCGCGGTCTCCGACGATGTCGGCATGGGCGCGATGAAGGGGTTTTTCGACTCAGGTGAAGCCGCCGCGCGGTTCCTCGCCGCCGGCTGCGACATGCTGATGGTGTGCGCGCATTTCACCGAGGCCGATCGCGCCCGGGGATTCGCCAAGGCGATTCTCGACGCGACCGCCGACGGCCGCCTCGATCCGGCGTTGCTGGCGCGCTCAAAGACGCGAATCGCGGCCTTGCTCGAGCGCGCGGCGTCAAACGAGGTGCGGGCGCTTCCGGGCGGCGTCTTCGAGGCGCACGCGCGCGGCCGGGGCGCTCTATTCGGCGCAAACCGTCGAAGTCGTTTGAGCGCCTTGAGCTTCGGGCTTCCGGGAGCAGCCCAAAACGTGGCCGGGGCGCCTTGTGTTGGAGCTTCAGCATCGCAGCGAAATAGGCCTTCCCGAACAACGCCGCGACCGTCGAGGGCGCCGAGCCGGCATTGCCAAAATCAATCAAAAGCGGCACTCTCCGCTTTCGGCTCGACGCCCGGCCAAGCACCGTTTGATCAATCGCGGCGAGGGTGGGAATGCGGCGACTTGCGCCTCAGCGCGCAAAGGCAGACGGCGGTCGGGCGATCGCGAGCGTCGCCCACGAGGCTCGGCGGCGTACGGAGATGAAATGCCTCGCGTGCTTCCGGGGAAGATAGACACGCTGCTCGCCTTGCGGGCCAACGGCCGGCTGCTGGTCGGCCGCGAGCGGATCACGCTGCTCGAAGCCGTCATCAAACATGGCAGCATTACAAAGGCCGCCGAGGTGGCGGGGTTCAGTTACAAAACCGCCTGGGATGCGGTGAATGCGATCAATAATCTTCTGCCGCGTCCAGCTTTCATCACGCACACGGGCGGACCACGCGGCGGCGGCGCGGAAGTGACCGACGAAGGGCGGCGCCTTATCAGCATATTCCGCCGCCTCGAAGAAAAGCTCGGCCGCATTTCCGATAGCATCGCCGCCGACGGCCTCGAGCGCGAAGACGGATTTTTGTTCTGGGGCATGGGCCTGAAGCTCAGCGCCCGCAACGCCTTCCACTGCACCGTGATCGACGTCGCGCCGGGTCCCATTCACGTCGATGTCAGGCTGGAGATATCCCCCGGCCTCGCCATATCCTCGATCGTAACGAATACGAGCGTCGGCGAACTCGGCCTCGCCCCGCGGCGCGCCGTCCTGGCCTTGGTCAACGCCAGCTCCGTCATGCTGGCGCCTTGCGAGGATGCGCCCCGCATTTCCGCCCGCAACAGCATACGAGGCCGCGTGCTCAAACGCTTCGACGGCGGCTCGGATGTCGAGGTCACCGTCGGTCTCGGCGACGGCAAGACGATGACCTCGATCATCACCGCGGAGAGCGCCGACGCCACCGGCATCGAAGTGGGCGCGAACGTCTATGCGATCTTCCAGAGTTCGAACGTCATACTGGCCAGCGATTGAGCGGCCTTGACACGCGGCGGGGCGCTCGCGCGGCGTCATCCCGTGGCGCCCCGATGGCCAGCCAGCGCTCGCGGCGCCGCGGGCGCGAGCTTGACTTGCCGCATCAACTCTATAGAAACAGTGTACATTTCTATGGAGTTCACGAATGATCGGGGTCCGCCCACTTCGCCTTGCGGCTTGCTGCGCCATTTTCGCCGTCGCGGCGATCTTTCCGTTTGTCTCCGCTTCGAAGGCGCAAGCCCAGACCGAACTGCTCAACGTCTCCTATGATCCGACCCGCGAACTCTACCGCGCGATCAACGAGGCTTTCATCGCCGACTGGAAAGCCAAGACCGGCGAGACGATCGCCATTCGCGCTTCGCATGGCGGGTCGGGCGCTCAGGCGCGCGCCGTGATCGATGGCCTGCCGGCCGACGTCGTGACCCTGGCGCTCGCCGCCGATATCGATGCGATTGCGTCGAAGTCCGGCAAGATTCCGGCGGACTGGCAGAAGCGCCTGCCGAATAATTCGGCTCCCTACACCTCGACGATCGTCCTCCTTGTGCGCAAGGGCAATCCGAAAGGCATCAAGGATTGGGACGATCTGGTGAAGCCCGGCGTCGCCGTCATCACGCCCAATCCGAAAACATCGGGCGGCGCGCGCTGGAATTTTCTCGCCGCGTGGGGTTATGCGTCGAAGAAGTTCAATGGCGATGAAGCCAAGATCAGGGATTTCATCGCGGCGATCTACAAGAATGCGCCGGTGCTCGATACCGGCGCGCGCGGTTCGACCATCACTTTCGCGCAGCGCGGGCAGGGCGACGTGCTGATCGCCTGGGAGAACGACGCCTTCCTCGCCTCCGAGGAATTCGGCAAGGATCAGTTCGAGATCGTCGTTCCCTCGATCTCCGTTCTCGCCGAACCGCCTGTCACTTTGGTCGACGGCAATGTCGACGCCAAGAACACGCGCAAGCAGGCCGAAGCCTATCTCGAGTTCCTTTATACGCCGAAAGCGCAGGCGATCATCGCCAAGAACTACTATCACCCCGTAAAGCCGGAAGACGCCGATCCGAAGGATCTGGCCCGTCTCGCCCATATCCCGCTGGTGACGATCGACGGCGACTTCGGCGGCTGGACCAAGGCGCAGGCGAAGTTCTTCGCCGAGGGCGGCGTGTTCGACCAGATCTACGCCGGGCATTGACGCGACGGAACCCCGCGGCAAAATCATTCAATTTCAATCCGCGCCGCTGTAAAGACAGAGGCGCCGCCCGGAGCTGACCTGGCCCGCGCAGATCAAAACGTCGCCGCCGCCAGCTGCCTCCCGTGGAGCTTTCCCGCCATGACCAACGCCAATTCCCGTAGCGCCGATCACCCGATCGAAGCGTTCTTCCTCGAACGCTGGTCGCCCCGCGCCTTCACCGGCGAATCGATCTCCGACGCCGACCTCCACACCATCTTCGAGGCCGCGCGCTGGGCGCCTTCTTCGTTCAATTCGCAGCCCTGGCGTTTTCTCTACGCAAAGCGCGGCACGCCGGCCTTCGACAAGTTTCTCGGCCTTCTGATCGAATTCAACCAGTCGTGGGCGAAGAACGCCTCGGTCCTCATTATCGCCCTGTCGAAGAAAACCTTCACGCCGCCCGGCAAGACCGAGGCGGCCCCGACGCACAGCCATTCGTTCGACACCGGCGCGGCCTGGGGTTATCTGGCGCTTCAGGCCTCGCGCTCGGGCTACGCCGCGCACGGCATGACCGGCTTCGACATTCCGCGCGCGGCGGTGGAGCTGAACGTGCCGGACGATTACCGCGTCGAGGCCGCGATCGCCATCGGCCGGGTCGGCGACAAATCGATCCTGCCCGAATCCATTCGCGCCAGGGAGCAGCCAAACAGCCGCAACCCGCAAAGCGACTTCGTCTTCGAGGGCGGCTTTCCAGCGGCCTGAAGCGATCGGACGGAGTCGCGGCGGCGGCATGTAAGGGAGCGGCTTCAAACTGTCCGGCTCCGCCTGCGAACCGGTCGAAAAAGGGGGTGTTTCACGTGAAACACCCCCCGTGAAAAGCGCGCCGGCTGTTAGCGCGGCAGAACGCTGGAGCCCATCAGGAACGTATCGACCGACTGCGCCGCCTGGCGTCCTTCGCGGATCGCCCAAACGACGAGCGATTGCCCGCGCCGCATGTCGCCGCAGGCGAACACTTTCGGCAATGAGGTCTTGTAGCTGACCTGGTCCGCGGCGACATTGCCGCGCGGATCGAGCTTCACGCCAAGACTCTCAAGCAGTCCGTCATGGACGGGCGAAACGAAGCCCATGGCGAGCAGCACGAGATCGGCCCGGAGCTCGAAGGCGCTGTCCGGGATTTCCTTGAACTTCTCGTCGACCTGCACGCAGACGATCTTCTTGACGACGCCGTCCTCGCCATGGATCGCCTTGGTCAGCACCGAGAATTCCCGCTTGGCGCCTTCTTCCTGAGACGAAGATGTACGAAGCTTCAGCGGCCAGTTCGGCCAGGTCAGCAGCTTGTTCTCCTTATCGGGCGGGATCGGCATGATTTCGAGCTGGGTCACAGACAGCGCGCCCTGGCGGATCGAGGTGCCGATGCAGTCGGAGCCGGTGTCGCCGCCGCCGATGACGACGACATGCTTCGCCCCCGCGAGGATCGGCTCATTGCTGTGCACGGGCTCGCGGCTGACGCGGCGATTTTGCTGCGGCAGGAACTCCATCGCGAAATGCACGCCCGAAAGGTCGCGGCCGGGGACCGGAAGATCGCGCGGCTTCTCGGCGCCGCCGGAGAGAACGACAGCGTCGTAATCATTCAGGAGCGTCTGCGCATCGATGTCGACGCCGACATTGACGCCGACATGGAACTCGACGCCTTCGGCCTGCATCTGATCGATGCGGCGATCGATCAGGTGCTTCTCCATCTTGAAGTCGGGGATGCCATAGCGCAGCAGGCCGCCGGGCTTGCCGTTTTTCTCGTAGACATGCACCTCGTGCCCGACGCGCGCCAATTGCTGCGCACAGGCAAGGCCAGCGGGGCCGGAGCCGACGACGGCGACCCGCTTGCCGGTTTTCTGCGACGGCAGCTCCGGCGGCAACCAGCCATTGGCCCAGGCGCGATCGACGATGGCGCATTCGATCGTCTTGATCGTCACCGGCGTATCGTTGAGGTTCAGCGTGCAGGAGGCTTCGCACGGCGCGGGGCAGACGCGGCCGGTGAATTCAGGAAAATTATTGGTCGAATGCAGGTTGCGGGAGGCTTCCTCCCAATCCGAATGATAGACCAGATCGTTCCAGTCGGGGATCTGATTATTGACCGGGCAGCCGGTGTGGCAATAAGGGATGCCGCAATTCATGCAGCGCGCGGCCTGATCCTTCGTCGCCTCTTCCGACAGCGGGATCATGAACTCCTTATAGTGGCGAATCCGGTCGGACGCGGGCGCATAGCGCCGGTCGCGCCGGTCGATCTCGAGGAAACCTGTCACCTTACCCATGAAAATCCCTCTACCGCGTATCGCGGCCGCCCCGCCTCCCGTCCGCGTTCAATGCGAACGGCTCAATCGCGCAGATGAACATGCATGATTTGCGCCTCTGTCAAGACGCAAAACATGCATTGATCGGCGTCTTGCGCGCCCTCAAAGTCCGACGGCTGCGAGAAGCTTCTGACCCTGCTCCAGTTTCATCTCCTCGATGGCGCGGCGATATTCGACCGGCATCACCTTGCGGAATTTGGTTTTGTAATCGTCCCAATGGTCGAGGATCAGCCGCGCCCGCTCCGAGCCGGTGCGCGCGGCGTGTTCGGTGATCATCTGATGCAGCCGTTCGGCGTCGAAGCGGGTCATGTCGCCCATCACGTCGACGCGGCCATGCGAGTCGAGATCGCCGCCCTGGTGATAGCTGCTTTGCATCACGGCTTCTTCTTCCTCGACCGGTTGAAGCTCGACCATCGCAAGATTGCAGCGCTCGGCGAAATTTCCCTCCTCGTCGAGCACATAGGCGATGCCGCCCGACATGCCGGCGGCGAAATTGCGCCCGGTGCGGCCGATGACGACGACGATGCCCCCGGTCATATATTCGCAGCCGTGATCGCCGACGCCCTCGACGACGGCGAGCGCGCCCGAATTGCGCACGGCGAAACGCTCGCCCGCGACGCCGCTGAAATAGCACTCGCCCGCGATCGCGCCATAGAGCGCGGTATTGCCGATGATGATCGCATCCGTCGCCGCGATCCGCGAGGCCGGCGAGGGGCGGATGACGATCTGTCCGCCCGAGAGGCCCTTGCCGACATAGTCGTTCGCCTGACCTTCGAGTTCGAGCGTGACGCCAGAGGCGAGCCAGGCGCCGAAGCTCTGCCCCGCGGTTCCCTTCGCGAGTATGTGAATCGTTCCGCGCGGCAGGCCAGTGTGGCCGTAGCGGCGCGCGATCTCACCCGACAGCATCGCGCCTGTCGTGCGGTCGGTGTTGTGGATTGGCGTTTCGATGAAGACCTTCTGTCTCGCCTCGAGCGCCGGTTGGGCCTCAGCGATCAGGCGGCGATCGAGCACCTTGTCCAGCCCATGGTCCTGCGCGATCGAGTGATAAATGGTCTGGCCGCCCAGCGGCTGCGGCTTGTGGAACAGTTTCGAGAAGTCGAGGCCGCGCGCTTTCCAGTGCGCAACGACCTTCTGCTTATCCAGCATCTGCATCTGGCCGACCATCTCGTCGAAGGTGCGGTACCCCATCTGCGCCATCAACCCGCGCACTTCCTCGGCGACGAAGAAGAAGAAATTGATGACGTGTTCGGGCAGGCCGACGAAACGCTTGCGCAGCACGGGGTCCTGCGTCGCGACGCCGACCGGGCAGGTGTTCAGATGGCACTTGCGCATCATGATGCAGCCGGCGGCGATCAGCGGCGCAGTGGCGAAGCCCATCTCATCGGCGCCGAGCAACGCGCCGATGACGACGTCGCGGCCCGTGCGCAGGCCGCCGTCGACCTGCACCGCAATGCGCGAACGCAGCCGGTTCAGGACGAGGGTCTGTTGCGTTTCGGCGAGCCCGATCTCCCACGGGCTGCCGGCGTGCTTGATCGAGGTTAAGGGCGAGGCGCCGGTGCCGCCCTCGAACCCTGAGATGGTGACGTGATCGGCCCGCGCCTTTGAGACGCCGGCGGCGACTGTGCCGACGCCGACTTCCGAAACCAGCTTCACCGAAACCAGCGCTTGCGGGTTGACGTTCTTCAAATCGGAGATGAGCTGCGCCAGATCCTCGATCGAATAGATGTCGTGATGCGGCGGCGGCGAAATCAGCCCGACGCCTTGCGTCGAATGGCGCACCTTGGCGATCACCGCATCGACCTTGTGGCCCGGCAGCTGGCCGCCTTCGCCGGGCTTTGCGCCCTGCGCCATCTTGATCTGCATCATATCGGAATTGATGAGATATTCCGCCGTGACGCCAAAGCGCCCCGAAGCGACCTGCTTGATCGCCGAGCGCATGGAATCGCCGTTGGGGAGCGGCTTGTAGCGGTCGGATTCTTCGCCGCCTTCGCCGGTGTTCGATTTGCCGCCGATGCGGTTCATGGCGATGGCGAGCGTCGTATGCGCCTCGCGCGAGATCGAGCCATAGGACATGGCGCCGGTCGCAAAGCGCCGCACGATCACGGCGGCGGGCTCGACCTCCTCGATCGGCACAGGCGCGCGGCCATCCTCCTCCGCCGTCTTGATGCGAAACAGCGAGCGGATCGTCAGCGGCTGCTCGCTCTCCTCGTTGAGCAGCGCGGCATACGCCTTGTAGGTCTCGGCGTTGTTGCCGCGCACGGCGTGCTGCAGCAGCGACACCGATTGCGGCGACCATGAATGCGCCTCGCCGCGGATGCGGTAGGCGTAATCGCCGCCGATCGACAGCGCGTTGCGGTAGACCGGCGAGTCGCCGAAGGCGTCCCTGTGCTTGCGCACCGTCTCCTCGGCGACCTCCTTGAGGCCGACGCCGCCGATTTGCGTCGCCGTGCCGGTGAAGAATTTCTGCACGAAATCATCGGCGAGGCCGACTGCGTCGAAAATCTGCGCGCCGCAATAGGACTGGTAGGTCGAAATTCCCATTTTCGACATGACTTTGAGCAGGCCCTTGTCGACCGATTTGATGAAGCGCTTGCAGGCCTCGTAGCCGTCGACCTCCTCGGGAAACTCATCCGCCATGGCGGCGAGCGTCTCGAAGGCGAGATAAGGGTTGATCGCTTCGGCGCCATAGCCGGCGAGCAGCGCGAAATGATGCACCTCGCGCGCCTCGCCGGTCTCGACGACGAGACCAACCGACGTGCGCAGGCCCTTTCGGATCAGATGATGATGCACGGCGGCCGTCGCCAGCAGCGCCGGAATCGGGATGCGGTCCGGACCGACCAGGCGGTCCGACAGGATGATGATGTTGAAGCCGCCGCTCACCGCCTGATCGGCGCGATCGCAAAGCCGCGCGATCGCCTCGCTCATGCCTTCCGCGCCGGCTTCCGACTTGTAGGTGATGTCGAGCGTCTTGGTGTCGAAGGCTTCCTCGACATGACCGATCGAACGGATTTTTTCGAGATCGCTGTTGGTCAGGATCGGCTGGCGCACCTCGAGGCGCTTGCGCGTCGAGTTGCCCTGATGATCGAGCAGGTTTGGTCGCGGCCCGATGAAGGAGACGAGGCTCATGACCAGCTCCTCGCGGATCGGATCGATCGGCGGATTGGTCACCTGCGCGAAATTCTGCTTGAAATAGGTGTAGAGCGGCTTTGCGGCCGAGGACAGCGCCGAGATCGGCGTATCCGTGCCCATTGAGCCGACCGCCTCCTGACCGGTCACCGCCATTGGCGCCATCAGAAGCGACAGATCCTCCTGCGTGTAGCCGAACGCCTGCTGACGGTCGAGCAGGGAGACGTCGGTGCGGGTCGAGCGCGGCTCGACATGCGCCAGATCCTCAAGGACGATCTGCGTGTTCTTCAGCCATTCGGCGTAGGGGTGGCGCGTCGCCAGCGCGTTTTTCATCTCGTCGTCGGAAATGATGCGGCCCTGCTCGAGATCGACGAGCAGCATCTTGCCGGGCTGCAAGCGCCATTTGGCGACGATGCGCTCCTCGGGAATCGGCAGCACGCCGACTTCGGAGGCGAGCACGACGAGCCCGTCGTCGGTGACGATGTAGCGCGCCGGGCGCAGGCCGTTGCGGTCGAGCGTCGCGCCGATCTGGCGCCCATCGGTGAAGGCGACCGCGGCCGGGCCGTCCCAGGGCTCCATCATGGCGGCGTGATATTCATAGAAGGCGCGGCGCGCCTCATCCATCAGCGGATTGCCGGCCCAGGCTTCCGGAATCAGCATCATCATTGCATGGGCGAGCGAATAGCCGCCCTGGACCAGAAACTCCAGCGCGTTGTCGAAACAGGCGGTATCGGACTGGCCTTCATAGGAGATCGGCCAGAGCTTCGAGATGTCGTCGCCAAAGAGGCCCGAGGCGACCGAGGCCTGCCGCGCCGCCATCCAGTTGACGTTGCCGCGCAGCGTATTGATCTCGCCATTGTGGGCGACCATCCGATACGGGTGCGACAGCGACCACGTCGGAAAGGTATTCGTCGAAAAGCGCTGATGCACGAGCGCCAGGGCGGACACGAATTTCGGGTCGGCGAGATCGCGGTAATAGTGGCCAAGCTGGCCGGCGAGGAGCAGGCCTTTGTAGACCAGCGTCCGCGACGACAGCGAAACGGGATAGAAGCCCGCGACGCGCGGGTCGTTGAGGTCGTGGACGGTGTTCGAGATCACCTTGCGCAGCAGGAAAAGCCGCCGCTCGAAGGCGGCCTGATCTTCGACATTGGGCCCGCGCTTGATGAAAATCTGGCGGCTTGCCGGCTCCGACGGCTTGATGCTTTCGCCAAGGTCCGAAGGATCGACCGGCGTGTCGCGCCAGCCGAGAAAAATCTGGCCCTCCGCGGCGACCACTTTTTCGACGATGGCCTCGACGATCTTGCGCCCCTCGGGGTCGCGCGGGAGAAACAGGGCGCCGATGGCGTATTCGCCGGGCGCCGGCAATTCGAAGCCAAGCTCGCGCGCCTTCGCCGCGAAGAAATCATGCGGAATCTGCACCAGCATGCCGCAGCCGTCGCCCGCCTTGGGATCGGCCCCGACCGCACCGCGATGATCGAGATTGAGCAGGATCTGAAGCCCCATCTCGATGATCTCGTGCGACTTGCGATTGTGCATGTTGGCGACGAAACCGACGCCGCAGGCGTCATGTTCGCGGGTCGGGCAATAGAGGCCCTGCGCCGGGGGAAGGCCAGGGTCGCGGGCGGTCTCAGCGAGGGAGGATCGGAGGGAAACAGCCGGGTCAATCGAAGCGGTCACTATCTATTCCTCTCCTGAGAAAATGGGGCGCGCCGGGGTCCGCCTCCGTCTCTTGTTCGGGCCGGCATGGGCGGCCGGCCGCCGCATTGCTCCCGCATACATCCGCCCTCCCTTTGGCCTCGCCTGTCCCGGCGAGCCGATTGCGCCCCCGGCGGCGGCGAGGCGCGCTTTTGCGAGCAAACGCAATCGCCGCGGGCAAGCCAATGGAGGCTCAGCCCGCTCCTGAACTTCGCCATCCGCTCAGATCGCGATGAAATGGGACGCGCCCGAGGCGATCGAACCGCGTCAGCGCCGCCTTGGGCAGCGCTTTCTTGTCGGGGAAAAAATATGGCATCTGATCGCCGTTCACAAGAGCCATCCGCGGCGAGAGGGCGCATCGCTTCCAAATCCGCCCAAATCCTTAGCAAGTTACAAAACCTTAGCAAGTAAGGCGCCATGGTTCGGCGAGCCAGAGCCATGATTGCATTCGCTTCAGCTTCGCCGCTGGAGCCCTTCGTGTTATCGAACAGGCGGGCTCCGCCTGTGCGGCGCGGCGCCCGCCGCCTTCCCGGTTTGCGAGGCCATGGATTTCACCAGCGACAATACGGCGGGCGTCAGCCCGGCCATCCTCGAGGCCATCGTCGCAGCCAACGCGGGCTCGGCGGCCGCCTATGGCGCCGACCCCTTTAGCGCCGCGGCCGCGGACCTCCTGCGCGAGGTTTTCGAGACGGACGACCTCACCGTTTTTCTCGTCGCGACGGGAACGGCGGCCAACGCTCTGGCGCTCGCCGCGCTCTGCCCGCCCTGGGGCGCCGTTTTCTGTCACGAGAGCGCGCATGTTATGGCGGACGAGTGCGGCGCGCCCGAGATGTTTACGGGCGGCGCGAAGCTGATCGGCGTTGGCGGCGGCGCCGGCAAGATCGCGGCCGACGCGCTCGCAGCCAGCCTCGCTGGCTTTCCGCGCGGTCTCGTCAAACAGGTTCAGCCCGCCGCCCTCTCCCTGTCGCAGGCGACCGAGTGCGGCACGCTCTATAGCTGCGCCGAAATCGCGAAGCTGTCGGCGCTCGCGCACGCGGCCGGCCTCGGCGTCCATATGGACGGCGCGCGCTTCGCCAACGCCCTCGTCGCCCTCGATTGCTCGCCCGCCGAGATGAGTTGGAAGGCCGGCGTCGACGTCCTCTCGTTCGGCGCGACGAAGAACGGCGCGCTGGCCTGCGAAGCGCTGCTGGTTTTTGGGCCGGGCAAGGCTGAGGCGCTGCCGTTTCAGCGCAAGCGCAGCGGGCATACGCTCTCGAAAGGCCGCTTTCTCGGGGCGCAAATGGTCGCCTACCTCAAGCATGATCATTGGCTCGCCAACGCCCGCGCAGCCAATGAGCAGGCGCGCCGGCTGGCCGACGGCCTCGCCGGGGCGCCCGGGGTGCGGATGCCCTGGCCGCGTCAGGCGAACGAAGTCTTCGCCTTTCTGCCGCGCGGCACCGACGCCGCCTTGCGCGCGGCGGGCGTTCGCTACTATGGCTGGACGCCCCCCGAATTTGGCGCCGCCGGCGCGCAAGATGCGGCGAATGAGACGTTCGTCAGGCTGGTGACTTCATTTTCGACCACGGCGGCGGAAGTCGACAAGGTGATCGGGCTCGCGCGGGGCTGAACTGGCGTTGGCCGAGGCGAAAGAAAAAGGCGCCTCGATTGAAGCGCCTTTCCTTCAAGGCGGCGGTCCGCCCGATGAAAATTCAGGCGGCTTTCGGCGACGCCACGACCTGGGGCCCGGCCTCCGCCTGACCTCCGCCGATCGGGATCTGGCGCGGTTTGCGGGCCTCGGGAAGTTCGCGCACAAGGTCGATGTGAAGCAGGCCGTTTTCGAGGCCGGCGCTCACCACCTGGACATGATCGGCAAGCTGGAAGCGGCGCTCGAACGAGCGTGACGCAATGCCCCGATAGAGCACTTCGGTCTGGCGGCCCTCGCCCTCGGCATGCGCGCCGCGCGATCCGCGCACGGTCAGCGTGTTGTCCCGCGTCTCGACGAAAAGGTCCTTTTCGGCGAAGCCGGCGACGGCGATCGAAATTCGATAGGCGTCCTCGCCGGTCCGCTCGATGTCGTAGGGCGGATAGCCCGGCGCGGCTTCGAGCCCCGAGGCCTGATCGAGCATGCCGAACAGGCGATCGAATCCGATCGTCGAACGATAGAGGGGAGAAAGATCATACTGACGCATTGCATATCCTCCGTGAATTGAAGCGACACGTTGTCGAACCCATTATGAGCGGAGGCGTCCTCCTCCAGCCCGCAACGCTTTCCGCGCGTCCGTAAGCGGCCCGCGCAAAAATGATGTAATGAGCGGGCCAGCCGTTGCAAGAGGGGTCGCGGCCCGGCTTGAAGATGAGGCGCCGAAATAGCAGTCACGGGCGGGGGCGGCCGGTCCGCCGCTCAGCCGGATCGACGCGGCGCCGTGAATTGGACCGAGGGAATTCGACGAATGGAGCTTTGCGTCACCGACCTCAACCCGGCGCCCCCCGGCGCAATCGTGTCGGTCATCAGGACCAAGGACAATGTCGGCCTGCGCGTCGCGCGGTGGCGCTGCGGCGAAGCCTGCGCCGGCACGGTGGCGATCTTCCCCGGCCGGGCCGAGTTCATCGAGAAATATTTCGAGGTCGCGGCCGAGTTGCGCGAGCGGCGCTTCGATGTCGTCATTCTGGACTGGCGCGGGCAGGGCGGCTCCGACCGGCTGGCCGCGCATCCGGGCAAAGGCCACGTCGGGCATTTTTCCGCCTATCAGCGCGATCTTGACGCCCTGCGCCGCGAAATCCTCGAACCCTTTTGCCGGCCGCCTTTTTTCGCGCTCGGCCATTCCATGGCCGGGGCGATTCTGCTCGATCAGGCGCGGGCCGGCCGCTCGGCCTTCGAGCGCATCGTTCTGACCGCGCCGATGATCGATCTTTACCGGCTGCGCCTGGCGAAGATCTCGCACGGGCTCGCCCCGATCCTCGCCGCGCTCGGCTTTGGGCGGCTCTTTGCGCCGGGCTATGGCGGCGCGACGCCTTATGTGACGCGTCCATTCCAGGGCAATGTCCTGACCTCCGACCCGCAGCGCTACGCACGAGCCGCCTCGGTCGCGGCCGCGGCGCCGGAGCTCGCCATCGGAGGGCCGACGATAGGCTGGGCGAATGCGGCCTTCAGCCAGATGCGGCGTCTTTCCCACGCCGAGTATCCGCGCCGGATCCTGACGCCGGTTTTAATGTTCGCCGCCGGCATCGACAGGGTCGTCGACTCGGCCGCGGCGGAGGCCTTCGCCAGCCGGCTCAAGGTCGGCCGCTGCATCACGCTTGGCCTCGCGCGCCACGAGATCCTGATCGAACGGGATGTCGTTCGCGAGCAGTTCTGGGCCGCCTTCGACGCCTTCATCCCGGGTTCGCTCGCCGGGAGCGATCCGTTTGCGGCCGGGCTAGCGTCCGCGGCGGCGCGCCCGGAGCCGTCATGAGCAGGATCCTTCACGATAATGACGGCTTCGCCTGCTAAAATAGCCAAGGGAAGCGCCTAGACCGGAGCTGCAAGGCTCCTCGCGCGTTCTGGGTCGGCTGGAGCACAGGCCTTGAAGAACCTGCAGAATTTCGCCGTCAAGGAGACCCTGAAGGATGGCGCCGAGGTGACCATCCGGGCGGTCCGCCCTGATGACGGCGAGAGGATTCACAAGGCGTTCAGGCGCCTCGCTCCGGAAACCGTCCACAACCGCTTCATGGGCTACAAGCGCGACGTCTCCGACGCCGAGCTCAAACACATCACCGGGGTCGATTTCCGGCGCGACGTCGCGCTGCTCGTCACCATCGGCTGCGGGAAGGACGAGACCGTCGAAGGCGGCGCGAGCTATTTCGCGCTCGATCCCGACGCGCCATACGACAGCGCCGAACTCGCCTTCACGGTCGAGGAGGATTTTCAGGGGCGGGGGATCGCGAGCAGCCTGATGCGGCGCCTGATCTGGTTCGGCCGCCAAAATGGACTGCGGCGGTTCGAGGCCGATGTCCTGATCTCAAACCTGCCGATGCTGGCGGTTTTCCGCGACAGCGGCCTGCCGATGACGCTCGAGCAGGATGGCGACACCGTGCATGTCACGCTGTCCTTGCTGCCTGACTAACTCGCGGCGCGGACGCGGCGACGCCAAATCGCGGCCCTTGCGACCCGCGTTTTGAACTTTGGCGCTTTTGTCAGAGTACGACGACGGTCGCGCCGACCTTGACCCGCTGATAAAGGTCCATGATGTCCGCGTTGAGGAGCCGGATGCAGCCGGACGACACCGCCTGGCCGATCGTATCCGGCTCGTTGGTGCCATGGATGCGGTACATCGTATCGCCGTGCTCGTTGTAGAGATACATGGCGCGCGCGCCGAGCGGATTGGCGATGCCGCCGGCCATGACCTTCGGCAGCTCGGGGCGGCGCTTCAGCATGTCGGCGGGGGGCGTCCAGGTCGGCCATTCCGCGCGACGGCCGATATAGGCGCGTCCCTGCCAGCCGAACCCGTCGCGCCCGACGCCGACGTCGTAGCGCATCGCCTGGCCGCCATCGAGCGAGAGATAAAGATAGCGGTTCTTGGTGTCGATCGTGATGGTGCCGGGCTTTTCCTCGGTCGGGTCCTGCACCAGCGTCCGGGTCGGGGCGACGTCGCGATTTAGCTCGGTCGGAAGGCTCGCCTGCTGCGCGGGCGCGTCGGGTTGTCCGCGCATCAGGTCGGCGGAGGAGCCGCCGTCAAACGCCTGCGCGCTCGCGCCCGCCAAAAAGGCGGCGGCGGCCGCCCCGAAAATGGCGCTCTTCGTCATCAACATTCCGGAACCCCCCGTTCGACAGCTACGACCGTGTCTGTAATCGACAGCCAACGCCCAAGCTGTGCGGTTTGTTCCAGATCAACTGCAAAGTTTTCGTGGCGCTCGCCTGACGGATGCTACGCCTACGGCCTCGGCCAGCTGAAATCGTCGGCGCGACCCGGCTTCGGCTCGCCGGGCTGCTCCTGATCGATGATCGGTCGCGCGGCGCCGGCTCGCGAGGCGAGTTCGCCGCCCGGCGCGCGCACCGGGCCGGTCAGGGGCAGGACGGGGCCGGCGATGGGTTTTGGCGCGGGCGGGGCCGGCGCGCTTGGCGCGGCCTGCGTCGCGCCATTGGCGGGCGCCGCGTCGGCCGGCGGCAGGCCTGCTTCCGCGGGCGCCGAAATGGCGGGGCCTTCGGGGCTTTCCTTGTCTTTCATTTCCTCGAATGTGCGGCGGATCTCGGGCTCGACGAAATGCGCCAGCTTCAGCGCCCCGGCCGCGGTGAAGTGCACCCCGTCGGCGGTGCGCAATTTGACGATCTGCCCGTTCATGTCGGGGCCGGTCGGGCTGTATTCGCCGGCCTCGTTGGCGAAGGCCTGCCAGACATCGATGTAGGTCGCCCCGTCTTTGCCGGCATATTCGCGGTAGAGATCGTTGAAGGCGGTGGCGTCGGCGGACAGCCGTTCGCTTTTGAGGACCGGCAGTCCGACCCAGACGAGCGGGATTTTCTTGTCGCGGAACATCGAGGCGATCGCCTCGATCCGATTGGCGTAGGCCTGTTTCCATTCCGGCGACAGGGGCTCGAACGCGCCGCCTTTGCCGTCGCGCAGGGTTTGCCGGTCGTTGCTGCCGATCATCATGACCGCGAAATCGATGCGCTTGCCGCTGGCCAGAAGATCCTGCGTCGCCTTCGTCCAATCGTAAAAATCGTCGCGCACAAGGCCGGTGTCAGCCTTGGACTCGCGCAGGATCGAAACTTCGGGCTGGTCGGCGAAGGAGTCCGTCAACCCTTCCGCCAGCGTCTGGCCGAGGCTATCCCCGATGACGGCGACGAAGAAAGTCGGAGCCGCGGCCGGGACCGGCGGTTTCGCGCCTGCGGTGTCGATCTGCCTTTCATGCGGCCTTGGCCGCGCCTCCTGCCGCGGCGGCCGCGCGGAAGGGCGCCTTGGCCCTGCGCGATCGATCGCCCGCTTCTGCTTCATGACGTGGCTCGACTCCGGCGCCGGCTGGAACAGATGGGTGAACCAGCCGAACGGATCGTCCTGCGCAAACGCCGCCGGGGCGCCAAGGAGCGCCGCCAGCGCGACGGCGAGCGCCAGTGCCCACCGCCTCAGATCGCGCCCCGCGGCCCGCGCCGGCCGACTGTCTGGCGCCGTGGTTTCAGTCATCATGGCGGCTAATATAGACCCGTTCCGCCGCCTGCGCATCCAGATCCCCGCCGTTAGGCCGGATCGGGGCGGTAGTGGTAAGGATGTTTCCGCCGACGCGCGCCATTGCAGCGGCCAAGGAGGAAAGCATGCTTATTCTGGCGTTGGGAATCATTCTGCTGCTTGGCCCGCATGTTCTGACGACCTTTCGCGAGACCCGTACCGGCCTGATCGAGCGTTGGGGGTACGGGCCGTACAGGGGCGCCTATGCGCTCGTCTCCATTTTGGGCTTCATCCTGATCGTCTGGGGTTTCTCGCGCTACCGGGAGCACGGCCTCATCCAGATCTGGGATCCGCCGCACTGGACGCGCCATATCACCATCGCGTTGATGTGGTTCGCCTTCATCGCGCTCGCCGCCATGAATCCCGCCCCAAGCCGGATCCGGGGCTGGCTGCGCCATCCGATGCTGGTCGCGATCAAGATCTGGGCGCTCGCCCATCTTCTCGCCAATGGCGACGCCGGCGGCATGCTTTTGTTCGGATCATTCCTCGCCTTTGCGGTCTATGACCGCATCGCGGTGAAGAAGCGCGGCGATTATGGCGCGGCTCCGGTCGGTTCCTTCACCCGCGCGGACGCGATCACGCTCGGCGTCGGCACGGCGGCCTATATCGCCATGATCCTGCTGCATCCCGTTCTGATCGGCGTGCCGGCGGTCGGCCGTTAGCTTCGCCGCGCGGCACGAAACTCGCACGTAATTTTCCGTTCCCAAAGAGGAGACGGCGCCATAGTCGACACGCTCAAGGCCCGCGTTCGCGAAGGCTCGCCCTATCCGCTTGGCGCCACATGGGACGGCAAGGGCGTCAATTTCGCGCTGTTCTCCGCCAATGCGACGAAAGTCGAGGTCTGCGTCTTCGATTCGGAAGGAAAGACCGAACTCGATCGCGTGCCGCTGCCCGAATACACCGACCAGATTTTCCACGGCTGGCTGCCCGATCTTGGGCCGGGCCAGGTCTATGGCTATCGCGTGCATGGGCCGTACGAGCCTGACGCCGGGCATCGCTTCAACCCGATGAAGCTGCTGCTCGACCCTTACGCGCGAGCGCATATGGGCGACCTGCAATGGGACCCGGCCGTGTACGGCTACACCATTGGGCACCCGGACGACGACCTGTCGTTCGACGAGCGCGACAGCGCGCCCTTCATGCCGAAATCCATCGTCGTCGATCCAAACTTCGACTGGCACGGCCAACCAAGGCGCAAACCCGTCGCCTGGGACCGTACGGTGTTCTACGAGGCGCATGTGCGCGGCTACACGAAGCTCAATTCGAACGTCGACGAGCATCTGCGCGGGACTTACGCCGGCCTCGGCGGCAAACCCGTGCTCGATCATCTGAAGTCGATCGGCGTCACCTCGGTCGAGCTGCTGCCGATCCACAGCTTCATCAACGACGACTATCTTCTGCAAAGGCGTCTCACCAATTATTGGGGCTACAACACGATCGGCTTTTTTGCGCCCGACCCCCGCTACGCCGCCGACCGCGCCAATTGCCTGCGCGAATTCAAGGAGATGGTGTCGCGCTTCCACGAAGCCGATCTCGAAGTCATCCTCGACGTCGTCTACAACCACACGGCCGAAGGCAATGAGCGGGGTCCCACGCTGTCGTTCAAGGGCATCGACAACGCCTCCTATTATCGCCTGATCCCCGATAAGGAGCGCTACTACGTCAACGATACCGGGACCGGAAACACGGTGAACCTGTCGCATCCGCGGGTCATCCAGATGGTCACCGACAGCCTGCGCTATTGGGTCGGCGAGACCCATGTCGATGGCTTCCGCTTCGATCTCGGCACCATTCTCGCGCGCGAGCCGAACGGTTTCGACAATCAGTCGGGTTTTCTCAAAGCCTGCTGCCAGGACCCGGTGCTCGCCACGGTGAAGCTCATCGCCGAGCCGTGGGATTGCGGTCCCGGCGGCTATCAGGTCGGCGCCTTCCCGCCGGGCTGGGCCGAGTGGAACGACAAATTCCGCGACGCGGTGCGCGATTTCTGGCGCGGCGCCAGCCATGCCGCCGAACTCGCGCCGCGCCTGCTCGCCTCGCCGCAGGAGTTCGATCATCAGGGCCGCAAGCCCTGGGCCTCGGTCAATTTCATCACCGCGCATGACGGCTTCACGCTGGCCGACGTCGTCGCCTACGATGACAAGCACAATGAGGCCAATGGCGAGGACAACAAGGACGGATCGTCCGACAATCGCTCGATGAATTACGGCGCCGAGGGACCGACCGACGATGCGGAGATCAACCGCATTCGCGCCCGCCAGATCCGCAACATGCTGGCGACGCTGCTCTTGAGCCAGGGTTCGCCGATGATCGTCGCGGGCGATGAATTCGGCCGCACGCAGAAGGGCAACAACAACGCCTATTGTCAGGACAACGAAATCTCATGGGTGGACTGGAACGTCGGTGAGGAGGGCCGATCGCTGATCCGCTTCGTCGGCAAGATCGCCGGGCTGCGCCAGCGCTTCCCGATCCTGCGCCGCGGGCGCTTCCTGACCGACGCCTACAACAAGGAGCTCGACATCAAGGAGCTGACCTGGGTCAACGCCGGCGGCGGCGAGATGGAGCCGGGCGACTGGGAGGGCGCGCAATGCTTTGGCCTCATGCTCGACGGGCGCGCGCAGCCGACCGGCATCCGCAAGCGCGGCGAGGACGCAACCATATTGATGATCTTCAACGCCTGGCATGATGTGGTCGAATTCACATTGCCGAGCCAGGCGAGCGCCGATCAGCACTGGACCCTGATGATCGACACGAACCTGCCCGAAGATTCGGAGCCGCAGGAGACGGAGACCTTCAAATTCGGCCAGAACTACGCCGTGACGGGACGCTCGTTCCTTTTGTTTGCGCTGGTCCCCGACGACTAGCTCGCCGGCTTGCCAAGCAGCCCCGAGAAATCGTGGCCGCCGCCGGGCTTCGGCGGCAGGCGCTTCACGGAAACGACTGCGTCGAGCGGCAAAGGCGCGTAGAGATGCGGAAACAGCGCGCCGCCGCGCGAGGGCTCATAGCGCAGACCCTCGCCGAGCCGTTTGGGATCGACCGCGATCAGCACGAGGTCGGTGCGCCCGGCAAAATGCTTGGCCGCCGTTTCTTCGGCCTGCGCGGCGGTCGAGAAATGGATGAAGCCATCCTCGATATCGACCGGCGCGCCGTCGAAGCGGCCGCGGTCCTCGGCCTGACGCCAGAGCGCCGCCGGCGCGATCTTGTAGATGAGAGGCATGGCCAGACTTTCCCCGTTCGCGCCGCTCGGCCCCGTCTATCTCTGCGCCAGAAATTCGGCGTGGCTTCCGATGAGTTCGCCGTTCAGCGCGTCGGCGATGAGCTTGCGCGTTTCAT
This sequence comes from uncultured Alphaproteobacteria bacterium, assembly GCA_963757985.1. GTDB lineage: Bacteria > Pseudomonadota > Alphaproteobacteria > Rhizobiales > Beijerinckiaceae > Methylocapsa. The sequence continues at coordinate 775,857 of CAVWTQ010000008.1, read as the reverse complement.
CGATGCCGTAAAGGGCGATGAAGGAGCCAAAGCGCGGGCCGCGGCCTTCGCCGAGCAACACGGCGTAAAGCATGTTGAACCAGTCGTTCGAGACGCCCGGCCGCTCTGGCGTCGCGCCCTTGGCTTTCAGATCCTGATAGCGCGGAATTTTCCGCGCGACGTCGTAGAGCGCGGTCTGGATCGCCTCCGCGCTGGCGTGCTTCGGCAGCGCCGCGAGCATTTCCGCAAGCTTGGCGAGCGCCTCGCGCTCGACCTCGTCGGGCGCGCGATAGTTTTTCGCAGGCCGCACGAAATCGCGGAAATAACGCACGGCGTAGCGAACGAGCCCATCGAGGCGCGGGTGGTCTGCGGGCGAGGCGTCCGGCGCATAGCGGCGCAGGAAGCCCCACAGCACGGCCGGATCCTCGCTGTTCGCCACCGCCGCGAGGTTCAGGAGCATGGCGAAGGTGACGGTCGCGCCGAGATCCTCGCCGCCGATCGTCTCGGGCGCCGGCGGCTCGCCCGCGTGAATGTGCCAGACGGGATTGCCCAGGCGCTCCTTGACCGGCTGGCGCGGATAGGCGTCGAGGAAGCTCAGATAATCGTCGACGGCGCGCGGGATGACGTCGAAATAGAGCCGCTTCGCCGCCGTCGGCTTTTGAAACATGAACAGCGACAGGCTTTCCGGGCTCGCATAAGTGAGCCATTCCTCGATGGTGAGGCCATTGCCTTTGGACTTCGAGATTTTCTGGCCCTTGTCGTCGAGGAACAATTCATAATTGAACCCCTCGGGCGGGCGCCCGCCAAGCGCGCGGCAGATCTTTCCCGAAAGCTTCACCAATTCGATCAGATCCTTGCCGGCCATCTCATAATCGATGCCGAGCGCGAACCAGCGCATCGCCCAATCGGCCTTCCACTGGCATTTTACGCGCCCGCCGGTGACTTCCGTCTCGACCTTCTCGTTGGTGTCCGGGTCGATATAGACGATCGTCCCTCGCGACGCGTCGCGCTCGATCATCGGCACCTGCAACACCTTGCCGCTTGCCGGGCTAATCGGCAGGAACGGCGAATAGGTGGCGCGCCGGTCGGGGCCGAGCGTCGGCAGGATGATGTCCATGACCTCGTCATAAACCGCGAGCATGCGCAGCAGCGTCTCGTCGAAGCGGCCGGACGCGTAGTAATCCGTCGAACTGGCGAATTCGTAATCAAAGCCGAAGCGGTCGAGAAAGGCGCGCAGCCGCGCATTATTGGCCGCCCCGAACGACGGATATTCGTTCGAGAACGGGTCCGGCACGCGGGTCAGCGGCTCGCCGAGATGGCTCGCCAGCATTTCCTTGTTTGGGACGTTGTCCGGGACCTTGCGCAGCGCGTCCATGTCGTCGGAGAAGGCGAGAAGCCGCGTCTTGATCCGGTCTTCGGTCAGCACGCGGAAGGCGTGGCGGACCATCGTCGTGCGGGCGACCTCGCCGAAGGTCCCGATGTGGGGCAGGCCGGAGGGGCCGTAGCCGGTCTCGAAAATGACCTCGCTCGCGCCCGTCGCGGCGATCCGCGCGATGATCTTGCGGGCTTCCTCGAAGGGCCAGGCGTTCGCCTGCTTCGCCCCTTCCAGCATGTCCTGCGGGGCGGCGTCGGGCGGCGTGGCGGAGGAATCGGCGCCGGACGGCATGGCGGTCCCTGACAAAAAGGGTGAAAGCGCGGCGGTTTCAAAATCGCCCGGCGCGGGAAAACCTTGCTGCCAGATCGCGCGCGATGACGCAAGCGAGCCGGGAAATATTAACGCTCCGCGTTCAGGCCGCGCCTTCGCGGGGCATCCTGACGCCAAGGCGCGCGGCGACGCGCCGCGCCGTTTGCTCCCGTTGCGCCGTGATGGCCTGGACGGAGCGCCGCGCATTGTCCAAAACGGCGGCCGGCGCGGTTTCGGGCGTCCCGCTGTCGAAGGGCGGCTCCGGCGCATATTGCATATAGAGCTGGATCGCCTGCGCGGCCGCCTCGCCGCGCAGCTCGGCCGCGACCCGCAAGGCGCCGTCGATGCCCGCCGTAACGCCGGCGGCGAACACCATGGATCCGTCGACGACGACGCGTTCGTTGACGGGCATCGCGCCAAACCAAGGCAAAAGGTGAAGGGCGGACCAATGCGTCGTCGCCTGCCGTCCGACGAGCAGTCCGGCCGCGCCGCAGATCAGCGCGCCGGTGCAAACGGAGAAAACGCAGCGCGCCCCGGCCGCCTGCCGGCGTATCCAGTCAAGAACCTCGGCGTCCTCCATCAGCGCTTCCTGCCCGAAGCCGCCGGGGATGTGCAGCACGTCGAGTTGCGGCGCGTCGGCGAGGCGCGCATCGGGCGTCAGTCGCAGCCCGCGCATGTCGCGCGCCGGCTGATCGCTCTTGGCGAAGATGCGGCAGGTGGAGTTCGGCACGCGCGAGAGCACCTCGAACGGCCCGGTGAGGTCGATCTGGTCCAGCCCCTCGAACAGGAGGGAGCCGATCTGGAGGTGGGAGTCGTCCGAAATCATGCGGCGAACCCTTTGGTCAGGGTTGCGTTCCGGCGGCCCATGGCCGGCGCGAAGAGGCCGGCCACCGGTGGCGAGAGCGGCGATATCTAATGCGGGATCTTCGCCCAGATCCGCCTTTTGATGAGATAGAGCATCACGGCGAACACCGCGAGATAGATGAGGACGGCGAAGCCGAGGGTCTTTCGGGCTTCAAGCTTGGGCTCGGCCGCCCACATCAGGAAGGCCGAGACGTCCTTGGCGTATTGCTGAAGCGTCTGCGGCGACCCGTCGGTATAGGCGACCGCGCCGTCGCTGAGCGGCGGCGGCATCGCGATGTGGTGGCCGGGGAACCATTCATTGTAGTTCGGGTCGTCCGCCTTGGTGTAGCCGTTCAGCAGGGCGTCGATGTAATCGACGCCCTCTTCCTGATATTGCGTGACGGCGTCGACCAGAAAGAGCGGAAAGCCGCGCTCGAAGTCGCGCGCCTTGGCGAGAAGCGACATGTCGGGCGGCGCGGCGCCGAGCGCGGCGGCGGCGGCCTCAGGGTTCGGGAAGGGCGAGGGGAAATAATCAGAGGGCCGTCCGGGCCGCTCGAACATATCGCCGGTCTGGTTCGGTCCGTCCTTGACCTTGAAGGTCGCCGCGAGCGCCTTGACCTGCTCCTCCGAAAAGCTGGGACCGCCGCTCGCGGCCAGATCGCGAAAGGCGACGAGCTTCATCGAATGACAATTGGCGCAGACCTCGCGGTAGACCTGATAGCCGCGCTGAAGCTGCGCCCGGTCGTATTTGCCGAACGGACCGTAGAAGCTCCAGGATTGGCGCGGCGGGTTCTGCTCTTTGGTCGTCGCGGCCGCCTTTTCGTCGGCGGCGAAAGAGCGGGTTCCGCCGAACGTCAGAGCCAGGGCCAAAGCGCCGACGAGCGCGGTCGCGGCGCCTGTGGCGATTATCCTGCGAAGCCTCATGAATTCGTTCCTTTTGGGCGTCAATCGTCGGGTTGGTTTTTCTGTGAATGCTCCAATCGCGGAACTGGAGCGTTCTCCGTGACTTTATGCTTTCACCCTTTTGCGCTGGCGCCGATTTGCGCCGCGTGAACGGTTGAACAGATTGATCGTCAACCCGCGAGAGCGGGGCTGGGGTGCTCCGTCTTGTCGAGAACGGCGTCGGCGATCGATGCGGGCAGCGGGCGCGTTTTCTCGAAACGGCCGAGAAGCGGCAGGATCACCAGGAAGTGGAAGAAATAATAGGCGGTGAGGATGCGTCCGGCGATGACGTAGCCGCCTTCGGGAGGTTGCGAGCCGATATAGCCGAGCAGCACGGCGTCGACGACGAAAATCCAGAAGAAGATGCGGAACAACGGACGATAGGAGGCGGATTTGACCTTCGAGGTGTCGAGCCAGGGCAGCGCCGCGAGGATCAGCACCGCGCCGAACATGGCCAAAAATCCGCCGAGCTTCGAGGGAATTGAGCGCAGGATCGCGTAGAAGGGCAGATAATACCATTCGGGCACGATATGCGGCGGGGTCTTCAGCGGATTGGCCTCGATGTAATTGTCGGCGTGGCCAAGATAATTCGGGATGTAGAATACGAACCAGGCATAAAAGACGAGGAAGCAGGCCAGCGCAAATCCATCCTTGGCGGTGAAGTACGGATGGAAGGGCAGCGTGTCCTTTTCGGTCTTCGGTTCGACGCCGGCGGGATTGTTCGAGCCCGGCACGTGCAGCGCCCAGATGTGCAGGACGACGACGCCGGCGATCATGAAGGGGAGCAGATAGTGCAGCGAGTAGAAGCGGTTGAGCGTCGCGTTGTCGACGGAATAGCCGCCCCAGAGCCATGTCGTGATGGCGTCGCCGACGAGGGGGATCGCGGAGAACAGGCTGGTGATGACGGTCGCGCCCCAAAAGCTCATCTGGCCCCAGGGCAGGACGTAGCCCATGAAGGCGGTCGCCATCGAGAGCAAATAGATGATGAAGCCGAGCAGCCACAAGACTTCGCGCGGCGCCTTATAGGAGCCGTAGTACATGCCGCGAAAAATATGGATGTAAAGCGCGAGGAAGAACATCGAGGCGCCGTTGGCGTGCCAGTAGCGCAGCAGCCAGCCGTCATTGACGTCGCGCATGATGTGTTCGACCGAGGCGAACGCCAGGTCCGAGCTCGCAGTATAATGCATCGCCAGCACGACGCCGGTGATGATCTGCGAGACCAGCATGAAGGACAGGATCCCGCCGAAGGTCCACCAGTAGTTGAGATTGCGCGGATTGGGGAAAACCACAAAAGAGGAGTGGACCAGCCCAATGATTGGCAGTCGGCTCTCCAGCCACTTCGCGGCCGGGTGCTTCGGAACGTAGGTCGAATGTCCGCTCATGCTCTCAATCTCTGCAATAATTGCGCTTCGCCGGGGCGCGCGCCGGAACACTAACCGATGGTCAATTTCGTGTCGCTCACGAATTTATAGGGCGGCACCACCAGATTGGCCGGGGCCGGTCCCTGCCGGATGCGGCCGGATTGATCGTAGACCGAGCCATGGCAGGGGCAGAAGAAGCCGCCGTCCTTGAACGGCCCCTCGTTTTTGAGCGGCACGCAGCCAAGATGCGTGCAGATGCCGATGACGACGAGCCATTCCGGCTTTTGCACGCGCGATTGATCGGTGGCCGGATCCTTCAGTTCGTTAAGGGGCACCGCGCGCACCTCCTTGATTTCCTCCGGCGTGCGATGTGAAATGAAGATCGGCTTGCCGCGCCATTTGACGGTCAGGATCTGGCCTTCGCGCGATGCCGCTGATGTCGACTTCGGTCGAGGCCGCCGCCAGCGTCGTCGCGTCGGGGCTCATTTGATTGATCAGCGGCCAGATCGCCGCCGCCACGCCGACCCCGCCGACGGCGCCGGTCGCCAGATAGAGAAAGTCTCTGCGGGTTGGGGTCGGGGCCGGATTGTCCAACGTCGTGGTGGCTGTCATCGCATCCTCGGACTGGAGCTTCGTGATTATTGGGACGCCCTTGGCTTACCGACTAATCGCCGGTTGAGAAAGAATCAATAACTGAGGCTAAGGTGTGACGCTTCGCCGCCGCTTTTTTTATAGTCCGGAAAAGGCGGTACGCCATCCCGCCGATTTTCCCTGGCTCGGCGCCCCGCGCCGCGCGGATCGGCCATCCCGATGAGCCCCTGCACATCGCCATGAACCCCGCCCTGCCGCCGTTGACCCTCGCCCTGTACCAGCCCGACATTCCGCAGAACGCCGGCACGATCTTGCGCATGTGCGCCTGTCTTGGTTTTGGCGCCGCAATTATCGAGCCAGCCGGCTTTCCCGTCAGCGACCGTCATTTTCGCCGCGCCGGCATGGACTATCTGGATCATGTCGCGATCGCCCGCTACGCCTCGTTCGGCGCTTTCGACGCCGCGCGCCGCGCATCGGGCGCGCGCCTCATCCTGCTGTCGACCAAAGCGAGCCTCGCCTATACGGCGTTTCGTTTCGAGCCCGGCGACATTTTGCTGCTTGGCCGCGAATCGGCGGGCGCGCCGCCGGAGGTGCATGCCAGCGCCGACGCGCGCCTTGCGATCCCGCTGCGGGCCGGAATGCGATCCCTGAATGTCGCCGTCGCCGCGGCCATGGTCGCCGGCGAAGCGGCGCGCCAGATCGGCCTCGCGCGCGACCTTCCCCTCGCGCGACCCGGCGCCGCAGGCGCGAGTTGATCGGCGTCAATTCGCATCTTCGCGGAACGCCGCATTTTGCGCAGAACGCGCCGCGACAGCCCCGCGCAACTCTCATAGGGATGATGGGCTCGATCGGCGCGCGGGAATCGCTCGGCGCCACACCTTCTCCACCACGAACCGGCGGACGCCATGAGCGCTAAAGATCCCTTGCAACAGCGTCTTGACTTCATGGATTTCGACGCCGAGGCGCGCGCGACGTTGCGCGAGCTAAAGCCTCTGATCGAAAAGGCCCTGCCGCCGGCGCTCGCCGCCTTTTATGAAAAGGTGCGGAAAACGCCGCAAATGAGCGCCTTCTTCCGCGACGAAGCGCACATGAGCGCCGCGAGGGGCCGCCAGCGACAGCACTGGGAAATCATCAGCGCGGCCGAATATGGCGACGCCTATGTGCGGGCCGTCAAGACGATCGGCCAGGTTCACGCGCGTCTCGGGCTTGAGCCGCGCTGGTATATCGGCGGCTACGCCCTGGTGACCGAGGGTCTTGTTCGCGCCCTGGTGGCGGACCATTGGCCGGGTTTGCTGCGGCGCTCGAAGAATGACTCCGAAATCGCGGCGAAAGCCATAAATGTCGTCATCAAGGCGGTCATGCTCGATATGGACTACGGCATATCGAGCTACCTCGACGCCCTCGATGAGGAGCGCCAGCGCGCGGAATCGGCGCGCCTGGACGGGGAGCAAAAAACGGTCCTCGCCGTCAAGGCGACGGCGGCGGCGCTGAAGCTTCTGGCGGCCGGCGACCTCCGCGCCCGCATCAACGACGATCTCGCGCCGGAATTCTCTCAGCTCAAGGCGGACTTCAATGAAGCGGTCGCCAAGCTGCAGACCGCGGTGTCCGCGGTGGCCCATTCCGTGGCCGGCATCAGGTTAGGGGCGGAGGAGATCGCATCGGCCTCGGAGGATTTGTCGCGGCGCACCGAAAGGCAGGCGGCGAGCCTTGAAGAAACCGCGGCGGCGGTCGAGCAATTGACGGCGAGCGTCAAGCAAACCGCGGGCGGCGCTGGCGAGGCGGCGAAAGTCGTCGCCGCGATGAAGACCGACACCACGGAATCCGGCGAGGTGGTCAAGCGCGCCGTGTCGGCCATGGGCGGGATCGAAGGATCGTCGCAGCAGATCTCCAAGATCATCGGCGTCATCGACGAGATCGCGTTTCAGACCAACCTTCTGGCGCTCAACGCCGGGGTCGAGGCCGCGCGCGCCGGAGACGCCGGACGCGGCTTCGCCGTCGTCGCGCAGGAGGTCCGCGCGCTGGCCCAGCGCTCGGCGCAAGCCGCCAAGGAAATCAAGGGCCTGATCGCATCGAGCGCGGCCGACGTCGGCGTCGGCGTCGATCTCGTGCGCCAAACCGGCGTTTCCCTGCGCAAGAACATCGATCAGGTCGTCGGCGTCGACCATCTCGTCGGAAACATCGCGACTTCGGCCAGAGAGCAGGCGACGAGCCTCAATGAGGTGAATATCGCGGTCAATCAAATGGACCAGATGACCCAGCAGAACGCGGCCATGGTCGAGCAGGCGACGGCCGCCACGCGGTCCTTGAAAGACGAAACCGACGAGCTTGCCCGCCTCATCGCAAAATTCGAGATCGGCGATGCGCCGCAGTCCGCGCCCGCGCAGGAGCGGACGCTGGCCGCCCAGCGCGCGCGGCTCGCAGCCTATGCCGGCGGCGCGAGGTAGAGCGCGCGTCCACGAGTGTTCTCCCACCTTGGGCGTCTTCCGATTGCACGCAAATCGGAAGACGCCCTTTCTTTTTGCGCTTTCGTATGTTCCACGCATTTAATTGATCCGCGATGGAAGCGAAGGCGCGAAAGGTCTGCGAAGAATGAGCGAGTCCGAGATCGGCGAACGGCGCAAGGGCGAGGCGCGCGCCTGGTTCGAATCGCTGCAGCAGAAAATCATCGCCGCCTTCGAGACGCTGGAAGAGGACGCGGAAGGGCCGTTCGCAAGGCCTCGCATGGCGCCGGGGCGTTTCGAGACGAAGCCGTGGCGAAAGGAAAACGACGGCGGCGGCGGGCTTATGGCCGTCCTCAAGGGCCGCGTCTTCGAGAAAATGGCCGTTCATACGTCGACCGTGTTCGGCAATTTCCCGCCTGAGTTCGCGAAGCAAATTCCCGGCGCGGACGCCGATCCGCGCTTTTGGGCCTCCGGCGTCTCGCTCATCGCGCACCCGTGGAATCCAAACATTCCCTGCGTCCACATGAACACGCGTTTCGTCGAGACCACGAAGGCGTGGTTTGGCGGCGGCGCGGATTTGACCCCCGTGCTTGACAGGCGGCGGGTCCAGACCGATCCCGATGCGCGGGATTTCCATGCCGCCATGGCGCGCGCCTGCGAAGGGGCGGAGCCGGTCGCCGACTATCCGAAATTCAAGACATGGTGCGATGAATATTTCTATCTGAAGCACCGGGACGAGCCGCGCGGCATCGGCGGAATCTTCTACGATTATCTAGAGTGTCCGCCGGACGATGACGCGCGTTTTGCCACGACGCTTCGCCTTCACGCAGGCGGTCGGCGTGAATTTTCTCGCGATCTACCCCGAACTCGTGCGACGCAATCTATCGTCTTGCCTGGACGGAGCAGGACCGCGCCGAGCAGCTCGTGCGGCGCGGGCGCTATGTCGAATTCAACCTGCTTTATGACCGCGGCACGATTTTCGGCCTGAAAACCGGCGGCAATGTCGAGGCGATCCTGTCTTCGCTGCCGCCCGCGGTCGAATGGCCGTAGGCTTCCCCGCGGCGGCCGTCACGACTCCGACATGGGAGGAATTTAACGCAAGGGATCGCGGCCCGAAGCGAGGAGAGCATCCGCCCGCGCCGCGCGAGCGACAGTCCAGCCAACGCCGGAGGCGAACCCATGACCGAGAGCAGCAGCGGCCCCACCACTTTCGAACCAGGCGATATCGTTCAACTGAAGTCCTTCGGGCCGGCCATGACGGTCATCGCCGTCAATGCCGAAGGCGTGCAGGTGCTCTGGTATGGCGAAGTCGACGACGATGTGAAAACCCATGTCATCCCCGCCATCGCGCTTGAGAAAATCACCGTGCTCGATGACGAGGACGACGAGGATGAAGATGACGACGACGAAGAAGACGACGAGGATGAGGACGACGACCATAAAGGGCGCAAGCATCACGGCAAGAAGAAGCACAGCCGCGTCGCCTGACGGCGTCTCGCTCCAGAGCGGGATGAGGAAAAGTGGAAGCCACTTTTCCGCTCGCATCCCGCTCTAAACTTCTGAAATCGATCACGTTCATGATTTTCGATTGATTCAATCCAAAATCATCGTGATCCGTGCGTCGCACGTCGCGTTGCGTGGGCGCCTCGGCCTCGCCGACCTGCCGCCCGCTTGCGTTCACGCCAGAGCGTAAGCGGCGGCATATCCAGCTGGAGCTTCGACGCCAGCGGCGCGAACCGCCGCCAGCTCTGGCGTGAAGCAACCCTGCGCGGGTTCGATGGCGATCCCCGCCGGTTGTTTCAGGCGCACCCGGAAATCCTTGAGAGAGGCCGTAATGCCGACGCCGAAGGCTTTCAGCACGGCTTCCTTGCAGGTCCAGATCCGGTAAAAAGCCTCAAGCCGCGCCGGGCCTTCCAGATTCACGAGGAAGCGATGCTCGCCGTCGCAAAAGAAAGCCTCGGCGAGCGCAAGCTCGTCGATGTTCTCGCGCATCAGCTCGATGTCGACGCCGATCGGGCGGCGCGCGGAGATGCCGATCAGCGCCAGCGCGCCGGAATGCGACAGGTTGAAATTCAAATCCTCGGCGCCAATGAGCGCAGGTTTCCCGAACGGGCCCAGCGAGAAGGCGAGCGTTTGCGCCTGCCGCCCGGTCGCCTCGGCCAGCAGATGACGCAGCGCCGATCGCGCCAGCATGAAACGCGCGCGATCCTCCGCGCGATGGAACCGGTTGGCGCGATCGATCTCGTCCTTCGACAGCGCGAGCGCCTCTTGGGAGAGAGCGGCGGGGTCGACCGCGACATCGACGAGCCACAGGCGGACCTCCGCATCCGCGCAGGCGACGCGCCGCCAGCCGAAACGATCCTTCGTGAACTCAGCCGGCTGCATCAAGCGTTTTCTCTGCGCCAATATCGGTATAGATGCGTCATCCTGATGCTTTGAACCTGGCGCTTCAAGGAGATTTGGCCATCGCGATCGATCGACAAGGCGTTATTGCAGGTTTAAGCGCGATCGCGCGGCCCCTCATGCTTCATCTTGATCCTGAGACCGCGCATGGCCTTGCGATCAAGGCGCTGGCGCGACTGCCGCTTTGCGCGCCAACCGCCGACGACCCGCGGCTCGCTGTCAAGGCGTTCGGCCTCGAATTCTCCAATCCGCTCGGCCTTGCCGCCGGCTTCGACAAGAATGGCGAGGTGGTGGATGCGATCCTTTCGCTCGGCTTCGGCTTTACCGAGGTCGGCACGGTGACGCCGCTGCCGCAAGCCGGCAATCCGCGCCCGCGCCTGTTCCGCCTCGCGCGGGACGAGGCGGTGATCAACCGTTTCGGCTTCAACAGCCAGGGGTTCGCCGCCGCCCAATCGCGGCTGGCGCGGCGCAAATCAAAATCAGGCGTCCTTGGCGTCAACATCGGCGCCAACAAGGACTCGGCCGACCGCGCCGCCGATTACGCGCAGGGCGTCGCCGCCTTCGCCTCCATCGCGGATTATTTTGCGATCAATGTGTCGTCGCCCAATACGCCGGGCCTGCGCGATCTGCAGCAATCGGCCGCGCTCGACGATCTGCTCGCCCGCGTCATCGCGGCGCGGGACCAAAGCGCCGCGCTTTCCGGCCGCAAGCCGGTGCTCCTGAAGATCGCGCCCGATCTTTCGCTGGAGGCGCTGGATTCCCTGATCGCTTGCGCCCGCGCCCGAAAAATCGATGGCCTCATCGTCTCCAACACGACCCTCTCGCGGCCAACGCTCCTGGATGCCGGGGCTGCGAAAGAGCAGGGCGGCCTTTCCGGGCGCCCGCTCTTCGCGCTTTCGACGCAAATGCTCGCGAGCGCCTATCTGCGCGTCGAAGGCCAGTTTCCGCTGATTGGTGTCGGGGGGGTCGATAGCGCGGCCCGCGCGTTGGCCAAGATCGAGGCGGGGGCGAGCCTCGTCCAGCTCTATTCGTCGCTGGTGTTCAAGGGTCTCGGTCTGCCGGCTGCGATCAAGCAGGGGCTGCTTCTGGAGCTGGAGCGGAAATCCTGTCCCCACCTCGGCGCCGCAGTCGGCGCGCGCGCAAGCGACTACGCCGCCGGCGCCGTTCCTGCAATATAATTGCGCACAATATAGTCGCGTAACGTTTCAGCGGTCGCCGCGCATGTTGAGGAGCCGCAGCACAAGCCAGATCGGCACGACGACCGCCGCCCCCACGAGCACGTAATCGATGATCTCGCGAAAAGCGTCGAAGCCGAGCCGGGAGATGCGGTCGATGAGGTCCCTGATCCCGCAAAGAATGTCGGCCGGCCGGATGTCGAGCCACATGAACAGGGCGCCGACGATCAGCGACACGAAGAACAGCCGCAGGAAGACGCTGCCGGGCGAGCCGCCGAGAAAGCGGATGAGGGCGCTCTCCGCCTGCGGCGATGGCGGTCCCGCCGGCGCGCGCGGGGCATTGGTCGTCCAGCCCGGCGGCGTCTGCGGCTCGGAACGGGGCGGCTCGCTCATGCGGTCGGTCATGCCAACTCCTCTCGCCTCTCGGCGCCTGTTTTGGCGTCAGACTAGCGCAAAGCGGGCGCGCTGCGAAGCGATCCCGGCGCATGCCGTCTGTCGCCGACATCTATATGCGACATGCATCATATAGGGATGCCGGCGCGGTTTCGGTTTTCCGCGCCCGGAAATTGCTTTAGATGCAACGGATAGCAGGCGAAGCCTGCGCTTGAGCGATTGGGGGGCGCAATTCCCCTTCGCCGTGACAAGGATGAGAAATGGATCGCATTCTCGTGCTCGTGCGCCACGGCCAGAGCGAATGGAACCTCAAGAATCTGTTCACCGGCTGGAGAGATCCGGATCTGACCGCCCAGGGCGTCGAGGAGGCGAAGGCGGCGGGGCGCAAGCTGAAGGCCGCCGGCATCGGCTTTGACGTCGCCTTCACCTCCGATCTTTTGCGGGCGCAGCGGACGATGCAGTTGCTGCTCGCCGAACTTGGCGCCCCGAACCTGCCGACGGTGAAGAGCGTCGCGCTGAACGAGCGCGATTACGGCGACCTCGCCGGCCTCAACAAGGCCGACGCGGCGCTGAAATGGGGCGCCGACCAGGTCCATATCTGGCGCAGATCCTATGATGTGCCGCCGCCCGCCGGCGAGAGCCTGAGGGATACGGTGGCGCGCGTGCTGCCCTATTATTGCCAGTCCATCCTGCCCGCCGTGCTGAACGGCCAGCGCGTCGTGGTCGCCGCGCATGGCAATTCGCTGCGCGCGCTGGTGATGGTGCTCGACAAATTGACGCCGGAGACGATTCCATCGATGGAGCTGGCGACGGGCATTCCGCTGGTGTATCGGCTGAAACCCAATTCGACGGTGGAGAGCAAAGCGGTTCTGGCGGGATAGGCGGCCTGCGACCCTCGTTTTTGGGCATTTTCCGATGGATCTCTTTTCCGCGCTTGAGCCGGTGGCCGAGCTTGCGCCCGGGCTTCGCCTTGCGCGCGGCTATTTCGAGCCTCAAGAGCAGGAGCGGCTTGCGGCGGACATCGCGGCGCTCGCCGCGCGGGCGCCCTGGTTCACGCCGCGCATGCCGCGCACCGGAAAAACGTTCTCGGTCAAAATGACCAATTGCGGGACGCTCGGCTGGGTCTCGGATGTCAATGGCTATCGCTATCAGCCGCGCATCCCGCGACGGGCGAGCCGTGGCCGCCGATCCCCGAGCTTGCGCTACGGGCCTGGAGCGAGCTTGCCGCCTATCCGCATCCGCCGCAGGCCTGTCTTGTCAATTTCTATGATGTCTCCGCGCGAATGGGCCTGCATCAGGACAGCGACGAAGGCGATTTCTCCGCGCCCGTCGTTTCGATCTCGCTCGGCGACGATGCGCTGTTCCGCTATGGCGGCGCTGCGTCGCAACGATCCGACGAAAAGCGTGAAGCTCCATTCGGGCGACGTCGTCGTGCTCGGCGGCCCATCGCGGCTCGCTTTCCATGGCGTCGATCGGATTTTTGCCGGTTCGTCCGCGCTGCTGCCGGGCGGCGGCCGGTTCAATCTGACGCTGCGCGGGGTGACGGGGCGGAAGCGCTGACCGGAACCGCCCGCGCGTGCTAACATGCGGGCGACTTAAGCGCTCTCGGAAAGCTCCATGAAAGTCTCTCTCATCCAGATGAATTCGGTCAGCGACAAACCTGCCAATATCGCGGCCGCGACGCGGCTGATCGATGAGGCCGTCGCGGAGGAGGGGCCGGACTGGATTTGTCTGCCCGAATGTTTCGATTTTATGGGCGGCGACCGCGCGGCCAAATTCGCGGCGGCCGAAAGGCTCCCCGATGGGCCGGCCTATAGCGCGATGCAGGCGCTGGCGGCGAAGCACAGGATCTTCATCCACGCCGGCTCGATCCTCGAAAAGCCCGAAGGCGGCGAGCGCCTTCACAACACCACCGTCGCCTTCGGCCGCGACGGCGCCGAGATCGCGCGCTATCGCAAGATCCATATGTTCGACGTGACGACGCCCGATGGCGCGCAGTATCGCGAAAGCGCGTCCTTCGCGCCGGGCGAGGCGATCGTGACCTATCCTTGCGAAGACATCATCGTCGGCTGCTCGATCTGCTACGATCTGCGCTTTCCCGATCTGTTTCAGGCCCTCGCCGCGAAGGGCGCGCAGATGATCGCGCTGCCCGCCGCTTTCACGCAGCAGACCGGCAAGGATCATTGGGAGGTGCTTGTGCCGCGCCCGCGCCATCGAGACGCAGACCTTACTTCTGCGCCGCGGCGCAGACCGGCGCGCATGTCGCCGGCAATGACAGGGCCTCGAGAAGCGCCTGACCTACGGCCATTCGCTGGTCGGCGACCCGTGGGGACATGTGATCGCCAAGGCCTCGGATGGCGTCGGCATCGTCTCGACCCGGATCGACGCCGCGCGCGTCGCAAAGGTCCGCGAGCAAATTCCGGTGGCGCGGCACAAGGTCGGCTTCGGATCGGCCTGATCCGATGGCCAGTTCGCCGGGGCCTTCGCCGCGCATTCCTGCTGGCCGCCGCGCTGCTCGCCATTGCCTCGCCTGCGGCGATGCCGAAATGATCTGGCGGCGCGGCGCGCTTGGCGATCCGGGCTCGCTCGACCCGCACAAGGCGACGACCCTGATCGAAAGCAATGTGCTCGGCGAATTATTCGAGGGGCTGCTCAGCCGCGATGCGCGGGGTTCCCTCGTACCAGGCGTCGCAGAAAGCTGGAGCGTCGATGCGGAGGGCCGCGTCTATGTCTTCAAGCTTCGCCCGGACGCCAGATGGTCCAATGGCGATCCCGTCACGGCGGATGATTTCGTCTTCGCCTTCCGCCGGCTGATGGCGCCGGCGACGGGCGCGCCTTACGCCGATATCCTCTACACGCTGAAGAACGCGGAGAAGGTCAACAAGGGCGAGCTTCCGCCGCAGGCTTTGGGCGCGCGCGCGTTGAGCGACGGCAGGCTCGAATTGACGCTCGAACAGCCGACGCCCTATTTTCTGGAGCAGCTTGCGCATTTCACGGCGAAGCCTCTGCATCGCAAATCCGTCGAGGCGTTCGGCGGCGATTTCGTGCATCCCGCAGCATCTCGTGACGAACGGCGCCTTCACGCTGAAGAAGTTCATCCCGAACGACTCCCTCGTGCTGGTCAAAAACCCGAACTACTACGACGCGGACAAAGTCGCGCTCGATCGGGAGGAATTCATCCCGCTCGAAGATCGCTCGGCCGCGCTGCGCCGCTTCATGGCGGGCGAGATCGATTCCTACGATGAAGTGCCGGTCGAGGAGATCGGCTTCGTGCGCCAGCATCTTCCCGGCGCGCTGCGGCATTTCGCCGAGCCTTGGCGGCTATTACTACGCCTTCGACACGCGCCATGCGCCCTTCGACGACGTCCGCGTGCGCCAGGCGCTGTCGATGGCGGTCGACCGCGATTTTCTCGCCAGTACAAATCTGGGGCGGCGCGATGGCGCCGAGCCTCAGTTTCGTGCCGCCGGGCATCGCGAGCTATGGCGCGCCGGCCGAGGCCGCCTGGGGGGACATGAGCCTTGCCGACCGGCGCGACGAGGCGCGCCGCCTTCTCACCGCGGCGGGCTATGGCGAAGGCGGCAAGCCGCTCGAAGTCGAAATCCGCTTCAACAATTCAGGCAGCCACCGCGCCACGGCGGTCGCCATCGCCGACATGTGGAAGCGCTCGGCGTGAAGACGCGCATCCTCGGCTCGGACGCCGCCACGCATTACGCGCTGCTGCGCGAAAAGCCGCCGTTCGATGTCGCCCGCACAAGCTGGTTCGCCGATTATCCCGACGCGCAGAATTTCCTGTTTCTGGCGGAAAGCGGCAATCAGGGGCTGAATGTCACAAGCTTCTCCAACCCGGCCTATGACGCGCTGATGCGTGAGGCGGCCGCCGAGCGCGACGCAGGCGAAGCGCTCGGCCATCCTGCACGAGGCCGAAGCCCTGCTGCTGCGAGAGGCGCCCTATCTCGTCCTGATGAGCTACCGGTCGAGCGATCTGATCTCGCCGAAGTTGCGCGGCTGGGAGCCGAACGCGCTCGACGTTCATCCGGGGCGGTACGTCAGCATCGAGCGATAGCGGTTTCGCCATCGCCCCGCCGTCATGGCCGGCTCGACCCATCGGTCAGGCCCGGGCATGACGACAGGCTCTCACCGGTTCTGCCCCGGCACCCACAAAATATCGCCTTCGCCCTTGCGGTTCACATAGCGCGCCGCGACGAACAGAAAATCGGACAGCCGGTTGACGTATTTCAGCGCCGGCTCGCCGACTTTTTCGCCGGGCGTCAGGGCGAGGCCGACAAGCAGCCGCTCGGCCCGGCGGATCACCGTGCGGGCGAGATGCAGCGCCGCCGCCGCCGGCGTGCCGCCCGGCAGAACGAAGGAGAGCAGGGGCGAAAGCTCGGCGTTCAGTTCGTCGATCTTGCGTTCGAGCCGATCGACCTGCGGCTGCACGATGCGCAGCGATTCATATTCCGGCGTCGACGTCCGATTCCGGCATGCAGAGATCGGCGCCGAGATCGAAGAGATCGTTCTGGATGCAGAGCAGCATGGCGTCGACCCGCGCGCAATGCGGGATCGGTCGAGGTCGAAACGCGCGCGAGGCCGATGGCGCAATTGGCCTCGTCGATCGTGCCATAGGCTTCGATGCGCAAATCATTCTTGGGGCGACGCTCCCCGGTGCCGAGCGAGGTTTTCCCTGCATCGCCTGTGCGCGTGTAAATCCGGTTCAATACAACCATGCGTCCTCACGATCCCCACAGTGCAAACTCGAGCATGATTTTCCGAAAAGGTGCGGACTTTTTGGACAGGATCATGCGGCGAAACAAACATACGAAAAACGTGAATGCTCATCATGTCCTAACGGCGGAACCACAGGATGGCGATGATGACCAAGATTGCGGCAAACTGCAAACCGACGCGCCATCGCATCAGTTTCTGCGACAGATTGGGATTGCCGCCCCGGATCATATTGGCCAACCCCGCGAACAGCACGACAGCGACTGCGCCGACCGCGATGGCCGCGATGAGATTTGTGACGGCATGCATGATTAAAACGCTCCGGCCGAACATTCATGGCGGTTACGAAAACAAATAGCGGGATGCTTCGAATTCGATCAAAAGGCGTCCCCGCGCCTTTCACGGTAACGGCTGAATCTAGTAGCGCCGCAGCAGGCGTTCGAGATAATCGGTCTCCTCGCGCGGACGCGAATGGCTCGCTGAGGCGCCGGCGCAACTCCTCCAGCACGCGCTGGGCGCGCTCGGCCGCCGGAACGCCCATCGGATCGTATTTGGCGCTCGGGTTGAAGGCGTGTTCGCGGCCGGTCGGGCGGCCGAGCGGGTCGGCGCCATTCTGGCCGAACTGTCCCTGCTGGCCTTCGCCCTCGCCCTTCGCCTCTCCCTTCGCCGGGCTGGCCTTCGCCCTGGCCCTCGCCCTGATCGCGCATCGCCTGCGGCCAGCTTTTGCGCGCCCTCGCGCATCGCGTCGATGGCGCGGCCTTGCGCCTCGACCGCGGAGTCGCTGCCGCGGTCGCCCTCGCCCAGCGATTTTTGCGCATCCTCCATGGCCTTTTGCGCTTCGCCGAGGCCGGTCTCGCCATGTCCTGCCTTGTTCAGGCGCTGTTGCAGCTCCTCCAGGCGATCGCGCAAGCGCCTGCTGGCGCTGTTGCAGGTCGCTCTGATCCTGGCCCTGACGGCGGTCCTGGCGGCGGCGCCTGCGCCGCGTCGTCCTGCGAATTGTCGCCCTGGTCCTGATTATCGCCGTCGGGCGGCGAGCTGACCGAACTGCTCCTCGCCCTGCGAGTCCATCTGGTTGCGCTGGCGCCTTTGCTGGCGCTTGGCCGCTTCGCCATTCTGGTAGGTTTCGTCGCGCAGATCCTGCTGCTGCTTGCTCATCTGGTCGAGTTCGCTGAGCGCGCGGCTCATCTCGCGCGATGCGGGATCGGCGCTGCGCGGGCGCGCCATCTTCAGATTTTCGAGGATGTTCTGCATTTGCTCGAGCATTTTCTGGGCGCCTTCCGTATCGCCGTTGCGCGCCATCTCCTGCATCTTGTCGAGCATCGCCTGCAGATCTTTCTGGCTGACCGTCTTGCCCGGGCTTTGGCTCCTGTCGGCGCCCTGATCGGCCTTGTCCATCTCCTTTTGCTGCTGTTCGGCGAATTCGCGCAGGAACTTGTCCATCGCCGCGCGCAGATTGTCGGAGAGCTGCTTCAGCTCTTCGGGCGATGCGTCGCGCTGCAGCGCCTCGCGCAATTGCTGCTGCGCGGCGCGCAGATCGCGTTCGGCGTCGGAGAGATCGCCGTTCTCGATGCGCAGCGCCATCTGCCAGAGATAATCGGCGACATCGACGAGATCGGCGTCGGTGCTCGCCGCCGCCAGCCGCTGCGAGGCGACGCGCAGCCCAAGATAGACGCCGGCGCTGACGTCGAAGGCGTCGGGCTCGATCATCAAGGCGTCGAGCGCGGTCGAGACGCGGCCCCGGTCGTCGGGATCGAGAATGAGATTGCGGCGCTGCTCGACAAGGGCGCGGGCGAGCGGCTTGACGAAAGGCTTTTGCGGCAGGGTCACCGATGACCGGCTCGCTCTTGCCCTCATTGCCGCCTTCATCGCGCGCGATCAGCGTCATCTCGACCCTCGCGCCCGCCCAGGGGTGATCGGAGAGATCGATGGTCGTCTCCGCGTCGCCCTCTTCGCTGCCGGCCGGCGGAAGTCTGCAGGGAGGCCTTCGGCGGCTCGACCAGCGAGCGCTGCGCCGGCTTGCCGTCGGGCACAACCGGATTGGCGAAGGCCGCCTCGGCGCTGATCGCGCCGTAATCGTCGGTGATCGCGTATTTCAGCGTGAGCGAGCCGCGCGCGTTGGCCCGCGGCGGATCGGTCAGCGCGATCGTCGGCGGATCGTCCGGGATCGCCGCAAATTCGAATGCGCCGACGGACTCGATGCGTGAGCTTGGCGTCGCCTTTCAGCACCAGCCGCGTCTCGCCTGGGGCGGTCGCCTTCGTCGCCGGCGGCGCGGCTCGCGGCGGCATCGCTGTCTTGCCGTCTTTCGGCGCGCTCGCGGCGGCGGCCTCCGCTGAGCGAGCGCCCGCAGGCCTGAAAGCCCGGCTTGCCGGCAGAGCCGCGGATGACGACGATGGAGCCGGACGGCGCCTCGATCCTTTGCGCCGGCGCCCCGTGGCGGTCAGCACGATCGGCGGACGGCCGGTATAGGCCGGCGGATCGACCCAGGCGTCGATGCGCTGGCCGGCCTCGCCGAAGCCGCCGAATCGCCAGTCGAACGCCGCGGCGACGCGCGCATATTTCTCCGGCCCCGCGATGAAGCCCGTGGCGATGAGGCCGACGAGCACCGCGGCGCGCAGGGCGTAGCGATCGATGTCGACCGCGCGCGGCGACGGCAGGCCGGTGCGCAGCAGGGCGACCGCCCTTTCGGCGCGGCGCCGGTGCAGGCTCCAGAAAGCCAGCGTCGCCGGCGTCCTCGCCCGCATTGCCGAGGCGGTCCTCAAGCACCGCCGCCGGGCGCTGGCTGAGGCCGGAGACGCGGTCGATCCGCTCCAGCGCCTCCCGGCGCGAGGGCGCATGGAAGCGGCGCAGCGGCAGCAGGCTGAGGCCAAGGCCAAGCGCGAAAGCGCCGACGCCGACGGCCCGCGCCCAATGCGGCGTCTCGAGCCAGACGCCGGTCCAGGAGAGGCAAATGAAGAGGCCGATGACGATAAGCGGCGGGACGAGAAGCCGCCAGCTTCGCTCGAACAGCAAAAGCGCGCGCGCCCTGGCGACGAGCCGTTCGAGGCGCGGGTTTGCCGGCGCTCGCCGGAGCGCGCGCGGCGGGCGGCGTCGCGCTGGACGCGTCCGGCTTCGGCCCAAAATTCCGCGTCCAAATATCCGCAAACAGATCTCCAGCCACGCCGCGCTGCGCCAGTCCTGCGCCGGCGTCAGATCATATGGGAGTTCGGGCGCCAAGGGAAGGCCGCGCCGTCGCCGGCTGCGCGTCGCCACATAAGCAATCTAACGCAACCACGCCGGAATTTTGTCCAGTCCGATCAATTCATCGTAGGTCCCGCGCGGACGAACGACCGCATAATCGGCGCCGTTCACCAGCACTTCGGGGACGAGCAGCCGCGAATTATAGGTTCCGGCCTGCACCGCGCCATAGGCGCCGGCCGACATGACGCAGAAGCAGATCGCCCGCCTCGGGCTCGGGCATCGGCGGTCGAGGGCCAGATAATCGCCGGTTTCGCAGACGGGTCCGACGATGTCCGCGATGATTTCGGCGCGCCTGCGGCCGCGGCGCCCTGACGGGCCTCACCTCGTGATGGGCGTCATAGAGCGTCGGGCGGATCAGATCGTTCATCGCCGCATCGACGATGACGAAGGTCTTCGCCTCGCCGCGCTTGACGTAGAGCACCCGCGTCACGAGCACGCCCGCGTTGCCGACGATCAGCCGGCCGGGCTCGAAGATCAGGCGCACGCCGAGGCGGCGAGGGCGCCGAGCCGGGCGTCGGACGATCTTCGCGTAGCGGTCCGGGTGATAGCTGTCCGGATCTTCGCCGTCGCGATAGGGAATGCCAAGGCCGCCGCCGACGTCGATATGGCCGATGTCATGGCCGTCGGCGCGCAGAGTCGCCGACGAAATCGGCGGTGACGCGAAAAGCGTCGTCGAAGGGCGCGAGATCGGTGACCTGCGACCCGATATGGATATCGACGCCGCCGACCCGGACGCCGGGCAGCGCCGCGGCCTCGGCGAAAACGGCGCGCGCGCGCGCTGAGCGGAATGCCGAATTTGTTCTCGGCCTTGCCGGTCGAAATTTTCGCATGGGTCTTCGCGTCGATATCCGGATTGACGCGCAGCGCGACCGGCGCGACGCGGCCCATTGCGCTGCGCGACCTCCGACAGAGCGCGCGAGTTCCGGCTCGGATTCGACGTTGAAGCAGAAAATCCCCGCCTCCAGCGCGAAGGCCATTTCGGCGCGCGTCTTGCCGACGCCGGAAAAAGTGATGCGTTCGGCCGGCGCGCCTGCGGCCAGCGCCCGGCGCAACTCGCCCTCGGAGACGACGTCCATGCCGGCGCCGAGCCGCGCCAGCGTCGTCAGAACGGCCTGGTTGGAATTGGCTTTCACGGCGTAGCAGACGAGCGGGTCGAGATCGCCGAGCGCCGCCTTGAAGACCTGATAATGGCGCGAGAGCGTTGCGCTGGAATAGCAATAGAACGGCGTCCCGACCGCGTCGGCGAGCGCGGCAAGGTCGACATCCTCGGCGTGCATGACGCCGTCCTTAAGTGCGAAATGATGCATGGGCCAAAGGCGTCAGAGCACGGGATCGAGCAGGAACGGCTTCGCCGGGACCTTCGCAGGCGGCGGGAGCGGACTTGCCGCCGAACCGCCGACGCTCGCGGCGGCGGGCGTCGCCGCGGCGTCGATCGGCGCGATTTCCGTGTTCTTCGGCAGGCCGGCGTTGGGAGAACTGGCCAGCGGCGCATTCGTCGCGGGGGCGCCCGGCGGCGGCTCGAGCGGCCCGCGCCGGCCGCAGCCGATGAGGGACAAGGCGGCTGCGAGGACGAGGGCGGCGCGAAAGGTATGGCGAAAACAGGTCACGAAGCGGCTCCGGAGAGGAGCGCTACTATAAACGAGTCGCAATGGGAACCGAAATGAAGCGCCCGCCGCGGACGCGGGGCGCCGGACCGCGGTGGCGTCCTTCGAGAACATTAGGTCGCGGAAGCCTTGCGTGGGGTCCCATCGGATCAAGCATCGAGGATGGCTCGTTTGGCCGCCTGCACAAGAAAACCGGATCGGGTCATGCCCTTCCGTTCGGCATGGCGATCTATTCGTCCGAGAATATCCTCTGGAACAGTGATATTGATTCGGACGGCTTTCGGCGCGCTTTGCGGGACAGCGACGAGAATTGCGACGCCGTCGCGGTTATCGTGGTCCGCCATGATCTGCTCCAAAGTGGAGGGTTCCGGTACGGCTTCCCCATCTTCGGCGAGCCCTTCGAGATGAAGGGCGAGAGCCTCCTGCGCCATGACCCGCGCGTCGTCCAGATCTTTTCCGGCCGTGACGCATCCTGGAAGATCCGGGAACGAGACGCCATAATCGCTGCTGGCGTCCTTGTGAATAAGGCCGATATATTGGCGCATGTCGCTACCTCAGTTTTAGCCGAGCCTGTTTCTCGATGCTTTTCAGCGTGCCGATCGGGATGTCGCGCTTTGGGTGCGGAACTGTCACCCGGCCCGGTTTCGTCGCGTGCTTGAATTGAACATGATCGCGCTTTTGGCTGACCTTCGCCCATCCGTCGGCTTCCAGGCGCGCGATGATCAAGCGGCTGTCCATGTGTGTATTTATACACACTATTGGCTGCCGTCAAAAGAGCCCCGAGGCCGGCCCGGCGTTGGCGCCGGAACCGGCCGCCCGGCTATCGATGGAGACGATGGATGAACGCCGACGAAGAGCGCAAGCGCAGGACCCGCGCGACGATCGAATGGCTCGCCGGTGAATTTCGCCGGCCGGCCGCCAGGGCGCATCGGTTGGCGCTCGCGTCCCTGTCGCTCGCGATCTGCATTTTTGGATTGGCGTGTTCGGCGGCCAAAGCCGATTGCCGCTACGGCAATTCAAGCGAGCCGGAACGCAAGGAAATCATACGCCCCGACGGCGAATATTTCATGTGCGTCGACGGGCGATGGATCAAGGACAAGGACATTCTCGCCGTCGTCACCGTCGAGCAAGCGAATGTGTGGACCGACTGCTGCGGCGCGACCGACGAGACCGACTACGTAAGAGCGGCCTGCAATGACAGGCGCGAATGTTCGCTGCCGGCGACGCAAAGCTGGGCCGGAGCGGAGTTTGACCCGGCGCGGCGAAAGCATCTCTGGGTCAGCTATCACTGCGCGATAGGGCCAAAGGATCTGCCGACGGAGCATTACGCGCGGCAGGCCGAGGAGAACGCACCGCTGAAGCTTTCCTGCGAAGCCCTCAACGATCGCCGCGCGACGATCGTTACGCCCGGCTTTGACGACCGCGGCTATCATCCCCACGAATCCGTGGTCGCGCCCCTGGCGCCGCCGCCCGCGGCCCCGCCCGCGGCTCTGCCTGCGGCGCCGGGCGCCGCGCCGGCGCCGAAGTGACAGGGCGCCGCCTGCCTAATAAACCCGCATCCGCCGGCCGCCTTCGGGTGCTAGGGTCGCCGAGGGCCCTGCCGGGCTGACGGAGATATGCGCTTGAAGCTTCGCGTGGGCTACGAACTTACCTATGATTTTCCGCAGCCGACGCCCCTCATCGGCATGCTGAATGTTCACTATACCCGCGCCGGCGATCTCGCCGCGCCCGATCATATCAGGACCGTTCCGTCGGTTCCGATTTCGGGCTACCGCGACCTCTATGGCAATTGGTGCAGTCGCATTCTCGCGCCGGCCGGCCGCTTCATTCTCACGACCGACGCCATCGTCTCGGATAGCGGCCTCGCCGATGAGATCGTCCCCGACGCCGCGCAGATCCCGGTCGAGGCGCTGCCCGAGGAAGCGATCGTGTTTCTGCTGCCGAGCCGTTTTTGCGACAGCGACCGGCTGCTCGATCTCGCCTGGAGCTTGTTCGGGCAGACGAAGCCGGGCTGGGCGCGCGTCCAGGCGATTTGCGACTTCACGCACCAGCGCATCGCCTTCGGCTATAATTTCGCGCGCGCGACGCGAACCGCCTCGGAGGCCTATCAGGAGGGCCAGGGCGTCTGCCGCGACTACGCCCATCTCGCGGTCGCGTTCTGCCGCGCCCTCAACATTCCGGCGCGCTATTGCACCGGCTATCTCGGCGACGTCGGCACGCCGCCGCCCTATCCGCCGGGCGATTTCGCCGCCTGGTTCGAGGTCTTTCTCGGCGGCGCGTGGCGCACCTTCGATGCGCGCAACAATGAGCCGCGCATCGGCCGCGTTCTCATCGCCCGCGGGCGCGACGCCGCGGATGTGCCGATCGCCACCACCTTCGGACCCAATACGCTGGCGGGGTTCAGGGTGTGGACCGACGAGGTTTGAAGCGTCCGGCGCATGAGGCGGGTCATGCGCCGGAATAGCCTCAATATTTGGCGACGACGGCGGGAGCCGGCGCGCCGAACTTGTAGGTGTAGCCGACCGTCGCGTCGAACTCCCAGAGCGAGAGATTGACCTCGCCGCCGCCGAGCGACGTCGGGACCGCCCCGGAGACCGTCTGGCGCGGCGCGAAAGTCGCACCGAAGTCGATCCACTGGTTCGGCAGGAAGTTGTAGCTGAAGCCCGCGCTGATGTGATTTTGCACCACAGCCGGCGCCAGAATGTTGAACACGATGTCCGTCGAGGGGATAGGCTGGGTGTTGTAGGCGTAGCCCGCGCGCAGCGTGAAGGTCGGCGTCGCGCGCCATTCGCCGCTGATCGTGAAGACGTTGACGTCGCGCCAGCCAAAGCCCGGGCCGCCGATGGAGCCGAGCAGCGGCGGAATGGTTGCGGCGTTGCCGACCGATCCGACGCCCGAATAGAAGATGTGCTTGTAGTCGAAGTTCCCCGTTATCTGCGGCGTCACGTCATAGGACAGGCCGGCGGTGATCGTCGCGGGCGAATCGAAGCCGCCGTGATTGGCGAACAATCCCTGATAGCTCACGAAATCCGACGTCACGACCGGCGTTATGCCCGCGACCGCAAGGCGAAAGCCCGGCGCGACGATCCATTGCGCGCCGGCGCGAAGGCCGACGCCGACGCCCCAGTTGTCGCCCTGGTTGGTGACGTTCAACGGATTTTCTGAAAAGGCCTTGAACGCGGAGAGGCCCCAGGCGTCGAAGCGCTGGATCGAGATGACGGGCGCGATGCCGATCGAGAAATTGCCGAAACGGTGCGCGTAGTCCGGCGAGATGAAGACCTGCAGAAGTTCGACGCCCGTGACTCCCCCGCCGAACACGCCGCCGCTCTTGGTGTTCGGGTTGTAGATGTTGTAGGTCGTGCCCATGCCGCCATTGCCGTAGATCGCGAGGCCCACGGCGTTGTCGGCGTCGAGCGGCTGGCTGTAGGCGGCGACCGGGAGGGGATAGAAGTTCTTGTTGCTCGATGACGAGCCCGGGGCGATGAAACCCGTGTCGGTGGCGGAATATTCGGGCCAGACGGTGAGGAAGGTCAATCCGACATTGGCCTGTTGGCCGACGTCGAAGAGGCCGGCCGGGTTGATTGCGATCGCGGTCGCGGTCTCCAAATCGGCGACGCCGCCGCCGGCGAACGACTTTTGGACGGCGTCGAAGCCGGCCTGGAAATAGCCTTGCGTGGCGTGCGCGCCGCTGGCGAGGACTGTCAGGCCGAGCGCGGTGGCGACCCCGGCGATTCTGCGTTGATGTCTGTTCATGGCCTGCCTCCTCCTCGGGGGCGTGCGCGGGGCCGCGCTATCGAAGTAAGTATGCATAGAATATCGAGTTTATGGACTATATCTGTCAAGCTTGCGGCGCGCGATATCGCGTCGGCGCTGTGGAACTCCGTAGCCCGTGATATTTCTGCAACTTGTGGGTTGCAACATGGGAGCGAGGCGACGACTGGAATCGCTGGAATACGCGCTGGAACGATTCGGTTCGCTCTCCCGCATCCGCTCTAAGCGGCCGCGCTGCGCCCGAGGCCCAGCACCCGCAGCGCTTCGCGCTTCAGCGCCTCGAATTCGGGCGAGAGCCGGTCGCGCGGCCGCGCGGCTTCAACCTTCAGGATGGCGGCGATCCGGCCCGGATGCGGGCGCATCACGACGACGCGGTCAGCCAGAACGAGGGCCTCCTCGATATCGTGCGTGACGAGCAGCAGGGTCGGACGCGCATCGGCCCAAAGCGCCAGAAGCTGATCCTGCAGGTCCGCGCGGGTGAAGGCGTCCAGCGCGGAGAAAGGCTCGTCGAGGAGCAACGCGCGGGGCTGCGCGACCAGGGCTCTCGCAAGCGCGACGCGCTGCGCCTGACCGCCGGACAGCTCGCGCGGCCAACGATTGGCGTGGTCCGCAAGGCCGACCCCTGCGAGCGCGGCCGCCACGCGCGCCGCGCGGTCGCGGCGGGGCAGGTGGGCGATGGAGAATGCGACATTCTGCGCGACGGTGAGCCAAGCGAACAGGCGCGGCTCCTGGAACACGATGCCGATCGCCGGATGCGGCGCGGCGACCTCGTCGCCATCGACCCTGATGCGGCCCCCGCTCGCGCGGTCGAGACCGGCGGCGAGGCGCAAAAGCGTGCTCTTGCCGCAGCCCGATGCGCCGATGACGGCGACGATCTCGGCTGCTTCGACGCCAAGGCAAATGTCGTCGAGCGCCTGCGCGCCCGTGGCGTAGGTTTTCGCCACATGCTCGAAGGTCAGCATGGTCACGCCTCCGAATTGGCCGCGGTGTCCTGCCAGCGCAGGAAGGGCGCGGCGGCGGCGACGAGCAAAGCGTCCGTCGTCTTGCCGAGCACGGCGAAAACGAGGATCGCGGCGATCATCTGCGCCGGTTTGCCGAGCTGTTGCGCATCGACCAGCAGATAGCCGAGACCCTCGGAGGCGCCCATGAATTCGGCGGCGACGACGAACATCCAGCCGAGGCCGAGCCCCGAGCGCAGCGCGATGACGTAATGCGGCAGCACGGCCGGCAGCAGGATGCGCCGGGCGAGCGCGAAGCCGGAAAGGCGAAAGCTGCGCCCGACCTCGATGATCTTGCGATCGACCGCGAGGATCGCGCCAAGGGTCCCAAGATAGATCGGCAGGGCGACGCCAACGGCGATCAGCGCGACTTTCGAGGTCTCGAAGATGCCGAGCCAGAGGATGAACAGGGGCGCCCAGGCGATGGAGGGGATCGCGCGCAGGCCCTGAAGCGTGGGATCGAGCAGCGCCCGCGCCACGCGCGAGGCGCCCGCCAGCGCGCCGAACAGCGTGCCGGCGAGAACGCCGAGCGCGAAGCCGGCGGCGACGCGCGCGAGCGTCGCTCGCGCGTGCAGCCAGAGGTCTCCGTTTGCTGCGAGTTCGGACAAGGTCGCCGCGATCTTGCTCGGCGGCGGCGCGAGGCGGCCCTGCGCGAGGCCGGTCCGCACGGCGATCTCCCACAGGATCGCCGCGCCGGCTGGGAGCAGGAATCCCAGCAACAAGGGGCGCAGGTTTCCCCTGGCGGGCGGCCTGACCGGCGCCTCGATTGTCTCTCCTGCGGCAAGGAGCTTGGCGTCGCTCATGCCCGCATTCCGCTCTAAACTCCTGAAATCGATCACAAAGCGATCTAGTGGCCCGCCTGCAGGAAGCCCGGATCGATGAGGACGTCGACAATCGCCGGCACGTTGACGTCGGCCGCGATCACGCCGGCCTGCTGCAGCGCCGCGCCGGCGGCGATCAGCGTCGCCTTCTGATCGGCGCCGATCGGGCCGTGATTGAGGTCGGTGCGCTCCAGCTGGCGCGCGATCACCGGCGCCGGCAGTTTAGTCACGCGTTCGAGCAGGGCGGCGAGTTCCTGCGGGTTTTCGACCGCCCATTTGCGCGCCTTCTCGTAAGACGCGAGCACGCGGCGGACGATGTCGGGATTCTCGGCCGCGAAGCCCTCGCGGACATTGAGGATTCCCCAGGAATTGGCGGCCGGGTTGCGGAAGAATAGCACAGCGCCGTCTTCGAGTTCGGCCGAGGCCATGATCGGGTCGAGCCCGGCCCAGGCGTCGACGTCGCCGCGCGTCAGCGCGAGGCGGCCGTCCGCATGCTGGAGCAGCACGAGGCGCACGTCCTTTTCGGTGAGATTTGCGCCAGCGAGGGCGCGAATGAGGAAAATATGCGGATCGGTGCCGCGCGTGACCGCGATGCTCTTGCCCTTGAGGTCGGCGACCGACGCGATGCCGGTATCCTTGCGCGTGACGAGCGCGGTCCATTCGGGTCGCGAATAGACGTAGATCGATTTGATCGGGTTGCCGTTGACGCGCCCGATGAGGGCCGCGGCGCCGGCGGTCGAGCCGAAATCAAGGGAACCGGAATTGAGGAACTCGAGCGCCTTGTTCGAGCCGGCCGACTGGACCCAGCGCACCGCGATGCCATCCTTGGCGAACTCCTGCTCAAGGATCTGCTTGTCCTTCAGGACGATGGAGACCGGGTTATAGGTCGCCCAGTCGATGCGGATCTCGGTCGGCGGCGCGGCTCTGGCCGGACCCTGCCAGGGGCCGAGCGCGGCGACGGAGAGAGCCGCCGCCAGCAACGCGCGGCGCGTGAAGGCGCCGGGACGCCCGCGGGAAGCTCGGAAGCGAAGGCGATGCATGGCAATTCCTGATCGGTTGGGAGGCGTGAAGACAGGCCCGTCCCGACAGAAATAGCATTAAATCTATCGTCTTTATATTTTTTTGTGAAAGTGAAGCGGAGGGGAGAACGAGTGGCGCGCGATCAGCCGCGCGCCTTCCATTTGATTGAGCAGCCGATCGATGGCGTTTGGTCCAGCGGCGCGAGGCCTGTGGCCGCGATGGCGCGCATAGCCTCCACCAGCTCCCTGCGCGCGCCGGGCGGAGGGGCCGTCGTGCGGCCTTCGTCGAGGCGGCCGCGGTATTTGAGCCTGAGGTTCTTGTCGTAGCCAAAGTAATCCGGCGTGCAGACGGCGTCATAGGCGCGCGCGACGGATTGGCTCTCATCGTGCAGATAGGGAAACGGGAAATGATGCCGCTCGGCGAACAGCTTCATCTCGCTGAAGGAATCTTCGGGATAAGTCGTTGCGTCGTTCGAGCAGATGGCGGCGAAGCCGACGCCCTCCTTCATCAGCACGCGCGCATCGGCGACAAGGCGGTCGATCACGGCTTTGACGTAAGGGCAATGATTGCAGATGAAGACGATCACCGCGCCCTTCTCGCCGGCGACGTCGGAGAGCGCGTAGGTTTGGCCATCGGTGGCGGGAAGCCGGAACGGCGCCGCCGGCGTGTCGAGGACGATCTGCTGCGGCGTGGTGGCCATTGCGGCGCCTCTGTCTGGCTGCGTTGCTTTCGTCGACGGACGCGAGCGCGATATTGCCAAAAGACGGCGCCGGCGGCAATCGCGGCCGCGGGCGCGATGGTCTATGATCGACGACCGGCTCCGGAAACGGCGCCCCAACATGAAGGAGAGCGTCACGTGGCGGAAATCGAACAGGTGGAGCTTGAAAGACAACGCAATCAACTCGACGCCGACGTGAGAAAGCTGGTCGAAAAATATCGCGCCATCTTCGATTGGGATGTGCCGGACATCGATCAGAACGCCGCTGACAGGCTGATCCTCGCCGAAATTCGAAAAGCGCTGGAGAATATCGAAAAGAATCTGCTTGGTTAGGCGGCGCGCCGCTCGACCACGTCTATTTCGGCGCGAGCCTCGAGGAAACCAGCAAGATCGGCTTCGACGACGCCTTTCAATGCGCCGATTTCAAGCTTCCGTGGGAGAAGCGCCGCATCGAGGTGACGCCGAATTTCGAACGGGAGGCATGCCTTGCGGCTTTCCGCGCGTGGGAGGACAAGCCGGATCGTCACCCCTATTGAAATATCATTAGATGCCTTGGGCCGAGAGATGGCCGGCGCGCATCGAAGGCTTGGCAAGCGGACGCGACGCGATCTCAAGAGCGTGGATGCGCCAGCGCGCGCGGCTGGCTTCGAGCCAGCCGTCCGCCCAGGCCTTGTGCGCGTCCAAAGCGGCTTGATCGTAAGGGTTGTCGCTCAATGAAGCGCCGGAAATATAAGCTTTCATCCCGTGCTGGTAGATCTGAGCATGTGTCATAGCGTGTCCTCCACTGGAAGGTCATACCGCGATCCAACGCTCATGAAGTATAGAATAACCTTCATGCGTGGACATGTGACGCCCGCACCTTTCAATAGACTAAGCTCACAAAGTAAAACAAAACCTTAATTGCCGCCGAAATTAAGGCGAAGGCATTGAATGCGCATCATTCTCGGGCAGTGTGACTTCGCAGACACGCCTGGAGCGACGTCAGGCGCAAATCAATTGCGGCCGTGCGGCCTTCGCGAACAACGTCGAGGGTTACCGCTGGGGCCCCTCCAATGAAATGACGGGCTGGGCCGCCGACGAGGTCAGACAAGGCTTGCCACAGGACCGATGTGGCTTTCCCGGCCAAGATAAAACGCCTTGATGTCGTCCCGCGCGCGCAGCTGAGCCGCGGTTCCGTCAATAGCGACCTTGCCGTTTTCGAGGACATAGGCGCGGTCGGCGTAACGCAGCGCGATGCTGGAATTCTGTTCCGCGACAAGTATGGCGAGGCCTTCCGCCCGGTTGAGCGCTTTGAGGATCTTGAAAATATTCTCCACGATGAGAGGAGCTAGTCCCATTGACGGCTCGTCGAGGATCAGCAGACGCGGTTTGGCCATCAAGGCGCGCCCGATGGCAATCATCTGCTGCTCACCGCCCGACGTTAGGCCGGCGAGTTTGCCGCGCATCTCCCTCAAGCGCGGGAAGCAAGCGTAGGCGTGCTCGAGGCTGGCCTTCAGATCGCCTCGGCTGGGCCGGCGCGTCAGCGCGCCCGTCACCAGATTTTCCTCGACGGTGAGCGCGCGGAAGACGTGCCTGCCCTCAAGAACCTGCGCCAGTCCCCGCTCGATCAAATCGGCTGTGGAGAGCCGTTTGATCGGGGCACCGTCAAAAAAGAATCTGGCCGTGCGTGATCTGGCCGCGTTCCGCCGACAGGAGATTGGAGGCCGCCTTGAGAGTCGTCGTCTTCCCCGCGCCATTCGCGCCGAGCAAGGCGACGATCTCTCCGGTCTTCACGGTAAGGCTCACGCCACGCAATGCGATGATCGCGTGGTTATAAGTCGCCTCAAGCTCATGGCAAGCGAGAAGGTTTTCCGTGAGGGCCATGGCAAGTCTTTCGGGGTGACGGGGTTGGGCTTCGGTCCGCCGCCCGGAGGTGGCGGATCAGGGGAGCTCAGTTGGTAGCTTCGCTGTCGCAATTGCGGGGGGTGATGTTCTTCTCGGCGGCATAGGCGGCGGACGACTTCTCGATGATCGGACGCAGCAGCGCCCAATCAGGCGCGATCCAGTCGCTGATGACGCGCCAGCTCGAGCCGTCCCATTGCTGGAATGTCACGAGGCCCTCCCCTTCATGGTTCCGGCAGCTGACGTTGATCGAATGGAACAGCCCTTTGGCGCCCAGCTCCGCGACGCGGGCCTCGTCGAGGCGCAAATTCTCGAAGCCCCAGCGAACTTCTTCTCCCGTCAACGTGCGATGGCCGAATTTCTCCTGTGCGATGCGGATCGCTTCGACATTTAGAATGCCGTTGACGATGCCCAGATTGTGATAGACGCTGCCAATGCGCTTATTATCGTCGAGATTGCCCTTGCCGGCGGCGTAAACGGTAGTCAATCTGCTGGAGAAGGGCGACGCCGTCCCCGATGTCTGAGTTGTGATGGCGATGTAGCCTTTGGCCGCTTCGCCCGCGGGGATCACGTCCTCCTCCGAATTGGACCAGACGTTGCCGATGATATGATCAACAGGAAATCCGATTCGCCTTGCCGTCTTGAGCGCCACCGGGTTCATCACGCCCCAACCGCGAAGCACGACGTAGTCCGGCTGGATCCGATGTATCGTCAGCCACTGAGACTGCTGTTCGTTGCCGGGGTGGGGCACCTCGATCTGTTGCACCTCGAAGCCGTATTTTTGCGCCAGCAGCTCGTAGATCGGAATGGTCTCCTTGCCGTATGGAGAGCCGTGATAGAGGACAACGATCTTCTTGCCCTTGAGATTGTCGAGGCCCCCTATGCGGCCGGCTATGAAATTGATGATGCCGGAGGTTTCGCTGTAGGGGTTGAGCAGCAGCGGGAATACATAAGGGAAGACCCGGCCGTCGGTGGAATCGGTGCGGCCGTGATTGACGGTGATCAAGGGGACCTTGTCGGCCGTAATGCGGTCGATCATCGCATAGGCGATGCCGACGCTGAGGGGATTCCAGGCGGAGGGAGTTGGCGCATGGCTTTTCTGGCGCTCGTAGCATTCAACGCCGCGTTCCACTTCATATTGAGTTTCGCATTCATCCCAGGTCAATTTGACGCCGTTGACTCCGCCATCGCGTAGATTGATCAGGTTGAGATAGTCGATGAACCCGCCAAAGAACCCGGTGCCGCCCGCTGCGTAGGGTCCGACGCGATAACTTTGGAGGGGAAAATATTGCTCGTCTGCGTAAGCCGGAATTGCGGCGAACGAAGAAGCGACAATGGTAGCGAGCGCTAAATTTCGTAGATGAGTCCGGAAAGACATTGATTTGATCCCTTTTAGCGTGACCGCGTGAGCGGTAGCGACTTTTGAAGATGACTCTTCGCTTCGCGGAGCGGCATCGCGACGAAGTCGCGCGAGCGGCGCCGTGATTTCATTGCCCGACTCGTTTGCGTCTAAGGCGGCGGTGCTGGTCGCGAACGGATTGGACGCGGCGCCTTAACAAGTTCAGGCCGATTTCCCCTTTGTCGGCGAACCCTCTCGCCAAGCGGGTCAGTAGCGCGGAGAGCCCATCGGGCTCGATGATGAGAAAGGCGATGATCAATGCGCCTATGATGATCCGCTGGGTCATTTCGAGCAGACCGGAGTCAAATATGGTTCCGAGCAGCGCGCTTCCCGCACGCGAAAGAATCAGTGGAAAAATCACCATGAAGGCGGCGCCGAGAAAGGCGCCGCGGATGCTCGCGAGGCCGCCGATGATGATGATGAAAAGGATCTGAAACGAGCGGTCGAGATTGAACCCGGCTGGCTCGACTGTGCGCAGATAGGCGAACGCCCAAAGCGCACCTGCGACGCCGATGACGAAGGAGCTAACCGAGAAGGCGAGCAGCTTCGTCTTCATGATCGGCACGCCGATCACTTTGGCGGCGACTTCGTGATCGCGGACGGCGATGAAATTCAGACCGGCTTGCGTCCGCGTCAGGCGCGCGACGAGATAGGTCAAGCTCGCGACGATTGCGAGGGTCGCGACATAGCGTCCGCGCGGCGTGTTGATCGCGTAGCCGAAAGCCGAGAGGGGCGGGACGCTGATGACGCCGGAGGCGCTGCCATTCGAGAACCAGCTAAACTTGGTCAGAGCCCATTGCACGAAGAACTGGGCTGCGAGCGTCGAGACCGCGAGGTAAAATCCGCGAAGACGCAAGCTTGGCAATCCGAAAACAAGGCCGATCGCCGCGGCGGCACGCCCGGCGAGGATGAAGCTGGCCAAAAGCGGAAGTCCAGGTACGCGCAGATTGATGTTGTAGGCGGCGAAGGCGCCGACCGCCATGAAGGCGGCGCTGCCAAGAGAAACCTGACCCGCATAGCCCGTCAGAAGATTGAGACCGACCCCAGCGAGGCTTAGCGCCAGGAATGGCGTCAGGATCGCTTCGAACGCATAATCGTCGCCGACCAAAGGCACGACGATGAACGCCGCGGCGAGAAGCGCGAGCGTCGCTCGTCCCTTGGATGCGGCGAACGCCGAAGGAAGGCGCGATGCGGGAGCGAGCGACGTCACGAATTATGCCCTTTCAACAAGGCGTTGGCCGAATAGACCTGTTGGGCGAACCAGGAGGAAGGCGAGCGCGGCGGCGTAAGCGAACCAGCTTTCGATGCCGCCGCCGAAATAGGGGCCGATGTACACTTCGGAAAGCTTTTCCGCAGCGCCGATGATGAGGCCGCCGACAATGGCCCCGGCGATGGAATCGAAGCCTCCCAGAACGAGAACCGGCAGAGCCTTCAGCACCACGAGGGAAAGCGAGAATTGGACGCCGAGGCGCGCGCCCCAAAGAAGCCCGGCGACGAGGGCGACAAGTCCCGACGCCGCCCACACCGCCGCCCAGATGTGGGGCAGCCGCAATCCGACGGCCAGAGCAGCCAGCTGATCCTCCGCCACGGCGCGGAAGGCGAGGCCAATCCGGGTGTAGCGGAAGAAGGCCGACAGGATCGCGACCATGCTGGCGGCGACGACGGCGGCGAACAAATCGAACTGGCTTATGAAGACCCCAGATATGTCTAAGGGCGTGTCGTCGACGCCAAGATCGAGGCCGTGGACCTGCGCGCCCCACAGGAGCTGCGCGGCGCCTTCGATAATGTAGGATAAGCCAAGCGTCGCCATGAATAAGGTCATCGGCGATTGATTGACGAGGGGGCGCAACACGATGCGCTCGATCAGCACGCCGAGGAGGACCATGGCGGCGAGCGTGATGAAGAACGCCGCCCACATCGGAACGCCATGCTCGTTCAGGCTGACGAAGGTCAGCGCGGCGAAAAGCAGCTGCGAACCCTGCGCAAAATTGAGGACGCCGGATGTCTTGTAGATCAGGACGAAGCCGATTGCGACCAGTGAATACATGACGCCGGAGAGCAGACCGCCGACAAAGACCTCCGTGAAAAAGCGGAAAGCGTCCATTCAGGCGGCCCCCTCTTGATCGAGTTCGTGAGCTACGCCGAGATAGGCGTCGATCACGGCGGGATCGTTGATCACCTGCGACGGCGCGCCGTCGGCGATCTTGAGGCCGTAATCGAGAACCGCCACTCGGTCGGACAATCCCATCACTACGCCGATGTCATGCTCGATGAGGATGATCGTCGTTCCATAGCGCCGCCGCGCTTCGCGAACGAAAGCGCTCATCTCCTGTTTTTCGAGGGCGGTCATGCCGGCCATCGGCTCGTCGAGCAGCAGGAGCCGCGGCTCGACCGCCAGCGCCCGCGCAAGTTCGACGCGCTTTTGCAAGCCATAGGGCAGGGAGCCCGCCAACCGGTCGCGCACCGGCCCGAGACCAAGGAATTCGATCAACTCCTCGACGTGCGTCTCGGTGGCCTCCCGCTCCCGCTTCGCGCGGCCAAATCCGAGAACCTGCTCCAGCGCGTTCGAGCGGACGGTCGAGACCCGGCCGGCCGCAATGTTGTCGGCGGCGCTGAGCCCCTTGAAGAGGGCGATGTTCTGGAAGGTCCGCGCGACGCCAAGACGCGCCAGCCTGTCCGTCGGCACGCTGGAGAACGATTTACCTTCCAGCCAGACACGGCCCTTGTCTGGCTTGTAGAGTCCGCTGATGATGTTGATGAGCGAACTTTTTCCCGCGCCGTTCGGTCCGATGATCGCGCGGATCTCACCGCTCCCCACAGATAGGTCGATATCGGTCAGCGCTTTGACGCCGCCAAAGGACAGGCAGACGCCTTCCAGCGCCAACGCGGCCGCTGGCGACGCTTTGGCGCTTGCTTGGAACGCCAGCACGCCGGTCGCCGACGCCTCGCCATAGCGCGGCGCTGGGGCGTCTGGCGAACAGACGATCGGGCTACCAGTCATCACGTCGTCTCGCGCGCGGCTCATGCGGCTCTTTGGGCGCTTTCGCGTTCGGCTTCGCGTTTTCTGACCAAGGGGATGACGTGCTTGCCGAAAAATTCGACCTCCTCCTGGAAATGCAGGAAGCCGAGCAGCACGAGATCGACGCCGACCGCCTTGAGGGCGAGGATGCGTTCGGCGATCTGCATCGGGCGTGCCGATCAGATTGGTCCTGAAGCCGTCGTTGTATTGCACGAGATCTTCGAGCGTCGACTTCGCCCAGTTGCCTTCGCGCTCCGGCGAAGCGTTGCCGGCGTTCTGCACTTCATGGTGAAACGCGCGCACGGCGTCCGGATCGGCGTTCTCGAGGATCTCCGCGAGCACCTGGCGCGCTTCGGCCTCGCTCGGACGCGCGATGGCGAAGGCGTTGACGCCGATCTTGACCGAATGGCCGTTGCGGGCGGCCTTGGTCCTGATGTCGTCGATCTGCTTCTTGATCTCGGCGACGCTGTTGCCGTTGGTGAAATACCAGTCGGAGACGCGCGAGGCCATGTCGCGCGCGGCGCGCGAACTGCCGCCCTGGAAGATTTCCGGCAGCGGGCCGAGCGGCTTCGGCTTCAGCGAATAGTCGCGGAAGCGATAGAAATCGCCGGTCAAGGTGAAGTTATCCTCGCTCCAGATGCCGCGCAGCGCGCGGATGAACTCCTCGGAGCGGCGATAGCGCTCGTCATGGTCGAGCCAGGGCTCGCCGATGGCGTGGAACTCGCCGCGGAACCAGCCGCTGACGATGTTGACCGCGATGCGGGCGTTGGTCAGATGGCTGATCGTCGCGACCTGCTTGGCGAGCAGCGCCGGATGCCAGGGGCCGGGCAGCACCGCGGCGATGACCTTCAGCTTCTCGGTGGCGGCCAGCAGGGCGTGCGTGAAGGCCACCGACTCGTGCTGGTACTCGGCGCCGTAGCCGGCGGTGAAGCGGATCTGGCTCAGCGCATAGTCGAAGCCGGACGCCTCGGCGATCTGCGCGAGCTGCGGTTGTAGTCGATGTCCCAGCTGGTGCGCTGCGCGATCTTGCTGATCACCAGGCCGCCGGAGACGTTCGGCACCCAATAGGCGAATTGAATGGGGGCGTCGGGCGGCGAAGGAGACGCGCCCGGCAGCGGCGCATGCGAGGCCGGCGGCGGTGGCGCGGATGCGGTGTCGGTCATGATCGTGCTGCCTCTTGATCGTTGGGAGAATCGCGGTCGCCCGCGCTCACTCGGCCGCGATGGCGCGGGCCGGGCTGTGGATTAAGAGATGCGCGGCCTCCTCGGCGGCCCGCGCGATGCGCTCCCTGACGGCGGCCTTGGGCGCCGCTCGGCGTCGAATTCGTCCTCGGTGGCGTAGACGAAGGTCGGAACGGTGAAGACGCGGAAGAAGCTCAGCAGCGGGCGCAGCTGATGTTCGCCGATGAGGGCGTGCAGCGGCGTTCCGCCGGTGGCGGACAGGACGGCGATGCGGCCGACGAGGGCGTCGCGGTCGATGAGATCGAAGATGTGCTTCAAGGCGCCGGCGATGCTGGCCCGGTAGACGGGCGTGCCGATCACCAGGAGATCGGCGCTCTCGATGGTGCGCAGGATCGCCTCTCCCGCCGGGGAGGCCGCATCGCGCGAGAGGGCGCTGAGCAGGTGCGGCGCGGCGTCGGAAAGATGCACGGCGTTGACGGCGACGGGGACTTTCGCGGCGATCGCCGCCGCGATGGCGCCGGCGAGCGACGCCGTGCGCGAATGGGAGCGGGGGCTGCCGTTCAGCGTCACGATCGAGCGCGACGCCAGATGGATGGTCATGACTGATGTTTCCAGATTGGGAGCGGGCGCGCCGCTGCGACCAGCATCCGGCGGCAAGCCGCATGCCAGAGGTCCGCCAACGCAATATCAAGACTATAGGCGCCGTTCCGCCCCAAGCGGCAGTTGCATTTGCAACAGCCCAAACAGCCCCCTGATGCATTTCAAACAGAACCAGGTCTGGTCGGGAACGACGCGAATCTCAGGCAAGCCGAGCGCATTAAAATCCAGCTGATACGGCGCGCCGTTGATCGCTCCGCCGCCCCCGCGCGACGTTGGCGAACACCTGTTGGCATGTATGCGCTCAACCCGGAATGGCGTTGTTGATTTTGATGTAGGCCGCGGTCCGGCCGAAGGGTCCAGACGCGCTTGGCGGAATTTGCGGTCAATGTCGTCCGCGAAAAATAGATGATTGAAAAGTCGGCAAATGCTTGTCGAAGGCGCGCGGTCAC
The DNA here is from genome assembly GCA_963757985.1 of uncultured Alphaproteobacteria bacterium. Taxonomy (GTDB): domain Bacteria; phylum Pseudomonadota; class Alphaproteobacteria; order Rhizobiales; family Beijerinckiaceae; genus Methylocapsa. The sequence goes on along the minus strand of CAVWTQ010000008.1, from coordinate 738,623 downwards.
CTCGCGCTGTTAGTGACCGGCGCAACGAAAAATGGCGACCAGAGGCGAGTTCTCGCCTAAACAGCATATTTTCTATTGACTAACTAGACAATACTGATTTACATAAAACTACGCCGCTTAAGCAACGCCTCCCGCGCAGGGTCTGGCCAGATCGAGCCTCGACGTCTCGAACAGGCGGCGCGGGACCTGAAGGAACTCCAGCATGACTCGCCAGATCCACTTCAACGCCTTCGAAATGAATTGCGTCGGCCATCAATCGCCCGGCCTATGGGCGCACCCGCGCGACCGCTCGTGGGAGTACAAGGATCTGGAATATTGGACCGATCTCGCCAAGATCCTTGAGCGCGGAATTTTCGACGGCATTTTCATCGCCGATGTGATCGGCTACTACGACGTCTACAAAGGCTCCAACCACCACGCGATTCACCAGGCCGCGCAAATCCCGGTCAACGATCCGCTGCAGCTTGCCGCGCCGATCGCGCTCGCCACGCAGCATCTGGGCATCGGCATCACCGCCTCGACCTCGTTCGAGCATCCCTACACTTTCGCGCGGCGCCTCTCGACCGCCGACCACCACACCAAAGGGCGCGTCGGCTGGAACATCGTCACGTCCTATCTGGAGAGCGGCGCAAAGAACATCGGACAGGGCGGCCTGCGCCGCCACGACAACCGCTACGAAGTCGCCGACGAATATGTCGAGGTCCTCTACAAACTGTGGGAGGGCAGTTGGGAGGAGGGCGCGGTCGTGCGCGACCGCGGAAGACGCATCTTCACCCATCCCGAGAAAGTTCACGAGATCGGCCACAAGGGCAAGTTCTTCGAGGTGCCAGGCTATCACCTTTGCGAGCCTTCGCCGCAGCGCACGCCGGTCCTCTATCAGGCGGGCGCCTCCGGCGCCGGCAAAACGTTCGCGGCGCAACATGCCGAATGCGTCTTCGTCGCCGCGCCGACCAAGCCGGTGCTCAAGGCCTATGTCGCCGACGTTCGTCGTCAGGCCGCCGCGGCCGGTCGCGATCCGCGCAAGATCCTGATCTTTAATCTCATGACCGTGATCGTTGACGAGACCGACGCGAAGGCGGAGGCGAAGTTCAGGGAATACCAGCAATACGCGTCTTACGACGGCGCGCTCGTCTTCATGTCGGGCTGGACCGGCATTGATTTCGGCCAGTATGCGCCGACGGACCTCGTGAAGAGGGTCGAGACCAACGCGATCGTTTCCGTGGTGGACCATCTTTCAAGCGGCGACCGGTCCTGGACCATCGAAGAGCTGGCGCTGTGGGGCGGCATCGGCGGCCTCGGCCCGGTCTTCGTCGGCTCGCCGGAGACCGTCGCCGACATCCTGCAGGAATGGGTCGAGGAGACCGATGTCGACGGGTTCAATCTCGCCTATGCGGTGACGCCGGAGAGTTTCGAGGACGTCGTCAATCACCTCGTGCCCGAACTGCAAAAGCGCGGAGCCTATCCGACCGCATATCGTCCTGGCACATTGCGCGAAAAGCTCTTTGGCGGAAGCTCCTATCTGCCGGACGAGCATCCCGCCGCCGGCTTCCGCGACATCGAGGCCGTAAAACGGCGGGTCGCCGCGGCGGCCGCCGCCGCGTCCTCGCTCGAAACCGTTGGCGCATGAACCGGCGATGCCCGACCACATCCTTCAGCTCCACGAAGTGTCGCTTTCATTCAAAGGCATTCAGGCTTTGACGGCTCTGAGCTTCGATGTGGCGCGCGGAGAAATCTGCGCGCTGATCGGACCGAATGGCGCCGGCAAGAGTTCTTTGCTCAACGTCATCAACGGAGTTTACCGCGCCAATTCGGGCGATGTCATTTTCGACGGGGTTCGCTTCGAGAAGAATCCATCCGCTGCGCGCCGCGCGGCTGGGAATTGGCCGGACCTTCCAGCACAATGCTCTGTTCCGGCGCATGAGCGTGCTAGACAACGTGCTGACCGGGCTGACGCGCCACAGCCGCGCGACGCTTCTCGAACATGCTTTCGGCTTCGGGCGAGACGCCAGCGAGAACCGCGCGTTTCGCGCCCAAGCCGACGAAATCATCGGATTTCTTGAACTCGCGCCCTATCGCGACGTCGTGGTGTCCACCTTGCCCTACGGCGTGCAGAAGCGGGTTGACCTCGCCCGCGCGCTCGTCGGCCGGCCGACTCTGCTGCTCCTCGATGAGCCGATGGCCGGCATGAACCAGGATGAGAAGCGGGAGATGAGTTGCTTCGTCCTTGAAACCAATCGCGCGTTTAACACCACGATCGTCCTGATCGAACACGACATGAGCGTCGTCATGGGTCTATCGCATCATGTCGTGGTGATTGATTACGGCCGCAAGGTCGGCGACGGCGAGCCTGAAGAGGTGCGCAGAAATCCCGACGTCATCGCCGCCTATCTCGGCGCAGTCCACTAGCAAGGGCGCTCATGAACCTCTTTATCGAAAGTTTGGTCGGCGGGCTCCTTGCTGGGCTCATGTATTCTCTGGTCGCGATTGGATTCGTGCTGATCTACAAGGCCTCGGGCGTGTTCAATTTCGCGCAAGGCTCCATGGTGCTGTGCGCCGCCCTCACATTCGTGACGTTGCGCGCCAAGGGAGTCGATTTCTGGCTCGCGGCGCTGGTCACGCTCGGGGTCATGGTCGCATTGGCCGTCGCCGTGGAGCGGGTCGTCTTGCGCCCGCTCATCAGTCAACCGCAGATCACGCTGTTCATGGCGACGCTCGGGCTCAGCTTCGTCATCGAAGGCGCCTCGCAAATGCTGATGGGTGCCAGTGTGCATGAGCTCGATCTCGGCATCCTTGACCTGCCCATCGAACTCGGGCCGATTCAAGTCAGCCAGCTTGATCTCGTCGCCGCCGCCACCGCCGGCGTTCTCGTCGCCGCGCTCTCCCTTTTCTTCAATTTGACGCGCGTCGGCGTATCGCTGCGCGCCATCGCCGACGACCCGCAAGCCGCGCTTTCCGTCGGCATCCGATTGCAGACGCTGTGGCGGATCGTCTGGGGCGTGGCCGGCTTTGTGGCGCTTGTCGCCGGCCTCCTTTGGGGCGCGCGCCAGGGCGTCCAGTTTGCGCTCTCCCTGGTCGTCTTGAAGGCTCTGCCGGTTCTGATCATCGGCGGGTTCACCTCGATCGCCGGCGCGATCGTCGGAGGCCTCATCGTCGGCGCCGGCGACAGTCTGGCGGAGGTCTACATCGGCCCATTGCTCGGCGGCAGCGTCTCAACCTGGTTCGTCTATGTGCTCGCCGTCGCATTTCTCCTCGTCCGACCGGCCGGGCTGTTCGGCGAACAAGCCATTGAAAGGGTCTGAACCATGGAGTCCTTCAGCTCCGAAACAGTGGCGAGCTTCGCGCCGTCGCGCCGCGCCGATTTGGCGCTGCATTGGGCCGCGGCGCGGCGCTCGCCGCTCTGGCGATCGCAGCCTTCGGCGTCGTGCCCGCCTATGCCAACGATTACTGGCTAAACGCAATCCTCATCCCTTTTCTCATCATGTCGCTCGCCGGGCTCGGGCTCAACCTTGTGATGGGTTTCGCCGGACAGGCTTCGCTGGGCACCGGCGCCTTCATGGCGGTCGGCGCCTATGCGACATATAGTTTTCTCCTGCGCGCGCCGTTTCTGCCGCTGCCGGTCAGCCTGATTCTCGGCGGTCTGATCGCAGGTGCCGTTGGACTCGTCGCCGGTCTGCCGACCCTGAGGATCAAGGGCTTCTATGTCGTCGCGACGACGCTTGCCGCGCAGTTCCTCATCGAATGGATCTTCAATCAATATGGCTGGTTCTCGAATTATTCGACGTCGAGCTCCATCTCGGCCGGCGGCTCGAAATGTTCGGGCGCGATTTGTCGACGCCGGCCGGGCGTTATCTCATAACCGTAACCAGCGTCGCCGTTCTTACCGCCATCGCCATCAAACTCGTGCGCAGTCAGACGGGGCGCAGCTGGACGGCGATCCGCGACATGGACACCGCCGCGGCGGTGATCGGAATCCCGGTCCATGGCGGCAAGCTGAGCGCCTTTTTCGTCAGCTCCTTCGTCATTGGCGTCGCCGGCGCGCTCTGGGCCTTCGCATACCTTGGCACAGTCGATGCGCGCAGCTTCAATCTCGACCGCTCCTTCCAGGTGATGTTCATCATCATCATCGGCGGCCTCGGCAGCATTCTAGGGAGATCTCGGCGCCGCCTTCATCATCTTGCTCCCCATTCTGATCAACCACGTCGCGGACGCTTTGTTCGCCGGGGCGATTGATCCCGGGCAGCTTGAAAACTTCCAGCACGTGCCTCTTCGGGGCGCTCATCATTTGGTTCCTGATCAAAGACCCGAACGGTCTGGCGGCGCTCGTTGCGCGGATCAACGCGTTGTTCACGGCGCGCGCGGCGTCTCAACCTCGAATTTGAAGATAACCAATCGGAGCAACAGATGTCAGAACAGCAAAAACCCTCCACCGTTCGCCGTTCGTGGAAAGCCGCCGCACTCGCGGCCGCCGCGGTCGCGCTTGCCGCCGCGCCTTCTCGTTCGGAGGATGCGAAAGAAGCAATATTTCCCCCTCGCAGACGTTTCGCGTCGGCGCCTACGCCTCGGAGCGGCATCCCGGTGTGGGCGGGCACGATCGATTACTTCCGCTATATCAACGAGGTCGAGGGCGGCATCAACGGCATCAAGCTATTCTGGGACGAGTGCGAGACGAACTGGGAGGTCGAGAAGGGCGTCGACTGCTATGAGCGCGTCAAGGGCGGCAAGGACGGCTCGCCGGTTCCGATCTTCTTGCCGCATGGCGACCCAATCTCCAAGGCCCGACCGAGAAGGCCGTCGTCGATATTATCCGCTCGACCATCGCCGACGGCCGCACCGAAGCGATCGACGGTCGCGTCTTTCCGTACAGCTTCCCCGTCGTCTTCAGCTTTTGGAGCGAGGCGTCGTCCGCGATCAACTTCATCGCGGAGCAGGTCGGCGGCAAAGACAAGCTGAAGGGCCTGAAATCGCAACCGTCTATCACGACAGCCCCTACGGCAAGGAAACGCAGGTTCCGCTGGCATTTCTCGCCAAGAAATATGGCTTCGAGGACATCCAGATCCCGGTGCCGCATCCCGGCAACGATCAGTCCACGCAATGGGCGCGAATCCGCGAGCTGAAGCCCGACTGGGTATTCCTGCGCGGCTGGGGCGTGATGACGCCCGTCGCCATCAAGACCGCGGCCAAGACCGGCTTCCCCGTCGACCATATCATCGGCGGGATTTTGGTCGGGATCGGAGGAAGACGTTCGGCCCGCCGGGCCGGTCGCCAAGGGCTATCTCGCCATAACGCCGTTCCCGGCGGGCGACGACTTCGAGATCCTCAAGAAGATCAAGGCGCAGATCGTTGACAAGGGTCTGAGCGACCTCAATGACTCAAGAGCTTCGGTTCAGTCTATTACAATGCGGGCGTGGATGAAGCGATCATCTCGGTTGAGGCGATCCGCACGGCGCAGGCCCATTTCGGCGTGCATCCGATCAATGGCGAGGAGGCGCAGTGGGGCCTCGAGGATCTTGACCTCAACGACGAGCGCCTGAAGGAAATCGGCGCGGTGGGCCTGGAGCAGCCGTTGAAGCTGTCGGCCAACGATCATGAAGGCGGCGGCGCCGGCAAGGTTCTGCAGTGGGACGGCTCCAAGTGGCATGTGGTCAGCAACGGGTGGGTCAAGTCTGACCGCGACCTGCTTTTGCCGCTCATCTACGAGCGCGCCGCCGCCTATGCCAAAGAGCACAACATCGCGCCGCGCGTCGCCGAAGGTAACTGAGCGCGCGCAGCCAGGAGATCGCAATGAGCGCGTCGTCGTCTTTTCTCGAAGTGAGCGATATCGAAGTGCATTACGGACAGGCGATTTTGGCTTTGCGCGGCGTATCGCTGAATGTGCGTGAAGGCTCGATCGTCGCGCTGCTCGGCGCCAACGGCGCTGGCAAGACGACGGCTTTGAAAGCAATCTCCAATCTGCTCGCGTCGGATCGCGACGCCCTCAGCCGCGGTTCGATCACGTGGCGGGGCGAAGCGACCGGGCGCCTCGATCCCGCCGATCTTGTCGCCAAAGGGGTGGTGCAGGTTCTCGAAGGCCGGCATATTTTCCCGCAGCTCTCGATCGAAGAAAATCTCCTCACCTGCGCCGATCTGCGCCGTCCGAGCCGGCGGCAGATCGCCGACGACCTCGAAAAGACATATGCGTGGTTCCCGCGACGAGCAGCGGCGCAAGGTGCGCGCCGGCCTCGCTTCTGGGGGCGAACAACAGATGGCGGCGATCGGCCGCGCTCTGATGACGAAGCCGGACCTAGTTCTGCTCGACGAGCCGTCGATGGGCCTCGCTCCGATCATCGTCGAGGAGATCTTCGAGATCATCCGAGCTCAACGTCGAAAGCGGCGTCAGCTTTCTGCTCGCGGAGCAGAACGCCAATCTCGTTCTCCGTTATGCCGATCATGGCTTCGTCCTCGAAAACGGCCGCGTCGCCGCGTCTGGGACGGCGAGGGATCTCGTCGCGCGCGGCGACGTGAGCGAATTTTACCTTGGCGTCGGCGCGGACGAAGCGGAGAACGCGTCGCGCCACTAAATGACCGCTATCCAGCCTGGAGTTTTCGATGACAATCCGATTTGGTTACTGGATGCCGCTGGGCAGTGGCGGCTTCGTGATCAGCAATGTCAAGCAGCGCACCGATTATGGTCTCGACTATAATATCCGGCTCGCGCAAACCGCCGAGCAACTCGGGTTTGAGTACGGGTTGGCTCCCGCCCGCTTCATTGCAAGCCATGGTTGGGAGCTGCAACAGGAGGCGATCACTTGCACGGCGGTGCTCGCCGCCAAGACAAGCCGGTTGAAGCTGATCAGCGCGGTCCATACCGGCCTCGGCATCCAGCGATGGTCGCCAAAATGGGTGCGACCATCGATGTCTACTCGAAAGGCCGTTTCGCCATCAATATCCTCAGCGGATGGTTCAAGGATGAGTTCCGCGCCTTTGGCGAACCGTGGCTCGATCACGATGAGCGCTACCGGCGCTCGGAAGAATTCATCCAGGTCCTGAAGGGACTTTGGACGCAGGAATTGCTTACGTTCACGGGCGACTTCTATCGAGTTAACGAAGGCTGGCTCAAACCGAGACCGATTTCGTTGCCGCACCCGGAGATTTTTCAGGGCGGCAATTCGAAGGCGGCGCGCCGCATGGCTGCGCGGCACTCCGACTGGTATTTTCTCAACGGCAATTCGATCGAAGGCGTCAAGGAGGAGATCGATGAGGTGCGCGCGCTCGCGCGGAACAGGGCCGCGAGGTGAAGTTCGGCCTCAACGGCTTCGTGATCCAACGGCCGACGGAGCAGGAAGCGTTCGATCAACTTGCGGCGATTATCGCCGGCGCCGACCCGAAAATCGTCCAGGCCTTCGCCGACCAAGTCAAACATGCGGGCGCTTCGACTGCTGAAAAGATCGGCATGTGGGCGGATTTGCATTACGCCAACCTCGTTCAGCCGAACGACGGCTTCAAGACGCGCCTGTTCGGGCCGCCGAACTCATCTCGGAGCGCATTCGCGCCTATGAGGAGGTCGGCGTTGACCTCATACTCTGCGCCTTTCTTCACTTTACGGATGAACTCCCCGCCTTCGGTCGAGAGGTGATACCGCTTCTGCAGAACGCCGGCGCTTCGAACGGGCGCGTCCGCGAGCCCGTTTGAGCCCAGGGGCGCCATGGAGGTCCTTATCATGAACGCCGACTGCAAGCGTCGTCGGAGATTGACACACCCAGTTGCGAACGCTCGATAAGGAAGCGCATCCGCAACACCTTTCCGGTACGGGCATAATGAGCCAGCGTCTTATCTTCAACGGCTTTTCAATGAATGTCGTAAACCACATCTTCCATGGGATGTGGCGTCATCCGGAAAGCCGGCAGGCGGAGTTCAACGACCTGCGATTTCTGCGGTCGACCTCGTCAAATTATTTGAACGCGGCCGCTTCGACAATGTCTTCATTGCCGATGTCCTTGGCGTCGATCCAGCCTACAAGGGCGCATGGGATACTTACGTCAATGAAGCGGTGCAGATCCCGGTCAACGACTCCTCGACGCTAATCGGCGCCCTAATCCATGCGACCGAGAAGATCGGGCTCACTTCACAGAGTTCGATCCTGCAGGACCATCCGTTCAGCTTCGCGCGCCGTGTGTCGACGCTCGATCATCTGAGCAAAGGGCGGATCGGTTGGAATATCGTCACCAGCGTCAGCCATAACGCGGCGCAGAATTTCGGCTTTGACCGCATCGTGCCGCATGATGAGCGCTATCGCTGGGCCGACGAATACATGGAGGTCGTCTACAAACTCTGGGAAGGGTCGTGGGAGGACGACGCCGTGGTGGTCGACAGGGCCGCAAATATCTATGCCGATCCGGCGAAGATCCATCGCATTCATCACGCCAGCGAACGATACAAGGTTTTGGGGCCTCACCTTACCCAGCCGTCGCCGCAGCGCACGCCAGTCCTGTTCCAGGCAGGGTCGTCGCGCGCAGGCCGTGATTTCGCCGCCCGCAACGCCGAGGGGACCTTCATCGTCAGCCTCAACCCCGAAGGCGCCCGAAGACTGATCCAGTCGGTCGACGCGCAGGTGGAGGCGGCGGGGCGGCGCAAGGGCGATCTTCTTTACATCCAGGGTCTTTCCTTCGTCGTGGGAAGCACCGAGGCCGAAGCCAGGAAGCGTGCCCGCGACCTCGACGAATATGTGAGCGTCGACGGCGCGCTCGCCCATATCAGCCGAGACCTTGGCATCGACCTCGGCCTGCTCGATCCCGACCGTCCGGTCGAGGAGCTGGAGATCGAGGGTATACAGGGCTATGTGCGGTATTTTGAGGAGGCGCACCCCGGCGAGAAGGCGGTCGTGCGCGATCTCGGACAGGCGCTCGCCTTCAACACGAGAATTGTCGGGACCCCAGAGTCGATCGCCGATCAGCTCGCGCACTGGCGCGACGCGGGGATCGACGGCGTGAACGTCATCTTCCAGACTGCGCCCGGCAGCTTCGCCGAGTTTGTCGACCATGTAACGCCGGTTTTACAAATGCGCGGTCTGGCGCAGACGGAATATGCGCCTGGCGGGCTGCGCGAACGGCTTTTCCGGGGGCGTGGCGCGCGGCTGGGATCATCGCATCCCGCCGCGCGCTATCGTGGCCTGTTCAAGACGGCGGACGCCTCTGCCGCGATGCGGGACTCGCGGGACCTCGCCGCGGCCGGTTCCTAGCATTCCCACTCGAAAAAGCGTCGTGCTCGCCGGCGAATTGCGATCGTCACGTCGCAAGGAGTTCGCCCGCAAAATCGTCGTCTAAAAGGGCGCCGCCCGCGCCTGCCACTCCGAAGCCATTGAGTTATACACTTTATCTATCGAATTTATATGCTAGTCTGCTCGCAGCCCCTCACTCTGGATTGCAGCCCCATGCCCAATCGCATCGACCCCCGACGTTTTCCCGATTTCACCGACAAGCGCGCCATCGACCGGCATATGGATCGGCTCGACGCGTCTGGCGTGTCGCGCCGCGATTTTCTCGCGCTCGCCTCGGCCGGCGCCGTCGCCAGTGCGGCGGCGGCCAGCCTTGGACTGCCCTCCGTCGCGGTCGCATCGCCGGACGGCAAGCTGGCCTTCCTGACCGCCTTCTATCGCAACGAATACAACATCATCCTCGACAAGGCGTTCGGCGATGCGACGAAGGATCTCGGCATCGCCTACACGGCTCTCGACGGAAATTTCGACAGCCAGCTGCAGTTGAATCAGTTCGAGCAACAATCGGCCGCCGGCATTCAGTCCGCCATCTTCAATCTTGCGGACGGAAGCCCGCTGCGTCGCATCGCCAAAACTGCGCAGGACAACAAGATCTATGTCGGCAACGTCTGGGACACGCTGTCCTGGTTCACCCCCTTCGAAGCGGGCGACTATTACACACTCTACGCCGTGCCGGAGGAATTCGCGGCTCAACGCGCCGTCACGGTGGAGTTGCTGAAGGCGGTCACGGAGAAGTTCGGCGGCGGCGACATCGTCGGCGTGACCGGCCAGCCCGGAAACTGGACCGACATCGCGCGTAGCCGGGGTCGCGACGACGCCTTCAAGGACTTCCCCAAGACGAAGCTCGTCGACCAGCTTCCCGGGAGGTGGAACCGCGAAGATTTGCTTAAGGCGACCGAGGATCTGCTGAGCCGGCACAAGAATATCGTCGGCGTCGTCGCACAGAACGACGACGTGGCCCAGGGCGTCATCGCGGCCCTCAACGCGGCGGGCCTGCGTCCGGGCGAGGATGTGCTTGTGGTCGGCGCCGACGGCACCAGCGGCGGCGCCAAGGCGATTGAAAAAGGCGCCCAGCTGGCAACCAGCGCCAACAGTCCGGCCTATGCCGCTGGCATTTTCGCGGGCCGAATTTACGACGTTACGCATGGCTGGCGGCCGCGCGCCTCCGAACGTCTGCTGAATTGGCGCTCGCTGACCGCCACCAAGGCGAACATATCCGGCTACCTGAAGCGCTACGTCGACAACGACGGCGTGAAGCCGTTCGATTATCGCAAGATTTCGAAGGTGCTGCATCCCGACGACTGGGATCCGCAGGCCGACGTCTACCCATTGGACATCGATCGACATTGGGACGGCATTCCGAAGCCTGACGGCTGGACCTATCCGGCGGCCTATGCGGACGCCAAGGCAAGCGGTGAGCACGAGAAGGTGAAGGCCGAATACGCCGATCACTACAAGATCAAGTTCGACGGCCCCTCGCCAAACAAAAGAACCTGATCCCGTCACCGGTCTCGTTCAGGCAGGTAAAATGATCCAGAGGCTGCCGCCCGGCGACGAAGCCGCCCCCCCGCTGTTCAAGGCCGAGGGCCTGAGCAAGCGTTACGAGGTGACTACGGTCCTCGACCGCGTGAGCTTCGAAGTTCCCGCCAATGCGGTCGTTAGCTTCGTCGGCGAGAACGGCGCCGGAAAGTCGACGCTGTTCAACATACTGAGCGGGATCGTCGAGGCCGACGCCGGAGCGATGCTGCTAGACGGACGGCCCTACAGGCCACGGAGCTACCGGGAGGCGACGCGTCGCGGCGTCTCGCGCGTGTTCCAGGAACAATCGTTGATCGCCAATGTACCGGTTTATGAAAATCTCCTCCTCGGCGCGGAGGGAGGCTTCGTCCGCGCCGGACAATTTCTCGACAAGAGAGCCATGATCGCCGCGGCCGAGCGCATCGTCGCAGAAGCGGGCGTTGACCTCGACGTGCGCAAGCGGACGGGTGGCTACGACTTCTCCAAACGGCAGTCGATCGAGATCGCTCGCGCCTGCCTCGCGACGACGCATCTTGGAGGCGTCACGCGCCCCTTTGTGCTGCTCGACGAACCAACCTCCGCGCTCACCGTCGCGACGAGGAAGCATTCTTCCGTCTCGTCGCCAAGATCAGACAACGTGGTTCGCTACTGTTCGTCTCGCATCGCCTGACGGAAGTCCTCGCCCTCGCCGATCTCATTTATGTGCTGAAGGACGGCCAGCTCGTGGCCAAGCTCGACACCGCGGCGGCCGACGAACGAATGCTGCATGGCCTGATGGTCGGCCGCGAACGAGCTGCCGATTACTACTATGAGCGCCGGCAGAAATCGGTGGACGAGCGCAATGAGATCGTTCTTGACGTCGCAAACATCAGTGAGCCCGGCGCTTTCGAGAAAGTTTCGCTCACCGTTCGGGCCGGCGAGGTGGTTGGCGTCGGCGGCTTGCTCGATTTGGGCAAGGGCGCTTTGGGAAAGGCGATCGCCGGCGTCGAGCCGCCCGCTTCCGGCGCGGTTTCGCTACAAGGCGGCAGGGCCGCTGCCCCCGAGATCAGCCGCTTCGTTCGTAGCGGCCTTGGCTATGTGCCGGCCGAGCGCCTCGCCGACGGAATGATCGCCGCCTTCAGCGTAGCGTGGAACGTATCGCTCGCGAGCGGCGCCGATCTCTTCTCCACACGGCTGGGACTGTGGCGCCGGCGCAAGGAAATCGCCGTCGCGGCCCATTACGCGAAGAGCCTTGCGGTTCGCTCGGCGACGCCTCATCTGCGTTGCGCGCGTCTGTCGGGCGGCAACCAGCAGAAGATCGTGCTCGCGCGCTGGCTGTGCCGCGACCCGGGTGTACTCGTTCTCGACAATCCGACGCGGGGAGTTGATGCCGGCGCTAAGGAGGAGGTCTACCGGCTGATCCGCGATTTGACCGATCGGGGCGTGGGCATCTTGCTGATTACCGATGAATTGCTCGAACTGATCGGCTTGTCGAATTGCATTCTGATCATGCAGCGTGGACGCGTCGTCGCCGAAACGCCCGCGCCCGCCGCGGCCAAGCCGAGCGAGCGGGCGCTCGTCGCGTGGATGCTGCCGCAGAGCGGAGAGGCTCCGCCCGCCGAGGCCCAATCCGCTACCGCAATCGTCGAGGGCCGGCGCGCCGTGGAAATCACCTCATGACCGTCAATGCAGAGCTTGCTTCGTCCGCCGCATCGAAACGACTTGCCGATCTGAAATCCGTCGATAAAAACCTTTGGCTCCCCATCGGAGTCGTACTCTTCCTTTTCACGTTTTTTTCCCTGGCGACGAATTCTTTCGCGACCCTGCGCAATTTTACGGCCGTCAGCGGGCAAGCCGGGACCCTGCTCATCGCCTGCCTTGGGGGAACCTTCGTGATACTGATGGGCAGCATCGACCTGTCAGTCGGCGCGATGGTTCTGCTCAGCGGCGCCGCGAGCGTGCAGCTTCTTAATTCAACCGGCGTCGGCGCCGCCGTGTTGGCCGCCGTCGCGATCATCGGCGGCGTGCTGGGACTGATTAACGGCGTCATTTACGCCTATGGCCGAATTCCCTCGTTTGTGGTCACGCTCGGCACGCTCTCAGTGTTCAGCGGACTGGCGCTGAAATTGCTGGACGGCCGGGCAATCCCGTTCGACCTGCCCGGCTTTGAATATATCGCCATCGGGCAGGCGATCCCGCACCTGCCGAACATTGCGCTGTGCGCACTGCTCGCCTGGGCCGCCGCCGTCTTCATCGCCGTGCGGACGCGCTTCGGCCGCTACATGTATCTCATCGGCGGCGGAGAGTTGGTCGCGCGCACGGCGGGCATCCCGGTGCGCCGGTACAAGATTCTACGCCTTCGCGCTCTCGGGCGCGCTCGCGGGCCTCGGCGCGGTGCTGTCCGTCGCGCGCCTTGGCGCGGCCGGCCCTTCGCTCGGATCGGATCTGCTGCTTAACAGCCTCGCGGCGATCGTCGTTGGCGGCACTTCGCTCGCCGGCGGCGTCGGCGGGCCGCATCGCACGCTGATCGGCGTCCTGATCATCGCCATGCTCGACAACGGCCTCAATCTGATGGACGTGTCGCAATATACCCAGATGATCGTTAAGGGCCTTGTCGTGATCGCCGCCGTGCTCGTCAGCAGGGATGGCGCGCGCGAGGGCGTCGTAAAGTGAAGCCGAGCTGCCTTCCGAACGCGATTTTGAGGCGCTCGCCCATGCCGAAGTCTCGCGAAATAAAGCTTGGTGCCTTCCTGATGTCCCCCGGCCATCATGTGGCGGCCTGGCGCCATCCCTCCGCCCACGCGGAGCTTCGCTTTCGAGCCTACGCCCGCATCGCGCAGGAGGCTGAAGCCGCGGCGGCCGACATCGCCGATCAGCTCGAGGAGCCATTCACCGAGGGCGGCGCGGACGGCTTTAATGTGATGCCGCCGACTCTGCCTGGCGGACTGACCGACTTTATCGCCCTGGTCCTGCCGGAACTGCGCCGACGCGGCCTGTTCCGCTCTGAGTATTGATCATGGATCCGTGACGTTACGCGGCAATCTCGGTCAGCGCCCGCACCGGCGGCTCGCTGGGCCGCCCATTCCGGTGCGGCGGCCGAGTAGTGTTCACGCCGGCGGTCAGGCTGCCTGCGCCGCCGCTTTAGCTGCGGACGGCAAAACAAAGGAAAGGGCATGATGATAGTCATCATGCTCTCGGGGCCTCTGTGATTCGGCGCGACTCGTCGCGCCGACCGCGGGCGGCTACGCGGCTCCCAGCACGCCGAGATAGGTGCGGCCGATGATTTCATGCGCCGCATCCGTATTCGGTGGATGAAACGCGCCGGCGCGGACATCGCGATAGAGCCTCTCCAGTTCGTGGCGCCGCGACAGCGACCGCGCGCCGGCGATTTTCAAGGAAAGGTTGACGACGCGCAACGCGCCGTCCACCGCATGCTGTTTGGCGGCGAGGAGTTTAGCGGGCCATTGGTCGCCATGATCGACGCCGTTCCACCAATCGTCGGCGACGCGTTCGATCAGCGCCTGAATGCTGTCGAGTTCGATCGCGGCCTCGGCGGTGCTCTGCTGCACGAACGCGCTGTGAGTGGAGGGTTTGCCGCCAAGAGCCAGCGACCGGCGGTTCTTGGCCTCTTCCACGGCGAGATCGAAGGACCGCCGAGCGATGCCGTAGTAGACCGCCGCGAGACCAGGCATGACCGAGCCGAAGATGCCGTCGATGAAGGGATCGACCGGCGGTCCCGCCGGCAGGATTCGCGTGACGTGCTCGCGATTCGCGACGACGCCTTCGAGAATGGTGTCGTCGCTGCGCGTCGACCGGACGCCGAGCGCGTCCCACGTTTCGACCGTGCGATGGCCGGGGTCGGTGCGGCGGATGAAGGCGTGAACGATCTTCGGCGCGTCCGGATCGCTGGAATTGAGGCCGTGCACGCCGAGCCAGTCCCAGGCGGGCGCCAGCGACGTGAGAATCTTGTGGCCGTCGAACCGATAGGCGCCATGCTCCAGCGGCGTCGCCTTCACGAGGGAATGGGCGAGGATGAGATCGTTGCCTGGCTCGCCATGTCCAGCCGCGAAGACCTTTCCGGCGACGGCTTCGTCGAGAATCCATTTGGCGGAGAGATCGCCCCGACGCCAGAGGTGGGTGGCGGCGCCGACCCAATAAAGATGCATGTTGATGGCGAGCGCCGTCGAGGCGCTGCGATAGGCGAGCCTCGCCTGCTCCCGCGCGATATCGAGAACGGAGAAGCCGAAGCCGCCGAGTTCGATCGGGACGAAAGCGCGCAGATAGCCGGCGGCTTTCAGGTCGGCGAGGTCTTCGTAGAAGAACCCGCTCGTTCGGTCGTAGTCGGCCGCGCGGGCGCCGATCCGCGCCAAAAGGGCGTCGCTGAGCAGCGAGCCTGCGCCATCCTCGCCAAGCGTCTCGTGCGGCTGCGGCAAAGCCGCCGCCTCGGGGCTGGAAATTCCCATGGTCGATGCTCCTTCCGGCTCGGCGCCGGGTTCACGCGGTGAAAAATTGCTGATCGGGGACGATCGAAAGGGCGGCCGTGAGGCGGTTCGCATAGGCGAAGAAGGCCGAGATCTCGAGCACTTCGAGAATGGCTTGTTCATCGAAGCCAACGCGCCGCAGGCGCTGAAAATCCGTCTCGCCGACGGACGTTCCCTTCCGGGAGAGCTTCTCCGCAATATCCGCGATCGCTTCTTCGCGTTCCGTCAAATGCACATGATGGTGATCGCGGGCGATGCGCTGCGCCCGGATTCGGTCGCCGATCGCGTGGCCGAGCGAGTGGGTATGATTGAAAACGCAGTAGCTACACTCATTGATCGCGGAGGAGACGACGGCGATCAGTTCGCGGTCCTCCGCGCGAAGACGGCTCAGCCTGGGATCGAACAGATGCTCGTAGAACACAACCAAACGATAGGCGGTGTCGGGGTTGACCGAGAGAGCGGCGAGCCAGTTCGGCACGAATCCATATTGCGCGCGATATTTCGCGTGGATCTTGCGGACCTGCTCCGGCAGGTCCTCTTCTTGCGGAACCGCGAAACGCGAGACCGGCTCGCGTCCGACGGAATGGGAGAACTGTGGGCTGTCGAGGTTTTCGGCGTGAATCGCGGACATGACGATGATTCCCTTGCAGCGAGCTCGCGGTCCTGATGGAGGATGAAGTCCTATTTGGCGAAATACTTCTCGTCCGGGATGACGCCGAGCGAGATGAAGATCCGGTTGGTGTGGTTGAACCAGGCGCTGGTCTCGATCAACTCGAGTATTTCCTCGTCGGTCAGTCCGACGGCGCGCAGATGCTCGAAGTCGGCCGGGCCGACCGACTTCGGCGTTAGGGTGATCTTCCGGGCGAGTTCTGCGAGGGCATGTTCTCGCGGCGTGAGGTCGACAAGATGATCGTCCAGGGCGATGCGGTGGGCGCGGCCCCGATCATCGAGGATGTCGCCAAGCGTTCGCGTATGATGAATCTCGCATAGCCCGCAGCCGTTGGTCGCCGAAACGATGACGGCGATGAGTTCGCGCTCTCTCAGCGGAAGGCGCCGGCCTTCGCCCGCGAAGAGACTTCCGAAATAGGAGGCGAAGCGGTCAGCCGCGTCGGGATTGAGGGAAAGCGCCCGGATCCAGTTCTCGTGGTGATGGACGGCGAGCAGCGCACGGGCGTTGTCCGGCAATTCCGACTGTTCCGGCGTGCGAAGCCGGGAGATCGGATGCGAATGAACGGCTTCTGACACTGTCATGCTGGTCTCCTCCTTGCGCAATATAATTATAAACTCTATAGATTATGTCAAATATCGTGCGGGGCGGAATTTGCGAGCCCAGGGAAAGTAAGGGGTCCCGTACGACCCAAAGGAGTGGAGGCAGCATGAGGAAAAGAACGAATCCGCCGGCCTTCGCCGATCTCGCCGACAAGCGGGTGATCGACGGCCATCTAGACCGGCTGGACACGCGCGGCGTTTCGCGACGCGATTTTCTCGCTCTCGCCTCGGCGGGCGTTGCAGCCGGCGCCGTGGCAGGATCGCTGGGCGGATCTTCGGTCGCGGTGGCGGACCCGTCAGGCAAGCTCGCCTATCTCGCCTGGACGAGCCGCATCGAGTTCATGATCCAGGCAAGCAAGGCGACGGAAGCCGCCGCCGCGGCGTTTGGCCTTGGCTACAGCTACCTTGACGGCCAGATCGACAGCCAGCGCCAATTGAACCAGGCCGAGGAGCAGATCAATGTCGGCGCGCGCGCCATCATCCTGCATGCGCCGGACGGCAGCGCGGTCAAACGAATCGCCCAGTACGCCGAGCAGAACAAAGCCTATTTCTCGAATGTGTGGGCGACCCTGCCGTGGTTCAC
The DNA here is from genome assembly GCA_963757985.1 of uncultured Alphaproteobacteria bacterium. GTDB lineage: Bacteria > Pseudomonadota > Alphaproteobacteria > Rhizobiales > Beijerinckiaceae > Methylocapsa. Next base: position 721,543 of record CAVWTQ010000008.1, on the reverse strand, counting down.
GCCGTTCGAGGCCAGCGACTACTACACACTTTACGCCGTGCCGGAGGAGTTCACCGCCCATCGCGGCGTCACCGTCGAATTGTTGAGGACTGTGACGGAGGAATTTGGCGGCGGCAAGATCATCGGCGTCACCGGCGTGCCGGGCTTCTCGACGGATAGCGTGCGCAGCCGCGGCCGCGACGATGCTTTCAAGGACTTTCCCAAGACGCAGCTCGTCGATCAGCTTCCTGGTCTTTTCAACCGCGAGGACTCACTGAAGGCGACCCAGGATCTTTTGAGCCGCCATCGCGACATCGTCGGCGTGGTGGCCCAGAACGATGACGTCGCGCAGGGCGTCCTCGCCGCGTTGCGGGCGGCGGGGCTGCGGCCTGGCGAGGACGTCTTCGTCGTCGGCGCCGACGGCATCGCCGAGGGGGCGCGCGCGATCAAGAACGGCCAGCAGCTCGCGACCAGCGCCAATTCGCCGGCCTTCCAGGGCGGCTTCTTCACCGCGCGGCTTTTCGACGTCCTGAACGGTTGGCGACCGCGCGCGGCGGAGCGCATGCTCTATTGGCGCTCGATTATCACCACCTCGAAGAACGTCGACGTCTATCTTCAGCGCTACGTCGACAATGGCGACGTGCAGCCCTTCGACTACAGGAAGATGTCGAAGGTGGCCCACCCGCAGGATTGGGATCCGCAGGGAGAAATCTTCCCGCTGGACATCGATCTCGAATGGGAAGGCCTACCGAAGCCGAAGGGCTGGAGCTACCCAAAGGCCTACCTCGACGCCAAGGCGAATGGCGAGTGGGAGGCGGTTCGGGAAGAATACCGGAGCCATTACAAGATCCCGTTCTTCGGTCCTTCTCCAAACAGCGGTTGACGCCATTCGGGCGGCAGGTCGGCGTAAAGAAGCGAGGCTTGCGCCTCGCCGCGGTTGTCGTTCGGCTTCTTCACGGCTTGCCGGCTTTCTACCGGCGCGCCATCCTAGAAGGACTGCACGCCGACCGTGAAGATGACCTGATTCTGGCTGTCTCTCCCGCCGGGTGCTATCGCGGCGGTTGTGGGTCCTAGATTGATATACCGATATCCCAGCGAGGCCGTCCATTTTCCATACTTGAGGGGAATAAAGGCGAGCGGAACGGACACTTGAGGACCGACACTAAGATAGCCGTAAGTGTCCCCGGCATAGAATTTATTGCCCAATCCCACGGCAATGGGAAAAGCAAGATTGACGGGATATTGCGAGCCGGAAAAGAACGTGTAGTTCGGACTGATGCCTGGTTCGAAGTACCAAGCATGCGGCTTCAGACCCGGATAGCTCGGTCCCGGCAGCTCATAGAGGACGTTCAAATACGGCTGTATCGAGAAATTCTGACCCGTCAATCCCGTGTCGTCAAACCCCAGCGTGGTGTTGACCCAACGCCCTTGGTGGTAACCTCCGCTTGGGTTGAACCATTGATTGAACCGGGTGGTGAGGGTGAAGCGGTTCTCGAACTGAACGGCCAAACCCGGAATGACATCGAATTCCGTGAAATCGCGCCCCAAGCTGGTGGCGTCGGGAGAGGAGGGGAGTCCGGCCGTGCTAAGGTCCCCCCAGAGTCCCACGGTGGCGGTGACCTTGTTGATGAAACCGTCACCCTGATACAGCTTGTAATATAGATCCGCATATGGCTGCGAGATCAGCCCTTCGTGTTGGATGATTACGCCGCGTTCGATGTAGAAATTCCCCAGGGTCACGCCGGCGTCCATTGAGATCGCGGAGGCGATGTCGGGGGGCAGGCCCGACAAATTGGGAGGAGGCGTCGCCGTCTCCGTCTGATCAGCCGCGAAGGCGCCGAACGAGGCGGATATGACTGCGAACGCCGCCAAGCCTCCCCCAAGGATGAATGATTTGAAAGGTGTCGCCATCGTCGATGAGCCTCGTGTCGGGTTGAAATTCGCGGGATGTGATTGCAATCGGGCGGTCTGCCAGTTCGGCGGCGATCAGTCGTCGCCGCGAGCCCGAATGATAGGAAAGAAACATATAAAGTCTATGGACTAAATAAATGAAAATCGGATATTATCGGCGTTGTTGCGGGAATGTGACACACCTGGATACGAGGCCTGATCCACGGCTTGGCTGCGCGGTTTCGCAGCGTCCGTGTTTTTGAGGGTCGTCGCGACGTTTCCGGATGCGGCCGGTCGGTCGCATCACAGCGAACCACCCCGATTCTTGATTAAAATCTATAGATTTTATGAACTAATGTGGTATAACTCTCTGACCGAGAACGGACGTCAGGCGCCCGCCGGAAATGTGGCGCGCGTTCCGGCAATCGTGTGAAGGCGGCAGGTGCGCCTGCCGCGTGCAAGAGGCAGATCCATGAGCGAAGCAGGAAATACGGTGCGGCTATCGTCCGCCGAAAATGCCAACGTAGAGCCGCACGCGACGGCGCGGTCCCGCGCGCACGTGATCGAAGGCGATGCAGAGGCGATCGAGGTCGCGCATCGTTTCGCGGCGACAATCGCGGCCGGCGCATCGGCCCGCGATCGCGAGCGCATCCTTCCGCGCGTGGAGCTGGATGCGTTCTCCGCGACCGGCCTTTGGGGCGTCGTCGTTCCCAAAGCCTACGGCGGCGCCGGGGTTTCCTATGTGACGGTCGGCGAGGTGTTCAAGATCGTCGCGGCCGCGGATCCGAACATCGGCCAAATTCCGCAGAATCATTTCGGCGTCCTAGACATCGTGCGGATCGCCGCGTCGGAGCCGCAAAAGCAATTCTTTTTTGCGGACGTCCTGCAGGGCAAGCGCTTCGGCAACGCGTTTTCGGAACGCCACAGCAAATATGCGACCGAGTTCCTGACCCGGCTCGAGAAGTCAGGCGACCAATATGTCGTCAATGGCGAGAAATTCTATTCGACCGGCGCTTTGTTCGCCGACTGGATTCCGATCGCCGCCACGGCCGAGGACGGCAAGCCCTATCTCGCCATCGTCGAGCAAGGCGCGCCGGGTCTTGAAATTATCGACGACTGGTCCGGCTTCGGCCAACGCACGACGGCGAGCGGAACCGTCCTCATCCGCAATGTCTCGGTGGCGCCCGAGCATGTCATTCCGGCTTACCTGGCTTATGAGCAGCCATCGGCGAACGGGCCGATCTGCCAGATCATTCAGGCCGCGATCGACGCCGGCATCGCGAGGGCCGCGATCGACGACACAATCGCCTTTCTGCGCGAGGCCGCAAGGCCCTGGGCGGACAGCGGCCTCGATCACGCCTATGACGATCCCTACACGATCGCGGCGATCGGCAATCTCGAGACGCGCTACCGAGCGGCCGAAGCATTGCTAGAACGCGCGGGACGCGTCGTCGACGAGGCGGTGCGCGAACCCTCGGAAGCCAGCGTCGCCGCCGCCTCCATCGCGGTGGCCGAAGCGAAAATCCTCACCACCGAGATCGCCCTGCTCGCGAGCTCAAAGCTTTTTGAGCTCTCCGGCACGCGATCGGTCCTGGCCGCGCACAATCTCGATCGTCACTGGCGCAATGCGCGCACGCATACGCTGCATGATCCCGTTCGCTGGAAACCGCATCATATCGGAAATTACGTGTTGAACGATCGTCTCCCGCCGCGTCACGCCTGGCTTTAGGAGTTTCAATAATGAACGTCGCGGTTCCGGCCGATATATCTTCGACTCCTTTGGCTCATCGGATCTTCGATGAGGCCGAAGCGATAAGCGCGGCGCATAAAATCGCCGCCGAACTAGCCCCTGGCGCGATCGAGCGCGACCGCGTGCGGCAATTGCCCTATGCGGAGCTTGACCGCGTCAGCGAGACCGGCCTTCTCGGCATCACCGTGCCGCGCGCCTATGGCGGGGCCGGCGTTGGCGCCACGACCCTGGCCGAAGTCACCGCCATCCTGTCGGCGGCAGACGCCAGCCTCGGGCAGATCCCGCAAAATCATTTCTACATGATCGAAGCGCTGCGGATCGGCGGCAGCGAGGCTCAAAAGCGCTTCTTCTTTGAGCGCGTGCTCAACGGCCGGCGAATCGGCAATGCGTTCTGCGAAACAGGCACCAAGAACGCGCTCGAATTCGCCACGCGGATCGATCCGCAGCCGGGCGGCGGCTACGTCGTCAATGGCGCTAAATTCTATTCGACCGGCGTTCTTTTCGCGCATTGGCTTGCGGTGGTCGCCAAGACGCCGGCGGATCGCGTCGCCATCGCGTTTCTGCCGCGGGGGACCAAGGGGGTCGCGATCATCGATGACTGGTCCGGCTTTGGCCAGAAGGTGACGGGCAGCGGCACGACGAATTTCGACAATGCGTTCGTCGCCGAGGATCACGTGATCGATCACCAGGCCGCTTTCGATCAACCGAGCGCGATGGGGCCTCTGGCGCAGATCATTCACGCCGGCGTCGATCTCGGCATCGCCCGCGCGGCTCTGCGCGATACGATCGCATTTGTGAAGGAGAAGGCGCGGCCCTGGGCGGATAGCGGCCTCGATCGGGCTTCCGAAGACCCGCACCTGCTGGCTGAAATCGGCCTCCTGACGACGCGCCTTCATGCAGCCGAAGCGCTTGTCGAACGCGCCGGGCGGTTCGTCGACATCGCTACGGCCCACCCCAGCGATCAGACCGTCGCCGAGGCTTCCGTCGCGGTCGCCCAGGCGAAAATCGCCACGACCGAAATCGCCATCGAGGCGAGCAGCAAATTATTCGAACTTTGCGGGACCCGTTCGGCGCTGGCCGAACATGGCCTTGACAGGCATTGGCGCAATGCGCGGACGCACACGCTGCATGATCCGGTCCGATGGAAATATCACGCCATCGGCAATTTCGTCCTGAACGGGGTCAAGCCGCCGCGCCACGGCGCCCTCTGAGGATCAAAGGATATCGGGAAGTAGGCGCGCGGGACCGGCGCGGCGGCGAAGCGCAGGGCGAGAAGCCTTCTTCTCTCCGCCTGCGGCCGTTGGGCGATCGTCGGAGATCGCCGCTCGCCTTGAATTGGGCGCTCTCGCCCGGACCCTCACGGCGTAAAGAACCCGAAAAAGCCGGGGCGCGGACTTGTCTGACCCCCAGCGACGCCATCCCCGCCGTCCGGGCTGACGCCGGTCACCACGACCTGCGTATTCTCCAGGCCATTCTTTTTCACCAACGCGTAAAGTGTGGCGGCGTTCTTGGGCGAGATGCGCACGCAGCCGTGCGAGACCGGTTTGCCAAGATTCTTTACCTCAAAACTGCCGTGGATGGCATGGCCGTCTTTAATAAAGAAAATGGCATGGGGCATGGGAGCATTGTCCCACTGTTTGCTGTACCAAATCTCGTTCATAGAGGTGGCGGTAAAAGTTCCCGATGGAGTTGAATATCCTGCTCGGCCAGTTGAGACTGGCCATTCATATTCTTCAACCCCATTCAAAATAACTGTCATTTTTTGATTTGTTTTGTCGATGTTGACGAGGACGGCGGCGGCCTTGTTGGCTCCGGGCGCGCCCGCGTCAGTCGCTCTGCGGAAGCCGGACTCCGCATGAGCCGTCACCAGAAAGAGGACCGACGCCGCGGCAATGGCGGTCAACAAAAGTGCTGTTCTCATCAATTGATTTAAGGATGTGCGCATATGCGGCTCCAAGGCTGTGGAAATGAGGATATGCCCAGCGGCGGCGAACACAAACGCCTCGCCTCATTTTTTTGGCCGGCCGCCCGCCATGCGTTGAGGGGCGATGGGCGCTCGCCGCCGTGGGCCAGACGCCGGGGTGACCTTGGCGTCATCGAAAGCCTTGAAGCGGCCGACGGGTTCAAACGGGATTTCGAGCGCATATCTCCGGCCGGCGAGGCGTTGGAGTGAGAATCGGGCTCAGGTCGTGCAGGCGGGCTGCTGATTATCCGAGGGAAGCGGCTGAAAAGGTGCGCGAAAAAACTGAACTTGCGCTGAACCTCCTCCAAGAGGCTCGCCAAGCATAACGGTCCTCGCCCGCCTCGTCCATTGGCGCTGGCGTATCTCGCTCGCGCGGCAAGCTCGTCGCGCTGGCCGACCGGATCGCCTGAACGCCAGGGGCGTACCGCCACGGCGCAGGAAGACCTCGCCAGGATGAATGGAAGCCCCTTGGCCTTGAGCGGCCCCACGGAGGACGTCCGTTCCTGAAGAGCCATCCAGCGCCGCCGCGCCTTGATGTGCTCGGGCGCGAAACGTCCGGACATCGGAAAGGAGGCCGAAATCAATTGCATTTGACAGAGCGCAGGCGTCAGCGTTCGATATGAGCGAGCGAATTCGAAAAAGTCCGCACTTTTAAGAGGCAGTCCGATGTCAGTCGTGGCGGGGCGATTTGTTCTGTCGGCGCTCTTCGCATTCGCAGCGCCGATATCCGCAAAAGTGGCCGACGCCGAGCCGGTCGGCCTCCTGCCCGAGATCGTCGCCGAGCACGGCGAAATAGTCATCGGCGGCACTTTTGAATGCCACATTGAATATCTGGCGAAAGGATCGAAGACGATTTGTGATCCGACGAATATCCCACCGCCGCTCGCCGTCTTGCTTCCGCTTTGCAAGGGCGGCGACCACGCCAACTGCCGTATTGAGTAGCGCAAAATCTGCGCTGCCGGCGGGTCGTTCGTAACGCGCCTCAGGGGGGACTATCCGGCGCCGATGTGGGACCTTTGACGCGGCCGCAACATCTTCGCGGCCTTTGAATTAAATGGCGTTCGCGGCGCAGACCGCGGCGGCGGTCTCGGCGGAAGTCAAAGCGCCTTGATGGCGTCGAAGGCCTCGGCCATTTCTTGCTGGCTGACGTCATTGATCAGGGCCGCCGCGAAGACGTCATGGCCTTTGAGCCACGCCTCTTCGCAGGCGCCGTTCGCAAGCGCGATGCGCAGAGCCTGGTTGAGTTCATAGGCGCCCCAGGCGTAGCCAGAGTCGCGCAACGCCGCCTGCATCGCATTTTGCGCCAGGCTTCTGACGGCGACATGCAGCTGCGAAACGGGGACCTCGCAGGGACTGCCGGCCAGAGCGTCGACGCACGCCTTCTCGTCGTAGGATGCGTGGCCGCGGCAGGCCAAGGGCCGCACGGCGTAGATGACGCAAAGGCCGCCGTCGACGAATGGGCACGGCAAACCGGAAATCATTCGCCTCTGTTCGTCGAGCCGATGCGTCGCCTCGTCCGCGGCGGCGATCCTTCGCCTCAATTCGAGCCCCATCGCCATTGAAGACAAGGTTCGTGCGATCAGCAGGATTTCGGGCGCGGTCGCGGCGACGCGGATGGTGCAGCAGCTCGCGCAGCCGCCGTGGCACACGACGCCCGCGGCGCCGTCCGTGCTGCGCTCGAAGGCGTCGAAACAGTCCTGCATGAGGCGCTCGATCGGATCGCCGCGATCGGACTCGCTCTCCAGCGTCTCGCTGAATCCGCGAAACAGGGCTTTGAAGAAGGGCAGATGATTGGAGCCGTCGAAACTCGGCATTGCAGTCCTGCGCAATTTTCGTGACACCTTTGCCACAGCGGCGCGCATTGTCCCAACTGTGCCATCTTGACGCATAGGTGGCGGCGCTGACGCTTGTTACCACAAGCAATATATTCTCGTATATAGGAAAAATGCGAGGTGAATCGTCTTCGCAACGCACCGTTTTCCCGCTTTGGGCTGTCACGCCGCGCCATGCTAGCGGGGCTTGCCGGCGCCGCGGCGGGGGCCGCCACGATCGGCCGGCTCGCCGCCAGCCCGGTCGAGGGACTTAAGGTTCTCGCTGCGCCCACCGGCGCCTCGGTTTCGCTCGCGCGCGTAATCGAAGCCGGGATGCTAAGCGCCGCCGCGCCCAATGCGACCTTCCGCCTCTGGCGCGATCCTGACGAATTGCGCGCGGCCGTGGCGACGGGCGAGACCCGGCTGTTTTCGACCCCCACCAATCTTCCGGCCAATCTCGCCAATCGCGGCCTGCCGATCCGGCTGCTCTGCCTCTTGGGCGAAGGCCATCTCGTCATCGTCACGGCCGACGAGGCCGTCAATTCGTTCAAGGATCTCGGTCGGCAAGCCGGTGCTCGGCTTCTTCCGCAACGATATGCCCGATCTCGTCTTCCGGGCCTGCGCGCGGCTCGACGGGATCGACCCTTTAAAGGACTTCCAGCTCAGCTACGTGCAGTCCGGCATGGAGGCCGCGCAGCTGATCGCCGCGGGCAAGGCCGAAACGGCGCTGCTATCGGAGCCCGCCGCCACGGCGGCGATCATGATGGCGGCGAAACAGGGGCGGACCCTGCGCCGCGCCTTCAGCCTGCAGGATGTCTGGGCGACGCATCATGGCGGCGCTGGGATTCCCATGGTCGGCGTCGGCGTGCATCGGAGCCTGATCGACGAGGACCCGGAGATCGCCGCGGCGCTTGGCTCCAGCCTGCCGGAAGCCGCGTCATGGGCGCTGGCGAACCCCGCGGAAGCGGCGGCGCTGGCGCAAAAGGACATGGGGATGCACGCGGCCGTCTTTGAACAGGCGATCCCTCGTTTCAACATGAAAATCGCCTCCGCAGAGGACGCGAAGGATCAGCTCGATACATTCTACCAGACCATCCTCGACATCGCGCCGGACGCGCTGGGCGGCAAGCTGCCCGCGTCCGGTTTCTACCTCAAGTTTTAACCGGGATGGCCGCCCCGCTTCGCCTGTTCTGGCGCCTGTCCGGCCTCGCGGTTCTTCTCGGCGCATGGGCGCTGATCCACGCCTTCTACGGGCCTTTCGTGCTGCCGCGCCCCGGCGAGGCCTTCGCCGAGCTGGCGCGCCTGTTCCAATCCGGCGCGGCGCAAACCGCGTTCGTTTCGACCGGCGGGCAGGCGCTGCTCGGATGGCTGGCCGGCTGCGCCATCGGCTTCGCCCTCGCGGTTGCGGCCGGTCTCTGCCTGCCGCTTGCGCTCGCGGTCGATCCCGTCGGAATGGTGTTCATGAGCGTGCCGCCAATCGCCTGGATCGTGCTGGCGCTTTTGTGGTTCGGCCCGGACGGGCCGGGCGCCGCCTTTACGGTCACGCTCTCGATCGCGCCCATCGTCTTCATCGCGGTGCTGCAGGGCATGAATGTGCGCGCGGCCGCCCTCGACGAGATGGCCGTGCTGTTTCGCGCCCGCTTCGCGCAGCGATTCTCCGACGTGCTGTTTCCGCAGCTGCTGGCGCAGATGCTCCCCGCGGCGGCGAGCGCGCTCGGCTATGCGTGGAAAATCTGCGTCATGGCGGAAGTCATGGCGAGCGGAAGGGGAATCGGCGGCCAGCTCGCCATCGCGCGCGCCAATCTCGACCTTCCCCAGACCATGGCCTGGATCATTCTGATCGTCGCGCTCGCACTCGTCTGCGATCTCGCTCTTGTGGCGCCGTTCCGGCGCTGGTTCGCGGCCATGGGCGACGCGTCTCTTTACGCGGCGGGGGCCTGAGCATGCTCGCAATGCAGGGCTTGTGCGTGGCGTTTGGCGGCGAACCTGTGATCGACGGACTGGATCTCACCGTCGCGGCCGGCGATTTCGTCGTCGTGCTCGGGCCTTCGGGCTGCGGCAAGACGACCTTGCTGCGGCTCGCCGCCGGCGCCCTCGCGCCGATCTCCGGCTCCGTGAGCAATGGCTTTGCGCGCGTCGCAATGGTGTTCCAGGAGCCGCGCCTGCTGCCATGGTCCGACGCGCTCGATAACGCCGCGTTCGGATTGAAGGCGCTCGGCGTTGCGCGCGCCGAGAGACGGCGCGGGGCGGCGGAGATCCTCATCCGTCTCGGCCTCGAGGCGGCCGATCATTCGAAACGCCCCGCCGCTCTCTCGGGCGGGATGCGTCAGCGCGTCGCCATCGCCCGCGCGCTTGCGATCGAGCCCGGCCTCATTCTGATGGACGAGCCCTTCGGCGCGCTCGATGTGGGGCTGCGCCGCAACCTGCAAAATCTCGTCCGCGACGAGGCGGCGCCGCACGGGGCTCGCCGCGCTGTTCGTCACGCATGACATCGCCGAAGCCGTGCGCCTTGCGAGCCGCATCATCGTGCTGTCGTCGCGGCCCGCGCGGATCGTCGCCGACGTCGCGAACGAGCCGGTCGCGAGCCCGCCGCAGATCCTCGACGCCGCCTCCGCGCCTTTACTCCGTCCCGAGATCGAGCACGCGCTGTTCCCCGCCGCGCCGCAGGAGCCGCAGCCGCTTCTTTTCGGCGGCGTCAGCGCGGCGAAGCGCCTGCTGCGCATGGAGCCGGCGCCGTGACGAATCCGCGCCGCCCAGCCCTTCGCCTTTTTCCCGCCGCGCAGCCCCGCGCGCACGTTCCTCACCCGCTTCTCTCCCGAAAGGTTCACGCCATGACGCCAGCTTCCGCCTTGACCCGTCGCGCCGGCGCATGCGCCGCGACGCTTCTGCTCGCCGCCTTCGCAGCCGGCGCCGATCGCGCGGAGGCCGGCGATGTCGCGCCGACCGACGCCGTCAGTCAGGCGCAGGATCCGACGGCGAATACGATGGGCGGCTCCCACGACGGCATGGCGGGCATGGCGGGGATGCAGGGCATGGCCGGCATGGACATGACCGAATCCCACGCCGCCATCCCGGCTGGCGTCTTCGGCGCGCATATGGTCGATGGCGGGGCCTTCGCCCTGATGTATACACCGATGATCATGGGCATGGCCCATAATTACATCGGCTCGACACAGGTCTCGCAACAGTATATCGCGACGCAAATTCCCTACGTGCCCACCCCAGGGGCGATGATGAAGCCGCCGACGCTGCGCATCGTCCCGGCTTCGATGACGGCCGACATGAACATGTTCCACATCATGTATGGCATCACCGACAGCTTCAACCTGATGATCATGGGAAACTACATCGTCAAATCCATGACCATGACGAGCTTCTCTGGCATGAAGGGCTCGACCGAGCTCGGCAACAGTTCGTCTTCGACGCAAGGCTGGGGCGACACTTCCTTTCTCGGCCTGGTCCGGGTCTATGAGGACGAAATCAACCATGCGCATCTCAATCTCGGCTTCAGTGCGCCGACGGGCAGCGTGACGGAGTTGGCGACGATGCTGAACCCGATGAACCAGTGGATGACGATGCGGGCCATGTATGCGATGCAGCTTGGCACAGGAACTTATGACGCGCTCTACGGCATTACCTACACGGGCAAGCTTGGGGCCTGGTCCTGGGGCTTCGTCTATCGTGGCCGCGCGGCCTTCTCCAACAATGATCAGGGCTACCGCTGGGGGCCTTCCAACGAGATGACCGGTTGGGCCGCCTATGAGGCGCTGCCCGGCCTCAGCCTCACGGCGCGCGCGGCCGGAACCGTGTGGGGAAGCATCCATGGCTCCGATCCCGAGATCAACGGCCCGATGCAGGGAACCAATCCGAATTATTACGGCGGCCAGCGCGTCGAGATGTTCGGCGGCCTCGAATACAAGACCGCTGAGCTCGGAACGCCGGTGCGGGTCGCGCTCGAGGCGGGCGCGCCGATCTACCAGAATCTGAACGGGCCGCAGATGGGCAAGGCCTGGCAGGTCAACCTCGCGGCGGGAGTCCGCTTCTGATCAGACAGGCGCGGGCGCACGCTGCGCCCGCGAGGCGTCAGCGAGTTCGAGTCTGCAGCGCGCCGAGCGCTCGTCGCAGTCTCGTGTGCTCAGAGAGATCGCTTACGGCTTGAATGGTCGAGGAGTCCTGAGAAATCTGGGTGGCGACTGGGCCACCGTGCAAGTCTCCTGTGTTGACGAAATTTAATTGCAAATAATCATCAACTATAAACTCGCAATACTACATTGACTTTAAGTGCGGACGGTGTTCTGCTTTATCATTAATTTTTTTATTCGATTAATTGGAGGCAGGCGTGCTGAAACTCGCTGTGTTGGCCGCTTCAGCGGTGTTTAATGTTGGTGTCATCAATCCACAGACCCATTTGGTCGAGTCATTCGTCGCGTGCGAGGTGGACTACAATAAGGCGGCGGAGATTCTCGCAGTCGAGCAACCACGGTATCCAGATAGGGTTCTGGGAATTTTCGAGGACGCTGCCCGTACCGCGGCCGAGGTTGAGTATCACGCCGACAGCAAGCACTGCTTAACGGTAGGCGACCTTCGATCTTAGCATCCGCATCGCCGAACGTATGCCGATACGGTCGCAAATGACCTCAGGTTCAGGTTTCCGCGTCCTAGGGATTAGGGAGCGGAAGATGCAAGGCTTCCAATCCGCCAGTCGGCTGGCCTTGGTGTTTCGATTTCTGAGGTCACGCGAAGCGAATAGTCCCCCTCCTCATCTCTCCGCTCCTGCGCATGAGGTTTGCCAGGTGCGTCCAAGAGAGCCGGCCTCGCTTGTCCTGAACAGAGCCCTGTGAGAGATAATAATTGGAGTCCTGCCGGATTTCCTGTTTGCGGCGAGCCGCTAAACGCAAAAAAAGCCAGGCGCGCAATTTCCTCGCTTCGAAATCAGTCTTTGGCGGCGTTAAGTTCTTTTGTGATCACGCCGGTATGCGGATCGGCGTGAAACTCAATGATTTTACCGTCCTTGACGGCCTGGCCTTCCCAGCGGCCGCCAACCGCCGTGACTTCTATCTCGCTATAGCCCTGTTCCTCCATTTGTCTCGTCAGGGCGTTCTGACTTATCCAGTAACTGAGCGTGGGCTCGGCGCAAACGATAGACGCCGCTCCCAGGAAAATGGCCGATGCGAGAAAAATTGATCTCAACATAACGCGACCCCCATCAGTTCAAGAGAGTGTGCCATGGCTTTTCGGCATTGGCTATTGGATAGCGCAAAATCTGCGCAGGCAGCGCGGTCGGCAGTGACGCGCCTAAAGGGCCGCTGAATCTCCTGACGATCCGCTGACCTAACATCTCGATTGTTGGGGTCCGTTACCGCCGATTCCCCCGGCAGGATAGGCCATCGTTTTCCTTTGACCTAGAGCTGAAGCTGAGCTGAATGAATCGTAAGAGTTCGGGAATCAGGCTTTGAGTGGTTCGAGCTGTCTGCTGGGGTGAATTCCGGTGGACATGGCGGAGCGCTCGCGCTCGATGTTCGGGTTCGTGTGCTGGCCGCGGTGGCTGCGCACGAATATGTACGAGGAGGCGGGTGGGCTCATGGTTTCGCCGAGGACTCCGTGGGGAAAATCTGGAACAAGGAGTTCGATCAGGCGTTGATAAAACAACCGCATATCGCCCGGCCAGTTCGGGCCAAGATAGTGGGGAAATATGATGAAATATTTAGGTGCGGCAGTGAGCGCAGCGGTTCTGCTTGGCGCGCTTTCGATCGGTAGTCCGGCCTTGGCGTTCGGGGGCTTTTGGGGCGCCGGATGGAATGGCGGCGGCTGGCAGGTCGATGGCTGGCATGGCGGCTGGTGTCTTCGCCCGGGTAGCGCCGCCGGCTTTGGCCTCAGCCACGGATCGGCCAGCGGCTGGGATTGTGACGATTACTATCGTCATCCGGGTTACGCCTACGCGCCGGGATTCGACACGCCAGCACCCAAGGTCGCGACGACAGCGCCTGTCGTCACTGGGCGCAGCGTCGCCGAGGGCGTCGGCGGTGCGCCTGGGGTCAGAAAATGCGAGCTTTATCGTCGGTCCACCATAGGCAACAGAAGTTCGTGCCGCGTCTCCCGGGCGATGCTGGAGGATCGGTGACGCCCCCAAATAGGCGCGATGCCCGTCGCCGAAGGTCAGAACGCTCCCGGATGGAGGCGCTCCGCGCCTCTAACCAGCGAACTTTGTAGTACGGCCCGACATGAAAGTCCGATGCGGCGTTGCCGCCGGCGAGCTAGCGCCGAGCGATTACCTTCCAATGTCGTCGACGGACAATGCGCAATCATAATCGACGCGGAACGTCTGGCGCATCGACTGATGAGTTCGAACCCGCGTTCGGCGGCGTTGTCAGTTCGGCCCGCATACGGGCTTTTAGGTTCGCAATGAGCGGCGCGGCGCGCTCGCGAAAAACGATCGTCGGCGTGGCGCCGCCCACCCGCGTCAGCGCCCCAACTTGCCCGAAGATATGGGTCAGCGTTCCAGCGTCCGTCTCGGGAGCAATCGAGCTGGGCGCGCCTGCCGGCTCTGAACTTCGTAATAGTCCAGCTTGAGGTGGCGCGCCAACCTGCTGAATCTCAAGCGCGCAAGGTGTGGCCACGCCGGCGTCGAAATGTTTCGAGCAGGAACGCTGAGGCTGGAAATGTCGTGGAGCACGGAGAATTACGAAGACCCAAAAGTTGTGTTGTCCCCGCCGGACGCCACGGCGCCGGGCGTCATGTCTTTGTCACGAGAACCGACGCAATATCCACCGCAAGCGTCGTCGGCGCCGAGCCCCTTCTCAACAGGGCCGTTTGACGGGCGTCCGCACGAATGCTCCGCTTTTCAAAAGTGTGGTTGCTCACACAAGGCGTGGATTCGAACGCTGACGGTCGGCGATTCAATGGCGGGCAGGGTCAATTGCGAGAGATGACGGTTGAATGAGATGCGTCGACCTCAAGATCTAAGACTGATTTCGTTTTCCCGGGCTCCCCGCCAGCGAGGCGCGCCTGTTGCTCCCACGCGGCGGCGATCGGATCTCCATTGAGACCGCAATCCGGGCGCTCCGCATGGGCCGCATCTCAGTTGGACTCCCTAGGCGGGATCATCGGTCTGGTCATCGTTCTCATTGGGATGGCGGCGGCTTTTGGCGACGAAGCCGCGAGGCCCGCATCGCGGCTGAGGTTCGATATTCCCGCGCAATCATTGGTCGATGCGCTCCAGGCGTACAGCAAGCGGACCGGAGTGCAGGTGATGTTTGAGACCGCGTCGGCCCTCGGGCGCCGTTCAGCCGAACTGCGGGGCGAATTCATGCCCGAGGTTGCTTTGCGGATGTTGTTGGCCGACACCGGTCTCAGGATTCGATACAGTCGGGCTAGCGCGGTCACTCTTGCGCCGCCCTCGGCGCCCGACCCTGATGAGCCGCCGGCCCACGCATTGGCCTCGGCCGACTTGTCTTTGGACACCCTTCGCGTCACCAGCGCGCCGCAATCCAGCGACGATAGCGGCCTTGGCGCGTATATCGGGATTGTGCAGGGGGACATCGAAAAGGCGCTGAAGAAACTTGCCAAGACGCATCGGGGCGATTATCGAGTGGCGATCGAATTATGGGTTGACCCATCGCGCACCGTTCAGCGGGTGGAGCTTGATGGATCGACAGGCGATCCTGATCGCGATCGCTCCATCGCCGGGACGCTCAAAGACCTGGTGCTCAGTCAAGAAGCGCCTATCAATACGCCGCGTCCAATCCGTTTTATGATCGCGATCCAAGCCCCGTGAGGCTTGCGTGTCGCTTTGAGCCAGCCCACTGTCGCAGGACGTCACCTTGGACCAGGACAGGACACGCGCGGATTGGCGGATGGCGGCGCCGGCGCTGGGAGCGCGGTGGTTGGTGGGGATCGCATTTGCGGTGTCCATCGCGTTCGCCGTGGGCGTTTACTGGATTCGCCACGTTCCGGTCGGAGCGGGAAAGCCGGTCAGCGACGCGGTGATCGAAGTTCATCTGATCGTCCCGCAGGAGCGCATCGCCAGGACCGAGGACTCTGCGCCGCAGCCGGATCAGCCTGCGCCCCTGTCCGAACCGCTCGTCGAAGACCCGGACCGCTCGATCCCCGACGCGACCCTAGCGCCGCCGCCCTCCAATCCCGTCGAGGCGCCGCCCCCGGCCCCGCGATCGGCGCCCGCTCCATCGGCGACCGGCGCCCACGCGCCGGCGCCCCAGCTCACGTCGATGTTTCAAAAGACGCTTTTCGCCCATATAGCGCGCTATCGGCGCTATCCCGAGGCGGGCCGTCTTAATCGGCTCCAGGGGACCGCTCAGGTGATGTTCGCCATGCGACGAGACGGCACAGTGAAGGACATCTGGATTCGAAATAGCTCCGGGCACGATCTTCTCGACGCCGCCGCAATCGACACGATCCGCAAGGCGCAGCCGCTGCCGAGAATACCATCGGAGTTGCCCGATCAGCTCAACGTTCTCATTCCGATCGCCTTCGACCTGCCGCAGTGAAGACTGCCACAGGAGCTAAACAGTCGTGAAGGTCACGCTGGTGTCATCGACGGCCGATAATTTATGCTGCCACTTTCGAGTCCGGACAGCAGGGGAGCGGCATCAGAGGGCCGTCGTCAGTGTCCGACTCCAATCGCAAATCGTTGCGCGAAACGCTTTCCGCTGATTACGAAACCCTTGCCGGACGACTGGCGCGCCGTCTCGGCTCGGTCGATCTCGCTCGCGAAGCTCTGCACGAAACATTCTTGCGCCTCGACCGGATTTCGGAGGCCGTTCCGGTCCGCAGTCCGAGCGAGTACCTGTTCCGCACGGCGATAAACCTCGCCAAGGACCGTCGCAAGTCCGACCGCCATCTTCTAAGCGCCGGGGAAATCGCCGCCATCACCGACATTCCGGATGAAGGTCCGGACCCGTCCGTGATCGTCGAGGGCCGCCTCGACCTCCAGAAACTGGATGAAGCTCTCGCCGAACTGCCCGACCGCCAGCGGCGCGTGTTTCTGGCCGCCCACGTTGATCAGCTTCACCACAAAGACATTGCGAATCTCCTCGGCATCAACGCCCGCACCGTCGACTTCGACTTGCAGCATGCGATGGAGCATTTGAGCCGCCGCCTGCGCCGGAAGGTCAATCGCAGATTCGGGCCTCGCCCGAAAGCCGGGGCGGCGGAATAGCCGTCCCATCCTCCAAAACCAACATCTTGACGACAGCGAAAGAATGGTGGACCGCTCGTCGCAAGGAGCCTGCCCGAGCGGCGAATCGCGGCGCAGCCGGAACGGCGGCGTTGTCGACGAGCCAATTTGAACGGGCCCACTTAAAAATGATGCGACCCGCAGCACGGGGCCTCGGTCGGCCTTTGCGCCCGCATTTCGATTCAGTCGTGGACGATGCGGGTCGTCTATATGTTGAGACGCGCGCTTTGCGCCGAAGGACGGCCGGCTCCGCGGCTGCGAACTCGAAAACGAGGGATCTTGACCGCGCCTGACGAATTCCCAGCCGAACTCGAGGCGGTGCTGACCGAGGCGCTTGCGTGGGTGATACGCCTGCATTCCGGCGATGCGACCTCCGATGACGCCGCCGCCCTTGAACAATGGCGTTGCGAGCGCCCGGAACATGAGACGGCGTTCCGGGATGCGGTGAGGTTGTGGCGAACCTTCGGCGAGGCGACGCGCAGACTGGTCGCCGAGAAACAAGGGGTTCGCACCGAATCGGACGCGCGGACGCGTAAGCTGATCCGCCGCCGCGGACTGATCGGTGGCGCGATCGCCGCGTCTTTGGGAGGAGCATATTTCGCCGTCCAGCCGCCGCTTGGACTTTGGCCCTCGCTCGAAGAATTGTCGGCGGATTATCGCACCGCCAAGGGCGAGCAACGCGCCGTCACTCTGTCCAACGACGTCTCTCTCAAACTCAACACCCAAACCGCCATCGCCGTGCGTTCGATAAAGGACAACGCTCACATCGAGCTTATTTCTGGAGAAGCTTCGATCATGGCGAAACGCGCCGGCGCGTCTCCGCTCGTCGTCGATGCGGCGGCGGGCCGGATCACGGCGTTCCGCGCAAACTTCGACGTGCGATGTCTGGATGGCGCCGCCTCGGTCTCCTGCATCGATGGCGCTGTTGATGTCGAGTTGAAGGGGCGCGCGGTCCGGATCACAAATGGTCAGCAGGTGTCGTACGCCGCTGCGACAGGCCTCGGATCGCCGCTGCCTGTCGATCCCGCCCAGGCGACCGCCTGGCAGGACGGCCTTCTCATTGTCCGCGATTGGCGGCTGACGCGCCTTGTGGATGAGATCAACCGTTATCGGCGGGGCAAAATCATCGTTATGGACGCTCAGCTCGGGAACCGCATGGTCACCGGGACATTCCATCTCGACCATCTCGATGATTTCATTGGGCAAGCCCAGGGACTCTTCGGCGCGAGCGTCCGTTCCTTGCCCGGCGGAGTCGTGCTTTTGCTCTGAGCCGATTTCGGCCGGCGAGCCGGTCGAGGCCATCGTCGAGGCGGGCGCCCGGATGCCCGGCCGCAAAGCGTTGCCGCGGCGCAACGCTAAAATTTATTACAATTTTTCTGATTCAGTCCCGTCGCCGCCCAATCGTCTTCTTACTGAGGCGTGTTGATTACGGCGTTTCCCGCCGTGGTCGCGCGCGCCCTA
The DNA here is from genome assembly GCA_963757985.1 of uncultured Alphaproteobacteria bacterium. Taxonomy (GTDB): domain Bacteria; phylum Pseudomonadota; class Alphaproteobacteria; order Rhizobiales; family Beijerinckiaceae; genus Methylocapsa. The sequence goes on along the minus strand of CAVWTQ010000008.1, from coordinate 703,496 downwards.
CGAGGAGGCGAGCGGGCGTTCGTGCAGATTCGTCGTGACGATGGAAGAGGCGCGCTCGCGCCTTTGGGAGCGGGGCTTGGGCGTTTTCGTCCAGCGGCGCTAGGGCTTGCCGGGGCTCTCGCCGCGACGGCGCTGGCGCATGCGGAGCAACCCGGGCCGGCGGCGACAGCGTCCCAGCCCCAGCCCAATGCGGCGGCAGCGCCCCAGCCCAAGGCGGCGGCGTCCGCGGCGAAGGCCTCGACGTCGCCGCAGCCTGCCAAAGCGGCCCCGCTGCAACACTTCGACATCGACGATTTCGCCGTCGACGGCGCCGACAACCTGCCTGAGATCGACCTCGAAGAGGCGGTTTATCCGTTCCTCGGCCCGAACCGAACCTCCGACGACGTCGAGAAGGCGCGGGCGGCGCTTGAAAAAGCCTATCATGACAAAGGCTATCAGACGGTCAGCGTCGCTGTGCCGCAACAGAATGTTCAGAGCAAGGTCGTCACCCTCAAGGTGACCGAATTGAAGGTCGGCCGGCTGCGGGTCAAGAACGCGCACTATTTCGACGTCGTCACGATCAAGGAAAAAGCGCCGTCCCTGCAAGAAGGCACGGTCCCGAATTTCGGCGACGTCACCAAGGACATCGTATCGCTCAATCTGCTGCCGGATCGGCGCATCACGCCAGCCCTTCGCGCCGGCGTGACGCCCGGCACGGTCGACGTCGACCTCAACGTCGAGGACAAGCTCCCGCTGCACGGGAGCGTCGAACTCAATAACCGGCAATCGCCGGAGACGACGCCGCTCCGGGTCAACGCGACCATACACTATGACGATCTCTGGCAGCTCGGTCATTCCCTGAGCTTCAGCTATCAGGTCGCGCCCGAGAACCCGAAAGACGCACAGGTGTTTTCGGGATCGTATCTGGCGCGCGTGCCGAACGTCGATTGGCTGAGCGTCCTCGCCTACGGTCTGACGTCGAACAGCAATGTCGCAACGGTCGGCGGCTCGAATGTCGTCGGTCCCGGTCAGGTCATCGGCAGCCGGGCAGTGATTACGCTGCCGAACATGGAGAATTTTTTCCACACGATCTCGGCAGGCCTCGACTACAAGCATTTCGCTCAAACGGTGGGCCTAAGCGGCACTGATTTCTCGTCCCCCGTGACCTATTACCCATTGGTCGCCAGCTATGGCGCGACCTATCAGACCGCGGCGTTCACGACGCAGCTCAACGCCTCCGTCACTTACAATATACGAGACCTCAGCAGCGACTTGATCGCCTTCGACAACAAGCGCGCCTATGCCTCGGCCAACTTCGCGCATTTCAACGCGGATCTGTCGCAAACGCAGGAATTGCCGGAAGGCTTCCAGATCTACGGCAAGATCCAAGGACAGGTCGCCGATGGGCCATTGGTGTCGAGCGAGGAGTTCAGCGTCGGCGGCCTCGACACGGTGCGCGGCTATCTCGAATCCGAGGTGCTCGGCGATGAGGGCGTCGTCGGCAATCTTGAACTGCGCAGCCCCGACCTCGCGGATGCGATGCAAAAAGTGGTGAAGGCGCAGCTCGAGCAGACGCCGATTCCCGTCTCCGTCTTCAATAACTGGCGCTTCTTCGCCTTTGCCGACGGGGGGTTGGCGACCGTCCTGCAGCCATTGCCGGAGCAGCAGGCGCAATTCGATTTGTGGAGTTACGGCGGCGGCCTCCGCTTCAAGATGTTCGACTACCTGAACGGCATGGTCGCCTGTTCCGTGCCGATGATCACGCAAGCCTACACGCACGCGCGCGACGCGCGCCTGAACTTCCGGATTTGGGGTGAATTCTGATGACAATTGGGTGGGGCCACATGCAGCGCATGCGTCAACCGGCTTTTCGGCGGGCGACCGCGAATATCCTCTCGGGCCTGCTGCTTGCGTTCGTTGCAGTGTTGACGCTGTCGCCGTCGCCGGCGAAAGCGTGGTGGAACGACGACTGGCAGCTTCGCAAGAAGATTACTATCGACGCAAGCGCATCCGGCGCGAACATCACCGATCCGATCGGCGCGGCGACGGCGCTGATCCGCCTGCACGTCGGTAATTTCCGCTTCGATTCAGCCAAGGACGACGGCAGCGACCTTCGCTTTGTCGCTAGCGACGACAAGACGCCGCTGAAGCATCACATCGAGACATACGATCCCTTGCTTGGCGAGGCGCTGGTTTGGGTGGCGATCCCGAATCTGCAACCGGGCGCAAAAACGGACGTCTGGCTTTACTACGGCAACAAGAAAGCCGTCGCGACCAACGATTCGAAAGGGTCGTACGATCCAGATATGCTGCTCGTTTATCATTTCAACGAGCGCGGGACGCCGCCGCTTGATTCGACGGTCTGGGCCAACAATGCGCAGAGCGTCGGCCGCCAGGCGGATGGTTCGATCATTGGCGAGGGGTTGCGCCTCGACGGCGGCGTCCCTCTGACGCTGCCTGCGTCGCCGTCGCTCGCGCTGGCCGACGGTGCGCCGCTCACCTGGTCGGCCTGGATCAAGCCGGCCGCGTTGCAGCCCAATGCGGCGCTGTATAGTCGCCGCGACAATGGCGCCGGACTCGTCATCGGCCTCGACAATGGCGTTCCTTACGTCGAGGTGACCAAAGGCGCCGGCGTCCAGCGCAGCGGCGCCGGAGCGCCGATCACGCCCGAGGCATGGCATCATGTCGCCGTCGTCGCCGACAGCGGGCAGATCACGCTGTATCTCGATGGCGCTCCTTACGCCACGCTGAGCGCCACGCTGCCGGCGCTGAACTCCGCAGCTCTGATCGGGGGCGATACGCCGGCGGCCGTGGTCCGCGGTCGCCGGCGCCGGTCGCCAGCCCCGGCCGCAGGCCAGCTCGGCCGCCGGTCGCCGCAGGGCCAGCACGCGCCGTGGGCGCAGTCCCTGCGGCAGCCCCAGCCGCCACCCCCGCGGCGCAGCCGGTCGGCTTCGCCGGCGACATTGACGAGTTGCAGATCTCCAAGGTCGCGCGCTCGGCCGGCTTCATCAAATTCGCCGCGGTCGGGCAGGGGCTGGACCCGTCCAAGCTCGTCTCATACAGCACCGACGAGGAGACCGGGAGCTGGCTTTCCGGCTATTTCGCGGTGATCCTGAAATCCGTGACTCTCGACGGCTGGGTCGTGATCGGACTTCTCATGGTCATGGCGGTTCTGAGCTGGGTCGTGATGATCGACAGGACGTCCTATCTCAACAAACAGGCCAAGGCGAACGTCCGCTTTATGAAAAACTTCCGCGAGCTCGGGGACGATCTCGCGAAGCTCGATCAAGGCGACGCCGACGACGTTTCAAGCTTCGGAGACCGGATCAGCCTGGTCGACGCCAGAATGATGCGATCGTCGTCTCTCTATCGCATCTACCACATCGGAGCCGCCGAGATCCGCCGCCGTTTCGGCGGCAATGACAATCCTCATCCGGTTCTCTCGCCACAATCGATCGCAGCGATCCGCGCCGCGCTCGACAGCGGCTCCATTAAAGAGACGCAGCGGCTGAACCGTCTCATGGTCATCTTGACGATCGCTATTTCGGGCGGTCCGTTCCTCGGGCTGCTCGGCACTGTGGTCGGCGTCATGATCACCTTCGCCGCCATCGCCGCGAGCGGCGACGTCAACGTCAACGCCATCGCGCCGGGCATCGCCGCGGCGCTTGTCGCCACGGTCGCCGGTCTCTTCGTCGCGATCCCGGCGCTGTTCGGATACAACTATCTGATCTCGCGCATCAAGGATCTCACGAGCGATATCCACGTTTTCGTCGATGAGTTCGTGACGAAGATGGCGGAATTTTATTCCGCCGATCGGCCCGCGCCGGTCGAGCGCCGCGCCGCCGCGGAGTGACGGCGATGCAGCTGCAGAACGAAGCCAAACCATATGACGACATCAACATCACGCCGATGCTGGACCTCGCCTACGTCCTGCTGGTGATTTTCATCATCATGACGACGGCGACCGTGCAGGGGCAGAAGGTCAACCTGCCGAAAGCATCCGCGGCGCCGAGCTTGGCGACGCAGACGACCAAGGCGATCACCGTCGCCAATGATGGCAAGATTTTTCTCGACACAATCCCGGTGACGCTGCCGGAGCTGGAGCAGCGGCTGGTCCAGCAGATGGCGCTGACTCCGGAGTTTCCCGTGGTGCTGCGCGGCGACGCGCAGGCGCAATACCAGAACGTAATGGATGTGCTCGACCTGTTGGGCCGCATCGGCCTGACGCAAGTGGGTCTCGCGACCAAGCCATTGGTGAAATGAAGGAAGCATCGAGCGTCGACATGAAAACGCAGAACGGCCAGAGCAAGCTGAGGCGCGGAGGCGGCACACTGTGGCGCCGGCTGCGCGGGGCGTTGGCCGCACTCGGTCGCGACGCCGATGATCGTCGCGATCCTCGCGGCGGCCTAAACACCGCGACTCCGCCATGGCTCGCAGGGGCGACATCTTCCGCTGCGCCGGACGAGGCGCGCGCCGCGCTGTCCCAAAGCGACGAGCAGCCGCCGAAAAGCGGTGTTTTGCTGCCGTTCCCGATCCGCGGCGAGGCGCTGCTGGTGAAGCTTGCCGGCGTGCTGCGAAACCGTGTCGAGGAACATGGGCCTGATCGCGATCCGCTTCTGTTGACGATCTCGCGTTGCCCGCGGTCGCGTTTGTCCATCGATCGCGCCGCCTATGTCGAGTTTCACGTTGAAAGCTCTGAGTATCGCGTCGCGGTCGAAGCCTCGCCTGGCATGCGGGTCATTGTCGAAACCGCGGATTTCGACGCCCTCGTCGAATTCGTTGCGCAGTATGTTGCGACGCGGATCGCAGAGCGCGCGGCGCTGGGAGTTGCGTCGTGAGTCCGCCGACGGAAGCCCTTGGCGGCGACGAGGCGATGCCGAGCCCGGCGGCGCATCGTTCGGCGAAGCGCAGGGAGCCGAATACCCTGCTGCGTTTCGGCGCGGCGCTGGCGCTGGTCGCCCTCCTTCTCGGTGGCGCTGCGTATTTCTTCATGCGTCACGACGACACGCCGCCGCCGCGGCTGGTGCGTGAGATCACGGTCGTCAAGATTCTTCCGCCCCCGCCGCCCCCGCCGCCGCCGCCGAAACCGCCCGAGCCGAAGGTGATCGAGCAGCCGAAGATGGCCGACCCTCAAATCAAAGAGGAGAAGCCGGTCGATAGGCCGAAAGAGGCGCCGGTCAAGGACGCAAAGAACGACGAACCGCCTGGACCGCTTTCGCTTGACGCCAAGGCGCAAGGCCCTGGCGACCTGTTCAATCTCGGCGGCAAGCCCGGCGGGAGCCCTTATGGGGGCGGTGGCGGCGGAGGCAGCCGCTGGGGCGGGTATATTTCCATGGTGCTGGGGCAGATCCAGTCGGCTCTGCGCGCCAGTCAAAAGACACGCAACGCGGCCGGGGGATTGGATATCCGATTGTGGGTCGACGGGTTCGGCCATGTGAACAAAGTTCAGCTGAACTCATCGACCGGCAACGCGGAGCTCGACGCCGCGATCCGTAATGAGGTGCTTGGCATCACGCTGCGCGAGCCGCCGGCCAAAGACATGCCAATGCCGATGAACGTGCGCATGACCGCGCACCGGCCCGGTTGAGGCGACTTACGACAGTTTTGACTTGCGGCGGAATGAGTAGAGAGCGAGGGACCGATGTTTGAGAAGAACCAAGAGGCGAGGCGGCGCGCCGGCGCGATTGCGCTCGCCGCATCGCTGGCTGCGCTGACATGCGCCGCTCCGGCTTTTGGCCAGACCGCCGCGGACCCGGATTCGGCGCCGGCCAAAAAGGCCGACGCTAAACAACCGACCGTGTCTCGGGCAAAGGGCACGTCGCCGAACGCCATGGTCAATCTCGTCAATCTGCTGGTGCAACAGGGCGTCATCAAGGAAGAGCAGGGGCGCGCGCTGATCAAGCAGGCCGAGGACCAGGCGTATGTCGCCGGCCAGGCGGCGAAGACAGCAACCGCCAAAGCCGATGACGCGGCGAAGACGGCGGCCGCCGCGGCCGCGGCCGCGTCGCCGCCGGGCGTAAGGCACGTCACCTATGTGCCGGAGATCGTCAAACGGCAGTTGCGCGAAGAGATCAAGCAGGAGGTGATGGCCAAGGCGGAGGCAGAGAATTGGGCCTCGCCTGGACGCTACCCGGAATGGGCGGAGCGCATTCACTTCTACGGCGATGTGCGCACACGCTACCAGGGCAATTATTTTCCCGGCGGAAACGATCAAGCCGGCGCCGCGAATTTCAACGCTGTGAACACCGGGCAGCCCTACGACGTCACGAGCGCATATTTTGGGCCGACCTACGACGCGACGCAGAATCGAGATCAGTTCCGGTTCCGCGGCCGGCTTGGCATGGACGCCGATCTGACCAATGGGTTCGACGCGGGCCTTCGCATCGCGACGGGCCAGGACAGTCAGCCGGTGTCGACCAATCAGACGCTTGGCGCGAGCGGCGGCAATTTCTCGAAATATGCGGTTTGGCTCGATCGTGGATATCTGAAATATAATTGGCAGGACGAACTCACCGCCTCGAGCGGCCGTTTCGATAATCCGTTCTGGGCGCCGACCGATCTCGTCTGGTACAAGGAGCTCGCCTTTGACGGATTCGCGGTGCAGGCGAAGCGTGAAGTCCTCGAGAACTTCACGCCCTTCGTCGTGGCTGGCGCTTTCCCGATCTACAACACGGATTTTAACGCCGGCATCAATCTCGCTGACCCGACGACCGGCCAGCCCACCAAATTCCCGAATCTCAACAAATGGCTTTTCGGTGGCCAGCTCGGGTTTTCGTATGAGTTCAAACCGGAAGCCACCGCCCGTTTCGGCATCGCCTATTACGACTTCACCGACGTGCAGGGCCAGCTCTCGACGCCGTGCATCGTGCAGTCGGCGTCGGATGTGTGCAGCACCGATCTGACGCGACCCTCATTTGCGCAGAAAGGCAATACCTACCGCTATCTGCGAGACATTATCTCCAATGCGCAGAATAACTTGGGCACTATCGACCAGTTCCAGTACTACGGGCTGGTCAGTCAATTTCGACCGGTTGTCGCGACCGGCGAACTTGACTTCGACCATTTCGATCCCGTGCACGTCATCCTCGACGGCGAATACGTCATAAACACGGCATTCAATTGGAACCTCATGAACGCGCTCGCCGTCAACAACCGGGCCGGCACTGCGGATGGGTCGCTTGGGCCCTACAACGGCGGCAACATCGGCTGGCTCGCGCGGCTCACCGTCGGCGACGCGAAGATCGAGCATCTTTGGGACTGGAATGTGAACGTTGGCTATAAATATTTGCAGTCCGACGCTGTGATCGACGCATTCACCGACCCCGATTTCGGCCTTGGCGGCACCAATCTCAAGGGTTACATCATTGGCGGCAACCTTGGTCTCAGCAACAACGTCTGGGCCACATTGCGCTGGATGAGCGCCAATAATATCGGCGGCGCGCCTTTCGCGGTCGACACTCTTCAAGTCGACCTCAACGCGAAGTTCTGACCATGCGCAGCCATATCCACTGCCTCGGCCTGGCGTTTATCGCGATCTTGCTGGCTAGCGCCGCCCACGCCCAGTCCGAAACCGACCGCCTGCGCGACGCGCTGCGCGCCGCGACCCTACAGGCGCGTTCGCTGGAAGACGAGCGCGCCGCGCTGCAGGCCAAGCTCGCTGACGCGGAGCACGAGAAAGCCACCCTGAAGACGGAGGTCGATGCGGCGCGCGCGGAAACGCAGCAAATCGAGAAGCAGCATCGCGACGCCGTCGATGAATTCAATCAACGTCTCGCCGAACGCGACGAAACGCTCGAGAAATGGAAGGCCGCCTACGAGGAGGCGGCGGGCGTCGCGCGCGCCAAGGACGCCGAAAGGGCGAAGTTCGAAGGCGAGGCGGGCGCTTACAAGACAAGCACCAAGAATTGCCTGGAGAAGAATGCGCAGCTCGTGAAAATCGGCCGCGAGCTGCTCGATCGCTACGAGGCGGTGACCATCGGCGACATCATCGCCGCGCGCGAGCCGCTGCTTGGGTTCGGCCGCGTCCAGGTCGAGAATCTTCTGCAGGACTCGACCGATAAAATCCTTGATCAGAAGGCGATCCAATGACCGGTGTGAAGAAAATCAGGTTGATGGCGCGCGTCGCGTCCTTGGCTGCGTTCGGCGCGGCGATCTTTTCGGCGGCGGTCCCCGTGGCCGCGCAGTCGGCGCCGCCGGCCCGGCTGGCGCAAGCCCCGGCTGTGGCGAAGCCCGCGCCGCAGCCGCTGGCGGCGCCTGTGAAAACCACGCATGAGATCGTCGCCCGGGTCGGCGACGCCGATGTCACCGCGGATGAACTGCGCGCCTATGTCGCCGGACTCCAGCTCGACGAGCAGGCGGCGCTGGCGAAGGATCCCGCCCTGCTCGTTCAGGCGATCCGGCAGCTCCTCGCCAACAGGCTTGTTCTGCAGGAAGCGGTGGCGAAAAAGTGGGATCAGCAGCCAAACGTCGAGGCTCAACTCGACCGGATACGCGAGAGGGCCGTGGTCGAACTCTATCTGCAATCGGTATCGCCGCCGCCGGCGGGTTTTCCCAGCGACGAGGAATTGCAGAAGACCTATGAGGCCAACCGCGCCGCCTTCCTGATGCCGCGACAGTACCAGCTCGCGCAGATTTTCGTCGCCTCGCCCAAAGACGCCGACAAGGCCGACGATGACAGTGCGAAGAAGAAGATCGACGAGATCGAACGCAAGCTGAAGGCGCCGGGAGCGGACTTCGCCGCGATCGCAAGCGGCGGCAACGACGCCAAGGATGGCGGCGATCTCGGCTGGGTCGCGGAAGGCCAGATCCGGCCGGAGATCCGCGCCCAGATCACGGGGCTTGCGAAGAACGCCATCACAGAGCCGATCAGGCTCGATGACGGCTGGCACATCCTCAAGTTGGTCGACACCAAGGCGGCGTATACGCGCGCGCTGCCCGAAGCGCGCGATCAACTCGTCGCAACAGATGCGCGCCGAGCGCAGCGCGATGTTGCGCCGCGCTTATCTCGGCGAACTGCTCAAGCAGCACCCGCCGGTCGTTAACGAACTCGCATTGTCGAACCTGCTCGACAATTCCCGCAAATGACGCTTCCATGGAGCCGCCCGATGCCCGACGCCATCCTCGTCAAGCTGACTTTCGACAGCCTGTGCGAAACTCTGCAACAGGCTGGCTACCGCGTCGAGAAAGTGACCGATCCGGTCGCCAATATCCGACATCTGCGTTCATCGACGGGCGGCCTCGCCTTCGACATCCATCCGGGAAACCGCCTCTCCGGCGAGGATCTGAGTTTCGCAGATGTTTCTTTTGCCGCCGTGCTGCGGGTGCAAGGAGAGCTGCCGCTGGAGCTGGTCAACCGCTGGAACATTACGCGTCGGTTCGCGCGCCTGCAGCTCAGCCAACTCGGCCAGCCGTTTCTCGTCTTCTGCATGGATGTTTCTGTGGCGGGCGGCGTGACGCCGGCTCATCTTCGCCTTCAGATCGAAACCTGGGACCGGCTGGCGCAGGAGCTGGTCTCTTATTTGCGCGACGAGTTGCACAAGCTTGGCGAGGCGCGCGGCGCGACTCCTCAAGTCGCGTCGAACGGGCCGCAATCGCCGGCGCCGCAACGCGACGGCCGAGCCCAGCCAGAGCCCGCCGCGACAGTCCAGTAATTCCGATCTTCGATAGAGTAGCGCGCCGTCGGCGAACCGACGCACGGCAGTTCGACAAAAGGAAATCTCATGTCTGTCCGTGACTTCAGGCTTCCGGCCGCAACGTTTTCGTCGCGACTCGCGTCGCGCCTCCGCGATCTCGCCACGGACAAAACCAGGCCTTCTCTCGCCACGGGCGCTCCTTACGGGGACGAGCGCACTTGCGCTGACGCTTGCCGGCGCGCAGGGCGCCCTCGCCCAGCCGTTTGGAAGTCGGGGAACGGCGGGTCTGGCCGCGCCGACGGTGGCGGTGAACGCGGCGATGGCGGCGGCGCAGCAGGCGGCGGCGCTGGCGAAGCAGAGCCAGAACGCGCTGGCGCGCGCGACGCTGGCGATCCAGGCCATGCAGGCGGTTCAGGCCGCGGCGCGCGCCGCCGCGCAGGGCGCCCCGAGCGCGGTGACGAACGGCATCGGCCCCGGCGGGCTCGTGGTCGATCCGCGCGTCGCGGCCGGCCTCGACCCGAACCTCTGGGTCAACGCCAAGCTGCCGACGCAGACCACCAGCAACGGCGAGACGACCGTGACGATCCAGCAGACCGCGCAAAACGCGATTCTGACCTGGGAGCAGTTCAACGTCGGCGTGAACACTATTGTCTATTTCAACCAGAGTGGCGGCAATTCGGCGAAAGGCAACAACTGGATCGCGCTCAACCGCATCGACGCCGCCGGCGTGCCGAGCCAGATCGAGGGCCAGATCCGGGCTGAGGGCACGGTGCTGCTGATCAACCCCAACGGCATCATCTTCAACGGGACGAGCCAGATCAACGTGCATACGCTGATCGCCTCGACGATGGACATCGACACCAGCCCGGCCGCCAGCGTCTTTAATGGCGCCTACGCCTACGCCGCCCTGCAGATTGGCAACACGTCCCGTGGTGGTCCCACAGAACGAGGACGCCGCAAACAAATACTTCCTTAAGAACGGCCTTTACAGCGCGCCGGCGACGAGCTCCACTGGCCCGTCGACAGGCTTCACCATGGGGACCCAGCCGGACGGCGCGCCGTTCAGCGGGCGGCGGGATCGTGGTCGAGCGCGGCGCGTCGATCGCCGCGACAGTCACGGCGACCGGCGATAGCGCCTATGTGGCGCTGCTCGGCCAGACGGTGCTGAACCAGGGCGCGATCAGCGCGCCAGAATGGCCAGATCATCCTCGCCGCGGGCACTTCAGCCAGCTTAATCGATCCGCCTTCCGGCGCGAACGGAGTCGCTACCGCGATCACCGTCAACACGGGCTTGACGCAGAATGGCGGCGCCGTGGTCGTGAACGACGTCAACGGGCTCCTCATCTCCAATGACGGGGCCGTGACCTTATCTGGGGAAGTCATCAACCAACTGGGCGGCATCGAGGCGACCACCAGCGCCGGCCGCCCGGGATCCATCAGCCTAACCACCGGGAACGCGCTGAGCGGCAACATCGTCTTCGGTTCGGCCAGCATCACCACGATCCTGCCGGACGAGAGCAGCAGCCCGATCCGGACCTCGACGGCGTCACGGCGTTTCCTATTTCCAGCAGCTTGTCCAGCCGCAGATCACCATCAATGCGGCGGGCAACGTCGACGTGCAGTCGGGCGCGCTGATCAAGGCGCCGAGCGCCGCCCTAACCTGTCGCAGGCGGCCGCAGGCACGGTCCTGCTCGAAGTCCGGCAGCACCATCGATCTTTCCGGCCTCGCCGGCGTCGCCTTGCCGGCGTCGATCAACGAGGTCACCATCCAGCTCACCGCCAACGAAGTCGCCGACACGCCCCTGGCGAGGAGCCTCATCGGCCTGACCGTGACCATCGACCCTCGCCTCGGCGGCGTCGCGCGCCGACGGCTTCCAGTGGGTCGGCTCGCCGATTCTCGACGCCTCGGGTTATGTCGGCGCCATCCCGGAGACGATCGACCAGCTTCTGACCGTCGGCGGCGCATTCAAGGTAACGGCGGGCTCCGGTAGCGTCCTGCAGAACTTCATCCAGGAGCCGGGGTCCGTCATCAATGTCTCCGGCGGCTCCGTCACCTATCAGGGCGGCGTCATCAACACGACCCGGCTCGTCGGGTCGGGACGGCCGCTTCTACGATATCGGCAGCGCCAATCCCAATATCAGCTATCTTGGCATCGCGGGGCAATTCACGGTCGACCATGCGCGCGCGGGGGTGAGCGAGACCTATAGCGACCCGTTTGCGACCGGGCGGCCATTACGAGCCGGGCTATTCGGCCGGCGCCAGCGCCGGCGCGATCAACATCACGGCGGTGACGCCGGTCCTCGACGGCGCATTCGTCGCCGATATCGTGACCGGCGCCCGGCAGCGGGCTCTGGCGCAGGGCGGCGGGACGGCGACGCAGACCTCGCTCGCGCAACTGCCGACCGGCGCCTCGCTGAACGTCACATTCGGCTTCAGGCAGCTCCTACGTCGAGTCGTTCTCGAGCCGCAGGCGGCGGCCGGGTCGGATCCCTATGGCCTCAGCAATTTCAGCCTCGCGACGGCGGCCTCCTGGACGCCCTCGCTGACCGGCAATGCAGATTCCCGTCTTCACCGACAGCCTGTCCGCCGCGGGCTTCGGCTCCATCAAGATTACCCCTCAAAGCGGGCTGCGCATGACAGCCGGCGCCAGTCTCACAGTGCAGCCGGGCGGCAGCGTCACGCTGAGCAACGTCACGGAGATCGACGGCGCGATCAACGCGCCGTCCGGCAGCATCGCGCTCGCGGGCTACCAACCTACGCCTCCGCAACCGGCGTAGCGGCGGCCCCGCCCTGACGCCGGATCTGATCATCGGTTCCACCGCGCGTGCTCAACGTGCGCGGGCTTTGGGCCAACGATACCGGCGCTTATGCACGCCCTCCAGGGCGCCGCCTTCGTCAATGGCGGCTCGGTCAGCATCATCACGCCGGCCGCCAGCACTTATACGACGCAAACGATCGCAAGCGGCGTCCTCGCCGATGGAACCAATGTCGCCGGCCTGACGATCGTCACTTCCGTGGACGTGACGCAAAGCATCGTGCTGGCGCCGGGCAGCGTGATCGACGCATCGAGCGGCGGCTATGTCGGCGCCAATGGCCGGCTCAAATATGGGTCGGACGGGCTGCCGCTCGGCAAGGGCGGCAGCGTGACGCTGCAAACCTATGCGGGTGCTTTAAATGCGAACGGTCTTTTAACCGCGGGCGGCTTAACCCCCTTTGCCGACAGCTATCAGGGCAGGTTGGTCGGAACGGCGGCCGCTCAAAATCCGGTGGTGCTCGCGGACGGCTCCACTGTGGCCGCTGGCGCAACAGTCGATTATTTCAACCCCAACAACAATGCTGGCAACAGTAACGTGCCGTCGGGCCGAGCTACCTCCCGACGGACGGCGTCCTGCGGGCCAATGTGGTGCATGGGCGGCTCCATCTACGCGGCCGGTTTCGATGGCGGCGGGACCTTCAGCCTGGAGCGTCGTCGATCAGGATCGTCGGCGGCGGCGGGCCTGTGATCTCCTATCTGCCGGCGGCGAGCCTCGCGGGCATCGCCGCGGCGACCGGACGGCCGGCGTCCGCCTATACCAATGCGGGGACGAACAACGCGGGGGCGAGTCCGGCTCTGGTCGCGGTCTCGACCGCGCGGTCCGGCGAATCGACCTGCCGGCTTCGTTCTTCGCAAACAACGCCTTCGGCGCCTATGTCCTCGCCAGCACCAACGGCGATGTCACCGTGGAGCCGAACACGACCGTCAACCTGCGGCAGTCGAGCCTGCTGCCCGGCGGCGCGTCCGGCCAGGGGCCGGACATCCAGCAGCCGTCCGGCGCCATCCCGCAGGCATTTGAAGCGTTCGGTCCGGCGGCGGACGGGTTGCGCAAGCCGGTCAATCTGACCCTCTTTGATCCCGGTGGGCTCGGCGGCATCCTGATCGGCGCGGGCGCCGCGATCAACGCCGACCCGCGCGCGTCCGGGCCCGCCAGCATCAGCCTCACCGGCGCGATGGTGACGGTCCTCGGCAGCATCACGGCGCCGTCCGGCAGCATCAGCCTGCTCAGCGGAGGCGGTCCTGTCATCGACATTGGACCAGTGTCGAACCCGCCGCCGGCGACGGCGCAGGACGTGTGGATCGGATCGAACGCCGTCCTCGACGTCAGCGCGATGTTCATCCCCAATCCGCGGATCGCCGCCTATGCGACCGGCAGCCTGCTCGACGCCGGCACGATCACGCTGGACGGGCCGACCGTGGTGACGCAGCCGGGCTCGCAGCTCCTGCTGCGCGGCGGCGTCGCGACGATCGACGTCGCCGGCGGAGGAGGGGCGCCAGGAGCATCCCGGTTCGCATCGGAAACGATCTGGAGCAACGGCGGGACGCTGCAGCTTGCCGGAATCGGCATTGGCAACCTCTATTTCGCCGGCGCGGTCGACGCCGCCGGCGGCGCGCCGCTCGCTGCCGGCGGCAGCTTGATCATCGGCAACGCCGCGGACTTTTCCGGCGCGAGCGAACCGTCTATCCTCATCATCGAGCCGGGCGGCGTCGTCGCGGCCAATTTGCCCGCCACCGCCGCCTATCCCCTTACCCCGGCCGACCTCGCCGCGGTGACCCCGGCGAATGCCGGAGCCTTCATCGGAGTCGACACGCTGAGCCACAGCGGTTTCAATTCCCTTTCTCTCGCCGCCGGCGTGATCGGTTTCAACGGATCGGTCACCGTCTCGGTTCCGGGCGCCCTGACGCTGTATTCCCTCGGCGGGCATTTCTTCCTGCTGCCGCAGACCGCCACCCTGCTTCCGCCCGGCGTCGGCGGCGCCTACAATGGCAACAATGTTTTGTCCTACTCGCCGCCGCCCGCCTCGGGGACCAATCTTCCCAGCATCGGCGGCGCGACCGGTGAATCTCGACGCCGGCTATGTCCGCCTCGTCGGGCGCGAGGCCCGCGGCGCGAGCGCCAACGTGTATCCGATCCTCGCCGACGGCGTCCTGAACGTGACGGCGAAATGGATCGACCTCGAGCAGAGCATCTTGGTGGATGACGCCGGCGCGGTCAATTTCACCAGCGCAGGCGCCATCCGCCTGCTGCCCGACAATTATGGCTTCATTGCGAGCGCAAACCCTCAGCAGCAAGCCTACTTCGGCTCCCTGATCGTCCCCGGCGACCTGACGCTGGCGGCGGCCGAAGTCTATCCAGTCAGCAGCACCCAGTTTCTGCTGATGTCGACGGGCACGACAGCGGGCGTCGACGACACGCTGACCGTCCTCCAGAACGGCGTCGCGACGGCTCCCCTGTCGGCGGGCGGGGCCCTCGTGCTCGACGCGCAGACGATCAACCAGAAGGGCACGCTGTGGGCGCCGCTCGGCAGCATCGTGCTTGGCGTGACCGCCGCCAGCCAGATTCCCATCGAACTGGCGAACGCCTTGAGCGGCAATCCCATCTTCAGCCTGCCGTTCACGGTCTCCGAGAACGTCACCCTGGGCGCCGGCAGCCTCACCTCGGTGTCGGCCGCGGGGCTCGACATCCCCTACGGCTACACGGTGAGCGGGAAGGCTTGGTACCTGGATTTCACCGGGCTCCTTGCGGAAAACTCCTCAGGAACCCTGTTTGGAAACTTCCCCCTCCCCCCACTCACCGCTCCGCCGACCAAGTCGATCAGCCTTTTCGGCGTCAATATCGCGACGCAGACGGGATCCGTCATCGACGTCAGCGGCGGCGGCGACATCTACGCCACCGAGTTCACCTCGGGAACCGGCGGCAGCCGCAATGTGCTGACGACCTACGGGCCTGTCCTCACGCCGCCGGGGGTTCCGCTCACCTATGCCTCGCAATATCCCGACGGCCGTCAGGTCTACGCCCTGGTGCCGAGTTACGAGGCCGCGGTGGCCGCCTATGACCCGGTGTTCGCCGATGCCCCCTACTATTCGGGCCAGGCCGTCTCGGCCGCCCAGATGGCCACGAAAGGCCAGAGCCTGTCGAGCTTCAATCCCGGGGGCTTTGGCGCCGCCGGCATCCCGTTCGCCAATGGCATCGCGCCCGGCGCCACGGTCACCCTCGCAGGCGGCAACGGCATAGCGGCGGGCTCCTATGTGCTCCTGCCCGGCATGTACGCCACGCTTCCCGGCGCCTACAGGGTGGTCCAGGTCGCCGCCAACGCCGGTTCGACGACCCCTCGCAGCTCCGTCACGCAGGACGGCTCGATCTACGCCACGGGCTATGTCTCGAACGGGCTGACCGGCGCCCGCGCAGCGCAGGAGAGTCTGTTCCAACTGCAGTCGGCCGCGGTCTGGGGGAAATCTTCGGACATCACCATCACCAGCGGCTCCAGCTATTTCGCCAGCCTCGCCGCCAAAAACAAGGTCGTCGCGCCGCCCTTGCCGGTCGATGGCGGGGTGCTGGCCTTTGGCAGCACCGGCACGCTGACGCTCGACAGCGCCAACCGCTTCGCCCCCGGCGCCAGCGATCTCGCCGCGGGCCTGACGGGCATCGGCGGGCAGGTCGACATCGGCGCCGCGAACATCCTGATCCTCGCCTCCGATCAATCCGCGCCGGCGGCGGATGCGGGTTATCTCGTCCTCGACGCCGGCCAGATCAGCGCCCTCGGCGCCAGCCTGGTCGTGATAGGCGGCGTCACCTCGACCGGCTCGACGGGGACGACAATCGCCGCCACCGCCTCCAATCTGGAAGTGGCGACGGACAGCGCCCATCCGCTGACCGGGCCCGATCTCGTCCTCGTCACGCAGGGCGGCGGCAATGGCATCACCGTCGACGCCGGCAGCGTCATCAAGGCGGTGGGCGTGGTCCCGGCCGGCGCTGACCAGCCTATCGGCATCGGCTCCACGGGCGTCGTCGTCACCATCAACAATAATCCCTATGTCATCACGCCGCCGTCGAGCGGCGACGGCTCGCTGCTGCGCGTCTCGAACGGCGCGCCGGTCGCCATTACGCGCGGCAATCTGCCAGCGACGCTGACCGGGCAAATCATCATTGGCACGGCGCCCGGCACGACCGCTCTCGCAACCGGCGTCGTCCCCGTCACGATCGACGGCGGTCAGGCGCTCGCGATCGATTCCAGCAACGTCAACGTCATCGCCGCCAACACCGTGCTGAGTTCGCAGAATTACGAACTCTCCGCGAGCGTCGTCAACATCGGCGGCGGCGACTCCGGCCTCGTCCTGACCTCGGGACAGATCGGCGCTTTCGCCGGCGCGCAGACGGTCCTCCTGCGCAGCGCCTCGGTCTTTAATTTCTACGGCGGCGTCGCCATCGGCGACTCGGCCAATCCGATCGGGACGCTGACTTTCGACGGCGCTGGATTCTACAGCCAGGGCGGGACCACGACAATCAGCGCGACGAATGTGGTGCTGACCGATGCGCAGGCGATGCCGAACACGGCCGGCGCGATCTCCGGTTCGGGCGGCGTCCTCTCCGTCAACGCGGGAGGCGCGATCACCCAGGCCGGCGGCGCCTTCGTGCTCGGCAATTTCGGCGAGGTGAGCCTTGACGCCGGCCAGTCGATCGGCTTCAGCGGCGTCGGCAGCCTCGACGCCGGAGCGGCCGCCGTTACGTTGACGGCGCCGGAGCTGGTGGTGAACAAGGCGTCGACGCAGGCGCTGACCACGACCGGCGCGCTCTTCATCGCCTCGGGACCAGGCGCCGCGCCCGCGAACGCCGCCACCAATATCGGCGGCGCGCTGACGCTGACCGCCGCCAGCATCGGCGACAGCGGCCAGATCGAGGCTTTGTCGGGCAATGTCACGCTCGCTGCGACAAGCGGCGACATCACGCTCGGCGCCGGCTCCCGGATCAGCGCCGGTGGGTCGGCGCTCGCGATTGGCAATCAGATCGAAGACGCGCCCGGCGGCACGGTGAAGTTGACCGCCGCCGCGGGCAATATCGCCATCGCGACCGGCGCGACCATCGACGTCTCGGCCGCCGGCCAGGGCTACGCCGGCGCGCTCATCCTGTGGACCGCGCCGGCCGGCGTCGCGACGCTCGACGGCGCGCTGCAGGGGGGCTCCGCCAACAGCGCCCTCGGCGGCAGTTTCGCGCTCAACGCCGGCGCGATCACGGGCGCCCTGCCGTTTGCCGGCTTCACGGGCAGCTTCAGCGTCGCCCTCGGTCGGGGCGACATCATCGTTCCCGTCGGCGTGACGCTCACGTCGAGCCAGGTGCTGCTGGACGCCATCGGCGGCAATGTCGTCGTGAATGGCGCGATCGACGCGTCGGGCAACGCGGGCGGCTCCATCGCGCTTTACGGCAAGAGCGGCGTCGACGTCGAAGGAAGCCTCCTCGCGGTCGGGTCCTCGCCGACGCAGCTTGGCGGAACCGTCGCGATCGGCACCAGCGGGACCTTCGATCCCGCGACGGGCGCTTACAACGCGACCTATCGCTATGAGAGCATATCGAAGGCGAATTCGGGGACGATCAAAATTGGATCCAAGGCAGTCATCAATGTCTCCGGCGGTACGAGCGAGGGGCTGACGGGAGGGACCGTCCTGCTGCGCGCGCCGCTGCTCGCCGACGGAAGCGTCAATGTCACCCTCGAGCCGACGGCGACGTTCCGGGGCGCGCGCAGCGTCACCCTCGAAGCCTACGCCGTGTGGAGCACCACCGACAAGACGACAGGCGCTCAGCATTTCGACGGCATCATCGATCCCTATGGCTGGTATGACAGCAGCGGGAACCAAGTCTACCCGACCCTGAATGCCGATCACCAGACCTTCTATGGTTACAAGAACGGCGATCCCACGCAAGGCGCGGGCACGCTGATGGGCTTCATCGAGGCGCCGGGCTTTACCGGCGTGACCAATGCCTCCGGCATCGCCAATTTCCAGGAAACGCCCGGCGTCGAACTTGACAATCCGAGCCCAAGCATCAACGGCGGCGCGATCAGCGTCCTCAGCCCCTGGGATCTCGGCGGCGGCGCGTCGATCAGCAGCCTCGCCTATCGCGTCCAGACCAAGGGCGCGAGCCAGGGCGCCGCGCCGATTCTGACCATCCGGGCGGCGGGCGACCTCAACATCAAGGCCGGGATCAGCGACGGCTTTTTTCAGACCGTCAACGTCGCGCCTAATGGCACAGAACTGACCAACGCGACGGCGCTCTACACCAGCTTGAACGCCTCCAACTCCCTGAACCTCGGGACGCAGTATGGCGGCGCGTCGATCCAATTCACCCCCTCTCCGTTCTCCTTCGCCATCGCGGCTCCCGACACCGCCGCGCAGCTGGGATTGACCGACGCCAACACTTTTTATCAGTATTATGCCTATTACCAGCAATATCTGGCCGCCTATAACAGCTACTACACCGCCGATCTTGCGCAAAACGCCGGCTACTACGGCCCTTTCAGCGATCAGGGCGGCAGCACCCCGCCGCAGAGCGTGACGAGCCTCTACGCCGCCGCCAACGCCGTCTACAGCACGACCGACAATTCGCATTATGGCGCCTATCTGACCGCCTACGCCGCCTATGTCGCAGCCTATGGAAGCTGGGCCCAAAGTGGTCAACAAATCGACGCCTCGGCGTCATCGATCGCCGCGGGAACCAGCGGCCTGCCGCTGCCGCCGCTGCCCCCGGCGGCGCAGGCCGGCGCACCGGTGCCCGCCCCTCTGCCGTCGGTCTACGCGATATCGGCGGTGCTGGAGACCGGGCCCAGCGCCTCCTACCGGCTGACGGCCGGCGCCGTTTTCGGCGGCGCCAATCCCCTTGCGGTGGCGGGAGT
The DNA here is from genome assembly GCA_963757985.1 of uncultured Alphaproteobacteria bacterium. Taxonomy (GTDB): domain Bacteria; phylum Pseudomonadota; class Alphaproteobacteria; order Rhizobiales; family Beijerinckiaceae; genus Methylocapsa. Next base: position 684,185 of record CAVWTQ010000008.1, on the reverse strand, counting down.
CGGCGCGGGCAATGTCGGCATCGACGGCCACACCACCTACGCGAATTCGATGGGCCCCTATTTAGGCAACTCCTCCCCGGTAATCGAGATCCCGACGGTGGTCCGCACCGGCACAGGTTCGATCGACATCGCCGCGGCGGGCGACGTCGCCTTCCTCGACCAGGCCGCGCCGGGCGCGGTCTATACGGCGGGCGCGGCGGTCGCTACCCCCGGCGATTTCACCGCCCCGTCGATCGCCGCCTATCTGACGGCCGTGGACGGCAACGGCAACCCGGTGAACCCGAACGGCCTTGTTTCCGCGCCGGCCTGGGCGAGCGGCGGCGGGTCGGTGACCGTCGCCGCCGGACGCGACATCATCGGCATCGAGACGCCGGTCGACCCCACCGGCAGCCAGACCGGCATCGCCGGCGGCCCGAAGGGGCAGTTCTGGAGCGACTGGTATTTCCACTCCACCAACAGCAACGGCTCCTCGGTCCCCTTCTACCCCGGTGTAAACAGCAATGGCCCCATAACCGACTACAGGCAGACCGCGGCGTGGGTGAATTACGCCACCTTCTTCCAGGCCTTCGGCGCGCTAGGCGGCGGCAACATCACCCTGACGGCGGGAAGGGACATCACCGACATCGGGGCCTCGCTGCCGCAGACGCTGCTGGTCAGCGGCGGCCTGACGGCGAGTGATCCGCCCGTGCTGCACAGCTACGGCGGCGGCAACCTTGTGGTGCGCGCCGCCGGCAACCTCAACAGCAGCGATTTTCTGGTCGGCAGCGGCAGCGGCCTCATCCAAATCGGCGGCGCGGTGCAGATCGATCCCCTCGCGACGGTCCCGCAGAGTTTGTCCGGCGGCGACAACGGCAACTCGCCCACCGGCGTCATAGCGCTGCCCCTGCTGCTGGCCGAGCAGAATGGCTTCATCACGGTCAACGCGCGCGGCCCGGTGACGCTGGGCAATGTCTACGATCCGTCGATGCTGCCCACCGACGCCGTGACGCAGACGCGATACTTCTACTTGCCGGGCAGCACATTCAGATCCTATGGCATTTATACTTATTATAGTAACGATGTTTTCGGGAATCCATTCACCAGTTACGGTCCCGGCAGCGGCGTTGCGCTGAACAGCGCCGGCGGCGACGTGACGGCCTTCACCCTCGTGGGCGCATGGCAGGGTCCCGAGACCCTGTTCCTCCACTCCAACGCCGTCAATGGCAGCAGGTCATTTCCCGAACTCCATCGCCGCGCCGGCGACGGTCGCAGCGACCGCCCTTTCCGGCAATGTCGTCATCAACTCAGCCAGCCTCATCCCCCTGCCGACGCAGACTGGCGGCGACGCCGGCACGCTCAGCCTCGTCGCCGGTGGATCGGTGAACGTCAACGTGACGATGCCTGACGGCAACGTCACTTCCATGTACACCAACCCGCTCGGATTGCCGCTCGCCAATCTGACGGAGGCGCTGCACGCCAACGATCCCGCGCCGGTGATCGTCGCCGCCGGGCAGGACATCACCGGCTCTCTGCAAGTGATCAAACCGGCGGAGATCTCGGCGGGCGGCACTATCGACCTCACCTTCATCGGCCAGAACAATGCCGTCGGCGACCTCACCAGCGTCGCCGCCGGCATTGATCTCACGGGATCGTACATTCTCTACGGTCCAGGCGACCTGCTGCTCTCGGCCGGGCGCAACATGGGGCCATTCTTGAGCTCGGGTCCCGAGCAAGTTAACAACAATTTTAATGCGCTGGGGGTGGCCGGCGTCGCCACGGTCGGAAACGGGACCAACGCCGGCCCCACCGGCGGCGCTTTGGTGTTCAGCAATCTTCTCCCCGTCGTACCCTATCTGCCGGATCAGGGCGCCAATATCACCGCCCTGTTCGGCGTCGGTCCCGGCATCGACTATCAGGCCGCGATCAACAATGACGTCAATCCGGCCAATACGGGGACAGGCGGCATCAACTATCTCGGCGACATCGCCTCGATCCTGGGCGTCGCGCCGGGCCAGGCCTGGGCTGCTTTCCAGGCCCTGCCGGCCGCGCGCCAGCAATTGCTGCTCGACCGCGCCTTCCTCGATTTTCTCGGCCAGGTGGCGGCCGACTACCGCAATGCCGCGAGCCCCTATTACGGCCAATACAGCCGCGCCTACCAGGCCATCGAGACCCTGTTCCCGGCCAGCTACGGCTACACCAATAATGCTGGCGGCAGCGGGAATGGCGCGGCGGCCCGGATCGCGACCGGCGATCTGAATGTCTCCCAATCCGTGCTGGAAACCCAGATGGGAGGCGACATCAATATCATCGGGCCGGGCGGCAACATCCAGGTTGGCCTCAATACGCGCGATCTGCTCGTTCCATTGCAGGAGGGCATCCTGACCCTCGCCGGCGGCGACATCAGCGCCTTCACCGATGGCTCGATCCTGCTCAACCAGAGCCGGATCATGACCGAACAGGGCGGCAACATCGTTCTGTTCTCCGCCAATGGCGACATCAACGCCGGCGAGGGACCGAAGACCTATGTGTCGACGCCCTCGATCAGCGAGATCTGCGATGTCAACGGCTTTTGCAGCGTCAATCCGTCCGGGCTGGTGTCCGGCGCCGGCATCGCCGCGGTGTTGACGCTGCCCGGCCAGGATCCGAGCAAGAGCAATGTGACGCTGGTCGCGGCGCATGGCACGGTGGATGCCGGCGCGGCGGGCATTCGCGTCGCGGGGAACCTCAACATCGTGGCGCTGCACGTGCTCAACGCCTTCAATATTCAGGTCGGCGGCGTCGCCGTCGGCATCCCGACCGTGCAGGGTCCACCGGTCGCCGCACTGACGGCGGCCTCCACCGCCAACGCTGCCACGCAACAGGCCGCCTTGCCGGGACAGTCGGGCAACAGCGACCAGCCCTCGATCATTCTCGTGGAATTTTTGGGCTTCGGCGGCCCGCAGGGAAGCGATGACGATGAAAAACGGCGCCCTCAGCAATAAATGGGGCCTCCCGGCCTTTTGGAAACGGATTTTCCACGGGATCGGCGCGGCGACCGGACTGCTCGGCGCTGGTCTTGAAGCAGGGACATCATCCGCCGCGACGCCGGCGAGCGCGTACAGCTCGGCCGAGGCAGCGCCCGTGGCCTGGCTAGACTACGCGAAAGGCCTGCAAAGCCGCTTCCAGCAGCAGGTGGGCGGTGACGACGAAGCAGCGCGGCGGATTCAAGACTTTATGGCGAAGCGCGCCGGAGAGGCGAACGCGCCGGCCCCTGCGCTGGTCGTGCGGACCTGGATCGAAGCGGACGGCAAAATCGCGCGGATCGAGTTCGATGGGCTTGACGATGACGGCGTCGCCGCCAGTTTGCGCGCGCTTCTCGCCAGCGGCGACGCCGGGGCTCCGCCGCCGGACATGCTGCAGCCTCTGCGCCTGAGGCTTTCGCTGCGGCCCAGGGATCAACCGGGGCAGGGGGAGTAGGATGCCGCTATCCGCGCAATGCGCCAGGCCGACATCGCATCGCGGCGCGTCGCGGCGATCGAGCATGGCGCTCGTTCTTCTCCTCGTTGCGACCGCCTTCCTCGCGCCTAAACCCGGATCGGCGGAGTCACTGACATCTGACGCCGCGGCCCAATCCCGGATCGCCGCTGCCGAGGCGACAGAGCCGGCCAAGACGGCGCCTGACGCGGCGCCTTCCGACCCGCCGCAGAAAAGCGGCGGCGTGAACAACGAGCCGCCGTCGCGCGGGCTCGACGGGCGCGCGCGCTATCGCGCCCTGATCGAGAAGGAGACGGCGCATGTAAGTCTCTCGCCCGAAATCGCCGAGGCGGTCATGGCCGTGGAGAGCGGCTTCGATCCGGGGACCATCGGAAGCTCCGGCGAGATCGGCCTGATGCAGGTTCTGCCGTCAACGGCGCGCATGCTTGGCTTCACCGGCGAGCTGACGGAGCTGGCGGCTCCCGAAATCAACATCCACTATGGCGTGACCTATCTCGCGCAGGCGTGGCGTCTCGCCGGCGGAGACCTCTGCACCGCCGTCATGAAGTACCGCGCCGGCCACGGCGAGACGCGTTTTTCAAACGCTGTCGGTAAACTATTGCCTGGCTGTGCGGGCGAGACTCGCCGCCCGCGGCTTTCCCGTGACCGGCGCCGTTCCGGTCGCGACCTTCGGCGGCGCGCCAGGATCGCTTTCGGGATTGTCGTCCAGGTTACTGTTGTCGTGCCGCCGGAACTGTTTGGCCGCGCTCGCGGGCGGACGGCCTGATTTCGAGGGAATCAACAACAATCTCAGCCAGCTTGTCCTGCAGGCGAATGTCCACGCGGTGCGGTTGCGATGAGATGCGCGGACCCGCGGACTTGCCGTCCGCCAGAGCCGACGCCAATTATGATTCTCGCTCCCCTCGACCGAGGCGCCGTCATGAAATCAGCCGTCATCGCCCTTTTAGCGACCGTTTTGCTGGCCGCGTCGGGCGAGGCCCAGAATGTTCCCCCCGCGAAGAGCGGCGTTACGATCGGGGGCGAAGCGCCGCCGCTGACGGTGCATCAACGCTGCCCCGACGTCGAGACCGGGGGCGACCAATCGATTGGCTGCCTCAATGAGAAGTTGAAGCAGCAGGTCGATCGGGTCAACCCGGCGCCCGCGAATGTTCCGCCGCTCGACGCCAAGTCCCAGGATCTGAAGGTCGGGGTTGTCAATACGCCGGGCGTCAAGCAGCAATACGGCAAAAACTATGGGGTTTCGGCCTATCCATACCGTCCCCCGCCGCTGATCTACTCTAGTCCGATCGGACCGCGGCGATAGCACTCCCCGATCTGAGATCCATTGGCATCGGGGGGCGAAAGATGGACGCCAACGGCGGCTGCATGGGGCCAGAAGGTCCGCTCGCGAGAAATTGCGAGCGTTGCTGGCTGCGCCTGCAAAGGCGAACCGCGTCGACGAAATCACTTCTCAAGGCAGTCGCGATGGGAGTTCGCAATCAGCGATAACGAACCCGCACCGTCTCGTCAGTCACATAGCACCGGACAATGTTGCTTCATTACTCGCTTTCCCGATCCGCGATCACGCTTTTTTTGAGCCGGCGCAATTCAAGCGTCTGCTCGGCGACGACCTCTTTCAGCGCCCGCGCTTCCCGACGCAAGTCCTTGACCTCGCCGCCGGTCGCCCGCGAGGCGCCGTTTGCCAGCCTCCAGCAACTTCTTCGACCAAGTGCAATACAGGCGCTCGGAAATGCCTTCGCGCCGACAGAGTTCGGCAATGCTGTGCTCGCCGCGCAGGCCGTCCAAAACATGCGCTCGAGCGCCCAGCCGATTCCGAATAGCGCTGCGCATGGCTAACCAATCTCTGGTCTGGAACGTCGGCTATCGTCCGGTCATCCGCCCCGGTCTCGCGCAAACGGGCGCCGAGCGTGCGCGGGTTGGACGCAAAAACGCCGATCCGAACCTGACATGCGAATGTAATACGGCCTGCCTAGAATTCGGGGTTCAGGATATGATGCTGCGTGAATGTGAGGAAGCATATTGATGCTGGACGCGCCAAGGTCCGCGCAGGGTAGGAGCGCGGGGCTATGCCGCGCGCTCCTATTCGGCTTCGGTCTCGCATGTCCCGGACATGATGTTTCCGCGGCGGCGAGGGGGCCTGTACGCTTTGAAATCGCCGCCCAAACGATTGTGGGCGCCCTCGACGCCTATTGCGCCGCCACCGGGCTCGAAACTTTTATGACGGTGAATTGGCGATTGGACGGCGCTCCAGCGCCGTCAGCGGCGTATTTGCGCCGGATGCCGCATTGCGAGAGCTGCTTGTCGGCAGCGGTCTCGTCGCGCGGGCGACGGGGCCGAACAGCTTTACGATTGTGTCGGCGTCATCGTCGCGTATTACGAACGCCGCCTACCAGTCCTTTTTCACGGCGATCCAGACGAGGGTTTCGCAGGCGCTATGCGGGCGTGCGCAAACCCGCTCGGCCGATGTCGATCTGTTGATCAGACTATGGATCGCGGCGTCCGGAACGATTCAGGAAGCGCAATTGGTCGATGCTTCCGATGAGGGTACGCGGGCGAATCTTTTCGCGACGGCGCTGCGCGGACTTTCGATTGGCGCCGCGCCGCCAGCGGGCATGCCCCAGCCCGTCACGATGGCCATTTTGGCCCGCGGCAAAAATGAACCCGCCCGCTGCGCCGACGGCGTGACCGGGGCGCGCTAGAGCATGATCTCCGAACGAGGAAACCGGTTTTCGGACAAGATCATGCTCAAACAAATTGTGCGGGGCGCAAAGCGATTCAGCCCGAACACGAAGGGGCGGCGGCGCATATGACGGGTTCGAGCCGGGACGCGTTACGCCGGTTTTTTGTGCTTGGCTATGACGAGTTGCGTAGGCGGCTGACGCGCCGTCTGGGCTCTGTCGAACTCGCCAGCGACGCGCTGCACGAAACCTGGCTGCAGATAGAGAACGCCGCGCCTATTGGGGGCGTGCGCAGTCCCAAACTCTACCTGCTTCGGATGGCCACCAACGCCGCCTTGAAACAGTTGAGCGCCCAGAAGCGCTTCGTCACTCTCTCGGAGGCCAAAATGGCGGTCGGCCTTGTCGATGAGGGCGCCGATCCGGAGCGCGCGACGATCGCGCGTCAAGATGTCGAGACGCTGGTGCGCGCGTTGGCGGAGCTGACGCCGCGCCGCCGGAACATCTTGCTATCCTCCCGGCTTAGAGGCGTTCCGCTGCGGGAGATTGCGAATCGCGCTTCGCGTCGCCGGCTCTTTCGGCAAGCTGTTCCATACGGCCTTCGGCCACGTTCTTTGTGGCAAACTAGCGCTTGTTGCTTTGATGCTCGCTTTGGCTTATTTCAACCGCTTTGTCGCCATGCCGCGATTGCGCCGTGCTGCGGGCGAACCTGCGGCGCAGACGAAAGCGCTGACCAGAAAAGTGGCCACCGAACTCGCTCTCTCCGTCCTCGTGCGGCGCCGCGGCCGTGTTCGGCATCACGCCGCCGCCGCAATGATCGCAGGACTGAGGTCAACGCTGTAAATCGGCGCGACGGGGTTGACCCCTTAATCGGCGCGGGGGTGAGCAAACATAATGCGCTATATAAATCGCTCAACTGCTTGATGCTGCGCCGATCAGGGTTCAATTGGCAAGGCTTATTAACCGTTCTGGCGGCTGTCGACTGCGCGATTGCCCCCGGCCAGCTCATACTGATGGCGCTTGCGTGGACGACCCTGCATTGGACCATTTGTCCAATCCCGGCTTCGTCTCAGGGCAGCTAGTTGAAAGATCCAATCTTTCAAAATGGCGGGCTGGACGATGAACTCATTATCGACGTGGCTGCAGGCTCGGCCGTATCGGCTGACCGTTTTGAACGCGCTTCTGTTGACGTTGCTCCTCGGGGTAATCGGCAGCGCGCCGCTGTTCGAGATCATCGGCGGGGCGGCGGTTGCGATCGCGGGCCTGGCGTTCCTGGGCAAGGCTGTCAGGAACGCGTTTCGCTGGCGTGGACGCGGACAACTCTATGATCTCGTTTTGCTTTGGGCGCCAGGCGTCGTTGCGATCATCCTTTCCCTCGCCGCGATCGGTCTGATCGGCGTCAATCCATCCGGCAGTGTGGCCTATGGGCTCGGCGTCATCCTGTTTGGCGCGGAGCTCGCCATACTTATCATAGGCGGATCGGACGCCGCGGCCTTCCCTGCTTTCTTGTCGGATCCCGTCTGATGGATTTCCCGATCTTTCACCTCGACATCTTCGGCAACCGTGGACTGGTCGCCACCATTGCGATCCTGCACGTGCTGGTGAACCATAGCCTCGCGGTCGGCATGATGCCGCTCGTGGCCTGCATGGAATGGTATGGCCACAAGCGACAGGATCCACGCTGGGACAAGCTCGCCTACAATATCCTCTTCGTAGCCTTCCTGATCACGACGACGGTCGGCGCCATGACCGGCATCGGCATCTGGCTCTCGGTCTCCCTGGTTAATCCCTATTCGATAGGCAGTCTGATCCGCGTCTTTTTCTGGGCCTGGTTCACCGAGTGGCTGGTCTTCGTCACCGAGGTCTGTCTGATCCTCGCCTATACCCTGACCTGGAGGAAATGGAGCGAGGGCAAGGCGAAGGAACGCCACATCAGGCTCGGCTTCACGCTGGGCTTCTTCTCCTGGGTGACGATGGCGATCATCGTCGCGATTCTCGGCTTCATGATGGATCCGGGAAACTGGATGACAGAGCATACGCTCTGGAGCGGGATCACCAACCCGATCTACCTGCCGCAACTCGCCTTCCGTACGCCGCTGGCGGCTACGATGGCCGGCATCGTTGCGATGTTCCTGGCGCAGTTCTTCACCAGCAAAGACGCCGCCTTCCGGAACGAGGCGCTGCGCGCGATCGCGTTATGGACGCTGTTCTTCGCGCCATTCGTGCTCATCGCCGGCTTCTGGTATTATTCTGTCGTTCCAGACTTCATGAAGGCGAATTTCGGCGTCGCTCTCACGACCCTTGAATTCACCGATTGGCAGGAAAAATTCCTTCAGATTGCGTTGATCACGGTCGTCGCGATTCTCGTCACGGTCCAGCTCGCGATCGCGCGGCCGAACCTGCTGCCGCGTGTGGCGCTACTGGCGCCGCTCTTCGTCATCTTCTGGATGACTGGGCACTTCGAGCGCGTGCGGGAATTCGTTCGGAAGCCCTATGTCATCGGCCGCTACATGTACGCCAATGGTTTCCGGGTCGACGACTACCCCCTCTTGCAAAGGGACGGCGTTCTCGCGCACGCCACCTATTCGAATCCGCTGACCGACGCCGAGCGCGCAGGGCTCCCGGATGATCTCGGCGAGGCGGAGCGCGAGGCCAAGCTGGAGCGCTTGCAGATGGGCAAGGACGTCTTCATGCTGACCTGCTCGCGGTGCCACACCGGACATGGCGTGAACAGCATCACGGGGCATCTCCAGCGTATGTTCGGAGATCAGCCCTGGACGCCCGATCTGACTACCGGATATATCGAAGGGATGCATGAGGTGCAGCCCTTCATGCCGCCGTTCCCGGGCAACAAGAAGGAACTCCAGCTGCTCGGAGAATATCTCGAACATCTTCAGAAGAATACCGCCCCGATCCCGGGCGCGCAGACGGCCGGAATCATCGTGCAGGCGGCGCCCGCGCTACGGGCCGCCAAGATCGATCAGAGTGAGACCATCACGCGATGAACCAGATCCCTGTGCCGAATGATATTCCGCTGCCGCTGCCGGCCCCTGAGCCGGTGCTGATCGGCGTGCTCATCTTTTTCTTCCTGTTGCATATCGTCTTCGTGAACTTCATGGTCGGCGGCTCGCTTCTGACGTTCTATTACGAGCTGCGCGGCCTGAAGCAGAAGCGATATGATCGGCTCGCCTATGAAATCGCCTCGACCATTACAGCGAACAAAAGCATCGCGGTGGTGATCGGCATTGGGCCGCTCCTCGCGATCAACACGCTCTACACCGTCTATTTCTATACCGCGAACGCGCTGACGGGCGCCTTGTGGATCAGCATCATTCCGCTGGTCGTCACGGCGTTTGTGCTGACATACATCCACAAATATCTCTGGCATCAGATGGACCGGATAAAATGGCTCCATCTCGGCGTCTCGGCCGCAGCCGGCCTTATTTTCCTGTTCATTCCGCTGATATTCCTCACCAACATCAATCTGATGCTGTTCCCTGACAAATGGGCCTCTGTGCATGGTTTCCTTTCGGCCCTGATCCTGCCGAACGTCTTTCCGCGCTATATTCACTTCCTTCTGGCCTGCCCGGCGATGACCGGCCTGTTCCTGGTCTGGCTGTTCCGGCGCCGCAGCGACGCCGAGATCGCAGCGACAGGCTTCGCCCGGGCGGATCTGATCCGCATTGGTTACCAATGGGCGCTTTGGCCAACCGTGGCGCAGTTTTTCGTCGGGCCGATCGCCCTTTTCACGCTGCCGCAGACGCAAGGGCCGCTCGGCCCGGTCATCGCCGTTTTCGGCGTCAGCATTCTGGTCGCCATCGTCCTGTCTATCCTGTTGTTCAATGAGACCCGCCGGCCGGCGGAAACCATCGGCCGGAGTTTCGGCGCCATTTGTCTCCTGATGCTGGTGGCGGTCGGCCTCATGGGCGCTGGACGCCATCTCTATCGGGAGGCGGCGATAGCCCCGCATCGCGAGCTTGTCCGCGCCAAGACGCTTGACTACATGCGACAGGTCGAGGAAGCAAGACAGCAAGCGGCCGCGCAGGGTGCGGCGCAATGATCCCAGGCTCGCTTGACGACGGAGAGTTGATCGACCTGGTTCGCGCCTTCAGCCGTCTCAAGGCCTTTTTCCGGCGCTTTCGCCGCCTGCGCATCGCGCCTCTCTGACGACTGCATGCTCGCCGGACGCAGTTGCGCGGAAGGCGCCAAGCGTCTAGTTCGGTTCGCTGGCCGTCCATGGGCCGGCGGAGGACATCATATGGGATGACGGCGATTTCAATCCAGGAGACAACGAACAAGAAAAACCTCCGTCTTCTCATCACGCTGCGTTGGCTGGCCGTCGGCGGGCAGATCGTCACGATCGCCATTGTGCACGCATGGTTCGGCATCGTTCTGCCGCTCTTTGAAATGGGCTGCGTGATCCTGTTCCTCGTTGGCCTCAATCTCGTCAGCCTCTTTCGCAGCCGCGGCGAGGCGGCGGTCACCAATTCCGAGCTTTTCGTCGAACTGCTTTTCGATGTCGCCGCGCTGACCGCGCAACTTTATCTGAGCGGCGGCGCCACGAACCCATTCATCTCCCTGTTCCTGCTCCAGGTCATCATCGGCGCCGTGCTCCTCCAGCAGTTCGCAAGCTGGATTCTGGTGGCGATCACAAGCGGCTGCTTCATCTGGCTGATGACGTTCCACCGCGAGATCGGCCTCTCGATGCATGCGCATGGGCATGGCGAAGGGCAATCGAGCTTCTTTGATTTGCACATCCAGGGCATGTTCATCTGCTACCTTCTCGCGGCCGTCCTGCTGGTTTTGTTCGTGACGCGCATCAACCGGAACCTCCGCGACAGGGACGCGCGACTTGCGGACCTGCGGCAGCAGTCGGCGGAGGAGGATCACATCGTCCGCATGGGGCTTCTGGCGTCTGGAGCTGCGCACGAACTTGGAACCCCCCTCGCGACGCTCTCAGTGATCCTCAATGATTGGGAGCGGACGCCTGCGCTCCAGGCTAACGCGGACGTCGGGGGCGAGATCGGCGAAATGCAGATCGCGCTTGCGCGCTGCAAGGAAATCGTCTCGCGCATCCTCCTCGCGGCGGGGGAAGCCCGTGGCGAGGGCGCCGCGCGGACCACGCTGATCGCCTTTCTCGACGACGTCGTTGAGGCATGGCGAGAAACCCGCATGCCGGCGCGCCTCGACTATCTCAACGGCATCGAGGCCGACGCAGCTATCGCGTCCGATACCGTGATCAGGCAAGTCCTTTTCAACGTATTCGACAATGCGCTGGAGGCCTCGCCCGAATGGGTCGGCATAAGCGCGTCGCGGCGCGACGGCCTTCTGATCGTCTTGGTTCGCGACAATGGAAGCGGGTTTCTCCCGGACATGCTCGCCCGCTTTGGAAAACCCTACCAGTCGACCAAGAACCGGCCGGGAAGCGGGCTCGGCCTCTTTCTCGTCGTCAATGTGCTACGCAAACTCGGCGGCGTCATTGCGCCTGAAAATAACGGGACCGGCGGCGCCACGGTGGAGCTGCGCCTTCCGATCTCCGCGCTTTCGATCGAGAAGCGCGATGCCGACAAATAGGCCATCCCTGCTGATCGTCGAGGATGACCCCTCGTTCGCTCGCGCCCTGCGCCGCTCCTTCGAGCGCCGGGGATACGTCGTCGCCGTTTGCGCCCGCGTAGAGGATATCGCGAGGACGCTGGAGGAATCCTCGCCAGGTTTCGCGGTGGTCGATCTAAAGCTCGTCGGCGCGTCGGGCCTCGAATATATCAAGCTTCTGCACCAGCACGATCCCCTGATGAAGATCGTCGTGCTGACAGGCTTTGCGAGCATCGCGACAGCGGTCGAAGCGATCAAGCTCGGCGCCTGCCATTATCTCGCCAAGCCGTCGAACGCCGATGACGTCGAGGCGGCGTTCACGCGCAATGAGGGCGACAGCAGCGTCACGTTGGGCAAGCGTCCAAGCTCGATAAAAACGCTGGAATGGGAGCACATCCACGAAACCCTCGTAGACACGGAGTTCAACGTTTCCGAAGCTGCCCGGCGCCTTGGCATGCATCGGCGCACGCTCGCGAGGAAGCTTGCGAAACGACAGGTAAACTGATTTGTGGCTGAGCTAGGCGGCGCTCAAATTGGGAGTGGAAGGCCGGGATTGCGGGTGGCGAAGCGGCGACCGCGATGCGCTGTCCGATGCTTTCTTTCGACCGCTCGCTACCGCGGAGTATAGTTCGCCCTGCGGCTCCGTCTCGTTGCCGGTCAACGAAAGCCCAGCGCTCCGACGTTCCTCAGCTTGGTTCGGCTGATGTCCTCTGGGGCCAGCCGCCGCCGGACACGCGCCTGATGCGCTCGCTTGGCTACGTCCTCGCCCACGAAGTCAGTATCTATAAAGAATACCGATTATATATATATATATAATAGTGTCGCATTGAATATTTGCGTCGATAGCTTTTAAGTTGTCATGCGCGCCGTCTATATTTGGTCCCGCTTTGGTTAAAACTATTTGCGCTCGCTTATAGACCGGCGAGGGAAATATCTTAGGCCGGCGCAGCGCTCGCCGAGATCGCGCAGACGCGTGCGGGCTTCGCGCAGGAACGCGATGGCGTCCTCGCGGCAGCCCGCGAAGCCGCGGAGCGCGAACGCATCGCGCGTCTGGAAGAGGCTGCGAAGGAAGCGGCCTCGCTGCAAACGGCGGCGCAAGCGGCGATCGACAAGGAGCGGGAAGCGGCCGAAAAAGCCTTCGCTGATCGCGCGAGGGCTTCGCGCGCGGCAAAGGCAAGTTCGTCATCACCGAGTATGTGCCGACGGACGAGCGCACAGGTCCGCGCTTCCCTCTGTTGCTCACCACCGGGCGCATCCTGTCGCAATACAACGTCGGCGCGCAGACAAGACGCACGGAGAACAGCCAACGGCATCCTGAGGATGTCCTCGAAATTCACCCGCATGACGCCGAACTGCGGGGCGTGCGCGACGGCGACTGGGTGCGCGTGCAAAGCCGCGCGGGCGAGACGACCCTCCACGCGAAAATCACCGACCGCGTCGCGCCGGGCGTCGTCTATACGACGTTCCATCACCCTTTGTGCCAAACCAATGTCATCACAACCGACAATTCGGATTGGGCGACGAACTGTCCCGAATATAAGGTGACGGCGGTGCAGGTATCGCCGTCCAACGGCCCCACGCAATGGCAGGAACAATATCGCGAAATGGCGGAGAACAGCCGGCGCGTCGCCGCGCCGGGCGACGCGGCTGAATAGGTTACTACAATCCGCGCAAATCGACGCCGCTGATCGATTTACGCGGCTTATTCCCGAGGGCAGGACGGCCCTTGTTTCCGGCCCTCGCGCCGCGCCGTCCGGGCGGGGCAGGTCGCTTTTATCCGCATGATTTGCCGCACGAGCAGCTGTGCGCTGCGCCGGAATTCGCGAATTCCGGACTGCCGATGTTAGGGTTCTCGAAGGTGAAGCCAGACCCTTCGAGGGAGGATGAAAAGCCGACTGTCGCTCCCACCAAAAGCGCCATCGAGTCGGGGTCGACGAAGACGCGAACGTCGCGGATCTCCAACACGACGTCATCCGCTTGCGGTTCGTCTTCGAGGCGCATCGAATATCGCGGCCCGGCGCACCCATTGCTCTCAGCTGAGAGGCGCAGCCCGAAACCGGGTTTTCCCGCCCGGTCGATGGCGCCTTGAACAGCGGCTACAGCTTCGCGCGTTAAAATTATCATGTGAGAGAGTCCTTCTGCTGGTCAAATTGCGATGCGCTCAATTTGCTGGCCATGGGCCTCTAATTTAGTTGGTCGTTTCATCGCTCTCTTGCGACCGCGCGTAAAAATCGGCGATCGCGGTCTCTATGAACTCGTAAGCGTAAGCATCGACCGGTTTTATTCCCGCTGCCGCCAGCTCACCCTTCGGGCATTCTCCGATCTTGGCGCAGAACACGGCGTCTATGCCCTCCAGCGCCGTCACGACCGAAGTCAATACGATCTCCTCGCCGAAACCGCCCTGACAATAATTGTCATCGAGCTTGCGATGGCCGACGAAGCGAACGCCGGCCTGATCGACTTCATAGACCTGAAACTCCCGCGCGTGGCCGAAGTGCTGGTTGATTTCGGCCTTCCCCTTTGGTGGCGACCGCGACGAGGCCCGGTCGGCCGGGGGTCGCGTTCGCGAGGACAGCCTCAACGTTTGCCTTCGCGCTCTGATGCGCGCCGCGTTGCTCCGCCACATGATCGCGGTAGGCGTCGCGCTGCGTCGGATCGAAATCGATCGCTTCGGGCAAGAGATCGAGATTGAACTCCTGGCCGCGATCCTCGCCGAGCATGCCGACCGCATCGGCGCGGCATTGACGGCAGTGGCGCATGAGCTTCGCGCCGCCTTCGCAAGCGTCCTGAAGCGCCTTCAGCTCCTGCGGCGTTGGCCCGCGTTGCCCGTTCAGGCCGTAAAACGTCCCATGCGCCGGATCGGAGATCAACGGCATGATGTTGTGAAGGAAAGCGCCGCGCGCCTTGACCTGACGATTGACCTCCCTCAGATGCCCGTCGTTGACACCGGGAATCATCACCGAGTTGACTTTTACGAGGACCTTCCGCGCCGTGAGCATTTCGAGGCCCAGCATCTGCCGTTCGTGCAGGATGCGCGCCGCCTCCAAACCGGAATAGCGCTTGTTGCGGTAAAAAATCCAAGGATAGATTTTAACGCCGATTTCGGGATCGACCATGTTTATGGTGATCGTGACATGATCGATATTCATGTCCACGATTTCGTCGATGTGATCTGGCAGCGAGAGACCATTCGTCGAAAGACAAAGTTTAAGGTCGGGGAGGCTTTTCGCAACCAGATCGAACGTCGTTTTGGTATGGCGCCAATCATAGAGAGCGTCGCCAGGTCCAGCGATTCCAAGAACCGATAGCTGCGGCACGCTCTCGGCGACGGCGCGCGCCTTCCGCGCGCCCTGTTCTGGCGTCAGGCGCTCGGAGACGACGCCGGGGCGGCTCTCGTTGGCGCAATCATATTTCCGGTTGCAGTAATTACATTGAATGTTGCACGCCGGCGCGACGGCGACGTGCATGCGCGCGAAGTAGTGATGCGCTTCCTCGGAATAACACGGATGGTCCTTGACCTTCTCCCAGACTTCCGGATCGAGCTCACCGGCCCCCTCGCTCGAGCCGCAACTCGACGATGCGCAGCCGCTTGTAGCTTGAGCCTGTTGCGGCGATTCTGTTCGCATCGGCTGAAGCAAGGCGTCGAATGGAATAAAGCTCAGTTCCATGTCCGTTGATCCCTGGATTGCCGGATCTCCCCTGCACTGCAACGATGGCGCCATCCCTTTGGCGGGCGCCGGAAGCCGCTGGATTAGCTTGCGAGCGTCCGAGGAGGACGCGAGGCGGCGCCGGGAGCTCGCACCGGCGCGTACGTTTTGGATGCCGTTTCGTACGTCGAGGTGCGTCCTGGAGGGAAGCTCGGTTTGACGCCGGCCTCGATCGAACCGCGCACATTATCTTGCGCCGGGTTGCGGCGGCTGGGGGCGCTTGCAAAGTGATCAATCGACTTTCGGTCGCCGCCTGGATTTTTCGAAGCGTAATCGCAGAAGGAAACCCGTCGTCCGGTCGAGCCGCTGAGTCAGCCAGCGATACGCGTGGGTGCGGGTCGACGACGCCAGCCGGTTACGGGGTGCGCGCCTTTCTTCCACAGGATCGCGGAGAGACACCCATCATTTTGACAGGCGAGATCGCTGGCGTCTATTCGGTCGTCTTGCGCCAGCGTGGCGGCGCGGCAAATGCAATTCTGGAGTTCCCGGATATTGCCCGGAAACCTGCAGCGTTTGAGGACCGGAATCGCCGTCGCCGCAATCGTCATGTCGGACTTCTGTTCAGCGTTGAAACGCCGTAAAAATTCGTTGGCGAGGCGCATCAGATCGCCCTTACGCTCGCGCAACGAAGGCGCAAGAATAGGCGCGACGTTGATGCGATAATAAAGGTCGGTCCTGAATTCGCCGCGCTTGACGAGTTCTTCGAGGTTCCTGTTCGTCGCGCAGACGAACCGCACATCGACTTTGATCTGGCGCGTCCCGCCGACCCTTGTGATCTCGCCTTCTTCCAGGACGCGCACGAGCCGGGCCTGGAAGGACATGGAGATGTCGCCTATTTCGTCGAGAAACAGCGTGCCTCCGTCGGCGAGTTCGAACCGCCCCTTGCGCGTCGCCATGGCGCCGGTGAAGGCGCCTCGCTCGTGACCAAAAAGCTCCGATTCCAACGTGGTCTCGGGCAGCGCGGCGCAATTCAGCTTGATGAAAGGTTTAGAGCGCCGCGGCGAAAGATCATGGATCGCGGCGGCGAATAATTCCTTGCCGGTGCCGGTTTCGCCGCGCAACAATACCGTCGAGCGGCCTTTCGCGACGGTGTGGATTTTTTTGACGACCGCGCGCATTGCGGGACTGTCGCCGACGATTCCCGTCAAAGCGCCGTCTTTCGGTTTCGAAGAGCGCGGACGGGCGCTTCTCGTGAAGCCGGCGATCGCCCGAACCGATGTTTCACGATCTCGCGCCGATCCTTCACGATTTCGTACGAAGAGTTTTTGCAAACGCACCCTCTGGCTCGCGAGATGAGCGATCATGGTCAGGAAGCGGACGTCGCGATCGAAGCGCATCGTCGCAGAGTTCGTGAAGGCGCGTTCGACGGTGAGAACGCCGACGACGTCATCGCCATTCTTTATGGGAACGCCGATGAGTGAGAAGAACTGAGCCTCCCGTGCCTTCCAGACGGAAAACCCGGAATCCTTGAACAGGGGAGATGCGTGCGGGTTTTCAACGACCAGCGGCATCTTTGTCGCGACGATCCGTTGGATGGCGGGCAGCGGCGCACGATCGAAAGAGAGTTTGGCGTTTTCCTCCGACCATCCAGAGCCGATGACGACATGGGGCGCACCGGTTTGGTCGAGCAGCGAGAAGAGCCCTCCCAGCATTTCGAGATGGCTCGACATCAAGGTGAGCATCGCGGAGAGAGTGACTTCCAGGCGATCGTTCGAGGCCAATAGTTTCGAAATTTCGTAGATGCCGGCGAGAGTCGTTTGGGCGGCGTCGATGGCGGGCGTCGCGGCGATTCTCGGCAAGAACATCTCGTGCTGGCCCATTGCATTCGCCCTCGGCCCCTATGATTGGCAGGGGACAACCATGACTGGCGTATCCAGCACGTCCATCAGCTTCCGGCGCACGCCGCCGAGGGTTTGGCCGGCGAGCGCGCAGGAAAGACACTGGCCGGACAGGCGCACTTCGACCCGGCTCCCTTTCACCGCCACCAGTTCGAGGTCGCCGCCGTCGCGCTGCACGGATGGGCGGAGCGCCTCGATCGTCGAGGCGATCAGGCGCAGGCGTTGGTCTTCGGTCATGCTCTGAATTCCTCATGCCGTGCGCGATGATCGCGGCGCATCGCCTCAATCGCGCAGTCGGAAACGGATCAATCCAATTCGTCGACGGAGCTGAGCAGTTTATGGCTCGCCTCGCCTCCGTCGACGGCGCTTGCCTGGGACGCAGGAGCCTCGGCTTTCGCCCGTTCGACCCAGGCGAGGCCGCCATAAACCAGCGCCAGGCTCACCTCGTTCAGCAGATCGAGAATATCGTGGCCGCTGTCGACTATGATCGGCTGTATGCCGGTCGCCATCAGCCGGCGAATTGACGAAGCGCCGATAGAGGCGGCGTAAACGGCGCGGCAGTCCTTCACGAAATCGAGCTTGGCCAGCACCTTATCCTCTGGGGCGCCGGTGAGGCCGGTGCGGCCGCTTTCGCCAATGTGCTCAGTCTTGACGAAGGTCCCGACGCCGATCAGATCGGCGCGTCCGGGGGCGACGTCGTAGATGACAAGGCTTTCGGCGCCGCCAAAATGCAGGTTGACCGTGGCTCTGTCATTGGAGGCGAAAGCTATTCTCAACATGGCGCGTCGCTCCGGCGTTCCTCGTCGCGCGGCGTTCCCGCCCAGTAGCGCGAGCGGTAGGGACGGATTTCCTGATAGTGGGCGCTGAGCAGATTGGCGGTCTCGAATACGATCTGGCGGCTGCCGCCGTAGCCGATCCATGTCTTCGCGTGCGCGCCGTAGGAGTCGTAGATCGGGAAGCCCGCCCTGAGCAGCGCCGTCCCCAATCGCGCGGCGATCTCGACTCCGTGCGAGTTGGCGACGATCATTTCAGCGCCGCGCTCGCGGGCGAGCCATTCGAGATCCTCCAGATCGCCGATCACGACGCTTTCGATCGGCATCCGCGCGAGATGATCCGCCCGCGCCGACGCGACGGCGGCGACGATCTCGGCGCCCATTCCCGTCAGGAAGCGGACGAGCGCGGCGAGATGGTCGGCGTCGGCGGCTACGGCGACGCGGGCGCCGCTGAACTGGAATTCGCAATCGACCATGGCGTCCTGCAGCCGGGCGCGGGCGCGCTCGACGCCGGAAGGGACGGCGCAGCCGGCGATTTCGGCCAGCGCTTGCGTGAAGGCGTCGCATTCGTCGAGGCCCATGAGGCCGGCGAAGCGATAATCCGGAATTCCCGTCTTCTTGCGCAGCGCGTCGGCGGCGCGCTCGATCGAATGGCCGATGACCAGTGTGGCGGCGGAGTCCGCCATGGCGGCGATTGCGGCGCGCGTCGTCCCGCCATAGGTGAGCGTCGAAAAGCCCGCCTCGATCATATGACCGTCGAGCGAATCCCCGACGTCGGGCAGGACGATGGGCGTGAGGTCGAAAGCGGCGACCCAGTCCTTCAACGCGTCGATGTCGCCCGGCGTCAACATCGCCGAGACCAGAACATTGACCTGACGGGCGCGCCGCATTTGTGACGGAGCCGGGACGAGGGCGCCGACGATGGCCTCGAGCGCCGCGGCGAAGCCTGTTTCGAGGCATCCCAGGGCGTCGGTTGCGCTGACCGGGATCACAGCCACATTGTCGTATTGGGGGAAACTCTTGCGGAAGGCCGCGATGGTGCTCGGAACGTCCGCGCCCTGCATTTCCGACAGGCCGGTGGTGATCAACCCGATCACGGCCGGCCTGTTCTTGGCGCAGATGGTGGAGAGAGCGTCGACGACATTGCCGTCGGAGCCGAGCACGGTAGTGGTCTGATCCATGGCTGTCGTCTGCAGCGGGATTGGCTCATGGAAATGACGCATGAAGAACAGCTTGTTGAAGGCGGCGCAGCCGCGCGCGCCATGCTCCAGCGGCATGGCGTCGGCCAATCCCAGAAAGGCGAGCGAGGCGCCGATGGGCTGGCTGGCCTTGAGCGGATTGACAGAGAGCGCCTTGGCCGGGACGATGATTTCCGCCATGGCCGCCGCGCCTCAGGCCGCCCGCCGCCGCAGCCAGGCGGGGCGGCGGCTGACCTGCTCCCACACCGGCGAATGCACCGCGCGGTCGAGATTTCGCGCGAGTTCAATGAGGCCGTCATAGCCGGCGTAGCCGATGGAGCGGACATGATCGATGTCGAGAAATGGAATGCGCGACTTCAAGGTGGGATAGATATAGCGATCGCCTGCTATCATGATGTCGGCCGCGCATTCGTGAAAGGCCGCGATGAGCGCGGTCTGGTCGTTGTCCGATATCATGCGCGCCTCCGGCCCCATCAGCGCGCGGATGCGGGCCTTGTCTTCCTCGGTCGACTTCTCCGTCCCGGTGGCGACGACGACCATGCCGAGATCCTGCATCGCCGACACGACCGACCAGGATTTGTAGCCGCCAGTGAAGATGAGCACGCGCTTGCCGGCGAGACGTTGGCGCAGCGGCGCCAGCGCCGTATCGACTTTGGCCTCCTCACGCGCGATCATCGCTTCCGTTCGAGCGCTGAGATCGCTATCGCCGAGCAACCGCGCAAAATCGCGGAACGCCTGCGAGGTGTCGGCGACGCCGTAGAAACTTCCCTCGAAGAACGGGATGGCGTAATCGTCCTGCAGCTTGCGCGCGACGTGCAGCATGGCCTTGGAGCACACCACCATATTGGCTTGCGCGCGGTGCATCGTCTGCACCTCGCGAAAACGCGAATCGCCGGAGAAGGTGCAGAGGATCCGCAGCCCGAGTTCGTCGAAAAGCGGAGCGACGTTCCAGAACTCGCCGCCTACGTTCCATTCGCCGATCAGATTGACGTCATGCGTCGTAATGCCAATGCGCTCGGCCGAGGCGGGCGGAGGCGACGGCTCGCGTGAGCCGATCACATGTTTGTAGATGACGTCGCCGGCGATGCGGTTGCCGAGATTCTTGTTTCCGTAAAAGCCCGCGCAGTCGATGGGAACGACCGGCACGCCGAAGCGTTCCGCCGCAACCTTCGAGACCGCATCGATGTCGTCGCCATTGAGGGCGGGAACGCAGGTGTTGTAGATGAACACCGCCGCGGGATGATGCGTCTCGACCGCCTGACGAATGGCGCGGAAGAGACGCTTTTCCCCGCGTCCCATGATGACGTCCATTTCGCTGAGATCGGTCGTCATCCCGAAGCGATAGGTGTCGGCGCCGCTGGAGCGCGTGCCGCGATTGTCCCAGGAGGAGCCGGCGCAGCCGATCGGACCATGCACCACATGGGCGACGTCGGCGATCGG
Source organism: uncultured Alphaproteobacteria bacterium (assembly GCA_963757985.1). Lineage (GTDB taxonomy): Bacteria > Pseudomonadota > Alphaproteobacteria > Rhizobiales > Beijerinckiaceae > Methylocapsa. The sequence continues at coordinate 663,508 of CAVWTQ010000008.1, read as the reverse complement.
AAGCAAGGCGTTGCGGGCGCCGTCGAAACAGCAGCCGCCCTGGGTCGCGCCAGGCTGCGGCTTGGCGCAGCCGGACTTCGCCTTGGCGTTGTGGGCGCAGGCCGGCTCGTTCATCAGGGCGAGGATCTCTTCGGGTTTCATATCCGTCTCCACCGGCTGCGATGACCGCGGTTGTGAATAGCAATCGACGGGCCACCCGACAGTTGAGGGCGCAAAGCAGCGCGATGCTCCGCGCGACGCTCGGGAAAGAAGCGGGCCGTCGTCTTGTCGCCCGCGAAATTCGTTCATTCTCGGCCTCTCGTCCCGCTTTTCGTACATTTGCGTACGATGGCTGAACGGCCTCTTTGATCGCGACGGGGGCCATGCTATGTGATAGCGGAGCAGTATCGCCATATATATAGCTCTGGGCGTCAAACAGTCGGGTCTTGGCTCTCTAATTGCTTAAGGTTTCAATCCAGCCAATTTCGGGGTCATCGCGATGAGCGCGCACGAAATGGTCATCTTTGAAATCGACGATTTCGTCGAGGATTTCACCCATTGCTTCACCGGCGAATGCCGCGTGAACGTGCTGCCGGTTCTGTTCCAGATCAGCCAGATCATCACCGACGATGAAGATCTCGCCACCTCGCTCGGCATCGTTCTCAAGGTGATGCAGCAGCGGTTGAAGATGCAGCGCGGCATGGTGACCCTTTTGGATCGCGAGTCGGACAGGGCCTTCATTCAACAAAGCTTCGGGCTCCAGGAGGAACAGAAAGCACAGGGCAATTATTCGCTGGAGAACGGAATCTCGGGCAAAGTCGTCGAGTCCGGCAAGGCGATGATGGCCCCTCAGCGGCGCAAAGCCGCCGGCCGGCGCGAGCGCGCGGCGGATCAGGACGACGGCGCGTCCCCCAATGCCTCTTTTCTCTGCGTTCCGATCATCCACGCCAAGAAAGTTCTGGGAACCATCAGCGCCGAGCGAGGCTACTACAATCGGCGTCTGCTGAAGCAAGACGTCGAACTTTTGGCGACCATCGCTTCGATGATCGCGCCGGCGGTGGAACTCTATCTTCTGGAGCATGTCGACAAGGCGCGGCTGGAAAATGAGAACCGCAATCTCAAGCACGCGCTGAAGGAGCGGTTCAAGCCTTCGAACATCATCGGCAACTCCAAGCCGATGCAGGAGGTGTACGAACTGATCCGCAAGGTGGCCGGCGTGAAGGCGACCGTGCTGATCCTCGGGGAGAGCGGCGTCGGCAAGGAGCTGGTCGCCAACGCGATCCACTACAACAGCGCGGCGGCCGACGGCCCCTTCGTGAAATTCAATTGCGCCGCGTTGCCGGAGAGCATCGTCGAAAGCGAATTGTTCGGCCACGAGAAAGGCGCTTTCACAGGCGCCGTCGCCTTGCGCAAGGGCCGCTTCGAACTGGCTGACGGCGGCTCTATCTTCCTTGATGAGATCGGCGAACTCAGCCTGCAGATGCAGGCGAAGCTCCTGCGGGTGCTGCAGGAAAAGACCTTCGAGCGGGTTGGCGGCAGCCGGCCCGTCAAGGTCGATCTGCGCATCATCGCCGCCACCAACCGCAACCTCCTCGACATGGTGGCGAAGGGAACGTTCCGGGAGGATTTGTATTACCGGCTCAATGTTTTTCCCATGACCATTCCGCCGCTGCGGGAGCGCGGTAGCGACGTCATCCTGCTCGCGGATCACTTCGTCGCCCGCAACAGCGCCGAAACGGGCAAGGAGGTGAAACGCATCTCGACGCCGGCGCTGAACATGCTGATGGCCTATCACTGGCCCGGCAATGTGCGGGAGCTGGAGAACGTCATCGAGCGCTCGGTCATATTGTCCGAAGATGGCGTCGTTCACGGCTACAATCTGCCACCCTCCTTGCAAACCTCGGCGGAGACGGGGACTGCTTTCGGCTGCGGCCTCGATGCGAAGATCGAGGCGGTCGAATATGAGATGATCGTGGAGGCGTTGAAGACGCACCACGGCAATATGACCGAGGCGGCCAAGGAGCTCGGCCTCACCCGGCGCATCCTTGGCCTCCGGATGGAGAAGCACTCCATCAGCTACAAGACGTTCCGCAGGCCGGAGCCTGTCCGGTAAAGGAGATTTCCGTGGAAACCGCAAACCAGCAATATCATTTGATCCTCGCGGACATCGCCATGGCGGCGGCGATAAAGACCTATGATCGCGATTATGAGCCCTCCTCCAGCGGCGGGGCCTATCATCCCGGCAGCATCCGCGACGGCTGGCTCGGACGAACCTCGGACGACGGCCTGCGCAGACAGGTCACCGCCATGGCGACCGCAGGGGTCGCCTCGCTCGCGGGATTGCCGCCCGAGCAACTCGGCAGCGCGGCCGCGGCCTACGGCGTCCCGCTGGACCCTGACCTCGTCTTGCGGATCGCGGAGCATTTCTCGTCCAAGCGCGACGCCGTTTTGACCTATCGGCGGTAGAGCTGGAAGGAGACGGGCCGGCTTGGGAAGTCGGCTCGCGCCTTTACATCGGCGTTATGCCATGCTCCTTGTAGACCTCGTCCTGGGCTTGCCTGAACTCGGGCATCGTAAAATCATAACCCATGGTTTTGACGAAGGCCCAGTTGGCCGCCTCGTCCTCGCTGTTGTCGTTGAGGACGCGGCGGAAAGCCTCGTCCTCGCGCATGCGTTTGATATAGGCGACGGCTGATTCGACCGACATGGGTTTCTCCTGATCTCGACTGGATTGAGGGCCCACCGCAGGGCTGCGCTCATGCGGAAGCCGGCGGCTGCACCAGTTCGATCTGGTGGCCGTCCGGATCCTCGACGAAAGCGACGATGTTTTCGCCGTGCCGCTGGCCTCGCGGCGGTCGCGGCATGGGGACGCCGGCCGCGGCGAGGCGATCGCAGAGGGCCGAGATGTGGCGGACCTCGATCGCGATGTGGCCGAAGGCGTCGCCCCTGACGTAGGGCTCCTCGCGCGCCCAGTTGAATACAAGCTCGAGAGCCATCTGCGCGAAGCCTTCGCCATAGCCGAGATAGGCCTGAGAAAATTGGTTCTTCTTGTGGTCGCGGCGCTCGAGCACGTGCATGCCAAGCAAACGCGTATAAAAGTCCACCGACCGGTCGATGTCGCTCACGCGCAACATTGCGTGCGCGAGGCGAAAGCTGCTGGCGTCGATCGCCGCGCTCTCATCCTCGACCGCTTTCGCCGCCAGCACTTTCGCCGCATAAGCTTCGGCGAGCGCGGCGTCGACCGCCTTGCCGACGTGGAGGTCGCTCGCCTCGATGCCGGCGCCGGCGAGTTTTTCCTGCGGCGCGACGCCGATCTTGGCGACCAGCAGCATCCTGCAGTCCGCCAGCATGCGGCAGATGGTGTCGCGCGGGTCCTCGTCGCCTCGCGCTTGGCTGGCGACATCGCGGCGCTCGATCAGGACCGCGCCATCGGCGGCGACGTCGAAGACGAGAAATTCCTCGCTCTGGCCGAAATGCTTGTCGATCTTGGTTCCGTCGCGGCTGGAGACGGCGATTCTAAGCGCTCCAGTCGCCGGATCGGTCGCTGTCGGCGCCCTTTCGATAGTGTCTTGCTGCATGAGAGAGTTCTCCGGCGGCCGGCCAAGCAAGGGCCGAGTCGAAGGTGGGACAGCAACCGTCGTGCCAGCGGGCGTCGTCACCGCCGCCTCCCCGCGGAAGCCGCAGCGCATCCTCTCCGCGCACGCTTCGGAACTCTTTTTCCGGACGATCGTACAGTTTGGAACGCCCGCCTTAGCCGAACTTCTGTTTCGCGCTCTGAAGCAACCGCACACAATCTCGCGACGGCGCTGGCACGCTTGATGCGATAGCAGGGCGAGCCCTCATTCGAAACAACCGGCTGATCATCGCCGCGATTGCGGCCAATCTTTCGCCTCGCCATCTGGGGAGAGTCACCTATGCCAATGGTCCTGCTTGAATGCGACAAAGCGATTCCCGAACGGGAAAAGCACATCTATCTGAAGGTGGAGGGCGAGGACACGCGCGACTTCCTCCCGGTCTCCAATGCGGCGACCATTCCCGGCACCCTGTCGGAGCGCGGCTGCGCCTTCTGCGGCGCCAAGCTCGTCATCGGCGGCGTGCTCAAAGACACCATCCAGATGATCCACGGCCCTATCGGCTGCGCCTATGACACCTGGCATACCAAGCGCTATCCGACCGATAACGGCCACTTCAACATGAAATATGTGTGGTCGACCGACATGAAGGAAAGCCACATCGTCTTCGGCGGCGAGAAGCGGCTCGAAAAGTCGATCAACGAAGCCTTCGACGAGATGCCCGAGATCAAGCGGATGTTCGTCTATACGACCTGTCCGACCGCCCTGATCGGCGACGACATCAAGGCGGTCGCCAAGAAGGTGATGGGCGAGCGTCCGGACGTCGATATTTTCACCGTCGAATGCCCCGGTTTCGCTGGCGTCTCGCAGTCGAAGGGCCACCACGTCCTCAATATCGGCTGGATCAATGACAAGGTCGGCACGCTGGAGCCGGAGATCACCAGCGACTACACTATGAACTTCATCGGCGATTTCAACATTCAGGGCGACACCCAGCTGCTGCAGAAATACTGGGACCGTCTGGGCATTCAGGTGATCGCCCACTTCACCGGCAACGGCACTTATGACGCCCTGCGCGGCATGCACCGCGCACAGCTCAATGTCGTCAACTGCGCCCGCTCGTCCGCCTATATCGCCAACGAGCTAAAGAAGCAGTACGGCATCCCGCGTCTTGACATCGACTCCTGGGGTTTCAACTACATGGCCGAAGGCATCCGCAAGATCTGCGCCTTCTTCGGCATCGAGGATCGCGGCGAAGCCCTGATCGCAGACGAATACGCCAAGTGGAAGCCGAAGCTTGATTGGTACAAGGAACGGCTGAAAGGCGCCAAAATGGCGATCTGGACGGGCGGTCCGCGGCTGTGGCACTGGACCAAGGCCGTCGAGGACGACCTCGGCGTGCAGGTCGTCGCCATGTCCTCGAAATTCGGCCACCAGGAAGATTTCGAAAAAGTCATCGCGCGCGGCCAGAACGGCACCTATTACATCGATGACGGCAACGAACTCGAATTCTTCGAGATCATCGACCGCGTGCGGCCAGACGTCATCTTTACCGGGCCACGGGTCGGCGAACTGGTGAAGAAACTGCATATTCCTTACGTCAACGGCCACGGCTATCACAACGGCCCCTACATGGGTTTCGAGGGCTTCGTCAATCTCGCCCGCGACATGTACAACGCCGTGCACAACCCGCTTTTGAAGCTCGCCGCCACCGACATCCGTGGAAACGCGGCGCCTGCAATCGCGGAGGCGGCGGAATGACGACGGAAAAGCTCGATCAATTATTCGCCTATGTCGAGGAACGCTGCCTTTGGCAATTCAGCTCGCGGACATGGGACCGCGAGGAGAACATCGACGGCGTCATCGCCGCCGCCGCCTGTCTTTTGACCGGCGAGAAGCCGCGGCTCGAGACGGGCGCGGAGCGGCTGTTCTACGCCGAAGCCAGGACGATGGCGCATGACCTCAAGGAGCGGTGCTCCTGGATCGAAGGCGCCGATCCCGCCGAGATCCGGGCGCTGATGCAGAGCCTCAAGGAGAGGCTTCTCGACGTGACGATCACCCGCTCCAAAAATCGTGAGTTGAGCCACTCGCTCTATTGAACGCCTGACTGCGGTTCGTCGCCCTGCGACGGGCCGCCTCCCCCAAACGAGAGGAAGCCCGCCATGGGTTGCGAAGTCACCACCAAGGAAAGGGCAGGCATCATCAATCCGATGTATGACTGCCAGCCCGCCGGCGCTCAATACGCCGGCATCGGAATAAAGGATTCGATCCCGCTCGTCCACGGCGGCCAGGGCTGCTCGATGTTCGTCCGCTTGCTGTTCGCCCAGCATTTCAAGGAGAATTTCGACATCGCCTCGACCTCGCTTCATGAGGACTCGGCAGTGTTTGGGGGACATCAGCGCATTCAGGACGGCGTCATGACGCTCGCCCGGCGCTATCCCCGGCTGCGCGTCATCCCGGTGCTGACCACCTGCTCCACCGAAATTATCGGCGACGACGTCGAAGGCAACATCAACGTCTGCAACAAGATGCTCAAACAGGAGTTCCCGGACCGCAAGGTCTTTGTGGTTCCGGTCCACACGCCGAGCTTCAAGAACAGCCAGGTTGGCGGCTATTCGGAGTGCGTGTTGTCCGTCTTCAAGACCATCGCCACCCGCAAGGTCGAGCCGACCGGCAAGATCAATCTCTTCCCCGGCTGGGTCAATCCGGGCGACGTCGTGCTCCTCAAGCGCTATTTGCGCGAAATGGGCGTCGACGCCACGATTTTCATGGACACGGAAGATTTCGACTCGCCGATGCTGCCCGACAAGTCGATCCACACCCATGGCCGGACCACCGTCGAAGACATCGCCGCATCGACGGGCGCCATCGCCTCCGTGGCGCTCGCGCGCTATGAGGGCGCCAGCGCAGCGGAATTCCTGAAAAGCGATTTCGACGTTCCGGCCCATGTCGTGCCGACGCCCTATGGCATCGCCAACACCGACGCCATGCTGCGCAAGATCTCCGAGATCACCGGCAAGCCGATCCCCGAGTTGCTCGTCGCGGAGCGCGGCGTCGCCCTCGACGCCCTGCAGGATCTTGCGCATATGTTCTTCGCGGACAAGCGGGTCGCCCTGTTCGGGCATCCGGATCTGGTGATCGGTCTCGCCGAGTTCTGCCTCGAAGTGGAGTTGAAGCCGGTTCTTCTCCTGCTTGGCGACGATAACACGAAGTACAAGCGCGACCCACGCGTTCTCGAGATGAAAAAAAATGTCGACTGGGACATGGAGATCGTTTGCAACGCCGATCTCTGGGAGCTTGAGAAGCGCGCCAAGGATCCAGAGCACAAGATCGACCTGATCCTCGGGCATTCCAAGGGCCGCTATGTGGCGATCGACAACAACATACCGATGACGCGCGTCGGCTTCCCGACGTTCGATCGCGCCGGCCTCTATCGGCACCCGACGATGGGCTATCAGGGCGCGATGCTGCTTGGCGAAGCCATCGCCAACAGCATGTTCGCCCATATGGAATACACCAAGGATCGCGAATGGATCCTCAACACCTGGTGACTGAAGCGATCGGAGCGGGGGAAGCCCCGCTCCGTCCGCCGAGGCGCGCCGTCGGAGTCCAGGGAGCCATGACGCTCGTCAACGATCTCGTCAATGATCTCGCCGCCGGGTCAAAAAACCGGCTATCGCTGCCCGAATATCGGCAGATCGAACTCTATTCCAAGCGCAAGAGCCTCAGCTTCGCCGAGGCGGAGCCTGGCTGCGAGGCGCCGCTTTCGCTCATCAGCGGCGTCTGCCGCGCCTTTTTCGTTCTTGACGCTTTTCTCGGCTCCCAGAACCCTGCGGCCGACGGCGAGACGTCGTGGCGGCGTTACCTCGATCTGCCGCGCGCCAACGGGACGCAGAAAGCGGTCGCCGAAATCTATCGCATCCTGCGGGTTGTGAAAACGATCGTTTTTCACCCACAAGGCCATGTCGAAATGGCGGACGGCGTCGTCAAGATCAATGGAACCGTCAACAGGGGCGCGCTGTCGCTCGAACTGACCCCGGCGGGCCTCGCGCTGCTGGAGTCGGCCGCCGCCTATTATCTTGGCTCTCTGCGCGAGCCTTACGCGGACGCCTATGTCGAAGCGATGCTGACGCAATTTTATTTTGACATCGTCGCCGAGATCCGACGTTTTCACGACGAAGACCGCATTCTCTATCAGTTCCGCAGGAAATTCATTTTCAACCGGCATTTCCGTTTCGACTGTGATAACCCGAAGACGCAATTCGATGACGACGCGCTTGTAATCGAGATCGGAGCCGCGCACGAGAATGCAGCGCTCTATCCGATCGACTTCTACGTCGAAGTCGGAAATTCGCTCCACATCATCCCGGTCGAAGCGCTTTTCAAGCGCAGGCTGCCGCTGGCCGATCTCGACAAATGGCGCGTTCGCAGCGCCTACGCCAACACCTTGCCGGCCGATTTCAGAACTCCGCTTCGGTCGCGAGGTTATGGTCGTCGGCCAACCGATGACCTGACGCCACACGCCGAGAAATTGAGATAGAGAGGACAAAATAATGGACGCGCCCCATCTTCGCATCGCCGTCACCTCCAACAGCCTGATTCAGCTAGACGCCAATTTCGTCGGCGCCAAGCAGGTGGTGTTTTATGACGTCGCGCGCGACGCCTCGGAATTCGTCGACGTCGTCCATTTCCGGCCCGGTGGCAAGAAGGGACCCGGCGGTGGCCAGGGCAACGCCGGCGGCTGCGCCATGGACGATATGGGCAATGACGACGGGACGGGACGGGACCCTTTGACTGAGCGAGTCGAAGCGTTGAAGGGGTGCTCGGTGTTGTTTACCCTCGGCCTTAGCGATCTCGCCGCCGTGCGGGTCCACAATGAGAAGGTGTTTCCGGTCAAGAGCGAACGCGTGCGCGACATCGAAGAGGTGATAGCCAGTTTGCAACGGCTCATGAACGGCGTGGTCCCCCCCTTGTGGATGCGCCGATTCATGCGCGGCGTCGACGGCAAGCCGATGGCGCTCGACGAGCAGGAAATCTGAATTGGCGGGAGTTTCCCGCCCGCTCGCGCGGCGCGTTGGCGCCCGCGGCGCGAGCGTCAGGTTTTTCTCAGCAGACGGGCGCGGATATAGGCGCCGATCATGTTGATCGCGGTCACGAGTGCGAGCAGCACGATGATCAGCGCCGACGCCTCCCGATATTCGAACAGGTGGAACGCCGTGACGATTTCGAGGCCGAGGCCGCCGGCGCCGACGAGGCCAAGGGTCGTCGCGGCCCGCAGATTGTGCTCCCAGCGATAGACGGCGACGTCGATGAGCCGCGGAAGGATCTGCGGCAGCACGGAAAATCGCAGCACGCCGAGGCGCGATACGCCACAGCTGCGCAGCGCGTCGCCGGGACCCGGATCGACATGCTCCATGGTCTCGGCGAAAAACTTGCCGATCATGCCGGTGGAATGGCTGGCGAGGGCGAGGATGCCGGGCAGGGGCCCAAAGCCCACCGCCGCCACGAAGATCACGCCCCAGATCAGCCCAGGGATCGAGCGCAGCACGCTGAGGAACAGCCGCGCGGCGCCGCCGAGCCACGGCTGCGGTGCGATGTTGCGCGCAGCCAGGGTGCCGAACGGCAGCGCGGCGAGAATGCCGAGCACGGTGCCGGCGATGCTCATCGAGAGTGTTTCGAGCAGAGGCTGACCCCATTTGGGCCAGCGGCTGAAATCCGGAGGCATGGCGTCGGCGGCGAGCTGCAGCATGGTCGGCAGCGCATCGGCATAGCGGCGCGGATCGAAAGCGCCGGCATAGACAAAGGCCGAGCCAATCGCCGCCGTCGCGGCGATCGTCGTGAGGATCGCGTTCAGCGACCGGCGCCGGTCATCGGCGAGGATGAGCGACAGATCGGGACGAATGGCCTGTTGCGTCATTGGGTGGCCGGCACAGCGTCGGGGTTTGCGGCCTTGATCGCTGCGATCCAGCCGCGCACGCGATCGACGTCCGAATCGACACATGGGATGAAGGCCTCGGCGCGGAAGACTTTGAGCACCTCGGGATCGTCGACGTGGATGAAGGCCTCGCGGATCTCTTCCTTGAAGGCCGGGTCGAGGCCCTCGCGGAAGGTCCACATATATTCGGGGATCGCGGGCGAGGCCGCCAGCACGCGAACCGACCGGGGGTCGATCTTGCCTTCCTGCAAAAGCCGGTCGTAGATCGGTTTCGAGAGGCCGCCTGCGGCGACCTTGTGGTTGGCGACGGCGAGGGCGACGGCGTCATGGGCGCCGAGCACCCGCAATGTGTAGTCGCGGCCGGAAATCAGGCCGGCCTCCAGCAGCTGGTAGCGTGGGACCCAGGTGCCGGATGTCGAGGCCGGATCGCCGAAGGCCACGTCGCCGCCTTTGAGATCGGCGAGCGTCTTCGCCGGACTGTCGGCGGGAACGATCACGACCGCCTGGAAGGTTGGACCATCCACTGCATGCGAAGGCCGCGCAAACGGCTCCAGCTTCGCGCGGCGGCTGCGCAGGATGTAGGTGACGGGGCCGAGATAGGCGATGTCGAGCCGGCCGAAACGCAGCGCTTCGCCGGTCGCCGCGTAATTGGCGCCGACGACGAGTTCGACGGGCAGGCCGAGCCGTTTTTCGAGATAGGCGCGCAGCGGTTCGTTGAGCCGCATGACGGTCGGGGCGGATTCGCCGGGCAGCAGACCGACCACGAGCCTTTCCGGACGCGCTGGAGCGGTTCCTTGCGCGGCTTCTTGCGCCAAAGCCTGGACGGGGCGCCAGAACGCGCCGCCGGCCAGAAGGGCGACGACCATGACGATTTGGGTGAGTTTCCGCAACATGTCGCTTCCTTTTCTCAAATCGCCGGGAAAGCCATCTCCGCCTCATGCGGCGCGGACTGGAAAATGCGGGCCTCGGCGCCCTCGTCGAATGCGGCGGCCGGTCCGTCGAAGGCGACCCGCCCGTCGGCGAGGCCGATGATGCGGTCGGCGAGGCTGCGCGCCAGATGCAGCTGATGCAGCGCGAGGATGACCGTCACGCCGCGCCCCGCTGCGAGACGGCGGAAGCCGCCGCCGAGCCGCAGGGCGAGCGCCGGATCGACCGAGGCGAACGGCTCGTCGCCAAGGAGCAGGCGCGGGCGCCGCACCAGAGCGCGGGCGATTCCGACGCGCTGGCGCTCGCCGCCTGAGAGGTCCGCGGCGCGCAAGGTCGCCTTGTCGAGCAGGCCAACCTCGTCCAGCGCCGCGGCCGCTCTCTCGCGCAAGGCTCTCGACCAAGGCAGGGGCGACATGGGATGACGGGCGTCAGCCAAACCAAGCAAGACATTGTCTATGGCCCGCAGCCGGCCGATCAGGGCGTGGTCCTGGAAGACGGTCGCGGTGTGGCGGCGCGCCTCGCGCAGGACCGCTGCGTCATCGAGGCGGCCGAGCCCGCCGATCGAAACCGCGCCGCTCGATGGCCGCAGCAGACCGTTCAGGGCGCAAATCAGCGTGGTTTTGCCGACGCCGGAGGGGCCGACGATCGCGGTGACGGCGCCTTCCTCGAAGGCGAGCGACAGGTCGCGCAAGACCTCCCGATCGCCGCGACGCATCGTCAGCCGGTCGACGTTGAGGGCGCCGCGCGGCGCCCGCGCCCGCCGGGAGGCCGACGTGCTCAAGACATGCATGGCGACGCCGCTCGTTATTGCGTTCGCCATGCGTCAGGGCCAGATCGAGAGGGTCAGTTCACGCCACGCAGGATCGCGGTTTCGGTCGAGGCCGGCGCCGGTCGTTTCCGGCCCGGTGAGAGGTTCGCTCGAGCGCCATCCAAAAGCCCTGCGCAGATTCTCCGACCATTTCCGCAAAACCCGGACCAGACGCCGCAGCTTTTCGTTCATGTCGACACGCCTTTGTTGCTTGACCATGCAAGACACAGCAAGCCATGGGCCATCGCGCCTGATCGCGAAGGTTTGCAGGAAGGGGCGGCCGCGCCAGGCATGCGGAAGGCGCCGGGATGTACATACGTGATAGATTCGTACGCAAAGGTACGTTTGCGGAAGCCATAAATGCGTCGGGCGCCAGTCGCGAACCGGTGGCGCATCGCTTGCAATAGAGAGACTGCAAAGGCAGTGAGCGCAGGCCGGTCGCCGGCGTGACTCGCAAGGGAGCGTCCGCGCGTGCTTTCCTCACCGGTCATCGATCAATTGATGCGTCCGCCGAAGACGCCTTCGACGCGTATCCTGTTTCTCGCCCGTCACGCGCCTGAAGAGCCTGACTACGCATGCCGGTCCTATGCGGGAGATGGCGGCTATCCGGCCTATTACCATCGTGTGTGGAAAGTGCTGGCCGAGCTTGGCTACGCCGTCGCGACCGCCAGCAACTGCCACGCGCTGTTCGAGGCGCCCGGCAATGTCGATCTGGTGTTCTCGCTCTACAATCGCATGCCGATCAACAATCCCGAGATCTTCGTCGCCTCGACTTGCGAGTTCCTGCGCCTTCCCTGCGTCGGCGCGCGGCCGAACGTCCGGGCGCTCGCGGAGGACAAATGGTTCTCCAAGCTGGCGGCGCGGGCGATCGGCATTCCCGTCGCGGATGGCGCCGTTTACGCCGCAACCGAGGAGCTGACGGTCCCGCCGCCGTTTCGCGGTCCCTATTTCATCAAGAACCGCTTCGGCGCGGCGTCGGAAGGGATCGACGCCTCCTCGATCCAGGATGATTGGGCGGGCGCCGCCCGCGTCGCCGGGCGGCTCATGGCGCGGGGCATGTCGGTGCTGGTCGAGGCCTATGTCCCTGGATTCGACATCACGGTTCCGGTGCTCGGGGGCAGGCAGCCGCTGGTGCTGGGGATCGTGCGGCCGGGATCCAACTGGGCGAGCGGCGTCATCACCGAAGATCTGAAGCAAAACGATCCGCTCGGCTATGAGATGTTCGACGCCGGCGAATCCGCGCTGGCGCCTGCACTCGAAAGCGATGCGGCGGCCTTGTGGGCGGCGGCTGGTCCCGTCGATTATCTGCGTCTCGACTACCGCTTCGATCCTGCGAGTCGGCGTCGCGTCTTTCTCGAATTCAACATCTGCTGCCACATCGGCCGCAGCGGGGCCATCTGCCTCGCCGCGGCGCAATGGGGGCTGACCCAGGCCGACGTTCTCGGCCATGTGGTCGAATACAGCCTCAGCCGCCAGGCCGGCAAGAGCGTGGCGAGCCAATGGGCGCACTGATCGATCCCTCCAGCCTTGTTCTCGACGCCGATCCCGCGATGCGTCCCTTCGGCGACTCCACTGCCCGGCGTGGCGAGCCGAGGGCGTGGGACTTTCTCGGCGCCGTTCCCGTTCCTCTGCGCCACCGCATTCGCGACGGCGTCGGCGATCTCGCAACGCGGATCGCGGGCGAGGGCGGTCCCCCTCTGAAATGCTGTTTTCCCATGGGGCAGGGCGGCCGCGGCCCGATAAGCCGGCTGCGCCTCATCCGCTCGGTCGAAGATTATCCCGCTATGCTGGTTTCAGACGGGTATGGCAGCGCCTTCAACCGGCGCTTTCACGAGAGTCATGTGGCGGGCGGGGCCTTCGTCGGGAGCCAGCCGGAGCGCGTCGCATCTGTCTTCGCCGATTGCGGCCTTATCGATCCAAAGGGCTGGATCGGGGTCTACGCGGTCGCGCCTTTCGTGTTCCTGATCGACCATCAAAAGCTCAATGGATTTCCGGCGCCGCGCCGCTGGGCCGATCTCGCTGACACGGCCTATCGCGGTCAGGTGATTTTTGGCGGTTGGCGCCGCGGCGGCGAGCGCCGTTGGAGCGAGGTCAATAAATTCTTTCTTCTCAGCATGGCGCAGGAATTCGGCCTTGACGGGCTGGCGCGCATCCTGCGCAACGTGCCGACGCTGCTACACTCCGCGCAGATGCCGCGCCTCGCGGGCGCCGACGCGTCGCCGGGCGGAATTTACATCCTGCCATGGTCGCTCGCCGACATCTGCCCGCGCCGTGCGCACACCGAGGTGATTTGGCCCGAAGACGGGGCGCTCGCCTATCCGCTCTGGCTGACAGCGAAGGTTGCGCGCGGGGTGCGTCTCGACGCCCTGATCCGTTATTTCCACGGCGCCGAACTCGGGCGCTATCTCGGGCAGAACCGCTATCCGGCGCTATGCCCCGATCTGGCGCCGGCGCTGCCGGAGGGCGCGCGGCTCAAATGGCTTGGCTGGGATTTCCTGCGCCATCGCTCGACTGCGCAGCTAATCAAAGCCGCCTGCCGGATGTTCCATGAATTGCAGGATCGCCCAAGCGCGATGGAGGATCCCTCGTGCGTGTGATTACCGTCGCCGGACCGCCCTCTGTCGGCAAGACCTCCGTCGTCGTCAAGACGGCCAAAGCTCTCGCCGGCAAGGGCCAAAATATCGCCATCGTCAAGTTTGACGCGCTTTCGACCACGGACGATGAAATCTACGCCCGCGCCGGACTGCCCGTGGCGGTCGGCCTTGCCGGCAATGTGTGCCCCGACCATTTCTTCGTCAGCAACATCGATGATTGCCTTGGCTGGGGACGGCGCGCCGGCGCCGACATCCTGATCGCCGAGAGCGCCGGCCTCTGCAACCGCTGTTCGCCGCATATCCAGGGCGCGCTCGCGGTCTGCGTCGTCGACAATCTCTCGGGAATCCACACGCCAAGGAAGATCGGCCCGATGCTGAAGCTCGCCGATATCGTCGTCGTCACAAAAGGGGACATCGTCTCCCAGGCCGAGCGCGAAGTGTTCGCCTTCAATGTCCGTCTCGCCAATCCACGCGCGATCGTCCTCTTCTTCAACGGCATCACCGGCCAGGGCGCTGCCGAACTCGGCGTCCACATCGCCCGCGCGCCGCATATCGAGACTCTGGAGGGGCGCCGGCTGCGCTTCCCGATGCCGTCGGCCGTCTGCCCTTATTGCGTGGGCGAAACCACTATCGGTCGCGACCATCAGCGCGGCAACGTGCGCAAGATGACCTTCGCGGATACGCCTGCATGACGGCGCCTCTCCTATCGATGACGCTCGCTGAATTGTCGCGCCGCCATCCGGCTTTCATCGACTTTCTGGCCTCGACCGACGCCGATGGCGCGAAGCCCGGCCGCACGCTGGAGACGTGGCTCCGCGGCCTCAGCGACGATCGGCTTTCGCATGTCGGCATGGATCGCGGCCAGCTGCTCGCCCATGTCGAGGCCCTCGCCGCCGAGATCGAGGCGCAACGCGGGGATTGCGCGCCGCCGCTGCGCTCGCTGACGATCCTCGGCGGACGCGACAAGAGCGGGCGCCCCGAGCGGCTGAATCTCGTTCTGAAGCCGGGCGACGTGTTATGCATCGTCGGTCCGACGGGCTCCGGCAAGAGCCGTTTGCTCGCCGACATCGAATGCCTCGCGCAGGGCGATACGCCGTCGGGCCGACACGTGCTGATCGACGATTTGCCCGCTGAGCCCGGCTGGCGTTGCGCCTCCGACCGGAAGCTGATCGCGCAACTGTCGCAGAACATGAATTTCGTCGTCGATCTCACCGTCGGCGAGTTCGTCGCGATGCACGCCGATTGCCGCCTCGCGCATGGCCGCGCCGACGCCGCGCGCGATGTCATCGCCTGCGCCAACGATCTCGCGGGCGAGCGCTTTTCCGCCGACGTCTCGCTCACCCAGTTGAGCGGCGGCCAGACGCGCGCCTTGATGATCGCCGACATCGCGCTTCTATCGGCTTCGCCGGTCGTGTTGATCGACGAGATCGAGAACGCCGGCATCGACCGCAAGAGATCGCTCGACCTGCTGATCGCCAAGGAGAAGATCGTCCTCGTATCGACCCATGATCCCATTCTCGCTCTGTTGGGCGACCGCCGCATCGTCGTGCGCAATGGCGCCGTCGCCGACATTATCGAAACCAATCCGCAAGAGAGGGCCAATCTCGGCCGCCTCGAAGGCGTCGACCGGGCGCTGATGGATTTGCGCAGCCGGTTGCGGCGCGGCGAACGCATCGACGTGCTGCCGCCCTGGTTTGACGATCACGGAAAGGACTGAAGTCCTGGACGCCATCGATCTCCTCTTACTGCGCCGATCCTGTTCCGCGCTGCAGGCCCCGGCGCCGGAGGGAGAAGCTCTCCTGACGATCCTGCGGGCCGCCATGCGCGTTCCAGATTTCCAAAGATTGCGGCCTTATGAGTTCATTTTGGCCTCAGGCGCCGGCCTCGATAAATTGGGCGCGCTGTTGCAGCGCGCTGCACTCGCCGCCGGCCATGCGCCGGACATCATCGCCCGCGCGCCGCGCATGCCGCATCGCGCGCCGCTGGTCGTCGTCGTCGCCGCCCGCGCGCGCGCCAGCAAAATCGTCAGCCTGTTCGAACAGCGGCTGACGGCCGGCTGCGCGGTCATGGCGATGCAGATGGCGGCGGTGGCGCAGGGCTTCGGCGGCATCTGGCGTTCGGGTTGGCCGATGTTCGATCGCAGCTTGCATGACGGCCTCGAACTTGCGCCCGATGATCAGATCGTCGGCTTTCTCTACCTTGGCACGCCGGCGGACGCGCCGGGGGAACAGGCGCCGCCCGTCGATCCAGAGAATTTCATCCGATGGTTGTGACTTTTGTCCGCGGCGAGGCCACAGGAAGACCTGTTGGAATATTGCTCAACAAGAGTGGCATGGCGCTTGCCATACAACATCTGCGTAAGGCGAGCGGCCGCCGTGACTGGCTGCGCTCGGAGGGACGCGGTTCGACGTCCTCGGCGCTGCGCCGCGCGGCGTCACCAGCAAATCCAGGTTCGGTCCGCATCTTGGGCGCCGCTTGGAAATCAACCGGATCAAGGAGCAAACAATGTCAGCACTGCGACAGATCGCATTTTACGGCAAGGGCGGCATCGGCAAGTCGACCACCTCGCAAAACACCCTCGCGGCGCTCGCCGGGATGGACCAGAAAATCCTCATCGTCGGTTGCGACCCCAAGGCGGATTTCGACCCGCCTCATCCTCCATAACAAGGCGCAGGACACCATCCTGAGCCTTGCCGCCGAGGCCGGCAGCGTCGAGGACCTCGAGCTCGAGGACGTCATGAAGGTCGGCTTCCGCGACATCCGTTGCGTGGAGTCCGGCGGTCCGGAGCCAGGCGTCGGTTGCGCCGGCCGCGGCGTCATCACCTCGATCAACTTCCTCGAGGAGAATGGCGCTTACGACGGCGTCGACTACGTCTCCTATGACGTGCTCGGCGACGTGGTGTGCGGCGGCTTCGCCATGCCGATCCGCGAGAACAAGGCGCAGGAAATCTACATCGTCATGTCGGGCGAGATGATGGCCATGTATGCGGCCAACAACATCTCCAAGGGGATTTTGAAATACGCGACGTCCGGCGGCGTGCGCCTCGGCGGTCTGATCTGCAACGAGCGCCAGACCGACAAGGAATACGAACTGGCCGATTCTCTCGCGAAGAAGCTCGGCACCAAGCTCATCTACTTCGTGCCGCGCGACAACATCGTGCAGCACGCCGAACTGCGCCGCATGACGGTCATCGAATATGCGCCGGACTGCAAGCAGGCGGAGCATTACCGCACGCTGGCGGCCCGGATCCACGCCAACAAGGGAAATGGAATCATCCCGGCCCCGATCACGATGGACGAGCTCGAAGACCTGCTGATGGAGCACGGCATCATGAAGGCCGTCGACGAGTCGCTGGTCGGCAAGACCGCCGCCGAACTCGCGGCCCTCGGCTGATCAACAACCGGGCGCCAGTTTGCTCGATGAAAGCGGCGCCCGGTCCTCGGATCAATTCGTTTAGAACTCACGGTTTCAGTTCCGCTCTAGCGGAGCGCCGATAAAAAAGGCGTCTTTCCGATGATCAGGATCCGCGTCGGCCGTTCACCTCTGCTTTTTTCCGATAATCACATCGGCCTCATTGATCACCGCAGTGATCTCGTCACCGGCCAAGAGGCCCAATGAATTGATCGCCTCGTTGGTAATCGATGACGTGATAATCACCCCGTTGCCTAGACCAATCTGCACGTGCGCGGTTGTCGTCCCAAGCTGCGCCGGAACCCAATCCAGCGTCTCGCTGACGCTCTCGCCTATGGCGTGGAGCGCGTCGCCGCAGCACGCACAAACCGCGCGGCCGATGTCGAGCAGAACGTCCTCGCGCGGCAGATGATCGGGCAACGGCTTGCGATGGGATGGCCGCGCGGATGGCTGTTTCCCGACGCCCGGGCAGCTCTCCTGAATGCGGGCGATGTCGCCGTCGAGGTTTTCCAGCGCGAGCGCCAGTTGATCGGGATCGAGGCGTTCGGAACGACGGCCGAACTGCGCCCGCTGGAGCTTCCTGATGATGGACTGGAGACGTTCGATCTCGCCATCGCGGCTCTCGACGATGGTCACCATCTCGCGCACCAGCCGGTGCGGCGCTCGCCATGAAGCGCCCCGCCGACATCTATGCGCCCTCCTCACGCCCTATGACGGTCTGCCGGACCTCGCTTATCGGCTGCATGACCGCGACGTTCTCGTCACCGCCCGCGGCCGAATCTGCATGCATCGCAAAAGGGTGAACATCTCGACCGTGCTCGCCGGCCAGCGTCTCGGAATCAAGGAAGTCGATGAAGGCATTTGGCTCGTCAGCTTCATGAGCTACGATCTCGGCTTCATCGATCTGGAGCAGAAAACCCTGCAACCCCTCGACAACCCGTTCGGCCCGAGGTTGTCACCCATGTCTTAGGTACGTTCCGTCACCCATGTCTCCGGGCTGGACAGGGTTAACGATGGTAGCGGAGGACCGCTACCGCCGATCCCCCCGACAGGATCGGCCATCGTTTTCCCTGGACCTAGCGGTTGCTTAACATTTTTGAATCTGAGCGGCATGGGCTAAAATTCTAAATTGGGCCCGGGGAAAGTTGCGAAGGAATGGAAGGCGAGAGCGGCAGCGTGGCGCTTTATTCTGCTCATCTGATATCGCGTCAGAGCGCCTTGATGGCGTCGAAGTCCTCAGCCATTTCCTGCAGGCTTACGTCGTTGATCAGAGCCGCCGCGAAGACGTCATGGCCCTTGAGCCAGGCCGCTTCGCAAGCCTCGTTCGTCAAGGCAATTTGCAGAGCTTGATTGAGTTCATATGCGCCCCAGGCGTAGCCAGAGTCGCGCAACGCCGCCTGCATCGCATTTTGCACCAGGCTTCTGACGGTGACATGCAGCTCCGAAACGGGGACCTCGCAGGACGCTCCGGCCAAAGCGTCGATGCACGCCTGTTCGTCGTAGGATGCGTGACCGCGACAAGCTAAAGGCCGCACCGCGTAGATGACGCAAAGACCGCCATCGATGAATGGGCACGGCAATCCCGCATCCATTCGGCGCCGCTCGTCGAGCCGCCTTGTCGCGCAATCGGCGGCGCCGATCCTTTGCTGCAGCTCGAACCCCATCGCGTCCGAAGAAGATCGCAGGGTGCGCGCGATCAGCAGGATTTCGGGCGCGGTCGCGGCCACGCGGATGGTGCAGCAGCTCGCGCAGCCGCCGTGGCAAACGACGCCAGCGGCGTTCTCCGAATTGCGCTCGAAGGTCTCGAAGCAATCGCCCAGAAGGCTTTCGATCGGATCTCTGCGATTGGACTCGTCGTTCAAGGTCTCGCTGAAGCTGCGGTACGGGGCTTTGAAAAACGGCAAGTGGTTGGATCCATCAAAGGTCGGCATTTCTTTCTCGCAATGGTTCCGACGGGTACGGAAGCCCCTCCGATCCGGCGGCAGGTTAACTTCGCGATGCGGCGTCGTGTCCAACATCAACGATCAAAGACGAACGATCGCAGTCTCCCCATTCATTGGAGCCTTCATGCGAAGGTGCTATCCGGTTCCGATCAATAATCCGATCTATGCGGTCCTTTGACGCTTCGGCAGCCGCGCTGACGGTTGTTAGCACAAGCTATATCAAACCATATATAGGAAACGTCGTGAGCTGGACTCTCCCCGCGTAGCTCGGCTCTCGTCGTTCCGGCCCTCGCGCCGCGCCACGCTGGTTTCGGCCCGAAACCCCGACGGTGACTAAGTCGCGTTCAACTCAGCGGATCACTGTTTCGAAGGGCTATGTCAGAAATCATCTCCTCCGGCCTTGGTTGCGGGCGCGCTCGCCATATCCCATCCTCAAGGTCAAGACCTCCTTGCCTCGGAGTAAGCCGGCGACGCCGCTGCCGGCGGCGAGCCGGAACCAACTCCCTGTGCCATTGTCGCAGCTCGATTTCTCTAAAGCGGGCTGGAATTATAGACTATTAATTCCATTGACAAAGTAGATTATACAGATTTAGCTAATCCCGCCCAGCTTGAGCAACGCCGCCCTGGCAAACCCGCCCAAAAAACAGGCGGGAAACCATCCGGACGAGCGGCGTGGGCCACAAAGGAACCTCAGCGTGACACGTCAAATTCGTTTCAACGCGTTCGACATGAATTGCGTCGGCCACCAATCGCCAGGGCTGTGGGCGCATCCGCGCGACCGCTCGTGGCAGTACAAGGACCTCGAGTACTGGACCGATCTCGCCCGCACGCTGGAGCGCGGCATGTTCGACGGGATCTTCATCGCCGACGTGTTGGCGTCTACGACGTCTATCGCGGCGATCTCGAACTGTCGCGCGATCCACCAGGCGGCTCAGATCCCGGTCAACGATCCGCTGCAGCTCGTGCCGCGCCGATGGCGCTCGCCACGGAACATCTCGGCTTCGGCGATCACGGCCTCGACCTCGTTCGAACATCCCTACACTTTCGCGCGGCGCATCTCGACCGCCGACCATCTCACCAAGGGCCGCGTCGGCTGGAATATCGTCACCTCTTATCTCGAGAGCGGCGCGAAAAATATCGGGCAGGGCGGCCAGCGTCGTCACGACGACCGCTACGAGGTCGCCGACGAATATATGGAGGTCGTCTACAAGCTGTGGGAAGGCAGCTGGGAAGAGGGCGCGGTCGTGCGCGATCGCGACACGGCGTATCTTCACCCGATCCAGAGAAGGTCCATGCAGATCGGGCACGAGGGCAAGTTCTTCGAGGTGCCAGGCGTATCATCTTTGCGAGCCCTCGCCGCAGCGCACGCCGGTGCTCTATCAGGCGGGCGCGTCCGGCGCCGGGCCAGTGCTTTCGCCGCGCAACATGCCGAATGTGTCTTCGTCGCGGCGCCGATCGAAGCAGGTCCTCAGGTCCTATGTCGCCGACGTTCGGCGCCAAGCGGCCGCCGCCGGCCGCGATCCGCGTAAGCTTCTGACTTATAATCTGACGACCGTCATCGTCGACGAGACTGACGCGAAGGCGCAGGCGAAATTCAGGGAATATCAGCAATATTCGTCCTATGACGGCGCGCTCGTGTTCATGTCGGGCTGGAGCGGAATCGATTTCGGCCAATATGCGCCGACCGACCTCGTGCAAAAGGTCGAAACCAACGCCATGCGTCTCAGTCGTCGACCATCTCGCCGAGGGCGACAAATCCTGGACCATCGAGGAGTTGGCGCTTTGGGGCGGCATCGGCGGCCTTGGCCCGATCTTCGTCGGCTCGCCACAGACGGTCGCGAACATCCTGCAGGAATGGGTCGAGGAGACCGACGTCGACGGCTTCAATCTCGCCTATGCCGTGACGCCGGAAAGCTTCGAGGACGTCGTCGCCCATCTCGTGCCGGAGCTTCAGAAGCGCGGCGCCTATCCGACCGCGTATCGGCCCGGCACATTGCGCGAGAAACTGTTCGGCGCGGGCTCCTATCTTCCCCCGGAACATCCCGCCGCCGGCTTCCGCGACATCGAGGCGGTGAAGCGGCGGGTCGCAGGCGAGCCTTCCGCTCGGTCCTCGCTCGAAACTCTCGGCGCGTGAAGCGCCGATGCCCGGACCAATCCTGCGGCTTCGCGACGTATCGCTTTCCTTCAAAGGCATCAAGGTCCGACGGCCCTGAGAGTTTTGATGTCGCGCGCGGCGAAATCTGCGCGCCCATCGGTCCCAACGGCGCCGGCGAGAGCTCGTTGCTGAACGTCATCAATGGCGTCAATCGCGGCGATTTCGGCGACGCCATAGCCGCACAACTCTGATCGAGCATGCATTCGGCATCGGGAGAGATGCGCGCGAAGATCGCGCCTTCCGCGCCCGCGCGGACGAAATCACGAGTTCCTCGAGCTGCAGCCGTTTCGCAACGCTGTGGTCGCGACCTTGCCCTATGGCGGGCAAAAGCGCGTCGATCTCGCCCGCGCTCTCGTCGGGCGTCCGCCCCTTCTTTTGCTCGACGAGCCCATGGCGGGCATGAACCAGGACGAGAAGCGCGAGATGATCCGTTTCGTCATTGAAGCCCAGCGGCAGATAGATTCAATCGGGCGGCGGCCAGAGCGTGACATTTCAGCAACGGCAGAGCTTTTATCCATTTAGTCTATCGATTCTATCGACTTAGTTCCGTATCCTAGCATTTGGGTCAACTGATCGACATCGCGCCCGCCGCAATTTTCGATCCCGCAGCCATCCCTGCGGCTATCGTCGGAGAAGAGATATTATGAGACGTCCGCACCCGCTCGCGCGGCTCCTCGCGTTACCGCTTTGCCTCATCCTCGCCGCGTCCACTGGGGCCTGGGCGCAGACCGCAGCCGAAGGCCATGTGGAGGACGTCGTGGTCACGTCCGCGCCCGCGCCCGACACAACTGAGACCGTTTCGGAGAAGCAGGTTCAAGCCTTGCAATCCGCGCCCGTCGCCGCGACGGTCGTCACGCAGGACCAGATCCAGAATCTTCAGATCAACAACATTCAGGACGCAAAGCAGCTCGCGCCGAGCCTGACCATCAAAGTTCTCAACGTCCAGAACCTGACCTTCAACATCCGCGGCATCGGCAACGCCGACGGCACCAACATCCCGGGGGCCTTCTCCGGCGTGCCGATCTACATCGACGGCGTCTATTATCCCCGGCCCGGCACGGCCTATCTGGATATTCCCGACTTCGAGGGCTTGCAGGTCCTTAAGGGTCCGCAGGGCACAGCCGGCGGCTGGGACTCGACCAGCGGCGCGGTCAAAGTGACGACGCTGCTGCCGAGCTTCACGACCCAGCGCGACGTTTCCGTCACCTACGGCAGCTATAATCAGGTTCTTCTGAAAGGATCGGTGACGGGCGCCATTGCGGACACCGACTGGGCCGCCTTCCGGCTGTCGCTCTTCGGCAATTATCAGGACGGGTGGATCCACAGCATAAATGACAATGGAGCGAGTTACGGCGAATATACCGACAAGGCCATCCGCGCTCAGGTGCTTCTACGGCCGATCGAGGATTTGACCGTAAGGCTGGTCGCCGATTACTCGTTCATTTACACGCAATGCTGCGTCTCGCTCACCACGGGCGTTGTGACGAACTATGCGAACGGCGCGCCGATTCCCGGCAACTTCTATCAGCGGGCGGCGAGCGTCGGCTATATTCCGCAAGGCAATAACGGGCTCAGCCGCTGGAACACGGATCTTGGCAGCAATGTCGGCGCTGGTCCGAGCGAGACCGGCCTCAGCACCGGCGTCGCCGCGATAACGCACTATAATCTGAACGGCAATTCCATCGAACTCGGTGACGGCGTTCCGCCGTTACGGCTACAATTGCCACTGGTTCAACAACACGGCGTTCAACGTCGATACATTGCGCTCCTATTGCGGCGACGGGAATGACTGGAGCGGCCAGGAGGATTTGAGCATTTCCTCGGCGACCGGCCAGCCGGTCGAGGCCAAGGCGGGCCTGTTCTTCCTGTGGGAGAATTTTCGTAGTCCCGATAATTTGTACTACGGCGGCCAGGCGGGCGCGTGGTATTTTCAGCCGACGACACCGGCCGCCGCGACATTCGCCCACTATGCTATGGACTGGTCGCAGATGAATGGAAACGGCCAGGTCGATACAAAGAGCATCGCGCCCTATCTGCAGAGCGTGTGGCACGCAACGCCCCAGATCGATGTGACGGCGGGCCTCAGATATTCCGCGACCTGGAAGTCCGCCCATAACGAAGGTTTGACAACCGGGCTTGACGTCAGCGGCCTCGACCCGGCAACGCAGCAAGCGGTCCTGGCCGCGAGAGCGTCGTCGGTGGGCCCTGCTTACTGGTCGCAATACATCAACTCCTATCAGGGCCTCCCGTCCGGCCTCATCTCGATTTCGTACAAGCTGACGCCGGATATATTGCCTTATGTCTCCTACGGGCATGGCGCGCGCCCCGGCGGCCCGAATATATCTTATGGCCCTCTCCCGGACGCCGCGCCGACCGTGATCAAGGCGGAGACGCTGGACAATTACGAGATCGGCGTGAAGACGGACCTGTTCGATCACAAGCTCCAGGCAAATTTCGCGGCGTTCTGGATGAACGACTGGAACTTCATCACGCAGGGCGCGGGGATCGGCACAACAGGCGGCTTTTTCGCATATACGGCCAACGCGCCCCATGTGATCTCGCGCGGGTTCGAGGCCGACATTAGGGCGCATCCAACCGAGGAAACCAGCGTCTACGCTTCCGGCATGTATGACGACGCCTTCTACCAGAACTTCCCCTCTGCGCCGTGCCCGGTCGAGCTTGGCTACATGTCGACCTGCAGCCTCACCGGCCAGCAGGTTTCGGCGACGCCGCGCTGGTCGTTCAGCCTCGGCGCGGAATATACAAAGCATCTTGGCGCGATTATCCCGAACCTGCCGACGCCCGTCGTCTTCTTCGCGGGGCCGGACTACAACTGGCAGAGCTGGACTTACTCGGGATGGTTCGGGGAAAGCTCGAATTCGATCTACGCCATCATTCCCGCCTACGGAATCCTCAACGCTCACGCGGGTATTAAGGCCGAGGATGGCAGCTGGAATTTGACGGGCTGGGTGCACAATGCGCTAAACGCGCATTATTTCCTGGTCAAATCGTCGAACATTGGCGCGGCCACCGGATTGATCGGCGGCACGCCAGGAAATCCGCTGATGGCGGGGGCCACCTACACGCTCAAGTTCTGATCGAGTTCTGCTACTGCTACGCGTGCGCCCCACATTGGTTGGGGCGCACGCTCGCTTTAATGCTTGCAATCAAGCAGTGTCGGTGCCGCCGAAACCGCTTGAGTTCTGGCGCGCGGCGGCTCCCTCCTCGCCTGGCCCCGAAAATGCTCGGGTGGGCCTGGCGATGCCGCCAAGAACGCCTCGACAAGCCGGAAATGGTACGCAACAACCGACTGGCAGGCGTGATTTGTTCCGAGGCCGTTGGACCGGCTTCGGCCGCAGCCACGCAAATCCGAAATCAGCATCGCTGGAGAGACGGAGCTGGCCTTTTATTCGGTCAGCGCTATTCCGCCAGCCTTCGCTCCGCGGGCGAGCGCGTATGGCGTAGACGCGGCACGGCTGCGACCAGCCGCTGAGTATATTCTTCCCGCGGCCGGAGGAACACGTCGTCGACTTCGCCGCTTTCGACGACGAGCCCCTCGCTCATCACCAGCACACGGTCGCTGAAATGATGGATCACCCCGAGATCGTGGGAGATAAACAGGTAGCTGACGCCGAGCTGCGCCTTGAGATCGCCGAGGAGGTCGAGAACCTGCGCCTGGATCGACACGTCGAGGGCCGACACCGGCTCGTCGCAGACAATGACCGATGGCTTTGACGCGATAGCTCGAGCGATCGCGACCCTCTGTCGCTGGCCGCCCGAAAGCTCCAGGGGCGCCGCCGCCTCAGCGCCGTCGGCAGCGCCACGAGATCGAGCAGCTCGTCCACCCGCTCGGCGCGCGGGGCCTTGCCCTGATAGGCGCCGTCAAGGCTGTCATCGATAATCCGGTCCACCGTCCAGCGTGGATCGAACGAGCTAAGCGGGTCCTGATAGATCACCGATATCCGATGGCGCCGGGATCGGCGCTCACGTTCTGGAATAGTTGTCCACGGCAACCCATGCAACGATACCGAACCCTCGTCGGGATGGTCGAGCGCGAGGATCATGCGGGCCAACGTCGTTTTGCCCGATCCTGACTTGCCGACGACGCCGAGCGTCTCGCCGGCGTGGAGCTCGAACGACACGCCTCGAACCACGTTGCGTACGACCCCGTCCGGACCGCGAAACCGCTTTACCAAACCCTCCGCGCGCAGCAGGGGGCCATCCCGCGCCGCAGCCGGCGCGTAGCCCGCGGCGCCCCGCGAGGAGCCATACTGCAAGGGGGCGGATGCAGGCGCCAGGCGGGCTCCGCGCGAATGAGCCGACGGCACGGCGTCAAGCAACCGTCGCGTATAATCGTGTTGGGGATCACGAAAAATCTGCTCCACCGGGCCACGCTCGACGACCTCGCCGTGGCGCATGACGAGCACCTCGTCGGCCATTCGCGACACGACCGCGAGGTCGTGGCTAATGAGGATAAGAGCCTTGCCTCTCTCGCGCGTTTCCTTCAGCAACTCGAGAATTTGCGCCTGTATCGTCGCATCAAGCGCCGTCGTAGGCTCATCGGCGATCAGGATCTGCGGGTCCAAAGCGAGCGCCGCCGCGATCAACGCCCGCTGCCGCTGGCCGCCGGAAAGTTCTTGGGGAAGCTGGCGGGCCTTGACCGCGGGTTCAGGCACGCCGACAAGCTTCAGCAGGTTGATCACCCGTTCGGCCAGCTCCGCGCGGGTTCCTGCCTCGCCGTGAAGCACCAGCGCCTCGCCGACTTCCTTGCCGACAGGGCGGAGCTGGTCGAGCGAGACCAGCGCGTCCTGCAGCACAAAGCCGATCTCCTTGCCGCGCACGCGCCGCCATTCGCGATCGCTCAATTTGGTGAGATCGCGGCCGGCGAATTCCAATGCGCCGGCGCGAATATGGGCGTTGGCGCCTGCGAGGCCCACCAGCGACCGAGCGGTCACACTTTTGCCTGAGCCGGACTCGCCGACAATAGCCAGGCAGCCCCCGGCGTTTAGTGAAAACGACACGCCGCGGACAACGGCGCACTCCGATGCATCGCGGCCAAAAGACACACGAAGCGAGTTGACGCGCAGCAAGGGACCGCCCGCCGGTTCGCGGGCATCATCCGCGCGGCTCACGCTTTGATCCTTCCTTCCAGGCGGTCTTGAAGGTGATGGCCGACGACCGTGACAGATAGCGCAAGGGCCACGATCGCAAAGCCGGGCAAAACCTCCAACCACCAGCCGCGCGCGATGTAGTCGCGTCCGGCGTCAAGCAATGCGCCCCATTCCGGCGAGGGCGGAGGCGCTCCAAGGCCGAGGAAAGCGAGACCCGACGCCCACACGATGGCCTGCCCGACCCCCAACGTCATCATCACGACAAGCGGACGCAGAGCATTGGGGAAGATGTGTCGCCAGACGATGCGCGGGAATGGATGTCCGAGCGCTATGGCCGCCTCGACATAGCCAGCCCCCCGCACCGCCAGAACCTGGCCGCGGACCATGCGAGCGTAACCAGGGGCCGTCCCCAGTCCCACCGCGATAATCTGCGTCGGCGCCGATGGACCGAACACCGCGACAAAGAGCAGCGCCAGAAACAGCATCGGAAACGCGAACAGCACATCGAGGAATTCTGCTTATCGCGCCATCGACAATCCGACCGCCCAGACCGGCGGCGAAGCCAAGCGCAAGGGCGATGGTCATGCTCAAAGCCGTCGCGCCAAGGCCGATGGCGAGGGATTGGCCAGACCCGTTCACGATCCGCGAATACAGGTCCCGGCCGGCTTGATCGGTGCCGAAAGGATGAGATAACGAGGGCGGCTGCAATGTCGCCCTCAGATCCATCTTGAACGCGCTGTGCGTTTGCAGAAGCTGCGGCGCGAGCGCCGACAAAAGAAAAAATGCTATGACCGTTGCGGCCAGATAGACACCCGGGGGGATGCTGCCGGTGATCGAGATTGTGCTCCTGATGCGCGGCGAGACGCGGGTCGCCAAAGTTGCGACTGAACTGCTCATGTCAGTTTCATCCTTGGATCAATGATCAGGTATGCCCGATCCACCAGAACATTGGCGAGGACATAGATTCCGGCGGAGATGACAGTGATGCCGGTGACCAGCGGAATATCGCGAGCCGAAGTTGCGGCGACCAACACGCCGCCAATGCCCTGACGCGCGAACACCGATTCGACCAACACGGCACCGGAAAACAAATTGCCAATTGCCCAGCCCGAAAGCGTGACCCCAGGGAGCACCGCATGACGCAGCACGTGACGCAGTCTTACGCCGAAATCCCCCATGCCCCTGGCCCGGGATGAAGTCACGAAAGGCTGTTCGAGAACGCGCGCGAACTCGTCCTGGATCACCAGACCGATAAAGCCCCCCAGCGGAAGCGCCAAAGCAAGCGTGGGAAGCACCAGGCCGACGAGGCTATTCTTGCCCTCGACCGGAAAAATGCGAAGGGTCACGGCAAAGACCACTAAAAGGATCGTGCCGACCCAATATGGCGGCAACGTCGCCATGACGGTCTGCAATCCTCTCGCCCAAGGGGCCCAGCGATTTGCGGCGCCCGCCGTAGCGAGGGTGATGAAGATGGCGATGACCCACGCCGTCAATAAAGCCGAGAAGGCCAGCACAATCGTCGGAATGATTTGCGCGGCGATGACGTCGAGGACCGGCAGATGAAGCTGATACGACGTGCCGAAATCGCCATGCAGCAGCCGCCAGAGATAGTTCAGATATTGCACCGCGATCGGATCGGCGAAGCCATATTCGGCGTTGACCGCGTCGATCTGCGCCTGCGATGGGTTTGTTATGTTGCCGGCGGCCATATTGATGATGAGCAGCGCCCTGTCGCCTGGCAGCAGGGCCTGCACGATAAAGGTAAAGCTCGTCGCGGCCCAAAGAACCCCGACGCCGCCAACAATTCGACGAAGGAACCATACAGTGCGTTGGTTCCCCCCGCTTTTTGACAATGCCGGACTCGCCGAAGCCAAGGTCGCGCTCACTTTGCAAAATACGCATCGTGAAACACCGGCTCGCCAACTGCGCTGGAAAGCCACACATCCTTGAGTTTGGGGCTCACTGCGAGCGTCACTGTGAGCGGGACAAATCCCAGGACCGCTGCGCTGTCGACGATAAGCCGCTGCGCATCCTGATACAACTTGATCCGTTTGGCGTCGTCGAAAGTCTGATCGGCCTCCTCGATCAGCGGCCAAAGCGTCGGATCCTGGAAACGCGACGCGTTGCTGGCGTTCACATGCTGGCCGCTGTCGGGCCTCCAGACAATCTGAAAAACCTCCGCGGAGATGGCCGTCCAGTATGACGGCTGGATTTCATAGTCATGCGGGTTCCTGTTCTTGCCAGCCCAGAACTCGGCCTGCGTGGTCGGCACCAGCACGACGTTGAACCCGACCTCACGGGCCTGCTCCTGAATGATCTGCAGCGCCTGAACTCCGTCCGCGGTCACCAAAAACCCCGCTCCATAAACAAGGCGAACGGTCAGCTTCCGGCCCTCCTTCGATCGAATTCCATCCGCGTCGCGAGCCGTCCAGCCGGCTTCGTCCAGCAAACGGTTGGCCTGGTCCGGATCATAAGCATAGGCGTCGGCCAGCGCGCTCAAATATTCTGGGGAACTTTGGCTCAAGGCGCCGTTTCCCTCATAGGGGACAGCGCCGAGATAGGACACTTCGACAGCCTTCCTGCGGTCCGATGCATAAGCGAACGCCCTGCGGACGCGCACATCGTCGAAGGGCGCAAACGCCGTATTCAGCTGCAGTCGAAGCGGCGTGCCGCCCGTGATGTGCCGGATAACTTGAAAGCGCCTGTTCGCATCGGCCCAGTCGACCGCCGGGACATCATAAATGACGTCGGACTCTCCAGTCAGCAACGAGCCGTAACGCACCGCCGGCTCCCGCAAAAATTTCCACACCAGGCCGTCGACATAGGCGGGGCCCTGGTGTTTGGCGTTCGAGGGCGCTGAGTTGTAATTGGGGTTGCGCTTCAGGACGACATCCTGTCCATGATTCCATTTTACGACGATAAACGGTCCCGAGCCCACCGGCAGCTCGCAATTCGCCTGGCGGCCGCGAGCCAGCGCCGTAGGCGACAGGATTCCATGTGTGGATTGGGACAGCACATCCAGGAACGGCTCATAGGGCTTTTTCAAATCGATGCGGACGGTTAAATTTCCGGTCGCCTGCGCAGATTGGAAGCTTCGCTTAAAATACTCGGTCGAGGCGTTGTTCAGCTTTTCAGGATCATCACTCAACCAAAGATTGAAGTTGTCGACGACAGCTTGCGCATCCAACGGCGTGCCGTCGGTGAAACTCACGCCCGGCTTAATCTGGAACGTGTAGGTCTTCTTGTCGTCCGATATCGTCCAACTGGTCGCAAGCCACGGCGCAATCCCGCCGTCTTCGGTTCGAGATACGAGATTATCGCTGAATTGTCGCTGAAGGTACCATTGTTGGATCCAGGGACCGGCAAGGCAAGGCGGTTCCTGCTCATGGCCATATTGGATCGTCCCGCCGGTCGTCGGATTCCGCCGCAACGACCGGTTGGCCGAGGATGACTGACAGAACGCCAGCGACCAGGATCCCGCGCGCGCCGTCTGGAGGAGGACTAAACATCCCTCGTCCGCGGACATCACCGAAAGCAGAGCTCATGACGATGCTCTTCTTCTGGCGAAAATCCATGTCTCATCGCCATGACCATCCAGGCGCAATCGCTCCGCCGGCGCCGCCAGCGTTGCCGGGTTCCGATAGCGGGCGCCGAAATGTTGGTCGGGAAGCCGCGCATGTCCCGCGCCGAAAAACCGTTCACGGAGCGTTTCCCCGTCGGCGTACGATGCGCGGAAGCGCCCTCGCCGCCGAAGTTCAGGGATGACAAGCTCAATGAAATCACGGGCCGTGTCGAACGACAAATATTGAAGGAGATTGATCCCGTCGATTCCATCTTCGTCGAGCCACCGCTCGATCTCATCGGCGACAATGTCCGGCGTCCCTGCAACAGCAAATGTTGCGGTTGGGAAATCGACGATTTTGCCAATCACTTCTCCGACCGTCTGTCCTGGATCAATGAAGGGCGGGATCGCATCCCAGCCCGGATCCTTTCTTGCGATGATATTCTCGACCAGTTCACTGGCCGGATATCGCGTTAAATCGATTCCGATCATCCTATGCGCCAAAAACCCGTCCACGCTTCGAAGGCTGCGATAGGTTTCGACTTTCGTCGCGACCTCAACATCCGTGCGGCCTGTGATGATGCTGGCCATCGCGACAAATTTGACATCGCCGGGATTTCGCCCGTTGGCGACCGCCGCCCGCTGGATCGAGGCGATGTTGGCGCGCACCGCCGACCGCGTCGGCGCCGCCGTGAATACCGCTTCGGCATGCCGTCCGGCGAATGCGATCCCCGCGGGCGATCCGGTCGCCTGAATCAGCAAGGGCGTGCGCTGGCGCGACGGCGCGCATAAATGCGGCCCTGCGACCCTGAAGTTCTCGCCGACATGGTTTATCTGACGAATTTTGGCCGGATCCGCGTAAATTCTGTTTTCGCGATCAAGGACAACCGCATCGTCGTCCCATGATCCTTCCCACAGCTTGTAGAGGACGTCGAGATATTCATCCGCGATCTCGTAACGATGATCGTGGGAGATTTCGCCATCATGGCCGAAGTTGCGCGCGGCGTTTGGCAGATAGGACGTGACGATATTCCAGGCCACGCGGCCTTTGGTGAGATGATCCAGGGTGCTCATTCGACGCGCGAACGAAAATGGCGGCTCGTAGGTGGTCGAGAAAGTTGCGCCGAAACCAAGATTGCGGGTGACGGCCGCCATTGCGGGGATCACCAGCAGCGGGTCATTGTTAGGAATTTGCAGGCCTTCCCTGATCGGCGTGTCCGCGCTGTCCCGGAAGCGGTCATAAACGCCGACCACGTCGGCGAGGAAGACCGCGTCGAATGTCCCATATTCGAGCAGCTGCGCGAGTTCGGTCCAGAATTCGATGTCGTTGAAGCGATGGCGATTATTGTCCGGATGCACCCACATTCCGTGGGTGATGTGGCTGACGCAGTTCATCTCGAAGAGATTGACGTGCAGTTGTTTGGGCATGAGCTTCTTTTGTCCTCTGGCGATATCGGGCTTGCGTCAGCCGCGCGGGCTGGCGCCTTTGAGGCGATAGGCGCCGATCACCGGTTCCCGCAAAATAGCTGGATTGTGAGAGGCGATCGTGCGGGCGTTCCGCCAGTGGCGGTCAAGTCGGTACTTGTCGCCGACGGCCGAAGCGCCGCCGACCTCGAACAGTAGGCTGGTCCCCTGAAGAGCGAGTTCGATAGCGATTTGCTGACCCTGAAACGCCGCGAGATCCGCTTCGATGAAGGCGATGTCGTCATTGGCGGCGTCGCCGGCTCGCTGGCGTTCGTACGCGGCGTCGAGCTTTGCCGAAACGCCGTCCACAATAGCGTCAAGCGCGAACGACAGGCTGGATAGACGCCCGATAACGCGTTGGACGAGCGGGTCGTCCTGAGGCTTCGAAACCCCCGGCACAAGGAATGTGCGCGTCCGCCCCCTGACATAATCCACGGCGTCGCGCAGTGCGGCGCGCACGATGCCGGCCAAGGTCGCCAGATGAACTTGCTGGTAGAAAGCGGGATGGATGTAGGAAAATCCAGCCCTCAGAGCCTCCGGCGGAAACCGATGGAGGATTTGATCGTTCTCCACCCGCACATTTTCAAAGCGGGTTGTGCCGCTTCCGGTCAATCTCTGCCCGAAGCCGTCCCAGTCATCGACCAATGTGACGCCTTCTCCGCGCGCCGGCACCACCAGATCGACATAGTCGTCGCCCTCTTTTATGACGACATTTATCCAGTCGGCGAAAAGCGCGCCCGTCGAATAGTACTTTTCTCCATCGACATACCAATGGCCGTCCCGTTGAGCGATCTGCATCGTAAGATCGCCCACTCCAGACTGTTCGGACATGGCGGCGCCGACGAATGAACCTTTGACGATGCGGGCAAACCAGACTTGCCGTAGCGAGATGTCCTGCTCATTGAGGAGACTTTCCACGAAGCCAAAATGCACGCGAAAAATTTGTGCGATGTTGGAGTCCGCTTCGGCGAGTTCGACGAGCAAGCGAAACAGCTGGCTGACCGAGGCCCCCGCACCTCCATATCGATGTGGAATGCGCACGGCGCCGAAGCCGGCTTTGAGCAGCGCGTCGACCTCGGCGTGGGGAAGATCGCGCCGTCGATCTCGTTCCGCAGCGCCTTCGGCTATCGCCGCGAATTGCGGGCGGAACGCCGCTGCGAGCGATTTGTAATCAGGCGGGACATGTATCGCTTCCTTCAATGCTACATTTGACGCGCCCGACATTGTTGCTCCTCTCATAAGGAATCGCGGCGACCACGCCTGCTTGCGCAATCCCCGAGGAATCCCTTCCAGAGGGCCGCACTCCAGCGTCAGGCGATCACGTGGCTGCGCGGTAGCGCGGGCCCGAATGGTGTTGCTCTATGCACTCCGTTGGCCCTCTCATCAGCGGCTCGGCTCACTGGGCGGCCTGCTGCGCGAATGCGCCGCGATAAGCGGCCGCCGGATGCCGGTCGCTGAGGCGGTCGGAGCCGAAAATCTTTTTGCGGAGGGTGCCCTGCTCATAGCCTTCGCGGGCGAGGCCGCGGCGGCGCAGCACGGGCAGAACCTCATCGATGAAAATGTCGTATGAACCGGGAATTGTAGCGTTCACTACATTGATCCCGTCGACTCCGGCGTCGCGCCAGAGGGCGAGGTGGTCTGCGATGCTTTCCGGGGTGCCGACGACGCGGCTGGCCCGGGCCAAAACGCGGCCGAAGTCTTCAACCGTTGGGGCGCGGCCCGGCGTACCCTCCTGAACCCAGGTCAGGATGCTCCGCACCCCCTGGGTCTCGATGTCGGCGAGCGGCGTATCGAGGCTGTATTGACCGAAGTCGACGCCAAGGGCTCCGCCCATATGCGAAATCATGCCGTCTAGGTCGATTTTCTCCTCGAGTTTAGCCTCGTTGCGCCGCGCCTCCTCCTCGGTGCTGCCCACCACGAATGAGAGTCCCTGGAAAAACCTCAGGTCGTTGGGGTGGCGGCCATGTTTGACGACCAGCTCTCGGGTCTCGGTCGTCAATTTGCGGGCGGCTGCGGGACTGGGCGAGATGATGAACTGGGCCTCGGCGTTGCGGGCTGCGAAGTCGCGGCCGGCTGGCGACGAGCCCGCTTGGAAGAGCAGCGGCGTGCGTTGCGGCGAGGGCGCGACCAGATGTGGTCCCTCGACCCGATAGCGCTCCCCGACATGATGGATCTTGTGGATGCGGCTGGGATCCGCATGGACGCCGCGCGCGCGGTCTTGAAGGAGAGCTCCTTCGTCCCACGAGCCTTCCCAGAGCTTGTAAAGCACGTCGAGATATTCATCCGCCCAGCGGTAGCGCTCATCGTGCTCGGTCAGCCCATCAAGGCCAAAGTTGCGGGCGCCGTTTTCGAGCGCGTTGGTGACGATGTTCCAGGCGATGCGTCCCTTTGAGGCATGGTCCAGCGTCGAGACCCGCCGCGCGAAATTGAAGGGCGGTTCCTGTATCGGAGCAGCTGTGAAGGCGAGTCCGAGATGCTCGGTGTTGACCGCGAGCGCCGACAACAACACCAGGGGATCATTGCTCGGAATCTGGAGACCGCCGCGGACGTGATTCTCCCATCCGCCGCGATAATCGCCATAGAGGCCGATCACGTCCGCGAAGAAAATCGCGTCGAAGCCGCCTTGCTCGAGGCGCTTGGCGAGCGAAACCCAAAGATCGATGTCGTTGAAGCGAATTTGTTCGCCCTGCTCATCACGCCAAAGGCCATGGGTGATATGCGAAGAGGTGTTCATGACAAACGCGCTGAACAGCAGATGTTGTGACATCCCGTAAGATCCCGTGGTTTGATGAGATGCGAGCGTTTGAGTTCCGTTGATCAGAGCCGAAGCGAAGACGTCATTCATTGGTGCGCGCTTTCGGCGCCGCCGGCCTTAGAGATGCAGATCCGCTTCGACCGTTGCGGGTCAGCCGATGGCTCAAGGTGCGTTTGTCTGAACCGGCGCAGCTGTTTGCGGTCCGGGACTCCCGCTGCCGGGGACTCCGACACCAGGGCGACCTTTGTGTAGCCGGCCGAATTGATGAGGCCCATGACCTCGATGACCTTGCCATAGGCGACGGTCTTGTCGCCGCGCACATGGATGCGCCGATCCTTGCTGTCGGCGTTCTCGCCGAGCACGCATGATCAATTCGTCGGCGGCGACTTCGCGCTGATCGACGAAATATTTGCCGGCGGCGTCGATGCTGACGGCGATCGGCTGCTTCTGATCGACCAGGGGCTTCGCCTGCGCTTTCGGCAGATCCACCGGAACGCCGGCGGCCATCAGCGGGGCCGCCACCATGAAGACGATGAGAAGCACCAGCATCACGTCGACCAGCGGCGTGACGTTCATGTCGCTCATCGGCGGCGAGTTGAACTCGCTGTCGTGTTTACGCAGCGCGAAGGCCATTGCGGTCTCCTTTCTTGGAAAGCTGGCGGGACAGTTCGATTTCGAACACGCCGATGAAGGCGTTGAGGCGCTTGCCGTAGCCGCCGATGTCCGCGCCGATACGATTGTAGAACACCACCGCGGGAATCGCCGCGACGAGGCCAAGCGCCGTCGCGAAACAGCGCTTCGGCGATGCCAGGCGCGACGACCGCGAGGCTGGTGTTGTTGGATGCGGCGATCCCCTGGAACGAGGTCATGATGCCCCACACCGTTCCGAACAGGCCGACGAAGGGAGCCACGGCGCCGATCGTCGCAAGGCCCGGCAGGCGCCTCTGCAGGTGGTCTAGCGCGTCGGCGCTGGCGAGCTGGCCGACCCGGTGAACGCGTTCCTGAAGGCTGTCGCGCTGGGATTCGGAATGAGTGAGTTCGGCGGACCGGTGGTGCTCCTCGACCATGGCCTTGTAGACCGTTACGAAGGGATCGGTCGGGGAGGCCTTTTCGAAGCTTTCGGCGACGGAGGCGACCGGAAATCCGGACTGAATGCTGCTGACCAGCGCAGCCGCCCGTCTGCGCAAAATCTGCAGGCGGACAAGCTTCTCCAGAATGACCGCCCATCCCCATGCTGACGCGAGGATCAGGAGGATCATAACCG
Organism: uncultured Alphaproteobacteria bacterium; assembly: GCA_963757985.1. Lineage (GTDB taxonomy): Bacteria > Pseudomonadota > Alphaproteobacteria > Rhizobiales > Beijerinckiaceae > Methylocapsa. The sequence goes on along the minus strand of CAVWTQ010000008.1, from coordinate 628,027 downwards.
CCTTTACGACAGTGTCGGCTTGCAGGAACAGCTCGACCGGGGACAAGCCGTGCTGCGCTGCCGCCGCCGCGGCGTCAATGGGATCCGCCATGTTGAAAATCTCCTGTGAATGCGTGGATGAATTGTGGGTTAGGCGTCGGCCGAGTGTCTCACTGGTATCGGATGCCGCCCGATACGGCGACGGGACGCGATCCGCCGAATGAGGGGAACGGACCGGCGACGGCGCGGCGTGCCGCCGCATCAAGTTCGGGATGTCCAGAGGAGGAGATGCTCGCGGAGATAACCGAGCCCGATGGCGCGATGACGATGCGATAGCCGACGCGGCCGGGTCCCTTCACAGGGTGGCTCTGCGCGGCGTGGGCGACGCGGCTCTCGACCTGGTTGAAATAGCCGGACGGCACGGCGTTCGCCGGCGGCGGCGCGGCTGCGCGCGGCGGAGCGGGCGACGGAGCCGCGGCGCGGGGCGGCGCGACCGGCTTGTGTTCAACGACTTTTGGCTTTGCCTGCGGCGGCTTTGGTTTCGGCTGCGGCTTCGGCTCGACCGGCGCAACCGCGGGCTCCTCTGCGACCGGCGGCGGCGGCTCCACCGGCGGCGGCGGCTCCTCGGCGACCGGCGGCGGCGGCTCTTCAACGGGCGGCGGTTCCTCCGTGGGCGCGGGCGGCGGCAACATCACCAGCTCCAACGCATCCTCGACGGCCGGCGGCGCTGGGCTCATTCGAGTTCAACGCCGCCGCCGCGAGCAGCGCGGCGTAAAGGGCAATGCCCAGAACTTGCGGCCAATAAGCAGGCTTCGCGCGCAAGGGCGCCAGAATTGACTGTGCGCCACCTGCCGACACAAACGGCAGCGCCTCGACATCGTCGAGCGTTACGGCGGATTGCGCCAGAGCTGAATTCATTGTTGCGACGCCTTTCGCTACCCGATCGTCCGCCCGGGACTATCTAGCCAGTTAATCTATATAAATAATGTATTATTTGGTCAACCGCTATTTTCGGCCGCTGGGCCGCGCGGGCGGAATCAATCTCGACCCGATGTCGCGAATGATCCGCTGGACCTGCCATAAGGAGATGCGCCCGTTTCATTAGGGGCGGAATCAGTGGTTTCAGCCTCGCCCGTCGTCGGGCTGCGGCGCGGCTTGCAAAATCTCGTTCGCGCCGAGGCCGATCGCATGGGGCGGCCCTTCTCTTCGTGACGCATGACATCGCCGAAGCCGTGCGGCTCGCGAGCCGGATCATCGTGCTGTCGCCGCGGCCGGCGAGGCTGGTCGCCGACGTTGCGAACGAGCCTGTCGCCAATCCGGCGCTCATCCTCACCGCCGCCGCCGCGCTGTTGCGGCGCCCCGAGATCGAACGCGCGCTTTTCAGGTCGGACGCCAGCGCGGCTGATAAGAATCTTTCCGGCGGGAGCGCCGTCGGGGGGACCTCCAAAAACAACCTCAGTCTGGAGGCCGCCCATTGAACCATTTCACTCAACCCGCCGTGCGGCGACCGCTCAGTCGGCCTGCATCGATGCGCGCGAATCAGCAAGGACCGACCTCGCAAAATTGCGGGGCCGTCATCTTCGCGTAGGACAGATCGACATCACCGCGGTCACGAAGCTTTGAACTGGCGTGTCGCTCGACCCTGATAGGAATCAAGGCCGAGGTGGCTTGGAGCGGATAGTCAAATAGTCCATGAGCAACCCGGACGACCAGCCCCAATGCAAGCTATGGCTTCCCTAGCGTCAGTGGGCGTCGTTACTGCGGTTCGAGGCGCCGTGGTCGACGTGACCTTCGAGGCGCAGGCCGCGCCAGCGATTAACTCCGCCCTGATCGTCGAATGGGACCGGCCTGAAACGCTGGTTCTGGAAGTGCACAGCCATGTCGATCCCGTGACCGTGCGCGGCATCGCGCTGCAGGCGACCGCCGGCCTTGCGCGCGGCACGACGGTGCGCGCGACCGGTGCGCCGATTTCCGTTCCGGTCGGCGACGCCGTTCTGGGTCGCCTGCTCGACGTCGTCGGAACGATGCGCGATCGCGGACCTCTCCTGCCAGCGGATACGCCGCGCCGCAGCATCCATCATGCCGCCGCCGGCGCTCAACGACGAAACCTCGTCTGTCGCGGTTTTCGAGACCGGCATCAAGGTGATCGATCTGCTGGCGCCGCTGGCCCAGGGCGGCAAGGCGGCGATGTTCGGCGGCGCCGGCGTCGGCAAGACCGTGCTGGTGATGGAGCTGATCCATGCCATGGTCGAGAAATACCAGGGCATCTCCGTTTTCGCCGGCGTCGGCGAGCGCTCGCGCGAAGGCCATGAACTGCTGACCGACATGCAGGATTCGGGCGTGCTCGCGCGTACCGTGCTCGTCTATGGCCAGATGAACGAGCCGCCCGGCGCGCGCTGGCGGGTGCCGCTGACCGCGCTTGACGATCGCGGAATATTTCCGCGACCAGAAGCACCAGAACGTGCTCCTGCTGATGGACAATGTCTTCCGCTTCGTCCAGGCCGGAAGCGAGGTATCGAGCCTGCTCGGACGCCTGCCGTCGCGCGTCGGCTACCAGCCGACGCTCGCGACCGAAGTCGCTTCGCTGGAGGAGCGCATCGCCTCGGTCGCCGGCGCCGCGGTCACGGCCATCCAGGCGGTTTATGTGCCGGCCGACGACTTCACCGATCCGGCGGTGACGGCGATCTCCGGCCACATGGACAGCATCATCATGCTTTCGCGCGCGCTGGCGGCGGAAGGCTTCTATCCCGCCATCGATCCGCTCGGCTCATCGTCCGTGCTGCTCGATCCGCTCGTGGTCGGCGAAGAGCATTATCGCATCGCGGAACGACGCCCGCAAGACGCTCGCCCGCTTCAAGGACCTGCAGGACATCATCGCGCTGCTTGGCGTCGAGGAACTCGGCGCGAGCGACCGGCTGATCGTCAAGCGCGCGCGCCGGCTGCAGCGCTTCCTCAGCCAGCCCTTCGCGGTGACGGAGGCCTTTACCGGCATGCCGGGCCGCAGCGTCTGCTCGCGCCGACACGCTCGCCGGCTGCAGCGCCATTCTCGATGGCGAGACCGACGACTGGGCGGAGAGTTCGCTCTACATGGTCGGAACGCTTGACGAGGCGCGGCAGAAAGAGGCCGCCGCCGCCAAAATGGATGCGGTTAGACAGCCGCAAAGTCGGGAAGCGCGTCATGAGACTGCGCATCATCACGCCGCTCGCGGTGGTCATCGATGAGGACGGCGTGGCGGCGCTGCGCGCCGAAGACACCAGCGGCAGTTTCGGCATCCTGCCGCGGCCACGCGGATTTCCTGACCAGCCTCGCGATCTCCGTCGTCAGCTGGAAAAGCAAGGACGGCAAGCAGCGCTACTGCGCCGTGCGCCGCGGCGTTCTCTCCGTCACCGGCGGACAGGACATCGCGATCGCCACGCGCGAGGCGGTTGCGGGCGACGACCTTGCGACCCTCGACGAAACTGTTCTCAGCCGCTTTCGCGCCGATATCGAGACCGAGCGCACGGAACGCGTCGAGAGCACGCGCCTGCAGTTGAACGCCATTCGCCAGATCATGCGCCATCTTCAGCCGGACGGGCGCGGCCGCCGGGAGAATTTCGCATGAGCGCGCCGCCGCCCGAGCCTGGCGAAGATGATCCGCTGGTGAAGGGCGTCCGGCTGCGCGACGAAACGGCGCCGGCGTTGGCTGCGCGAAGGCGACCCCTCGGTGGCGCGCCGTCTCGCCCAGATCGGCGTGCTCGGCTGGATCATCGTCACGCCGATGCTGATCGGCGTTTTCGCTGGCCGCTGGCTCGACAGGACATTCAATTCCGGCCTGTTCTGGACCGCGCCGCTGCTGATGCTCGGCTTGGCGCTTGGATGCTGGTCGGCCTGGAAATGGATGAAGAGCGCATGAGTTTCTGGTCGTTCGAAAGCCTGCCGCCGTGGGCGATGGCGCTCAGCCTCGCAGCGCATCTCGCCGTAGGGATGGCGCTCGGCGTCGCTTATTTCTGCGCGCTCTGGTGGAACGCGCGCCTGTTCGCCTCGGGGCGGCCGCATGGCGACGGCAGTCGCCCTGACGATCGGTCGCTTCGGCCTTCTGGCCGTCGTGCTGGCGCTGGCGAGCTTCGAAGGCGCGCTGCCGCTGCTCGTGACGGCGCTCGGCGTGCTGATCGCCCGCTCCGTCGTCATGCGCACAGTTGCAAGGGGGCCGCGCCATGATCTCGCCGCTCGCCAGCGTCGCCGCTTTTCCATCTCGGTCCGGCGCCGATCACCGAAAGCGTCGTCGTCACCTGGGCGATCATGATCGTGCTGGTCGCTCGGCGCCATCCTCGCTCAGCCGCGCGGCTCTCGCTCGTCCCGTCGTCGACCCAGGCCGCCGTTCGAACTGATCGTCGATACCGTGGACAGTCAGATCCGCGATACGATGCAGCGCCGAGCCCGCCCCCTATCGCGCCTTCATCGGCACGCTGTTCGTCTTCATCTTCGTCGCCAACTGGTCGTCGCTCGTCCCCGGCGTCGAGCCGCCGACGGCGCATCTGGAGACCGACGCCGCGCTGGCGCTGCTGGTCTTCCTCGCGGTGATCTGGTTCGGCGTCCGCGCCGGGGGCGTCCGCGGCTATCTCGCGACCTTCGCCTCGCCCAACCCGATCATGATCCCGCTCAATTTCGTCGAGAGCCTGACGCGCACCTTCTCGTTGCTGGTGCGCCTGTTCGGCAATGTCATGAGCGGCGTCTTCGTGATCGGCATCGTGCTGTCGCTCGCCGGCCTCCTGGTGCCGATCCCGCTGATGGCGCTCGATCTGCTGACCGGCGCGGTGCAGGCCTATATCTTCGCGATCCTCGCGATGGTCTTCATCGCCGGAGCGATCAGCGAAGGAAAACCCGCCGCCAACACCTCCAGTTAAAGGACGTCCCCATGAACTGGTTAGCTCTCGCCAGCATCGTCTCGGCCGCCATCGCGGTCTCTTTCGGCGCGATCGGCCCGGCGCTCGCCGAAGGGCGCGCGGTCGCCGCCGCCATGGACGCGATCGCGCGCCAGCCGGAGGCGGCGAACACCATCTCGCGCACGCTCTTCGTCGGCCTCGCGATGATCGAGACCATGGCGATCTACTGCCTGGTGATCGCGCTGCTGCTGCTGTTCGCCAACCCGCTGCTGAAATGACGCCATGACCATCGACTGGTGGACGCTTGGCTTTCAGACCGTCAACGTCGTCATCCTGGTCTGGCTGCTCGGCCGGTTCTTCTGGCGCCCGGTCGCGGCCATGATCGAGCAGCGCCGCGCCGCAGCGCAGCAGGCTTTGGCGGAAGCTGGACGCGAAGCGCGCTGAGGCGAACGCAGCGCTCGCCGAGATCGCACGGACGCGCGCCGGCTTCGCGCAGGAACGCGATGGCGTCCTCGCGGCCGCCCACGAAGCCGCGGAGCACGAACGGACCGCGCGTCTGGAAGAGGTCGCGAAGGAAACGGCGTCGCTGCAAGCGGCGGCGCAAGCGGCGATCGACAAGGAGCGGGAAGCGGCGGAGAAAGCGTTCTGCTGATCGCGCAGGCCGCCTTGCGGTCGAAATCGCCGAGCGCCTGGCCGCTCGCCTTGACGGCGCGGCGGTGCGGGCCGCGTTTCTGGACTGGCTTTTGAAGGAGATTCGCGCGCTGCCAGATCCGGCGCGACAGGCGGTTGCGGTGAATGGCGTGACGCTGGAGGCGATCAGCGCGACGCCGCTCGACGCGGACGATCAGGACCGCTATCGGGAGCTGATCGCAGACGCGTTCGGAGCCCATCCTGAGATCGCCTTCGCGGCTGATCCCGCAGCTCATCGCCGGCCTCGAACTGCGCGGTCCGCATCTCGTCGTCAACAATAGCTGGCGCGCCGATCTCACTCGAATTCTGGCGGAGCTGACGCATGACAATCGAACCTAACGTCCGCGCCGACACTCAAGCGGACACCCTTGCTGACTCCTGGCTCAAGCGCGCCAGCGCAAAACTCGACGCCGCCGCGCTTGGGCCCAAAGCCGATGAGATCGGCCGCGTCGAGGAAGTCGGGGACGGCGTCGCGCTGATCTCCGGACTGCCCAATGTCCGGCTCGACGAGCTTCTGCGTTTCGACAAGGGACAGTTCGGCTTCGCCCAAGTGCTCGAACGCGACCGCGTCGGCTGCGTGCTGCTCGACGATGTCGAACACGATCGAGGCCGGCGATGCGGTGCGCGGCACGGGCGACGTCGTGCGCGTGCCTGTCGGACCGGCGCTGCTCGGCCGCATCGTCGATCCGCTTGGCCGGCCGCTTGACGGCAAGGGGCCGATCGCGAGCGATGCGCTAGAGCCGATCGAGCGCCCGGCGCCGGCGATCATCGACCGCGACCTCGTGACGCAGCCGGTGCAGACCGGACTTGTCGTGGTCGATGCGCTGTTCGCGCTCGGCCGCGGCCAGCGCGAACTCATCATCGGCGACCGCGCCATCGGCAAGACCACGATCGCGATCGACACGATCATCAATCAGAAGACGAGCGACATCATCTGCGTCTATGTCGCCGTCGGCCAGAAGAGTTCGAGCGTGCGGCGCGCCATCGACGCGATCCAGTCGAGCGGCGCGCCCGAGCGCTGCATCATCGTCGTCGCGGGATCGTCGAGCTCGCCTGGCCTGCAATGGATCGCGCCCTTCGCCGGCTTCACGATGGCGGAGTATTTTCGCGACCGCGGCCAGCATGCGCTGATCGTGATCGACGATCTGACGAAGCATGCCGCCACCCATCGCGAGATCGCGCTGCTGACGCGCCAGTCGCCCGGCCGCGAGGCCTATCCCGGCGATGTTTTCTATGTTCATGCGCGGCTGCTGGAGCGCGCCGCGAAGCTCTCGAAGGAAAAGGGCGGCGGCTCGCTGACGGCGCTGCCGATCGCCGAGACCGATGCCGGCAATCTCAGCGCCTATATCCCGACCAATCTGATCTCGATCACCGACGGTCAGATCGTGCTCGACACCAAGCTCTTCCATGAAGGGCAGAAGCCGGCCGTCGACGTCGGCACCAGCGTCAGCCGGGTCGGCGGCAAGACCCAGGCGCGGGCGCTGCGCGACGCGGCGGAGACGCTGCGCCTCGACTATGCCCAGTTCCTCGAACTGGAGATGTTCACCCGCTTCGGCGGCATGCCGGACACGCGTGTCCGCGACCAGCTGACGCGTGGCGCCCGCATTCGCGCGATCCTCGCGCAGCCGCAGCACGCGCCGTTGCGGCTGGCCGACGAAGTCGCCTTGATCCTCGCGGTGCAATCCGGTTTGTTCGACGCGCTTCCGCTACTGGCGGTCGACGAGTTTCGTCGAGGCCTCGCCGATGCGCTCGACCGCGGCGCGCGCCGACGCGGTGCGCCTCATCGAAGAAACCGGGACGCTCGACGCGCCGCACAAGCAGGCGCTGCGGGAGGCGCTGCAGCATTACGTTCAGGGCGTCACGCCGCCTGCGCCCGCCAAAACAGCAGCCCGCCATGACCGAACGGCTCGCCGACATCAGCGCACGCATCGATGGCATCCGCCAGCTCGGCACGGTCGTCAATGCGATGCGCGGCATCGCCGCCGCGCGCGCACAGCAGGCTCGCAGCCAGCTCGTCGCCGTCGACAGCTATGCGGCGACGATCGCCGCCGCGATCGGACGCACGCTGGCGCTGGCTTCTCCTGCCGCGGCCTCTCGGCGCGCATAACGCGGCGCGGTCGGCGCTCGTGCTGTTTTGCGCCGAGCAGGGGTTTGCCGGCGCTTTCAGCGAGCGCGTCTTTGACGCGGCCGGCGCCGATCTCGCCACGCCCGACCTGTTTCTGATCGGCACGCGCGGCGCCGCGCTCGCCATCGAAAGGGGCGTCGCCGTGGCATGGAAAGGCGCCATGCCGTCGCATTCGCGCAGGCATGCCAAAACTCGCCGACCGCATCACCGAAGCGCTCTATGCCAGAATCGCCACGGCAAGGAATCGACCGGCTCGACGCCGTCTTCAGCCAGTGGCAGCCCGGGCAGCAGCGTCCGCGTCGAACGACGGCGCCTGTTTCCCGTTCGACATGTCGGCCTTTCCGCAGCCCTCGGACGCCAGCGCGCCTCTCCTGAACCTCTCCGCTGAGACGGTTCTTTCGCGGGCTCACCGCCGATTACATGCACGCGCAGCTTTGCAACGCCGCTCTGCACGCCTTCGCGGCCGAGAACGAGGCGCGCATGGAGGCGATGGCTGCGGCGCACAACCAGATCGAGCGCCAGCTCGCGGCGCTACAGGCCACCCAGCGCGTCGTGCGGCAGGAGGAGATAACGGCAGAAATCATCGAACTTGCCGCCGGCGAGACGGCTGCGATCGGCATTGCTCGCAAAGCCCGGCCTCAATGAGTGCGCGTGAAATAACCGCCAAAACGGGCTCGAAAATTGCTCAAAGACGGGCCAGTTCTGGCGGACTACGCTTTGGCGCAAAGCCGCGTCTGGCGCCGCGTCAAGCGGGAGAATGTTGGCGACTTATCCTGCGCGATGCGGAGCGGGAGCCGCCGCACGTGCGGAAAAGCTCACTTCGGAATTCATTTCCGCCGTCGATGCGCTCGATGCCAAGGGGCCGCTCGTCATCGGCGCGAGATCGCGGGCGCGTCGCAGCATGTTGGGCATCATCTCTATTCGCGCGGCGGCATCGCTTCCACTCTCGAAAAACCCGACCAGCTGCATACTGGGCATCTTTCTTCGCTAAAAGCGCGGACGCTTATCGTCCACGGAACACGAGATCTTTTCGGCGCGCGGAAAGAAGTATCAACCTACCATTTCTCGAAGAACATCAAGATCCTCTGGCTGGAGGATGGCGACCATGAACTCAAACCCCGAAAGCCACTTTGACCGCTCAGCTAATCGGAGCGCTACCAATGAGCGCGCGGGCTCGTAGAAAATCGCAAGATGGCGGGCAAAATCGTAGATTTTGGTAGCGGAGGTTCGTTACCATCGTTCCCCCCCGAACAATGGCCCGATCTTCACGTTTCGTACAACTGCCGAGAGGATTGATCGGCGCGTTCCTGCCCCGAGTAAGGGGAGGCCGTCGTGAACGTGCTCGTCGCCGACGACGCAATCAACCCCGCCAGCCTTGACACCGCCGCCCTGTCGCGCCTTTTGGCGCGGCGCATTCAGGATGTCGGCGGCGATCCCTTCGCATCAGACCGGGAACGCTACGCCGTGTTGGTGGGCGATGAATTTGGGGAAATCATAGAACTCGGGAGGCCATTGCGCGGAAGCCGCCTTTTCCCGACCAAGGCCTTGCGTCGGAATATCGCCCTGTTGCAGGACCTTGAGGCCTTCGCGGCGAAACAGGACGTTTCTAACTGGAAATACTGGAAATAAAAATCACAGGCCGGAAGGCGGATCCGAACATCCTCAAATCAGAACTTGAGCGATTCAATGCAAAGATAAACAACGTATTCACACTTCTAAGAAAAAAGCATTCATTCAAGCTTGTATTGCTGACGATACACGTCCGTTTTGACCATTTTAGTGGCCTATTTGATCTGCATAGTCATTTCGTATGCGATGTACCGAGGGAGACCACCGAGGCCGTTCGAACGCATCTTCTTGAGGCGTTCTCGAAATGCGACGTTCCTGTCGAGCCGATCCGCAACTTCGCCGCCGTGGTCACCTATTCCTTGTGGGGGATTTACCGCCCCGACGAGGCCTTGACATGGCCTAAACACGCCCTGGAAGCCGTCTGGGCGCTCCATTCAGGTCGCTCCCGGCCTCATCTGGTCCGCACGGGAAAGACGTTTCAGGAGTGGCGCAGGATGCGCTCGGCGTCGCCGGAGAAGATTTGCCAGGTCGAGGAGCTACGCCGCAAGCGCGAAAATCGCCGGGCCACACGCGATCCTCGCCCGCACCCGCAGGTGGGCGACCGCCTTCTTGCGAAGGCCCCAATCCGTATCAGGGGTCAAGACATCGTGGCGCTCATCGTCGAGAAAGGGCCGGGGCCGGTCCCTACCTCAGACTCGACTTCAACGACTGTGGACACATCTCAGCCGGCAGCGGCCAATACCGGCGCCGCCCAATCGAGTTCCGAGACATCCTTTTCTGGGACGCAGGCCTCGCCGACAGAGAGCGCCCTGCCCTTGACCGTAGGGTCGTCGCCGAAGTCGGGAGACCGGGCTGATAACGAGAACGAGGGATCATCCCGAAAACGCTGGAAGCCGCCTTGCAGATGCCATGAGATTCCGGCGCAGCATCAATGGTGGTTCAAAGCATGGCCGTCACCTCACGGCCTTCCTGCATGTCATTCAGGGCCGATTAGACGTCGGCTGGCGCGCATGTCGACATGAGGCTGTTGTTGATGCTGGCCGCGTGATGACGGCGCTTCGCAACCCCGACCAGCTACGCGCCGTCATCCCGCTGGATTCCATGTCGTTGACGATGGCCTGACGGCGAGCCTGGACGAAGAGCCCATTACCGAAGACGGCTGATGGTCGCATGATGAACGGCATAGGACCGGGCGATCTCCGTCACCGATTCCCCGGACTCACGGCGCTCAAGAGCTTCGCGGCGCTGGTGGGGCGTCAGCTTGGGATTGCGTCCGAGGCGAACGCCGCGATCCTTGGCGCGCTGCCTACCCTCGCCGGTGCGTGTGAGGATCAACTCGCGTTCGAACTCAGCCAACCCAGCGAAAATCGTGACCATCAGCCTGCCATGCGCGGTCGTCGTGTCCGCCCAAGTGTCGCGCAAGGAACGGAACCCGACGCCCTCGTGTGCAAGGACCGCGAGAACGTTGAGAAGGTCGCGGGTCGACCTCGCCAACCTGTCGAGCCGCGTCACGATGAAGACGTCGCCAGCCTGAACGGCGGCCATCGCCCGTTTGAGTTCGAGGCGGTCAGTCTTCGCCCCGGTCACCTTTTCCTTAAACATCTTCTCGACGCCCGCCGCCGCCAATTCTGCGACCTGCGCATCGACCGATTGGCCATCTGTTGAAACCCTCGCGTACCCGATCATCGTCATTTGTGCCGCCCTTTTCGCACTGGACTTTTGCACATTGTAAGTCGCTGATAAGCAAGGGACTAGAAGGCCGTGCGAAAATTATAATTTTCGCACGGCGCAGGCCGGCTGGGACTTGGCTGCTTTCGCAGCCGCAAGAACGCGTTAGGTGGCAGAAATGCGGCGCGCCCCTTGGTCCACCCACAGGGAAGCGAACATGATGGCAGACCAGCATCTACCACATCTCTCCCATTGACACGGCGATGATATGTTTATATCTATCCCATCTATTGAACTCATCACGCCCATCTCAGGAGCTTTCCAATGGCTGAAATCCTCACCGTCCTCACCTTCAAGAGCGCTCGTCATATCGTCGGTGATGGGGGCACCCAGTCGTGGGTAGTCAGCCAGCGCCGCGCCCGCCGCTGCGCATACGTCGTGTGCGTTCGCCACCAGCAAGGCCCTTACAAGGCGGAGGGCAACGAGCCCCATAAACACGCTTTTCTGGTGGGCAAGGTCAGCGGCGCAGTGCCGTCGAGTGAGTCGAGCGACCGCTTTCGTGTGGAAATGTCCGAGTATGCCATCGTCGATGGCCCTCATATCCCGTTGAACAGCGCTAGCCCAACGCAGTATTTTCCGTCGCTGAGCAGCATCGGCATCGATGAGGCGTCTTTACAATGGAAGCCTATGCGCGCCCTGCCGGACGAGGATGGAAGCATCCCGCGCGGCGGCGTGACCACCTCTGAAGATGCTATCCAGGATGTCAGTACTGGCGGGAGCATCCCGGCCATGTCGGTGATCATGCAGGCCAAAAAGCTGGTCGCCGACGGTCTTGGTGTGCCGCTAAGCAGCGTGGAGATCGTCGTCCGTGCCTAGTTGGATCATCGCGGGGCTGAGCAAGCAGGCCTGTGCACGCCGCCGCGAGTTGGTCACACGGGCGGAGCCATTCGATTTCGATTTCCCGCAAATTTCACACGGGCAACATCCATGACGCAGTCCGAAAAGAATGGTTCCGCTTCAGCCTCGCCGGTCTATAAGGTCCCACTTTGAGCCGAGCGGATTTTCGGCGGGTTCCTTCCGCCGCCAGCAATCGAAGGTCTTTCAATGTCTGATGCGCGTTCGCGAGAAGTCGACGCATTTGTCCTCTTTTCGCAAGAGGAAGTCCGGGAATTGGAAAGCCGGATTGTCGAACGTGACGTTCGGGGCAAAACGACAGCCTACATTCGATGCCTGATCCGAGGCAAAGAAGTGCAACTTAAGCCCGAAGAGCGCACGCGCCAGCTCTGGCTGGCGCGCCTCATCAACACGCTCGGCTATGCCCCCTCCCGCATGCAGGTCGAGTATCCAATCACATTCGGTCGCGACAGCTCCAAGCGCGCCGACATCGTCGTTTTCGACGCCGACCGCCCCACCGTCCCATACATCATCGTCGAGGTGAAACAGGCGAAATACAAGGACGGCAAGGAACAACTTCGCTCCTATGCCCATGCGACGGGCGCGCCGCTGGCCCTGTGGAGCAACGGCACGCTCGCCGAGGTCTGGCACCGCAAGAACCCGAACTACTTCATGCCGATCCATGATCTGCCGCGTGCGGATCAGACGATCGAACAGGTCGTCGACCAGCCGTGGACCGTCCAGAAGCTGATCGAGCTGGAGGACGAGCGCGTCCGCGAGGGCAAGTCGGCCAAGTCGCTACGCGACCTTATCGCCGACATGGAGGACGAGGTTCTCGCCAACGCGGGCGTCGACGTGTTCGAGGAGGTCTTCAAACTGATCTTCACGAAACTCTACGATGAGATGACGGCCTACAGGCGTGGCAGCACTCTGCGTTTCCGGAACCAGAACACCGCATCGCAGCTCAAGACCGCCATCCAAAACCTATTCGACGAGGCGAAGAGGAAGTGGCCGGGCGTGTTTCTCGCCGACGAGCGCATCCGCCTGTCGCCGGACCATTTACAGGTGTGCATTGGCTCCCTAGAGGAGTGGAAGCTCTTTAACTCCAACCTCGACGTCATCGACGACGCCTTCGAATATCTAGTGTCAAAGTCGTCGAAGGGCGAGAAGGGGCAATATTTCACGCCGCGCTGGGTCATCGACATGTGCGTGAAGATGATGAACCCCACCGAGGGCGAAACCGTCATCGACACGGCCTGCGGCTCGGCTGGCTTCACCGTGCACGCCATGTTCCATGTCTGGCGGCAGATCATGGCAGACATGGGCAGGGAGGAGAGCCACCTCTTCACCATGGAGGAGAAGCCCCACCGCTGCATCGACTATGTGCGCGACAACGTCTTCGCCATCGACTTCGACGAGAAGAGCGTGCGCGTCGCCCGCTGCCTGAACCTGATCGCAGGCGACGGTGAGACCAACGTGATGCACCTCAACACACTCGACTGGACCAAGTGGGACGAGACCGCAAAACAGGACGATTGGCAATCGACCTATGCCGCAGGCTGGCAGCGCCTTAGGAAGATGCGCGCGACGCCTCGCCAGCAGGATTACCGACAGTTCCGGTTCGACGTGCTGATGGCCAATCCGCCCTTCGCGGGGGAAATCAAGCAGTCCGACATGCTGGCGCCCTACGAACTGGCCCACAAGAAGGACGGCAAGCTCGACAAGGCAGTGGACCGCGACTTGCTCTTCGTCGAGCGCAATCTCGACTTCCTGAAGCCCGGCGGGCGCATGGCGGTCGTGCTGCCACAAGGGCGGTTTAACAACTCGTCAGACCAGCGGCTGCGTGAGTTCATCATGGAACGCTGTCGGGTGCTGGCCGTGGTGGGACTACACCCCAACACCTTTAAGCCGCACACCGGTACCAAGACCAGCGTGCTCTTAGTGCAGAAGTGGAACGATGACGACAGGGCCGGGCCGCTTTGCGAGAAGCAGGACGACTACAACATCTTCTTCGCTACCCAGCAGGTGGAGAGCGTCGACAATTCGGGCCGCAAGGTTTACCGGCGCGATGACGACGGCAACCTGCTACGGGACACGCACGGCCACTTCATCGTCGAGCATGACCTGTTCCGCCACGATGCCATGGCCCCTGATCGAACGGTCATCCCAGGCAAGGACGGCGTCGCCGAAGCATTCGAGGAGTTCGCGCGCGGGGAAGGCCTCAGTTTTTTTCGGGACGCCCCTTCGACCAAGGCCGCCTAGACGGTCTGTTGAAGGGGCTGGAAGCCACGGTCGCTCGATCAACACAACTGGAGCGAACGGCACGCATCGACGCTGAGTATTTCCAGAAGCGGTTCCTTCGCTCTGCTGCGCTCATTGCACGTTGGGACCGAGACCACGTCGCAGGGCTCGCCGACGTGTCCGACGGCAACCACTTCTCGATCACTGATGATTTTGTCGAGGAAGGCGTGCCCTACTATCGCGGGCAGGACGTCACAGGCAGGTTTTTCGTCGAGACGGCTGCACCCATCCACATCACGCGCGACGCCTTTGACCAGAGCCATATGGTGCGGTCTCATCTGAAGCGCGGCGACGTCCTCCTGTCGATAGTCGGCACCATTGGCGAATTGAGTCTTGTCGCGTCCGACGAACCGGCAACCTGTTCCTGCAAGTTGGCCATTCTCCGCCCACGTGAGGTCGCATCGGAGTACTTGGCGGTGTTCTTGCGGTCAGAGCACGGGCAGAACCAGATCGCGCGCATGACGCGTGGCGCAGTGCAGAAGGGGTTGATCCTTGAAGACATGGATCAGCTCTGGGTGCCGAAGGTCTTGTCAGAGTTCGAGCAGCGAGTAGTCGGGGTCGTGCAGTCGGCCCGCTCTGTGCGCGACATGACCACACAGAAGCAACTTGAGGCCGAGAACAGATTGCTGAACGCCCTCGGTCTCGCGGATTGGACCCCGCCGGAGCCGCTGACCTACACCGCCCGCGCTAGCGACGCCTTCGCTTCAGGGCGGCTGGATGCGCAGTATTTCATGCCCGCCAAGGAGCAAGTGCGGCAGGCGCTCGCAGCCTTGCCCGGGCAGCTTCTCTCAGACCGAGTGAACAGCATCCGTGAGCAGTGGCTACCGGATCGCGCTGCCCCGGACATGCTGGTGCGCAACTATGACGTAACCGATGCGCTCGTCCCGTTGCTCGACGTTGAGAAGGAGCCGACGCCAGCTGCCGATATCGGCAGCATGAAGAAGGTGCTGCGAGATGGCGACGTGGCCGTGTCCCGGCTCCGCGCCTACCTGAAAGAGATTGCGGTGGTCCGCACGGGCGATGACATGCCGTCAGTCGGATCGTCCGAATTCATCGTCCTGCGCCCTCGCGGCGGGACGATTTCGCCAGAGACACTGATCGTGTTCCTCCTGTCTGCTCCGGTGCAGACCATCCTGAAATGGTGTCAGGACGGCTCACAACATCCTCGTTTCAGCGAAGGCGACCTGTTGTCCATCCCTGTGCCCAACGCGGTGGCGGCGGTGTCGCAGGAGATCACTACCATCGTCCAGCAGGGCTTTGCAGCCCGTCGTCGTGCACGGCAACTGCTTGACGCCGCCAAGCGCGCGGTCGAGATCGCCATCGAGGACAGTGAGGCCGCCGCCATGGCCTACCTCACGCGAGCCGAGGAGGCCGTTTGATGCCCCTGCCTCCCCATGCACAAGACTGGATGAACCGCGCCGAGATCGATTACATCGGCCCCTTCATCAAGGCTTGGGCCGCCTTCAACGCGTGGTTCCGTCACGCTTCAGGATCGTGAAAAGACGCGGACGGGCTGCGGTACGTAAAGCAGAACCCGAACCCGGTGCGGAACGCCACTATGCCCCTGCTACGTGCGGCGCAGCGGGACGGGAGTGGGGACCTCATCGCAGACCCGGAGCCCGCCCAAAAGTTCAAGCTGCTGATCCGCGACCTTCATGTGTGCCTCGATAGCTTTCACATCGAGGTCATGCGGGATGAGATCGTCGAACGCATCTCGTTTCGCTCGGTCTGCCTCGGGCGTGGCGCCAACCCACCCCAGACGGCAAATGGCTACGGCCTGCGATATACAGTTGAGAAGGCCAACGGTCAGTGGAAGAGCACCGTCCGCTCCGACGCCAATGCCGCCGATGTTCGCGCTGAAATCTTGCAAGACGGCTACGACGCGGTCGGGTTGCAGGGGCATGAACGTTTCGGTTGGTTGTCGGGCAACCAGCGGGCCACGCTCCTCGATCTTTATCGCCGATGCGACCCCAGACCGATGACGGACTTATTCGCTGGCCGCGAAAACCATATCGTCGCCGGTGACGTCGAGTTCCGTTGCTCCGATCAGCAGCTATTTGAAGCCCTTATCGAGGTGATCTACGGGCTCCGAAATACCCTGTTGCATGGCGAGCTTCAGCCGCATGAACAAGCCTTCGCGGCCTATGAACCGGCCTACCGTATCGTCATGAAGTTTCTGAGTTGCGTCCGATGAGATGAACCGGGCCGCCAGAAGTTTCAATGGCCGGAAATATAGTACTGATCGCCCACAGTCGAATTCTGGGCCACAACTTCTTGTTCATTTCCGCCGCTCGATTCATCCTCATTGGCGAAGCTGTAGACACACAGCAAACCTTTGATTTCGGGATGCCAGCCATGCGGCCTGTGGCCGCAGTCCGCCAGGGGGCGATGCCCCCGTGGACCCCCAAGGAGCCGAACCGATGACGCGCAGCGAACTGGTGAAATTCCGCGTGACGCCGAAAGCGAAGTCCTTGCTGGTCCGGCTTGCGGACGCCAACGAAACGACCGTCTCGGCCCTGTTGCGGGATCAGGCGTCGCGGTTGACGACAGGCCGTTCGACCGATCCGCTGGTCCGTGCCGATTTGGTGGCTGTCCGCCAATTGGCGAACCTCGTCCTCGCCAGCATCGAAAATGTCGTCGTCACTCAAATTGAAACCCGCAAAGTCGCCGATGCGGCGCATCAGATGCGCCGCATCGCTGACCGCCATCTTGGGCCGACGCCATGATCATCAAAGGCCATCGGATCGCCACGACCTCATCCAGACGGCGTCTTGTCACGCACGTTTTCCACGGGGACGAGAACGACTTCGTGGAAGTCCTTCAAGGGGGGGAGCGGGACGTTGCCGACTGCTGGCGCGATGCGCAGAACCACGGCGCGCCCAAGGCCATCCGATCATGGATTGTGTCGCCGCATCAGGCGATCACTCGCGCCCAAGCCTTCCGCGTCTTGCAGGCCATCGCCTCCGAATTCGGCTTCGATCCCGCTCGGGCAACTGTGGTCGAGCATCAGAAGAAACGCGCGACAGCCGACGCTTTCGACCGTCATTGGCACATCCTCGTCGGCGAGGTCGATCCGGTGACGGGCCGAATTTTGTCGTCCAGCTTCGATCAGCCCCGCCACGAATTCTTGGCGCGGCTGCTCGAATCCGAATTCGGACAGCCCTTCGTACTCGGGCGCCATCAGAAATCCGTGGCGGCCCGTCTACGACGGGAAGGGCGAACCGCGATTGCGGACGCCTTGGCTGCCGCCTCCGCACCTGCGCCGGACGCCGTTCTGCCGCGCGAGGCCTTTACTACGACCGACCACCAGTCGGCCAAGCGGCGCGGCAAGATCCTGCCCGACATACGCGACGCCGTTTCCGCCGCATGGCGGAACGCCGTCTCGGTCGAAACGCTGACGAAGGAGCTGGCCGACAAAGGCCTGACCCTTTCTCGGGGCCGGGTCGAAGGCGAGTGGGTCGTCGAACAGGGAGGCGCCTACTTGGGCTCACTCCGGCGGCTCTTGAAGGTGCACAAGGCCGATTTCTCACGGAAAATGGAGGCATTTCATGGCAACGACGACCGACGCGCCGCAGAACCATCGCGCAGACCCTGTTAACCGAGATTCGGGAACTGCGGCGCGAGGTGGCGACTTTGAGGCAATTCGCGGAGATGCTCGGGGGGCAGAACGGCAAGGGCGAGAGCTTCATGTCGGCGACGGCCCGGTTGTTGGGGCTATTGGTGGGCGGGACCGAGAAAACCCATGCCAGCCTGGAATCTCTCCACACGCTGATGACCGAGCCGGGGATCGCCCGCGCCCTTCGTCGAGCGATCTCGGACGAGTGATCGACCATGTTCAAGCCGTCACAGCCGGCGTAAACGCCCTGCTTCCCCGCGTGGTGGCTCTTGGGACTTCCGCCGCAAAGGCGGCAGAGTTAGTGCTTCTGACGGCGGAGGAATGCGCCCGATCAACATTGTCGGCCAGACCTTCCGAGCCGTCCCGCCAGCAAGTCGAGTATTGGACCAGCGAAGCCGAAACGCGGCGGGCAAATAGCGCCGCCGTGTGGAAGCACATCACCGATCTTAACGATCGAATAGGAAGGCTGAAATTGCAAGAGGAAGCCCGCAGCCGCTCTCCGGCGGTGTTGGTTCCCCGACCGGAAGGCAATCGAAGAGATTGCCGAACTCGAAGCCGCGCGCCAAAATCTCAGAGCCGAGTATAGGGGGGAGGAGGCGCCCTTCCCTGAAAGCCTTCGCCTCCCAGTCCAGGGCGGAAAAGGCTTATAAAATGGCCGTAGTGGAAAGCCGGTTCGCACACGAACAGGATCGGAAGGCGGCGCAGACGATTATTTCCTCGATCCAGCGGGCGCGCCGCGTCCTGGCCCTATGGCCCGCCTATGCCTTTTGCGGGTCGAAGGCGGCGTATAACGCGGGGGTAAGGATCCAAGCAGCCAAGGAAAGCGGATGGGACGAGCCGTCGCCGGACCGGCGCGCGTCTATTCGAGGATGACGCCCCGACAGAAAAAAAGCATGCGATTTTTGCTTATCATGGGTTTATTTAATTGTAGTTCGCCCGAGTCGAGCGCCCGATGTCGAAACGCCAGCGAACCCTGTCCACGGCATACCGCCTGCCCCATGTGGCAGATGGCGGTTCGCCGCGCGTTGGCATTAACACTGACGTCGCCGACCCCGATCTTGTCGCCCTAATCACCGCCCTTGCGCGGGAAGCCGCCCAGCGCGATCATGAAATGGCGATGGTGGATATTGGGAAGGTCGCTGGAAAATGACGAGGGCGGCGATCTATGCGCGATACAGCACCGACCTCCAGTCGGAAAAATCTATCGGCGACCAGTTCGCCGATTGCCGCGTTTTCGCCGCTCGGCAAGGCTACCATGTGGTTAGCGAGTTTTGCGACAGGGCGTTGACAAGCGCCACGCTGATCGGTCGAGACGGAATGCTCTCCCTTATGGGGGCAGCGAGAAACGGAAAATTCGACGTGGTTATCGTCGAAAGTCTCGACCGTATTTCGCGCAATCAAGCTGATCTTGCTGGCGTTTACGAACGCCTGACTTTCGTTGGCGTCTATATCGAAAGCCTCAATGGCGGCAGAGCCGATCAGACGCAAGTTGGCCTGCGTGCTTTGGTCGGCGCCATATACCTCACCGATCTTTCCGAGAAGGTGCGCCGGGGATTGCGAGGCGTTGTGAACGATGGTCGCGTCGCTGGTGGACGGGCCTATGGCTATCGGGCCGTGCCGGGACAGCCAGGTAAAATGGTGATCGACGAAGCCGAAGCGACAGTCATTCGCGAAATTTTTGAACGCTATATCGCTGGCTACACCCCACGGGAGATTGCCGCCGCCCTCAACAAAAAAGGAATGACCCCTCCTCGGGGCCGAGACTGGAACGCGTCGACCATCAATGGAAGTCTCGCGCGCAGCAATGGCATCCTGACAAATCGTCTCTACGTGGGCGAGATCGTCTGGAACCGTGTTTCCATGATCAGAAACCCCGATACCGGAAAACGCGTCTCCCGACCGAATCCAAATCCGATTGGAAAACCGGAACTGCGGCGCACCTGAAGATCGTCGATGAGGCTTTGTTTCTCGCTGCGGAGACGAGAAAGGCGGAGCGTGGCGGCCCCCGGCCTCAAGACCGTCGTAAGCCCCGCCATCTCCTCTCCGGCCTTCTCAAATGCGGCTCATGCGGTGGTGGAATGTCCGTGAAGGATGTTGACCATGGGCGGGTCCGAATTGTTTGCACCAAGGCAAGGGAGAGCGGCGTTTGCAATGTTCGCGCCCCCTTCTATCTCGATGCCATTGAACGTGCCGTCGTGGGTGGCCTTTGCAACCGTTTGACCGACACGGGGGCAATCGACCTGTATTTGCGCGTCTACAATGAAGAGCGGAAGCGTCTCGCCTCCGAGGCGACGCAGGACAGGAGTAAGTTGGAAGGGCGACTGAACAAGGTCGAAGGCGACTTGAAGCGCATCGTTAGGATGCTCGTCTCGGGAACCCTCGACGAGGATGATGTCAAGGATGAAGTCGCCAGTCTGAAAATTGAAAAAGCCAAGCTGTCCGACCGTTTGAAAAGCATCGAAGCTGCGTCAAACATCGTCATGCTCCATCCTCCCAACGTGGCGCAATACGTCCGTCAGATGGCGGCTCTCGAAGAGGCTATCAATCAGGGGACGGACGAAGGTAGCGATGCTTCGAAGAACGCGCTTCGCGACCTGATTGAGGCCGTCGTCATCACCCGTGAGAAGAATGGCCAGACGGTCAAGATTGAGGTGCGTAGCAGGCTTGCCTACCTAATCGGCGGCTACCTGTCCCCCGAATTCGAGCTTGATGGGAATCCGCCCGATCAATATACGGAAAAGCCCAAGAAAAAGAAGGTTGCCGCTGGCGCCCGTGTGAGCGAAATGGCCTCTTGTTCGTCATTGTTCGCCAATAGGGGGGGAACGATGGTAGCGGAGGAGGGACTCGAACCCCCGACACAAGGATTATGATTCCTCTGCTCTAGCCGGCTGAGCTACTCCGCCCCGCGTGACGCAAAACGTCGCGCGACGAGGCGTGGCATAGGCACGCGGCGCATTTGTGTCAAGCGAGCCGCTTCGGCAATCCGGTCTTGCAAGCCCCGCCGGCGCCTCCCGCGGCGGACCGGATCAGCGCCGCGATTTCTCCCTGATCGACAAGGCCGAGCTTTGATGATGTAAGCTTGCCGCGCCGGCGTTCTTGAACTCGCGCCGGCGGGGAAGCTTCGGGGGCGAGCAGTGAGCAGAGATCCTTATGAGGTGCTGGGCGTTCCACGCAGCGCAACCGCCGACCAGATCCAGAAAGCCTATCGCAAGCTCGCCAAAAAGCTGCACCCGGACCTCAATCCCGGCAACGCGGCCGCCGAGGAGCAGTTCAAGGAGGTCGCCTCCGCCAATGATCTCCTCAGCGATCCCGAGAAGCGCAGACGCTTCGACGCCGGCGAGATCGACGCCTCCGGGGCGGAGCGCCCGCCGCAGCAATTCTACCGCCGCTACGCGGGGGGCGGCGAAGGCGCCGGGGCCAACCCTTACGCCAACGATTCAGCCTATGCGGACCTCATGGACGAGGACATATTGTCGAGCCTGTTCCGCGGCGCCCGCCAGCGCGGGCCGGCGCCCGGCCGCGACATCCGCTATCATCTGCCGGTCGATTTCCTCACCGCCGTCAATGGCGGGACCGCGCGGGTCGGGCTGCCCGACGGCTCGACGATCGACGTCGCCATTCCGGCCGGCGCGCGCGACGGCCAGATTCTGAGGCTGAAAGGCAAGGGCGAGCCCGGCGCCGGCGGCGGCGAGCCCGGCGACGGTCTCGTCGAACTCGAAGCGCAGCCGCACCGCTTCTTCACGCGCGAGGGCGACGACATTCATCTCACCCTGCCGGTGAGCCTCCGCGAGGCCGTGCTCGGCGGCGAGGTCAAGGTCCCGACCCCCACCGGCGCCGTCAGCATGCGCGTGCCGAAGGGCGCCAATTCCGGCACGCGGCTGCGCCTCAAGGGCAAAGGCGCGGCGCGCCCTGACGGCGGTCGCGGCGACGAATATGTCACCTTGAAAGTCATGCTGCCCGACATGCACGACCCGGAGCTTGAATCATTTGTGACGAACTGGAGCTGCGGGCAAGGCGCAGAACCCGCGCTCAGGGATGGAGGGCTGAAATGGTCGATCGCCAGCAATTCCTGATCCGCGCCCGCATCGAGACCCACGTCCTTGAAACCTGGATCGAGGAGGAGTGGCTGATCCCGCGCCGCGAGGCCGGCGGCGAGGAGTTCTCCGACGCCGACGTCGCGCGCGCGCAGCTGATCCGCGATCTGAAGGCCGACATCGGCGCCAATGACGAAGCCGTCGGCGTCATCCTGCACCTGATCGATCAGCTGCATGGGCTGCGCGGCGCGCTGCGGGACGTGCTGCGCCAGCGCGGCGCGGCGGCGCCGGACTGAGGCGGGCGAGTCCGTGCCAGCCCGCGCGCAGGCGATCGTCATCGGGGCCGGGCCGGCCGGCCTGATGGCGGCCGAGGTCATCGCCGCCGCGGGCGTGCCCGTCACAATTTTCGACCGGATGAAGACGCCGGGGCGCAAATTCCTCCTCGCCGGGCGCGGCGGCCTCAACATCACCCACTCGGAGGATTTCGAAATCCTCCTCGCGCGCTACGGCCCGGCCCGCGCGCGCCTGCGCGAGGCGCTTGAACATTTTTCGCCGAAAGCGCTGCGCGCCTGGTGCGAGGGCCTTGGCGAGCCGACCTTCATCGGCTCGAGCGGACGCGTCTTTCCCGCCGCGTTCAAGGCCTCGCCCCTTCTGCGCGCGTGGCTTAAGCGCCTCGCCGGCCTCGGCGTCGTCTTCAAGCCCCATCACGAATGGCGCGGCTGGCGCGAGGACGGCGCGCCGATCATCCTTGGTCCCGGCGGCGAGGTCGAGGTTTCGGCGGAGGCGACGGTCCTCGCCCTCGGCGGGGCGAGCTGGCCGCATCTTGGCGCCGATGGCGCGTGGGTCGCAGCCATGTCCCGCGCGGCCATCGCCACCGCGCCGCTGCGCCCGGCCAATTGCGGCTTTCACACAAGCTGGTCCGACCATTTCAGCGAGCTGTTCGAGGGCGAGCCGCTGAAGGGGATCGCATTGTCGTTTGGCGGGGAGACCGTGCGCGGCGAGGCGATCGTCACCCGCGCCGGGCTCGAAGGCGGCGCGCTCTACGCTTTGTCGGCGCCGCTGCGCGAGGCCATTGCAGCGTCGGGCGAGGCGATCCTCCGCGTGGCGCTGCGTCCGGATCTCACGCAGGAGGAGCTGGCGCGGCGAATCGAGGCGCGGGACCCGAAGCAGTCCTTTTCGACTTTCGCCCGCAAGTCGCTCAAGCTCTCGCCCGTCGCGATCGGGCTTTTGCAGGAATGCGCGAAAAATTCTTCGCAGCCCATTGCGCAGATGACGGCGGCGGAACTGGCTGACCTCGTCAACGCGGCGCCTGTTCGTCTGACCGGGGTCGCGCCCCTCGCCCGCGCGATCTCGACGGCGGGCGGAATCGTGTTCGACGAGATCGACGCGACATTCATGCTGAGGCGCAGGCCCGGCGTCTTCGTCGCCGGCGAGATGCTCGACTGGGAGGCGCCGACCGGCGGCTACCTGCTGCAGGCCTCCTTCGCGACCGGAGCGGCGGCCGGCCGCGGCGCGCTCGACTGGATCGCGCGGGGCGGCGGGGCGCCGGAGTTTCTGCATCTCGACAATTTGAAAAGGCGCGTTGGGGCGCGAGATGAGCAGATGTGCGTCAGCGCACATTCTGCAAACGCCAGATTGTGACAGTTCCCTGATGATAGGACACAATCAATTGCGATTGGCCGTGGAGCTTGTCATCTCATGAAAGACGCGCCGGAATCCAAAGAACACAGCACGCGTCTTAGCGTCCTCGCGGTTGCGGAGCGCTTGTTCGCCGAAATCGGATTTGAGAAAACCACTGTCGCCGATCTCGCCCGCGAACTGCGCATGTCGCCGGCCAATGTTTACCGGTTTTTCTCGGCCAAGGCCGAGATCAACGAAGCGGTGGGACGCCGCCTGCTTCGCGCGGTAGAGGGCGCCGGCGAGGAGATCGTGAGGCGGCCGCAGCCGGCCGGCGAGAAATTGCGCGCGTTTCTGGCCGCGGTTGAAAACGCGAACGACGATCGGTTTCGCTCCAATCGCAAGCTGCATGATTTGCTCGAGACGGCGTTCAGCCAAAACTGGCCGATCGCGCATGACCACATCGAAAAAATAACCAAGCTGCTGTGCGAGATCATTTCTCAAGGCGACCGCGACGGTGAGTTCGCCGTCGACGATTGCGAACTCGCGGCGATTCTCGTGCGCAGCGCCAGCATGCGATTCTGGCATCCGCGCCTGATCGTCGAATGCGCCGAAGATCCGGAGCCGACGCTGGATCAGATGGTTGACTTCTGCCTTGCGTCGCTCGCTGCGCCGAAGCTCGACGCGCGCGAGGGCGCCCATCCGCTGAGACCCAATGGAACGCTGCCGCTGAAGGCGCCCAAATTATGCGAGCCCGAATGAAATCGGGATTTTTGGGCTCACCGAACTGTCGGGCGCTGTCCGGTGGCTGACTCCTCTGGCGCAGGCTCATGATGTCGTTTAACTTTAAGACTTGGGCGCGAAATATCACAATGGGGCCGACATGCCGTGTCTCGACGAAGTAGATGTGCGGACGCTGCTTCAACTCGAAGCCGCCCTCAGCAATCAGACGCTCGACGGCTTCATGGACTATGTCCGTCGGCATTTCGCGCTCGCCAGCGCCGTTTATATCTGTCCCTCGTTTCGCGGGCGGAGCCTTGCGGATCCGTTTCTTGCGACGGCTGGCCGCCTCCCCGGGGCGGAGCCTGACCTCGCCGCGTGCTACGCTTTGATCGACCGGGTCGGCAGCATCGGCGCCCGCTCGGTGCACCCGGCTGATTGGGCCGATCTGCCGCTGGGCAACGAGAAGGTCCGGCGCTTTGGCGAAGCCAGGGACGCGGGGGTCGGCCGCCACGGTTTAACGTTCCCGCTTCGGGGTCCGATAGACGGTGTCTGGGCGGTCTTCATCGCCACCTCCAATGAAAGCCATGTCGAATGGTGCAGCCGCCGCCAGGAGCTTAAGAAGGAACTCGCGATCGTCGCGAATTATGTGCATCAGCGCGCCTATGAATTGCATGGGGAGCAGACGGCGGTCGATCTCGACGCCATCACCGGGCGAGAGATAGAGGCGCTCGAATGGGCCGCCGAGGGAAAATCCGTTGAGGATACGGCGATCACGATGCGCATCTCGACCGCCGCCGTCAGGGCGCACCTCGATTCCGCGCGTCATAAGCTTCAGGCCGTCAACCGCGCCCACGCCGTCACGAAAGCCATTCGGGAAAGTCTGATCCACTGATCGAAGCGATGAAAATCTATCTTGAACCGACGCAGGAGGCGGGGCGCTCCTTCCTCGCGCGCGGCATCGCCGGCGAGGTCTTCATGCTGAACCTGCTGCGCTTTCGCGAGGTCGCAGATTATTCGGCGCACCCCCAACTGGCGCCGGGCGGCCGATCAGCGGCGCTGAGGCTTACGAGCGCTACATGGCGCATACGCTGCCGTTTCTCACGGCGAGCGGTGGCGCGGTCATCTTTTTCGGCGAAGGCGGCCCCTTCCTGATCGGTCCCGAGGGCGAGCGCTGGGACCGGGCGCTGCTGGTGCGCCAGAAATCCGCGCAGGCCTTCATCGCCTTCGTCTCGGACAAGGCCTATCTCGCTGGGCTTGGCCATCGCACGGCGGCGCTCGAGGACTCCCGCCTGCTGCCGCTGACCGCGCTGCCGGCGCCCTCATGACTTCGCAGAAGATTGGAAATACAGCGCTTTTGCAGTAGAATTCATTTATGAAACCATCCGCCGCCCTTGCATTGCACCGCGAAGAAATTCGGCGGATCGTTGAATTTCACAAGGGGCTGAATCCCCGCGTGTTCGGCTCCGCCTTGCATGGTGACGACGTCGAGGGCAGCGATCTTGATTTGCTGATCGACCCCGGCCAGGGATTGGGGCTGCTTGGCGTCGCCAGAATCGCCCTGGCGATTGAGGAAATAACGAAAGTCCGGGTCGACGTCAGAACGCCGGGCGATCTTTCGGACTCATTCCGCGCGGAGATCGTCGCCGAAGCGCGGCCAATATGACGGGCAAAAAGAGCCTGCGAATATCGGATTATCTTCGGCATATCCTTCAGGCGATAACCCAAATCGAGACCTATTCGAACGGCGTCGACCAAACGGCATTTTTGCCAGCCCGCTCCTTCAAGATGCGGTCATACGGAACATTGAAATTATCGGCGAAGCGGCGAACAAGATCCTGCGGCTCGATAGTGAGTTTGACAAAAAATACCCCGACATGGAGCTTAGGGCAGCCTACGGGATGAGAAATTCACTCTCTCACGGCTATTTTCTCGTTGACCCTGTCCTTGTCTGGGGCACGATTCAGACCGACATCCCCGTTTTAAAGAAGCAGGTTGCCGACGTGCTGGAGAATTATACTTGGCCCCGCAGCGATCGCCCCGAAACAAAGAAGTGAATCTGTGGCGCTCGGGCGGGCGTGGCCCAAGTATGGGCGTCCGCGATCAGATCTGATCTCTAGCCGCCGTTCTCCCGCGCCCGGGTCTCGATCCTGAACGGATGCGCCGGATAGACGCCGAGAATCTTCAGCTCCTTGCAGAAAAACGCCAGCTCCTCCAGGGCGCGCGCGAGCGCCGGCTCGTCGGGGTGGCCGTCGACGTCGGCCAGAAACTGCGTCGCGGTGAACTCCCCCTCGACCATATAGCTTTCGAGCTTGGTCATGTTGACGCCGTTCGTCGCGAAGCCCGCCGAGCGCCTTGTAGAGCGCGGCCGGCACGTTGCGCACCCGGAACACGAAGGTGGTCACGGTCGGCTCGCTCGAGGGCTTGGCCCAGTGCGGCGCCTTCGAGAGAATCACGAAGCGCGTCGTATTATGCGGCTCGTCCTCGATGTTTTCCGCCAGCACGTCGAGCCCGTAGATCGCGCCGGCCAGCGAGGTCGCGATCGAGGCTTTCGCCGGATCGCCCCATTCGGCCACTTCGCGCGCGGAGCCCGCCGTATCGGCCGCGACATGGGGGCTGAGCTTCAGCTTGCGGATGATCTTGCGGCATTGGCCGAGCGCATGGACATGGCTGTAGACGGATTTGATGTCGCCGAGCTTCGCGCCCTTGAGGCCGAGCAGCTGGAAATGGATCGGCAGGAAATACTCGCCGACGACATGGAGATTGGCGCTCGGCAGCAGATGATGGATGTCCGCGACCCGCCCGGCGATGGAGTTCTCGATCGGAATCATGCCAAGCTGCGCCTCGCCCTCGGCGACGGCGCCGAGCGCGTCCTCGAAGGTGTCGAACGGCAGCGCCTCCCAGCCCGGATAGACGTTCTGGCAGGCGATATGGGAATTGGCGCCGGGTTCGCCCTGATAGGCGATTTTCCGAATGGTCATGAATGCGCAAGCCTTGTCGGGCGATTTTGGTCGCGGGATCGAAACCGAAGCCTATGCACCTTCCGGCGCCGGGCGGAAAGCGCTTGTTGGCCGCGCCGGCCCGAAAAAACGCGGCGGCGCGCTGAACGAGCGCGCCTGCCTGCAAATTCCGCGCGCTGGCGACAAAAAGAAGCATTGCGCGGGGCCGCTCGATATTGTGTTGGAAGCCGCGCTGCGGATAAGCTATGCAGCGTCCAGTCTAGCCGAAGCCTCGACGTGCGGGCATTGATCGAGCCTTGACGGTGCGGAGCCTCGGCCGGGACCGGAAAGAGGGTGGAGAGAGCGCCATTGGATACTTTCGAAATTAACAAAATCGCCGGAGCGATTCTTGGCTCTTTACTCCTCGCCATGGGGCTTAGCGTTATCGGACAGTTGATTTTCGCCCATGGACCGCTGCTGAAGCCCGGCTATGACCTGCCGGTTCCCACGGAGACGGCGGCGGCGGCGGAGAGGGCGGCGGCGCGCCGGCTGTGGCCCCGCTTCCCGAGCGCCTCGCCAAGGCCGATGTTTCGAAGGGGCAGGCCAACACCAAAGCCTGCCAGGCCTGTCACAATTTCGAGAAGGGCGCCGGGGCCAAGGTCGGTCCCGATCTTTATGGCGTCGTCGATCGCCCCAAGGGCTCGGTCGCCGGCTTCGGCTATTCCGACGGCATGAAGGCCAAGGGCGGCGACTGGACCTTCGACGATCTCGATCACTTCCTCACCAACCCGAAGGCCTTCGTGAGCGGCACGAAAATGGCCTTCGCGGGCGAGGCCGATCCGCAAAAACGCGCCGACATCATCGATTATCTGCACACCCTCTCGGACAGCCCGGTTGCGCTGCCGGCCGTCGCCGCCGCGCCGGCAAAGGAAGCCGCGCCCGCCGCGCCCGGCAAGGAGGCCGCTCCCGCTGCACCCGCTGGAGAAGCCGCGTCGCCCGCCAAAGAGGCGGCGCCGGCTGGGGAGGGGGAGGCCGCGCCCGCCAAATAACCGGCATCAGGCGCGAGCTTTGCTGTTTGACGCAAGCGCCGGGCTCTCGCCCGGCGTTTTCGCGTTCACCCGGTTCATTAAATAGCGGTCATTGAAGCTTGGCGCGCGTCATCATAAAACCCACATAAGGGGGCCGCCTCGCTTGCGGCTCGTCTCCGTTTCGCTTATCGGGCCTGATGCGCTGCGGCGGGATCTTAGAAAAATCCGCTTCGCCGCGCGGCGGACGCCGCTTTTGACCGGGATGCATTCTTTGTCGAACCCTTGGCCGAACCCCTTCCTTTTCTCGCGCCGCGCCTTTCTGCAGCTCTCCGCCGGGGGCCTGATCCTGCCCCGCCTGCTCGCGGGCGAGACCGCCGCGGCGGCGGCCGAGGAGGGCGGCGCGACCGAGGTACACGGCCTTTCGGTTTTCGGCGATCTGGCGCAGCCGCCGGACTTCAAGGCGTTCGCTTATGTCAATGTCGACGCGCCGAAGGGCGGCGCGGTCTCGGGCGACGTCCCCGGCACCTTCAATTCGCTCAACGCCTTCATCCTGCGCGGCGATCCGGTCACCGGCATGGACAATGTCTTCGACAGCCTGCTGAAGAACAGCCTCGACGAACATGACGCGCTCTATAGTCTCGTCGCCCGCGCTGTTCGCATTTCGCCGGACAAGCTCACCTATCAGTTCCTGCTGCGCAAGGAGGCGCGCTTCCACGACGGTTCTCCCCTCACCGCGAAGGACGCCGCCTTTTCGCTCGACGTCCTGAAGACGAAGGGCCACCCGCGCCTGCGCCTGCTGCTGCGCGACATGGTCAGCGCGACGCCCGAAGCCGACGACGTCCTCACCGTCGTTTTCGCGCCCGGGCGCAGCCGTCAGGTTCCCCTCCTCGTCGCGGGCCTGCCGATTTTCTCCAGCGCCTATTACGCAAAAAAGCCCTTCGAGGAGACGACGCTGGAGCCGCCGCTCGGGTCCGGCCCCTACAAGGTCGGCCGCTTCGAGCAGGGCCGCTTCATCACCTTCGATCGCGCGCCCGATTACTGGGGCAGCCGATCTGCCGGTCAATCTCGGCCAGAACAATTTCGATGCGATCCGCTACGATTATTTCGCCGACCGCGCCGTCGCTTTCGAGGGCTTCAAGGCCGGCGCGTATACGGTGCATGAGGAGTTCAAATCGGCCACCTGGGCGACGGGATATGATTTTCCGGCGATGCGCCAGGGCTTCGTCGTGCGCGAGACCATTCCGGACGAGAACATCTCCGGCATCCAGGGCTGGTTCTTCAACATAAGGCGCCCGGCCCTGAAGGACCCCCGCATCCGCGAGGCGATCGGCGATTGCTTCGACTTCGCGTGGACCAACAAGAACCTCATGTACGGCGCCTATCAGCGCACCACTTCTTATTTCGAGAACTCGGACATGGCGGCGAAAGGGCCGCCCGGCGCCGAGGAGCTGGCGCTGCTCGAGCCGTTCCGCGACAAGCTTCCCGCCGAAGTCTTCGGCGAGCCTTATCTTCCCCCCGAGACCGACGGATCGGGTCAGGACCGAACGCTGCTGCGCCGCGCCAATACGCTGCTCCTCGCGGCGGGCTGCAAGCGCGACGGCGGCGCCCTCGCGCTGCCCGACGGCAAGCCGTTCGCGCTGGAGTTCCTCAACGACGAAACCGGCCTCGTGCCGCACACGCAGGCCTTCGTCGACAATTTGAAGCAGCTCGGCATCGACGCGCGCATCCGCATTTGCGATCCGGCGCAATACAAGAGCCGCCTCGACGCCTTCGATTTCGACATCATCACCGAGCGTCTCGTCATGGCCTGGTCGCCGGGCGAGGAGCTGCGCGACTATTTCGGCTCGGAAGCCGCGAACGTTCCCGGCTCGCGCAATCTCGTCGGCGTCGCCGATCCCGTCGTCGACGCCCTCATCGCGAAGGCGATCGCGGCGAATTCCCGCGCCGAGCTCGTCAATGTCTGCCGCGCGCTCGACCGCGTGCTGCGCGCCGGCCAATATTGGGTGCCGCACTGGTACAAGCCCTCGCACTGGATCGCCCATTGGGACGTGTTCGGGCGCCCGGAAAAGACGCCGCGCTTCAGCCCCGGCATCGAATCGACCTGGTGGTACGATGACGAGAAAGCCAAACGCATCAATTTCGTCAGCCGCTGACGGGGCCTGATGTTCGCTTATATCGCCCGCCGCATCCTCCTGATGATCCCGACCGTCTTCGGGATCCTGCTGATCTCTTTCGCGATCGTGCAATTCGCCCCCGGCGGGCCGGTCGAGCGCATTCTGGCGCAATTGCAGGGCGTCGATTCCGGCGCGACGGCGAATTTCGGCGGCGGCGGCGGCGAGGTCGGCAGGGCGGGCGGCGGCGGCGACTTTTCCTCGAAATATCGCGGCGCCCAGGGCCTCGACCCGAAATTCATCGCCGAACTCGAAAAGCAGTTCGGCTTCGACAAGCCGGCCTATGAGCGCTTCTTCATCATGCTCAGGGATTACGCCAGCTTCAACTTCGGGCGCTCCTATTTCCGCGACAAGCCCGTGCTGCAGCTGATCAAGGAGAAGCTTCCGGTCTCGATCTCGCTCGGGCTCTGGATGACGCTTCTCTCCTACGCGATCTCGATCCCGCTCGGCATCCACAAAGCCGTGCGCGACGGCTCGCGCTTCGATGTCTGGACCTCGGCGGTCATCATCGTCGGCTACGCCATTCCGAGCTTTCTCTTCGCCATCCTGCTGATCGTCCTGTTCAGCGGCGGCTCGTTCTGGCAGATTTTCCCGCTGCGCGGCCTCACCTCCGAGAATTTCGACCAGCTGTCCTGGCCGCACAAGATCGCCGACTATCTCTGGCACATCACGCTGCCGGTGACCGCGATGACGCTCGGCGCCTTCGCCACGACGACCTTCCTCACCAAGAATTCCTTCCTCGACGAGATCCGCAAGCAATATGTGATGACCGCGCGCATGAAGGGCCTCAGCGAGCGGCGCGTGCTCTATGGCCATGTCTTCCGCAACGCCATGATGATCGTCGTCGCCGGCTTTCCGGGCGCCTTCATCGGCGCCTTTCTCGGCGGCTCGCTCCTGATCGAGACGATCTTCTCGCTCGACGGGCTCGGCCTCCTGTCCTTCGAATCCATCGTCAACCGCGATTACCCCGTTGTTTTCGCCAACCTTTATATTTTCGCGCTGATCGGCCTCGTCGTTAATCTCCTCTCCGACCTCACCTATATGTGGATCGATCCGCGCATCGATTTCTCGACGCGGGAGGTCTGAGCTTGAACGCGCCCGCCCTCGACGCCGCCAAAGCCGCCGTCGCGGCCGCCCCCGGTGGCGAAAGGCTGGCTGAGGCTCAGCCCGATCAACCAGCGCCGCCTCGCCAATTTCAAGTCGCACAAGCGCGGCTACTGGTCGTTCTGGATCTTCATCATCCTGTTCGGCCTTTCGCTCTTCGCCGAAGTGATCGCCAACGACCAGCCGATCCTCGTCGTCTACAAGGGCGAAGTGCTGCTGCCGATCCTGCATGATTATCCGGAGGAGAAATTCGGCGGCTTTCTCGCCCGCACCGATTATCGCGACGCGGTCATCGCCGACGAGATCAAGGCGCATGGCTTCATGGTCTGGCCGCCGATCCGTTTCTCCTACCGCACCATCAACCGGCAGCTGCCGACGCCGGCGCCCTCGCCGCCGACCTGGATGCTGACCAAGGCGCAATGCGAGGCCGCCTCAGAGCGCTTCAGCAAAACCGATCCGCACGGCGGCTGCCGCGCCATCGAATGGAACTGGCTCGGCACCGACGATCAGGGCCGCGACGTGCTGGCGCGGCTCATCTACGGCTTTCGCCTCTCGCTGCTGTTCGGCCTGACGCTGGCGATCATCTCATCGGTGATCGGCATCGCGGCCGGCGCGGTGCAGGGCTATTTCGGCGGCTGGACCGATCTCATCGCGCAGCGCTTCATCGAGATCTGGTCGTCGCTGCCGCATCTTTATCTCCTCATCATCATCTCCTCGATCATCACGCCGAGCTTCTTCGTGCTGCTCGGCATCCTCCTGCTGTTCTCCTGGGTCAATCTCGTCCATGTGGTGCGCGCCGAATGCCTGCGCACGCGCAATTTCGAATATGTCAACGCCGCGCGGGCGCTGGGGCTCGGCGATGGCGCGATCATCTGGAAGCATGTGCTGCCCAACGCGACGGTCGCGACCCTGACTTTCCTGCCCTTCGTCCTCAACGGCTCGATCACGACGCTGACCGCGCTGGATTTTCTCGGCTTTGGCCTGCCGCCCGGCTCGCCCTCGCTCGGCGAACTGCTGCTGCAGGGCAAGTCCAATCTGGAGGCGCCCTGGCTCGGCCTCACCGGCTTCGTCGTCATCGCGCTGATGCTGTCGCTGCTCGTCTTCATCGGCGAGGCGGTGCGCGACGCCTTCGACCCGAGGAAGACGCTGCAATAGGGCGTATGGTAGGATCGGCGCAGGAGGCGGTCATGAACAGGATCGTCAAAGAGCATTACCCGGCGTCAAAGCTGCCGGAGGATCTGCGCGAGGGACTGGCGCCGGGGGCCGAGGTTACGGTGACGGTCGAGGTTCTGGAAGAGTCCGCCTGCGCTTGAGAGCGTCATGAGTTCTGCCGATGCGCTTTTGCGCCGACCCGAGCGCGTTCTTACGCTTGAAGAAATGTTCGCGATGCGGCAGCCTGCGTTCAAGACTGTCGAGGAGATCGACGAACATATTCGTCGCCTTAGAGACGAGTGGGATTAACCTGGCGAATGTCGACATCCTCTGCTTGTCTATCTCGATACGAATGTGTTCATCTACGGGTTTGAACGTCAGATCAGCCTGAACGCTCGACCCGGTCGACGCAGGTTGTTTGAAGCGATTCGCAAAACCACCGAAGTCGCTTTGTCGACGAGCGAACTGACGTTTGGCTGAAGTGCTTGCGCCACCCGCTCAATTCAACCGGATCTTCATTCGAGAAAAAGGTCACGTCTTTATCGGAATTTGCTGATCTGGAGCGGCATGTCTCGATCTTGCTGCCCAGTGAGCTCAGCATTCGATCCTGCTTGGAGACGGCGGATTTTGCGGCAAAACAGCTGCAAGTAAGACTTCGCCGATGCAATCCATGTCGTGACTCGGCGCTGTGCGGCGGGGGCTGCAAGTTCTTCAGTTTCAGAACGACAGAAAGTGCATGAAGCAATCTGCCGAAGGAAATGCAGCTTGTCCTCCCTGACGCAAACGGGCGTCGCGACCATCCTCGGCGCCCTCAATGCCTGACGCGCTCCTCGACGTCCGCGACCTCACCGTCTCGTTCAGCCCGGACCCCGCCGCGGCGCCCGCCGTCGCCGGCGTCTCCTTCACGCTGGAGCGGGGCCGCACGCTTGGCCCTCGTCGGCGAGTCGGGCTCCGGCAAATCGGTCACCGCGCTCTCCATCGTGCGCCTGCTGCCGCCGGGAATTGCGCCGGGCGGCGCGGCGCTCTTCGACGGCGAGGATCTCTTGAAGATCAGCGAGGCGCGTCTTCGCGCCGTCAGGCGGCGCCAGGATCACCATGGTGTTCCAGGAGCCGATGACCTCGCTCAATCCGCTGCATACGATCGAAAAGCAGATCGGCGAAATCCTCGAGCTGCATGGCGCCCGCGGCGCCGACAATATCCGCGCCCGCGTGGTCGAGCTGCTGGAGGAGGTCGGCATCCCCGATCCCACTGATCGGCTTGGCGCCTATCCGCATCAACTCTCCGGCGGCCAGCGCCAGCGCGTCATGATCGCCATGGCGCTGGCCAACCGCCCCGATCTCTTCATCGCCGACGAGCCGACGACCGCGCTCGACGTCACCGTGCAGGCGCAGATCCTCGACCTTCTGAAGCGCCTGCAGACCCGCTACGGCATGGCCATGCTGTTCATCACCCATGACCTCAACATCGTGCGCAAAATCGCCGACGACGTCGCCGTGATGCAGAAGGGCCGCATCGTCGAAGCCGGCCCCGTCGCAAGCATCTTCGCCGCGCCGAGCCATCCCTATACGCGGGCGCTGCTCGCCGCCGAGCCGAAGGGCGCGCCGCCGGCCGCCGTCGCAGGCGCGAAACCGGTCGTGGTCGCGGAAAATATCCGCGTCTGGTTCCCGATCAAGCGCGGCTTCTTTCGCCGCACGGTCGGCTATCGTCAAGGCGGTCGACGACGTCAGCGTCACGGTGCGCGAAGGCGAGACGGTCGGCGTCGTCGGCGAATCGGGATCAGGCAAGACGACGCTGGGGCTGGCGCTGTTGCGCCTGATTCGTTCGGAGGGCGCGATCGTCTTTCTCGGCCAGCGCATCGACGGGCTGCAATTCAAGGCGCTGCGCCCGCTCCGGGCCGACATGCAGATCGTCTTTCAGGACCCTTACGGCTCGCTTATCGCCGCGCATGTCGGTCGCCGACATCGTCGCCGAGGGCCTTGGCGTGCAGCAGAAGTCGCTCTCTTACGCAAAGAAACGCGAGATGGTCGCCCGCGCGCTTTACGACACCGGCCTCGATCCCGCCGTCGATGGATCGCTACCCGCATGAATTTTCCGGCGGCCAGCGCCAGCGCATCGCCATCGCGCGCGCGGTCGTGCTTGAGCCGAAATTCATCGTCCTCGACGAGCCGACCTCGGCGCTCGACATGTCGGTGCAGGCGCAGATCGTCGATCTCCTGCGCGATCTGCAAAAGCGGCGCGGCCTCGCCTTCCTCTTCATCAGCCATGATTTGCGCGTGGTCCGCGCGCTCGCCAGCGAGATCATCGTCATGCGCCACGGCAAGCTCGTCGAGGCGGGCCCGGCGGCGGAGCTGCTGCAAAACCCGAAAAGCGAGTACACCCGCGCGTTGTTCGCGGCGGCCTTCGACATCAAGGTCGAAGGGGCGGTCTAGCTTCCGATAGCAGGGGCAAGCCCCGAGTATGTTGAAATTTTCACGGTTCCGCCGCGCGCCGTTCCGAGCTCAACGATCTCGCATTCATGATTCTGCGGCCGCGATTTCACGGTCGCCTGCTGACGTCAAAAACGGGGCGCGTCTTGCCGCGCGACAGCCGCAACTTCGCCATTGTCGTTCTGCAATAATGATTCAGTCATAATGAGACGCGCCGCCGCCGATGAAACTATCGGCTGGTTAAGGCGTTGCACATGCGAAGAACCCCTATAGTCGAGGAGACGTTTCCACGCATGGATAACCTTGAGCTCCTTTATAAGCCGCTATCCGTTAGCCGGACCGGGTCCGGCGCTCGTCTGATTGTTGCCTCAAATCGCGTGCCTGTTCCGACGGCGTCGGGCGTTCCCGCGGCGGGCGGACTTGCCGTAGCGCTGCAATCGGCCCTGCGCGGCAGGGGCGGGGTCTGGTTCGGCTGGTCGGGAAAAACATCTCAGGACGTCGACCCCGCGCCGCAGCTGCGCACGCTGGGGCCGATCAGCTTCGCCGTGTCCGATCTGACGCGCCGCGATGTCGCCGAATTTTATCACGGTTTCGCCAACCGGACGCTCTGGCCGATCTGCCACTACCGCCTCGATCTCGCCCGCCATTCGGAAGGCGACGCCGCAGGCTATTTCCGCGTCAACGAGTTCTTCGCCCGCCGCCTCGAAAAGATGCTGCGCGCCGATGACATCATCTGGATCCATGATTATCACTTCATTCCGATGGCGAGCTTCCTGCGCCGTCTCGGCGTCAAGAACCGTATCGGTTATTTCCACCATATCCCCTGGCCGTCGCCCGAGACGGCGGCGGCGATGCCGGGCTATGGCCGCCTGCTGCGCGCGTTCGGCGCCTATGACGTCGTCGGCTTTCAGACGCAGCCGGACGTGAACAATTTCCGCGCTTGCCTGACCGCGGCCGGCGCCGGCCGCGTAATCGACGCCGATCGGTGCGAATCGGGCGGGCGTCAATTCAAGGTGGGGGCTTTCCCGATCAGCATCGACGCCGAGGCCTTCGCGCTCGAAGCGCGCCTCGCCGAACGCAATGTGCTGGTGAAGCGCATGCGCGCCAGCCTCGAAGGCCGCCCCATGCTCATCGGCGTCGATCGGCTCGATTATTCAAAGGGCATCAAGCAGCCGCCTCGAGGCCTTCGCGGCCTGCCTCGAAAATTACCCGCATATCGCCAAAGCCCGCGCGACCATGCTCCAGATCACGCCGAAGTCGCGCTCGGAAATTCCCGAATACGCCCGCATCCAGAACGAGGTCGCCGAAGAGGTCGGCCATATCAACGGCAAGCACGGCGACATCGACTGGACGCCGCTGCGCTATATCAACAAGACGATGAGCCAGCCGGCGCTGGCGGGTCTTTACCGCCTGGCGCGCGTCGGGCTGGTGACGCCCCTGCGCGATGGCATGAACCTCGTCGCCAAGGAATATGTCGCGGCGCAATCGCCGGACGATCCCGGCGTGCTCGTGCTGTCGCAATACGCCGGCGCCGCGCAGGAGCTTAAAGCCGCGCTGATCGTCAATCCCTACGACATCGGCGCGACCTCGGCCGCCATCGCGCGCGCGATCGAAATGCCGCTCGAAGAGCGCAAGGAGCGCTGGCGCGACATGATGGCCGCGCTGCGCGCCAACAGCATCGATCACTGGACGGCGAACTGCCTCAAGGCGATCGCCGGCGGCGCGGCGGAGGAGCCCGAATGCTCCCTGCATCCGGCGGGTTCGATCATTCGCTCCGGCGCCATCGCGCGCGCCGAGCCATGGCTCGCGGCCTCGCCGATATGGTCGAGCCTCGGCTATTGAGGCGGCTCGCCCTTATCAAGGGCTGAGCCGCCGCACTTGCCGCCAAATTGATCGCGTCCCATCCGCCGCCGCTTCGCCGCGCTTGAGCCAGTGCGGCGAAGCGGTTAGACCCTTGCGAGCGAGAGCAGGGGGATTCCCGCGCGGAGCAGCTGACGCATGATCGATCGCAATGACGTGCAATGGTATCGCGACGCCATCATCTACCAGCTCCACGTCAAATCCTTCTTCGATAGCAATAATGACGGCATCGGCGACTTCGGCGGCCTGACGCAAAAGCTCGACTATGTGAAGGATCTCGGCGCGACCGCGATCTGGCTGATGCCCTTCTATCCCTCGCCGCTGCGCGACGACGGCTACGACATCTCGAATTATCGCGACATCAACCCCGCCTATGGCTCGCTGCGCGATTTCAAGGCCTTCGTGCGCGCCGCGCATGAGCGGGGCCTGCGCGTCATCATCGAGCTCGTCATCAACCACACCTCGGACCAGCATCCGTGGTTCCAGCGCGCGCGGGCGGCGAAGCCGGGCTCGGCGGCGCGCAATTTCTACGTCTGGGCAAACGACGACAAGGGCTACAAGGACGCCCCCATCATCTTCCTCGACGTCGAAAAATCGAACTGGGCCTATGACGAGACGGCCAAAGCGTTCTACTGGCACCGCTTCTATGCGCACCAGCCGGATCTCAATTTCGACAATCCGCGCGTCATCGAGGCCGTTCTCGACGTGATGCGCTTCTGGCTCGACATGGGCGTCGACGGCCTGCGGCTCGACGCCATTCCCTATCTCGTCGAGCGCGAGGCCACGCTTTGCGAAAATCTCCCCGAGACGCATGCGATCATCAAGAAAATCCGCGCCGCGGTCGACGCCGGCTATCCCGACCGCATGCTGCTCGCCGAGGCCAATGTCTGGCCGGAGGAGGCGGCGGGCTATTTCGGCGAGGGCGACGAATGCCACATGGCGTTCCATTTCCCGCTGATGCCGCGCATCTATATGGCGTTGGCGCAGGAGGACCGGCACCCGATCACCGACATCATGCGCCAGACGCCGGAGATTCCCGACGGCGCGCAATGGGCGATCTTCCTGCGCAACCATGACGAGATGACCCTCGCCATGGTGACCGACAAGGAGCGCGACTATCTGTGGTCCTTCTATGCCGCCGACCGGCGCGCGCGGATCAATCTCGGCATTCGCCGCCGCCTTGCGCCGCTGCTCGAAAGCGACCGCCGCAAGATCGAGCTTTTGAACTCGCTGCTGCTTTCGATGCCCGGCACGCCGGTTCTTTATTACGGCGACGAGATCGGCATGGGCGACAATATATATCTCGGCGATCGCGACGGCGTGCGCACCCCGATGCAATGGTCGGTCGACCGCAACGGCGGCTTCAGCCGGGCCGATCCCGCCAAGCTCTACCTGCCGGCGATCCAGGATCCGATCTATGGCTTCAGCGCCGTCAACGTCGAGGCCCAGCTGGCCAATCCCTGGAGCCTTCTGACCTGGATGCGGCGCATGATCGCCGTGCGGCGCTCGAGCCTCGCGCTCGGACGCGGCGGCTTGCGCTTTCTCTATCCGGCCAACCGCAAGGTGCTCGCCTATCTGCGCGAGATCGACGGCGAACGCATCCTCTGCGTCGTCAACGTCTCCCGCGCGCCGCAGGCGGTCGAACTCGACCTTGCCGAATTCGAGGGCGCGGCGCCGGTCGAGATGACCGCCGGCAGTCCGTTTCCGCCGATCGGGTCCGCGCCCTACGTCCTGACCTTGCCCGCCTATGGCTTCATCTGGTTCCGGCTGGAGGCGGTGAAGGAGGAGCGGCAGGCGCAGCAGCCGGTCCCGGAGCTGTTCACGCTGGTCGCCACGGGCAAGATCGAAACGATCTTTGCAGGGCGCGAATTGGTCGCCTTCGAGCGCGCCGTCGCGCCGAAATTCCTCAGTAGCCGGCGCTGGGTTTCCGCCCGCCGCGGGCCGATCGCCAGCGTGTCGGTGAAGGACTTCGCGGTGCTGCGCAACGCCGGCGAGGATCGCCGCTTCGTGCTGCCCCTGCTCGACATCCGTTTTTCCGGCGGCGCGGCGAGATCACGATGATGTTGGATTGAAACAATCCAAAATCATGAACGTGATCGATTCCAAAAGCATAGAGAGGGATGCGAGCGGAAAAGCGGCGCCCGCTTTTCCTCATCCCGCTCTCGAAACCTATTTCACGCCTTTCGCGGCCGAGGCCGAGCGCGAGGACGCGCCGCCGCTCTCCAGCGCCGTCGCCAGGCTGCGCCGCAGCGCGCGCATGGGCCTTCTTTATGACGCGGACGCCTGCCCGGCGTTCGGCCGCTCGATGCTTGAGGCCTTCCGCCACGCCGATTCGATCGAGGCCGCAAGGGGCGGCAGGATCGTGTTTTCGCTGACGAGCCCTCTCGATCCGGCTCTTGACATCGGCGAGGCCGACACGCATCCGCTCGGCGCCGCGCAACGCAATACGACGCTGGTCCTTGGCAAACAGTTCGCGCTGAAAATCTATCGCCGGCTGCAGCCCGGGGAGCATCCGGAAGTCGAGATCAAGCGCTTTCTGACCGAGGTCGCCAAATTCGCCAACACGCCGCGGCTGCTCGGCGTCGCCGATTATGTCGGCGCGGACGGCGCCTCTTCGACGCTCGCCACGCTCGAGACCTTCGTGCGCTGCCAGGGCGACGCCTGGACCTGGACCCTTGAGGCCCTGAAGCGCATTCTGGAGACTCTGGCGATGGCCCCGGCGCCGGTCGACCAGACCGACCAGGCGGCGCCGGCCGGCTTTTCAACCTACGCGCCGCATGTGCGCCGGCTTGGCCTGCGCACGGCGCAAATGCATCAGGCGCTGGCGACGCCGACCAACGATCCCGCCTTCAAGGCCGAGCCCTTGACCCTCGCGGACGTGCGCGAGACGGCGGCGCGCGCGCGCGAGGCCGCCGCGCGCGGCTTCGCGCGGCTCGGGACGCTCGCCAAACGGGCGGGGGGCGCGGACGCGGAGCGGGCCGATATCGAACGGCTCATCGGCCGCCAGCAGGAATGCCGCAAACTGCTCGACGCGCTGGAGGGCGAACCGCTGGGCGCGATCAAGATCCGCATCCACGGCGACTATCATCTCGGCCGCGCGCTCGTCGTCAAGGACGACGTCATCATCGTCGGCTTCGAAGGATGCGGCCGCGGTGACGACACGAAAGCCCAGGAACTGTGCGAAAAGGACATGCGCGCGAAAACCTCGCCGCTGCGCGACGTCGCCACGATGCTGCGCTCTTTCGCGCATGTGGCCGCCGCGGCGCGTCGCGGCATCGCAAAGCTCGTCCCCGACCCGGAGATGGCGGCGACCCGGCTCAGCGAGCAGCTCGTCGAATTCTCCGAGATTTTCGTCGAGTCCTATTTAAGCGCCGCGCGCGGCTCCCCGATCGCGATCGAGGATCAGGGGACGCGGCGCCGGCTCCTTATTCTCTATCTGCTCGCCGCGGCGTTCGAGGAGATCGAGAGCGGCGGCCATTCCGCCGACGAGATCGAAATTCCGGCGGAAGGCGTCAACGCCATTCTCGATCGCGCCGCGCGGCTGTTCTAAAGCGGGATGCGGATCATCATTTCGGATTGGACCAATCCAAAATCATCGTGATCAAGAGCATTTTCGGGATCGGAAAGCGCTCTAGGCGGCGCGGCCTCGGACGAACTGAAGCGTCGCCTCGGCCACGCGCTGTCCGAGATGGCGCGCCGTGGCGAGATCCGCCTCGGGAGGCGCGAGGTCGGGGCCTTGGTCGGTGTTCGACTGCGCGCCGGCGCCGAGCCAGAAGCCAAGTCGATTGAGATCGGCCTCCGATCCCGTCGTGGAGTTGTTCGCCGGCGGCAGGCCGAGATTGACCCAGTGCATGCCGTGCTGGGCGGCGAAGAGGGCGATCTGCATCAAGGTCGCCAGCTTATCACCCGAATGCGAGCCCGAGTTGGTGAAGCCTGCCGCGATCTTGTCCCTCCACCCAAAGCCCTTGGCCATCACCACATTGGAGGTCGCCTCTTCGAAGGCTTTGAACGCAGCCGAGGCGCCGGCCGTGTAGGTCGGCGCGCCGAAGATGATCGCCTCGGCGAAGGCCAGATCATCCCAGCGCGTCTGCGCCTCCTCGACTGTCAGAAGCAGGGCTTTTGCGCCCTTCACCTGCTCAACGCCCGCCTTCACGGCCTCGGCCTGCCGGACGGTGTGGCCGTAGCCGCTATGGTAAACGATGGCGATGCGCGCGCTCGACATGAACTTCTCCTATGATTTTATTTACTCTCAACTCGTCCCGCGGCCTGGTCGAGCCGCTCGAGAATTCGCGGCCAGCCGCCGCCCATGCGCTTAGCGCTCTGTTCGTCCCGCGGACGAAAGCCCGATTGCTCCATGCGCACCAGCGTTCCGCCGTCCCGCGCGATCAACGTCCAGGTGACGAGCGTCGTGAGGCCGCTGTCCGATTCCGTCCCATCGCCCCAGCGATAGGCGAGCAAACGCGGGGCCTCGACCGCGACGACCTCGCAATTCACGACGCCGGACCAACCGGGAAGCGGCGTTGCGCGAAAGGTGAAGCGATGACCGACCTCGGCGGCGAAATCATTCTTCATCAACCATTCCTCGATCAGCCAGGACTGGGTGAGCGCGCGCCAGATTTTCTCGGGTGGATGCGGCATCTGCCGTTCGAACGCCAGTGAGCGCGTCCTTTCGGCTGGAGCGGTCATGTGTCCATCCTTCCAAGCAGGTCTTCGAGGGCGTCGAGCCGCTCGCGCCAGAAGGCGCCATAGAGGCTCATCCAGTCGATCAGAGGGGCGAGCCCTTCGATGCGGGCGCGATAATGAGTTTCGCGGCCCGCGCGCCGATCATTCACCAGCCCAGCGCGCTTCAGCACGGCGAGATGCTTTGACACCGCTGGTTGGGAGACGCCGGCATGGCCCGTGAGCGCATGCACAGTCTGCTCGCCTTCGCGCGACAGGCGCTGAAAGATCGCCCGGCGGGTAGGGTCGGCCAGCGCCGTGAAGAGTATGTCGGGTGACGACCGCATTCGAACCCATAGCCATTTGATTATGGGTCATCCCATAACTCGATGGCTATGGTTCTGTCAAGGAAAGCCCTTCGAGGGGATATTCATGCGCGTTGACGACCGCCGGCATCATGACTATAAGCACGGCTCCCGGCCATGCGCGCCCGCCTTTGCGCGGCGCGCGTAAATGGCTCCGTCCAGGAACAAATTTCGAGATGGCGAATACTCCCTCGGCCAAGAAGGCCGTTCGTAAGATCGAGCGTCGCACGGCTGTCAACAAGTCGCGCCGCAGCCAGATGCGCACCTATGTCCGCAAGGTCGAAGAGGCGATCGCCTCGGGCGATCAGCAGGCGGCGGCGAACGCCTTGCGGGTCGCCGAACCCTTGGTTATGCGTGCGGCGCAAAAAGGCATCGTGCATAAAAATACTGCATCGCGAAAGGTTTCGCGGCTCAG
This sequence comes from uncultured Alphaproteobacteria bacterium, assembly GCA_963757985.1. Lineage (GTDB taxonomy): Bacteria > Pseudomonadota > Alphaproteobacteria > Rhizobiales > Beijerinckiaceae > Methylocapsa. Next base: position 585,831 of record CAVWTQ010000008.1, on the reverse strand, counting down.
CGCACGCGTGAATTCTTTAGGAAAATAGACTTCCGGTTGCGGAAAATCATTCCTTTTCAATTATAAGCCTGGCGCCCGCCGGGCTTTTTATTTTGCGCATATTTTGTCCCCAATTCGACAATCGCGTGGCGCTTTTGTGACCAGCCGAACGCACGATTGATTTTCCCGCACATCTATTTTCCATGCATTCCAACGGCTTGTGGATAAAGCGCGGGGTTTGCGCCCGGTTCGGCCGAAAGCAATACATTTTCCCCGTCTTTCAAGACAGTTTTTTGACTTTTTTCTGATAGGCGCGACATCTTTGCTTTGCGCATTTGGGTCGCGCAGAATCAGACGTTTAGTTGGGACGGCGCGCCGGCGCCTGAGGAGGATGGCGCGGCCGTGGCCGCCGGAGTCGAATTTTTAGCAGCGGACGGCTTGCGGCGGCAGTCGCCTATGCTAAAGTCTAATTCCGGTCGGACGGCGAAGCGAAAGTGCTGAAAGCGTAGTCGGACTGCAATCTCCGGTTTGTTTCCTAAATTTCCGTGTATTGTCGGGGCGCTAGGGCGTCCAAGATTTGTCTGAATGCCGTAGGGTAGAGTTTTATCACGCAAGCGTGCCTTTTTGACTGTGCGAATTGGCGATCTGATGCTTTCAAGATGGGGTTTCTTTTGAGTTGACGGAGAGCTATACTTCGCGTTTTAAGACGTAAGTCCGCGGTTGATGGTGCGCGGTAGGGGGGATCCGTGATCGCAAATCAATTTATTCACGATCAGCTTCGGCGCGCGCGCCATTCGCAGCTCGATCATCCTATGCTCGCCGAAAACGCCCCGCGGGTGGCGGTCCGGCGTCAGGGCCGCCTTCGGCGGCGCAAGTAACTTCCGCCTTTTCCTCAACATTACTCTCGACCTTGGATGGCGCCGCGGTTTCGCGGGTCAGTCTCTTTGTCTCGATTTTTCGAAAAGCAGGGCGATGCTCAACTTGCGCACTCAAATCAACAAACCTCAAGAACGGGGCGAATCCGAAGCCTGGATGCGGATATGCCGGCGCCTGCGCGCCGATGTCGGCGAGGACGTGTTCTCGTCCTGGTTCGGCCGCCTGGAGTTGGAGAGCCTCGCGGACGGGACGGCCAGCTTGTCTGTGCCGACGAAGTTCCTGAAGAGCTGGATCCAGTCGCATTACGCCGAAAAGCTTCTGGCGGCGCTGACGATGGAGTTTCCCGCCGTCAAGCGCCTGTCGGTCGCCGTTCGCTCGTCGAACCGCCTGGCCTCAAACCTCGTCATCGGTCATGGCGATGGCGTCGGCGAGATCGCCGTCGACGTCAGCGAGCGCGATGCGTCGCGCGCCGCCGCGGCTGACTTGAGCGCCAAATTCTTCGGCGCGCAAAGGCCGCGCGAATCGGCGCCCGCGAAACCCGCCGAGGCCGGCGAGACCGACATCATCGCGGGGTCGCCTTTGGATGGGCGGCTGAATTTCCTGAATTTCTCGGTCGGGCGATCGAACCAGCTCGCCTTCGCCGCCGCGCAGCGCGTCGCCGCCGCGTCTCCGGACGAGCCGCCGCTGTTCAATCCGCTCTACCTGCACGCCTGCGTGGGGCTCGGCAAGACCCATTTGCTGCAGGCCGTCGCCCACGCCGCCACGACGACGAAACGCCGCGTCATCTATCTCACCGCCGAGCGCTTCATGTATGGCTTCGTCTCCGCGCTCAAGGCGCAGACCGCGATCGCCTTCAAGGAAAAGCTGCGCGGCATCGATGTTCTCATCATCGACGACATTCAGTTCCTGCAAGGCAAGTCGATCCAGCAGGAGTTCTGCCACACGCTGAACGCGCTGATCGACGGCCATCGCCAGATCGTCATCGCGGCCGATCGTCCGCCGTCCGACCTCGACAGCCTCGACGAGCGCGTGCGATCGCGCCTCGCCGGCGGCCTTTGCGTCGAGATCGGCGGCCTCGACGAGGCGCTTCGCGTGAAAATTCTCGAGGCGCGCATCGCCGCCGCGAAACTCGCCCATCCCAATTTCGACGTTCCCCCCGCCGTCACGGCCTATGTGGCCGCCGCCGTTCAGACCAACGGCAGGGATCTCGACGGCGCCGTCAACCGCCTGCTTGCGCACGCCTCGCTGAATGGCGCGCCGCTCGGCGTCGAGACGGCCGAGCTCGCGATCAGAGATCTTGTCCGCATGCACGAGCCAAAGCGCGTCAAGATCGAGGATATCCAGAAACTGGTCGCGACCCATTTCAATGTCAGCCGCGCCGACATTCTCTCCTCGCGCCGCACCGCCAATGTCGTTCGCCCGCGCCAGATCGCCATGTATCTGTCGAAAGCCCTGACGCTGCGCTCGCTGCCCGAGATCGGCCGCCGCTTTGGCGGGCGCGACCACACGACCGTGCTGCACGCGGTGCGCAAGATCGACGGCCTCGCCGCCAAGGATACGGCCTTGTCCGAGGAGATCGAGCTTCTGAAGCGAATGCTGATGGAGTGAGCCGCAGCCGCCGTCCTTGCGCGATCCTGCGGCGCAGGGCGCAAAAATCGAAAGGATTTTGGCGCGGCCCTGCTATTCCGGCGCGCATCGGATTTTTCCCGAAAGTGGGTCCCACTTTCGGGTCCGATGTTCTAGACTCAGCCACATGGTTTTGGCGGCGATTCGCATCATCGGCATCGACCCTGGGCTGCGCAACATGGGTTGGGGCGTCATCGAGGTTCTGGGCTCGCGGCTCGCCTTCGTCGCGTCGGGAAGCGTGCACTCCCGCGTCAGTCTCAGTCTCGCCGAACGCCTGCGCCAACTGCATGAGGGCCTGCTCGGGGTCATTTCGGACTTTGCGCCGATCGAGGCCGCCGTGGAGGAGACCTTCGTCAACTGCGATCCGCAGTCGGCCTTGAAGCTCGGTCAGGCGCGCGGCATCGCCCTCGTCGCGCCGGCGCTCGCCGGCTTGCCGGTCGCCGAATATTCCGCCAATCTCATCAAGAAGACCGTGGTCGGCAATGGCCACGCCGAAAAGGCGCAGGTCGCCCTGATGGTGAGATTCCTCCTGCCGAAAGCCGAACCCGAAAGCCCCGACGCCGCCGACGCGCTCGCCGTCGCGATCACCCACGCGCAACTCAGGACCAGCCGCGCCATGGCGAAATCCCTGATGACCGCGCGGACCTCCGCGCGATGATCGGCAGGCTGAAGGGCGTCATCGATTCCCATGGCGAGGATTTCGTCATCCTCGACGTGCATGGCGTCGGCTATATCGTGCATTGCTCGGCGCGGACGCTGCAGGGCCTGCCGCCGAAAGGGGAGGCGGCGGCGCTCGCCATCGAGACGCAGGTGCGCGAGGATTCGATCAAGCTGTTCGGCTTTTCCTCCGACGTCGAACGCGACTGGTTCCGCCTTTTGCAATCGGTGCAGGGCGTCGGCGCCAAGGTGGCGCTCGCCGTGCAGAGCATTCTCGGGCCGGCCGAGCTTGCGACCGCCATCGCCTGCCAGGACAAGGCCGCCTTCGCGCGCGCGCCCGGCGTCGGCCCAAGGCTGGCCGCCCGCATCACGGCGGAACTGAAGGACAAGGCGCCCGTCTTCGGCGCGGTCGACTCCGGCTTCGCCGCCAGCGAGGCGGCCGGCGTCGTGGCGGCGGGCGCGAGCCCCGCCGTGAGCGATGCGATCTCCGCTCTCGTCAATCTCGGTTATGGCCGCTCGCAGGCGGCGGTCGCGGTCGCCGCGTCGATCCGCGCGCTCGGCGAGGACGCGCCGGCGCCGGCGCTGATCAAGCGCGGCCTGAAAGAGCTGGCGCAATAGCCAAAGGGAGATTCTAGCTTTGTCCATCGCATTCCTGCTCGTCGCCTCCGGGGCGGCCACCGCCCTCGTCGGCCTCCTCGCCTTCCTCGCGCCCGCGCAGGTTTTCCGGCTCGCCTTCGCGACCGAAGCCGCCGATCCGCCGACCCTGTTCCTGGCGCGCCATTGGGGCGTCTTGCTCTTTGTCGTCGGCGCCCTCATCGTCTACAGCGCCGGGGCGCCCGCCGCGCGCGCCCCCATATTGGCGGCGGCGAGCCTCGAAAAATTCGCCGCCGTGGCGATGCTCTTCCTTGGCCTCGTGAAGCCGACGCGGCTGCTCGTCGCCACCCTCGCCGCGGACGGCGTTCTCGCGGTCTTTTATGTCGCCGTCATCGCAGGCCTCGGCGGCGCATGACGAGCGTCATTTAGAGCCTTCGCGCGAAGCCCTTTCGGCGCTACTCAAACGCGAAGATTTTTTTCCAGTCGCGCTTCATGCTGATGACGAACCAGCCGTCTTCCTTCGCTTCGTCGTAGAGATCCTGCGTGAAGGCGCCGACCTTCGTGTCCGGCAGGCCGAGCGCCGGTCCGTAGGCGTATTCGCGCTCCGCGTCGTCGTGCAGCACGAGGAGCGCCGCGCGGGCGCCATCGCCGGCCTTGGTATATTCCAGCATCTGCCGGTCGCCGGTCGAGTTGCCGAAGGCGATGACCGGCCGCCGTCCGATCTCGAGGTGAATGCCCTCGGGCTTGCCGGCGTTGTTGTCGTTCAGCAGCAGCTTCGGCTCCTTGGTCAGGATCGGCCTGCCGTCCTTGTCATAGCCATAGGTCACGCCGCCCGCGGAGCCGACGACCTGCTCGGGCGGAATGCCGTAAACCCGCTGCGAATAGACGCGCACGAAATCCTGGCCGCCGCCGGTGACGATATAGGTCTTGTAGCCATTGGCGCGCAGATAATGCATGACCTCGATCATCGGCTGGTAGGTCAGCTCGGTATAGAGCCTGTCCCAGCGCGGATGCTTCGCGCGTCGCGATCCACGCGCTGACCTCGGCCTGAAACTCATCCACCGTCATGCCGCTGAGCGTCGCGAACAGGATCTTCAAAAGTTCATCCGTCGGCAGTTTTTCGATCGCCGCGCGATCGCCGGAGAGCACCGTCCTGAACGGCTCGACATCCTTGAGTTCAGGCTTCGACGCGACCACCGCCGGAACGCGCTCAAGGCAGTAGACCACCTGCGTATAGATCGGATGCTCGACCCAGGTCGTGCCGTCCTGATCGAAGGTCGCGACGCGCGCCTCCGGCGCGACGAAATTCGGGCTCGCCGCGTCGGTTGTCGATCTGACGAGTTCAATGATGGCGGCCTTGGCGGGGCCGTCGTTCCAGGAAGGGAGGGGATCGCCCGGCGGGAGATCGCCTGCGCCGGTCTGCGCCCCCGCGCGCGCGGCGCGCAGCAAGGGCAACGCCGCAAGTCCGCCGAGCACGACGCGACGGTTGGGGCCAAATGCGGATTTCATGATCCCTCCCTGACTGGCGGCGAGGCCGCCGGAAAATCGCGGCTTTTCCTCATCGAGCTTTATCCCGCTCTAGCGCCGGCGATGCCTCGGCGGAACGATGATCGCGCGGCAGGCCGGACTTATCGCATTTCGATAGGCGTAGAGACAGGCATGAATTTGGGCGTGATTGGGAATATATTGCGCGCAGAACCGGAATGCGTCGCCCTCGCAGTCGGCCTCCTCCTGCAGCAGGCCGAAGATCTGGCAGGAGGCGCTGGCGCCCATCGCGCCGCACAACAGGATCGCCGCGGCGAACGCCCGCGCCATATTCTTTCGCATGGTCTTTCCCCGACTGTTGTTCCGTCAGACGCTCAAGATGCAGGCTCCGGCCGCCCGCGCGCAAGAGGACGGGCGGCGCGACAAGCCAGGGGCGAGCGCCTGCGAGCGCCCGCCCCCTCAATCAGGCGCACGGCGAGTCATCCTCGCCGCCGCTCCGCTGCGTTGGGCGCTATTCCACCTTGCCCTTCATCTCCGCGATGCGGGCCTGGATTTCGGCCTTGACCGCTTCGAGATTGAAGCTCGCGCCGCGCTGCATCGGCGGGAACTCGACGAAGGTCTGGGCGTAATCGGCGACCTCGCTGCTGCAGGAAGACGAAGCGCCAGAACTCGTGCATGTAGAAGTCCATGCCGTAGCCCATCGAGCCGTTGTTGCCCTTGGCGAACTGCATCCGCTCGAACGGATCGAGCCGCAGGTTCGAAACGATCGGCCAGTCGAGGTGGACGGTTCCGCCGAGCCAGCCGTCGGGCTGGTCGATCATGCGGTATTTCCAGTCGTCGATGCGCACCGCGCCGAGCGTGCCTTCGGCGAAGTAGAAGATCTCATGCCGGTTGGACGGCCCCTTGCCGGTCAGCACGGGGGTTTGGTCGTAGCCGTCGAGATGAACCTTGTAGGTTTTATCGCCGAGCTGCTTGCCCTTCAGCAGCTCGTCCTTGATGTCGGGCTCGCCGGCGATATTGAGCAAAGTCGGGAAAAAGTCGAGGCCGGAGAAAATGCCGTTCTCGACCTTGCCGGCCGGGATGTGGCCGGGCCAGCGGACGATCATCGGCACGCGCATGCCGCCCTCCATGATGGTTCCCTTGCCGGCGGCGAAAGGCGTGTTGCCGCCGTCGGGCCAGGTGAAGTTCTCGGTGCCGTTGTCGGTGGTGAAGACGACGATGGTGTTGTCCTCAAGCCCGTCGGCCTTGAGTTTGGCCAGCAGGCCGCCGACGATGTCGTCGAGCTGCGTCATCACGCCTTCTTCGAGATACCACTGGTTCTCCGGCGTCAGCTTCGCCTGATATTTCGGCGAGAGATGCGAGATGACGTGGACGCGCGTCGGGTTCAGCCAGACGAAGAACGGCTTGCTTGTCCTTCTCGGCCTTGTCGATGAACTTCACGGCATGATCGAGGATGTCCTCGTCGACCGTCTCCATGTTGTATTTGATGCCTGCGCATCGGGTGCGGCGGCAGCGGTCCCTCGTCGACGATCTTCTGCTTGCCGACCTTGCCCCAGCGCGGCTCGACGGTCGGATCGTCCGTGTCGGTCGCGAAGGTGTGCAGCATGTTGCGCGGGCCGACCACATCCTTCAGCTGCCGGCGGATAGGAGTGCCAGAACGGATCCTCCATCGCGTCGAGGTGATAGAGATAGCCGAAGAACTCGTCGAAGCCATGCACCGTCGGCAGATACTGGTTCAAGTCGCCGAGATGGTTCTTGCCGAACTGGCCGGTCGTATAGCCGAGCGTCTTCAGCGCGGTGGCGATGGTCGGCGCCTCGTCCGGCATGCCGATCTTGGCGCCGGCCTGGCCGACGGTGGTGAGGCCGGTGCGGATCGGCAGTTCGCCGGTGATGAAATTGGCGCGGCCGGCGGTGCAGCTCGGCTCGGCGTAATAGTCGGTGAAGCGCATGCCGTCGCTGGCCAGCTTGTCGAGGTTCGGCGTCGTGTCATACATCAGCCCCTGATGATAGGCGCCGATGTTCTCCCAGCCGACGTCATCGCCCATGATGACGATGATGTTGGGCTTCTTGGTCTCCTGCGCCTGCGCCGCGCCCGCCAGAAGGGGCAGGGCGGTCAGGATCGCTCCGGCCGCGAGGCCGCCGAGCAATGATCGGACATGTGGGTTCATCAATGGCAGTCCTCCCCTGGAACATCTTTCGGATCGCTTCACGAACCCGGCCGTCAGCCGGATCGAAGCGGCTTATACGACGCTAAGCATCGAAAACATACGACAATTGGAGTTTCGGCGCTCTGCGCTTTTCCGGTCAGTCGCCAGCGAGACTCTCAAGCCGCACGCCTGTGATCTTGCCAGCCGCGTCGAAGCCGAACAGCAGGCTCGTCGCGTCGCCGCGCGGGAAGACATATTTCACCACATAGAATGTCTGTTCGCCGATCTTGCTGTTTTGCACGATCTCGGCGCGCAGCGGAGCCGCGCCATAGGCGTTGAGGTCGTGCGACATTGTCTTGACCGCCTCATCCGTCACCTCCGGGACGAAGTCCGGCGCGTATTGCGCGCGGTTGGTGCGCCCGGCCTGTATTTCGGTGAACCACCGCATTGCCCACGCCGTCAGCGCGACGTCCTTCGGCGCCGCGATCGGCGCGGCGGCCGACGGCGGCGAATCGGGCTCCGCGCACGCCGGGGCGAGAACACCGATCATCAGCGCGGCGACCAGTATGGCCCCCGCGAAGCGTTGCAGCCGCGCGGTCCCCCGCGATAATGCTGCGCCAGATCCGTTCATTGTCGCGCGCGCCTGACCGAATATGCCGAGAGGGGTGGCCGAAGCCACCCCTTGTTTTAGTCGCTGCTGGCCGGCTGCTAGCCGCCGCCGCCCACGGCGTGCGGTTCGCCCCCCCGCTCCATCTGGTCCTTCAGCAGCGGAACCGGATTGTCTGGATTCTGGAGGTTCGGCACCAGATCGTTGGAGGCGCCCCCGACGAAGCGCCGGATGTTCGGGAACTTCATGATCGACTTGTCGAACTCGACCATTACCGGCTCGACCAGCGCGAGCGCCCAGCCGTTGTCCTCGCCTGAATATCGGCCAGGCGACGTCGTCAGCGTGCGCGCCGGCGCCGCGCCGTTGAAGATCATGTCGTATTTCTCATACGGATCCATGGTCAGGTTATAGAGTGCGCCGATCGAGCCCAGATTCGCTTCGGCGCCGAGCCAGGAGTCCTTGGCGGTGTAGAGGTACTTCCAGGCGATGTTCACCCATGGCTCCTTCGGATCGCCGCCGATGTCGGCCCGCGCGCCCTGGAATGTCTCGCCATCGACATAGATCCAGGACCTGCGCGCCGAATGGGGCGCCTTGCCGAGGATGTAGGCGCTGTTGTCGACGCTGTCGAAGTAGATCGGCTTGCCGTCGTTGCCGACCCATTCATGCGGCGGAGGGGAAAGGCCGACCATGCTGGCCAGCGTCGCCCAGGCGTCGATATGGGACATCATCTCGTCGTATTGCGTGCTCGCCGGGATGTGCCCCGGCCACCACATCAGGCCCGGAACGCGCCAGCCGCCTTCAAAGGGCGAGCCCTTCTCGCCGCGGAACGGCGTCGTGCCGGCGTCGGGATAGGCGTCGAGCCATGCGCCGTTGTCGGCGGTGACGATGACGATGGTGTTGGGCGCGTCCTTGCGAATTTCGTCCATCACCTTGCCGATGTCGGCGTCAAGCTCCATCAGCGAATCCGAATAATCGCCGAGATGCGACCGGCCGGCGAAATCCGGCGCCGCGTTGGTCGGGTTGTGCATCTTGAGGTAATTCACGTCCATGAAGAACGGCTTGTCGTCGCTGGCGTGCTTCTTGATGTACGCGACCGCGTTGGCGGCCTGGTCCTCGTCGAACGTGGCCATCCGCGCGTAGTCGATCCTGCCGACGTTCTTCGCCGGCTGACCCGCCACGCCCTCGTATTCGCCCAGGTTGACGTTCTCGCTGTAATACTTCTGGAACTGCGGATTGAACGATGGGAACCACGGATGGAACCATTTGCTGGTGTCGTCGTAGGCGTAAACGCCGGCATAATAGGCGGCGAAATTCTTCATCTCGTCGAAGCCGTGCTCGATCGGATAGGACGCCGGCTTGTCGCCGAGATGCCACTTGCCGGAGAAATAGGTCGAATAGCCGTTCTTCTTGAAGAACTCGGCGATTGTCGGCGTCTCTTTGCGCAGGGAATTCGGGTCGCCCGGCGCCACGACGATCGACAGCGCCGAGCGGATCGGCATGCGCCCAGTCAAGAAAGAGGCCCGGCCGGCGGTGCAACTCGCCTGCCCGTACCAGTTGGTGAACGTGGCGCCTTCCTTGGCAAGCTGATCGACATTCGGTGTCGGGTGCCCGAGGCCCTTCCCGCCGCCGCTGTAGGCGCCGAAATCGTTCCAGCCGGTGTCGTCAGTCATCAGCATCACGACGTTCGGTCTTTTGGCGGGCGTCTGCGCTTGCGCCGCGCCCGCCAGCAGGGGCGGGGCGGACACCATCGCCGCGGCCGCGAGGCGGCCGAGCGGTAACCGGGTACATGAGCGCATCAATGTGGTCCTTCCGTTCAAAAAGTGTCTTCGAGGCCGCGCCGTGAATCCGGCCACCGGACCGGAGCGGCAGACTGGACGCAAAAAATTCAACTTTTACGACGGCCAGGAAACTAAAAATGTCCAGCCCTCACCCGCGGCGAAAATGGCCCTGAGAGGCCTCGATGCTTAGCCGCCGAACGCCCCGCTGACTATGCAAATTCCGCAAATCGCGCCCTGTCGTCCGGGGCCTGGCGCAACGTCGCCGACGGCGCTTCGCCGAACAGCTGGCGGTAGGCGACGGCGAAACGCCCCAGCTCCCAGAAGCCGCAGCGCGTGGCGATCTCGGTCACGCTGTTGTGGCCCCTCATCCCGGCGCGCAGCAGCCGCTGCGCGATGTGCAGGCGGCGCAGCAGGAGGTAACGCTTCGGGCTGACGCCAAGATGCGCCATGCAATGCGTCTGCAGGGTTCGTTCCGAGACGCCGAGCGCGAGGCAGATTTCAGGCAGGTGCAACGGGCGATCGGGCGCCGCCTTCAGCATCGCCTCCATGCGAGCGACGATCTTCGCGCCGCGCCGCAGCGCGGCGGCGTCCTCCTTCGCGTCCGCCTCGCCAAGGCAGGCCATCAGCGCCTCGATCAGCGCCTGCTCCAGCGCATGCGCGGGCTCGGCTCGGGCGAGGACCCAGGGCGCCTCGCGAGCGAGCCGCGCGACCTCGCCATGCAGCCAGCCGAGCCGGCGCATCGAGGCCGGAAGAGGCGTGAAGGTGCGGCTCGACGCCGGCCGCGGCGCAACGCCATTGAGGGCCGCGAAGCGCGCGAACGCGTCCGGCGGCAGCGATAGAGAGGCCCAATGCGTCGGGCCGTCACAGCGCTGGTAGCCCTCTTCGCCGACGCCGGCGAGAAGCAGCGCGCCCGGCGGCGCCTCCCGGCCGCGCCAGATCAGGGGGCGCCGCCCGGCTGCGCGAACATGGTGATGACCCGCGTCGGCGCCAGCGCCACGTGCGCGGCGCGCGCAAAGGATTCGCGCCCTTCCTGCAGCCAGAGCTGATGCAGGTCGGCGCGCATCAGGCTCGCGCGCGAGCCGCCGCGCCGCGTCACGGTGATCCGCACCTGCGCCGCGCGCACGGCGGCGGAATACTGGTCGGGATCATTGAAGCTCGTGCAGGCGCTGCCGAGCATTTTGGGACATCCAACAGGGCTTTTTCTCGAAGACGCGCATCCCGCCGTCAATAGCCGCAGCTTAGCGGTTTCACGCACCCGAGCAACGATGCAGTGCAAAGACCGCTGCGCCGCGCCGCCCAATCGCACCGCCGGAAATCACGTTCAGCGCCAATCAACGGAGGTTCGGCGCCGGTTCAGCGCCAATTGGTTGTTAATCTGCTTTGCTTTTTCCGCGATCTTACGCGGCGCGCCCGGTCTCGAACCATGAGATTCTACGCAATCACGTTAATTTCGCGCGCGATCTTCACACAGGCTTTTGGACGTTGCGGGGCGAATGTTTTTTCGCCCTGTTTCACGTGAAACAGGGGGGTGTTTCACGTGAAACACCCTTACGCCTTGCCGTGATGGGCGGCCTCCGCGTTGGAATCGAGGGGCCAGCGCGGCCTTCCGGCGAAGGTCATATCGTCTGTGAGGCCGAGCGAGAGCCGCTCGATGCCCGCCCAAGCAATCATCGCGCCATTGTCTGTACAAAGATGCGGCGGCGGCAGAACCAGCTTGAGGCCGCTCTCGCCGCAAAAGCGGCCGAGCGCCCGCCGGATCGCGCCATTGGCGCCGACGCCGCCGGCGACGACCATCGCGTCGCAGGGGCCGACGGTCTCGCGAAAAAGACGCAGTCCCGCGCGGGATCTGTCTATTAGCGTATCGACGACGGCCGCCTGGAACGAGGCGCAGAGGTCGGCGACGTCCCGCCCGGCTCGGCGCGCCGATGCGCTGCGCCTCGAGGCGCACCGCCGTCTTGAGGCCGGAGAGGGAGAAATCGGGTTTCGCGCGCCCCTGCATCGGCCGGGGAAAATCGAAGCGCGTGGGATCGCCCCTGGCCGCGGCGATCTCCACCTGCGGGCCGCCGGGATAGGGCAGGCCGAGCAGTTTCGCCACCTTGTCGAAGGCCTCGCCGACGGCGTCGTCGACGGTCGAGCCGAGCCGCACATAATCGCCGACGCCCTTGACGGCGACGAGCTGGGTGTGGCCGCCGGACACGAGCAGGAGGAGATAAGGGAAGGAAAGGTTGTCGGTGAGGCGCGCCGTGAGGGCGTGGGCTTCGAGATGATTGACGGCGATGAATGGCTTGCGGCTGGCCAGCGCCAGCGCCTTGGCCATGGTCAGCCCGACGATGACGCCGCCGATGAGGCCCGGTCCCGCCGCCGCGGCGACGCCGTCGAGATCGGCGAGCCTGACGCCGGCGCGCTCCAGCGCGCGCACGACCAGCCGGTCGAGCACCTCGATATGGGCGCGGGCGGCGATCTCCGGCACCACCCCGCCATAGGCGGCGTGCTCGGCGATCTGGCTCATCACTTCGTTGGAGAGGATTTCGCCGCCGCCGCCGGGCTGCAGCCGGACGACGGCGGCGGCGGTCTCGTCGCAGGTGGTTTCAATGCCAAGAACGCGCATGGCGGCCCTTCAAACTTTCGTCACGGCCGCCGCGGCCCCGCGATTTGCCATTGCGGGCGCGGCGAAATGGTTTAATCGGATTGGCGTCGCGGGCCCCGGCGGCCGACGCGGCCAAGCCACGGTTCTCCCTATAGAACCATAAGATTTAAAAAGGAAATCCACGATTCCCGCTGCGACCCGCCAGTCCGGCCAGGAGCTCAGCTTGAGAATCGGAACGCGCGGCAGCCCCCTGGCGCTGGCGCAGGCGCGCGAACTCAAAAGCCGCCTCGCAGCGGCGCATGGCGTCGATGGCGCGGGGATCGAAATCGTCGTCATCAAGACGACCGGCGACGCCATCACCGACCGCGCCCTGAGCGAAGCGGGCGGCAAGGGCCTGTTTACAAAGGAGCTTGACCTCGCCCTCATGCGCGGCGAGGTCGATATCGCCGTGCATTCGGCCAAGGATGTGCCGACGTTGCTGCCGGACGAGATCGTCATTCTCGGCTATCTCGCCGCGCGAGGACGTGCGCGACGCCTGGATATCGCCGCATGCGGCGCATCCGCGCGGGCTTGCCCGCGGCGCCGTCGTCGGCACGGCCTCGCTGCGCCGCGCCGCCATGGTGCGGCGCCTGCGCCCTGACCTTTCCGTCGCGCTGCTGCGCGGCAATGTCGAGACGCGGCTCGCCAAGCTCGCGGCGCGGCGAGGTCGACGCCACGCTGCTCGCGCTCGCCGGGCTGAAGCGCCTTGGCCTTGCGGCGAAGGCGAGCGCGCTGCTCGACGTCGAGGAATTCACGCCGGCGCCGGGGCAGGGCGCGATCGCGATCACCGCGCGGGCCGGCGACGCGCGGCGCAGGCGGCGCTGGCGCCCATTCTCGACGCGGCGACAGGGCTTGCGCTCGCCGCCGAGCGGGCCTTCCTGCATGTCCTCGACGGATCGTGCAAGACGCCGATCGGCGCCTTCGCGCGTCTGGACGGCGGCCAGCCTCAAGCTCCACGCGATCGTACTGAAGCCGGACGGCTCGCAGTCTTTCGAGGCGCGGGTCAGCGGGCCGCCTGCCGAAGCGGCGGCGCTCGGCGCGGCGGCGGGGCGCGATCTCCTCGCCCGCATTCCCGCCGATCTGTTCGAGAGCTAGAGCCGATGCTGGTCCTCGTCACCCGCGCCCTCGACGAAGCCATGCGCACGGCGGCGAGCCTCGCCGCGCTTGGCCACACCGCCATTTTGTCGCCGGTGCTGGAAATCGTCCCGACGGGCGCGGAATGGCCGGCGGGCGTCGTCGACGGCGTCCTTGCGACCAGCGCGCGAGGCTTCGAATTTTTCTCCGCCTCCGCCGGACTGGCCCGCCCCCGAAGCGCGCCGCCTGATGCCGCTTTACGCGGTCGGCGAACGCACGCTGGAGAGCCGCCCGCGAACGCGGCTTCGAGGGGCGCGCCACGCTGGCGCATGACGCGCGGACCCTCGCGCGGGTCGTCGTGAAGATGCTCGACGAAGCCGCGCCGGCGCGCCTCGTCTATCTCGCCGGACGCGACCGCAAGCCCGATCTCGAGGCGGAGCTGACGCGAGGCGGGCCATATCGTCGAGGCGATCGAGGTCTATGCGGCGGAGCCGGCGGAGGCGCTCGATCCGGAAGCCGCCGCCCTGATCGAATCGGGTCAGATCGGCGCCGCGCTGCATTTTTCGCGGCGCAGCGCGCGCGTCTTTCGTGGAGCTGTCGCGCGAGGCGGGCATCGATATCGCGAGGCCTCGCGCATGTCGCGATTTCCGCGGACGCGGCGGAGCCCCTGACCGAGGCAGGGGCTCAAGTCGGTGCGCGTCGCGGCCGAGCCGAATGAGCAAGCCATGCTCGCTCTCCTTACAGCGGACCCTCACGTCTTTGTTGATCCGGGACCGGGCGCCCGGCCTTGATTGCAACCTGCCAGCGGACCATCATAGCAGCATGATTTTCAGCCACTTCATCCGCGCGGGCTTGCTCGCCCTGGCCTTCGCGGGAGGGCAGTCTTTCGCCGTCCAGGCTGCGCCCGCCGCCAATCCGCCGATCGACGTGAAGGTCGGCTTCATCCGCCAGCAGCATTCGCGCGATACGGTCTCGATCCTCGACATTCCGGCCGCGGACGACGGCCTCGCCGGCGCAAAGCTCGCCGCCGAGGACAATAATACGACGGGAAAATTTCTCGGCCAGACCTTCGAGATCGTGGATGTTCCGCTGAAAGAGGGCGACGATCCGCTGAAAGCCTTGCGAACGGCTCGCCGGCCAGGGCGTCGGCCTCATTCTCGCCGATCTGCCGGCGCCCGATCTTTTGAAGCTCGCCGACGCTGCAAAAGACAAGAACATCCTGATCTTCAATACCAGCGCGCAAGAGGATTGGCTGCGCGAGGAGAACTGCCGCGCGGATGTCATCCATGTCGCGCCGACCTATTCGATGCTGGCCGACGGCCTCGCGCAATATCTCATCTGGAAGCAATGGCCGCGCTGGTTCATGATCAAAGGCTCCCACCCGCAGGATGAACTTTTCGCCGAGGCGATCCGGCATTCGGCCAAGAAATTCGGCGCAAAAATCGTCGGCGAGCGCACCTATGTCGACACCGGCGGCGGCCGGCGCTCGGACTCGGGCAGCGTGCAGACGCAAAAGCTGGTCCCCGTCGCGACGCAGGGCATCCCCGCTTCGGACGTCATCATCGCCGCCGACGAATTGGATGTCTTCGCCAATTATCTGCCCTATCGCACCTTCGATCCCCGGCTCGTCGTCGGATCGGCCGGCCTGAAGCCGACAAGCTGGGACGAGACCCATGAGCAATGGGGCGCCTATCAGTTGCAGAACCGGTTTTTCAAACTCGCCTTTCGCGGCATGAACGCGCGCGACAATCAGGCCTGGGTCGCGATGCGCATCATCGGCGAGGCGGCCAACCGCACCAACTCCAACGACCCGAAGGTGCTGCGCGCCTATATCGTCGGCCCCGATTTTTCGATCGCCGCCTTCAAGGGCGAGAGGCAGACCGTGCGGCCGTGGAATCAGCAGTTGCGCCAGCCGATCCTGCTCGGCGACGGCCGCATGATCGTCTCCGTCTCGCCGCAGGAGGGCTTCCTGCACCAGACCTCGATCCTCGATACGCTCGGCTACGATCAACCCGAAACGAAATGCAAACTGCCATGAATTTTCAAGCAATGAATTTTCAGCGAAGAAATTTTCAGGATCATGTTGTGGATCTTGGCCGGAGCGCGGCGGCCGCGTGCCTCATCTGGGCGCTCGCCGCGCTTTGCCCGGCGCAGGCGGCGACCGCCTATGTCTCCAATGAGAAGGGCAATTCGATCTCGATCATCGACACCGACAAGCTCGCGGTGGTCAACACGGTGAAGGTCGGCCGCCGCCCGCGCGGCATCGTTCTCAGCAAGGATTACAGCCAGCTCTTTATCTGCGCCGGCGACGACGATACGATCCAGGTCCTCGACACCAAGACCTTACAAATCGTCGGCGATTTTCAGTCGGGCGCGGACCCCGAACTGCTAATTCTCAGTCCCGACGGCAAGCTGCTCTACACATCGAACGAGAACGACAACCTCGTCACCGTGATGGACGTCGCGACGCGCAAGACGATCGAGGAGATTCCGGTCGGCGTCGAGCCGGAGGGCATGGCGCTGAGCCCCGACGGAAAGGTGCTGGTCAACACCTCCGAGACGACGAACATGGCCCATCTGATCGACACCGGCACGCGCAAGATCTTCGCCAATGTGCTGGTCGACGCGCGGCCGCGCTCGGCGCAATTCACGCCGAACGGTAAGGAGCTCTGGGTCTCCTCCGAAGTCGGCGGCACGGTCAGCGTCATCGACGCCGCCGATCCCCATGTGCTGCAGAAGATTTCCTTCGACATTCCGGGCCTCGCCAAGGAGGCGGTGCAGCCCGTCGGCATCAGATTCACGCCCGACGGCGCCAAGGCTTTCGTCGCGCTCGGCCCCGCCAACCGCGTCGCCGTGATCGACGTCGCCTCGCGGAAGATCGACAAATATCTGCTCGTCGGCCAGCGCGTCTGGCAACTCGCCTTCACGCCCGACTTCAAATATCTCTATTCGACCAATGGCGTTTCGAACGACGTCTCGGTCATCGACGTCGCCAGCCTCAAGGTCGTGAAGTCGATCCCCGTCGGGTCGTTCCCCTGGGGCGTTGCGATCGCGCCATGACCCTGCCGACCGAGACCCCACCGACCGAGGCCAGCGCGCCCGAACCGGAAGCGCCGGCCGCTGCGCTGCAGATTTCCCACGTCAGCCATTCCTACGGCAAGCGCAAGGCGCTCGACGATGTCTCATTCAGCGTGAGGCCCGCGAGCTTCACCGTTCTGCTCGGCCTCAACGGCGCCGGCAAAAGCACGCTGTTTTCGCTGATCACGCGGCTTTACGGCGTGCGCGCCGGCGCGATCTCGATTTTCGGCTGGGACGTCAGCCGCACGCCCGGAGAGGCGCTGCGCCGGCTCGGCGTCGTGTTCCAGGCGCGAACGCTCGACCTCGATCTGTCCGTGGAGCAAAATCTTCGCTATCACGCGGCGCTACACGGGATGGGGACCGCCGAGACACAAGGCGCGATCGGCTGACGTCCTTGCGAAAGTCGATATGCTCGATCGCGTCAACGACAAGGTCCGCGCGCTTTCCGGCGGCCAGATGCGCCGCGTCGAAATCGCGCGCGCCCTCCTGCACCGGCCGCGCATGCTGCTGCTCGACGAGGCGACCGTCGGACTCGACGTCAAGGCGCGATCAGACATTCTGACCCATGTGCGCGGTCTTATCGTCTCCGAAGGCATCGGCGTGCTTTGGGCGACGCATCTCATCGACGAGGTCCGCGACGGCGACGATGTGGTCGTGCTGCACCGCGGCAAGCTGCTCGACAAGGGCGATGTCGCCGAGGTCTGCGCGCGGGCCGGGGCGCCGAGCATGGGCGCCGCCTTCAATCGCCTGACCGGCGTCGACGCGACGGAGGGAAATTGACATGAGCCTTGTGGATTTATCCACGACCACCCGCCGCGCGCGGCTTCAGCCTCGCCCAATATGCGATCTGCCTTAGAGGCGTCGTCTGGCGCGAGGCGCTGCGCTTCCTGCATCAGCGCGAGCGTTTCGTCTCGGCGCTGGTGCGCCCGCTGGTCTGGCTGTTCATTTTCGCCGCCGGCTTTCGCTCGGTCCTCGGCGTCTCGATCATCCCGCCCTACGACACCTATGTGCTGTACGATGTCTACATCACGCCGGGGCTGGTCGCGATGATCCAGCTCTTCAACGGGATGCAATCGTCGCTGTCGATGGTCTACGACCGCGAGATGGGCAATATGCGGACGCTCTTGGTGAGCCCGCTGCCGCGCTGGTATCTGCTGACCTCGAAACTCGTCGCCGGCGCGTCGGTCTCGATCCTGCAGGTCTACGCTTTCCTGCTGATCGCCTATTTCTGGGAGATCGAGCCGCCGACCTATTGGGGCTATCTTACCGTGCTGCCCGCGCTGATCCTGTCAGGCTTGATGTTCGGCGCGCTCGGCATGTTGCTGTCGTCGCTGATCCGGCAGCTGGAGAATTTCGCGGGCGTGATGAATTTCGTCATCTTCCCGATGTTTTTTGCCTCAAGCGCGCTCTATCCGCTCTGGCGCGTCCAGGAAGGCAGCCCGGGCCTCGCATTCGTCTGCGAACTGAACCCGTTCACCCACGCCGTCGAACTGATCCGTTTCGCCTTCTACGGCCAGATCAATGCGCTCTCGCTCGCGGTGGTGCTTGGCTGCACCATCGTCTTTCTCGGCGCGGCGATCGTCGCCTACGATCCCTCGCGCGGCATGCTGATGCGACGCGAGGGATAGGGGCGTTGACTGTTTCTCCCAAAAAACACGGGAGGTTTTTCCCGAATCTTACTATTTCGAGCCGTCGGCCTTGAACTGGGAGATTAGGCGATGACGTTGGCGCGATCGGTGTCTTTCGGCAGGCCGGGGAAGACCATTTTCGTGCCGGCGATCATCCGCCTTCGGGTTGGTCAGCCATTTGTCCAGCTGGCTTGCGTCCCAGGTCCAGCCGGCGTTCTTGAGGCCGTCCGAATAGCTGTATCCCGCGGCGGTGCCGGCGTCGCGGCCGACGATGCCGTTGAGTTCCGGCCCGACGAAATTCACGGCGCCCGGGCCGATCTTGTGGCAGACGGCGCATTTCTGCTTGAACATCGTCTCGCCCGCGGCCGGGTCCCCGTCGGCCCGGGCGCCGGCGAGGGGGGCGATCATGGCGAGCGACGCGATCATTGCGGCATATTTGAACTTCATTTCGGTTTCCTTCCCTTGAGCGAGGCGCTGTCGCTCCGGCCTTGCGAGACGGCCTTCAGCCTTGGCCGGGGTCACGACGGTGAGATTATCGCTCGCCCGGGAAAGCATGTATCCTGACAGCGCCGGAAAAGACAACCAGAAGCGAGCGGAACTTGAGCGCCGACTTTAATAGAGACAGGGGCAGCGGACCGTCCGTCAGGGGGAACGCCACGGCGAAATTCGCAGATCGCGGGCGCGCCCTCCTCGGGGCGGTATTTTGTCTCACCCTTTGGCGGCGCCGCGATAGACCGGGGCGAGGCGGCGGAACAACTGCGCCTTGGCGTCCAGAAGACCGGCACGTTCGCCTGGGAGCTCGCCGTCATCAAAAGGTCGGGGCTCGACGCCAAAGCCGGCCTCGACCTCGCCGTCACCGAACTCGCCACGACCGAGGCGGGCAAGATCGCCCTGATGGGCGGCTCGGTCGACATCATCCTGAGCGACTGGCTCTGGGTCGCGCGCGAACGCGGCCTTGGCACCAATCTTACTTTCCGGCCCTATTCGACGGCGCTCGGGGCGGTCATGGCTCCGGCCGATTCGCCGGCGAAGTCTCTCGCCGACCTCCGCGGCAAGTCGCTCGGCGTCGCCGGCGGCCCGCTCGACAAGAGCTGGCTGCTGCTGCGCGCCTTTGCGCAGCAGGGCGGGCTCGACCTCAAGGCCGAGGCGAATATCGTGTTCGGCGCGCCCCCGCTGCTTTACCAAAAGGCCCTCACCGGCGAACTCGACGCCAGCCTCAACTTCTGGAATTACGCCGTCCCGCTCGAGGCGCGCGGCTTCCGGCGGCTGATCGGCATCGAGGCGGTCGAGAAGCAGCTCGGCGCCAAGGGACCGCTCGCCATCGTCGGCTATGTCTTCGACGAGAGCCTCGCGAAGACCCATGGCGACGCGCTCGGGCGATTTTTTCAGATCGCCCGAGAGGCCAAGGAGGAGCTGTCGCGCTCCGACGCCGACTGGGAGCGAATCGGCAAGGAGCTTGGCGTCAGCGACCCAAAGGAGCTGGCGCTCTACCGCAAGAGCTATACCGAGGGGATTCCGACGCGCTCCGTCGCGGCCGAGGCCGCCGACGCCGCCGCCCTCTATCGCGTCATCCGCGACATCGGCGGCCCCGAGCTCGTCGGCGCCGCGACGGAGCTCAATCCCGGGCACATTCTATCTTGGCGCCGATCAAACCCCGGCGGAACACTGAACCCGTGTCGCTGCGTCTCGCGTCGCTGCTTTTGCTTCTGCTCATCTGGGAGCTGGCGTCCGCTCTCGCCGGCTCGCGCCTCCTGCCCTCGCCGCAGGCGGTCCTCGCCGTCATCGGCGCCGAGGCGCGCTCCGGCGCGCTCTTTCTCAACCTCGGCGCGACTTTGGCCCGCGTGCTCGCCGCCTTCACCATCGCCATGGCGCTCGGCGCGGCGCTTGGCCTCGCGATGGGCCGCAACAAGGCGGTCGACCGCTTTTGCGACCCCTGGCTCATCGTGCTGCTCAATCTGCCGGCGCTCGTCGTCATCGTCCTCGCCTATATCTGGATCGGCCTCAACGAGGTCGCCGCGATCGGCGCCGTCGCCCTCAACAAGCTGCCGAACACGGCGGCGACGGTGCGGGAGGGCGCCCGCGCCCTCGACCGCAGCCTCGACGAGATGGCCGAGGTCTTCGCCATGCCGTTCTGGACCCGCATGCGCCACGTCATCCTGCCGCAGCTCGCGCCCTATCTCGCGGCGGCGACGCGCTCGGGCCTGTCGCTGGTCTGGAAGATCGTCCTCATCGTCGAGCTGCTCGGCCGCTCCAATGGCGTCGGCTTCGAGATCGGAACCGCCTTTCAGCTTTTCGACGTGACGCGGCTGCTCGGCTATGCGCTGCCCTTCGTCGCCATCATGCTGATGATCGAAACCTTCATCGTACAGCCGATCGAGCGGCATGTGTCGCGCTGGCGGCCGAAACATGCTTGACGTCGCCATCGCCCGCAAAACGCTGCGGAACGCTTCGGGCGAAAGCCGCACCGTCCTGCGCGACGTCGCCCTCAGCCTCGAAATCCGGCGAGGTCGGCGCCGTGCTGGGCCCGTCCGGCTGCGGCAAGACGACCTTGCTGCGCATCATCGCCGGGCTCGACCGCGATTTTGAAGGAACCGTGCGGCTGCCTTCGCCGCACAAAATCGGCATGGTGTTTCAGGAGCCGCGCCTGTTGCCCTGGCGCACCGTCGCGCAAAATCTGGAGCTTGCCGGCGCCGTTCCCGGCCCGGCGCTCGACGAGATCGTCGCCGCGCTCGGCCTCGCGCAGCATCTTGCGCATTTTCCGGGCGAACTCTCGCTCGGCCTCGCGCGCCGCGTCGCCATCGCCCGCGCCTTCGCGATTTCGCCCGATCTTCTGCTGCTCGACGAGCCCTTCGTCTCGCTCGACGCCGCGCTGGCGCTGCGGCTTCGCGCCGAACTTCTGGCGCTCGTCGAGGCGCGCAAGGTGACGACGCTGCTGGTCACGCATGACATCGACGAGGCCATCGCGCTCGCCGACCGCATCATCATCCTGTCGCGCCACCCGGGCAGCACGGTCGCCGACCGGGTCCTCGAGACGCCCCGCCGCGCCATGACGCCGCCCCGCGCGGCGAAGGCGAAAGCCGAGATCGAGGCGCTGATCGCCGGGGCGGCGGGGTAAAATCGCAAGATATGTTGGCAACGTTCTCGAATGAATCTTCGATATTTACCGCACGATGATCAGAGAATGTAGAGTATCAAGTCGGGTTAGACGCCTGTTTTTCCGTCGCTGATCACAGGAGTTCCATCTTTCATTGCTTGTGGAAGCTTTTTATATGTTTCTGCTGTGACTAGCAAAGTTATGCGATAAAGGTGGCAATTAATAAAATGGCATCCATCAAAAATAGCTGCTCCCATTAACAGTATATTTTCTTTTACAATGACCATTTCACAATCGAAAAATTTGCATCCATTAAAATTAGTAGCTCCAATTACAAAAGTGTTGCATGGCCCCATTAAATCGCAGTTCTCGAATTGTAGGAATTTCGATGGCTTGTAAAAAGGATGAAAGAAGTCTACCAAAGCTATCCTTTCGTTTTGATGTATGGGAGCTAGGACATTGACAGATGCGGATGCAATTTTAAGCTTTACGTAATCAGATGAGACAGAATGTTGTTTTGCAGAAGCGTAAATATAGTAACTTATTGAAATAATCATAAAAGTTACAAGAGCTGATGCTAGCCCTAGAGACGCCCATCCTATTGGCCCCCACGGCTCCAACCACTTGGACAATGCGGCAAAATAAGTTATGACGCCGCCGCTGCCAAATGCGGAGACGATCAAAACCCAATTTTCTCTGAGGCGATCGACGAACCACTGCCACGTTGATATGTCGGGCTCAATTTTAAGAAACCGTCGCCATCCCCTTGCTGACGCTGGCATATCAGCTTCCCCTCTGATTTTCATTCTGAACGATTTCAGAAGAAGACGCCATTCTCTTAAATTTGTTAACCGTGGGATAGCCGCCGAATTTGCTAAAATTGAAACAATAGAGCTCGTCCGATTTCGGTAACGCCGCGACAGCTCGAATCGGGGGCCTCTTGCACGACGATATGATCGACGCCCGCGCGGCGCTGAAAAGCTGCTTCGGCTTTTCCGACTTCAGGCCGGGGCAGGCGGAGGTGCTTGAGGCCGTTTTCGACGGCGAGAACGTCCTCGCCGTGATGCCGACCGGCTCCGGCAAATCGCTCTGCTATCAGCTGCCGGCGATCGTGCGGCCCGGCCTCACCATCGTCGTTTCGCCGCTGATCGCCCTGATGCGCGATCAGGTGCAGCAGCTGCGCGCGCGCGGCGTCGCGGCGGCGGCGCTGAATTCGGTCAACAGCGCCGAGCGACAACGCCGCGATCGAGGAGGGCCTGCGGCAGGGGCGCTATCGCCTCCTCTATGTCGCGCCCGAACGGCTGGTGCGCGCCGATACGCAGGCGCTCTTGCGCGCGGCCGGCGCCAATGTTCTGGCCATCGACGAGGCCCATTGCGTCTCGCAATGGGGCCATGATTTCCGCCCCGAATACGCCGATCTCGCCGAGGTCGCGCGATCCATCGCCGGCAAAGCGCGAGATGCAGCTCATCGCCGTCACCGCGACGGCCGACGCCCCGACCCGCGCCGACATTGTGCAAAGACTGTTTCCGGCCGAGCCCCGCCTCTTCATCCGCTCCTTCGACCGGCCGAACATTCATCTTGCGATGCGCCGCAAGGGCGATGTCGCGCAGACATTCTGGCGATGATCGCGCGCCACAAGGGCGAAAGCGGCATCGTCTATTGCGCCTCGCGCAAGGGCGTCGAGAAGCTCAGCGAGACGCTGCGCGCGAAAGGCGTCGCCGCGCTGCCTTACCACGCCGGGCTCGCGCCGCGAGATCAGATCGGCGCATCAGGACGAGTTTTTGCGCGAGGACGGCGTCGTCATCGTCGCCACCATCGCCTTCGGCATGGGCATCGACAAGCAGAACGTGCGCTTCGTCTGCCATGCCGACCTGCCGCAAAGCATCGAGGCCTATTACCAGGAGATCGGCCGCGCCGGCCGCGATGGCCTGCCCGCCGATACGCTGACCCTCTTCGGCGACGCCGACATCATGCTGCGCGAGCGCCAGATCGAGGGGGGCGACGCGCCGCCCGAGCGAAAGCGCATGGAGCGGCGCAAGCTCAACGCGCTGCTCGCCCTCTGCGAGACGCCGCGCTGCCGGCGCCAGACCCTGCTCGCCGCTTTCGCCGAGGACTTCGCAGCCTTGCGGCAATTGCGACATCTGCGAGGGCAAATGGCCGCTCTTCAACGGCGTCGTCGCGGCGCAGAAGGCGATGTCGGCGATCCACCGCACCTCGGGCCGGTTTTTCTCCGGCCACCTCGCCAATCTGCTGATCGGCAACGCCACGGCGGCGATCACGCGGCACGGCCATCATCTGCTGCCGACCTTCGGCGCCGGCAAGGAGTTCAAGCCGGCGCAATGGCGCAGCATTTTCCGCCAGTTGCACGCGGCGGACATGATCGCGCAGGATGCCGGCGACCGCGATCGCTGGGTGCTGACGCCGGCCGGCCGCGAGGTGCTCGCCGGCCGGGCCGAGCTTGATCTGCGCGCCGCCGCCGACGCGCCGGACGCCCGCGCGCTGCGGCGCGCCCTGCGCGAGATCGGCATGGACGACGAGGACGCGCCCCCCGCGCAGGATTTCCGCGGCGCGGCGGAAAAATCCGGCCGCCGCCGATCTGACGGCGACCGAGATGAGCCTGCTCGCGGCGCTGAAGGCGAAGCGGCTCGAGATCGCGCGGAGCCAGAAGCAGCCGCCCTTCGTCATCTTTCACGACAGCGTCCTCATCGGCATCGCGCGGGCGCGGCCGCGCACGGCGGAGGCGCTGCAGCTGGTTCCGGGCGTCGGGCCGGCCAAGCTCGCGCGCTACGGCGCGATCTTCCTTGACGTCGTCGCGCGAGCATGAGCGGCGGGCGAATGACCGGCGCGTGGCACTGTAGATCCGCGGCGGGCGTCCCGCCGCATCGGCGCGGAAGGCGCCTGCGGCGGCGCTTCGCGGCGCTTCGCGCTTTTCGTTTCATTCTCCTCGCTCGCCGAAGCGCCTGCGCCCGTCCCGCCGCCGATCATCGAGCCGGCGCGCGCGTACTGCCGGTTCTCGCCGAGCACGGAATGGTCGCGGCGCAGGAGGGAACGGCGGCGCAGATCGGCGTCGACGTTCTGCGCCGGGGCGGCAATGCGGTCGATGCGGCGGTGGCCGTGGGATTTGCGCTGGCGGTGACCTTGCCCCGCGCCGGAAATCTCGGCGGCGGCGGCTTCATGCTGGTCTATCTCGCCAAGACGAAGCAGACTGTGGCGATCGATTATCGCGAGGCCGCGCCGGAAGACACGACGCGCGATGTCTTTCTCGACGCGTCCGGCGCGGCGGTCCCGGCAAAATCGCGCGATAGCGGCCTCGCCGTCGGCGTGCCGGGCACGGTCGCCGGGCTCGCGCTCGCGTGGCGGCGCTACGGCTCCGGCAAGTTCTCGCTGGCCGAGCTCGTCGCGCCCGCCGTGCGCCTCGCCCGCGAGGGAATTCCGGTCGATGACGATCTCGCCGATTCGCTGGCCGAGACGCACCGGCTGGCGCGCTGGCCCTCAAGCGCGAAGATTTTCTTGCATCCGGATGGCGCGCCGCTCGCGCGAGGGGAGAGGCTCACGCAGCCGGATCTCGCCGATACGATCGAGGCGATCGGCCGCGACGGCGAGAGCGCCTTCTATCGAGGGCGAGACCGCCGCCAAAATCGTTGCGAGCGTGCGCGCCGCCGGCGGCCATATGACGCTCGGGCGATCTCGAAATCCTACCGCGCCATCGAGCGCGAGCCTGTGCGGGGGACGTATCGCGGCCACGACATCGTCTCCATGCCGCCGCCCTCGTCCGGCGGCGTTCATGTCATCGAACTCCTCAATATCCTCGAAGGCTTTCCGCTGGCTGACCTTGGCGCGAATTCGGCCGCGACCATCCACATCCTCGCCGAGGCGATGAAGCTCGCCTACGCCGACCGGGCGCAATATCTCGGCGATCCGGATCAGGTTTCCGTTCCGGTGCGCGGACTGATCTCCAAAGCCTATGCCGCGCGCCTGCGTCAGGGCATCTCCCTCGATCGCGCGAGGCCCCCGGCGGAGATCGTCCCGCTCGACCCGCGCCTTACGAGAGCGACCAGACGACGCATTTTTCGATCGTCGATGCGGACGGAAATGCGGTCGCAAACACCTACACTCTGAACTTTTCCTATGGCCTCGGCCTCGTGGCCGAGGGAACCGGCGTCCTGCTCAATAATGAGCTCGATGATTTCGCAGCCAAGCCCGGCGCGCCGAACGCCTTTGGGCTCCTCGGCGGGGCCGCCAATGCGCCAGCCCCGCGCAAGCGGCCGCTGTCGTCCATGGCGCCGACCATGATGTTTCGCGACGGAGAGCTCGAACTCGTGACCGGCTCGCCCGGCGGCTCCCGGATCATCACGATCGTCACGCAGATCATCGCCGACATCGTCGATTTCAAAATGAACATCGCCGAGGCGACGGGCGCGCCGCGCATGCATGACCAGGGCGCGCCCGACCAGCTCGAGGTCGAACGGGGCGTCTCGCCGGACACCATCCGGCTTCTTGAGGCGCTGGGACACAAGGTGGCGGAGCGCGGCGCCTGGGGCTCGGCGCAGAGCATTTTGCGCGGCGAGGGCGGCGTCCTGATGGGGGCGGCCGATACGCGCCAGCGCGGGACCCTCGCGGCGGGCTATTAGGGAGTGACGATTAAGATTTGAGTCCGTTTCGCCGCATGATCTTAATTGAGGAGAGGCGCTAGCCCGGGTCGCACATCCGGCCATAGGTCACGCCGAGATTTTTGGCGATCGTCGACATAAGTTCGGCGATGCGCGTGTCATAAGCCTGCTGCAGGCAGGCGACGTCGTCGGCGCACGGATCGCGCTGCTTGGCGATCCAGTCGGCCTGCCGCTCGCGTTCGGCGTCGCGGAACTCGCGATAGGCCATGCCGCTCCATGCGGGCGTCGCGTCTTCGAGGATCTGATAATAAGCGGCCATCCGGATGTCTTTCGCGCCGAGCGAAGGCTCGCGGCAAATTGCTGCCTCGGTTGCGCTCGCGGCCTTCGCGCAATCGAAACTCGCGAGTTGGGCCGTGGCGGCCAAGGGCCAGGCGATCACGAACGAGGCGACCAGCGAGGCTGCGACGCAGAGCATCTTCACAGTGGACATGCCAGAATCCCCCCGTAGGGTTGAGAACCGCGCAAAAAAATCCGCCCGCGCCGCTTTTGCCCATGCGCCGTTGCGCCGCAGGAATTAACTTTCATCGAATTGGCGGCCTGAAATTCAGCTTGAAGCAAGGCCGGCCGTTTAATGATTTCGGCAAGGCATCGGCGGCATGAGGTAAGGCCTTGGCGTTCATAATCGGTCTGATCGTGGCGCTCGGTTGCATGCTCGGCGGCTTCGCCGCGATGGGCGGCCATCTCGCAGTAATATTCCAGCCATGGGAGTTCGTCATCATCGTCGGCGTCGCCCTCGGCACATTCATCATTGCGAACTCGCTCGCGACAATCAAGGACACCGGCGCGGCCATTATAGAGGCGATCCTCGACAAGGGGACCACGCAGCGGGACTATCTCGACGTTCTCGGCGTGCTTTATACTCTGATGCGGGAATTGCGCGGCAAGGCGCGCAGCGAGGTCGAGCAGCATGTGGATAATCCGGAAGAATTGGCGATCTTCAAGAATTTCCCGAAAGTTCTCGCCGACGCCAACCTCACAAGCTTCATCTGCGATTATTGCCGCCTGATCATCATCGGCAATGCCCGCACGCATGAGATCGAGGCGCTGATGGACGAGGAGCTGCAGACGGTCACCCACGACAAGCTGAAGCCCTATCATGCGCTGACCTCGATCGCCGACGCCCTGCCGGCGATCGGCATCATCGCGGCGGTGCTCGGCGTCGTCCACGCGATGGCGGCGCTGGATCAGTCGCCCGAAATCCTCGGCGGCCTGATCGGCGCGGCGCTGGTCGGCACCTTCTCGGGGATTTTCGTCT
Organism: uncultured Alphaproteobacteria bacterium; assembly: GCA_963757985.1. Lineage (GTDB taxonomy): Bacteria > Pseudomonadota > Alphaproteobacteria > Rhizobiales > Beijerinckiaceae > Methylocapsa. The sequence continues at coordinate 558,656 of CAVWTQ010000008.1, read as the reverse complement.
CCTATGGAGTCGTCGCGCCGCTGGCGCACAAGGTCAAGGCGACGCGCTCGACGCGCTGCCGACTCTACATCATCGTCAAGCAGACCCTGCTCGCCTTCATGAATGGCGCGATGCCGCAGATCGCCCTGGAGCACGGGCGCAAGACCATCGCCTCGCACGACCGGCCCTCAATCGACATGGTCGAGAACGAGACGGTGTCCGGCGGATCGAAAAAATCAACAGCAGGCGGCTTGACGGATCATGTCGGACATTCCCGCCCCCAACGCAGTGCGAAACGCTTCGGAGCGGCTCCTCGACGCGCCGGGAATCTCGATCGACCGCATGCCCATGCTGCATGTGGTGTTCGACCGGATGGCGGCGCAATGCTCGGAGAATCTGCGGCAGCTTTCCGCCGCGCCGGCTTTCTTTTCCGTCGATTCGACCGCCGCCAAGCGAATTGGAGACGTGCTCGACGCCTTCGACAGCGACGTCGTCATCGGCATATTCCACGCGCAGGCCTGGGACTCGCGCATTCTCATTGGGCTCCGCCACGATTTCGTCTTCACGCTGGCCGACGCGCTGTTTGGGAGCGATGGCGGCGAAGCGCCTTTGGCCGAACAGCGCAAATTGTCGAGCCTTGAAATACGCCTCGCGCAGAAGACGTTCGGCTTGCTCGGGCGCGCCTTGCAAAGCGCGTTTGAAACGGTCTGCGACGTGGCGTTCAAGCTTGAGCGGGTCGAAACGAGGCTCGATTTCGCCGTCATCGCACCGCGCAATTCTTTCGCCGTCTACACAAGGATCAGGTTGCGGATACTCGGGCGCCACAGCGAGATGTTTATTCTCATTCCGCAGGCGGCGCTGAATTCGGCGCGTCAGCAACTCGGACGCGATTTATCCAATGATGCGGCGGTGCGCGATCCGGCCTGGACGCGGCAGATCGAGGCGGAGATCGGACGCACGGATGTCGCCGTCAAAGGCGTCATCGAAGAGCGCCAGTTCGTCCTTGCCGACATCGCCGCCTTGAAGGTCGGCGGCATTCTTGAGCTGCAGGCCACGACGCGAACGCGAGTTCGGCTTGAGTGCAACGCAGAGCCGCTGTTCTGGTGCAGCCTCGGCCAAGGTGAAGGCTTCTATACGCTTCGCATCGACGAGTCGGTGAGCCAGGAACAGGAATTTATCGATGACGTTTTGTCGCGCTGAGCGGCGGGCGTCGCGGCCAGAGCCACGGTCCGGAAAGAACGAGGCGGGGGCGTTGGCGTGTGAGTCAACGGGCCAGGGTGACGTCCTGCGGATTGAAAATTCCCGCGCGTTGGGCATTAGCCCGGCGCCGGATCAACGCTTGAGAGGAGCCTAAAACATGATGTCGGACGAGCGCGATGAAGCGACGAGCTTCGGCGAGAGCCTTGGCGATGAGACGTTGACGAGGGCCGGCCCGCACCGAAATCTCGATACGATTCTTCGCATCCCCGTCGTCGTCCAGGTCGTTCTCGGTTCGGCTGTGATGCCGGTGTCAAACCTTTTGAAGCTTGGTCGCGGGGCGGTCATCCCACTCGATCACAGGGTCGGCGAGCCGGTCGATGTCGTCGTCAACGGACGCGTCATCGCGCGCGGCGAAATCGTCGTGGTCGAGGACGACAACTCCCGCTTTGGCGTTTCGCTGACTGAGATTGTCGGCCCGACCGGGGCCGCCGCCTAGAGATGGCCGCGTCCGCCGCCCAGACCGCTGGCCCGAATCCAAGGTTTTTGCGCGGGTCCGAAAGGGTGGCCGCGCTGCTGCTCGCCATGGGAAAGCCGCTCGCCAGCCGGATTTTGAAACATTTCGACGTCGATGAACTGAAGCAGATCACGCGCTCCGTCGCAGAGCTTGGCGTGGTGCCGGCGCCGACGCTCGAACAGCTCGTCGAAGACTTCGCCGGGCAGTTCGCCAATGGCGTCGATCTCCTGGGTTCGCCGAGCGAGGTTGAGCAGATGCTCGACGGCGTGCTGGCGCCGGAGCAGATCGCCGACGTCATGTCGGACGTCACCGGCAATTCGAACGAAGCGATGTGGGACCGGCTCTCCAGCGTGCCCGAATCGGTCTTCAGCGCCTATCTCGCCAAGGAGCATCCGCAGACGGCCGCGCTGATTCTCTCGAAAGTGACGCCGGCCTGCGCCGCCAAGGTCATGGGGCAATTTCCGCGCGATCTGCGCAACGAGATGACGCGGCGCATGCTGAGCATCGCGCCGGTCACCGAAGCCGCCGTTCGCATCATCCAGGGCCAGTTGCAGGAAGACCTGCTGTCCAGCCTGTCGCGCCAGAGCGGCGGCGAGCAGAACGTCAGGGTGGCGAACATCATCAACAAGCTGGATCGCGATCAGATGGAGGACGTGATGCAGAGCCTCGCGGCGGCGCGTCCGAAAGCGGCCGAGGTTCTGCGCGGGCTTATGTTCACTTTCGACGATATCATCAAGCTGCAATCGAAGGCGCGCAGCGTGCTCTTCGACAAAATACCGACCGAGCTTGTCGTTCTCGCCCTTAAAGGCACTGACTCGGGTTTTCGGGACGCCATCCTCTCCTCACTGGCCGCCAGGGCGCGGCGAATCGTCGACAGCGAATTGGCCAATGGCGGTCCGGCGCTTCAACGCGATGTTCTCAAGGCGCGCCGCATGATCGCCGATTGCGCGCTCGAATTATCGAGCAATGGCGAGATCGACCTCAATTCGTCGGAGGACGAAGACGAAGTCTATGAATAGGCGGGATTGAGGCACCATGGCGGAGGGGGAGTCGAGGGAGAGCCAGACAGAAGAGCCGACCGAGAAGAAGATTGGCGACGCGCTTGAGCGCGGCGATGCGCCGATCGCCCGGGAGGCTTCGCTCTTCGCCTCGGTGTCCGCCATGCTGATCATCGGCGCCTTCGCCGCAAATGGCGTCATTGCGGCGATGACGGCTGCTGCTCCGTCAGTTGCTCGACGACGCGGGCGTCGTATCGATTCGCAATGGAAATGACGCGATCGCCCTGTTGCAGATCGTCGGCCGGGACGCATCGGCGATTCTGACTGCGCCGCTCGTCATATTGGCGACGGCGGGGATTCTGTCATCGGTGCTGCAAAATCCGCCGCGCTTCGTGATCGATAGAATCCAACCGGACTTGAAGCGCATTTCATTAGGCAACGGCTGGCATCGTCTGTTCAGCGCCCGCGGCCGGGTCGAGTTTCTGAAAGGCGTCTTGAAGTTGAGTTCCATTAGCGCCGTCCTGTTCACGATCCTGCAATGGCAGCAGAACAATCTGGTGAACGCGATGGCTGTCGATCCGGAAGCTGTCCCGGAACTGATTCTGACGATCGCCATGCGGCTTTTGTCCGTCGTCGGCGTCGTGACCGTTCTCCTCCTTGCCGCCGATCTTGTCTGGTCGCGCACCCAATGGCGGCGGGATCTGCGCATGAGCCGGCAGGAGGTCAAGGACGAGATCAAGCAGAATGAGGGCGATCCCCTGAAAAAGGCCAAGCTGCGGTCCCTCGCGAAGGATCGCCAGCGCAAAAGCATGATCGCCAACGTGCCCAGGGCGACCCTCGTCGTCGCCAACCCGACCCACTATGCGATCGCGCTTCGTTACGTCAAGGAGGAGAACGCCGCGCCTCTGGTGTTGTCGAAAGGGCAGGACCTCATCGCTCTGAAAATCCGCGAAATCGCTGAACAGCATGGCATTCCGGTCGTCGAAGACAAGCTGCTGGCGCGATCCATGTACGATAGCGTCGAGATCGATCGCACCATTCCGCCCGAATTCTACAAAGCCGTCGCGGAGCTAATTCATTTTCTGGGTTCGAGAAAGGCGCATGGCGCTTCGGTGAAATGAGGACGTCTACACGGCAGCCCTCCGGGCGCTCTCCCGAGCCTCCGCGGCGCAGTGGCCCGCAGGCCGAGGCGAGAGCCGCGTCGTTGACCGACGCCGCTCAAAGCGGTCGCCGCCGAGTTGAGGCGCGTCGGCGTCGCCGACTACAGCGCTTTCATCCGCTGCGAATATTTCGCAAACATCCAGGATATCGTGAATTCGTCGGTCGAGCTGATCTTCAGGCCGGGGCGTTCTCCTATGGCTGGCGGGCGGTGTTCGAACTCGATTGGGACACCGCGCTGAAGATCACTCTCGACATGGATTTTCGGCGTCAGACAGTTCGGATCGTCTTCAAGCTTGCGCTGCGTCCTCATGAAAACAGCGTGTCGCTTGAATATTTTTCGACCGGCGAACCAACCGGCGACGAGGAGGCGGACACGCGCCGCATGATTGAAGCTCTGGCGGACGCACGGCTTCCGTCGTCGCTTTGATAACGAAGAGGATCGCCGCGCCGCCAAAACTGGCGAGGCCGAACTATGAGGAACGCCAGCCCGGTGCAAGTTTCTTAAGCTAAAACGGAGGTCAAGCAAACGCTTCTTTGGTTCTGCCTTCTCAGGTTTTCGTCATGGAGCCAATTCATCTTTTCGATCTCGCTTCGCAGCAAGCGCGCTGGTTGACGGTGCGCCAGGCCACGGTCGCCTCGAACGTCGCGAACGCCAACACGCCGGGCTACAAGGCGACCGACGTGGTTCCGTTCGAGGATGTTTTCAACGATTCGTCGATCCGCATGGCGGCGACCAATCCTGGGCATTTCGGCGTCGATCCGCTGGAGCCTGAGCAGGTCGCCGTCACGGACGCCGCCGCCTGGGAGACGACGCAGTCCGGCAACTCAGTCAGCCTTGAGAACGAGATGATGAAGGCCGGCGAGGTCAATCGCTCCTTTTCGTTGAACACAAGCGTCATCAAGGCATTCCATCAAATGCTGATGAGCAGCGTCAAAGGATAACGCATGTCTGATCCACTCGAGGCATCGCTCAAAATCGCGGCGGCCGGTCTTGAAGCCCAATCGGCGCGGCTTCGAATCGTGTCGGAGAATCTGGCCAACGCGCAATCGACCGGATCGACCCCGGGGGCCGATCCCTACGCTCGCAAGACGATCACTTTCGCCAGCGAAATCGATCGCGCTTTGGGCGCCGAACTCGTGCGCGTCAAAAGCATCGGCGTCGACAAGGCGCCTTTCCGGGTAGAACTCGATCCCGGCAATCCGGCCGCCGATTCAAAGGGTTTCGTGAAGCTTCCCAACGTCAACATGATCATGGAGATGGCCGACATGCGCGAGGCCAATCGCTCCTATGAAGCCAATCTTCAGATCGTCAAGCAAACCCGCGATCTGTCTTCGATGACCATCGATCTTTTGAGGAGTTCATCATGATCCCCGCTCTTTCCCTTCTCGGCTCCATCCTTGGCCCCGTCGCGACCGCCGCATCGACAGCGGTCACGCCGGCGCAGACGCCCGCCGTCACTGGCGCCAGTTTCGGCCAGGTGTTGACCGACGTGTCGGCGCGCGCTGCCGATGACCTCAAAGCCGGTGAAGCGACTGCGATCTCGGGGCTTCAGGGCAAAGCCTCGGTACAGCAGGTTGTGGAATTGGTGATGGGCGCCGAGCAGTCGCTGAATACCGCGTTGGCGATTCGCGATAAGGCCGTGTCCGCCTATCAGTCGCTTTCGCAAATGGCGATCTAGGGAGACAAAATGAAAGCGCTTTCCATCGCCGCGACCGGCATGGCCGCCCAGGATCTCAATGTTGCGGTCATCGCCAACAACATCGCGAATATCAACACGACCGGATTCAAACGCGCCCGCGCCGAATTTACGGATCTGTTGTATCAAGCCGAACGTCTGCAGGGCGTCTCCAACCGCGGCCAGAATAATACGATCCCGGAGGGCGCGCAACTCGGCCTTGGCGTGCGCACCGCCTCGATCAGGAACCTGCACATTCAGGGCGCGCTGACGCATACCGGGAACCAGCTGGATATGGCTCTCAGCGGGCGCGGCTGGTTTCAGGTCACCGACGCAAACGGCAACGTCGTTTATACGCGGGACGGCGCTTTCAACACCAATGGAACCGGGCAGATCGTCACCGCGGACGGATATGTGGTCAGTCCCACGATGGTCATTCCGACCAATGCGGTGAATATGACTGTCAGCCAATCCGGCATGGTGTCGGTGACCCTCGCCGGGCAGACCACTCCGCAGCAGCTCGGACAGATCACGCTTGCGATGTTTCCGAACGACGCGGGCCTGACGCCGACCGGGAACAATCTCTACACCCAGACTGAAGCGTCGGGCGCGCCGGTCGTTGGCATTCCGGGCGATCCCGGTTTTGCGACGGTGAGCCAGGGGTATCTCGAGAGTTCGAACGTCGATCCTGTCCAGGAGATCACCGATCTCATCGCGGCGCAGCGGGCATATGAGATGAACTCGAAAGTGATTCAGGCGGCCTCGGACATGATGACTACGGTTTCAAAGAACATGGGGTAGTGGCATGCGCGAAAAGCCGATGCTCGCAGTCGTCCGCTCCAGCGCGGAATCGCGCGAAACGAAATCCGCTTCGCGCGGCAACAACGCCGTGGGCCAAAGCGGCGGTACGGGCTTTCGTAGCCATCGCACCGCCGGCTGCCGACGCGCGAAGCCGATCGGCCTCATGGTGCTTTTTGGCCTAGCGCTGTTCGGATTGTGCGCGCTTTCGCAAGGTTCTGCGCTCTCAGCTTCCCGCTCCGACGTCTTGCCTGTGCCGACAATCACAATCTATCCGGGCGATGCGATCCGGGACGATTGGCTGGTCGATCGCGAGGTGTCGGCGGTTTCGCCGGAGCGGAGCAGTTTTGTTTCGAGCCGGGAGGCGATTGTCGGAAAAATCGCGCGGCGGACATTACTGCCTGGATCGCCGGTCCCGTTGAACGCCGTGTCGACGCCGAAAATCGTGACTAACGGCGCGAAAGTTCGGATTGTGCTCGAGGAGGGCGCACTGACGATCGCCGCCTATGGCGCCGCGCTCCAGGATGGCGGCGTTGGCGACGTCATTTCGCTGCGCAATCTCGAGACGGGTTTAACTGTCTCGGGAACCATCCAGGCGGACGGCTCGGTCCGATTGAGCGGCGGATGATGCTGCGCGCGTTTCTGATCCTCGCGTCATGCGGCCTCGCCTGTTGCCTCGCCTGTTTCTGGCCCGGTTCCGCGGCGGCGTCAGTCCGCATCAAGGACATCGCCGCCTTGCAGGGGGTTCGCGACAACCAGCTGGTCGGTTACGGGCTCGTCGTCGGCCTTCAGGGGAGCGGCGACACGCTGGCCAATTCGGCTTTCACGCAACAGGCCCTGCAGTCTATGCTGGACCGCATGGGCATCAACGTTCGCGCCCTGACGTTCCGCACGCGCAATGTCGCCGCCGTGCTTGTGACGGCCAATCTTCCGCCGTTCATTCAACCGGGATCGCGCATGGACGTCACCGTTTCGTCGCTGGGCGACGCGACATCCCTTTATGGCGGGACATTGATCCTCACCTCGCTGACGGGCGTCGACGGCCAGACTTATGCGATCGCGCAAGGGCAGGTCTCCGTCGCCGGTTTCGCCGTCGAGGGGCAGGCTGAGACGATCACGCAAAACGTCGCGACGGCCGGCCATATCGCAAATGGGGCCCTCATCGAGCGGGAGGTCCCCGGCAGTCTGATCGACGTTGGCCCGCTTGAACTGATTCTTAAAAATCCGGATTTCAACACGGCGGCGCAGATAGCCGACGCGATCAATGAGTTCGGAATGCGGCGCTATGGCGTCAGGGTTGCGCGCGAAAGGGACCTCAATTCGGTTGCGCTCAACAAACCATCCCACATTGGAACCACGCGCTTCATGGCCGAAATTGGCGATCTTATGGTTGAGCCCGACGGACCCGCCCGCGTGGTCATTGATTCACGCAGCGGAACTATCGTCATCGGCCAGGATGTGCAGGTGTCCACCGTCGCGGTGACGCATGGAAACCTCAATGTCCGCATCGCCGAAACGCCAGAGGTGTCGCAGCCTGCGCCGTTTTCCAACGGCAGGACGGTGGTCGTCCCGCGCACCAACATCGACACCAATCAGCAGGGCGGACATATAGGCATCGTCCGGGGCGCCAGCTTGCGTGAGCTTGTCGCCGGCCTCAATCGAATGGGCCTGAAGCCGATGGGCATCATCTCGATCCTCCAGGCGATCAAGGCCGCCGGCGCGCTGCACGCGGAGCTCGTCGTGCAATGACGCCAGAGCGGCGGCGGCCAGCCCTACGCAAGCAGGCTCGGCGATATTTCAGGGAGCGCGCTCAAGATGGCTGCAAAGATGGTTCGCGGAGTTTCGCATTCATGCATCGCCTGCCTCGCGGCCGCCCTCGCAATGGCGTCGCCGGGACACGCGTTCGAATCGAAAAAAACGGATCCGGCCAAGGCTGACGTCAAGGGGGACGCCAAGATGGACGGCCGGCCGCAGTCGGAGACGCAACAGTTTTGCGTCAACAACGCAGCCCTCCTTGGCGATGCCCGGATGGCCTTTCAGACCGCCCGCCTCACTGAAATCGAGGCGCAAATTCGCCAGCGGATGGCCGAACTCGAGGCCAAGAAGGCCGAGTATCAGGCGTGGCTGCGCAAGCGCGACGAGGTGATGAAACAGGCCGCCGACGGCGTCGTTGCGATCTACGCGAAGATGCGGCCGGACGCCGCCGCATTGCAGCTTGCCGCCATGGACGATCCCGTCGCCGCGGCGATTCTCGCAAGGCTTCCCTCGCGCGCCGCGGGCGCAATCCTCAATGAAATGGAGGCCGGCCGCGCCGCGCGCCTCACCCATGCCATGACAGGTCCCGACGCAGCGCCGGATGAGAAGAAATCGTAGATGAAATATGCCGCTCTCGCCCTCCTCGCGCTTTTCCTTGGCGGCTGCGCCGGCGACGTCAGGGAGATTGGACGGGAGCCGTCCATGAGTCCTGTCGGAACAGGGCTGCTCGCAGATGTGCAGCCGACCGCAAGCGCCATATTCCTGCCGGCCGGCAAGAGCAATTCGAACTCGATCTGGAGTGGCGCGCGCGCGGATATTTTCAGCGACCCGCGAGCGGCCAAGATCGGCGACGTGCTGACCGTCAACATCGCCATCAACGACAGCGCAACATTCGGCAACGCGACGGATCGCTCGCTCGATGCGAAAGTGGCCGCTAACTTCGATTGGAAACTCGGCGTGAACACCACCACGAGTGAACTCAACCCGCGATTTACGTCCGAGGCGACCTCCTCCACGCAAGGCCAAGGCACCACCGATCGCGCGGAGAAGATCCAGCTCTCTGTCGCCGCCGTCGTCACCGATGTTTTGCCGAATGGAAATTTGATCGTCAGCGGATCGCAGGAGGTTCGCGTCAATTTCGAGCTGCGTTTGCTGAACATCGCGGGGATCGTGCGGCCGCGCGACATATCGAGAGACAATACGATCCCCTATAACAAGGTGGCCGAAGCGCGCATCTCTTATGGCGGCCGGGGGCGCCTCATGGAAGTGCAGCAGCCGGCCTGGGGTCAACAGATTTATGACTGGTTCAAGCCTATGTAAGCGCCGGTCGGGAGGCGCCCGCTGGCGCCGCCTGACGGCCTGCTCAGGAGCATCTCGGTGACGCGGCGATGACCATGAACGAAGACGCGGCGCGACTAACCGCTCCCGCGGCTGGTCCGGGCCGGTCGATCGCCGCGTTCGCCTGCGCGATGGCAGGGCTGACGCTCATCGCCGCGGCGGCGGGCGCGACGCTCGGGCTGCGCCTCGCCGCGAGCGCGCCGGCCGAGCCGCCGAACGTCGCAGGGGCGCCGGCGCCGAGGTCGCCTGCGCGCTACGCGGGCGAGGCCAATCTGCGCGACCTGCCCCCGATCATCGCTAATCTTGCGGATCCGCCCGACGCTTGGGTCCGCCTGCAGGCGACCCTCGTCTTCGACAGCGCGTCGACGCCGAAGCCGGATGTCGTCGCGGCGCAGATCGCGGAGGACATCCTCGGCTTCATGCGCACCATCACCCTGGCGCAGATCGCCGGCGCGAGCGGTCTTCAGCATTTGCGCGAGGATTTGAACGAGCGGGCGGCGATTCGCTCGGAGGGACGCGTGCGGGAGCTCATCCTTCAGACCCTGGTGGTTCAGTGAAAAGGACGTCCATCGTCATCATGGCCCTCGTCTCGATCGCGCTGCTTTCGGCCGGCGCGGCGTCGGCGCAGGCGCCGGACCTCGGCGCTCTCGTTCCGCCGGGCGGTGGGACCGCCGCCGGCCGCATCATTCAGCTCGTCGCCCTTTTGACCGTGCTCTCGGTCGCGCCGGGCCTCCTCGTGGTGGCGACCAGCTTCACGCGCTTTGTCATCGCTCTTTCTTTCCTCCGCTCGGGAATCGGATTGCAGAGCACGCCGGCCAATCTGATTCTGATCAGTCTTTCGCTCTTCATGACGTTTTACGTAATGGCGCCGACGTTCGAGCGGGCCTGGGACGACGGCGTCCAGCCTCTGATGGAAAACAAGCTCACGGAGCAGGAAGCTTTTGGCAAGATCGCCGAGCCTTTTCGCGATTTCATGATGTCGCAGGTGCGCGACAGGGATCTGAAGTTGTTTGAAGATCTCGCCAAGGACAGCTTCAAGACCAAGGATCAGGCGCCGGGGGAGCTGCGCACCCTCGTTCCCGCCTTCATGATCTCGGAGCTGCGACGCGGCTTCGAGATCGGGTTTCTGATCGCGCTGCCGTTTCTGGTCATCGACATGATCGTCTCGACGCTCACCATGTCGATGGGCATGATGATGCTGCCCCCCTCGGTAATCGCGCTGCCGATCAAGATTCTTTTTTTCATCCTGATAGACGGCTGGAATCTCCTGATCGGCAGCCTCGTCAGATCCTATATGTGAAACGCAGCAAGAATCGTCGGGACTTGCGGGTCGAGTTAAGCTTTGCGAAAGCTCGCTCTGTTATCCACAACGCACGACAGGTTGGATCCTCGTAAATATCTAAAGGCATCATGCCGCCCTGTCGTACCGGCGCAAATCCGGTATGTCCCCGCTCCATCCAAATCAAGGGACATTCCATGTCGAGCCTTTTGACCAACACCTCCGCCATGACTGCGCTTGCTGCTCTGACGCAGACGCAGGCGAACCTCGCCACCACCGAAAAGCAGATTTCGACTGGTCTCGCCATTTCGAGCGCCGCCGACAACGCCACCTATTGGTCGATCGCAACCCAGATGCAATCCGATGTCGGTGCGCTCGGCGCTGTCAACGAATCGCTGAGCCAGAGTTCTTCGATCGTCTCCACGATGACCCAGGCATTGCAGCAGGCGATCTCGGTGGTTCAGCGTGATCCACAACGATCTCGTCACCGCTTCAAGCCAGGGCGCTGATCTGACCAAAGTTCAAACCGACATCGCATCCCAGCAAGCGTCTTTGATCAGCATCGGCAGTTCGGCGAATGTCAATGGCGTGAATTTCCTCGAAACGACCGGCGGCCCGGTCCAGCTGGTGGCGTCTTACGACAAGACCAATGGCGTCAGCTTCCTGTCTGTCGATACAAGCCAGACGGCGTTGTTCGACGCGACGACTGGCGCGACTTCCGGCATTCTTGGCGCCAGCGGCGCCAACTACACCACGGCGTCGATCCTGACCCTCAACGTTTCGACGGCGACCTCGGGCGATATCGAGAACATGCTGGCGGACGTCACGGCGGCGATCAGCTCGCTGACGACGGCGGCGAGCGAACTCGGCGCGACGAGCACCAACATCACCACCCAGCAGACCTATATCTCCAACCTCAGCGATTTGCTGACCACGGGCGTCGGCTCTCTTGTCGACGCCAACATGAACGAGGCGGCGACCAAACTCGCGGCGCTCCAGGTGCAGCAGCAGCTGGGCATTCAGGCGCTCAGCATTTCAAACTCGAACACGCAGCTGATCCTGAAGCTCTTCGGCCTTTAACATCCGCGCCCCTTGAACAGGGCCTCGAAAGCAAACGGCCGCGCTCCCTCCGGGCGCGGCCTTTCCGTTTGCGACCCTGGCTCCCTTCGCGATCCCGGTTCTGTTTGCAATCTCCGGGCAAGCTTGTCAGCCTAGATTTGCCGCCGTCGATGGTGAAGCGGATCGGGGCGGCGGATGTTCGGGCAGGATCGGATCGAACGAATCTGGGCCAATCTTCTGAAGCTCGGCTCGCGGCGGCTCATCGCACTCGCCATGATTGGCGTTTCCGTCTTCGTCATGACGGGTCTCGCGGGGTATTTTCTCAGCCGCCCGGCCCTTGAGATCCTCTACGCTGGGCTCGACAGGCAGGATGTCAGCCGGATCGCCGGGGCGCTGAAGGAAGCCGACATCCCTTTCGACGTGAATGCTGACGGCAATACCGTTCTTGTTCGCTATGGCGAGACGGCGCGCGCGCGCATGCTGCTTGCAGAGAAGGGTCTCCCGAACAGTCCCAACGCCGGCAATGAGCTCTTCGACAAGCTCGGTTCGCTTGGCCTCACCTCCTTCATGCAGGAGGTGACGCGGGTCCGGGCGCTCGAGGGTGAACTTGCGCGGACAATCCAGCTGATGCGCGGCGTCAAGGCGGCCCGCGTCCATGTCGTCATGCCGGACGAGGGCTCGTTCCGCCGCACCCGCGAGCCGCCATCGGCTTCGGTCGTCATTCGCACGGAAATGGCGGACGACGTCTCCGCCGCGCGGTCGATCCGCCATCTCGTCGCCTCGGCGGTGCCGGGAATGACGATGGAGCAGGTCACCGTGCTCAACACCGAGGGCGTGCTGCTGGCCGCCGGAAACGAACTCGCCGACTCTGCTCCCGGCGGCATGCTGAGCCTGGAGCGGACCGTGTCTCAGGAAATTCTCGACAATGTCCGCAAGACCCTCACGCCCTATTTTGGCCTGCGCAATTTTCAGGTCAGCGTCGCGGCGCGGCTGAACACCGACAAGAAACAGACCAACGAGACGATCTTCAATCCCGACTCCCGGGTCGAGCGATCCGTCAAGGTGACGAGGCAGAGCGAGGTTTCGCAAAACAACACAAATGCGTCTCCGGCGACCGTGGAGCGAAACCTGCCGCAGGAGCAGGTGAAAGCCGACGACGGCAAGCAATCCACCCAAGAAACCAAGAAGAACGAAGAACTGACCAACTACGAGGTGTCGTCGAAAACCATCAGCACCACCAGCGGCGGGTATGGCGTCGACAATATATCGGTGGCCGTCCTGATAAACCGGGCGAGCCTTGTCGCTTCGCTCGGCGGCAAGCCGACGCCCGAGGCGATCGACAAGCAATTGAACGAACTCGCGCAGGTGGTGGCCTCCGCCGCTGGCGCGCATAAGGAGCGCGGCGACGCCATCAAGATCGCGGCGGTCGATTTCGTCGACGCCGATCACGAGCTTGAGCCGCAGCCGCCGCCGCCCGTCACCGAAATGCTGGTGCGCCAATCGGGCAATGTCCTGAACGCCGTGACGATCCTTGTCGTCACGCTGCTGCTCATCTGGTTTGGCCTGCGGCCTGCGGCGCGGGCGATTTTTTCGGCGCCGGCGGTTGTCTCTACCCCGCTTGAGCTCGCCCCGCTCGAAGGCGTCGCGGGGGCGATCGGCGGCGACGAGGCGCGCCAACAGCTCGGCGCCTGGGGGCGGCAGGGCGAGGTCAGTCTGATTGAGGATCTCACCAGCAATCCACGCCGTTCGCCGCAGAAGCGCCTCGAGCAGATCGTCGAATATGACGAGGAGCAAGCGGCTGCGATCCTGCGGCAATGGATGCGCCAGGGAGATTATGCATGACGCCGCGTCCTGTCGCGCAATATCTCGCTCCCTTTGACGCGCCGGCTCGCCCCCAACTGGTCGAAGACGGTCGCGTCGCATGGGAGGACCGGCCGGTCCCGCCGGTCTCGGCGGAGGAGGATTCGTCCCTGATGGCGCAGAGCGCCCGCGCGGACGCCTATGGTGAAGGGTTGGCGGCGGGTCGCCACGCGCTGGAACAGGCGCTCGGCGTCGAAAGGCTCGCATTTGCGGAGCGGCTCGCGAGCGAACGCGCCGTTTGGGCGGACGAGGAAGGCGCAAGGCTCGCCGAGGCGCTTCGCGCCGCTCTCGCCTCGATCGAGACAAGCATAGCCGCGAGCGTCGCACGCATCCTGCGCCCTTTTATCAGCGCCGCGCTGCGCGACAAGGCTGTCGCCGAGCTCACCGACGCGATCGTCCTCATGCTTCGCGGTGGGGATCGGGCAATGTTCGAGATCAGCGGCGCGCCCGACCTCATCGCCGCGCTGCGGGGACGCCTCGCCGGAGCAACAGCGGCGATCGCTTTCACCCCCAATTCCTCCGCCGACGTCCGCATCGTCGCCGATCAAACCTTCATCGAGTCCCGGATCGAAGCGTGGGTCCAGCGGATCGAGGCAAGGGTGGAAGCGGCTAGCCCGTGACGGACAAAGAGCAACAATCGGTCGTCATCGTCAAACGGCATGCTCCGCTTGAGGACGGTCACCATGGCGGCGCATGGAAAATCGCTTTCGCGGATTTCATGACTGCGATGATGGCGCTGTTTCTCGTCTTGTGGCTGATCAGTTCGACCAGCGAAAAGACAAAACATGCGGTTGCGCAATATTTCAATCCGGTCAAGCTCGTCGACGAGACGACCCTGAAAAAGGGATTTCGCGACCCGAAGAATACCGAAATGGCGGCGGGACCGAGATCGCGCGAATCCTCGCCCGAAGCCGACACGAACCAGTCCCTGGCGGAGACGCGAGAAGTCGTTTTGCAGCCGGGCGCAAAGATGCCGACGCGTTCCGAATCGACGCTTTTTCGCGATCCTTACGCGGTGCTCGCCGAGATCGCCGCCGATGCGCGCGCCGATGTCAAAGAGGATGAGAAGCCGGAGCCAATCTCGGGACCCGCGGAGGCCGCCGCAGCCGACGCCTCACCGGACACGTTCGCGACCTTCAGCGATCCCTTCGTGACGGTCCCGCACGAGGCGGACCCGATTGCTCTGTCCGAACCGCCTCGCGACGCCTAGACAGCCGCCTGCCGCACCGATCCAGAAGGATCATGGCGCCCCGACGTCCGCGCGCAATGCGCCGCCTCTGAAGCCGGATGCGGGGATCAGGACGCAGGCCGCCGACGCAACCGCCGGTGCGCCGGCGGCGTCCGGTCCGGCCGCGGACGCGCCGCAGGTCAATGATGCGGAGGCCGCGCGCCTGAAGGCAGGGGTCGCCGCGCTGATCAAGCAGGGCGCGCGGCTGGCGAGCGGTCCGCAAATAGAGGTTCAGAGCACCAGCGAAGGCATCCTCATCAGTCTGACGGACGATCGTAATTTTTCGATGTTCGCCATCGGCTCGGCCGAGCCCCAGCCCAAGACCGTCGAAGTCATGGCGAGGATCGGCGAACTTTTGAAGACGCAGGCCGGCGCTGTGGTCATTCGCGGCCATACGGATGGGCGCCCGTTCAAATCGGCGACCTACGACAATTGGCGGCTCTCCGCCGCGCGGGCGCATATGGCGCATTACATGTTGGTCCGCGGCGGTCTCGATGAACAGCGCATCGAGAAGATCGAGGGCTACGCCGATCGCCGACTGAAGATCGCCCGCGATCCGATGGCGCCGGCCAACCGGCGGATCGAAATCCTCCTTCGAAAGGAAAAGTCGTGAGCAAAGTCGCGAAATTGCTTCTCGGCCTCACGCTGACCGCTGCCGGCTGCAGCGCGGCGCTGGGGCAGCAGGCCAAGGGCCAGGAGGCGCCAGGCCGCGACGCGCAGCCCTATGAAATCACGCGCGCGATGGAGGCGGTTCAGGATCAGGTCGTCACGGGAGACGTGGAGGCCCAAAACAAACTGCCGAAGCTTATTTCCCAAATCGCCGACCGCCTGCTCGCCACCGATCGCGCGGTCTGGCGCGAGCCGCGCAACGCCCGCGCGGCGATCATCTACACGCTGAGCGGAGGCCAGCCGCGCGTTATTCGGAAAATCCTTGAGTTTGACGCTTCCCCGGCCGAGGCCGCGCTGATGGGCGGGACGCTCGCCTATGTCGAAGGACGCGAGGCCAAAGCGAAGCAAATTCTCATGCCGATCGACGCCATGACGGTCGCGCCGGCGCTCGGCGCCTACCTTGCGCTCACCCAGGCGGCGCTGATCGCCAAAGACGATGCTGGCCGGGCCATGCGCCTGCTCGACGAGGCGCGCATCCTGGCCCCCGGCACGCTCGTCGAGGAAGCCGCCCTGCGCCGCTCAGCGTTTCTCGCCGACGAGATGGGGGACCTCGGCCGCTTCATCGCTTCGTCGAGCCAATATATCCGGCGGTTTCAGCGCTCCGTCTACGCCGACAGTTTTCGCGGCCGCTTCGCGGATTCGGTGGTGCGTTTCGGCCTCGTCAGCGACCCTGCTCAACGCGAGAAATTGGCCGATCTCCTGAACGAGCTCGAGAGCGCGGAACAGCTCAAACTCTATCTGATGATGGCGCGGTCCAGCATCCTTAAAGGCAAGATCGAACCGGCCCGCTTCGCCGCCGGGCAGGCGATCCGCTTGTCGCGCGAGACCGGCCTCGAGGCGGAGCGCGCGCGATTCTACGAGGCGACCACTCTGATCCTCACGCGGTCGCCGCAAGCGGGAGAGGCCGAACTCGCGACGATCGATCCGACGCGCCTGCCAAGGCGCGACGCGGAGCTCAAGGTCATCGTCGCCAAACTGGCCGCGCAAATTCAAAACGCCAGCGAGGATACAAAGCGTCCAGGGGATCAGCAGCCCCCATCGTCGGACGCGGACAGCGCCTCGCCGGCGGTCCTGATCGAGGCGGCGCAACTTGCCCTCACTCAGGCGGATGCGCTCTTGAAGAGGACGGACCCATGAAGCTGAGCGACGGCTTCTCAACCGGACGCTCGACAATCGCCGATTCGTCGGCGCCCTTGCGATCAGCTGCGACGGACAGCGCCGCCGCGAACGCCGGAAAGGGCGCCGCGTTCGACGATATATTGTCCGAAGTCTGCAAGCGCGACGGCGTTACGGAAGAGCCATCGCCGCCGCCGAAGCTCTCCGATGTGGCCACGCCAGCATCGATTCCCGGTACTTTTTCGGTCAGCGTCGGAGCAGCGGTCCATACCGACAGCAGCCTTCGCCCATCCGCGGTCGCCGCGCGCTTCGGCGGTGAGATCGGCGCCGGCGACACCGCGTCCGGCGCTGCGGGCGACTTAGGAACGTTGACCGGCGCCGACGGGCGGAGCTTCGCGGCGACATGGCGGTCGGCGCAAGGCGCAAACGCGTCAGCAGCCGCGCTGCCTGTTTTGCAGAGCCCGGCGATGCGGTCGCCATCCACGCTTTCTGCGACGGATGAGGGCGACGCGTCCGCTACGACGAAGAGGCGTACCGAATCGGACTTCTCGCCGGCGGCTGCGAGCTCCCCGAACGCGACCCCCGCGATCTCGAGCTCTGCAGGCCCGAGCCCTGCAAGGCGCGGCGCCCAGGCCGCAAACGCTCCGGCCGTGGCCGTTCTTTTCGGCGCTGCTGCGGATGGAGCGCCGTCGCCCGCATTTTTCGGCCCGGGTGGGACCAGCTTTGCTCCGGATTCAACTTCCGACTCGAAAAGCAGCGTTTCGGTTCGTGGCGGCGCAGCCCGGGGGCGCGCGACAGAGCCGATGCGTTGGGACCGCGCAACGGCCAATAGGCAGGACGATTCCGGCGGCCTTCAATTATTGGCGCAACCATTTCCCGCCGCCGGGCCAGCCGCCGCAGCGTCGCCGCTTTCGCCACAGGCCCAGCCAGAAGACGCGGCTTCCAATTTGGAGCGCGCCGCTTCAGCGCTTGCGGCGCCGGCCGCGATACTGCTCGCCTCGGACGCCCGCCTCACGCCGATGCAAAGCCCCGCTCGCGGGATCGCCACGCAGGCCGCCAACCTGGGCTTGGCTCAGGCGGCCTCGGCGCCCGCCACGGGGGATGCGACGCGCTTTTCGTCGCTTGAACTCAGCGCCGCTTCGGTTCGGCCCGCCGGATGCGGCGACCGGGCAGGCTCCAGTCAAGGTCGCGGTTCTCGACCAGCAAACGCATTTTCCCCCGCTTGCCCCGTCTTCGCCGATCGACCAGATCGCCAATCGGATCGTCGCTGAGGCAAGCCCGGCGCTCGCGTCCGCCCCGGCGGACGCCGGCGGGAGCGCGCCCTCCGGAGTCGCGCTTTCGTCGGGAGTTGGGGAGATTCAGTCGCAGGCGCCGCTGTCGGCGACGCGGGTATTGCTTTTGCAGCTCGAACCTCAAGGCCTCGGCGTAGTCAGCATCAGGATGCGCCTCTCAGGCGATCGCCTTGACCTGGAGGTCGAGGCGACGCGTGCGGATACGATGCGCCGGATTGGCGACGACAGCGATCTGCTCGTCGAGAAGCTGCGTTCCGCAGGCTATGCGATGGACCATGTCGTGGTCAAGGTCGCGGAGCCGCAGGCGGCGCAGACGCAGCATGGCCTCGGGGCCGGCGAGAGCCACGCCTTCGAAGGCAGCGGCGACGCCTCCGTGTCCTCGCCGGGGACGTCGCAACAAGGAGGCTCGAGCGCAAATGAGGGATCTGGAGCGCAAGCGCGATCGCACCCCGTCCGCAGCGTCGACGACGGGCGCGGAGGATCGTTCTTTCGGCCGCGATGACAGCGGCGCTGTCTATCTTTGACGCCGCATTGCTTTTCGCGCCGCGACAGGCAAGGGCCGATCCCGATCCGACCAATCTTTGCGAACGCGAGATGACCCGCGCCGCGGCGAAATATGACGTTCCGCTGGCCGTGCTCTATGCCGTCGGCATGACGGAGACGGGACGGCGCGGCTCGCTCAGTCCTTATGCGCTGAATATCGAGGGACCATCTGTTTTTCCCGACAGCCTCGCTGAAGCGGTGCGCCGCTTCGAGGCCGCGCGCAGGGATGGCGCGCGGCTCATCGATATTGGCTGCATGCAGATCAACCATTATTTCCATGGCCGCCGGTTTCGCTCCGTCGAGGCGATGTTCGACCCGCGCGAGAATGTCGAATACGCCGCGCAATTCCTCAAGGCGCTGCGCGTGCGGGAGGGCAGCTGGACGCTGGCGGCGGCGCGATACCATGCGGGACCTGACAACAACCCAGCGCAAAAGAAATATGTCTGTCAGGTCATCGCCAACATGGTCGCTGGCGGCTTTGGCGCGTGGACAGCGAACGCGCGCGCCTTCTGCCAATAAGGTCCCTCGCCCGGTTGCGGGCAGAATCAGGCTGGCTGTTTGCGCGACCCTTTGCCGGCGCCCCGGTCAGCGCGAAAAATACAACCTACAACGCGAAATATTGTTTGACGAACTATCCATAGTTGTTAAAATTCAGTTAACGGAGAGATTTTGAGTCTGGGGGCTTCATATGCTTGTAATCATTGATGAACGGGAGATCGTGACCTCTGGATACACCTGCCGATTCGGCAGTGAAGGCGTATCCTCCGCCGGATTTTGCCCTGAGGATTTCCGGGAATGGGTGACGACGGTCGCCGAAACCGACCTCGGCGCCGTTGAGGCTTTCCTGCTCGGGGATTGCCGTGACCGCCAGACCTACCCGAAAATCATCAAGGAGCGGTCCCGGGCGCCGGTGATCGCGATGAACGAAACGCCCTCTCTCGAACAGACGCTCGATCTCTTTGCCGCCGGGGTCGATGATGTGGTGCGCAAACCAGTGCATGTTCGCGAAATTCTAGCGCGGGTTGGCGCGATCAAACGGCGGCGCGACCATGAGGCCGATTCAGTCGCAATCGGCGACCTGCGCGTGTTTCTTCGATGGCCGCGATCCCGAACTGAACGGGCGCGTTCTCGTCTTGCCCCGCCGCGAGCGTCGAATCCTTGAATACCTCGTGAACAATCGTGGCCGGCGAGTCAGCAAGGCGCAGATCTTCAATTCAATCTACGGAATCTTCGATGAGAATGTCGAGGAGAATGTCGTCGAAAGCCACATAAGCAAGCTGCGCAAGAAATTGCGCGTTCGGCTGGGTTACGATCCGATCAATTCAGTGCGCTACCTCGGCTACCGGCTGGATGGCTCGATGTGAGCTCAAGCAATCTGGCCTTTTGTCACCTTGGGCCAGATTTTTGGCCGTCCTATTTTGATGCCTCGTCCATACCTTGCGTCGACGCCAGCGGCGCGCCGATCGGCCTTCTACTCGGTCTGGTGCGGCGGATCGCTGCATTTTGCGACCGCCACACAGCGAGGCAGCCGACGCTCCCGCTGGCGCCCGCGGCGCGATTCCTGGCGCGCGACGCCGCCGTCGGCCTTCCCGCAGTTTGCGGCCGACGCGTCAGCCCGGCGCAAGACTGGACCTGTTAAGGTCGGCCACCCAATGCGGAGAATCCTTGATGAGCCTCTTTAGCGCCTTGACTGCGAGCGTGTCCGGAATGGCGGCGCAAGCAAACACCCTCTCGACAATATCCGATAACATCGCCAACGCGAATACGACTGGATACAAGGACGCCTCCACCCAGTTTCAGGACATGCTGAACGAGACCAGCACCAGCAGCTACAATGCGGCGGGGGTAAGCACATACGTTAGTTACAACATTTCTGGGCAAGGCCAGTTGGCCAGCGCGTCGTCAACGACCGACCTCGGCATTCAGGGCAACGGGTTTTTCCTGGTCACGAACTCCGCCGGCGCCACCTATCTCACGCGGGCCGGCGCCTTTACGCAGAGCAAAACGGGCACGCTCGTCAACGCGGCAGGCTTCACTCTGCTTGGCTATAGCGCTGCGTCGGGAAGCACCGCCGCCGACGGAGTCAGCGCGCTGCAGCCGATCAACGTCACAGGCGACGGCCTCAAGGCGGTTCCATCGACGACCGGCGTCTATACTGCGAATCTGAATTCGAACGCGCCGGTCGCCACCGGAGCGTTGCCGAGCGCCAACCTCGCCGCCTCGACCTACACATCGGAATCGACGCTCACTGCCTACGATAATCTCGGCAATCCCGTCACGCTTAACATCTATTCCACAAAAACTGGAACCAACACCTGGGAACAGACAATCTACAATGCCGCCGACGCGGCGTCCGGCGGCAGCTTCCCTTATTCCGCGCCAGCTCTCAGTACACAAACTTTGAATTTCAGCGCGGCCGACGGCAGCCTGACCAGCCCGACAACAGCCTCCGTGGCCATTCCCAACGGACAGACACTCACCCTCAATCTTGCCGGCACGACGCAATTGGCCTCGACGTTCGCCGTCTCAGCCGCGACGACCAACGGGAACGCGCCAAGCGCGGTGAGCAGCGTGACAATCGGCTCAGACGGGACCGTGTCGGAGGTTTTCGCCAACGGCGCCACCAAGGCGATTGCGACCATTCCTTTGGCGACTGTCGCGAGCGTCGACAATATGACTTCCTTGCCGGGCGACGTCTATCAGGCGAACATAAATTCGGGTTCGATTCTTGTCGGAAACGCCGGCGCGGCCGGCCTCGGTTCGATACAGTCCTCACAACTCGAAGCATCGACGGTCGATCTCGCGACGCAACTCACCAACATGATCGTCGCGCAGAACTCATATAATGCGAATGCCAAAGCTTTCCAGACCGGCTCGGATCTTCTGGCCGCGCTCAACAATCTGTTGAAATGACGAATCATCTTCTTGCTATCGGAGGTTAAGCGTCATGAGTCTTTCCAGCGCCGCGAATATCACGCAATCGGGCCTTGCTACAGTCACCGCGGAGATCGCGGTGCTCTCGCGCAATATCTCCAACAGCAACGACACATCGTATTATTCACAAAAGATTGCGAATGTCTCGACAACTGCGTCGGGCTCGCAGGTCGTATCGGTCACGCGAGCGTCCAATCAGGCCGTCTTCAACAACGTACTGTCAGCGACGTCAGCCAACGCAATGCAGACGGCCATTTCGGCGGGTCTTGATACGCTCAATCAAACCATTGGCGATGTGTCGAGCTCCACGTCAGGCTCGACCTCCACCGCGACCTCGCCAGCGGCGCTGATCAGCGCGCTGACCAACGCTCTCCAGACCTATTCGGCTTCGCCGACCGATTCGAGCGCCGCCGCCGCGGTCGTGAGCGCGGCCAGTGCGTTGGCGAGCGGCTTGAACAGCGCATCCGCGACGGTGCAGCAAGCGCGCGAAACCGCCGATTCGGGGATGGCGACTTCGGTCGCGACCATCAATTCCCTCCTGAGCCAGTTCCAGGCCGCGAATCAGCAGGTCGTGTCGGGTACGGCGGTCGGCGCCGACGTTACGGACGCTCAGGATCAGCGCGATTCGATCCTGCAGCAACTCTCGCGGCAGATCGGCATTTCGACGACCGTGGGGTCGAACGGCGACATGTCCATTTACGCTGCCAGCGGCGTCACCCTGTTCCAGAACGGCGTTGCGAGTAATGTGACTTTCACGCCCACCAGCGCCTTTACGGCGGGGACCGTCGGAAACGCAGTTTATGTAAATGGCGCGGCGATCACGGGCGCTTCCTCGGTAATGCCAATTTCGTCCGGCAATCTTGCCGGGCTCGCCACCCTGCGCGATTCGACCACCGTGACCTACCAGGCCCAATTGGATAATATGGCGGGGTCGCTGATCAGCAGCTTCGCGGAAAGCGATCAGGCAGGGGCGGGGCCCAATCTGCCCGGTCTCTTTACGACGCCGGGCGCGACGGCGATGCCGACGTCCGCCACAGGCCTCGCAAGTGAAATCAGCATCAATCCCACAGTCGATCCCAGCCAGGGCGGCAACGCCAATCTATTGCGCGATGGCGGCATTTCCAGCACCGCGAATAGCGACTACACATATAACACGACCGGCGCAACGAGCTACACCGGCCGAATTTCTCAACTGATCAGCGATCTGTCGACGACGCAGAATTTCAGCGCCGCCGGGGGCATTACGACGAGCGCGAATCTTGGTGATTACGCGGCGGCTTCAGTGAGCTGGCTCGAGGCTGAACGATCAAGCGTCTCATCCCAGAGCAGCTATCAGAGCACACTGCTGAGTACGGCGACGACTGCCCTTTCCAACGCGACCGGGGTCAATATTAATGATCAAATGTCTCAGATGCTCGACCTCGAGAATTCGTATGCCGCCTCGGCGAAATTGCTGACCTCGATAAATAACATGTTCAATGATCTTACGACCGCGATAGCTAATATTCAGCCCTAGGACGATCCGAAATGAGCGCCTACATCTCAACCCAATCGATTTCATCGTCGTTGCGCCAGTCTGTTCTGAATTTGCAGAACGAGCTCAACTGTCAGCCAGACCGAGGTGTCGACAGGCAACTACGCCGATATCGGCTTGACCCTCGGAGCTGAAACGGGCCAAAGCGTCTCGCTTCAGGCCGCAAAATTCTTTTCTGCAAACAATCTCCGATACGAATTCGGCTGTGTCGACGCGATTGAGCGCGACGCAGGACAATCTGAGCAGCCTGCAGTCGTCAGCGCAGTCGCTTCTCAATTCGCTGCTCGCGGCGGATGGATCGGTGAGCGGCGCGGCGGCGATCCAGACCACCGGCGCCAGCGATCTCCGATCGCTGATCTCCACGCTGAACTCGACGCTAAGCGGTGACTATCTCTTCGGTGGCATAAACACCGGGACGGCGCCGATAACGGATTACAATGGAGCCGCGGCCCCCAATAAGCAGGCCGTCGACGCGGCATTTTCGGCGGGGTTCGGGATGTCTCAGACAAGCGCCGGCGTGTCGGGCATCAGCGGCGGCGCCATGCAAAGCTTCCTCGATACGCAGTTCGCGCCTTTGTTTCAAGGCGCGAACTGGGCGAGTAATTGGTCCTCCGCGTCCGATCAGACGCTGACAAGCGCCATCAGTCCCAACCAGACGGAAAACACTTCGGTCAGCGCCAATCAGCCTGCATTTCAGGAGCTGGCGCAAGCCTATACGATGATTTCCGATCTCGGGACTCAAAATCTCGGCCAGGACGCCTATCAAGCTGTGAAGTCGACCGCGACGTCGCTCCTGACTTCGGCGATCGGCAATTTGACCAGTCTCCAGGCGAGTGTCGGTGAAGTTCAGTCGAGCGTCTCCAGCGCGAGTAATCAAATGTCATTGCAAATGAACGTATTGTCCACGCAAATCAGTAATCTCGAGAGCGTAAACACCTATGAAGCGTCAACCCGCGTGAGCGAACTGCAGACGCAAATCGAGACTTCGTATTCTTTGACGTCGCAGCTCCAACAACTCAGCCTCGTCAAGTTTCTTTAGGCGCTTCTTCGCTCACCCAGCGGCCAGGGAGCGCGAATTAGACGCATGATCGGCGCGCCGAAACGATGCTGGCGCCGAGCGCAAGCGACCTTGTCACGCAACGCGATGGATCATTATGTATCAACTTGAGCTATGCCGAAGCCGTTGAAGAATCGTCACGAGATTGCCGTGATCGCGAGCGCCGCGCGCTTGATCGCAGCATCGCCCTTCTCGAAGAGGCGGAAGGCGCCGGACGGCGGTTCGCCG
This sequence comes from uncultured Alphaproteobacteria bacterium, assembly GCA_963757985.1. Classification (GTDB taxonomy): domain Bacteria; phylum Pseudomonadota; class Alphaproteobacteria; order Rhizobiales; family Beijerinckiaceae; genus Methylocapsa. Next base: position 534,438 of record CAVWTQ010000008.1, on the reverse strand, counting down.
GCGGCCATGGAGGCGCTGCGATTTCGTCTCGCCGATTGTGGAAGGCGCTCATCGAGGATTTGGCCGATTCAGAAAACGATTTGCCCGATGTGCTGCGTGGCGATCTGATCTCCATCGGTATCTGGATCCTGCGCGAGGCGGAGGCCCTCGAAGCTGGGCGATCGAACTGTTTTCGCGGTCTGATCGAAATCAGCGCGATGATCCGCGACGGATTGAAATGAGGCGGCGTCATGCACATTTCGCTTCGAGCCGGTGAAAAGATCTACATTAATGGAGCGGTCCTTTGCGCCGACCGGAAGGTGTCTTTTGAACTCCTCAACGACGCGACATTTTTGCTCGAGGCGCATGTGATGAAAGTCGAGAACGCGACCACCCCGCTGCGCCAACTCTATTTCATCGTGCAGATCATGCTGATGAATCCGAACGACTCAAAGACAGCGCGCGACATGTTCGAGAAATCCATTCGCACGATCATGGAGATATCCGACGAGGCGGCTCTTCTCGGTGGGCTGCACGGGGTCAAGGCTCACGTCGATAGCGGCCGCGTGTTCGAAGCACTGAAGGCGATTCGCGCGCTCTTTGGAATCGAAGCCCGAGATTTTCGCTGGCGGCAGGACGGCTTCGCCGACACAGGCCGCCTGAATCGTCTTTTTGAAAGGAACCCCGATGTCGATCAACAGTATAAACTCGACGACGAACGCCAACGCGGCAACGACGACTAGCGCCGCCTCGACGGCGACGGCGGCGTCCGCAACTGTCGACTATAACGAGTTCCTGCAGCTCCTCGTCGCTGAATTGCAAAATCAGGATCCGACTAATCCGGCGGATCCCACGCAATATATGAGCCAGCTCGCCTCGTTCTCCTCGGTCGAGCAGCAGGTGCAGACCAATTCGACGCTCGACTCATTGCTGGCCGCTCAGGCTGGCGGCCTCGTTGGGCAGTACGGTGACATCGGCGGACGGCACGACGAGCGGCGTCGTCGCCTCCATTCAAGACTAGCGCCGGCGGCGGCGCCACCGCGACGCTGCAGAATGGAAGCGCCATGACGCTCGGGCTCTGGCGTGATGATCGGATCGTGATGAACGAGGCTGACGCGCTCGAACTGATACGCGCGGCGATCTGGACGATTATTGTGGGATCGGGCCCGGCTGTGGCGGCAGCCATGATCGTTGGCCTCGTCATCGCGCTTTTGCAGGCGTTGACGCAGGTCCAGGAAATGACGCTGACCTTCGTCCCCAAGATCATCGTCATTTTCCTCGCCCTGACGATCGGCGCGCCGTTTATCGGCGGCCAGATTTATGCGTTCACCGAGCTTGTTTACGGGCGCATCGAAAAAGGCTTCTGAACCGGACGACTGGCCCACGACGGCGCCTCGCAGGCGGGCGGTGGCGCGAAAGCCTCGGTCTGTCTGACCACGCGTGGCGCCGCCGCCGGCGAGCATGGCGCGGATGGCTTCGCGGAACGCCTGGTCGCGATATTCGATCCGGCGATGACACGCCCACGCAAGTTTCGACGCCTACACTGGCGACGATTGCAACAGCTGGGGCGCCTCGATGGCTGACGTCATATTGCCGGCTCCGGCCGGCCCTGATCGCAGAAGTGCGCGCGATGTCGGATTCGCGGTCGGCATCATCGCCATCCTGTCGATCTTTTTTCTTCCCGTTCCGGCCGTCTTCATTGACCTTGGACTCGCCTTTTCGATCGCGCTGTCGGTTCTCATCCTGATGGTGGCGCTCTGGATCGAGCGGCCGCTCGATTTTTCCGCATTTCCGACCGTCCTACTGGTCGCGACGTTGCTGCGGCTCGCCCTCAATATCGCGACGACCCGGCTCATTCTGTCGAACGGCGCGGAAGGGTTGACGGCTGCAGGCTATATCATCGGCGGCTTCTCGAAGCTCGTCATGAGCGGCGACTTCGTCATCGGCCTGATCGTGTTCGCCATTCTCATGACGGTGAATTTCGTCGTCATCACGAAAGGCGCAACGCGCATCGCAGAAGTTGGCGCGCGGTTCACGCTGGATGCCATTCCCGGCAAGCAAATGGCGATCGACGCCGACCTTTCGGCCGGATTGATCGACGACAAGGAGGCCCAGCGGCGGCGCCGTGAACTCGAGGAGGAAAGCTCTTTTTTCGGTTCGATGGACGGCGCCTCCAAATTCGTTCGCGGCGACGCAATCGCCGGACTGATCATTCTGGCCGTGAATATTTTCGGCGGCATCGTCATTGGCGCGACCCGCCACAACATGCCGTTGGCGCAGGCGGCCGACGTCTACGCGAAGCTGTCGGTCGGCGATGGCCTCGTGTCGCAAATTCCGGCGCTGATCATTTCGCTTTCCGCGGCGCTGCTCGTCTCGAAGGGCGGCACGCGGGGCGCGACCGAAACCGCGGTGTTGAACCAGCTCGTCAAATATCCGCGCGCCCTAATCGTCGCGGCGCTTTTGATGTTCGGCATGGCGATGGCGCCGGGGCTCCCCTTCTTTCCCTTCGCCGCGCTTGGGGCGCGTGCTTGCGTTCGTCGGATACGAAGCGCCAAAGCGCATCGCAAAGGAGCGCGAGGCGGAAAGTGCGCGGCGCGCCGCCGCCGAGCAGGCGGCGCAGCGCGAGACGAAAGAGTCGGTCCGGGAGCAGATGCGATCGGCCGAGGTCGAACTTTGCCTCGGCAAGCAACTTGGCGGCCCGCACTGCTCGTCTCGCACAATGAGCTTGCCGCGCGCGTCGCCAAGATGCGGCGCAAATTCGCCAGGCAATATGGCTTCGTCGTTCCCGACATAAAATTGTCGGATAGCCTGTCGATCCCCCCGAAGGGATATCAGATCAAAATTCACGGAACGGTCGTCGCCGCCCATGAACTGCGGATCGGCGACCTTCTCGTCATCACGGGCGACGGACGCCGGCCGGATCTGCCGGCCGACGACGTACGCGAACCGGCGTTCGGCATGAAGGCGGTCTGGATCTCCCAGGCTTTCGCCAATGAGCTCAAACGGGAAGGCTTCGCGCCGATCGACAATATTTCGGTTCTGCTGACCCATCTTAGCGAAGTCATTCGCAACAATCTGTCGCAGCTTCTGTCCTACAAGGACATGCGCGCCCTGCTCGATCGGCTCGGACCCGATTACAAGCGCCTGATCGACGATATGTGTCCCTCGCAGATCTCCTATTCCGGGCTGCAGGCGGTGCTGAAGCTGTTGCTCGCCGAGCGGGTCTCGATCCGCAATCTGCAGCTAATCCTCGAGGCCATCGCCGAAATCGCGCCGCATGCGCGCCGCGCCGAACAGGTCGCCGAACACGTGCGCATGCGGATGGCGCAGCAGATATGCGGCGACCTATTGGACGGCGGCGCGCTGAAGGTGCTGCGTCTCGGCAGCCGGTGGGACCTCGCTTTCCATCAAAGCCTGAAGCGCGACGCCAAGGGCGAGGTCATCGAATTCGATCTTGATCCCGCGATGGTCGAAAATTTCGGCCGCGAGGCCTCGAGCGCGATCCGCGAGCGGATGGATCAGGGCCATCAATTCGTCCTGGTCGCGACGCCTGAGACGCGCCCTTATGTCCGCATGGTCGTCGACCGCCTCTTCCCGACCTTGCCCGTGCTGTCGCATCTCGAGATTGCGCGCGGCGTCGAGATCAAGTCGCTCGGCGCTATCTCGTGACGGCGTTCGGCTCGAATGCGGTTCTGTCCGTCTTCGTGCTGTTTTGCCGCATCGGCGCATGCCTGATGCTGATGCCGGGAATTTCCGGGCCGCGTATCCCGGTCAAGGTCAGATTGTTCCTCGCCTTCGCCGTTACGCTTGGCCTCGCGCCGCTTCTTTCCAGCGAGATCGGACCGGAGCTGTCGGACGCGCCGCCCTTCGCGCTGATGAAGACCGATCGTCTCCGAGAGCCTGATCGGCGCCCTGATCGGCTTTCTCGGCCGCATTTTTTTCGGCGCTCTCGAAACGCTGGCGAATGCGATCGCCATGGCGATCGGCCTTTCCAGTCCGCTCGCGCCGCTGAGCGGCGACGAACAATCGCCGGCCATCGCATCGCTGATCTCGCTCGGCGCGACGATAGCGTTCTTTCTGACAGACCTGCAATTCGAGGTTCTGCGCGGACTTGTCGCCTCTTACGCTGCGTTGCCCGTATCCGGACTCGTTCAATGCGCAGTTCGGCCTCATTCAGGTCGCCGATTGTCTGGCGCGCGCGTTCAACCTCGCTCTTCGGATCAGCAGTCCATTTATCGTCTATGCGGTGATCGTCAATTTCGCCATCGGTCTCGCCGCCAAATTTACGCCGCAGATTCCGATCTATTTCATCACTGTTCCCGGCCGTCGCGGCGGGTGGCTTGTTCCTGCTCTACTTTACCTGCCGGCATCTCCTTGAGCTCTTTACCGCCGGATTTGCGACATGGCTCGCATCGGGTTGAGCTGCTCCTTCTCGAGGGCGCACGCCTCAAAGCGGATCTGAGCCGCACGTTCCCACGACGCATCGACCAGCTGTTTACGACGTTCGCGCGCATCCGGTTGCGAGGATCGGCTGGTGAACAAGAGACTCGCCAAGGCGCGACGCATTCTGGCCGCCCAGACCGAACTCGATCGCCTCGCCGCCTGGAGGCTCATCGATCTCGAAAGCCAGGCGGCCGGCATCGACGAGCGCCGCATCGCACTGGTCCGCTTCCTCGACACGGAGCCCAGTTTCGGGGGCCCTTTCGCCGGGGCGATGATGCGCAGGCTCGAAGCTCTCGAGGCATCGCGCGCGGCGCTTCGGCTCGAACAGGCGGCGCAGGCGGAGCGGCGCCTTGCGGAGCGCGCGCGCACCCGCAGCGCCGCCGGCATCGTCAAGACGCTGGAGAGCGGCGAGCGGCGGCGGGAGGAACGGCTTCAACTCGGCGAGGCGATCGAGGCCTCGCTCGACCGATCGACGCAAGGCTCCGGCAAGTTCGACGGATCACCCTGAAGCGAATTGCATGGCAAGGGGAGCCGCATGTCGATCAATCCGGCCTCGGACATCGTGCTTGACGTCGCCAGAGCCGCCGACCCGAGCAAAGCTCTGGCGGCAACGGAAAGGCTGTCGCGCCTCGGCTCGGTGGAGCCTGCCGCGAGGCGGCTTTGCCGGCCTGATCGCGCCGACGCGAGCTGGGCGAGGGCCCATTACGAAGTCAGATAGGCGCGATGAGCGGCAAACCCGCTCTCACGGCGCCCGTTCCGATGAATGATCAAGCGAAAGCCTACAAGGGGCTCGAGGAACTCGTTCTGCAACGTCTCGTCGAGGTGATGCTCCCGAAGGAGGACAGCGGCGTTTTCGGCGGCGGCACGGCGGGCGACGTCTGGCGGTCAATGCTGGCGGAGCAATTGGCGAAGCAGATTGGCAAGTCGGTCGATCTTGGCCTGGGCAAAACCGGCGGGCGCCGGGCGCTGCCGCAAGTCAGGCTATGGCGCCTCCGAAGGGCGCCGGCGCAGCAGCGGTCCTAGATCATGGTTCAAGGCGCTTTCACCGCTGATTTCAAGGACCGATTCGCGCATGCGGGGGGCAGGGGAGATCACGCCGCGCCGCCGCCCCCGGCGCCAGGCGGCGCACCGCCGGAGCCGAACAAGGAGCTTGGACCTGCCGAACGCAACGCCATCGTCGAGGGGGTGCGTTCGCGGGTGATGCTGGAGGCGTTCGTCAACGCTGTCGAACGGCTTGAGGGCCTTCTCGATCAGGAGACGCAAATGCTCGATCAGAACGCGCCGATCGCATTGCATGATTTCAATCATAGAAAAAGCCATGGACTGCTCGAACTCAGCCGCGCGATCATCGCTTGCCGCGACCTCGATCGGGCGGCATTCGACTTCGAGTCCAAGGCCCCTCTGGCGCGCTTGCGCGTCAAACTCGAAAGCAATCTCGCCAGTCTGCAGACGCATCTTACTGCGGTCGGCGAGATCGCGGCGGTCATCGCGCGCGCCATCCAGGACCATGAATCGGATGGAACCTACACGGCGAGAAGATCTGCCCAGGGGCGATCGGGGATGATCCGCTTGATCGCGAGTTGCGCCTGGATCTGTGCGGTGACGCTGACGTCGGCCTATGTCGGCGCGACGCTCAAGGCTGGGACCGACCAGGCCGCGCCTAAGCCGCAGCAAATCGAGGGTTTGGAGCACAAGAAGACGCAGCCGATCAGCGTCCCGATGATCGCCGATGGCGTCGTCGCCGGCTATGTCGTCGCGCAGTTCGTCTATCTCATCGATCCGCAGGCCTTGAAGCAATTGTCGGTGCCTCCCGACGTCTTCATCACGGATGAGGCTTTCCGCATGCTCTATGTCGACAAGGTCGACTTCAACCATCTCGCCAAATACGACGTGCCGGCTCTGACGAGGGAGCTTGTCAAAAAGGTCAATCAGCGTCTTGGCGGCGACATTGTCAAGGACGTCCTGGTCGAGCAGTTCAACTATGTGCCGAAGGACGACATCTCGAAATGACGGCGAGCCTCGAAGCGCGCGCCGCGGATGGTCATCGCGGGTCTAAAGCGTCCGGACGCCCGGGGCGCATGCGGGTGATTTACAAGGAAGGGTAATCTTATGATTTTCGACAGGCTCACTTGGATTGGTTTCATCATCGTCGCCGCGGGTTGGGTCCTGTTGCTTTCGGCCCCGCAGCTGAACGACGCCGCAGCGCATTTGTCCGGACGCCCCATCGAGGCCGCGCCCCTCGTCAATTTCGCCGCGATCGCCCAATCCGCCATTCTCAGCGGCTTCGGCGTTGGCATCATCGGCGCCCTGCAAACCGGGTTCGGCGCCTTGAACCGCTTTTTTGCGGCTGTGCTTGCACGATCCGGGCAAGCGCGGGCGCAAACGGCGGCGACGTCTCCCGCCTATCCGGTGACGCAATCTTCGGCGCCTTCGTCGAACTATCGCGCGGCTCATGCTCCAGCGCCAGCCGCCGACCAGGGCGATCGCCCGGCAACAGCCCGCGCAGCCAAGAAAAATCCTGGAGCGCGGCTGGGTCAAGGACAGGGCCTATGTCCTGTTTGTCGACGGCAGCGTCGAGGTCGAGACGATGCTGGGACGGCGCATCTTCCCCTCCCTCCAGGAAGCGCAGGAATTCATCGCGTAAAGCGCTCGAGGGGCCGGTCGAGGCAGGACGTCAGGAGGGGCGATGGCTACCAAAAGAAGTTCGGCCGTGCGGAGTTTGCGCAGGGCGCCGCTGCCGGCGGGCGGGCCAAAACAGAGCGCGGGCGACCCTTCTTCGCGGTCTGACCTCGCCGCCCCCGCGAGCGGGCGCGCCCTTTTCGGCTTCGCCTTCGGCAAGGGCGTCGCCGCCTCGGCGGCGCATGCGAAGGCCGCGTCGGCTCATATCCTCGCTTTGACGCTTGATCATGGCCTTGTCGCCGCGGGCGTCGCCGCGGCGATCGGGTCGGCGAGTTTTGCGGGTTTCATGATCGCGCGCGACAACAGCCATCCGCTGTTCGGCGGCATCGAGCATCTGATGATTTTCGCGCAGCCGATCGGCGGTTCGGACAGCCATCGGCGGCCGCTGCTTGAGCAGGCGACGATGCGGTCCGTCGATTATGACGCCACGGGCTCGATCAATCGGCCCCCGCCGCCGCGCGCCGGCGCCGAGGGCGCAGGGGCTCGACACGATGCGAGCCTGCCCGACGACGCCGACAAACCGGATTCGACGGGCGGTCCCGTCAAGGGATATGCCCTGCGCTTCACACGGAAGGGCGCCATTGTGGTGGATGGTCCGAAAGGGTCCTACGCCGCGGCGCCCGGCGTTGTGCTTCCGGACAGAGGTCGCATCCTTTCAATCCAGAACCGCAACGGCCGCTGGGTCGTGCTGACGGAAAATGGAATGATCACAGAGCCGGCGCCGCGATGACTCGAACGGCCGCCGCCTCGCGGCAAGCGCTTCCGCCGGGACTGACCGCGTGGCCATCATTTAACGCCTAGCCGTCTACGGCGTAGTAGCGGCCGCGCAAACATGTCAGCTGGGTCCTGCTGATCCTGCGCGCGCCGGCGCGCCGGACGAAACAAAGGCCGAGCTCGAAATCCTTCCGCCAGACGACGCGGGCGTCGCATAGCCGCTCCGGATCGTCCTCGTAGAGCCGAATCACGGGCTGCGCCGGAATATCCGCAAGGAGGCGCACCCTGACGCCCTTGTCCGACCGGTCGTAGATCTGGCATTCGATCATAAACGCGTTGCAGAGATCGAGGATTTTGCCCGAACGCAAGCGCGTGCGACGCCGGCGCGCGTTTCGTCTGTCGACGCTTTTCGAGACGATGCGCACGCTGTAGGCGAAATCCGCCGCGACGCGCCGGCCGCCAAGATCAGCCACCTTCGCAGCTTCGAAGACAGGGCCGTCCGCGTCTTCATTCGGTCGATGGATCATGACCTCTGCTCCCGCGGCAGCCGACCAGAGACTGCGTCCTTTGTTCACGCGCATCCTAACGCGTTTGAATAAAGCTCGGGACGCGTTCGACGATTGTGGTGAACGCGCGTCTTTCGCGCCTCGCGGCGCGCGCCGCGCGATCATCTCGCCGTTGGCGCCGCGCGGCCACGCTTGCGCTTGCCGTATAAACGGGAATATAAGAAGGTCAGCGCGCCGGCATTTGGCTACGCGTCCGAATTCACAGGAGATTCGCATGGTCCCGTTTTCGCGCCGCGCGCTTGGAAGGCTTGCCCTGATCATGGCCTTTGCCTGCGCCGGTCTTCCGTCGGCGGCCTCGGCTCAAGCCGCGGCGCCGACCGTTGGCCCCACCGTATTCGCGGCGGCCAGCATGAAGACCGCTCTTGACGCCATCGCCGCCGCCTGGACGGCGCAGACTGGCAAGTCGCCGTCGATCGTCTACGGCTCCTCCGCCGTCCTCGCCAAACAGATCGAGCAGGATGCGCCCGCCGATATTTTCATCTCCGCGGATCTGAACTGGATGGACTATCTCGACAAGGCGAAACTGCTGCGGCCGGGAACGCGCCGCAACATCCTCGGCAATGAGCTCGTGCTGATCGAGCCAGCCGATTCCAGTGTCGCGCTGAAGATCGGGCCCGGCTTCGACCTCGCCGGTGCTACGGGCGATGGCAAGGTCGCGGTCTGCACGATCGCCTCGTGCCCCGGCGGCATCTACGCCAAACAGGCGCTGACGGGCCTCGGGATCTGGGACCAGGTGTCGCCGAAGCTGGCGCAGGCGGACAATATCCGCAGCGCGTTGAACCTCGTCGCGCGCGGCGAAGCGCATTTCGGCATCGTCTATGCGACGGACGCCAAGGCCGAACCAAAGGTCAAGGTCGTCGGGACGTTCCCTGAGTCCTCGCATAGCCCGATCGTCTATCCGGTCGCTATTGTGGCGTCTTCAAAGAACGCCGACGCCGCGTCATTCGTCGCCTTTTTGACCTCGCAGGCGGCGACCAAAATTCTGCTTGATCAAGGCTTCTCCGTCTTGTCGAAATAGACGAGTTGAAGTTGGATCGAGTCGCTTTGAGAAGGGTTTTGCGCCGGATTGAAAGGGCGCCGCTATGTTTCGATTTGACCCCCGATGAATGGACCGCGATCGCGCTCTCCCTGCGGATCGCGGTCGTCGCCACCTTGGCGAGCCTTCCCCTCGGCATTTTCACCGCCTACGCGCTGGCCCGCTGGAACTTTCCAGGCAAGACGCTGGTCAACGGCTTCGTCCATCTGCCGCTGGTGCTGCCGCCGGTGGTGACCGGCTTCATCCTGTTGATCCTGCTCGGCCGCAGGGGCGTCTTCGGCCCGTTTTTGCAGAGCATCGGCATCGTTCTGTCGTTTCGCTGGACGGGCGCCGCGGTCGCCTGCGCGGTGATGGGTTTTCCCTTGATGGTGCGCGCCATGCGCCTGTCCTTCGAGGGGATCGACCGCCGTCTCGAACGGGCCTCGGGCAGCCTTGGCGCCAGCGGCCTGTGGACGTTCCTGCTGGTCAGCCTGCCGCTCGCCGTGCCGGGGATCATCGTCGGCGCCATTCTCGCTTTCGCCAAGGCGCTCGGCGAATTCGGCGCGACAATCACCTTCGTCTCCAATATTCCTGGCGAGACGCAAACCATTTCGGCCGCGATCTACACGCTGACCCAGGTTCCTGGCGGCGATGTCGGCGCGATGCGTTTGACGATCATCGCCATCGTCATCGCCCTCGCCGCCCTCATCGCTTCCGAAATCATTCAGCGCTGGGCCGAAAAGCGCGTTGCGAGCTTCGAATGATCGAGGTTGACGTCGGTCTCGATCTCGGCACGTTCAAGCTCTCCGTCGCCTTCGCCGACGGGCAGGGGATCACCGCGCTGTTCGGGCAATCTGGCTCGGGCAAGAGCCTGACGCTCAATTTGATCGCCGGCCTTTTGCGGCCGGATCGCGGCTTCATCAGGCTCGATGGCGAGCCGCTGGTCGATGTCGCGAAGGGCGTTTTCGTGCCGCCGCATCGGCGCCGCATCGGTCTCGTCTTTCAGGATTCGAACCTGTTTCCGCATATGAGCGTGAAGCAGAACCTCTTGTACGGTCGTTGGTTCGCGCCGAAATTCTCGCGCGAGATCGAGTTCGACGCAGTCATTGACACCTTGGGCATCGGCGCTTTGCTGGCGCGCCGTCCGGCGCGCCTTTCCGGCGGCGAGCGCCAGCGCGTCGCCATCGGCCGCGCCCTTCTGTCGTGCCCGAAGCTGCTGCTCTTCGACGAGCCGCTCGCGGCGCTCGACATGGCGCGCAAGCTCGAGATCATGCCCTTGATCGAGCGCATTCGCGACGAGTTCAAGGTCCCGATCGTCTATGTCTCGCATGCGGTCGAGGAGGTGATGCGCCTCGCGGCCTCCGTCGTCGTTCTCGAGGCCGGAAAGGTCAAGGCGATCGGCGATCCAAACGAGGTGTTTGGTCCCCCTGCGGGTTCGCTCGAAGATCGTTTCGACCGGTCGTCCGTGCTGACCGTGACGGTCGGCTCCGAAGACGCGGCCTATGGGCTGACGCAGCTGAAGCATCCGGCGGGAACGATCTGGCTCGCGGGCCCAGCCGGGGCCGCCGGGGCGAACGGTGCGAATCATCGTCCACGCCTCCGATGTCCTGCTGGCGATAAGGCCGCTCAGCGACGTCAGCGTGCGCAACGTCCTGTCCGGCGTCATTCAGTCGATCCAGACCAATGGTCCCTTCGCCATGACTGAGATCGCGCTCGAGGGCGGCGGACGCCTTGCGGCCGTGGCGACGCGCCAGGCGATCGACGATCTTCACCTCGAAGACGGCTCGCGGGTTCTGGCGCTGGTCAAAACGACGGCGATCGACGAACGCGACATCGCCGCGACGCCCCATGCATAGCCTCAAGGCGCACTGACCCCGCGTTGGATGTTTCTGCGTCGTGCGCGGCCAAACCGATCTCCCGGCCTCGAGCTGAGCAGCCCAAGCCGGGAGGCTGGGTCGATGGCGCGCGCGTTTTTTACCGTTATGTGAATTTATGTTATTTTTTCGTGCCCTCCCGGAAAAAACACATGTCCCAATTCCTGACGACCCGAGAGCTTGCCGCGTTGCTGCGCGTCAAGGAGCGAAAGGTCTATGAATTGGCGGCGCAAGGCGCGCTGCCGGTGCGCCGCGTCACCGGTAAGCTGCTGTTCCCACGCGCCGAAATCGAGAAATGGATCGTCACGGACGGGGGCGGCGTCAAACCCGGCCGGGGCGAGCGCGAGCCGGCGCCGAACCTGCCTCTGGTCATCGCCGGCGGCCATGATCCATTGCTGGAATGGGCGTTGCGCGAATCACGCTCCGGCATCGCCGCATTGCTCGATGGCGCGCTCGATGGACTGCGGTGCGCCGCCGCGGAGGGTTGCGTCGCGGCCGGGCTGCATGTTCCGGAGCGCGGAGGAGACGAATGGAACGTCGCGGGGGTCAGCGAGTTGTTTGGCGATCGGCCCGTCGTGCTCATCGAATGGGCGAAGCGCACGCGCGGGCTGATTTTCCGGCCTGATCTCGGTCGATCAATCGATTCGCTCGCCGCCGCGCGCGGCCTTCGTTTTCAATCGCGCCAGCGGGAGGCCGCCAGCGAGTTGGTGCTCGCAGTCCTGCTCGAGCGGGAAGGTCTGCGGGCGGAGGATCTTCATCGCGTCGACGCCATCGAGCGGACCGAGACCGATCTCGCGTTGGCCATCGCGGCCGGCCGGGCCGACGTAGGTCTCGGCATCGAGGCGAGCGCGCGTCAATTCCAGCTCGAATTCACGCCGCTGATCGTCGAGCGGTTTGATCTTCTGGTCTGGCGCAAGGCCTATTTCGATCCGCCGTTTCAAAAGCTCATTGGCTTTTGCGCCAGCAAGCCGTTTGAGCGGCGCGCCAACGAACTCGGCGGCTATGACGTCGACGCGTTCGGCGCGGTGCATTTCAACGGGCCATAAGTCGGCGGGCCATCAAATGGCCTCAGCGGGAGAAAAAGCCGCCGGTTGGGGCTCTTGAATCGAGTGGCTGCCGAGCATATCTCCCCTCAGTCATTCGATAATTGTACAACTATCGAATGATGTGCATTTCTGGAGGATGAGACATGAGCAGATTGTCAGGTAAGGCGGCGGTGGTCACGGGCGCGTCGAAAGGCATTGGCGCCGGCATCGCGAAGGCGCTTGCTGCGGAGGGCGCGGCTGTCGTGGTCAATTACGCTTCGAGCAAGGAAGGCGCCGAAAAAGTCGTCGCGGAGATCAGGGCGAAGGGCGGCAAAGCGGTCGCCGTCCAGGGCGACGTCGCCAAAGCGGCCGATGTGAAAAAGATTTTCGCGGAGGCGAAACATGCGTTCGGGCGTCTCGACATCCTCGTCAACAACGCCGGCGTCTATAATCTTCTGCCGCTCGAGGCGCTGAGCGAAGAGGAGTTCCACCGCCATTTCAACACCAATGTGCTGGGTCTCCTGCTCGCGACGCAAGAGGCGGTCAATCACTTCGACGACGGCGGCAGCGTCATCAACATCGGCTCGGCGGTAACCGAGCTCAATCCGCCGAATTCGGTCGTCTACACCGCCACGAAAGGCGCCGTCGACGCCGTGACGCGGGTGCTTGCGAAAGAGCTGGGTCCCCGGAAAATCCGCGTGAACTCGATCAATCCCGGCGTGGTCGAAACCGAGGGAACCAACGCCGCCGGGTTCGTCGGGAGCGAGTTCGAGAAGCAGATCATCGCGCAGACTCCGCTCGGGCGCATCGGCCAGCCGGACGACATAGCGGCGGTCGCGGTATTCCTGGCGTCGGACGATTCGCGCTGGGTGACGGGGGACCTGCTGGTGGTGTCGGGCGGGTTGCGCTAGGACGTCGCGGCGCGCGGGGGCCGGCGTTTTTCTGGATTCCCGGCGGTAAGGAGCATATTCTTTCCTGCATCAGGCGATGCCGCCCGAGGGTTGAAGCAGATGTCGGAGCTGGCGGACAAAGCGCTGAACGAGGATCAGGTTCATCTGATCGCAAAGGCGCTCGGCGACCGGCGCCGTTACGAGATCCTGAAACGTCTCGGCGAGCGCCGCGAGGCGCTGGCCTGCGGCGCGGTGCGCGATTGCATGGACATCACTCCCGCGACGCTCTCCCACCACATGAAAGAGCTTGAAACGGCAGGACTGGTCGAAGTCGCGCGCGAAGGCAAGTTCGCCAGCTATAGCCTGCGGCGCGATGTGCTCGAAGCCTTCGTCCGGCGCCTCAGGCAAGACCTCGCCTGACGCACGCCCTACTGCCTGCCGCGCCGCAGCCAGGTGACCGAGGCGAAGGCGCCGAGCCACGATCCAAGGGCGGCGAACACGACATAGGCGGGGTTCTGCGTATAGCTGATCACAGCGAAAGCGGAGAGGAGATACCAGAATCCGCTCCAGTTCGCGGCCCAGATCCGGCGCCGCGCCGCGACTGCCGCCGTGAACTGAACATAGGCGGCGTCGGTGATCGCGGTGCAGGCGAGGACTCCGGCGGCGACTGCCGGATCGATGGCGATATGCAATGTCGTCTCCCTTGTTCCGCCCCTGACCGCTCGCGGGCGGCGAGGCCGCGCCCGATCCGCCATGCCTTTTCAATGAACGCAGCTCATTCGCGGGAGCTGATCTCGCGCTCTCCGCGAAACACCGTCGGCGTCCGCGCAGCCCATGCGCGGCGGCGTCTTTCGCGGCGCCTCTTCGCGACTATCCGGCGCGCGCGGTCCGTCGCGCTTGCCGCGGGCGTCTGCGTTTCCGCGCACGGCGGTCTGGCGTCGTCCTTCGCTTCTTGGCCGCGGGGTTCGATGCCGCCCCCTCCGAAAAGAGCCGGCATGGCGAAGAACGCCGCGAAATGGCGTTGCGCGTCGCGCATGGCGGCAAGGTCGCGCGCCTCTTTCAGGGTCACGCAGAGTTCGGGATCGCGATGCGCGAGGCTGATGCGGTAGATCGCCCCGTCGCGCCTCTGCTCGCGGCGAATGGCGACGCCGAGGTAGCCTTGCACGGGCAGGCTGAGAAGCATCTTCATCCCCTGAACCCTGCGCCGGATGGTGACGCAGCGCCTTTCGATCAGCACCATGCGCCGTCCGCCGTCGGCGCGGGGATCAGCACCCGCGCGCGCCGCGACTTCCTTTCCGCCGCCGAGATTGAAGGTCGCTTGCTGCATCATGTCCGCCTGCGCTGGGTTCTTTTTCCTCTATCGCGAGCATCCGGGATTTCGGCGCTTAATTCGCTAAATTCTCTGGTGAACGAATCCTAAAGTCGATCGTGGTGAACGAATTTTGCGCCCAAGCCGCCTCAAGACGCTCCAAGGGGCGGCGATCAAAGCTTTGACGAAAGCCCGGCGAGAGGCTTGTGTCCCGCAATCGGGCGCGATAAGCCAATCATCGGTTTTCTCTTTTAAACAAAGAAAAAATCTTGCCCTCACTCACCGACGCCGACGCACTGGTCGCATCCTTCGAGGACGCGACAAGGCGCGCGGGCGAACTCGCCCTCGGGTTTTTTCGCCACGGCGAGAACACCAGCGCGACCATCTCGCACAAGGCCGGCGGGTCTCCCGTCACCGAGGCGGACCATCTTGTCGATCGTTTCCTGAAGCAGCATTTTTCGGGCCTCCTGCCGGAAGCCGGCTGGCTGTCCGAGGAGACGGAGGACTCCGCCGCGCGCCTCGACAAAAGACTGCTGCTCGTGGTCGATCCGATCGACGGCACGCGCGCCTTCGCGCGCGGCGAGCCGACCTGGGCGGTCGCAGTGGCGCTGGTGCGCGATGGCCGCCCGCTGATCGGCATCGTTCATGCGCCCGCCCTCGATGAGACCTATGTCGCCGTCGAAGGACGGCGGCGCGCGCCTCAATGGCGTTCCGATCGAGGTCTCGCGGCTGATCGCGCTCGACGCCAACGCCAAGGTCGGCGCGCCGCGCCTGCTCGCCGCCGAATTGCGCCAGGCTGGCCTCGAGTTCAATTTGCAACCCCGCGTGCCTTCGCTGGCGATGCGCATCGCCTATGTCGCATCCGGCGCGCTCGACGCCGGTTTCGCCTCGGAAAACTCCAATGACTGGGACGTCGCCGCTGCCGATCTCATTCTCGAAGAGGCGGGCGGCCGGCTCGCTGGTCTCGATGGCGGCGAACTCGTCTACAACCGCAAGGAGACGCGCCACGGCCTCCTCACCGCCGCGCCGCGCCAGATCCATTCCCAGGTCAATCTGGCGTTGCGGCGCGCGCGAGGCTCCGCCTGACGCTTCAAACCCTTTTCGCTAACCTTTTCGCAAACCTGCGCCGATGGCGTATATTATGCTTCGCGACAGGCGGAGAAAACGCCCCTTGACCCCGAAAACCGTTGGATAACGCCATGAAACGCGCGCCCGCTCCCCCCAAGAAACAATTGCTGCACTTTGTGTTCGGCGGCGAACTCAAGGAACTGGATCAAACTGAATTCAAGAATCTCGACGAGATCGAAATCGTCGGCCTGTTTCCCGACCATTCCTCCGCCGTGGCGGCGTGGCGGGCAAAGGCGCAGGCGAGCGTCGATAATGCCCAGATGCGTTATTTCGTGGCGCACCTGCATCGCCTGCTCGATCCCGACGAGCACGAGGAGGAGGGCGACGATCACACCTGACGCGCCGGCGCCCTGAAAGACAAGCAAGCTTTAAAAATACGCGAACCTTCAAACGACAAGGTGATCGGCGACCATGAATCGGTCGATTCAACCGATCCTGAAGGGCTCCATGCTGCTTTCCCTCTATCGGGCCTGCAGCGCCGGTCTCGCCCCGCTGGCGCCATTCGTCCTAACCTGGCGCGCGCGATTGCGCCGAGCGCGGCTTCGCCGCGAGGATCGCGCGCGCATCGGAGAGCGGCTCGGCCGGCCATCCCTTGCGAGGCCTCAGGGCCGCATCGCCTGGCTGCATGGCGCGACGGCCGCCGACGTCGCCTCCCTCTTGCCGCTGATCGATCGTCTCGGTTCAGCCGGCTTCCATGCCCTGGTCACGACGCGGGACGAGGACGCGATGCCGCCTCGCTTGCCGCCGACCGCCCTGCATCAATTCGCGCCGCTCGATGCGCCGGGGTTCCTCGCCCGGTTCCTCGCCTGCTGGCGCCCAGACATCGCGCTCATCGTCGGGAGCGAATTCTGGCCGAATCTGATCCTCGAAACAAAACGGCGCTCCATTCCCATCGCCCTCGTCGATGCGCGGTTTCCGGCCCGCGCCTTCCTTCTCTGGCGCAGGGCGCCGCGTCTTGCCGGCGCGCTGTTCGGCCAGATCGACGCCTGCCTCGCGCGGACAGCCTCGGACGCCGAGCGTTTTCGATATTTCGGCGCGGCGCGCACTGAGGCGGTGGGCGATCCGATCTATGATTTTTCGCCGCCGCCCGCCGACGGACCGGCGCTGGCGCGGCTCGCGGCGCGCATCGGGGCGCGCCCGGCCTGGGCCGCGTTCCCCGCCGACGCCGACGAAGAGGACGTCGCCATCGAGGCGCATCGGAAAATCGCCGCCCATTTTCCCGATCTCGTCACCATCATCGCGCCCCGTAGCGCGAGGCGCGGGGAGGACATCGCGCTACGGGCCGGCAAGCTCGGGCTCAGTGTGCGCGTCGCGGCAGGCGACAGGGACGAGGGGCCGCTTCCGGCGATCCACATCGCCGGGGCCTTCGAGGCGGGGCTGTTCTACCGCCTCGCGGGCGTCGTTTTCCTTGGCAAATCGCTTGGGACGTCTCTGGGCCAATCAATCGGCGGGTCGCTCGGCAGGTCAACGAACCGCGGCGGGATCAATCCCGTTGAGGCGGCGAAGCTTGGCTGCGCCATCCTGCACGGTCCGGAGATCGGGGATTTCGAGGACGCCTATGCGGCGCTGGACGCCGCAGGGGGGTGCGCGCTGGTCTATGACGCCGCGACATTGGCCAGCGAAGTCTCCCTGCTGCTTCTCGACTCCGCCGAACTGCGGGAGATGGGCCGGGCCGCCGCCGATGCGGTCGAGCGCCGCGCCGGCGCCTCGGCCAGGATCATGCAGGCGATCGCGCCCTGGCTCGGGCAAGCCTTCGTCGAGCCTGATATCACGGATGAGACGGAGGGTTGACCCTGGACGGCCGGGGCAGGTCGCGGACGGTCAGAGCGATCCGGCGCCCCGCGCATCAACGGCCTTCGCCTTGAGCCGCAGCAATTTGGCCTCGGGACTGGCGTATGGCTCCTGAAGATCGACATTCCAGTAGCGCAGATCCTCGATGCGGATCGCGACGCCGGTCGCAGCGCAGCGCACAAAGGCGCCCGGCCGCAAAATGCGGAACTCGCCGTCGAGATACTCGACTTCGGCTTCCCCGGCCGCGATGGGGCGGCGTTCATAGCGGTTCATGGAATTCGGGCTCATCCTGGAAATTTGGCGAAAAGCCGAAGACGAACATAGCGTAAGCGCTCCGCCTGCGCCAGTCTGTCGCCGCTCCCGTCACATTTGTCGGCCAGTTTAACGCTTCCAATCAGATGTTGAAGCCCTATTTTCGGGCTCTCGCCGCTTCATCACGACGATTTTGGATTGAATCAATCCAAAATCAGGACTTGATCGCGACGCGACAGGAGAGCGCCATGCTTGAGTTTTCCGGACAGGGCGCCCGCCTCGCCTTCGTCGATGAGCCCGCCGTCGGCTTCGATCGCGGCGAACCCATTCTGCTCATCCACGGATTTGCATCCAATCATGCGGTCAACTGGTTTTTTCCGCAGTGGGTCAAGACCTTAACGGAGGATGGCCGGCGCGTCATCGCGCTCGACAATCGCGGCCATGGCCGCAGCCAGAAATTCTATGCGCCGGCCGATTACGCCATCCCTAAAATGGCCGAGGATTGCCGCCGCCTGCTTGATTATCTCGACATCGCGAACGCCGACATCATGGGCTATTCGATGGGCGCGCGCATCGCAGCCTTCCTCGCCAAAGCTCACCCGGACCGCGCCCGGTCGATCGTTCTCGGCGGTCTTGGCCATCATCTCATCGACGGCGCCGGGCTGCCGCTCGGCATCGCCGACGCCATGGAGGCGCCTTCGGCCGCCGATATTACCGATCCCATGCAACTGCTGTTTCGCAGTTTCGCCGAAGCGACGGGGAGCGATCTGAAGGCCATGGCGGCCTGCATCCGCGGGATCGCGGCAGCATCTTGGCGAAGACGAAGCGCGACGCATCGATGTCCCTGTCCTCGTGGCGGTGGGAACCCGAGATGAAGTCGCGGGCGATCCGCATCGATTGGCGGCGCTGTTCCCGGCCGGCGAGGCGCTCGAGATTCCGGGCCGCGACCACAATCGCGCAGTCGGCGATCCGGTCTATAAAAATGGCGTGCTGAGATTTTTGGCGCAGAGACCTTGAAGCTATCCCACCGGCCGCCCGAAGTGCGCCTCAATCCGTAATGGGCGCGGCGTGAGCCTCGGCGAAGCCGGCCAGAGCCAGGCGATCGAGCGTCGCTTTTAGTCCGGCTGTGTCGGGGCAGATGATCGAGCCGCGTCGCGCGGCCCCATTTGAGCTGCATCACATGGACGCCATGGTTTTTGGTGCGGACGCCGTCGGCGCCGTCATTGGACTCGTCCCATTCGGCGAGGACGAGCGTGTTCCAAGGGGCGCCGCTGACATCTATGCCGCGAAGATCGAACCTTATGCCCGGCAGCAGCCGATAGAGCCGCTGGTACCATCGCTCTGTCGCGGCAAGCGTTTTTCGCGATCCACTGAGGGCGTGCTCGCCGAGAAAGGCGTGCTCGAAGCGAGGTGCGAAGGCGCGCAGCACGGGCTCGGCGTCGCCGCGGTTGACGGCGGCGAACAGGCTCCTGACGCGATTGCGGACAATGGCGTGGTACATGGCGCCCTCCATCAGTTCAATAATTGAACTATATTCGATTGAGTTCAATGACGCAACGCAGTAGGATCGCGTCGTTGGAGCGGGATCAGGGCATGGAGAGAACCAGTTTTGCGCAAATGCGATGCTCGCTCGCCCGCGGCCTCGACCTCATCGGCGACTGGTGGTCGCCCCTGATCATCCGCGACCTGTTTCTCGACGTCGCGCGCTTCGACGAACTCATCGAGGATCTCGGCATCTCGCGCAATTTGCTGGCGCGGCGGCTGAAGTCGCTGACCGAGAACGGCGTCGTCGAACGCACCGCCTATCAGCGGCGTCCGACGCGCTACGAATATCGTCTGACCGAGGCGGGGCGCGATCTCGTGCCCGCGATTCTGGCCTTGACGGCATGGGGCGATCGCTGGGCGCGGCCAAAGGAAGGCAGCCCAATCCTGTTCGTCCACAAGAGCTGCGGACATGAGTTTTCGCCGCGCATCACCTGCTCGGCGTGCGGCGAGGTCATTTCAGCGGACGCCGTCAAGGCGGTCGCCGGACCCGGCGGGGCGGCGAAGGCGGGAACGAAGATTGTCGCCAAGCGCCTCCGCGCGGCGAACTGAGGGGCAAGCGGCCCGTCAGTCTGACGCGCCGCCGTCGCATCCACGTAGGATTGAGGCGCTCAAAACCGGGCAAGGCATCCCCGCGGTTGCGGCGGCAGGCTTTTTCTGGCAAAGCCACCTCCTCTCCCAACCTTCTGAGGAGGATCCCTTGGACAAGACGGAATTACGAAAATTGCAAGGGTTTCTGCGGGAGGCGTTCGGCAACGAAGAGATCAAGGTGACGCAGGGCAAACGCAATCCTGACGACGCCGACGTGCATTTCGGACAGCGGCAGATCGGCACGATCACCGTCGACGACGAGGATGGCGACCGGTCCTTCGCCTTCGAGATGCCGATACCCGTCGAGCGGCCGGTGTTGCAGGATTATCTGCGCCGCCTCTTCGAAACCGACAAGCTGAAGATCGTTCCGCGCGCCAAGAAGACCGATTCGGTCGAACTCAATCACGGCGATGATTTCCTCGGCATCATCTCCGCCGACGATCCGAAAGGCCAAAGCTTCACCCTGCAGATGGCGATTCTCGATTTCGACCTCGAAGCGTTCTGACGCCGGCGCCGAGCCTGACAGGAAGCCGCCCCTCGCCGGAGTTCGAACACATGCCGCTCTACGCTCTCGATGGCGTGAGGCCCGAATTGCCGGCTGGTAACCGGTTCTGGATCGCGCCCGGCGCGCAGGTGATCGGCAAGGTGCGCCTTGGCGTCGATGCCTCGGTCTGGTTCGGCGTCGTGCTGCGCGGCGACAACGAGGAGATATTCATCGGGCCCGGCTCGAACGTTCAGGACAACAGCGTCCTGCATACCGACCCCGGCTTTCCCGTGTGGATCGGCGAGAATTGCACCATCGGCCACCGCGCCATCCTGCATGGCTGCACGATCGGCGACAACAGCCTCATCGGCATGGGCGCGACGCTCCTCAACGGCGCGAGGATCGGCCGCAATTGCCTCGTCGGCGCCAACGCCCTCGTCACCGAGGGGAAGAGCTTCCCCGATAACTCCCTGATTGTCGGCAGCCCGGCGAAGGTGCTGCGCGAACTCGACCAGGACGCCGCCGCGCGCCTCGCCGAGAGCGCCGCGCGTTACGCCGCGAACTGGCGGCGCTACGCCAAAGGGCTAGCCGAGATTTAGCGCCCGCGGGAACGCCCCGCCTCGCGTGAAGACGCGTGAAAGGACGACGTGGACGCGGCTCCGATTGATCCAGCCATCCGGCGCGCCGTTCGGCTGGTCGCTCTGCTCAATCTGTCCTGGTTCGGGATCGAATTCGCCGTTGCGCGCGCGATCGGCTCGGTCTCCCTGTTCGCCGACAGCATTGATTTTCTGGAAGACGCCTCGATCAATCTTCTGATCCTCGCCTCGCTCGGCTGGAGCGCCGCGCGGCGGGCGCGGGTCGGCATGGCGCTCGCCGGAATTCTTCTGGTCCCGGGTCTTGCAACGCTGTGGATGGCCTGGAGCAAGTTCAACCTTCCGACGCCGCCAGACCCCGCCGCGCTCTCGCTCACAGGAGCGGGCGCCTTCGCGATCAATTTCTTTTGCGCCCTCCTGCTGGCCCGCGTTCGCGCGCGAGGCGGCAGCCTGACCCGGGCGGCGTTCTTGTCGGCCCGCAACGATGTGCTCGCCAATGTCGCCATCGTCGCAGCGGGATTGGCGACGGCCTTTCTGTGGCGGTCGGCGTGGCCGGATCTGATCGTCGGGCTTGGCATCGGGTGCCTCAATGTGGACGCCGCGCGCGAGGTTTATACGGCCGCGCGCGCCGAGCATCGCGCGGCCGAAGCCTGAGCCGCGCGTCGCCGGCGCGTGCGGCCGGACGCCCCGCGCAATTGAGACGCGCTGGAAATTGGGGAAACCACGGTCGAGCGCAGGCGTTTTGCGCATCGGTTGTCGCGTCGGTCATAATTTGCGCGCACGCTCATATAACTGTTTTGCAAACTCCCGGAGTCGTTCGTGTCTCTCGAAACAGCCGGACCGACGAAGCCTCCGATCGAGGGCGATCTCGCCTCATCGAGCGTCGGCAAACGCCATGACCTCGCGCTCGGCGTCGAGCGTCTTGGCCTTATTTCCCTGCGCTTTCCATGGCTCGTCGCAGTGGTCGCGCTGGCCCTTGCCATCGCGGCGGGATTTCGGCCTCACGCGCCTCAAGGTCGATGATTCGCTGAGCCAGCTGTTCCGCTCCAATACGCCCGAGTTCAGGCAGTACGAGGAGGTGACGCAGCAAATTTCCGTCGAGCGAATTCGACGTTCTCGCCGTCATCGAGGGCGAGAGCCTGCTTGACCGCGAATTCGCTCGAAAAGCTGCGCGACTTCGTCACCGACGTTCAGCTGGTCGACGGCGTGCGCGGCGTCATCTCGCTGTTTTCGGCGCGTCAGCCGCCCGAAGACGGCCACACGCCGGCGCCGCTGTTTCCCGATCCTCTGCCGGAAGGCGCCGATTACGACGCGCTCGTCAAAAAGGTGATGTCGAACGAGATCATCCGCGGCAAGCTGCTCTCGGAGGACGGCAAGCTCAGCCTGGTCGTCATCGCGCTCGACCCCGAGATCGTCGGCGGCAAGGGGCTCGATGCGACCGTCAGGCGAAATCCGCAAGACGATGGCGGACGATCTCGCCGGCGCCGGCCTCAAGGCCGAACTCTCCGGCGTTCCGGTCATGCAGCTTGAGATCCGCACCGCGGTCGAGCGCGACCGGCTGATCTACAACGTCACCGGCTTCATCGCCGGCTGCCTCATCGCCATCCTGTTCTTCCGGCGCGTCTCCTTCATGATCGTCGCCGCCGGGCCGCCGCTGCGTCGCCATTCTGTTGGCGCTCGGCGCGCTCGGCTGGCTCGATTTCCGGCTCAACATGTTCCTCAACGTGATGACGCCGCTGATCATGGTGATCAGCTTCTCCGACAGCATGCAGCTGACCTTCGCCGCGCGCGACCGCATGCTCGCCGGCCAGAGCAAATATGAGGCCTTGCGCAACGCGATCCTGATCGTCGGTCCGGCCTGCGTCCTGACCCACGCGACGGCGGCGCTGTCCTTCACCGCCCTCCTGTTCTCGAGTTCGGATCTGATCCGCACCTTCGGCGAGGCTGGCCTCGTCGCCACCGCTCATCGCCCTGTTCACCGTGTTGTTGCTGCTGCCCTTGCTCGGCGTTCTTTTGCTGCGCCACGAGGCGCGCGCTCGCGGCGCGCGGCCGGCGCGGCGATTTCGGCGTCGAGGCCTTGCGCCGCTTCTGCTTCTGGATCGCGGCGCGCATGGTGAAGCGCCCGGGGCTCTACAGCCTCATCGGCCTCCTCGTCGTCGCGGCGCTCGGCGGCGTCTTCGTCAATCTTGCAGCCGCGCTACCGTCTCGCCGACCAGGTGCCCGACAAGGAGCAGGCGGTGTCGGCCAGCCGCAGTCTCGACGCCAAGCTGACCGGCGCCAATCCGATCGACGTGCTGATCGAGTTTCCCAAGGGCGCTTCGCTCTATGCGCCGGAAACGCTCGACGTCATCGCCAAGGTTCACGCCTCGCTCGAGCATCAGCCCGGCGTCGGCAATGTCTGGTCGCTGGAGACGCTGCGCCGCTGGCTCAGCGAAAAGGCTCGGCAACGTCCGACGTCGCGACCTTGAAGAAATATGTCGATCTTTTGCCCGAGCATCTGACGCGGCGCTTCATCGACGCGAATCAGGACGCGGTCGTCGTCTCGGCGCGGGTGCCCGACGTCGACGCCAGCAAGCTGCTGCCGATCGTCGATGCGATCGACCATTCGCTGCAGGGTCTGCGCGCCGAATATCCCGGCTACAAGCTGTCGGTGACCGGCCTCTCGGCGATCGCGGCGCGCAACAGCGCCAGCATGATCGAGCAAGCTGACGCGCGGCCTCACCATCGAGTTCTTCTTCGTCGCCGCCTTCATCGGCCTCGCCTTCCGCTCGGTGGTGGTGGCGCTCGCCTGCATCCTGCCGGGCATCTTCCCGGTCGTCGCCTCGGGCGCGCTGCTCGCCGCGACAGGGCAGGGGCTGCAATTCGCCAGCGTCGTCGCGCTGACCGTCTCGTTCGGCCTTGGCCTCAGCGCGACCATCCACTTCCTCAACAGGCTGCGCATCGAGGACGATGCGCGGCGAGGATTTCGCGCTCGGCGGTCGAGCGGGCCACCGTGCTGGTCGGGCCGGCGCTGATCCTGACCTCGATCGTGCTCGCCTGCGGTCTCGCCGTGACGGTGCTTTCCGACCTGCCGTCGCTGCGCCTGTTCGGCTGGCTCAGCGCCTTTGCGATGATGATGGCGCTGACCGCCGATCTTCTGATCCTGCGGCCGACCGCCATGTTCCTTCGCCGCACCGCGGATGCGCTGGCGCGGCGGCGGCCGCGGCGATGAGGAACGCAACGACCGCTGGCATCCCGCTCGAACTATCGAGGCCGGGTAGCGCCTATCCCTTGTGCAGGGTGATGGCGACGTTGGCGACGTCGGTGCCCTCCGTCGGCCGGATCGAGACCGTCTGTTTGTCGCCATGGAAACGCACCTGGAGCCCGGCCGAGAAGCCGGCGCCGTCGACCCGCGCCTGAATTTCGGAGCCGGAGGCGCGGCCCGAGAGATTGCCCGTCGCATGGCGGGTCGCCTCGGTCCATGTGCCGGAGATCGCGCCGCCGCTGACCGTGACGTTGGCGCTGATCTCCAGTCTGTAGCTGTCGCTGGCGCAACGGATGCTCTGGTTGAGCGACTTGCCCGAATCGTTGACCGCATAGGTCGCCTTGCAGCGGATGCGTTCGCTTGAGCCGTTCGACATGGTGATGTTGCCGCCGCCGGTCCAGTAGCCGGAAAGGTCGGCGAAGGGTCCGTCCGACGCTGGCGACGCGCCTGCGCCGCTGACAAGAAAGCGCCGCCGCGACAATGGCTTTTGCGACCAGACCAGTCTTCCTTCGATTCACATGCGAGGACATGAAATTCACTTTCCTGTCAGGACTGTGGAAATTGGCGCTTCGTCTGGCTCGGCGAACAGAAACCGGATCGGCGAACCGGGCTCCGCCGAATAGTGGGACGTTCTCGGGGAAGCAATCTCGCACAATAGATCGGGGATGAGTTGACGGGGTTCGCCGGCGTCGCCTCCTAAATCGAATCGGCCGTCGAGCCTGATTCGCGTGTTTATTCTTTTTTAGCGTTGATGGTTGAGAAAATGTCTCTGACCGCACGCCACAACCTCTATGCGCCGGCAGCGGCAAAATCAACGGGCGCAATCGGTCAATTTGCGCTGCAGACTCAGCTTGGCGCCAAGGCCGCGCGAGCGGCGCCGCCCGGCGTGGATCAAGCAGGCGGAAATGCCGCGGGGTCGCGGCGGGGAGCGGCGCTGCGGCCCTGCGATTGCGCAACGCCAAGTCCGAGGATGATGACCGCCAGAACGGGAAGCGTCGCGCCGAAAAGGCTGACATTGATGAAAGCGAGAACGATCAGCGAGACGAGACACGAGGCGGCCGCGGAGGCGTAAAAGGAATCGCGGCCCCGCAGCGCCGAGGCGCGAAGGAGCGCGACGACAGCGACCGCCGCGGCGATCACGGCGGCCCACAGCGCGGCGCGGCCCATTTCGATCGAAAGTTTCGCGGCGGCGGTCACCGCGCTCGGCTCCTGCGCGTCGACATCGCCGAACTCGTAGATCGGCAGGATCGACGAGAAAGCGCCCGCGCCAACGCCGAGAAAAGGCGCGTCGGCGAGAATGCGCTGCGTCAACTCGAGCGTCACCGGGTCTTTTTTCACGAAGGCGAGGCGGGGGTCCGGATTGGTTCCGGCCGCGCCTGCTCACCAAAGCGATGACGATGACGCTCGCGGTCACGCCGATTGCGGCGGCGCCCCACCGGCCAAGATTGAGCCGGCGCACGAGGAAAACGGCGCAAAACATCCCAAGGCCGCAACAGGCCGCAAAGATCAGCGACCCTGACCGCGCCGCGCCGATCGCCGCCGCACAGATCAGCAGCGCGGCCAGCGACGCAGCCATGGGGTAGACGAATTTGGCGTCGCGCAAGCCGAGCTTCGCCCGCCGCGTCTCGTGGCGCTCGAAGACGAGGCAGGCGCAGGCCGCGGACAGAATGACGCCAAGACAGGCGCAGTCGAAAGCCTCCTCCCGCATAGGCGGCGTGCGGGGCGCGCCGAAACTCTCGACCGCGAGCTGCGCCAGCGAGATCGCGGTGGTCGCCGCCGTCAGCGCGATGAGGACGGCTTCGGCGCGATCGCGGTTGATCGTCGCCGCCGCCGCCAGCAACATGGCGCCAATGAGGGTCAGATAGCGCAGCAGCGCCAGCGCCGTGGCGCCGATGTCGACGCTGATGCTTCCCGCGACCGGCGTGGCAGAAGCCGGCCCTGACGCTCGCCCAAACCGGGTGCGCGAGGCCGGAGAGGCGGGCAGCGGCGCCATCTGCAGCAGCATGAGCAGGGCCGGAATCGCCGCGCCGATGACCAGCGGCCTGACCAGCGCGCCAAAGCGCTGGGCCTCGAAGGGCGGCATCTTGAGCGCGATCGCAAAAAGGCCGCCGGCGGCGAGGAAGGGCAGCAGCAATGGCAGGAAGCCGCCATCGGCGAAAAGCGTCACTGACGCGAGAGCGATGAGTCCGAGGAGAAAGCCGAGCGCGACGAACATGGCGACCGCTTGTCAAAAAGAGAGGAAAACAGCCAAGCGCTCTTTGAGATGGCGGCGCGCGGGTGCGGGGGAACCGAAGTGTCCGGACTGATACAGCAAGAACGCCGCGGCTTCAAGGCGCGCGCTCCGCGTGCCGGGCGAGCAAGTCGCAATAAAACAGAAACTTAGCGCAACCCGGCGGGGGCGGACCAAGCAACTGCCTCGTAGGGCGCGGCCCGCGCGCTCGCCAGTTTTGGCTGAGGTACCAGCGATAGACTTCGGCGATCCCCTCTTCGAGCGCCGGTCTTCGGCCGCCACCCGAGCGCGGCGAGGCGGCTCGAATCCATCAGCTTGCGCGGCGGCCCGTCGGGCTTCGTCGAATCGAAGACGAGCGCCCCGACAAATCCAGTCGCCTTTCCAATCATTCCAGCGAGTTCGCCGATCGTCAGATCGGCGCCCGCGCCGACATTGATCGGCCCCCCCTCGTCATAATGATCGAGCAGGAAGACAATGGCGTCGGCGAGATCGTCGACGTAAAGGAACTCGCGCCGCGGCGTCCCCGAACCCCAGATGACGACCTCGCCGGCGCCCGCCTGCTTCGCCTCATGGAATTTGCGGATCAGCGCCGGCAGCACATGGCCCGTCCGCAAGATCGAAATGGTCGTTGACGCCATAAAGGTTGCAGGGCAGCGCGGATATGTAGCGCCGCCCGTGCTGGCGGCGGTAGGCCTCGCACATCTTGACGCCGGCGATCTTGGCGATCGCGTACCATTCATGCGTCGGCTCCAGCGGGCCGGTGAGAAGGGCCTCCTCGCGCATCGGCTGCGCCGCCAGCCTTGGATAGATGGCCGAGGAGCCGATGAAGACGAGGCGCTCGACATTGGCGCGATGCGCCGCGTCGATGACGTTGGCGGCGATCAAAAGATTGTCGGCGAGAAAATCGGCCGGAAAGGACGCGTTGGCGAGGATGCCGCCGACCCGCGCGGCGGCGAGGATGATGGCGTCCGGCGCATTGGCCGCGATCCATGCGCGCACGGCGGATTGATCGCGGAGATCCAGCGCGTCGCGGGCGACGGTCAGAACCTCGACGTCCTCGCGCGCGAGCCGGCGCACAAGCGCCGAGCCGACCATGCCGCGATGGCCGGCGACCCAGATGCGGCGCTTGCTCCCGCTCATTGGGCGTTCACCTCTTTCAAGCCCCCGGCGCCAAACCACGCGATTCCCTGTTCTCCCAGCATCGCCCTTCCATCCTTGACGAACAGATCGTGAGGAATTGCATCGGTGGCCGCTTTGATCCACGCCTTCGAAAAGATGGCGCTCCACTGCGTCTCCAATTCGCGCGAAGTCTTGATTGTTATCGCATGCCCGGGCGACGAATATACGTTGAGCGGGAAATCAACGTATTTGGCCGCTGCGGCCGGGTCGTCGGAGAGAACGGCGTTTCTGAATCCTCGCGCGCGCGCCTCGAACTTCTCGTCGCTTTCATCGGTCACCTCCGCGTAAATACGCTCTGGCAAAGGACCGACGAAGGATGTTGTTTGACTAAGCGTCACGGGAAGCGTTTTGCTACCGAACGTCCAGGCGCCGGACAGGTCGTTGCTCGTGTAGAGAAACTCGGTCGGATGGCCGCCTTTGTCCTGATAGCGCAAGGTGAAGATCGCGCCGCCCGGCTCGCGCAGGGTTGCGATGATTTCGCCCGAGCCCGACGGCGTCACTTCGCCTGCCAGCGGAATGTCTTTGAGGTGCGCAGCATAAAAATAGTGGCTTCCAGGCTCAACTTTCCCATCCTTTATGTCGAGCGTCATACCAATCCGCATGGGACCCAGATTGCCGAGTAATCTGTCGACCTTCCCGTCGCCACTGGCGGCGAAGGTCGGAGACATTGTCAGGATTAACGCGCAAAGTGCAGTGAGGCCCTTCACACATGAGCTTGCAATCATCGCTCTGCGCCTTTTCTGGGTCGCGTTCAGGCTTATCGCTGCGCGGCGATGCCGACGGGACTGGACGCCTCACGGCGCTCGCTCTGCGCCTCGGCGACCGCCACCGCCGTCATGTTGACGATGCCGCGCGCCGTCGTCGATGGCATCAGGATATGCGCCGGCCGCGCGCCGCCGATCAGGATCGGGCCGACGGGAAGCGCGTCGGCCATGATCATCGTCATCGTATAGGCGATGTTGGCGGCGTCGAGGCTCGGCATGACGAGAACATTGGCCTCGCCCTTGAGGCGCGAGGACGGCAGCACGCGGTCGCGGATCGCCTGCGACAGAGCGGTGTCCGCCTGCATCTCGCCGTCGACTTCGAGGTCCGGCGCGCGGGCGCGCAAAATCTCCATCGCCCGGCGCATCTTGAGCGCGGAGGGCGCATCGTCCGTGCCGAAGTCCGAATGCGAGACGAGGGCGATGCGCGGCTCGAGGCCGAAGCGGCGGACATGGCGGGCGCACATCAGCGCCGTCTCCGCGATCTCGAAATCCGGCGGATCGTGCTTCACATGGGTGTCGGTGATGAAGAAGGCGCCCTTGGTGGTGATCATAAGGCTCATCGCCGCGAAATCGGTGACGCCGGGCGCGAGGCCGATGATGTCGCGGATATGGCGCAAGGCGCGAGGCGAAGCGCCCGTCGAGGCCGCACAGCATCGCGTCGGCGTCGCCGCGCTTGAGCGCGAGCGCCGCGATCACCGTCGAATTGGTGCGCACCAGCGTGCGCGCGGCGTCGGGCGTGACGCCGCGCCGGCCGGCGACGTCGAGATAGGTCGCGACATAATCGCGATAGCGCGGATCGTCCTGCGGATTGACCAGAGCGAAATCGCGCTCCGGCCGGACCGACAGGCCGAACCGTTCGAGCCGCGCGTCGATCACCTCGGGGCGTCCGATCAGGATCGGCCGCGCGATCCCTTCCTCGACGATGGTCTGCACGGCGCGCAGCACGCGCTCATCCTCGCCTTCCGCGTAAATGACGCGCCTCGGATCGGCTTTCGCCGCCTGCATCAGCGGCTTCATGATGAAGCCGGAGCGGAACACGAAGCGCGACAGGGTCTCCTGATAGGCGGCAAAATCGGCGATCGGCTTTTTCGCGACGCCGCTCGCCATCGCGGCTTTCGCGACGGCCGGCGCGATGCGCAGAATGAGGCGCGGATCGAACGGCGAGGGGATGAGGCTGTCGGCGCCGAACTGGCGCGTCTTGCCGCCATAGGCGCGCGCGACGACGTCGGAGGGCGGCTCATGCGCGAGCTCTGCGATGGCGCGCACGGCGGCGAGCTTCATCGCCTCGTTGATGGTCGAGGCGGCGACATCGAGCGCGCCGCGAAAGATGTAGGGAAAGCAGAGGACGTTGTTGACCTGATTGGGATAGTCCGAGCGGCCGGTGCAGATCATCGCGTCGGGACGCGCCGCGATGGCGGCCTCGGGCTCGATCTCGGGCGTCGGATTGGCGAGCGCCATGATGAGCGGACGCGGCGCCCATTTTTTTCGCCATCTCGGGGGTCAGCACGCCGCCGGCCGAGAGGCCGACGAACACATCGGCGCCGCCGATCACGTCGTCGAGCCGGCGGGCGTTGGTGTCGCGCGCGTAGATCGCCATGCGCTCGTTCATCGCGGCGCGGCCCTTGTAGACGACGCCCTCGACATCGGTGATGAAGATGTTCTCGGGCCGGGCGCCGAGTTCGACGAGGAAATCGATGCAGGCGAGCGCCGCGGCGCCCGCGCCCGAACTCACGATGCGGATGCTTTCAAGACGTTTGCCGGTCAGCTCCATGGCGTTGAGGACGGCGGCGCCGACGATGATCGCCGTGCCGTGCTGATCGTCGTGGAACACCGGGATCGACATGCGCTCGCGCAGCTTGCGCTCGACCTCGAAACACTGCGGCGCCTTGATGTCTTCGAGATTGATGCCGCCGAAGGTCGGCTCAAGCGACGCGACGATATCGACCAGCCGGTCGATGTCGTTCTCGGCGATCTCGATGTCGAACACGTCGATGCCGGCGAATTTCTTGAACAGGACCGCCTTGCCCTCCATCACGGGCTTGGCGGCGAGCGGTCCGATGTCGCCGAGGCCCAGCACCGCCGTTCCATTGGTCACGACGGCGACGAGGTTCTGGCGGATGGTCAGTTCGGTCGCCTCCGCCGGATCGGCGGCGATGGCGAGGCAGGCCGCGGCGACGCCCGGCGTATAGGCGAGCGAGAGGTCGTGCTGGGTCCCAAGCGGCTTCGTCGCCTGGATTTCGAGCTTACCCGGCCGGGGCGAGCGATGATAGTTGAGCGCGCTCGCCGCGAGGTCCGGCGTCACGGGGTTCGCCATGGGGCGACGTCCTTTTCGGTGCGCTGGGCGTGAAGGCGTGAGATACGCGGGGCGTCGAGCGAAGTCCAGCCGGCATCGCTCAGCGACGCGATCGCCGCTTATTGGCCGCCCGAGGCGGATTGATCCGCGTCTCCGCCCGGAGTGAGGATCCATGCCGGATCGACATTGAGCGTCGCGGCGATCTTCTCCAGCGTCTTGCGCGAGCCGCGACGGCGTCCGGCTTCGACGTCGCTGAGATAGCCCTGGCCGAGGTCCGCCAGCGTCGCGAGGTCGATCTGGGTCAACCCGCGCCATTTGCGCAGCGCCTTCAGGAGGCTGTCGCCGCGCAGGATCGCCGCGGAGACTTCGGGCGGGAGCCTTGCGTCCCTTCCCGCCTCGAGAGCGGCCTTGCGGGCGTCGTAGACGGCGGCGTCGGCCTCGTCTTCCCCGGCTTTGGCGGCGGCGGCGACGAGCGCCTCATATTCGGCGCGGGGAAGAACGACCAGCTCCTCGCCGCCTGGCGTTTTGATGATCTGCGGATCAGTGAAGACGGTCGTTTTCATAGCGATAATATCGCTTCGACTGCAAAGTTTCGCAAGCGATATTATAGCTTGACGTTTTCGTCTGTGGAGGCCTTCGCCTTCGCATTGATCGAAATGCGGCGCCCGTGTCATGAACAGAGTTCCTGGTGCGAATCGAAAGGATCCCGATCCTGCCCGAAAGCCCGCAAAGGCGCGTACCAATCCTGCGCGATGTCGCCGCCTTGCGGGCCACGGTCGCGGGGTGGCGCGCGCGGGGGCGGAGCGTCGCCCTGACGCCGACCATGGGCGCGCTGCACGCCGGCCATATCTCGCTGGTCAAGCTGGCCAAGACGAAAGTCGACAACGTGGTCATGTCGCTCTTCGTCAATCCGGCGCAATTCGCCGCCAACGAGGATTTCGGCGCGTATCCGCGCACATTCGACGCCGATGTGGAATTGTTCGTCGCCGCCGGGGGCGATGCGATCTTCGCGCCGCCGGTCGAGGCGATGTACGGCGAAGGCTTCTCCACCACGCTTCAGGCCGGCGGGCCCGCCGCGGCGGGCCTTGAGGATCGCTTCCGGCCGACGCATTTTTCCGGCGTCGCGACGGTGGTCGCCAAGCTGCTCAACCAGTGCCGGCCCGATGTCGCGATCTTCGGCGAGAAGGATTTCCAGCAGCTGCGGGTCATCGCGCGCATCGCCCGCGACCTCGATTTTGAGTCTGAGATCATTGGCGCGCCGACGGTGCGGGAAAAGGACGGCCTCGCGCTTTCCTCGCGCAATATTTATCTGACGCCCGAAGCGCGCAAGGCGGCGCCGGCGCTTTACGCGGCGCTCGTTCGTTGCGCGTCGGCGCTGCGCGGGGGCGCCGCCGTGGAGCAGGCGGTCGCTGCGGCGCGGGTCGGCGTCGAGGCGGCGGGGTTCGCCGTCGACTACGTCGAGGCGCGCCACGCCGAAACCCTGGCGCCGGTCGCCTCGATCGCCGAGGGGCCGGTCCGGCTTCTCGCGGCGGCGCGGCTTGGCGGGACGCGGCTCATCGACAACATCGCCGTGTGATGGGAGGGTAATCGACTTCGGAGCGCAAGCCTCGCGCATGCCACAGCAGCGCAGGATCTCTCTGGGGCCGGTCGGTTCAAAAAGGGGGGACGAATCCATGCAGCCGCATACAGATTACGCAACTAACGCAACACGACGCCCGCGGGGCGCTCGCCTTTATTGCGCGCCCGGCTGGCTCGGGTTTCTCGTTCTGGCCGTCGTGTGCGCGCTGGGCGTTCCCCGTCAGGCTTCGGCGGCGCCGGGAGACTGGGCCGTGTCATGCCCCAATGACAGTACGGGCGAGCCCAGATTTATCGACTGGTACGGGAACCTCGTTCCCATTCTCGACCCCCAGCAAAGAGCCATCGCGACGAAGGCGTGCAATCCCAAGCTGGCGGGGGCGGCCAGTGTCAACGTCAGCGTCAGCGTCACCAATAATGGCGCGAGCGCGATCTATGTCGCCTTCACGAACTATTCGACCCAATTGCCGGGTCAGATCACGTGGGCCTCGAGTTGCGCGGTCGCCAATTCCCAGGTGACGATCCTGCCGGGGAAGACCTGCGGCGCATCGGTCCCGGCCACAGCCGGCATCTCGCGTTTTTGCGCGTCAACGAGCCTTGTGCCGTCGGGGCAGTCGCCGAATTGCAACCTTGCGCAAACCCACAATCAAACCATGGTCGAGACGAATTTTGGAACCGGAGCGACCAGCTGCTATCCGACCAGCCTGAGTAGTTGCGTGTGGTACGACATCAGCGTCATTCCACAAAACTGCACGCCTCAGGCCTGGGCTGCGAACAACTGCCAGAATACGGGCGGCGCGTCTTACAATCTCCCGGTCCAGCTCGCCTGCGCCAACCAGCCGACCTATACGTGCAAGGGGCCGCCGAGCAGCTCGCCTTATGGAAACGCGAATTATCCGAGCAACTGTGGTAATCCGGTTGCAAATTGCACCGGCAACTCGCCGAGCTGCGACAATGCCTATTTCTGGCCGACCCCTTCGCCCGCGCCGAACGCTGAATGTCAACCCGGACAGACGCTCCAGATAACTTTTCTGGCCGGAAGCTAGACCGGCGGGCGGCCGCGCGCCTGATCGCGCGGCCGGGGCCTTGACCGCGCCGGCCTCATGCGCGGCGCCCGAGCGCATCGTCCGGGCTATCGTCAGCGGGCGCGTGCAGGGCGTCGGCTTTCGCGCCTGGACGCAGATCGAAGCCGAGGCGCTCGGCCTTCGCGGCTGGGTGCGCAACCGCGCGAGCGGCGATGTCGAGGCCGTCCTCGCCGGTCCGCCGGCCGCCGTCGAGGCGCTGTGCCGGCTTCTGTGGCGCGGGCCGCCGGCGGCGGAGGTTTTTCGCGTCACCGTGACCGAAGCGGCGACGAGCGATCTCGCCGTCATCGGCGGCGCGAAGGGCTTCCGGCAAATCGCCACGATTTAGGTCTTTGTTACGATCCTTCGCTTTACACTTCCCTTGATGAAACCACTGGCGGGCGGCGCATGAATCTGACGGCGGCGGAATTCTGGAGCGGGGCGCGGCCGCGCTCGCCACGGCCCCTGCGGCTGCGCGTCGCCTTGGCTTGTCTGGCGCTGGCGTCCCTCGCGCTCGCCGGCTGCGACAAATGCGGCGATCCGGTCAAGCTCAACACGCCGAGCATTCCGAAGGCCTGCTACGGGCTGAGCGAGAACAAATAAGCCCTCACTCCGGCGCGGCCTCGATCGGGTCATATTGCTTCGCGTCGAAGCCGAAGAGGTCGAAGGATTTCCGCATATGCTCCGGCAGGGGCGCCGTGACGTCGAGCACGCCGCCGCGCGGATGCGGCAGCACGAGGCGGCGCGCCAGCAGATGCAGCTTCTTCTCGACGTTCTCGGGAATGGCGCGCAGCGGATCGTTGCGGCGCGGATCGCTCTTCGGCCTGAGGCCATATTTCGGATCGCCGATGATCGGGTGGCCGATCGCCTCCGCATGCGCGCGCAGCTGATGCGTGCGGCCGGTGATCGGCTTCATCGATAGCCACGCCGCGCGCGGCGCAAACGTATCGACGGTTGCGTAATAGGTCACCGAATGCTGCGCGTCCTCGTCGCCATGCTTGGCGACGCGCATTTTCTCCATCGCGGCGCGGTCTTCGTCGCTGCGCGGCCCGGACCGGCTCTCGCCCATGCCTTCGCCCTTGGCGAGAAACAGCGAGATTTTGCCCTGCGCCGGCTTCGGCTCGCCCTCGACCAGCGCCCAGTAAATCTTCTTCGCCTGCCGCGAGCGGAAGATCGCGCCAAGATCGGCGGCGATCTTGCGCGTCTTGGCGACGAGCAGCACGCCGGAAGTGTCGCGGTCGAGGCGATGCACCAGCACCGGGCGCTCGCCGCGTTCGTTCGGCAGCGAGGCGAGCATGCCGTCGATATGGCGCTTCATGCCGGAGCCGCC
This sequence comes from uncultured Alphaproteobacteria bacterium, assembly GCA_963757985.1. Classification (GTDB taxonomy): domain Bacteria; phylum Pseudomonadota; class Alphaproteobacteria; order Rhizobiales; family Beijerinckiaceae; genus Methylocapsa. Next base: position 499,887 of record CAVWTQ010000008.1, on the reverse strand, counting down.
CTGCACGGCGAGGCCATAGGGCTTGTTCAGGACCATGAGATCCTTGTCCTCGAAGAGGATCATATCGCGGATGTCGCGCGCATCCTCTACGGAAATCTCCGGCGCGCGGGGGGCTGCCGCAGCGGCGTCGAGGTTCAGCGGCGGCACGCGCACGCTCTGGCCCTGCGCCAGCCGCGTCGCGGTTTTGACGCGCGCGCCATCGACGCGCACCTGTCCGGTGCGCACGATCTTGTTCAGATGCGAGAGCGACAGCGAAGGCACGCGGCGCTTGAACCAGCGGTCGAGCCGCAGGCCGTCTTCGTCTTCGCTGACTTCGTAGGTTTGTACGCTCAAGGGGATGCGCCTCCGGCTCCGGCTGATCGATTCCAATAGTTTAGCGCGGGATGCGGGCGAAAAAGTGCTGACACTTTTTCTCATCTCGCTTTAGCGGCGGCGCCGCGAAAAAGCGAACGCGATGGGGCAAGGCTTTTTTGAAATCACCGCTGCGCTTCGATCTTCTCGCGCGCCGCGCTGGCGAGGAAAGCCGAGCGCGTCAACCCGCGCTGCGCCGCCGACGCGTCGATTGCTTCGAGCAGCCCGGCGTCGAACGTGACATTGGCGCGGACCGTGCGGCCGGAATCGAGCAGCAGCGGGATCAGGACCGTCGCCTCGCCGGGATCGATCTCGCCCGATGCAAGAACCTCGGCGACCGGGCGCGCCTTCGGAATTTCGTGATCTCCACTCAGCTTATGAGCAACAACGTCGCGCAGCGCCGTCGTCGCGTCGGCAATCGCCTCCTCGGGCGTCGCGCCGCCGCCGACGCAGCCGGGAATATCCGCGATCCTGACGCCCCACACATCCTTGGCGCCATCGAGAATTCCAACATAGTGAACCATGCCGCCCTCCTAAATCCAGCCCGCCGATTTTGCGATTGAGCGCGCTACGCCCGGCGAAAGCGCCCGGTGGCGGGGAACTGCGATCATCACCGACGGCGCCGCCGGGTTCGTGAAGCGATCATGGGCGCCGCCGCCGATATTGGTCCAGCCTTCGCGTTCGAGCCGGGCGATGACCTTGCGGGTATTGGTTTCGATGATGACCATGCCGCGCCCTGTTAATACGCATAATAATACGCATTAATGCAGAATGTCAATGCAAAATGCGCAAAATAATGCGCATCTTTATTCGGTTCCGGCGGGCGCCCGTCGCCATGCGGCCGGCGTCTCCGCGCGGGCCCGGACCAGGGCAGAGGGCGATCGCGGATTCGATTGAGCGGGAGGCGAACCGTGAACAAATAGTCCCACTGCCCAAAGCGATTGCAAAAAGTGGGACAAAGACCGGCTATTTATCCAGCGATATCAATGCGGATTTTAGAGATTGGAGGCCTCGCCCGGAATCGAACCGGGGTGCAAGGATTTGCAGTCCTCTGCGTAACCACTCCGCCACGAGGCCTCCGTCGCGACGACAGCGCGTCTTCGCCTATAGCAAATGAAACGGCGCCGGGGCAAGGAATGGTTCGCGGCGGCTCAAGGCCAGGCCGCGGCGATTACCGCTTTGCAAAGCGGGACCAAGCTTGCTATATGCCCGTTTCCTGCGCGGCATGTCCCGCATGATCCCTGATAGCTCAGCTGGTAGAGCAATCGACTGTTAATCGATCGGTCGCAGGTTCAGAGTCCTGCTCAGGGAGCCAATTTCTCGCTTTTCTTTAGCTTTGCCTCGTTATGGGCAACTCGGAAACCGCCGCGTTCGTCTGCGAAGAGACGATGACGCGGCGCTTCCCCAAATCGATCGCCGCCAGCGGCGTCACCACCGCCGCCAGCCGCGATGCCAGCCCCAGCCGCGATGCCAGCCCCAGCCGCGGTGCCAACCCCAACCGCGATGCCAACCCCAGGGGCGATGCCAGCCATAGCCATAGCCCCAGGGCCGATGCCAGCCCCAGCCCCACGGGTGGTAATAATAGTTTGGACGCCACCAGCAGCGCCAGGGCCCGCAGACCCAGCGCGCGTCTTCAATTCCGGTTGTCGCGGTATCCGCTGCGCTCGCGAGGCCTGGATCGAGCATCGGCGCCGCTGAAGCTTTGAGTGGGGAAAGCGCCAGGGCGCCGGCCAAAAGGCCCCCGGCCAATATGATTTTGAGGTTGCGAAATGCCATGTCAGACCTCCCATTGTGCCCGCGTCCAGCACGGTTTGTTTTGGGCCAATCAGCCTGAATTGGGCGTGAACGGGAAGCCGTCGCGCCGCGCCGCGCGAATTGCCGGCGACCGCAAGTAAAATCCGTGGCGGGCGGTTTTGTTCCTTGGCGGCGTCAAGTCAGCCGTGCGCCTGCACAGAGCTTTGGCCGGTCGCGGCGGCTTCGGAAACGGCCTTCGCATAGGCCGCATCGCGCTCCATCGCCAGCAGCCTGTTTTTGCAGCGCTCCCATTTGCCCTGCCGGCAATCCGTCACCCGGCAGCCGAATTCGCACTGCGAAAGCTCCGCCGGCGTGTCCTGGATAAAATTCTGGCTCCAGAAATCCTTGAATCTGGCGAACATGTCAGCGTCCCTCCGATCCCGCGCATAACTTCGCGCCCCGCGCCTTCGATGTGCGCTCTGACCGCAGCGGTCGATCGTCAGTCTCGCCCCGATCCGCGCGCACCGCTTTGCGATGGAATAAACAAACAAAGAAAAAATGCTTTATTTCGCGGCGAAGGAACGGAAGGCCGCGGCGGCGCTAAAACAAACTGCGCTGCGCCGGCGTCGCCGGCTCTTCGCCGGCAGGCGGCGGCTCTTCCAATGCAGGCGGCGCCGGGGCGTCGACGCGGGCCTGCACGGCGGCCGAATCATTGCCGGCCTTGTTCACCGCGGGTCCGATTTCGAAAAAGCGCAGAACCTCGTTGTCGGGCGGGCGCAAAAGAGCGAACGCGGCGTCCGCGCCCGCCTCGTCCGGATCGAGCCAGACGTCGAAGGATTCCGGCTCGATGATCGCCGGCAGCCTGTCGTGGATCGCCGCGCTCGCGCCGTTCGCCGCCGTCGTGATGATGCAGGCGGTGTCCAGCTCCTCGCCGTTCGGGCCGGTCCAGCTCTCCCAAACGCCGCCAAGGCCAAGCGGGGCGCCGTCGCGGCGCTGGAACAGATAGGGCCGCGCGACCCGGCCCTCGCGCCGCCATTCGTAGAAAGCGTCGGCGATGAAGAGGCAGCGGCGGCGTTTGATCGCGTTCCTGAAACTCGCCTTGGTCAGCAGCGTTTCGGAGCGGGCGTTGAAGATCAGCGGAAATTGCCGGGGATCCTTGACGAAGGGCGGCAAAAAGCCCCAGCGGACAAGATCGAAATGGCGCTCGGCGCGGCCGTCCGCGCCGATCCGGCTGCGCACGATCGCAACAGGCTGGGTCGGGGCGATATTATAGCGGGGCGGAAAATTCGGCTGTTCGACATAGCGGAAGAACCGCCGCACCGCCTCCGGCGGAAGTGTGATGGCGAAGCGCCCGCACATGAAAAATCCCTGTCCGCGAAGATCGACCGCTCCCTGTCAGCGCCTATATGGGCGCCGCGGCGAGGCGCGGGCAAACAATTTTCGCGAAAGCTGTTCCGGCGCCGATTCCGTCGCGCGGAGACGGCTTGCCGCGCATGGCCATGACGGCTTGCGTGGCGCGTTTTTCGCTTGGATGGGAGACGGTCTTGACGCCGCCTTGGCTGTTTCGATCGATCCCCTATGCTAAATTTCTGCAACCTTTGGGCGTTATACCAGAATCGAATCAAGCGGGGCGTGAAACCGCGGGCGCTATTGCGCAAACGACCTTGACGGCAAGGCCGCCGTGCACCAAACACTTGCAGTTGACTGGAGCTGTGCGGGAACTGAGTTATGATCGGTTCAAGATAGGCGGCGCCTTGAGGTCGGCGACCCGGCCGCGGAGCGCCCTCGCCCGGTCCTGACGCGCTGAACCGGTCGCCTTGATGACCGGAGGCGCAGTTCTCGGAAATCGCAATTTCTCGAATTCGCAATTATCGGAAATGCAATCGTGAGGGATCAAGTGCAAAAACGAGCAATTGTGTGCGGAGCCGGTGGCTTCATCGGCGGGCACCTCACCAAACGATTGAAGCGCGAGGGGTTCTGGGTGCGCGGCGTCGATCTCAAATTCCATGAGCACGCCGAAACGGAAGCCGATGATTTCATCATCGGCGATCTTCGCGATCAGGATTTTTGCCGCTCCATCGTGGATGCGCGTTTCGACGAGGTTTATCAGCTCGCGGCCGACATGGGCGGCGCCGGCTATATCTTCACCGGCGAACATGACGCCGACATCATGCATAATTCGGCGACGGTCAATCTCAACATGCTCGACGCCTGCCACAAGCGAAATATCAAGAACGTCTTCTACTCCTCGTCCGCGTGCATGTACCCGGCCTACAACCAGACCGATCCGGACAATCCGAACTGCACGGAGGAGTCGGCCTATCCGGCTGCGCCGGACAGCGAATACGGCTGGGAGAAGCTGTTCAGCGAGCGCCTGTATCTGGCCTATAACCGCAATTACGGAATGCAGAACCGCGTCGCCCGCTATCACAACATTTTCGGTCCTGAAGGAACCTGGGACGGCGGCAAGGAGAAGGCGCCGGCGGCTATTTGCCGCAAAGTCGCCAAGACAAACACCGGCGGCGAAATCGAGATCTGGGGAGACGGCAAGCAGACCCGATCGTTTCTCTATATCGACGAATGCGTCGAAGGAACCGTCAGGCTATTGCGTTCGAAGACGTTCGAGGGGCCGGTCAATATCGGCTCTGAAGAAATGGTCACGATCAACCAGCTCGTCGACATCGTCAGCGACATCGCGGGCAAGAGCGTCAAGAAGAAACACATCCCCGGACCGCTTGGCGTGCGCGGCCGCAACTCGGATAACCGCCTCATTCGCGAAAAGCTCGGTTGGGCGCCGAGCCAGTCGCTGCGCAAAGGGCTCGAAATCACCTATCAGTGGATCGAGCAGCGGGCGTTGGGAAACTCCGGCGCTCTTAAGGTCAATTCGTAGAAAATTCGCTCGTCGATGAAACTGACCGTTCATCGCTCCGCCTTGTAGCGAGGTTCGGCGCGCGTCGGAGCATCCGCCCGCCGCGCGCTCAAGGACCGGCTCCGTCGGGGCGGCGCGCGCGCGATCCCGCATCCGGGCGGACCGTTCGCTCGGAGGCCTATTGTTCCACTATCGGGGGCATCCAATGCGAATTGTCGTGAACGATTATTCCGGCCACCCTTTTCAGATCGAACTGAGCCGCGAGTTGGCGCGGCTCGGGCATAGCGTGTTGCATCTCTATTCCGCCGATTTTCAAACGCCCAAGGGCGATCTCATACGCAAGCCAGGCGATCCAGATGGTTTCGCCATCAAGGGGATCGCGCTCGGCGAACCCTTTCAGAAATACAATTTCGTCCGGCGGCGCGGCCAGGAAATCCGCTACGCGCATCTCATCATCGGCGAACTCAAGTCCTTTCGTCCCGACATCATGATCGCCTCCAATAATCCGCTCGACGCGCAGAAGCGGATCCAGAACTTTTGCCGGGGCGACCGCATTCCGTTCGTGTTCTGGTTGCAGGACATCTACTCGAACGCCATCAAGAGCATCTTGGGCGCAAAGATTCCGGTCGCCGGTCATCTTATCGGTTTGGTCTATGAGCGCCTTGAGAGGCGGTTGCTGCGCCAGTCGGCCCGCGTCTTCGCCATCACCGGCGATTTCCTGCCCCAGCTCACCGCATGGGGCATCGCCGCGGATCGGATAACGGTGATCGAGAACTGGGCGCCGAAGGACAAGATCAGGGTCGGCCCACGCAACAATGGCTGGCGCGCGGAGCAGGGCCTCGGCGACAGCAAGCTCGTTCTTTACACGGGAACGCTCGGCCTGAAACACAATCCGGAGTTGATCCTCGCCGCGGCTCGCGAATTCGCCGCGGACGGCGATGACGTCAAAATCGTCGTCGCCTCCGAAGGCCCGCAAATCGACTTCTTGCGCAGAACCGCCCTCGAGGAGGGCCTTGGCGATTTGATTCTGCTGCCTTTCCAGCCCTTTGATAAATATGGCGACGTCCTCGCCGCGGCCGATGTCTTGATCGCCATGATCGAGCCCGACGCCGCCGCCTATTCGGTTCCCTCGAAGATTCTGTCCTATCATTGCAGCGGGCGCGCGATCGTGCTGTCCGCCGCGAAGACCAATCTGGCCGCGAAGATCATCGTGAAGGCGGGTTCTGGAATCGTCACCGCTCCCGACGATCCGCGCGGTTTCGTCGCCGCCATCAAGACGCTGCTCGACGACGAAGCGCAACGGCGGGCCTGCGGCGCGCGCGCCAGAGCCTATGCGGACCAGACCTTCGATCTCGTCGAGATCGGCCGGCGTTTCGAAACCCTGCTGGCGAGTTGCCCGTCGGCGGCGGCATAGAGGCGCCGCGTCAGGTCTGCGCCCAAATCGCCTCGCCGGATGCCGCCATCGGCTTGGGTTGGGGCCTGCGAACCAGAATTTCCGCCCGGCTGGGGCGATCAAGCGAACCGCCGCGCGGTTCGCTTGCAGGCGCTCTTGAAGGAGCCGCCACAGAACCGAACCTTTGCATCGGCGACTTCATCAAGGCCGAGTTGTCGAAACCGTCGTGCCAACTGTGCCCGCGGCGCCCGGCGCCCCGTTGTTGGTCGTCGTCGTAACCGTCGTAATGCCGTGAACGGCTGCCGACGCCGTCGGCACGCCGATGATGCTGGCCTCGACGCCCGTCGCGGCGGTCGACGCCGAACTCACGAAATTGAAGATTTTCTCGATGTCGTAGGATTGCGCGTTGGAGACGAAAATGACGTCCCCGTTTCGGATCTGCGTCCGTGTGGCGAGGAAGTAGCCGCCGGGATCGCGCAAGCTGACCTGGAAAATGATCGGGACGAGATCGCCGCGGAAACGGGAGACGTCGGCGCCAAGCAGTTTCGCAACGTCCCTTGGCTCTCGACGATAAAGGAAAATCGCGCCCGCGTCGGCGCGGGCGTCCTGGATTCCGCCAGCCTTCGCCACGGCCTCGGCGAGATTGACCCGCCAGGCGTCAAAATTGAATTCGCCCTGGCTGCCGAGCGCGTCCACTGCGCCGGAGGCGCCGAAGACGATGAATTTCTGCTGTTCCTGATAGACGTAAATGCGGTCGCCGGGCTGGATATAGATGTTGTTCGCGGCGTTCATGACCAGATTTTCGAACGGCACCGTGGCGCGTTTGCCGTCGCGCTCGAGCATGACCCAGGTGGCGTAGCCCTGATCCTTGATGCCGCCGGCGCGCGTGATGGCGTCGAGGACGCGGTCGCCCGCGCCGGCCGCCGGCACCGCGAAGCGAAGCGGCGTGTTGACCTCGCCGACCACGGTGACGAGCGAGGTCCTTTGCTGCGCCAGGCTGATGATGACCTGCGGCTCGATCGCGCGGTTCTTGATCTTGTCGACGATCTCGTTCTGGATTTCGACATTGCTGCGCCCGGCGGCGCGGATCACGCCGGCGAAGGGAATGGTGATATTGCCGTGATCGTCGACGGCCTGATCGGGGAGGGTGACGAAATTGCCGGGCCGCGAGCCGGCGTCGAGCGGGATGAAAAGGCCGCCCGCGGTCGCCTCGAAGATCGTCGTCGAGACGATGTCGCCGACGCCGAATTTGATGTTGGAGGCCGGACGGCGATCTGTGAAGGCGCCGGCCAGTCCCTTCGGCTCATAAGCCGCGAGGACATCGACCGTTTCGGGCGACAGTTTGACCAGCGCGTAGGGCGCGATGTCGGATTTCTCAGTGAGCACGTCAATCGATGTCGGCCCGCTGGTGGGAAGAAAGCCGCCGCAGCCCCCGAGGCTGATCGCCGCCGCCGCCGCCAAGGTGATCCCGCCCAATCGAAAATCCAGCATGAACTTCGCCCCTCTTCACTCACCTCGACAGATAACCCGTCGGCGCGGTCCGGACCAGAAAAACGGTCTAAGACTCGAGGGCAAAGATGCAGTATGTTGAAGTCTGTTACAAAATTAGCACAACTCTGACGACGCCAAGCAAGCAGACACACTTCGCAAGTCTCCGCCCGCTATACCAGAGATTAACCTTAATGGTGGCGGGAGCCGGATCAACGATCCGCCGTCTCGATTGTGGCGGCTATGTGGCGTTACGCATTTTTACGGGGTGGTGCACTTGCGAGCCCCGGGGCAATTCTGTGTAATCGCCAGTGACGCCGCGAGATCGCACGGGAGCGCTATACGCTGCGAGGCGCTGGAGAGCCCTCTATCTGAGGGCGACGAGGCAAAAATCGATCATCTGATCGATCGTCGGCTCGGGATCCTGCGCGCATTCGACCATCAGGCGCGGATGACAAAAGCGAATGCAGGCGCTGCGCACGAGAATCGCTGCAAGTTCGCAATCCTCGACGTGAAACTCGCCCTCGTGATTGCCATGCGCGATGATGCCGGCCAGCGCGTCGTTCAGCTTTTGCACATGCTCATGCACGATCGGCCAGTTTTCATTGAAAGCGGTTTCGACCAATTCATGCAGCTTGCGATTTTCAAGGAAGCGACGGGCGTTCTGCTTTTCGATCGCCGCGATCGACGCGCGCAATTGCTGGCTCGCCGGGCCGCCGTCCTTTGCGATATTTGCGACCGCGGCTTCGATTTCGGCGAGAAGGCGGTGCGCGACCGCCTCGTTGATTTCGGCCTTGGCGGAAAAAAAGCGGTACACATTGGCGGGCGACATATGTAGTTCTCGCGCAATGTCCGAGACCGTCGTCTTCTGAAAACCGATCTGGCCGAACAAACGCGCCGCGACCTCGACAATTCGAAGGTGCGTATCCCGCTCCCCATTTTCATTAACGACTTTCATAATATCGCTATCTCCAAATGACAGGAAAAATATACACTGCTTTTATCATCGCATCTTCACCTATTTGGGTGACTTTTCGCGCCGCAACATCTTGCCTGAACATTGGAGCGTGAGCTTTTTCCTTCGAGTGGCTGGCGTGTCGAACTGTTCCAGGGGACAAATCAATATTCTAGCTTAAATATACAATTGCCGGCGAAATGCGGCGGAATCCTATAAAGGTTAACATTGGCCAAATATACAGGGCGCGGCTGTTTTCGATTTGATCTGGATAGGCTGAATTTGCCGCATCCGCGATCAAATCCCGATTCGGCCCTATATTGCTATCGGGGACGCCCCGCATGCGGGGGAGGTTTGGCCGGCTGCGGCGCAGTGCTTTCGTCATCATCGCTTGGCCGAGAAGTCGCCGACGCCCGTCGGATCGGGACCGAAGGTCGAGAGAAATGCAGTCCGGCAGGGAGGAAGTCAACACCGGACGGCGGCCCGGTTTCACCGACGTTGACGGCCCGGCCATGCGCCAGATATGTAATAAATCAGATGTTTGCCAAACGCGAAAACAAAACTGGGTGACGCATGCTGGGGCTCGACGATGTCGACATCGGAACGCTGCTTCAATTGGAGGCGGACCTTACGGATCAGTCTCTCGACGCCTTCCTTGCGTTTATTAGACGACACTACGCGCTTTCCGAAGTCGCCTATTATTGTCCCACGTTTCGCGGGCGATCCCTCGCCGATCCGTTCATCGCGCTCTCCTCGGGAGAGGTTGCGCTGGACAATTCGCGCGCTCTTTACGAGGCGCTGTTCGAGCCCGCCTTCAGCGCCGGGGCGCACTCCCTGTTGCCCGTCGACTGGGCGCGGCTGCCCGTGCGCGAAGCGAAAGGCGCTCGCCCCGGCGATCGACGGCGCCAGGGCCTGACAATTCCCGTGCGCGGCCCGACCAATGGCGTCTGGGCGCTGTTCGGCGTCAGGTCGGACGAAAGCGACCGCGAATGGTCGGATCGCCGGCACGAGATCATGAAGGACCTCGTGCATGTCGCTCACTATGTGCATCAACGCGCCTATGATCTTCACGCGAAGGATGCGCCGATCGACCTCAACGCGATCACAAGGCGTGAAATCGAGGCGCTCGAATGGTCGGCTGAGGGAAAAAGCCCGGCGGAGATCGCCGTTACAATGCGCATCTCTCTGGAGACGGTCAAAGCGCATCTCGATTCCGCGCGGTTCAAATTGCAGGCGCTGAATCGCGTTCATACCGTAACCAAGGCGATTCGGGCGGGCTTGATCCGGTAAACGCGCGGCCGCGGCCGGTAGCCTCGCCGCATACGCATTCATTGATCGCACCGGCGTCAGGGCCTGAAGGGCGGGTCCGGCCGTTTATCTTGCGATTTCAAGAATTCTGCTGGGCCGGTTTACTAGACAAGCGCGCATCTTTTTTCCCATATAACTGAATTGGAGCGGATTTCGAAGAGTCGCCAGGCGGCTAAATAGCTGTTAAGCTTGCGGCATCGAATAAGCTGCGGACAGTTGGGCGATCAGGATGGCGGGCACGGGGGATTAAGGTGGCGAGTCTCGACGACGTCGACATTCAGACCATGCTGCAGCTCGAAGGCGATCTGACCGATAAAACCCTCGACGGGTTCAACGCGTTCATCCGCGACCGCTATGGTCTCGCCAACGTCGCCTATCTCTGCCCGTCGTTCCCGGGACATTCGATCGTCGATCCCTTCGCCAGTACGACTTACAACGGCGCCTGGACGGAACATTACCGGTCGCAGAAATTCGGCTCCATAGATCCCACCGTCATCTTCGGCGCGCGCTCCCTTTTGCCGGTGGACTGGGCGCGGCTGCCGCGGGTCGACAAGAAGGTTCAGCGTCTATTTGGCGAGGCCAGGGACGCGGGCGTGGGCCACCAGGGGCTGTCGATCCCCGTACGCGGTCCAACCAACTCGCACTGGGCGCTTTTCTTCGCCACGTCCCACGAAAGCGATCACGACTGGTCGAGCCGCCGCTACGAACTCGTGCGGGATCTCGTTCATATCGCTCATTATGTTCACCAGCGCGCCTTTCGGCTGCACGTCGACGATGTCGAGGTCGATCTCAACGTCATCACCAAGCGCGAGATCGAAGCGCTGGAATGGTCAGCTGAAGGAAAAACGCTGGACGATATCGCGATTTTGATGCGAATCTCGGCGGAAACGGTGAAATCGCATCTCGATTCGGCGCGCTTCAAGCTGCAGGCCGTCAATCGCGTCCACGCGGTGACGAAAGCGATCCGGGCCGGCCTGATTCGTTGACCCCCGGCCAACGCTGATATTAATATTAATAATACGAGATTTCGTAATTCGTCATTGCCGGGCCGCGGTTTTGCGTGTACAAACGTCTTTCCGTTCGGTTTTGCGTGGCCCATTTGCGCTGGCTCCGCCTGAGGACGGCCGAAGGACGATCCCGAGACGTTGCGGACTTCCTGGATAGGATCATGCGGTAACGCGAAGGGCATGATCCTATCCAGATTTTAAGATCATGACTCTCCAGTCGACCCGCGGGCGATCTCGTCCGTTCGCGCCTTATTTTGACGTGTCTCCAGCCTGCGGCGCAGCGTCGCGCGCGGGCGGGGTTCCCTCGGCGTATCCCCGATCAGGGGAATAGCTTTTCACCTGCCTGGAATGTCATTTGGGGCATCCACCTTTTGGGGAGCGATGCCATGATCAGATACCTTTACGGCTATGAACGCCAGGAACAGCCTGAAATCTTCGACGAGATGTTTCGCCAACGGAAGAAAATCTTCGTCGACCAGAAAAAATGGGACATCAAGACCGTCAAGGGCGACCTTGAGATCGATGAGTACGATCGCGACGACACCGTCTATGTATGCAGCCTGTTCCCCGATGGGAGCCTCGCCGGCTCCGTGCGCCTGTTGAGCACGCTGACCGACCATATGGCCAGCGGCGCCTTCAAGGATATGTTCCCCGAGCTTATGATCCGCTCGCCGACGATCTGGGAGGCGACCCGTTTCGCCGTGCTCGAGGATACGCGCGTGCAGCCGAACGGGGTCTCCCGCGCCGCCTGCGAGGTCATGCTCGGGACATGCCTGTTCGGTCTCGAACATGGCGTCTCCCAACTGACCGCGATCTATGAAGCGCCCAATTCGCGCATCTACCGGAAGTGCGGCGTCAAGCATTACATCCTCGGGCGTCACAGGAGCCCCGAGCACGGCGCCGTTCATTTTGCGCTGGGCGAGATCTCGCACGAGCTCGAAGCGTCGATCCGGAGCCACACCGGCCTCGCGCCCGTCGAGGTCGTGGCCGAAGCCGCGGAATAAGCGGCGGGCCGTCGAGAGCCTTAACCGGCGGGTTAGCCTCCAGCGCGATAAATCGGCATCGAACCCTGTTAGAAAAATATGATCGCTGGGGGGAGGGGGCCGCGCAGAACTGCGCGGCCCCCTTGCGTTCGACCCCGCAAGCCCGCGCCCGCGCGAAAAAGCCTCCCTTTCCCGCAAAGCCCGTTTATATGGGCCTCGCGCACAACCGGCCGCGGGGCGGGGAAAGGTTCAACATGTCGATTGCGATCGCGCTCGTGGCGCTCGCCTCCTTCACGGCGGGCTTCATCAACGCTCTGGCGGGCGGCGGCTCGTTCCTCACGCTGCCGGCGCTGATCGCGGCCGGCGTGCCGCCGATCGCCGCCAATGCGTCGAGCACGGTCGCGCTGTTTCCGGGCCAGATCGCGACCGGCGTCTCCGCGCGGGACGGCATCCGCGCGGCGGCGAAAGACCACCGCATCAACGTGCCGGCGCTCGCCGCGATCAGCCTCGTCGGCGGCCTCATCGGCGGCCTTCTGCTTCTCGTCACGCCGGCCTCGCTGTTCGCCCGCATCATCCCCTGGCTCATTTTATTCGCGACGCTCGTCTTCGCCTTCGGCAATGCGCTGCACCCGGACAGCGCGCGTTTCCGGCTGAACCGCACGGGGGTGCTGATTACGCAGGGGCTCATCGCCGTCTATGGCGGCTATTTCGGCGGCGGCATCGGCATCCTGATGCTCGCCGGCCTGACGCTCTATGGCCTGCGCGACATCTGGCTGATGAACAGCTTGAAAATCCTTCTCGCCGTCTTGATGAACGCCGCCGCCGTCGTCACCTTCATCATCGCCGGACTTGTGCACTGGAAACTGACGATTCTCGCGGCGGTCGCGGCGATCCTCGGCGGCTATGTCGGCATCCACGCCGCGCGCCGCCTGCCGCATGGCGTCGTCAAGGGATTCGTCATCGCCATCGGGCTCGTTCTCACGGTCTATTTTTTCATGAAAACGGCCTGACAGAGGGGCGTCCATGACCTCGATGCGATATGTCTATTTCGATGGCGCAGGCGGTCCCGAGGTGATCAGGATCGGCGAAGCCGAAGCGCCGGCGCCGGGTCCCGGCGAGGTTCTGATCGAGGTCGCGGGCGCCGGCGTCAACCGGCCGGACTGCATGCAGCGTCTTGGCGTCTATCCCCCGCCGCCCGGCGAATCCGCCATTCCGGGGCTCGAGGTCGCGGGCCGGATCGCAGCGCTCGGGCCCGGCGTCGAGGGGCTGCGGGTCGGCGACGAAGTCTGCGCCCTTGTCGGCTCCGGCGGTTACGCCGACTATTGCGTCGCCGCCGCGCCGCTTTGCCTCCCCGTCCCGAAGGCCTTGAGCGTCATCGAGGCGGCCGGCGTCCCCGAAACCTTTTTCACCGTCTACGACAATGTTTTCACGCGGGGCCGCCTCAAAGCGGGCGAGACCCTGCTTGTTCATGGCGGCTCCAGCGGCATCGGCTCGACCGCGATAGAGCTCGCCAAGGCTTTCGGCGCGACCGTGATAGCGACCGCCGGATCGGACGCCAAATGCGCCTTCTGCCGCACGCTCGGCGCCGATCTCGCCATCAACTACAAGACGCAGGATTTCGTCGCCGAGACGAAGGCCTTCACGCAAGGGCGCGGCGTCGATCTCGTGCTCGACATGGTCGGCGGCTCCTATTTTGCGCGCAATCTTTCCGCCCTCGCACTTGAAGGGCGCCTCGTGCAGATCGCGGCAGCGGAAGGCGGCGTGATCGAGAAATTCAATCTGTGGACGATGCTGACCAAGCGGCTCACCATCACCGGCTCGACGCTGCGCGCGCGCACGGTCGCGCAAAAGGCTGAAATCGCCGCCGCCTTGCGCGAAAAAGTCTGGCCGCTGCTGGAGGCGGGCACGGTCAAGCCGGTCATCCACGCGACCTTTCCGCTTGAAGAGGCGCGGCAGGCGCATGAACTGATGGAATCATCCGCTCACACAGGCAAAATCCTGCTCCTGACGGGACGCTGAGCGCGGTGAGGGCGCGCCGGTTCGCTTCACGACACGCTGTTCAACGAACCCTCCGCGAGCGACGCGGTTTCATCCGGCAGGGGGATGTAGCCGAGGCTGGAGGCCAACGTCTGGCCTTTCGTCAGGCCCCATGCGATCCAATCCTTCAAAGCGGCCGCCTTGTTTGGGTCCGCGTATTTTTTGTAAAGGAGCAGCCAGCTGAAGGTGACGATCGGGTATGACGCCCCTCCCGGCGGATCTGCGGTGAAAAAGTTTTCTGATGCGAGCAATGCCGCGCGTCCGGCCTCCTCGCTGGGCTCGATAAAATGTCCGGCCTTGTTCTCGAGAGTCGCCATCGGCAAACCAAGCCGCTTGGCGAAGCCATACTCAACATAGCCGATTGAGCCTTCGCTGATCTTGATCTTTGATGCGACGCCCTCGTTGCCTCTGCCGTCCATGGCCGCAGCCGGCCAATCGATATCGAATCCCTCGCCAGACCCGCTCGAATGCCAAGCTCCGCCAATCGCAACGAGATGGCGCGTGAAGGCGGCGGTCGTGCCGCTGCTGTCCTGCCGGACGACCACGGCAATGTCACTATGTGGCAGAGACAAATCGGGGTTGGCCTTCTGGATTCGGGGATCGTTCCACTGCGTGATGCGGCCGCTGAAGATGGCTGTATAAACATCGCGGGGCAGCTTGAGCACGCCTTTGAGGCCAGGTAGATTATAGGCCAGCACGATCATGCCGGCGGTTACCGGGACCGGGACGGCGCCACGCTTGACGCTGGCAAGCATGACGTCGCTTGGCAAGACGTCGGTCGCGCCGAAATCGACCGATCCGGCAATAAAGCGGTCGACCCCTGCGCCACTCCCGACGACGTCGTAGCTCAGCGCGATTCCGTTATGGTCCTGGCGATAAACATCGATCCATTTTTTGTACAGCGGCGCGGAAAATGTAGACCCGGCGCCAAGCAGTGACACGTTCTCCTCGGCGCGAAGGCCGAACTCCGGGATGGTCGAGCTGACAAGCGCCGCCACGCTGGCCAAGAGCGCGTCACGAAGAGCGATTCGCCGTGTGATCATTTCGATCTCCTCCCTGCCTTTTGGTATGTCTTGAGGCGCGATCGCTTCGCGGGCGGAACCGAAACCTTGAGCTTGCCCACCCAGTCGCAGGGAAAACGCCCCTTGATTTAATTCTATATATCGACTACCATCGACAAATCGAAATAGCAAGTGTCTCGGGAGACGAAAGTGAGCTTGGAAAAGCATCTCAACGTGCTCTTTCTGTGCACTGGCAATTCGGCCCGATCGATAATGGCCGAAGCTCTGCTAGGCAGGCTCGGGGAAGGGAAATTCAACGCCTTCAGCGCCGGTTCGCATCCCAAGGGCGAAATCAACACGTACGCGCTCGTTACCTTGCGGAAGGCAGGCTTTGCGACAGATGGATTTCGTTCGAAGAGTTGGGATGAATTTTCCCGGCCGGGGGCGCCGCTGCTTGATTTCGTCTTCACCCTTTGCGACGACGCGGCTGAGGAGGAATGCCCCTACTGGCGGGGACAACCAATGACGGCGCAGTGGGGGCTTCCCGATCCCGCCGCTGTCGAAGGATCCGAAGCGTTGAAACATCTCGCCTTCGCCGACGCCTTTCGAATGCTCGCGAATCGTATCTCGATATTCTGCGCGTTGCCTCTGAAAAGCCTCGACAAGCTTTCCCTACAAAGGCGGTTGGACGACATTGGCAAAGCGATGCCCCAAAACAATGCCGGAATTCGCCGCCCCGACGCCGAACAAGTGACCCAATGAAAGCTTCTCTGTCCGCATCCTCGTCGATCGGGCCGATCCCCAATCGGTTCGAATCTTCGGACGCGACCAAAATTCTCGGCGCGCTCTCGCAGCCCTCGCGCCTCGAAATTTTCCGACTTTTGGCGCGATATCTCCCTTACGGCCTCGCCGCCGGCGACATCGCGCGGCTCCTCGCCGTCCCTCACAACACGCTCTCGACCCATCTCAATCTGCTCGAACAAGCCGGGCTCGTTCTCTCGCGCCGCGAGGGTCGATCGATCATCTATGCCGCCAATCGCGATCGCGCGCTGCAACTCACCGCCTTTCTTATGGAAGATTGCTGTCGCATGACGGGACAATCCTGCGGCGGTTCGACTGGCGAGTTGCCTCCATTCCCGGCCAAACGCGAGGGATTTATGTCCAGTAAGGTCTACAATGTTCTCGTCCTTTGCACCGGAAATTCGGCGCGGTCGATCATCGCCGAAGCGATCTTGAATTGCGAGGGCGCTGGCCGCATTCGAGCTTTTTCCGCGGGGAGCAAGCCTAAGGATGCGCCCAATCCGCAAGCGCTCAGCCTATTGAAAGACCTCGGCTACGATACGGGCGGGTTTCGATCGAAGGGCTGGGAGGAGTTCGCTTCGCCGGGCGCGCCCAAAATGGACTTCATCATCACCGTTTGCGATTCCGCGGCAGGCGAGTCCTGTCCGGTTTGGCCAGGCCATCCGCTCGTCGCCCATTGGGGAATCCCCGACCCGGCGGCGGTCGTGGGAACCGAGGCGGAAAAGCGAGCCGCCTTTGTGGACTCATATCGGCGTCTCGGCGCCCGAATCAGCGCCTTCATCAATCTTGCTCTTGAAACGCTCGATTTATCCACGCTGAAACAACGTCTCGCGGAAATCGGAGCAATGGACGGAGCGACCCCGATGGCGGCGCAATTGAAAGCCACGGCCGGACCTGATCCGGCGAGGATCAGCTGATGCTTGGCTACGGGCGCCGCCGGCGCCTCGCCGCTGAAGCGTTCGGCACCGCGATACTCGTGGCGACCGTCGTCGGCTCCGGCATCATGGCCGAGAGCTTGACGAAAGACGCCGCGCTGGCCCTGCTGGGCAATACTCTGGCCACGGGCGCCATTCTGGTGGTTTTGATCACCATTCTTGGACCGATCTCGGGCGCGCATTTCAATCCGGCGGTTTCTTTGGTTTTTGCCCTCAAGGGAGACCTAAGCCGGCGAGAGGCCGCGCTCTATTCGGCGACGCAAATCGGCGGCGGAATTATGGGAACGGTCATTGCGCATTTGATGTTCGCCTTGCCTGTCCTGGAATTGTCGTTCAAAGTTCGGACCGGAGCCGCGCAATGGTTCGCTGAATGGGTGGCGACGTTTGGCCTCATCGCCACAATACTGGCCGGCATTCGTTTCGATCGCAAAGCCGTTCCGTGGCTGGTCGGCTTGTACATCACCGCCGCCTATTGGTTCACCGCCTCGACCTCCTTCGCCAATCCGGCGGTGGCGATCGCACGCGCGTTCACCAACACATTCTCCGGCATCCGGCCGGTCGATGCGCCAGCGTTCATTGTCGCGGAGCTCGCGGGCGCCGTCTGCGGCCTCGCGCTGATGGGCTGGCTCCTGCGCGAGGAGGACCCCGCCTCCCTCAAACCGGAAGCCCGGCTATGAGGGGCATCATCTGATAGGCATTCCCGGAGGAAAGCGCTCATGGACGTGATCATCTACCACAACCCGAAATGCGGCACCTCGCGCAATGTGCTCGGCCTCATCCGCAACGCCGGCGTCGAGCCCCATATCATCGAATATCTCAAAACCCCGCCGACGCGGGCGATGATCGCGCAGCTCGCCGCCCGCGCGGGGCAGCCGCTGCGGGCGCTCATTCGCGACAAGGAGGCCGAATTCGCCAAACGCAAGCTCGGCGATCCGGGCGTCACCGACGACGATCTTCTCGACGCGATCGAAAAGGCGCCCATCCTGCTCAACCGCCCGATCGTCGTCTCGCCCAAAGGCGTAAAACTCTGCCGCCCGTCCGAGGCGGTGCTCGATCTTCTGCCGGCGCAGCAGGGCGAATTCTTCAAGGAGGATGGCGAGCGCGTCGTCGACGAAAAGGGCCGCCGCGTGGCGAGCGCGTGACAGCGCGCCCGCCCGAAGCACCGCGATGGCGCGGAGATCGAACCGTTGAAGGACGTTCATGATTTTGGATTGATGCACTCCAAAATCATCGTGATCTAAGGCGAGGCTCGAACATCTTGGATGACTTACCCAATATCGCGGATGACGCGTTCGACATTCCGGACGCAGATCGCCCTCACGCCTCTTGCGCCGTCGCATCCGCCGCGCATTCTGCTGCTCTATGGTTCGTTGCGCCAGCGATCCTACAGCCGCTTTCTGACGCTGGAGGCGGAGCGTCTCCTGCAGGCTCTCGGGGCGGAAACGCGCGTCTATGATCCGGCCGGCTTGCCTTTGCCGGACGACGCCGCCGAAACGCACGAGAAGGTGCGCGAGCTTCGCGAGCTGTCGGCCTGGTCGGAAGGGCAGGTCTGGTGCTCGCCCGAGCGCCATGGGGCGATGACCGCCGTCATGAAAGCGCAGATCGACTGGATTCCGCTCTCCATTGGCGCGGTGCGCCCGACGCAGGGCAAGACGCTGGCCTTGATGCAGGTCAGCGGCGGCTCGCAGTCCTTCAACGCCGTCAATCAGCTGCGCGTTCTCGGCCGCTGGATGCGGATGATCACCATTCCGAACCAGTCTTCGGTCGCCAAGGCCTATGAGCAGTTCGACCAGGCGGGCCGGATGCTGGCCTCGCCCTTTTACGATCGCGTCGTCGACGTGATGGAGGAATTGATCAAATTCACGCTTCTGACGCGCGGCGCCTCGGACTATCTGACGAGCCGCTACAGCGAGCGCAAGGAGGCGGCTGAAAAGCTTGGCCAGCGCGTGAAGCTCGAATCGATCTGATCCCGCAGGCCGCGCTTTGGGCGCTATCGCCGCGGCGCCGCGAGAACGAAGGTCTGGTGATACATCAGCAGCGTTTTCTGGTTCTTGCCCTCGCCGGCGCGGGTCTTGTCGAAGGTGAAATAGCTGAAAGCGGTTGAATTGGGAAAGCCCCAGCTGTCGAAATAAAAGGCGCGCCCGCCGCGCACCGACCGCGCCACGGTCCAGTGCTCCCAGGGCTTGCCGAGGCCGAGGATCGCTGCGCGGCGCCCGCCATCGATCGGCCTCAGCTCCGACCGCAGCCAGGCGAAATATTCATCGACCGTCGCGATCTTCTCGCGGAACAGAGGCTGGCTCCAGACGAGTTCGCATTTATGCGTGCGCGCGGTCCATTCGACGGCGCCGTCGAGCAGGCGGCGCAGCCCGACGACCTCCGTCCCATCGTAAACGATCTTCGGAAACAGGTCGGCGATGGCGATGCACAGCGCCTTGAACAGGCGCTGGTCCATCTTCTCCGAATGATCGAACAGCAGCTTGCAGGCGTTGACGACGGTGTAGACCGCGCATAGCCCGTCGATATGTCCCTGCGTCTCCGGCTTCAACTGCTGTCTCCGATTGCGGTCCGCCGAAAGGCAAATCCAGTTGCTGAAGCTATCACGAGACCGCGCTGGTCCATGGCGCCGCGCCCGCGAAATTTCTTTCGGGGCCAACTTAGGCCGGCTATCGCGCTGGACGCGCCCGCGTTTGCTTTTTCGCCGCGCCTGCCTTCCCTTTCGCACGCTCGCCGACTTCTTTCGCGCGGAGCCGGGCGATGCGTTCGATCAATTTTACCGGGACAGGTTCGGAAAGCGGGAACCGGATGGTCGTCTTGTCGACAGTGTAG
This sequence comes from uncultured Alphaproteobacteria bacterium, assembly GCA_963757985.1. GTDB lineage: Bacteria > Pseudomonadota > Alphaproteobacteria > Rhizobiales > Beijerinckiaceae > Methylocapsa. The sequence goes on along the minus strand of CAVWTQ010000008.1, from coordinate 480,199 downwards.
GCCGCCAGATCGTCCTCGAAGGCGGCGACGACGCGATCTGTGGCCGGGTACAAAGAGTAATGTCGTCGCCACCCGGCGAAATAGAGCAGAGGGCCGTCGGGCAATGTATAGGCTGGCATCTTGTAGGAGATCTCCTTCCCTAGCGCCGGGCGCGGCTTTGCGGATGGCGCGGCGCACGCACTGCAGCGCCTCTTGCGCGGTTTCAGGCTGCGCGGCGATATATGCGTCGACAGACCCGAAGTCCGGCTTGGCCATCGCATCCTCCTTCGATTTTTGCGCGCTCGGCTCCCGTCCGCGCTTCAGCCGGCGGCGGCGTCGATATTATCGCGCCGCGACGTTCCGTCGAGGTCATTATCGCCGCCGCCCTTGACGCCCGGGCGAAACTCCTCTAACCACCGCCGCTTGCGTCGCCTTTGGGCGCGCATGGCCTGTGGCGGATTTTTCCCGCCCAAACGCACCCGCGGCGCCTCCTTCCAGCGAAGAGACCCTTCGAACGAAGAGAACGCCTGTCGGCTCAGCCTGAAGGGGCCGGGCAGAGGAGGGCGCGTTCCTCCCCGCTTGCGGGAGGACGCGAGTCTTTGCGCCGCGCTTCGCCTTGAGGCGCCCGGCGTTCTCTCACGCGTCCTCATCGCCGGCAACCCCGTTTAGAGGACACGCGATGACGAAGCGCGCAGAAGCGAAGTATAAAATCGACCGCCGCATGGGCCAGAATATCTGGGGCCGGCCGAAAAGCCCGGTCAACCGGCGCGAATATGGCCCCGGCCAGCACGGCCAGCGCCGCAAGGGCAAGCTCTCCGATTTCGGCACCCAGCTGAAGGCGAAGCAGAAGCTTAAAGGTTATTACGGCAATATTTCGGAAAAGCAGTTCCGCAAATATTACGCCGAGGCGATCCGCATGCGCGGCGACTTCAGGCGACAATCTGATCGGCCTCCTCGAGCGGCGCCTCGACGCGGTGGTGTACCGGGCGAAATTCGTGCCGACGGTGTTCTCCGCGCGCCAGTTCGTCAACCACGGCCACATCAAGGTCAATGGCAAGCGCGTCAACATCGCCTCCTATCTGGTCAAGGTCGGCGACGTGATCGAGGTCAAGGAATCCTCGCGCGAAATCCTGATCGTCCTCGAGGCGAAGCAGCTCGCCGAGCGCGACGTGCCGGATTATTACGAGGTCGACCACAACAAGATGACCGCGAAAGTCACGCGCGTTCCGCTGCCCTCCGACGTCCCCTATCCGGTGCTGATGGAGCCGAACCTCGTGATCGAGTTCTACTCGCGCTAAAAATGATGGGCGTCATGCTTGAGCTTCCCCGGACCTGATCCGGGCGGGCGGCAAGCGCCCTCATCGCAGCATTTTCGGCGCGCGGCCCTCATCGATTTGGCCGCGCGGATTCGACTCTGGTGGTGAATTTCCCGCAGGGCGGCAAAAGCTCGTCTTCGCTCATATCCTTCGGGATGAGCGAGCGTAGGTCGACGTCCTTCAGTAGCGTCAGGAAGCCAGTTGTTTCCCCGGTCTTCAGAAACGTCGTCATGTAGAGCGGCCCGCTTGCGAGATCGGCTTCGCGGCAGGCGTCGGCGCCGATGCCGAAGACGCCATGCGTCGCAGCCCCAGCCTTTTTCTTTTCAGCCAGGACTTCCGCCTGCATGGCGCGAATCGCCGCGAAGTCAGCGGGATTGACGCGGTAGGCGTAAATCCGCGTGCCCGGCTTCCTCTCGCCGGCCAGCGATCCCGTCTCGGCGGTCGATTCCTGCAAGACGAATTTCGCGTCGTGCTTGTTGGCTTCGTCGCCGTCGCGCCACCATCCGACTTCCAGCGTCACGCCGCCGGGCCGCGGCTCCAGGCTTTCCGGAATGCGAATCGCCGCGCGCAGCGAAGCGGGATCGGCGGTCGAGGCGTCGAAGTTGCGAAGCGCCCACATGGTCGAGACGGGCATGTGGCCGCAGCCTGAAAGCGCGAGGGCGAGGGGCGCGAGAAGATAGGGGCGCAAGCGCATAGGAGCCTCAATACGTCGGATTAATAAAATCATGTTTGACATTAAAAAATACATGCGTCAAAGTGTTTCCGTTGAGAATGCGTCGCGCCCGGCGCCGATGCGTCTGCGCGCGATCCGGGGAACCGGGGTTCAGCCTCGAAGAGGCGCGACCGACAAGAGATGGAGACGCAAATGACCGACGCCGCCCTATTGCCGAACAGCCCGCAGACCGTCGCCCTGCGCGCCAAAATCGGCTGGATCTGCCACGGACTTCGCATCGCCGCGGTCGTCTATGCTGTCTGGATTCTTTATTTGCTCGTCAGCTATTGGAGCGATCCGGCTCAAATCGCCACCGGCTATGGGCGTTTGCTGAAGGTGGATCTGTCGGGCATCGCGCCCTGGCAACAGGCGGCGGCCTTCGCCGTCGACTTCGTCGTGTGGCTCTTTACGGCCGGCGCCTGCTACGCCGGCTGGCGCCTGTTTTCGACCTACCTTCGCGGCCGCATTTTCACGCTCGACGCCGCGCTCTGGCTGCGGCGCGTCGCATTGCTCGGCCTCGCGGCGCAGCTCATCGCGATTCTGACGCGGCCGTTGATTTCGCTCATCATCACGGCGCATCTCCCGCAAGGCCATCGGCTGGTGAATCTATTCCTCCTGCCGGGCGATCTGCTCACCCTTCTGTTGCTCGCGATCCTTTTGGCCCTCGCACACATCTTCAAGACCGCCGCCGAAATCGCCGGCGAACATTCGCAGTTCGTGTGAGCGCGCATGCCGATCATCGTCAACCTCGACGTCATGCTCGCCAGGCGCAAGATGCGCTCGCGCGACCTCGCCCAGCACATCGACATCGCCGAGCAGAACGTCAGCCTGCTGAAGTCCGGCAAAGTGAAGGGCATTCGCTTCGACACGCTGGAGAAAATCTGCGAGGTTCTCGACTGCCAGCCGGGCGACATCCTCGAATTCCGGCGCGCGGGGGAGGAACCGAAGTGAGCCGGAGGCTCATGCGCCTCCGTAAAATGGCGTCGAAGCTGGCGGTCGTCGCCGCCTTGGCGTTTGCGTTCGCGGCGCCGGCCGCGGCGTCAGCATCGCAGCCGGCCGCGGGCGCGCATCGCCGCCACGCCCGCGATCATTCGCACGGGCGCGTCAGCTACGCCGAAACGTCAGGGCGCACCGACGCTCCTTCCAGTTTTCTCGATCTGCCTCAGGATGGCTGGAACGGCACAGGCTTTCACTCCCCGCCGCAACCCTATCGCAGCGACGCGCGCCGCCGTCGCGTGATCGGGTACGCCCGCGAGCGCAACGCAATCGGCGCATCCATCGCCCGCGATGCCGTCAGCTATGACTTTGATCGCGACCACGGCTACGCGTTCGGCAACAGCCATAGCGTCTTCAACCCTGTCGATGGCGTCGGCACGGCTTTCTTCGGAGGCTACTATAATTGAAGCCGAACCTCGTGATCGCGTTCGACGCTGGGAACGGTTCGACGGCGGCAGCCGCTGGGAATCAGACGAGCCCCAGTTTCTCCGCGAGGCCGATGCGCTGCAGCTTTCCTGTGGCGCCTTTTGGAATCTCCGTCAGGAACAGAATCTTTCGCGGCGTTTTGAACGCCGCGATCCGTTGGGACAAGAATGCGCGCAGTTCCTGTTCGGTCGCGGTTACGCCCTCCCGCAGGACGACGGCCGCGGCGACATCCTCGCCGAGCTTGTCGTGCGGCACGGCGAATGTCACGACCTGTAGAATCGCCGGGTGATCCATCAACGCTTCATCGACTTCGCGCGGCGAAATTTTCTCGCCGCCCCGGTTGATGATCTCCTTCAGGCGCCCCGTCAGGCTGACATATCCGCCGGCGTCGATGACGCCCTGATCGCCGGTGCGGAACCAGCCGTTGGCGAAGGCCTCGGCGTTGGCGCGCGGGATTATTCTCATAGCCCGCCGTGACATTCTCGCCGCGAATGACGATCTCGCCGATTTCGCCGGCGCCGAGCAGCTTGCCGGCCTCGTCCATGATCGCGACTTCGGGACCCGCGGCAAGCCCGACCGAGCCGGGCTTCCTCACCCCATGCAGAGGGTTGGAAGCCATCTGGTGCGAGGCCTCGGTCATGCCATAGGCTTCGATCACGGGCGCGTGGAAGGTCGCTTCGAGCTCGGTGATGACCTGCGGCGGCAGCGAGGAGGACGAGGAGCGGATGAAGCGCAGCGGATGACGCGCGATCACATCCTTGTTGTGTCCCGCCCGCGTCAGAATCGCCTGATGCATGGTCGGAACCGCCGTGTACCAGGTCGGATTGGATTCCTCCATCGCGGCGAAGAACTTCAAGGCGTTGAATCCCGGCGTGCAGAAAACGCCGCCGCCGCGCGACAGCGGCGCGAGGAGGCCCGCGATCAAGCCGTGGATATGGAACAGCGGCATGACGTTGAGGCCGCGATCCTTTTCGGTGAACTCGAGGCTCGTCGCGATGTTGTCGGCGGATTTCGCGACATTGGCCTGCGTCAGCGGCACGATTTTCGGGCGCGACGTCGTGCCGGACGTATGCAGGATCAACGCGACGTCGCCCGCCTCGGCGCGGCCGGGCAGCGCGGCGGCGCCATTCGCCTCGCCGGCGAGGCGTGAAGGCGCCGGCTCCCGCGCTTGGGGTCGGGCGCGAGCGTCAACACGGTAATCCCGAGCTTTTTCGCCGCCGCGAGCGCGGGCGACGAGCTTCCTTCCTCGACGACGAGCGCCCTGGCGTTGAGGTCGCTCATGTAGAACTCGAACTCGTCGGTCCGATAGCCGGGATTTAGCGGAGCCGAGGTCGCGCCCGACGCGATGGCGATGAACGCCGTCGCCATCTCCGGGCCGTTCGGCAGCACGATGGCGACGCGGTCGTTGCGTCCGATCCCGCAGCTTGTTCAGCGACGCGATCGTCTCCGCGACAAGCGCGCGCAGGCCCGCATAGGTTAAAGGCGCGGCGTTGGGAGCCGCGATGGCGACGTCGTCCGCGCGCCCGGACGCGAGCAGTCCCTCGAATGTCCGCACTGAAGTCATCTCATTACTCCCAACAAGCATTCCATTTGCGACGCCGCCTCACGCCGGCGTGATGACGAGGCGGCCCTTTGCGTGGGCCAGCGTTTCGCCGAGAAGTTTCGTCACGGCGTAAATCGCGTCCATATGAGGCGTGGCGAGGCCGACCATCCGGCCGAGTTCGACCACCGAGCCAATCAGAGCGTCGGCCTCGATCGCCCGCCCCGCCTCGACGTCCTGGAGCATCGACGTCTTGTGGCGCGCCGACCGCCTCGGCGCCGGCGATGCGCTTTTCGAGCGGGATGCGGAAGCGAATCCCCAGGGCTTCGCCGACGGCCTGCGCCTCCGCCATCATAGCGGCCGCGAGCGCGCGCGTCGGCGCAAACCGGCAAATGTCCTCAAGCGTCGCATGGGTCAGCGCGCTGATCGGGTTGAAGCTCAGATTGCCCCAGAGCTTTGTCCAGATTTCGCTGCGCACGTCGCTGACGACCGGCGCCTTGAAGCCCGCCTTCGCGAAAGCCTCCGACACGCGAAGAATCCGTTCGCTTTTCGAGCCGTCAAGCTCGGCGAGCGAGAAGCGATTGCCTTCGATGTGACGAATGACGCCAGGCCTCTCGATTTCCGCCGCCGGATAGACGACGCTCGCGATGACTCGCTCGATCGGCAGATTGTCGGCGATGACGCCGCCGGGATCGACGCTCTCCAGGCGCACGCCCTCATGCGGGTCCGCCATGGCCGAAAAAATACCACCAGGGAATGCCGTTTTGCGCCGTGAGCACCATGGTCTGCGGGCCCATGATGGCGGGCAGCTCGCGCACGACGGCGGCGACCTGATGGGCCTTCATGCCGAGGATGATCAGATCCTGCTCGCCGGCGTCGGCGATGCGGTCCGAAGCCTTGACGCGCGCGACGATCTCGCGGCCGTCCTCGATCAGAACGAGACCATTCTCGATGATGCTCGAAAGATGAGCGCGCCGCGCGATCACGCTGACATCCTCGCCGGAATGGGCGAGCTTCGCCGCCAACAGACCGCCTATCGCGCCAGCGCCGATTACGCATATTCTCATTGATCAATACTCACTCGTAGGGTTTGGCGACGGAAAGCGCTCCGCATGCGGGAGCCGCTTTTCGAGGGCGAGGATCATGAAGAAGTTAGACCGCGCGCGAGTAAAGCGCAAAAATCGGCGGTGCGGTCAATCCAGAAAAGCTTAGCATGCATCGCACATGCTTAATTGTGCAACGCACTCAAGTCATCCGCTTTTCTCTGCCTGCGTGTAGCAAAAAAATAGCTTGCTCAAATTTGCGGCGACCCGCAAATTCCTTTGCAAGAAAATGCAACCGAATTCGAAGGCGAGGGATCGACCGTGGCGGTGCGAGAGGCTGTTTTGGTTGAAGGTCGACCGACATCTCACCGGTGGCTGCAGCTCGTTCTGGGCGTCGTCTGCATGACGCTGATCGCCAATCTCCAATATGCGTGGACGCTTTTCGTCAACCCCATGCAGGCGGCGTTCGGCTGGGACCGATCGGCGATCCAGGTCGCATTCACGATCTTTGTCGTCTGTGAAACCTGGTTCGTTCCGATCCACGGTTATCTCGTCGATTCGTTTGGGCCCCGGCTCGTCGTCCTCCTCGGCGGCGCGCTCATCGGCGCGGCCTGGGTGCTGAACGCGAAGCTGTCGAGCCTGCCCTTGCTCTATCTGGCGCAGGCGATCGGGGGCTTTGGCGCCGGCGCGGTTTATGCGGCCTGCCTCGGCAATGCGTTGAAATGGTTCCCGGATCGCCGCGGTCTTGCGGCCGGCGTGACGGCGGCTGGCTTTGGCCTCGGGTCCGCGCTGACCATCGTCCCGATCTCGTTGATGATCAAGGATCAAGGCTTTCAGCATACCTTTCTCTTTTTCGGCCTCCTGCAGGGCGTCGCGGTCTGCATTTGCGCGCTGCTCCTGAAAATGCCGATGAGCGCCGATGCGCAGGCGCCCGAAATCGCGCGCGATCTGTATCGCCGCCAATACAGCCCGGCGGAGATGCTGAAGACGCCCGTGTTCTGGCTGATGTATCTGATGTTCGTCATGATGGCGGCGGGCGGCCTGATGGCGACGGCGCAACTTGGACCCATCGCCAAGGATTTCGGCGTCGCCGACGATGCCGGTCAGCCTCGTCGGCATCACCTTGCCGGCGCTCACCTTCGCGCTGTCGATCGACCGGTTGCTGAACGGCATAACCCGCCCGCTCTTCGGCTGGGTCTCGGACCGGATCGGACGCGAAGTCACAATGTTCATCGCTTTCGGGCTCGAAGGGCTCGCCATCCTGGCGCTGAGCAAATTCGGGCATTCGCCCGTCATGTTCGTTGTGTTGACGGGTCTCGTGTTCTTCGCGTGGGGCGAAATCTACAGCCTGTTTCCGGCGACATCCGGCGATACGTTCGGCGCGAAATTCGCGGCGGCGAATGCGGGCCTCCTCTACACCGCCAAGGGAACCGCCGCCCTGCTTGTTCCTTTCTCCAGCATGCTCACCGCCGCCACCGGCAGCTGGCATCTGGTATTCTGGATCGCCGCGGGATTGAATATCGCCACCGCTTTGCTGGCCGTTCTGGCGCTTTACCCGTTGCGGCGGCGGATGGGCGCTTTCGCAAAGCGCGCCTGATCTGAATTTCCAGCAGGCTCATCGCCGCCGACACGAGGCGGCTCCGTCAAAACTTTTCGCCCTTCGCGAGAATCGCGGCGCTCAGCTCCGCCACCGGCGCCTGCGATCTGCGGCGCGTGCGCAGCATGACGAATTCGAGATCGCCAAGCGTCGGCATGCCAGCGATAGGCGGGCGCTCGATCAGGCCGTGCGGGATTAGCTTGCGCGAATGCGCCATGAAGCCGAGGCCAGCCTGCGTCGCGGCGACGAGGCCCGAAAGGCTGCCGCTGGTGCAGGCGATCCGCCAAGGGACGCCGGCGCGCTCGAGGGCGGCGAGCGCCAAGAAGCGGGTGATGCTCGGCGGCGGATAGAGGATCAGCTGCACTTGCTCCTGCGGCGCGGGCTCCTTCTTTGCGCCGACCCAGACCAGCTTGTCGCGCCAGATGAGATCGCCGCGCTCGTCGCCCGGCCAGCGCTTGCACAGCACGAGATCGAGTTCGCCGGCGTCGAAGCGATTGATCAGGGTGTTGCTCAGCGCGATGGTGAATTCGAGATCGACGAGCGGATGGTCGCGCACGAAGCCCGCGAGGATCTCGGGGAGCCAGGACTGAACGAGGTCCTCCGAAGCGCCGAAGCGCAGTCGGCCGCGCAGCTTTGCGCCCGCGAAGTGGCGCGTCGCCCGCTCGTTGGTTTCGAGAATGCTGCGGGCGAACGCCACCATCGCCTCGCCTTCGGGCGTCATCGTGATGGAATGCGTGTCGCGGATGAACAGGCGATGGCCGACCGCCTTTTCGAGTTTGCGGACGTGCTCGCTGACGGTCGGCTGGCCAAGGCCGAGGCGTCGGCTCGCCTCGGAGAAGCTCGACCCTTCCGCGATGACGAGAAAGGTCCGCAGGAAAACCGGATCCAGCATCAGGCTATCGGCAAAAGCCATCGCACTTATCGCGTTCGTCCGCGTTCAGCCGCGGAACACAATCTTCATAATAGGCGAGGCGGCACACTGAAAGGCTGAACGCAAAAAAAAACAAGGGAGCGTAAAATGAGGTCAGATCCGCAACGCGGCCCTCTCTCAGCGAGGGACGCGTCGGGGGCGCTCGCGCGCCGCGCGGCGAAGCGAAGACGCGCGCCGTGATCATCTCCCGCAAATTGGCGTCGAAGACGCATATTTTCATCGCCGTCTACCAGTTCGTCTACATCTACACGCCGATGCACGACTGGCGATATGGATTGGCCAGCGTGCAATGGCTGACCTTTCCTTTGCTTCTGGCGACCGGATCATGGCTCGTTCTCGGCCGGCGGCTTTATGGCCCCAAGCGGGAGCGCGGCGCCAGGCGAAGCGAGGCGTCGGCCCATCGGCAAAAGCCATCGCACTTATCGCGTTCGTTAGCGTTCAGCCGCGAAGAGACATCGCCATAATGCGCCCGCTGGAGATTGAAGGCTCCGACGAGAAAACAAAAGGGAGATGGACATGACGCTGTATTCGCGACGCAAGCTTCTGGCGACTGGCGCGGCGGGAGGCCTTGCCGCCGCGGCCGTGGCGACGGCGGCGGCCGCCGAAGATTATTCGGCTGCGGCCAAGGGTTCTGCAATGAGCGATCCCGGCCCGCGCGACGGCGCCGAGGCGGCGATCAACCCCTACGACTGGCAGGGGTTGCCGACCGACCACGGCAATCTCGGAATGCTGCGGCACTCCTTCTCCGAGGTCCACAACCGCCATACCGACGCCGGCTGGGCGCGCGAGGTCACGGTCCGCAATTTTCCGATTTCGAAAAACATGGCGGGCGTCAACATGCGGCTGCCCGCCGGCGCCGTACGCGAGCTGCACTGGCACGTGCCGGCCGAATGGGCCTTTGTGACCTATGGCAGCGGGCGCATCACGGCCGTCGATTCCGGCGCGCAGAAATTCATCGCCGACGTCAAGGAAGGCGATCTCTGGTTCTTCCCCGGCGGCGTGCCGCACTCGATCCAGGGTCTTGGGCCAGACGGATGCGAATTCATCCTCGTCTTCAACGACGGCAATTTCTCCGAGGATTCGACCTTCCTCATCACCGACTGGTTCAACCACACCCCAAAGGAGGTGCTGGCCGAGAATTTCGGCGTTCCCGCCTCGACCTTCGACAGGACCGACCGCAAGGACCTCTGGATTTTCAACGCGCCGCTCCCCGGCAGCCTCGAGGACGATCTGGACCAGAGCAAGCAGCCTTTCGTGCCGAATCCCTATGCATTTCCGCTCGCCGCCCAGAAACCGAACTTCGAATCCGCCGGCGGATCGGTCCGCATCGCCGATTCGAGCAATTTCCCGGCGACGACCATGGCGGCGGCGCTGGTCGAGGTCGCGCCGGGCGGCATGCGCGAACTGCACTGGCATCCGCTGTCGGACGAATGGCAGTACTATATCAGCGGCACGGCGCGGATGGGCGTCTTCCACGGCGAGGGGCGCAACAACACGGTTCTCTTCCACCCGAGCGACGTCGGCTATGTGCCGCAGTCGATCGGCCACTATGTCCAGAACGTCGGCAAGGACACGCTGCGCTTTCTGGAGGTGTTCACGACGCCGCAATATGCCGATGTTTCGCTGGCGTCGTGGATGAACAATGTGCCGCATGAGCTCGTCGCCGCGCATCTCAACATCGACGTCGCGACGCTGCGAAAAATGGCTCAGGCCAAGACTCCTGTTGTGCCTGTTTAGGCCGTTGTATTAAGATAATCGAGCCAGAAAACCGTTTGCGGCGGATCACAATCTCCAAGTGATCCGCCAGCCGTTTGGGTCAATCGCTCGGACGGCGATCTGTTATAGAGATTATCTATCGGGCGACGGAGATCTCGCATTGATATATGACCCTGATCGCCGCAACCATGAATAACGATAAAAGCGGGTGAAACCCGCCGGTTTTGGGAGGACGGACTTGAGCACCACTTTAGAACTGACCGGCGGCCAGAAGCCGAGCTTCCTGTCGCGCGAAAATATTGTCGCTGGCCCCGGTTTCAATCGCTGGCTCGTCCCGCCCGCGGCGCTCGCCATTCATCTGTGCATCGGCATGGCCTACGGCCTCAGCGTGTTCTGGCTGCCGCTGTCGCGCGCGCTCGGAATCGACAAGGCGCAGGCCTGTCCCGCCGCCATGTCCCTCGGGGAGGTTCTGTTCACGCGCGCCTGCGACTGGCGCGTCAGCGATCTCCTCGTCGTGTTCGAACTCGGCATCGTCTTCCTCGGCCTGTCGGCCGCCGTCTTCGGCGGCTGGCTGGAACGGGCGGGGCCGCGCAAGGCCGGCGTCGTCGCCGCCTTCTGCTGGGGCGGCGGCTTTCTGATCGGCGCCTACGCCGTCTATATTCACCAGCTCTGGCTGCTCTGGCTTGGGCTTGGCGTCGTCGGCGGCATCGGCCTTGGCCTTGGCTATATTTCGCCTGTGTCCACGCTGATCAAATGGTTCCCGGATCGGCGCGGCATGGCGACCGGCATGGCCATCATGGGCTTTGGCGGCGGCGCGTTGATCGGCTCTCCGCTCGCCAATCTCCTGATGCTTCATTTCAAAACCCCGACCGAGGTCGGCGTGTGGCAGACCATGGCGGTGATCGGCGTCATCTACATCATCGCCATGCTGGCCGGCGCCTTCGGCTATCGCGTGCCGGCCCATGACTGGCTGCCGGCGGGCTGGCTTCCCTCCGAGCACAGGAGCAAACTCGTCACCAGCGGCAACGTCGATTTGAAGGACGCGCACAAGACGGCGCAGTTCTGGCTCATCTGGGCGGTGCTGTTCCTCAACGTGTCGGCCGGCATCGGCGTCCTCGCGATGGCCTCGCCGATGCTGCAGGAGATTTTCGCCGGCTCCCTGATCGGCAAGCCGGAGGTCGCATTCGGGGCGCTCGACACCGCCCAGAAAGCGGCCGTCGCGACCATCGCCGCCGGCTTCGTCGGCCTTTTGTCGCTGTTCAACATCGGCGGGCGCTTCTTCTGGGCCTCGCTCTCCGACAAGATCGGCCGCAAGGCGACCTATTTCACCTTTTTCGGCCTCGGCATCATCCTTTACGCCTCCGCCCCGACCTTCGCGCATATGGGCTCCAAGGCGCTGTTCGTCGCCTCGATGTGCATCATTCTTTCGATGTATGGCGGCGGCTTCGCGACGGTCCCGGCCTATCTCGCGGACGTCTTCGGCACGCGCTATGTCGGCGCCATCCACGGCCGCCTTCTGACCGCCTGGTCGGCGGCGGGCGTCGTCGGCCCCCTCGTGATCGGCTATATCCGCGACGCGCAGATCGCAGCGGGGATCGAGCGCTCGCAGGTCTATGACCGCACGCTGTACATTCTCGCCGGGTTCCTCGCCGTCGGCTTTATCTGCAACGCGCTGATCCGGCCGGTCGCTGATAAATGGCTGATCAAGGACAAGCCGCCGCTGAACGGCGCGGGCGGTCCGGTTGCGGCGTCCCCTGGCAGCGCGTCCGCTGTCGCCGACGTCCGCTTCACCGCCGCGACGGCGATCCCGTGGGTGCTGGTCGGCCTGCCGATCCTCTGGGGCGTCTGGAAGGCGCTCGAGAGCGTCGTAAAGATGTTCCAGTAAGCTGTTTCGCCGCTAAAAATCCGGCGCGCGCCGCTCCGGCGGATGCGCGCCGTTTTCGCGCCGCTCAGCTCTCTTTGAGCCCGAGTTCGGGAATTCCCTGTTCGGCGCCGTAATATTTGTAAGGAAGGAATTTGCCCGACATGGCGAGCCTGACGCGGTCGCCCTTCGGGTTCGGCTCGCGCTCGATCTGCATGTCGAAATCGATCGCCGACATGATTCCGTCGCCGAATTCCTCCTCGATCAGCGCCTTCAGCGCCGGGCCGTTGACCATCACGAGTTCGTAGAAGCGGTAGAGCAGGGGATCGGTCGGCGGCATTGGGCTCCCGCGATAGGGAACCTCGTTCAGCATGCGCTCCTCGGCGTCGCTGAGGTCGAACAGCGCCGCCGCCTTTTTCGCCAGCGGCTTCACGAGCTTCATCTGGCCAAGCAGGGCGCCGACGATGAGCACCGGCGACATGCCGCCGATCTCGCCCGCGATGTAGCTCCAGCTCCAATTTTTCTCGCGCTTGATGTCGAGAATTCTTTCCGTCAGCTCTTCGCGTTTCACGATGGATCACTCCGTTCAGGGCGGCTTTTATCCGCGCTCCGCCCTGTCCGGACGAAACGAGAAGGCCCGCGCCAGAGCGGCGGCGCGGCGCAGCGCGTCGGTGCTCGGGCGTCCCTGCGCGGCGCCGAGGGCCGCGATCGTCGAGGCGAGCCGCGGGCCGATGTGATAGGGATCGAAGGCGGCGTCGCCGCCGGCGCCGGCCAGCGCGCCATGCACGGCGGCGATCTCGGCCGGGCTTCCGCCGGCGTCGAGCGCCAGCATGAAGGCCAGCGCGCCGCGCTGCTCCGGCCGGTCGCGCCATTGCGTGCGCAGCAGCCGATAGAGGTTGATGAACCGCTTGACCGCGCGCGCCGAGGGGCCGGCGAGGGGCGCCAGGGCGGCGAGCAGCTGGGTTTCGGCTTCGCTCAGCGGCTCATCGAGCGCGGATTCCTTTGCGTCGGGAAGCGGGGCCGGGGTCTTCGCCGCGCCGGCGGCGCCGAGGATGTCGCGGATCTGCGCCGAGGCGTCCTGCCGCGCCGCGATTTCGCCGACCTGGAGCGGCGCTCCGATCCATTTGTCGAGGCTTTGCGAAGGATCGTCCGCCACGAAACGGGTCGGATCGACCGCGATCAGGCTCACATAGCCTGGCCCCAGCAGGCTATGCGCCTGCGCCAGAATTTCGCGCGCGCGGGCGGCGGGAAGCGCGTCGAGATTATCGAGCGCGACGATGACGCGCCGCGGCGTATCGGCCGGCGCCGCCGCCGCGTATCCGTTCGCGCCGCCGCGCGTCTGCGCCAGGGCGCCGACCATCGCGATGAAGCGCCGCGCCTCCTGCTTTTGCGCATCGGGAGCGAAGGGCGACGGCTCGGCCAGCGCCGGGTTGGCCGCCCGCAGGCCGCCGGCGCGCCGCTCCGCTTCGGCGGCCTGACGGCTGAGGCGTTCGACGTCGGCTGTGAGATTCTCGACGCGCCGCGTCTGGTGCCCGAAATGGCCGTCGGTGTCGCGCCGGCGCTCGTTGAGTTCGGCCTTGAGCAGGCTTTCGCCGCGAGAGACCAGTCGCAGCAGCCGATGCCGCGCCAGATGTTGGAAAGCAGCGCCAGCCCCGCGCCGATGAAGGCGGCGGCGCGAAGGGCGAGCAGCCAGTCGGCGTGGGCCGCGATCCAGTTCGCCGCGCCCTCCGTCTGCGGCTCCGTGCGCAGCAAGCCGAGCCATTTCGATTGATTGTCGAAGGCGGCGCCGAGGCCAAGGCCGATCGCGGCGAGGATGATCGCCCAGACGATCCGCTTCCTCTGGCCTTTGAGGCCGAAGAAGGCGCGCAGCGCGAAATTCGTCCGCGACGGGCCGCGGGCGTCGGCCGCCTCGGCGACCATATCCTTGTAGCCAAGCAGCGGATCGCCGGCGACGCCGAACGAATTCATCGCCGCCTTGATGCGGCCGCGCCGGCCCGTCGCATAGGCGTCGACCTGCGAGCCCGGCGTCTCGTAGAGCAGCGTATCGGCGAGCCTCGCCCGCCGCGCGTCGGCCTCTTCGAGCACGCGGCGCTCGGCCTCCAGCTTCAGCCTTGCGGCGTCGAGCCGCTCGAACGCCTCGCGCGCCGCAACATCGGGATCGCGGGCGGCGTGGCTCGCCTCGATGGCGAGGGCCGGCGCAGCTATCGCGAGACGCGCGTAAAGCGCCTCCGCCAGCGCCGTCGCGGGATGGCCGTCGAGATCGGCGGCGTCGACCCGCACGGTCGCGATGGGGCTGAGGAACGGGCTCGAACCCGCATTCGCGGCGGCGGCGCCAAGGCGCTCGATGGCCGCGACGAGCTTGTTCAGCGCGACGCTTTTGCCGCATCCGGCGGGACCAAAGAGGCCGATGGCGAGCGGCGTCTGGGTCCGGCCGTGGCTCGCGAGCTCGGCCAGCAGCTCGAGCGGCGCATCGATTCCGAGCGCGCCGGAGGCGAGCGCGGCGGGGTCGTCGCCGGCGTCGGCGGCGAAAATCGGCGCCGCGGATGCGCCGCCCTGCGCGGCGGCCGCAGGCGGCGAGGCCGGCCGGGTCAGCGGGTTTTGCGGCGCCCGCGGTTGCGAGGTCCCCTGCGGGGGCGCCGGTTGCGTCGGCTCTCCCCGCGCGCCGGGAATGATCGTTCCAAGGTTCCGCAGTCCGATGTCTGGCAAGGCGCAAATCCCAAAATAGTTTGTTCCGCAAGGCTCGCGGTGGACCCAGGCGGCCGATTATGACGCGCCCAAGACCCGTTGGCCACCCGGACGATCGCCCGGCGCCGCGATGATTTCGCCGCAACGTCGGGACGGCGCCGCCCATTTGTCTGGACCGTTTCGCCGCGCGCGTCTACATAGCGTCGCAACCCTTATAATTCTCTGACAACGGATGCGAGCCCTGATGGCGCGGCAATTCATCTATCATATGCAAGGCCTGACGAAGACCTGGGCGACCGGCAAGAAGGTCCTCGATAACGTCAATTTGTCCTTCTATCCCGACGCCAAGATCGGCGTGCTCGGCGTCAACGGCTCGGGCAAATCGACGCTTTTGCAGAATCATGGCGGGTCTCGACAAGGAGTTCACCGGCGAGGGCTTCGTCGCCGAAGGGGCGAAAGTCGGCTATCTGCCGCAAGAGCCGCAGCTCGACAATAGTCTCGACGTGCGCGGCAACGTCATGCTGGGCGTCGCGGCGAAAAAGGCGATCCTTGACCGCTACAACGATCTCGCCATGAATTATTCCGACGAGACCGCCGACGAAATGACGAAGCTGCAGGACGAGATCGAGGCACAAGGGGCTCTGGGATCTCGACGCGCAGGTCGATCTCGCCATGGACGCGCTCGGCTGCCCGCCGGACGACTGGCCGGTCGACAAGCTCTCGGGCGGCGAGCGCCGCCGCGTCGCGCTCTGCAAGCTGCTGCTCGAACAGCCGGATCTGCTGCTGCTCGACGAGCCGACCAACCATCTCGACGCCGAAACCGTGAACTGGCTCGAAGGGCATCTGCGCAATTATCCCGGCGCGATCCTGATCGTCACCCATGACCGCTATTTCCTCGACAATGTGACGGGCTGGATTCTGGAGCTCGATCGCGGCCGCGGCATCCCCTATGAGGGCAATTATTCGTCCTGGCTGAAGCAGAAGCAGAAGCGCATGCTTCAGGAGAACCGCGAGGATGAGGCGCGCCAGCGCGCCATCGAGGCCGAGGCCGGCTGGATGGCGTCGAGCCCGAAGGCGCGCCAGTCGAAATCCAAGGCGCGCATCCAGCGCTATGAGGAGCTTGTCGCGAAGCAAAACGACAAGCAGGCGGTGACCGGCCAGATCGTCATCCCGGTCGCCGAGCGGCTCGGCAATACGGTGGTCGATTTCGATCATCTCTCGAAAGGCTTCGGCGACAAGCTGCTGATCGACGATCTGACGTTCAAGCTGCCGCCCGGCGGCATCGTCGGCGTCATCGGCCCGAACGGCGCCGGCAAGACGACGCTGTTTCGCATGATTACGGGGCAGGAAAAGCCCGACAAGGGGACGATCGTCATCGGCGAGTTCGGTCAAGCTCGGCTATGTCGACCAGTCGCGCGATTCGCTCGATCCGAAGAAGAACGTCTGGGAGGAAATCTCCGGCGGCAATGAGATCATTTATCTCGGCAAGAGGGAGATGAACTCCCGCGCCTACACCGGCGCCTTCAACTTCAAGGGGCCCGACCAGCAGAAGAAGGTCGGCCAGCTGTCGGGCGGCGAACGCAACCGCGTGCATCTCGCCAAAATGCTGAAGTCGGGCGCCAATCTTCTGCTGCTCGATGAGCCGACCAACGACCTCGACATCGAGACCTTACGCGCGCTCGAAGAGGCGCTGACCGATTTCGCCGGCTGCGCGGTGATCATCTCGCATGACCGCTTCTTTCTCGACCGCATCGCGACGCATATGCTGGCCTTCGAGGGCGACAGCCATGTCGAATGGTTCGAGGGCAATTTCCAGGACTACGAGGAAGACAAGAAGCGCCGCCTCGGCCAGGACAGCCTCATTCCGCACCGGATGAAGTACAAGAAGTTTTCGCGCTAGAACGTGATTGGTTCTAGAAGTTCAGAGCGGGATGCGGGCGGAAAGCGAGTTCCACTTTTCCTCATCCCGCGCTAGAAAGCCGCAAATGCCGAATGAAGCAGTGCGTCAATCCAGGGCGGCTCCGGCCTCGAGCCTCCTGGCGCTCGCGCTCGGCGCCGCGGCGCTGGGCGCCGTCGCCATCGGCGCCGTCGCGATCGGCCGGCTCGCGGTCGGTCGCCTCGTCATCAAGAAGGCGCGCTTTGGCGCGCTGGAGGTCGATGAGCTGACGGTTCGCAGGCTGCGCGTCATCGAGCGCGAAGATCAGAAGGGCGACCCTCGCCGGCTTTGATCCGCGTCGTGCGCTACCACTCCTCGTCCTGCTTCCCGCCGGGCAAGCCTTCCTTTCGAGGCATTGGCACCGTCCATTGGAGAGGCAATAGGGTTTGCGGTTTTGCGTGCATGAATAGCTTTGACCATTCTGACTGGTGTAGGCGCCGCCGCATTGTCCTTCGGTGTCCGCCCTGGCGATCGTTACAAAAACCAGGCCGAAGAATGTGCAAATGACAATCGCAAAAAGTTTCAGGTTCATCTCTATTTCCCAAGTATAGGCGGCGCGTCGGCGGCGACGGCGTAACTCTATATTCTAATCGAAACGCGCGCGGTCAAGGATTCGTGAAACTTCGGCCTCTCCCCGCCGCCATCGCACCCTACATCGCATCGTCGCTGGGCGCGAAGCCGCGCCCGCTCGGCGCGCCCTTCGCCGGGGCGACGGCCGCGGAGCCGGGATCGCGGAATTTGTTGAGGATGGGATAGCGCCGGTCGCGGCCGAAATTCTTGGCCGTCACCTTTACGCCCGGCGCGGACTGCCGGCGCTTGTATTCGGCGAGGTAAAGCAGGCGTTCGACTTTCTTCACCGTTTCGAGATCGAAGCCCAGCGCGACGATGTCGGAGACCCGCATCTCCTTTTCGACCAGCCCCTGCAGGATGGCGTCGAGCATTTCATAGGGCGGCAGCGAATCCTGATCCTTCTGGTTCTCGCGCAGCTCCGCCGACGGCGGCTTTACCAGAATATTCGCCGGAATGACCTCGCCGGCGGGGCCAAGCGCCCCCTTCGGCCTCCAGCGGTTGCGCAGCGCCGAGAGCCGGAACACCTCCATCTTGTAGAGGTCCTTGATCGGATTGAAGCCGCCGTTCATGTCGCCATAGATGGTCGCATAGCCGACCGACATCTCCGACTTGTTGCCGGTGGTGACCAGCATCGAACCGAATTTGTTGGAGACCGCCATCAGGATCACGCCGCGCGCGCGGCTCTGGATGTTCTCCTCCGTGAGGCCCTGTTTCGTACCTTTAAACAGGGGGCTAAGTACGGTCTCGAAGCCGGCGACGGCGGGCTCGATCGGCAGGATGTCGTAGCGAACGCCAAGGGCCTTGGCGCAGGCTTCCGCGTCGGCGAGCGATTCCTTCGAGGTGTAGCGATAGGGCAGCATGAGGCAGTGCACGCGCTCCCGCCCCAGCGCGTCGACCGCCATCGCCGCGCAAAGCGCCGAATCGACGCCGCCCGAAAGGCCCATCACGACGCCGGGAAAGCCGTTCTTGTCGACGTAATCGCGCAGGCCAAGGACGCAGGCGGCGTAATCGGCCTCATCGCCTTGTTCCAGCGCGGCTTTCGGCCCCTCGACGCAGGCGAAGCCCTTGGGGCCGCGCCGCCACACGGTTTTCGCGACGGTGGAGGCGAAAGCCGGCAGCTGGAAGGCGAGCGAAGCGTCGGCGTTGAGGCCAAAGGAGGCGCCGTCGAAGACGAGTTCGTCCTGGCCGCCGACCTGGTTCAGGTAGATGAGCGGCAGGCCGCTTTCGACGACGCGGGCGACCGCGATGGCCAGCCGCTCGTCGGTCTTGCCGCCCCAATAGGGCGAGCCGTTCGGCACGAGAAGGATCTCGCCGCCGGTCTCGGCGATGCATTCGACGGGGTCCGGCCCCCAGATGTCCTCGCAGATCGGGATGCCGATGCGAACGCCCCGGAACGAGATCGGCCCCGGCATGGGACCTGCTGAAAACACACGCTTTTCGTCGAAAACGCCATAGTTCGGCAAGTCGGCCTTGAAGCGCACGGCCTCGATGCGGCCGTTGTCGAGCAGGGCGTAGGCGTTGTAGGTCAGGCCGTCCTCGACGAAGGGCAGGCCGACGAGCAGCGCCGGGCCGCCGTCGGCGGTGTCGCGCGCGACATCCTCGCAGGCGGCGCGGCAGGCCTCGAGAAAGGCCGGCTTCAGCACCAGATCCTCGGGCGGATAGCCGGCGATGAAGAGCTCTGAAAACATAAGGAGATCAGCGCCGAACGCCGCCGCCTCGGCTCTCGCCGCGCGGATGCGGGCGACGTTTCCGGCGATGTCGCCGACCGTGCAGTCGATCTGGGCGAGGCCGATGACGAGGGTGTCAGCGCTCATCGCAGCGTCGGGCGAAAGATCAGAGAAAAATGCGCCATCTTACCTGTCCGCGGCCTCCGCGAGCCGCCAAAAATCATTCGCCGTCCGCGCCTTATCGAATTTATCTCATACGCGCTTACGGATGTTTCACGTGAAACACCCCCGCGCGCCGCTTTCGAGCTGTTTCACGTGAAACACCCTGCGCGGGGCCGCCCGGGGGCGTCTCATTCCGGCCAATTTCATTGGCGTTTATTCGGCGCGGCGGGCTTCAGAACCCTTGCAAGAACCCTTGCAAGAACCCTTCGCGAAGCCTTCGCCAACCCTATTCGGCGGCGGCCTGCGCGGCAAGGCCGCGGCCAATGCGTTCGCCCTTCAAAAGTTCGGCGATCAGGAAAGCGACTTCGATCGCCTGCTCGGCGTTGAGGCGCGGATCGCAGTAAGTATGATACCTGTCATGTAAATCGGCGTCCGATATGGCGCGCGCGCCGCCGGTGCATTCGGTGACGTTCTTGCCGGTCATTTCGAGATGCACGCCGCCGGCGTAGGTCCCTTCCGCCTGATGCACCGAAAAGAAGGCGCGGATCTCAGCCATGATGCGATCGAACGGGCGCGTCTTGAAGCCGGACGCCGCCTTCACCGTATTGCCGTGCATCGGATCGCACGACCACACGACGCGCCGGCCCTCGGCCTTTACCGCGCGGATCAGCGCGGGCAGATGCTCGCCGACCTTGTCGGCGCCGAAGCGGCAGATCAGCGTCAGGCGCCCCGGCTCATTGTCGGGGTTCAGGATGTCGATCAGCCGGATCAACTCTTCGGGCGCCAGCGTCGGCCCGCATTTGAGGCCGATCGGATTGTTTACGCCCCGCGCGTATTCGATATGCGCATGGTCCGGCTGGCGCGTGCGATCGCCGATCCAGATCATGTGGCCGGAGGTCGCGTAGTAATCGCCGGTTGTTGAATCAACCCGCGTCAGCGCCTGCTCGAAGCCGAGCAACAGCGCCTCATGCGAGGTGTAGAAATCGGTCTGCCGCAGCTCCTGGTGAGACTCCGGGTCGAGCCCGATCGCGCGCATGAATCCGAGCGTCTCGGTGATGCGGTCGGCGAGCTCCTGATAGCGCGCGGACTGTGGGCTGTCCTTGATGAAGGACAGCATCCATTGATGCGCGTTTTCGAGATTGGCGTAGCCGCCGGTGGCGAAAGCGCGCAAGAGATTGAGCGTCGCCGCCGACTGGCGATAGGCGTCGAGCTGGCGCACGGGATCGGGCACGCGCGCCGCCGCGCTAAAGGCGATGTCGTTGACGATGTCGCCGCGATAGCTTGGCAGCGACACGCCGCCGACGGTCTCGTTGGGCGCCGAGCGGGGCTTGGCGAATTGGCCCGCGATGCGGCCGACCTTCACCACGGGCAGCGCGGCGGCGAAGGTCGCGACGACCGACATCTGCAAAAAGACGCGGAAGAAATCGCGGATATTGTCGGCCGAATGCTCGGCGAAGGCTTCGGCGCAATCGCCGCCCTGCAGCAAAAAGGCTTCGCCGTCGGCGACCTTGCCCAGCATGCGCTTCAATTTGCGCGCCTCGCCCGCGAAGACGAGCGGCGGAAAGCCGGCGAGCTGGCGCTCGACGTCGGCGAGGGCGGCCGCGTCCGGATAGACGGGCGACTGCTCGATGGGCTTGCCCCTCCAGCTCGACGGCGACCAGTTCTCGGCGGACATTTTCAAAACTCCCAGGCGGCGCCACGAAAATCCGGCGTATTCCGGAGCAAAAAATTGCATTTTTTCAATGGCGGCCGCGTTCGAACGGGTGCTTTAGCAGGGGAAAGCGGGCGGGGGCAAGGATTTCGAAGCTTTCGACTTCGCGGGCGGCGGCGCAGATGAGAGGCGCGGCTCGCGCAGTTTCGGCGGCTGCGCTCATCGAGCGGCGGCACGGCCAGCCGCGCGCAGCCGCGCGAGATTGGCCTTGCCGGGATCGTTGCCAGCCTCCGCCGCGCGGCGGTACCAGGCGGCGGCCTGCCCGTCGTCCTGCGCGACACCGCGGCCCATCTCGTACAGCCGCCCAAGATTGTTCATGCCATCGGGGTTTCCGGCCGCCGCCGCCTTGCCGAACCAGTCGCCCGCCCGCTGGTCGTCCTGCGCGAGCCCGCGGCCAAGCGCATAGAGGCGTCCAAGATTATTCATCGCGACGGCGTTGCCCGCCTGCGCCGCCTTGCCGAGCCAGACCGCCGCTTCGCCATCGTCCTCCGCGACGCCGGCGCCCTGCAGGTACATCTCGCCGAGAGCGGCCATGCCATTGGCGTCGCCCGCCTCGGCCGCCTTGCGGAACCAGACGAGGGCCTGCGCCTCGTCACGCGGCGCGCCGCGCCCGGTGCGATAAATCCTTCCGAAATCGACCATTGCGGCGGCGTCGCCCGCCGCCGCAGCCTTGCCAATCCAGGCGGTCGCCTGCGCGCCGTCCTGCGCGACGCCGCGACCCAACGCATACAAACGTCCAAGACTATACATCGCGGCGGCGGCGCCCGCGTCCGCCGCCTTGCGGTACCAGACGGCAGCTTGCGCCTCGTCGCGCGCGATCCCGCGGCCATTCTCATACAACCAGCCAAGATCAGTCATCCCCTCCGCATCGCCCGCCTCGGCGGCCTTGCGGCACCACAGCGCGGCCTGCCGATCATCGGACGCGACGCCACGGCCTTCAATATAGCGCACGCCGAGATTCTTCATCGCGGCGGGCGCGCCTGCCGCCGCCGCCTTGCGCAGCCAGACGACGGCCAAGGCGTCGTCCTGCTCGACGCCGCGGCCCTTCTCATACATCAGCGCAAGATTTTCCATTCCGCGCGCGTTCGCAGCGTCGGCGGCCTTGCGGAACCAGACGAAGGCATGCGCCGCGTCTGGCGCGACGCCGCGACCGTCCCTGTACATGCGTCCGAGATCATTCATTGCGTCCGCGTCGCCCGCCTCGGCGGCCTTGCGGTACCAGAGCGCTGCCTGCGCGTCGTCAGGCGCGACGCCGCGGCCCATCTCGTAAATCCAGCCAAGGGCAGCCATGCCATCGGCGGCGCCGGCCTCAGCCGCCCGGCGGAACCAGATGCGGGCCTCCCCGTCGTCGAGCGGCACGCCGCGCGCGTCTGCATACATCCACCCCAGTTTGACCATTGCGGGGAGGTTGCCGGCCTCAGCCGCCCGGCGGCGCCAGACGGCGGCCAGCACAGCGTCAGGCCCGATCCCCCGGCCGGCCTCATAAAGCGCGCCGAGGGCGAACATGGCCGACGCATCGCCCGCTGCCGCGGCCTTGCGATACCAGATCACCGCCTGCGCATCGTCCCGCGCGACGCCGCGGCCATCGAGATACATCGCGCCGAGTCCGACCATGCCGAGGGCGGACCCAATCCCCGCCGCCCGGGTGAACCAGGCGACCGCCTGTCCGTCATCCCGCGCCACGCCCCGGCCGTCGACATACAGCGCGGCGAGGCCAACCATGCCGAGCGCATTGCCCGCCTCGGCGGCCTTACGGTACCAGATGGCGGCCTGCCCGTCGTCCCGTGCGATGCCGCGGCCGTCGAGATACATCGCGCCGAGCGCGACCATTGCGAGGGCGCTTCCCGCCTCGGCGCCCCGGCGGCACCAGAGGACGCCCTGCCCATCATCCTGCTCGACTCCGCGGCCGATGACGCTCAGCGCCCCAAGGCTCGCCATTGCGAGGGGGCTTCCTGCCTCGGCCGCCTTGCCGAGCCAGACGACCGCCTGTCCGTCGTCGCGCGAAATGCCGAGGCCGCTCAGATAGCGCAAGCCAAGATTGACCATGCCATCGGCGTCGCCGGCCTCCGCCGCCTTGCGGAACCAGGCGGAAGCCTGCGCCTCGTCCCGCGCGAGCCCGCGGCCGGACGCATACGTCGCGGCGAGCGGCGCCATCGCAGCCGTGAGGCCGCCGTCGGCGGCGCGGCGATAGAGGCGCGCCGCCTCGACGTCGGTGTTCGCGCCGCCGAATTTCGCAAAGGCGCGACCGAGCTGGAACAGGAGGCGCGGATCGTCGGCGCGGGCCGCGGATGCGATTTGACAGGCGGCGACAGCGTCCGCCGCATCGATGTCCTCGAAGCGCGTTCCGGCGACGCCCGCCGGCCGCGTCGCGTCATCGGGCGCGGCGGCGAGCCGGTCGCAATCGGCGCCCGCAAGCTTTACGTCGTCATAGAGCGTTCTGATGCGTTGAAACGCGACCCGGCGCGGGCAGGCAGGCTCGCCGCTCCGCCATTCCCACGTCATGGCGCCGCGCGCGGGATCGATCGCGGCAAGATAGCGGCAGGCGAAGCCCGCGCCTGCAACCTCCAGGTTGGCTCCGCCGTCCTTCGCCGCAGACAGATTGACGAGCCCAAAGACCGGCAGGCTGACTTCGAGCGCATCGCCTGCAGCCGGCGCGAAGACGACATGGCGTCCCGGCGGATCGGCCAACTCCCAGATGCCCGGCAACGCGCGCAGAACGTCTTCGCCGGCGTTCGCCGCTGAGACCGTCAGCGCAAAAATCGCCGCCGAATATAACGCTCTGACGATGCCAGGCGTCATGTTTCCCCGCCTTCGAAGGCGCCCGAGACCGCCCCAGTAGGCCGGCGCCAGTCTATTTTACCAATGAAAATTGGAGATATTGTGAATTCGCTCGGCCGACATGAAATCGCCTGCCGGGACGGGCGCGACCCGCGCGCCACGCTGGCCGCCAAGTGATAAATGAAGCGCTGCGATCTTCCCGGCGACCCGCTCGCCACGCGCCCTTTGCCCGAACGGCCGGCGCCGCGCGGCTGAACTCTTCGCCGCCCCGTTAAAAATGCTTCATGAAATGTCATCATTCTTCATCGGCGGCGAAACCAACCCCCGTCGCAGCCGAAGCTGCGCTTCCATCGTTGCAGGCGCGACGCTTTCGATCCCGGAATTGCGGCGCCGGCGCCGCGCATCTTCAAACCCGTGGGAGGAAGAGATGAGCGATCAGACAACCCCCGAGCAGATCGTGCAGGGCCTGGCGACGAGCTATCACAACCTCACCGGCGCGCCGGGCGGCTGCATCGCGGTCTGCGACCCGCAGTTTGAGGAGGGCGGCTATGTCTATCCCTACGGGACTTTGGGCGTCGACGACGCGCGTCTCGTCACCGCCGATACGGTGTTCGGGATCGCATCCGTAACCAAGGTTTTCACCAGCACGCTGCTCGGCGTGGCGATTCAATACCCCGACATAAATCTCACCGACACCCTCGGAAAATGGCTGAACTTCGACAACACCTTCAGCCCCCAAACCGTGGGATCGCAAAGCCTTCAGGCCATCACCCTCGCGCAATTGGCGACGCACACCTCAGGCATGCCGGAGCAGCCGCCCAATCTGCCCGCCAACTACAGCGAACAATTGTTCGCAGACGAAGTGCCGAACCCCGACCAGGTCAACTGGTGGAATCTGTATCCCGGCTCCTGGACTCCGCCGAACGGGACGTGTTTTCTATATTCAAATATCGGCTTCGTGACGCTCGGATTCGCGGTCACGCAGATGTTTCCAACCAATCGCGGCCAAAACTACAATCAGATACTGGCGGAATACATCACCGGACCGCTGTTTATGGCGCACACGGGGGCGACCATAGAGCCATCGTGGCTGGTCGCTGCGGGGTGCAACGCCGTCTACGTCCGGAGCAACGGCAAAATAATCCTGAAAGAGAACAATCCGACGCACCAACAGGATTACGATCTCAAGACCACCGGCCAGGATTTGTTGCAATTTCTCAGCGCGCAACTCGACCCGCCGTCGACTTTGCGGACACTGCGGACGGCGATCGGATCAACACACCAAATTCGGGGCCCATATCCCTTCTGCGCGAACTCAAAGGCGAGCGTGACGATCGGGCTCGGCTGGCAGGTGACGACGGGCTCCATCGACGGAAACTCTTGCAACATATTCGCCAAGGATGGCGGGACCAGCCTCGGCGGCTACGAAGCGTTCGTGACATTCGTGCCTGATCTCGGTTGCGGCGTCGCGGTGCTCAGCAACCAATGCATTCCGGCGGCCCCAAACCTGTCGCCGCCGAATTCCCTGCCGAGCGCCACGGCGCAAAAAATCATCTGCGCGCTTCATCCGGACTTCAAGCCGCCGCAACCGCAATAGGCCGGACGATGAATTGGCGGCTCCGCCGGGCTCCAGAAGAACGAACGGGACCCGGCGGCGAAGCCCGGCCCGATTCGATGCACTGGATGATCAGCGCCCGCCGACGCGAGCGCCCGTCACTTGCACAGCCAGAGACACCACCAATGGCCTCTTGACGGCGCGGGCGGAGGCGGCGGCGGAGCCGGAGCAACCGCTGGGGCCGGCGGCGGGGCCGGCGGGGCGGTCTCCGCCGGCGGCGGGGGAGCGGGCGGCGGCTGTGGAGCGGACTTTGTGGCCGGCGCGGCCGGCGGCGGGGCGGGAGTCGCCTCCGGCGCGGGCGCTGGGGCTGGCGTCGCCTCGGGCGGCGGGGCGGGCTTCTCCTCCGGCGATGGCGCCGCGTCCCGCCGGCGCCGCCGGAGCGGGCGCTTCCTCCGCTGGCGACGCTGGCGTCGCCTCGGGCGCCGCAGCGGGCTTCTCTTCCGGCGATGGCGCCGCTGTCTCCGCCGGCGCCGCCGGCGCGGGCGCTTCCTCCGTTGGCGCGCGCGTCGCCTCGGGCGCCGCAGCGGGCTTCTCTTCCGGCGACGGCGCCGCTGTCTCCGCCGGCGCCGCCGGCGCGGGCGCTTCCTCTGCTGGCGGCGCTGGCGTCGCCTCGGGCGCCGCAGCGGGCTTCTCTTCCGACGAAGGCGCCGCTGTCTCCGCCGGCGACGCGGTGGGCGCCTCGTCCTGCGATGGGGTCGAAGCTTGCGCCAGCGTGATCGGCAGGGCCGAAAACTGGGGCCTGCAGGCCTCGCCGCATGACTGCGTCTGCGCCGCCACGGAAGGCCGGACGACAAACGTCGCAACAAGCATCAGGCATCCGCCTATCGACATTCGCAGCGCGTTTCGCATGCCCGTGGCTCCTTCTACCTGAGGTCGATTTTGGAGGATCTCGCGCCGGAACTCCAGAAAGGGCTTTTTCAATAAGCAGGTCGCCAAATCTCGAAATGCGCCGCCTCGGGCGAAGCGGCGAAACGAAATCTTCGACACGGAAGCGATCGGCGCCTTCGCAGCCTATCGATATAAATGAAAACGTTCCTATCGACCATCGCGAATGGTGCGGAGCGCGCGGCTTTGTCCCCGAGTGTCGCGTTCGCTCTGGATCACGATGAGTTTGGATTGAATTAATCCAAACTCATGAATGTGATCGATTCCAAAAGTTCAGAGCGGGACGCGGGCGGAAAAATGGCGAGCGGACTTTCGGCCGCCATTTTTCGCCCGAAGGGAAACACAAGAAAAATGGAGGCCAAAGCGAGGCTTCCACTGTTCCTCATCCCGCTCTAGCGCCGCGTGGCGAGGATCAGCGGCGACGGCCCCGGGGCCGGCAAAAGACGCGGGTCCTTGAAGCCGGCTTCGGTCAGCCAGCCGGCGATCTCTTCGAACGAGAACGTGCCTCCGGACTCTGTGTTGACCAGCATGTTGACCGCGAAGATCAGCCCGCTCACCGGGCCGCGCCGGTCGGCGTCGACGAGAAACTCGGCGATCGCGATCGTGCCGCCCGGCGCCAGCGCCTCAGAAGTGCGCCGCAGCAGCGTGCGGGATCGCTCGACGCCTTCGCTGTGCAGGATCTGGCCGAGCGTCGCGATCTCGTGCGGGCCGCCGAAATCCGCCTCGAGGAGATCGCCCGCCACCGTCGTGAGCCGCTCGCCGACCCCGGAGCGGTCGGCCACATGGCGCGTCACGGGCAGCACGTCCGGCCAGTCGATGGCGCGCACGCTGACATGCCTTGAGGCCTCCGCGAGGGCGATGCCCCAGACGCCGGAGCCGGCGGCGAGATCGAGGACCGAGACGGGTCCGCTCGCCCGGGCGAGATTGAGATGAGCCGCCAGCGCCCGCGCCGCCGGATAGCTCAGCGGAAAGATGTCCTCGACGAATTCGGCGAAGAAGGGCGCGCCCTCGGCGGCGATGTTGACCGATGTCGCGGGCTTGCCGCTGCCGACGATTTCAACGAGGCGCAGCCAGTTCGGCAGCAACTGGCCGCTGACATGGCGGAACATGCCGCCCAAAAAGCCCGGATGGTCGCTGACGAGAAAGGCGTCGCTTTCGGCCGTCAGCGCATAGCGGTCGTCCTCGCCCCGCGTCAGCAGCTCGAGCCCGACGAGGAGATTGGCGAGCGCGGCGACGCCCCGCGCGGAGGCGCCGGTCGCCTGCGCCAGATCGGAGAGGTTCAGCGGCTGCTTCGCCAGGACGTCGAAGATCCGGTGGCGGATGGCGGCCTCGATGGCGAGGGGCGGGGCGAAGGCCCAGAGGAACTGCAGCAGGCGCTCAGGCGTCGCGGAGGGTGAGGGCTCGCTCACGGCTGTCTTCCTCGCTTAGATTCGACCAAGACGAGCGAAAACATACACGACAAGCGCCATGATGGCGATCACGGCCGCGGGAACGAAGCCCCACCGCGCGCTGTGGCGCCAGACGGGCAGGGCGCCGATCAGCAGGAGAATGAGAACAACGAGGACGATCTTTGCAAGCAGGGCGCTGACGATTTTTGCGAACATGGCGCTTCAGCTTTCCGGGGCCGGCCAAAGTCAGATTTCGCCGTTCGTCTCACGGCCGGCATTATCGGCGAGGTGGCATCCCTTGGGGCGCCCGTCGTAAACGGCGGGCTATGGCTGGCGCCAGCGAAGCCGGCGCCGCGCGTCCTTGACAACCGCGCGCCATCGAGCGCCATCGCCTACCCCTTCAGCGCCGCCGCGTCGGGAGCCTCGGGGCCGGCGGTCGCGCGCTCGTAACGGGCGGTGCGGGTGCGCATGGTGACGAACTCTTCGGCCGAGGTCGGATGCACGGCGATGGTGTCGTCGAAATCGGCTTTCTTCGCGCCAAGCCTGATCGCGATGGCGAGGAGCTGCGCCATTTCGCCGGCGTCGTCGCCAAACATATGGACGCCGATGACGACATCGGTTGCGCCGTCGACGACGATCTTCATGCGCACCTTTTCGCCGCGTCCCGAGAGCGTCGCCTTCAACGGGCGAAAGCACGCCTCGTAAATGTCGACGATATCGTAGATCGCGCGCGCCTCGCGTTCGGAGAGGCCGACCGTGCCGACTTCCGGCGTCGTGAAGACGGCGGTCGGAACATTGGCGTGCACGACGGCGGTCGGCTTGCCGCCGAACACCGTGTCGGCGAAGGCGTGGCCCTCGCGGATGGCGATCGGCGTCAGCGCCAGCCTGTTGGTGACGTCGCCGACGGCGTAGATCGAGGGGATGCTGGATTGCGAGAACGCGTCGACCTTGACGGCGCCGACGCCGTCGAGTTTTACGCCCGCATTTTCAAGGCCAAGTCCCGCCGTGTTGGGGCGCCGTCCGGTCGCGATCATGACCTGGTCGACGTCGAGTTGCAGCCCTTCGGTGGAATGCGCACGCAAGCCGTCCGCGGTCTTTTCGATCCCCCTCAACAGTTGGTTGAAATGGAGGTCGACGCCGGCGTGGATCAGCGCATCGCGGACGCCGCAACGCATGTCCTCGTCAAAACCCCGGAGGACGTTTTCGCCCCGCGTGGCGATCGCGACCTTCGTTCCGAGCCGCGCGAAAATCGAGGCGAATTCAACCGCGATATAGCCCGCGCCGATGATGAGGAGGCGCTTCGGCATCGTCGGCAGATCGAACACCTCGTTCGAGGTGATGGCGTATTCGCGCCCCGGCGCCGGCGGCTCCAGCACCGGCGTTCCGCCGGTCGCGACGAGGATGTTATCGCGCGCGAAACTGGCGTCCGTCGGCATTGACGCGCACCATATGCGGGTCGAGGATTTCGGCGCGGCTCTCGATGATCTGGACGCCCGCCTTTTCGAGATTGGCGCGGTAGATGGCGGATAGGCGCGAGATTTCGTTTTCCTTGGCGCGAACGAGCTTCGTCCAGTCGAAGGTCGGCGTCGGAACGCTCCAGCCGAAGCCCGCCGCGTCGTCGAAATCGTCGTGGAAGCGGCTCGCATAGACCATCAGCTTTTTCGGCACGCAGCCGCGGATGACGCAGGTGCCGCCGATGCGGAACTCCTCGGCGATGGCGACCTTCGCGCCGTATCCCGCGGCGATCCGCGCGGCGCGCACGCCGCCAGAGCCGGCCCCGATGACGAAAAGATCAACGTCGAAATCAGCCATGCGGAGGGGCTTTCGGGAATGCTGGAGATAGGGCTTTCGGCGGGCTGGATGATTCCAAAAGTCTAGATGTCGTGGCCCTTCTTCTTCATTTCCTCGCGCACGCGGGCCATCATGTTGGTCGAGACCTTGCCCTGCCAGCCCTGCATGGCGGTGACGATGTCGGTCAGGATCGGCGGCTGCGCGGCGACATATTGCTTGCCCGATGGACTGTTGAAAAAGGCGACCGCGGCCTTCAGATCCGCCTCGCTCATGTGCTTGGCGAAGATTTGCGCCGCGATGTCGGTCATTTCGTCGGCCTGCTTGATGAATTCCGGCGCGAGCGCGGCGAAGACCGCCTTCAAATCCTCGGTCAGCTCCGGCCGCGTCTCGGTGAGCGAGCCGCCGATCTGGTTGACGAATTGCGGAATGATGACGGTGAACGAGCGCGCCATGCCCGATGCGATGACCAGCGCGCGGGCCGCCGCGAGCTGCGAGGGCGTTATGGGCGCGGGGGCGGCGGGGCTGGCGGGCGGGGGGCTCGCGGGCGGGGCGGCGGGCGCGTCCTGCGCCAAGGCGGGGCAGGCGGCCATGAGCGAAAGGCCCAAAGCCAGCCGCGGTCCGATGATCGCGACATGCGTTGCGATCGGTTTCAAGAGGGCCTGGAACAATCGAAAATCTCCCGAGCTGCTGGCGGCGTCCGAAGGGTCAGCGATCAAAGGCCCACCGCGCGTCAAGGTATCAGGCCCGGCGGCGTCTCGTCGAGCCGCCCGAAAACCTCGACGCCTTTGGGACTGGCGCTGATGACGGCTCTCGCGATGCCGATGAAGAGCCCATGCTCCACCACCCCCGGAATGGCGCTGAGGCGCTGCGCAAGCGCGTCCGGGTCCGGCAGCGCGGCGAAATGGCAATCGACGATATAGTTGCCATTGTCGCTGATGAAGATTTCGCCCGCGCGCTTTCGGAGCAGCACGGCGCCGCTCGCGCCGGTCGCTTCGGCCTCTCTCAGGATCGCCCGGCGCGTGGCCTCAAGGCCGAAGGGCGTCACTTCGACTGGCAGCGGAAAGCGGCCGAGCGTCGCGACGAATTTCGAGGAATCGGCGATGACGATCATGCGCGCCGAGGCGGAGGCGACGATCTTTTCGCGCAGCAGCGCGCCGCCGCCGCCCTTGATGAGGCGCAGGCGCGAGTCGAACTCATCGGCGCCATCGACCGTCAGGTCGAGTTCGGGCTGCTCCTCGATCGTTGCGAGCGGGATTTTGAGGTCTTCCGCCTGCGCCCGCGTCTCCTCCGAGGTCGGCACGCAAATCACGTCAAGGCCTTGCGCGATCCGCGCCCCGAGCAGCTCGACGAAGCGGCGCGCCGTCGAGCCGGTGCCAAGGCCAAGCCTCATGCCGGGCTTGACCAGCTCCAGCGCGGCGGCGGCGGCGGCGCGTTTGGCGTCATCGGGATTTTCGGAGGTCATCGGGGATTTTCGGAGGTCATCAGGGGTCCGGCCAGGCTGCGCGGGATCGGGCGTCCGCGCCAGCGGGGTAGTCCCTTGCGGGGCGGCCCGTCAAGCCGGGCCCCGTCGAGCCTTGCGGGTTGCTTTGCAAGCCTTTGTTTTGACGCATCATGTCGATTCCGAAAAGTCTGCAGCTTTTCGGTGTGACGTTCAGCGCGCCTGCGGCGTGCAGACGACGGCCTCGTTCAGCACATAGCAGATCGATATCATGCCGGTGCGCTGATCGACGCGGAAGACGCCGCCCTCGTGCTCGTGGTGGGAGGCGACCAGCGAATAATCGCTTGGCGGCTGCGGCCCGGCGCCCTCGCCCGGCGCATAGCACAGCGTGACGCCGATCGTGCCCTCCTTCAGCCCATATTGGCAGGCGCCGACCTCGCCCGTCGCGCTGTCCAGCCGGTAGACGCGGTTCAGATCGATTTCGGGGGCGGACAGAAATACGTAATTCGCCGCCAGCGCCGCCTCGGCCGCGCAAATCATCGTGAGGATGCAAATCGTGACGGCGACGGCGCCGCGGCGGAGCGATAGCGGCGAAAAGGCGAAATCCAGGATTCTCAAATCCAGCCCCCCAAAGGTCAGCTCCCCGGTCTTTTTTTGTCGTCGCCAGCCGTTCTACACCAAAACCCCGGACCGGCGAACTGCAGCCAAAGCTTCCTTGGCGCGAATTCGCGATTTCGCGGCTGGGGGCGCTTGCGCCGACCAACGCGCGCGCAAACCACGCGCCGGCAGCGCGCCGCGCCGAACGCCTCGAATCGATCACCTCTTGATCTAGCGTCGCGCGATGGCGACGTCGCGCAGCACATCGGTCTCCAATTGCATCTCGTCGAGCCGATGCTTCAGCACATCGCCACTGCTGACGATGCCGATGAGCCGATCCCCCTGCTTCACCGGCAGATGGCGAATGCGCCGCAGGGTCATGACGTTCATGATGTCGGCGATGGTGTCTTCCGGCGCGCAGACGATGACCGCCCTCGTCATCAACTCGGACACCGGAACATAGGGCAGCCTCTCGCCATGGGTGACGAGCCCATGGGCGAGATCGCGCTCGGAGACGATGCCGTCGATCGAGCGGCCGTCGGCGCTGACGATCATGGCGCCGATGCGCTCGGCCTTCAGTCGCGCTGCGAGAGCGAGCGCGGTCGCGTCCGGCGTGATCGTCTTAACATCAGGACGCTTGTTCTTCAGGATGGTTGCGACCAGCATGACCTTGCTCCTCCCGAGGACGCTCCAATGCGCTCACTTATCCTGTCGGCTCCGCACGCGAGGGGCCGACGATCATGAAGATACAGCAAAACCCATGCCTCGCCCGAAGGGTCATTTGCTCACGAATATCCAGACCGACGATTGCAGCTGAAGCGGGACAAGAAAATGCGAAGAAGCTGCTTTTCCACCCGCGTCTTGCTCTAAGACTTCCCGACTCGATCGGCTTCGCGACTTGCATGATTTGCGTGATTTGCATGATTTGCAACATCATCGTGACGCGAGCGCGCACAAAGATGCGGCTTGCCTTCGCCGCCGGCTTCCCTGAAGGTTGCGGCGCTTTTTCGCCCGGATAAACCGCATGACAAAATCTCTCTCGTCCCGACCGCTGCTGGTGTTTGACCTCGACGGCACCCTCGCCGACACGGCCGCAGACCTCGTCTCGACCCTCAACGCCCTTTTGATCCGCGAAGGCCTCGCCGCGATCCCGTTTCAGGACGCGCGGTCCATGGTCGGCGCCGGCGCCAAGGCGCTGCTGCAACGCGGCCTCAAGGCCAATGACGTCGATGTGAACGAGGCGCGGCTCGATCAGCTGTTCGCCGATTTTCTCGCCCACTACGAAGAGCATATCGCCGATGAGACGGTGCTTTATCCGGGCGTCACCGCGGCGCTCGAGCGGTTCAAAGAGGCGGGCTGGAGCTTCGCCGTCTGCACCAACAAGATCGAAGCGCCCTCCGTGCTGCTGCTGACCGCGCTCGGGCTCGCCGACCGGTTCGAGGCGATCTGCGGCAAGGATACGTTCTCGGTCAGCAAGCCAGAGGGCGACGCCCTGTTGAAGACCATCGCGAAGGCCGGCGGCGATCCGCGCCGCGCCATCATGGTCGGCGATTCGAAGACCGACATCGAAACGGCGAAGAACGCCGGCGTCCCGGTTGTCGCGGTCAATTTCGGCTATACGGACCTCCCGGTGGAGACGTTCGAGCCAGACCGCGTCATCGCGCATTTCGACGAATTATGGGACGCGGTCGACAGCTTGAGCGCGGTTTTCCGCGTCGCTTAGAGCGGGGCTTATGAAAACTGGGAACCTCGCTTCGGCCGCCATTCTTCTTGTTTCCGGCGCGGACCCAAAAAGCGATATCCGGCAAATCGCTGTGGAAAGTTTTGAACCAAACGAGCGGTTGGCAAGTTGCATCCCCGCCAGCATCTGGCCGGAGACAAAAAATGAGCACGCTCCTTATCATAGTTATCTTGCTGTTATTGTTCGGCGGCGGCGGCGGATATTACGCCTTCAATACCTATGGCGGCGCGGGTCTCGGCGGCGTCCTCGGCACGGTGCTGGTGGTCCTTTTGATCCTCTGGCTGCTCGGGGTCTTGCGCTAGGGGCGCGGGGCCGGATCAGGTTTTTCCTGCGCCGCCTGCACGCGCGGGCATGCCGGCTCGCTTGCCATCTCTGAAGACGGCGCCTTCTGAAGACAGAGCCTAGACGATGGGGCTTGGCCGTTGCAGTTTTAATACACTGCTGCACAAAAGCGCGTCGATGCAAAGGAAGGACGGGCGCGCAAGCTTGCTAAGCAGGGAGAACCGCTTGATCTTGACCCTATGGAGAGGTCTCGCAGAGGGTTGAAAGCAACGCGCGCCGCGATTAGCGCGATAGTGCTGTTCGCGCTTTTGCTGCAAGGCTTGCTCGCCGGCCCCGCCGCCGCTTTCAACGCGGCGGGCGACGTCATATGCGGACAGGGCAGAACGGGATCCGATGCGCCGGACCGCGAACAGCATCGCCACCACGGGTTTTGTTGCATTCTCGCTTGCGCCGCCAGCGGAGGCGTCTTTGTAGCGGCGACGGCCGGCATCGTATTTTTTCCGCTTCGGGCGATTTCGACCCTTGAATTTGCTTCGGCGCCCCTCGCCCTAACGCGCTCCCCGGCGCAGTTTTATTCACCCCCGCGCGGACCGCCGCAAGCTCTCTAGGCGCGCCCTTCCGTCTGGTCTTCGCCAGCAAACCCGCTGAATGTCGTCCGTCATCCCGCTGCAGGGCAGGCGATCGACATGCGCGGGCAGGCGACGCGCGCCGACTCGCCGCACGCGCGGTCAATCAAACCATCTCCTTTTCGTTGTCTCGCAAGGCTGTCGTGCGCCCAAAGCGGCCCCGGCCTTTGCGTGGGAGACATCCCATGAGCAAATATATGCCCCCCATTCGCATGACCCGACGCGAGTTCCTGGCGACGACGATACTCGCAACGCTCGCCCTGAGCCCGCTGATCCCAGCGTCCCGGGCTCTCGCGCAGAGCGCCGATCAGCCCCCCGCCGCGAGCGGCGGCCTGACGCCGCTGCCGCCGGTCGACGTCAACGGCGATCAGAGCGGCGGCCCGCCGGAGAGCCCTGGGGAAAAAGCGGGCTATAGCGCGCCGCCCGTCGCGAGCTCGGCCAAGATCAACGTGCCTCAGTTCGACCTTCCGGTTTCGATCCAGACGGTGCCGGAACAGGTCATCGTCGATCAGAACGACACCACTCTCCAAGAGGCGCTCGAAAACGTCAGCGGCGTGCGCGGCGACAACAATAATATCTCCGGCTATGTCTATAATATCCGCGGATTCCAGACGACAAACGTGCTGCGCGACGGCCTTTTGATCGGAGAAGCGATTCCGCTAGGCTACGACACCGCCAATCTGCAGGCGGTCGAAGTGTTGAAAGGGCCGGCCTCGTTCCTCTACGGCCGCTCCGATCCTGGCGGCGTCATCAACCGAGTGACCAAAACGCCCCTTGACACGCCCTATTACAGCATCACGCAGGAACTCGGTTCGTTCGACATGCTGCGCACGGTGTGGGATCTGACCGGTCCGGTCGCGGCCCCAGGGCTCGAGGCGAACGGCATCAGCTACCGCTTTTCGGGCGCCTATACCGATGGCGGCCAATGGTGGGACTTCACCAACACGCAGCATACTTTCCTGGCCCCGGCCATTACCTGGAAGATCGATCCCGCGACGACCTTGACGGTCGAGGCGGAATATAATCGCGAGGATGGGCGCTCGAACACCGGCCAGCCCGCGGTCGGCATGTATCCCGCCAATATTCCCGTCACCCGTTCGTTCCTGGAGCCAAACGAGCCGCCGGATACGGTCCGCAGCTCATTGATCAGCTATGACTTCAAGCATAGTTTCGATAACAACTGGACGATCACCAACCGCTTTCTCGCCGCCCGCGCGACGCTGGAATCCACCGACATGGCGAATAACGAGCT
Organism: uncultured Alphaproteobacteria bacterium; assembly: GCA_963757985.1. GTDB lineage: Bacteria > Pseudomonadota > Alphaproteobacteria > Rhizobiales > Beijerinckiaceae > Methylocapsa. Next base: position 444,958 of record CAVWTQ010000008.1, on the reverse strand, counting down.
GCTGCCGGACAATATGACGCTCGATCGTACGATCCTCTATCAAAAACTGACCGGCACGAATTATTCAACGAACCTCGATCTGACAGGCAAATTCTACGTCCTTGGCGCCAGAAACGATGTGCTGATCGGAGCTGACTATTTCTACAGCTTCTACAACTATATCATCTCGGCAAACGGAACCTATCCAATCAATATCTATGCGCCAGTCTATGGCACCGTGCCGACCTGGGAGTTCACTTCGGCCGCCGCCATGGCCTGGCAAGGCACGGCGGACCAGTTCACGAGCTTCAGCGCTAGTCAAAACCGGCAGCTCGGCGTCTATGCGCAGGATTCCATCACCCTGTTCGACAAGCTCCATATCCTGGTCGGCGGACGCTACGACCTGGCGGATCAACACGGCGGTTACGGACCCGATTTTAACACTGCGCAATTGAACTATAATACGTCCCAGGATGATCACAACGGCGCGTTCAGCCCGCGACTTGGCGTCAATTTCCAACCGGTCCCGTGGATCGGCTTCTATGGCAGCTACACAAAGTCCTTCGGGGTGAGCAATGGGTTCACGCCTAATGGATCCGTCATCCCGCCCGAGATCGCGGAAGGGTGGGAAGGCGGCGTCAAGACAGAGTTATTGGACCGCAGGCTGACGACGACGCTGGCTTTTTTCGATATAACGAAGAGCAACGTGTTCACGCCGGATCAGAACTCGCTGGACCCGCTACTCGGCCGGGGCATCGGCCTCGTCCGCAGCCAGGGCGTGGAGCTGGATGCGTTGGGCAAGATTACCAACGAAATCAGCGTCATCGGCAGCTACGCCCATATCGACGAAAAAGTCATACAGGACCTTCCCGGTCCGCAGAGCCTGCTTGGCCTGACGACGAACAACGTCGCGCCGAATTCCGGGAGCGTCTTCCTGACATATGCCTTCCCGGCAGCCGATCTCTTGCATGGATGGCGTGTGGGTGGCGGCGTTTACGCGGTGGGCCAGCGATGGGGAGATGATCAAGACACTTTTTATCTGCCAGCCTACGCACGTCTCGACGCCTTCGCGAGTTACGCAGCCGTTTTCGGCCCCACGAACGTTTTCGGCCCGACAAAATGGACTGCGCAGATCAACTTAAAGAACATCGCCAACACAAGATACTATGAAGGCAATGACACCTTTTACAACTACGTGAGTAGTTTCAGAACGGGGATCTTTACCGGCGCGCCGCGCGCGGTGACCGTGTCGCTCAGAGTGGAGTATTGAGCCATGATCCGGCGCGCCTTCGTATGGCTGCATCGCTGGGCCGGCCTGCTGATGACGTTCTTCCTTGTCCTCGTCGGCCTCACCGGCAGCCTGCTCGCCTTCAAAAGCGAACTCGATCATCTCGTCACGCCGCAGCTCTTCGCCGCACCGAAGCGAACGAGCGCGCCGCTCGACCTCGCAACGCTCGTGGAACGGGCCGAGGCTTTGGTCGGGGAGGGAAGGGCGATCCGCGTCGCGCTTGCGGAGCCCGATCAGGCTGAGGTCTGGATGGTCCGGCGCGCAAGCCCCGAGGCCGGCGCAGGCGCGCTCGGCTTCAACCAGATTCTCCTCGATCCGTGGACGGGAAAGGAACTTGGAAGGCGCCGGTGGGGCGACATTTCGGAAGGCTGGATCAATCTCGTTCCCTTCATCTACAAGCTGCACTTTGAACTGGCGCTCGGCATGACCGGCATTTGGATCCTGGGCGTCGTCGCGTTGGTCTGGACGCTGGATTGTTTCATTGGGTTCTATCTCACGCTTCCCGCGGGCGGGGGCGGTTTCTGGAGGCGTTGGAAGCCCGCTTGGCTCGTTAAATGGAGCGCTGGCGCGTTCCGGATCAACTTCGATCTTCACCGCGCCGGAGGCTTGTGGCTATGGGCGGCGCTGTTCGTCTTCGCCTGGTCTAGCGTCTACATGAATCTTTGGGATACCGCTTACACCTGGGCCACCAGAGCCGTATTCGACTACCGGCCGGTCTGGAGCGAACTCGCGGAATTGCAAAAACCGCTGGTGAACCCGCGCCTCGATTTTCGCGCCGCGCTTCTGACCGGCGAGCAGTTGGCGGCCGAGCAAGGGAGTTGCCAGGGCTTTACCGTGCAGCGGGAGATCGGTCTTGAGTTCGACGCAGAGCGCGGTATTTATTCGTACAACGTGCGAAGCAGCCGCGACATCAGGGATAAAGCCGCCCGCACCTACATCTATTTCGATGCCGACACCGGCGCATTGCGGTTGCTTGAGCTGCCGAGCGGGCAATACAACGGCAACACGGTCACCGCCTGGCTGGCCGCGTTGCACATGGCTGATGTGTTCGGCCTGCCGTACCGCATTTTCGTCTGCGCTCTCGGGTTGGCGATCGCTTTATTGTCTGTCACTGGCGTATATATCTGGTGGAAGAAGCGCCAGGCGCGAAGGCTGTCCGCGTCGCGTCGGCGTAAAGCGGCGGACGCGGCGATTTGGTCGCCGCCGCTGGCTTCGCCGATCGCCGATCAGTAGGACGTCGGACCGAGGCGCGATCCGCGCACGCGGATCAAACCTTTGGCGCGCCCGTCTGCTTGAACGGGTCGGCCCTGGCGAAGGCCTCGTGCGCCTCGCAGCGCGCGACGATGCGCTCGATCGTCGGGACGCCGGCGACGGGAATCTTGAAAACCTTCATCACCGCCGGAATGCTGGCCAGACAAATATCGGCGATGGTGATCGCATCGCCATGGCAATAGAGGCCGGTCGCGCCATCCGCCGCGAGCCGCTGCTCAACGGCGTTGAGGCCCGTCGCGAACCAGTTTATCTGCCACGCGCGCCAGGCCGCGTCGTCGAAGCCGCCGGCCGTCGCGAGATAGCGCTTTATGCGCGGGGTGACGAGCGGGTGCGTGTCGGCGGCGAGCATCAGGGCGATCGAGCGCACCCGCGCGCGCCCATGCGCATCCGCCGGCAGGAGCGGCGGCTCGGGGGCGATTTCGTCGAGGAACTCGAGGATCGCCAGCGACTGGGTGAGCGGCGCATGGCCTGGCTCGACGAGGGCCGGGACCGCGCCAAGCGGATTGATCTTCAAAAAGGCTTCGGAGCGCTGTTCGCCCGCGTCGACATCGACGAAGCGCTCCTGCGCGGCGAGCCCTTTCAGATTGAGCGCGACGCGCACGCGATAGGCCGCCGAGGTGCGCCAGAAGGCGAAGAGCTCGAAAGGCGCGGGGGACAAAGTCTCGATCGCCATGATGATCCTCGTTCGATATCTAAAAGGTTGGCGAGGCGAAGAGTCCGGGGCTCTACGGCTTATGCTCCTCGCGCCATTTCCTGACGATCGCGAGCGCATTCTCGATGTGTTTCTCCGCGCCGGAATCGGCGGTGACGGAAAGAATCTTTCCATCGGGCGAAATCACATAGGAAACGCGATGGGCGAAGGCCGGCCCGACGCCCGGAATGGTGAAAGCCGCGTCATAGGCGTTGATGACCGAAAAGCCGGGGTCCGCGCCGACGGGGAATTTGTCGCGGCATTCCTTGCTCGAAAACTCGCGCTGCGTGTCGATGTTGTCGCTCGAAAGGCCGATGACGCTGGCGCCCGCCGCGGTGAAATTGTCGATGTTTTCGGCGAAGTCATGCGCCTCGACCGTGCAGACGCTGGTGAATGACTTGGGATAGAAATAGAGCACCACCGGTCCTTTTTTCAGGGCGTCGGCGAGGGAGAAGGTGAATTCCTCGCCGCCCTTCGCCGCCGCGACGGTGAAATCGGGCGCGGCGTCGCCGGGCTTTAACGCCGCCATGGCGGCGCTGGCGAAAAGCCCAAAAGCAAGAGAGAGCAAGAGAGTCGAGGACTTCACGGGGCGCATCCTTTGTTTTGTCTGGCGGCAAAGACAAAAGCGGACGCGCGCCGTGCGCGCAACAGATATTGCGCCGCCCGTGCGATCAAAAAGCAATGATCGTGGGGCTGGCCCACCGCACAACGGCAACTGCGGGCGCGCCTCGCGGTGCGCCCGCAGTCCCAAAATTTTCAGGTGCTTAAATGTGATTTGACTATAACTGACAGCTTTCGCGGGACTGTGTGGATCCGCACGGCGCGAGCGGGATGCCCGGGCCGGCGCGCGGCGGAATCCTCAGGGACAGACGTCCCAGAAGCCGTTTCGGCGGCTGGGGTCCGTGTAGTACCAGCAAAGGCCCGGCTGAGGCGGGGCCGAGGCCCAGGCCGCCGCCGCCGCCGCCGAGACGAAGCCGATCGCCGCGCCGGCCGCGATCGCGCCGCCCGGCCCCCAGCGATAGCCGGGCCTTACCCAGGCGCCTCCGCCGCGATAGACGCCGCCGTGGTAAACGCCGCCGCGATGGACGCCGCCATGGTAGCCGCCATGATAGGCGCCGCCGCCATGGCGCCCGCCGTGGAAGCCGCCGCCCATGGCCTCCCCCATGGCCGCCCCCATGTCCGCCGCGGATCTGCGTCGGGGCCAGCGCGGGCGCCGATCCGCCGGCGAGGGGCGCGACCGGCAGGGCTTGCGCGGCGCCCGCGGCGATCAGCAATACAGCGGCGAGAGCCGCGGGAGACTTCAGGTTCTGGCGCATGATCGACCTTTCATCGGGCTTGACGGAACGGGAGGCAAGAACGCAACGGGTCTGTCGGAGGGACGGCGCGCCGATTGGCGCAAGCTTCATTTCAGATCCACGGTGACGGCGTTGATCCGGCCATCGAACGCAAACGGCGCGCGATCGAAATAGGCGAACGAGACCGGCGATCCGAGATCCTCGCCCACGTCGAAAGTCTCGCTCGCCGAGAACGCGCCCGCGACGGTGCGCTTGACGTCGACGTGGAAGGCTTCGCCGTCGTCGACGGAGATCGCGACGTCGGCCGGACCGCCGGGCTGGCCGATCGACGTGTCCACGGCAATCTTGTGCTTGCCCGGCGCCAGCGGTTCGGCCGAGCGTCCGATATAGCGCTCGATCATCATCATGTTGTATTCATAGACAAGATGGCCGTCGTCCATATAGACAGTGAGGCCGCCGCCTATGCCGCCGAGCGCGTAGAGGACGCCGGAGGCGTGCGCGCCGAAGTCGGCGTCGACGACGACGCGATTGCTCTCGCGTCCGACGCCAGGCCCGGCGAATTCGGGCAGCCGCGTCGTCGATGCGTCAAAATCCCAGTGACGGTAGGGGACCTTGATTCGATCCTCGGGATGGAGCCGCGTCCATAGGGCTGCGCCGACGGGAAACACCTTGTTCGCCTCGGCTTCCTTCAGGAACAGCTGCTTCATTTCGGCGAGGCGCTCCGGCTCCTTAGCCGCCAGATCGTCGGCCTCCGAGAAGTCGGTCTTGAGATTGTAGAGCTCCCACACATCCTTGTTGGCGTCCCAGGTCGCGAGCCCGGGGCTGACCGTCAACCATGGCGTCAAGGGACCGAAGGCCGCGGCGATCCAGCCGTCGTGATAAATGGCGCGGCTGCCGTTATTCTCGAAATACTGGATCGGTTTGCGGCCGGGCGCGGCGGCGTCGGCAAAGCTATAGACCATGCTGACGCCGTCGATCGGGTCCTGCTTTTCGCCATTCACCACTTCCGGCGGCTTGATGCCGAGGATCTCGTAGATCGTCGGCGCGATGTCGTTGACATGATGGAATTGCGCTCTTGGCGTTTTGTCCGGCTTGATGCCCTTTGGCCAGGAGATCACCAGCGGATTGCGGGTGCCGCCGAAATGCGAGGCGATGAGCTTCGTGTAGCGGAACGGCGTGTCGCCGGCCCAGGCCCAGCCGGCGTGATACATGTTCTCGACCTTGTTGGTGCCGAGCGCGTCGAGGCCGCCGATCTTGTCGAGAGCCGCCAGCTGCTGCTCGATCGTGTTCGGGATCATGTTCTGCGCGAGAAGTTCGCTGATCGTGCCGTTCTGGCCCTTCCGCGCTCGAACCATTGTCGCCGAAGATGTAGAAGATGATGGTGTTGTCGCGCAGGCCCAGCTGATCGATGCCGTCGACAAGCCGGCCGACCTGCGCGTCCGTATGTTCGACAAAGCCGGCGAACACCTCCATCAGCCGGCGCTGGAACGGCCGTTGCAACTCCGGAATGCTGTCCCACGAGGCCATTAAATCGGCGCGCGGCGTCAGCTTCGTGTCCTGCGGAATCCAGCCGAGCTGCTTTTGGCGCAGGAACACGCGCTCTCGATAGGCGTCCCAGCCGTCGTCGAACTTGCCTTTGTACTTGTCCGCCCATTCCTTGAAAATGTGGTGCGGGCCATGCGCGGCGCCTGGCGCCCAATACATGAAGAAAGGCTTGTCCGGCGCGAAGGCCCGGTGGCGGCGCAGCCAGATCAAGGCCTTGTCCACCATATCCTCGGTCAGGTGATATTTTGGATCATGCGGCGGTTCGACCGTATTGGTGTTCTCGAACAGCCGCGGCTCGTATTGCGAGGTTTCCCCGGCGAGAAAACCATAGAAATAGTCGAAGCCATATCCCGTCGGCCAGCGGTCGAACGGCCCCATCGCCGTGGTCTCGGTCGCCGGCGTATTGTGCCATTTGCCGAAGGCGGCGGTCTTGTAGCCATATTCGTGCAACACCTCGGCTATGGTCGCCGAGGTCTTCGGTATGACGCCGGTGTAGCCGTCGAAGTCGAGCGCCCGCTCGGCGATGGTGCCGGACCCGACGTGATGATGGTTGCGCCCGGTGAGAAGCGCCGCGCGCGTCGGCGAGCAGATCGAGGTCGTGTGAAACGTGTTGTAGCTGATCCCCTCATTGGCGAGACGGGTCAGCGTCGGCGTCGCGATCTCGCCGCCGAAGGTGTCGGGCAGGCCGAAGCCGACGTCGTCCAAAAGAACGATGAGGATATTGGGCGCGTCCGGCGGGAGGCGGTTCGGCTCGACGCGCCGGACATGCTTCGAACTCCTGCAAGGTCGGACCGGCGACGCTCGCCGAAGGGGTCGGGGGAAAGGGCAGGACCGAGCCGTCGGACGGCGTCTTGTCCTCAGCCGCGCGCGCCGGCGCCGCGCCAGCGCCGCCGCGCCGATCGAAGCCATGCCTATAAACGCCGCGAGAGCCAATCCCACGCGCAAAAGCCGCTTCATTGCGTCCCGTCCCCGGCCGATTGAGACTGCGTTCTTTCACTTCGGACGCGAAAAGCCCGGATAGGCTCCAAGCCTTTCGTCCGCTGGTCTCATTAAGGCTCATCCCAACTAGGATAGCCGCCGGCCCGGGTCAAGAAAATGCGCCAGATCAAAGGGATCAGCCCTGTTCGACGCTCGGCTCCTCTTCGCGGACGCTCATGGCGTTGCCGCGCCAGACGAAATTATCGACGAACCAGGCGTCGAAATAGATCACCGGAAGCATCAGGTCGCGCAGCAGGAACAGGAGCGGCATGCGCCAGGAGAAATGCCAGCGGACGGTGGGGGCGAGGAGGGTCTCGGGAAGATACCAGGCGAGCGCGACGGCGAGCACGGTCAAGGCGATGCTCCAGTCCATCGCATAGGCCGCATAGGCCGCGACGAGGCAGGGCAGGGCCGCGCCGGCGAAAATCTCCGGCGCATAGAACAACGGAAAGGTCTTGCGCCGCATGCGCGCCCAGCGCACCTGCCGCATCCATACGTCGCGGAGCGCGCGCCGGCCGAGCGGCTGCTCGAAGGGGCTGTCGACGAGATTGACGATTTTGCCCTGGCCGCGCACGAGTTTCGTCGAGGCGGCGTCCTCGGCGATTTCGGCGCCGAGCGCCCGGATGCCGCCGCCGGCGTCGATGACATCGCGCCGCCACAGCATGTTCTTGCCCTGGGCGAAGCCGCCGCTCGTCGCCTCGCCGGCGTATTGCCAGCGCGCCTCGAAGGTGTTGAGGAAAGCGCATTCGAGCTCGGCCCAGAGGTTTTGCGGGCGCGAGCCGAGCGGCATCGAGCAGACGAGGCCGGTGTCCGGCCCAAAATTTTGCAGCATGCGCTGGATATAGTCCTTCGGCATGAGCACATTGGCGTCGGCGAGGATGATCCAGTCGTGCACCGCGGCGTCCCAGCCCCTGACGCAATTGTTGAGCTTCGGGTTCTGGCTGACTTTTTCGTCGCCGACGATGAGCCGCGCCGGAACGCGGTGATTCGCGGCGATGAGGCGCCGGACCACCGGAACGATCGGATCATGCGCGCGGGCGACGCAGAAAATCACCTCGAAGGCTGGATAGTCGAGCAAAAAGCTCGACCTCAGCGTCTCCTCGCAGAAATTATCGAGGCCGCACACCGGGCGGACGATGCTGACCGCGGGCGCGGGATCGGGCGCGGGGACCGGCCCGCGCGGCGGTCTTGCCCGCGCCATGGCAATGCCGATACTGAGCATATTGAGGCCGATGAGGAGAAGACAGAAAAAGGCCGCCGCGTAAATTGCCGTCATTTGCGCACTCCCGAGTCAGCCTTCCCTGAGGGGCGGCGAAAAAGTCCAGTTTCCTCGCAGTAGAGCATGATCGCCTTCGGCATGATCAATCCGGCAGCATTCAAACTGAACCGCTCATGCTTCTTATCTCGTTGTTTTAACGCATGATCATGTCCGAAAAAGGCGGCGCCGCCTCGGGATCGTGCCTTAAGGTCAGGAAAATTATGCCGCATCCCATCGTCCGCTTCGCGCCTTCGCCGACCGGGGCCATTCACATTGGTAACGCGCGAACGGCATTATTGAATTTCCTCTATTCAAAAAAACATCATGGCGAATTCATTCTTCGCTTCGATGACACTGATGTGGAAAGATCGAAAGAAGAGTACGCCGAGGCCATCGAAGTCGATCTCGCCTGGCTTGGCGTCGTCCCCGACCGAGTCCTGCGCCAGTCGCGGCGGTTCGCCTTCTATGACGAGGCGGCGCAGAGGCTGCGCCGGGCGGGCCGCCTCTATCCCTGCTATGAGAGCGCCGAGGAGCTCGACCGCAAGCGCAAGCGTCAGCAGGCGCGCGGGCTGCCGCCGGTATACGACCGCGCCGCCCTCGCGCTCTCCGCCGACGACCGCGCCAGTCTCGAGGCCGAGGGCAAAAACCCGCATTGGCGCTTCAAGCTCGATCCCAAAATCATCCGCTGGGACGATTTGGTGCGCGGCGAGAGCCATATCGATTCGGCTTCGCTGTCCGATCCCGTGCTGATTCGCGCCGACGGCAGCTATCTTTATACGCTGCCCTCGGTCGTCGACGATCTCGACCAGAAGGTCACGCTGATCATCCGCGGCGAGGATCACGTCACCAATACGGCGGTGCAGATCCAGCTTTTCGAGGCGCTCGGCGGCCTCAAGGCCGCGCCGGATTTCGCGCATCACAATCTGCTGTCGTCGGCCAGCGGCGAGGGCCTGTCGAAACGCTCGGGCGCGCTGTCGATCGGCGGCTTGCGCGATCAGGGCATTGAGGCGCTCGCCGTCGCCGCCGCGGCGGTGCTGATCGGCTCATCGACCGCGCTGCATCCGGTCGCCTCGCTGGATGAACTGATCAAATCATTGGATCTGGCGCAGATTTCCCGCACGCAGACGCGATTCGATCCAGCCGAGCTGACGGCTCTTTCCGCCCGCACGCTGCACGGCCTCGATTTCGAGGCGGTGCGCGAGCGCCTCGCCGCGCATGACATCGCCGGCCATAAGGCGCAGCCGTTTTGGCTCACCGTGCGCGGCAACCTCGCGACCTTTCTCGACGTGATCCAGTGGTGGCGCGTCGTCGACAGCGAAATCGAGCCTTCAGTCGAAGACGGCGACGGCGAATTTCTGGCTGAGGCTGCCGCCAGCCTGCCCGAGGAGCCCTGGGACCAGACGGTCTGGGCGGCGTGGACCTCAAGCCTCAAGGCGCAGACCGGCCGCAAGGGCAAGGCGCTGTTTCATCCTTTGCGCCTCGCCCTGACGGGGCTGGAGAACGGGCCGGAACTCGCCTTGCTGCTGCCGCTCATCGGCCGGATCAGAGCGTTGGACCGACTGTCCGCACGCGGCGCTTGACGCCATCGGGGCCGACGACTTCGCGCGTCGCGCCGGGGCTCTGGTCCGGCGCGGCGCTCTTGCCCGGGGCGCCGGCGGGAGCGGGGTTGGCTGGCGTCCCTGCCGCAGCCGGCGCGGAGGCCGGCGGCGCGCCGTCCGGTGCGGCGGCGCCCTTGCTGTCGGGTTTGGGCGCCGATAATTCGACCGATTTCTCCGGCGTCACCAGAATGTCGGTCTTGCGCTCGCCGCCGAGCAGCCGATCCGCGCCGGCGAGGGCGTCGACCCAGGATTGTCCGGGCGGCTTGCAGGTGCAGGCGGCGTCGAAGCTTTTCTCGAATTTCAGGGCGTTGGGCATTTCCGAGTAGGGCGCGCCGCTGTCCAGCGAGACGGCGGTGTCGATCTGAGTGTAGGGGACCCGCGTATAGACGGCGACGGACGCGTTCGGGCAGAGCGCCTGGCAAAGGCTCGTTAGAAACGCGGGATCGGCGCCATGGGCCGAAATGCTCAAGGGGAAATAGCCGCCGTCGCAGGTGCGCACGCATACGGCCTGCGATCCGCCATGCGCAGTCCCTTCTTCAGTTTCCGGCGGCGCTTCTCCGGTTGGGCCCTGCGCGGGGGGCGGCGTCTCGGACGGCCCCGGAATGCCGAACAGCTGCTCGAAGAAGCCGCGCTGGCGGGGTCGGCGCCGGCGGCTGATTCTTGCAATAGGCGTTGAACCGCGCGACGAGATCGGCGCGCGCGGCCGCGCGATCGGCGGGGCTACCCGCCGCCTGTGCGGCGCCGACGCTCGCCTGCAACTGCGCGATCTGGGCGTTGAGGCCCGGACAGCGGCCCCCCGCGCCGCCCGAGAAGGCGATCTCGGGCCGGTCGCAACCAAGGCCGCGCGCGGTGGAAATCAACTGGCTGAGCTGCGCCACCTGCTGGCGCGATGGGCCCGAGCCGCCGGCCGGGCGGCTCGCGCTGCGATCGAGGTCGGCGATCTTCGCCTGCAAGCCGGCGCAATCATAGGTTTGCGCCAGCGCCGCCGCGCCAGGCAAGGCGAGGGCCAGAACCGCGAGCGCCGCGCGCAAGAGGCGTCCGGCCGGACGTCCTCGCGGGAATCGTTGGAGGAGAAAGCCGCGAACCCATGCCTTCCTCATCAAAAGCCTATCGCACCTCTTGTCGCGCAAGCGCAAACCAGCCCCGCCTCAAGCGACGATCGCGCCGCTTTCTCACGCCTTCGTGGTCTCACCATGGCCATCCTGCGCACCGGAGCATTTTTGAACGAAGCGGACGCCTCGCTTCGGCTGCCGCTCTTCTTACCGCCCCCGCGGGCGAAGAGCGACCGCCGTTGTTTTGCTCGCCGGTTCACGCGAAGAAAATGCGGGTAAAACGAAAAGTTAGAGCGACTTTTCGGTTCCCGGGGATCGAAAAACGCTCCAGCGCCCGATGCGCGACCAGCTATTTACAGCGTTCCGGCCCGGTTGGCGATGCGGGAAAAGCGATGGGATATCGGAAAGGCGCCGGCGCGGATATGGCGCTCGCCGATCGCCCCATCAGGGCCTATTTTTTCGGGCCATGCTCGATCGCGCGCGGGAGCGCCCCGCTTCGGACGGAAATTCTTTGGCAGAAATTATTGTAAATCAGATAATTTATTTAGTACGCTGATAATCTTCTCCGAGAGCGATGCAGGGGGCGCGGAATGAGTAATGTCGTGAATTTTGAACCGCCGCCGCCAGCGGAGGTCGCGGAGTCCTCGCCCAACAAGCGCGCGATCCGGCGCTGGAGCCGCACGTTTTCGCGGCTGTTCGCGCTGGCTCTCGTTCTCTTCGCCGGCTTCGCCCTGCTGCTCAGCTGGGCCGTGCTCGCCTATGACGGCCCGTTTCTCTCGTTTGGGCCGGGCGGGATCTGGATCGGGCGCGCGCCGGACGCAGCCATAGGACTTATGCCCTTGACGGCGTTTTCGCCGGTTCAGCGCATCTGCGGCGCGCTCGCCATCGGGTTTTTGGCCACGCCGATCATGTTCATCCTGTTTCATCTGCGCGCGCTGTTCCGGCTCTATGCCGAAGGGATTGTCTTTGCGCCGGCCAACGCCCGGCGCCTGCAGCTGGCTGGTCTCGGCCTCGTCCTTTATGCATTCGCGCCCTTCGTCGCCAATCGCATGATCCTCATCGCCGGCGTGACGAACGATCCGGCCTGGCTCCATTTCGATGAAGCGCTGGCTCTTCTTCTCGGCGCGCTCTTCTTTGTCGCCGCGCATGTCGCAGCGTTCGGGCGCGAGATCGAACAGGAACGGGACACCTTCGTCTGATGCCGATCCTCATGCGCCTCGATGTGATGCTGGCCAAGCGCCGCGTCCGCTCCAAGACGCTGGCGCAGGCCATCGGAGTCACCGAAGCCAATCTCTCGCTTCTGAAGTCCGGCAAAGTCAGCGGCGTGCGCCTTGCGACGCTCGCCGCGATCTGCCGCTACCTCGACTGCCAGCCGGGCGACCTCATGGAATATGTGCCCGATGACAGCGATTTGGGCCTGAAGGACGCCGTCTGACCCTCCAATTTTTCGCAGGTCCCCGATGTTCGCGAGACATGCCGCTCGGCTCCGCCTCTTTGTCCTCATGCTGATTTTGCCCCTTGGCGCATGTGCGCCGGGCGAGCCAGGTCAGATCGATCAATCGGCATCCATAGAACGGGCGGCGCAGGGAGATTCGGGCGACATCGCCCCCGCGACGATTCCGTTCACGCTCGACGCGCAGCGCGTCATTCTGGAAGTCGCTTTCAGAACGCCCGACGGCGGTTCGCGCAAGACCCTCGTCTGGTTCAACATGGGAATGCCAGCCCCGGTGCTGTCGAAGGCGCTTTATCGGGAGCTTGGGATCGATCGCGGTCAGCCGCTGCGCTTCTCAATCGGCGAAGACGCCATCGAGATCGCGCCCCGCGCGGTGGTCGACGGCGACGGCGGCGTCGGCGCGCCCGATTTCGCCCATCTCTTCGCGCCGCGCCCGGTCGAGGCCATGCTTCCCGCCGCCATCTTCCAGCGCTTCGCCGTCACGCTCGATTATCGGCGCCGGACCCTGACGCTGACGCAGCCCGGCGCGCAGAACGCAGACAGCGTCGCGGCGCCATGCGCCGTCAACCCAAAGACTGGCCTCGTCACGGTCGAAGCCGCGATCGCCGGCGCCCTCTATCCGGTCGTGATCGACGCCGGCTCCGGCTATAGCTGGATGCGCGGCGACATCGTCGCAAAATGGCTCGCCGCGCACCCCGAATGGCGGCGCGCCTCGGGCGCGGTCGGTGAGAGCAACGCCAATATGATCGATCTGGCGTTCGAAAAGGAGGGCGTCGTCCTGCGCCCGCCCGAGATCTCCATAGGCGATCTCCGCCTTCAGAACGTCGGGCTGCTTGGAACCGAAGACGGCCTCATCGGCGATTTCTTTTGGGACAATTGGGGAAAGGCGGCCTCCGGCCCCGTCATCGGGTGGCTCGGCGGCAACGTCTTGAAAGATTTCAAGCTGACCATCGATTACCCGAACCGCATGACCTATTGGCGGCGCGAGAGCGACGGGGACTCACATGATCTTGATCAGGTGGGTCTGACGCTGGTGCGGCGCTCGGACCGCTATTTCGTCGGCGGGATCGTTCGCAAGGCCAATATCGGCGGCGCCGACGATCCTACGGTCGGCGGCGTTGAGATCGGCGACGAACTTGTCGAGGTCGACGGACTAAACGTACAGGGCGCGCCCAAAGACGCCGTTCTCGCGGCCTTGCATGGTAAGCCGGGCGAGCGGCGCACGCTCGTCGTCGAGCATGGCGGCGCGCGGCGCGCGGTCGAGGCCGCCGTCACGGCGTTCGATTGAATCGAATGAAAGCTCAGATTTTGTCGCCGCAGGCGACGAAGAACGAGCCGGGGCCGATGTCGGCGGGCCGGTCGGCTTCCGCGGGCGCCGCCAAATCCTCGGCGCGTCCGAAGGATTTTGAGGCTGCGAGCCCGTGCGCCTCGCACCAGGCGTCCGCGACGACCGCGCCGCAGGCCGATTTCGTGGTCAGGCAATCACCAAAGCCATAGCCGTCGTCCGGCGGAATGATGAGGACATGATCGCCCGCGGCCCGCGCCGACAGGCCGAGCGCGAACAGGGCCAGCGCGCCCGCCGATTAGGAAAAGTACGACGCGAAACAGTTTCCGGCGGTTGGCGAGAACGATCGGAGGCAGCGTGACGGACGACATGGAGTTCTCGCGCTTTGCTAGGAATGGCTGCACCTATTCTGTCAAATGCGCTTGAAAAAACCGTTAACCGGCGCAAACCCGCCTAATCCGGCCTTTCGGCGAGCCGAAAAACTTGACGCGGCGGCGCCTCCTCGCGCATAAGCACGCGATGGCGCATGTGACCGGGCTTGACCGGAAACTCATTCTTTCCATTTGTATCCGCTAGCCTTGCCGCTGGCTGGAGCCGTCTTGTCCTCATAAGAGTTCAATCTCGACACCTTCAAGTCAGCACAGGCTTTTGAAAGTCAGAACAGGCTTTTGCAGTCAGCGCAGGCTCGAGGGAATTCTATGTCGCTGCGGCTCTATAATACGTTGACCCGCCGGAAAGAGGTTTTCCAGCCGATCGATCCCGGCCTCGTGCGCGTCTACGCCTGCGGCCCGACGGTCTACGATCATCTTCATATCGGCAACGGCCGGATGCTGATCGTCTTCGATCTGCTGTTCCGCGTGCTGCGCCATGTCTATGGGGCGGACCATGTCCGCTATGTCCGCAACATCACCGACGTCGACGACAAGATCAACGCGCGCGCCGCCGAGCGCGGCGTCGATATTCGCGTGCTGACCGACGAGATGACGGCGATCTTCCATGAGGATGCCGCCGCTATCGGCTGCCTGCCGCCGACCGTCGAGCCGCGCGCGACCGACAACATCAAAGAGATGATCACCATCATCGAAAGGCTGATCGCGAACGGCGCCGCCTATGTGGCGGAAGATGAGTGCGGCGTCCATGTCCTGTTCGACGTGCCCGCGATGCCGGATTATGGCCAGCTCTCCAAGCGCCCGCTCGACGAGATGATCGCCGGCGCGCGGGTCGAGGTCGCGCCCTACAAGCGCAGCCCGATGGATTTCGTGGTATGGAAGCCCTCGGCGCCGAATGAGCCGGGCTGGCCGAGCCCGTGGGGGCGTGGGCGCCCCGGCTGGCATATCGAATGCTCGGCGATGAGCTGGAAATATCTTGGCGAGACCTTCGATATTCACGGCGGCGGCCTCGATCTCGTCTTCCCGCATCACGAGAACGAGATCGCGCAGACGCGCTGCGCCTTCGGCCATCAGGTGATGGCGAATTACTGGATGCACAACGGCTATCTACAGGTCGAAGGCGAGAAGATGTCGAAAAGCCTCGGCAATTTCGTGACGATCCACGAGCTGTTGCATAGCGACAAATTCGGCGGACGGTCTTGGCCGGGCGAAGTGCTGCGGCTCGCGATGCTGAAGACGCACTACCGCCAGCCGATCGATTTTACGGTGAAGGCGCTGGAGGAGGCGGAGCAAACGCTGACGTCGCTGGTGGAGCTACGCTCGTCATGCGAATAGCGACTTGCCGAGCCTGCCTCCAGCGTTTCATCGAAGCACTGGAAGACGACCTGAATACGCCAAAGGCGCTAGCCGAGATTCATGCGCTCTACCGGGTTGGCTAGCAAATTCTGAGTTTGTCCACCTGCGAATACCGAAGAACCAAGGCGTCCGGGCGTCGATCGAACAGATCAATCGCGCGCAGGATCAATTCAAGAGTTGCCTGTGCGAACGTGCTCGGCCTGAGCCAGTCGTTCGAAATTGATGATGCTAAGAAGGCTGATATCGAAACCTTCGTCTCTCGCCGCAATGAAGCGCGAGCTGCAAAGAACTGGGCCGAGTCCGATCGCATTCGCGACGAACTCGACGCGATGGGCGTCGCGCTCAAGGACAACAAGGACGGCACGACGACGCTGGGAGCCGAAGCCATGAACGCCAGCGTCGCCTTTCCCAAGCCAACGCTCCGGCCTTACCTTGCCGCCGATCTGCCGTTGCTCGCCGAGATCAGGCTCGCCGCCATCGAGGAGCTGACCGCCGACGATTACGATGAGGCGCAGCGGCGCGCCTGGGCCGATCTCGCCGACGACGAAGCAGGACTTGGCGAAACGCTGAAGAAGGGCCTCAGCCTCATCGCCCTCATCAGTGGCGCGCCGGTCGGCTTCATCGTGCTCGCCGATGGCGGCGTCATCGACCAGCTCTATGTGCACCCGGCAGTCGCCCGCACGGGCGTCGCCAGCGCGCTTTGCGACGCCATCGAAAAGCTCGCCCGCGCGCGCAAGCTGGAAAATCTTGTGGTGGATGCAAGCGATACGGCGAAACCTTTGTTCGACAAGCTCGGCTTTACCGCCGAGCGCCGCAACACCATTTCGGTCGAGGATGTCTGGCTCGGCAATACGCGCATGAAGAAGAAACTCACGTGACCAAAGAGCGCCTCACCCTTTTCGATACGACGCTGCGCGATGGCGCGCAGACGACGGGCGTCGATTTTTCGCTGGCCGACAAGCGCCATATCGCTGCGATGCTCGATGGCCTCGGCATCGATTACATCGAGGGCGGCTATCCCGGCGCCAATCCGGCCGATACGGCGTTTTTCGCCGAGCGGCCGAAATTCGCCCATGCGCGCTTCGCCGCCTTCGGCATGGTGAAGCGCGCCGGGCGTTCGGTCGAGAACGATCCGGGGCTTGCGAGCCTCTTCGAGGCCGACGCCGATGCGATCACCTTCGTCGCCAAGGCGTGGGACTATCACGTGCGCGTCGCGCTTGGCTCGACGCTGGAGGAAAACCTCGACGCCATACGGCAGTCGATCGCGGCGGCGCGTGTGCGGGGCCGCGAGGTCATCCTCGATTGCGAGCATTTCTTCGACGGGTTCAAGGACAATGAGGCCTATGCGCTCAGCGTCGCCGAGGCCGCCTTCGAGGCCGGCGCGCGCTGGATCGTTCTCTGCGACACCAATGGCGGGACGCTGCCGCATGAGGTCGAGCGCATCGTCGACGCGGTGCGGGAAGCGCGTGCCGGGCGGGCGGCTCGGCATCCACGCGCATAACGACACCGAGAACGCGGTGGCGAATTCGCTCGCCGCCGTGCGGGCGGGCGCGCGGCAGATTCAGGGGACGCTGAACGGGCTTGGCGAGCGCTGCGGCAACGCCAATCTCACCTCGCTCATTCCGACGCTGCTGCTGAAGCCCGACTTCGCCGACGCTTACGAGATCGGCGTGCCGCTCGAAAAGCTCAGCGGTCTCACCAAGGTCAGCCACACGCTCGATGAATTGCTCAATCGCGCGCCGAACCGGCACGCGCCTTATGTCGGCGCCTCGGCCTTTGCGACAAAGGCGGGAATCCACGCCTCCGCGGTGATGAAGGACCCGAAGACCTACGAGCATATCGCCCCCGAGGCCGTCGGCAACAAGCGTCGCCTTCTCGTCTCGGATCAGGCCGGCAAGTCGAACATCCTGGCGGAGCTGGAGCGGATCGGCGTCAGGCTCGACAAGGACGACGCGCGCCTGTCGCGCCTGCTCGAGGAGGTCAAGGACAAGGAGGCGCAGGGCTACGCCTATGAGGGGGCGGACGCGTCATTCGAGCTGCTGGCGCGCCGCGTTTTGGGTGACGTTCCCGATTTCTTCGAGGTCGAGCGCTTTCGCGTCGATGTCGAGCGCCGCCATAATGCGCAGGGCGATCTCGTCTCGGTGTCGGAGGCGGTCGTCAAGGTCAAAATCGATGGCGAAAGCTCGATCTCGGCCGCGGAGGGAATCGGTCCGGTCAACGCGCTCGATCTCGCGCTGCGCAAGGATCTCGGCAAATATCAGCGCTTCATCGAGGACCTCAACCTCGTCGATTATCGCGTGCGCGTGTTCCAGGGCGGCACCGACGCCGTGACGCGGGTGCTGATCGAGTTCGCCGACAATTCGGGCGAGAACTGGACGACGGTCGGCGTCTCGGCCAACATCATCGACGCCTCGTTCCAGGCGCTGACCGACGCCATCACCTACAAGCTGTTGAAGGCGGGGGCCTGAGCGCGCCGCGCGATTTAGCGAAGACCGAAAAGAGCCGATTCAGAGCCGGGTCCTCAACCATCTCTCATAAGCGCGCATCATTTCGTCCGGGTGGCGGATGCATATCGCCACTTCGACCAGCTCGCCTTTGAGGAGCAGCTCTTCCGATTCGCCTTCGCCGTTCCCCGCCCTCGCGTCTTTCTTCTCCCTTTCGATTGAATGAAGCGCCTGGAACAGTTCTTCATCGGTCATTGCCGGCAAGGACGCCTTGAACGCTTCGAGGCGCGCGCCCAGTTCCGCAGATCCCGTCGTAAAGTCGCTCATGGTCGGCTCCCCTCTTTAAGTTTCTTGTAAGCTTGATTGGCGACATCCGGTCTACCGCGTGTCGTAATGGAACCAGATCGCGCGGGGATCGCCCGGCGGCGGCGGCGGGAAGGGCGCCGCCTTGCGCACGGCGCTCAGCGCGGCGGCGTCGAGGTCGGACCGCCCGCTCGCGCGGTAGACCGCCTGATGCGTGAGATTGCCGTTTTCGTCGACATAGAAGGCGATGATCCCCTCCATCTGCTGATGCGATTCCTGCAGGCCGGGCGGGAAATGGAACTGGCGCATGATGAGGCCGAACAGAATCGACAGATAGGTGGTCTTCGCGGTTCCGCCGCCGACCGGCGAGGGTCTCGCGGCGGAGCCGAGATGATAGTCCGGCGTCGGGGCGAGCGAAGCCAGCTGGTCCGCCACGGTGGTCTTCTTCGCCTTTGTCGTCGGCTCCTTGCTGACGACCGGCGCTTTCTTTTCGGTCGGCTTCTTTTCCGGCGCGGGTTCGGCCTTGTCGAGCGCCTCCGCGTTCGGATTTTCGTCGGCGGGCTTGACCGGCGCATCCTCCTGCGGCGCCTGAACCTCGGCGTTCGCGGTCGCTTCCGGCGGCTGGGGCGGCGCCGGCGTCTTCGCGCTCTGCTCGGTCGGAGCCGCCTGCCGCTGCGCCTCGGTGTGCTGTTCCGGCGCCTCGCGCTCGATGGTCTCCTTGTTGGCCTCGCGCGGCGCATCGAAGGCGGGCTTCTCGTCCTCCACCATCTTCTGCTTGGGCTGCGGCTGCTTTTCCTTCGGCGGCGGCGGGGGCGGCGGCGGCGGCGGCTCGACCTGTGGCTGGGGGATTTGCTGCACGAGCTCGACCGGGATCTCTTCGGGCTGCGCGAGATTTTCGGCGTTCCTGTTCTGATAGATGAGGAACGCGACGAGAATCGCGTGGGCGATGAGGCAGGCGGCCAGAATCAGGATGAACCGCCGCCGCGGCGATTCCGGCGCGGCTTCGGTTGGCGCGATCAGATGGTCATCTGTTTCCGCCTTGAGGGTCATTTCGGCGATCGAAAAATCGTGCGTCACGCTGCGCCGCGATCAAAAGGGGCGATCGCTCCTGATAAATCCATGAAACATAATGATTTACAATCGCGGATCGACGGTCTCCTTGCGCACTCCGAGAAGATCGGTCCGCGCCGCGGCGGTCTCGATCATCGGCACCACGTCCTCGATTTTTTCGGCGACGAGATAGCGGACTTCGAACGAGGGCTGGATGAAGCGCCGCTCGCGCATATGCGCGAAAAGGTCGAGGAGGGGCTGCCAGAAGCCGTCGATGTCGGCGATCACGACGGGCTTCGTGTGGCGCTCCAGCTGCACCCAGGTCAATTGCTCGACGAGCTCCTCCAATGTGCCGATGCCGCCCGGCAGCGCCACGAAAGCGTCGGCGCGCTCGAACATCAGGCGTTTACGCGTATGCATGTCCGGGACGACGATGGTCTCCTGAATTTCTGGCAGAAGCTTGTCCCTGCGGTGCAGAAAATCGGGAATGATTCCCGTGACAAAGCCGCCAGCGGAGAGCGCCGCGCGCGCGATCGCGCCCATCAGGCCGTTGCCGCCGCCGCCATAGACGAGTCCGATGCCGGCCCCCGCGATGGCGAGGCCAAGGCTTCGCGCCGCGGCTTCATAGGCGGGTTCGACGCCAGCGCCGGAGCCGCAATAGACGCAAATCGACTTGATGCGGCGGGCGCCCGCATCGGCGCCGGCCGGATCGGAGGACATTATCTCGTGCATCGGCCTCTTTCATGGCCCCAAACATGGCCTCGTTGTGGCCCGCCGTCCAAAAGGGGTCAACCCCTGCCGGTCGGCGCTCCCCAGCCGCCATTCGCGGCCTTCCCACGGGATCTTGCCGAGGAAGCTGGCGAGGCCATGTGCGTTTGGGCGCCGCTTCACCTATATAGGATTTAAATCATCGGCCTTGTCCGCCCCCGCTGTCCCTAGCGCAGGGCGAAGAGGCTGGCGCAGGAGTAATCGACGGCTTTGACCATTCCCCAGCAATCCGGCGAAATGACCGGGCCGTCGCCTGGAAAGAGAGCGCAGGATCTGTCGAATCCGGCCCTTCGGTCGCCCGCGCCGGCGCAATTCGCCGGGCATGATGCGCCGTCTTCTCCCGTATATCTGGCCAACCGGCCGCCCCGATCTGAAACGCCGCATTTACGCCGCTTTCGCGCTCCTGCTGGCGGCCAAGCTTGTCACCATCGCGGTGCCCTTTTCGTTCAAATGGGCGACGGATTCGCTGGTCGCGCCGGCGCATCTGCCGTTTTCCGGTCTTCTCGCCGCGCCGCTGGTTCTGACCCTCGTCTATGGCGCCCTGCGCATCGCCATGGCGCTGTTCACGCAAGGACGCGACGCGATTTTCGCCGATGTCGCGATGCATGCCGTGCGGCGGCTCGCGAGCGACGTGTTCGAGCATTTGCATCTCTTGTCGCTGCGGTTCCATCTCGAACGCAAGACCGGCGGCCTGACGCGCGTCCTTGAGCGCGGCCGCAACTCGATCGAGACGATCGTGCGCACCTCGATGCTGACCGCGGTTCCGACCCTCGTCGAGTTCTGCCTGATCCTCGTCGTGCTCCTGGTGCAGTTCAACTGGCGCTACGTCGTCGCGGTGACGGTCATGATCGCCGCCTATCTCGCCTTCACCTTCGCGGCGACCAACTGGCGAATCGGCATCCGCCGCGCCATGAACGAGAGCGACACCGACGCCAACACCAAGGCGATCGACAGTCTGCTGAATTTCGAGACGGTCAAATATTTCAACGCCGAGGAGCGCGAAAGGCAGCGCTACGACGCCTCGATGTCGCGCTATGAGCGGATGAGCGTCAAGACCTACACCTCGCTCGCCTGGCTGAACGCCGGACAGGCGGTGATCTTCACGATCGGCCTCACCGGCGTGATGATGATGAGCATTCTCGGCGTTGCGCGCGGCGCCAATACGATCGGCGATTTCGTCCTCGTCAACGCCATGATGATCCAGCTTTATCAGCCGCTCAGCTATCTCGGCATGGTCTATCGCGAGTTGCGCCAGTCGACGATCGACATCGAAATGATGTTCGACATCATGGCGCAAAATCCGGAGGTGAAGGACCGGCCCGGCGCGCGGCCCGCTCAAAGTCGGCCGCGGCGACATCCGCTTCGAGAATGTGTTCTTTCGCTACGATCCGCGCCGCCCCATCCTGAAGGGTCTCAGCTTCGACGATTCCGGCCGGCAAGACGGTCGCCATCGTCGGCGCTTCGGGCGCCGGGAAATCGACCATCGCGCGTCTGCTGTTCCGCTTCTACGAACCGCAAAAAGGGCGCATCCTGATCGACGGCCAGGACATCGCCGGCGTGACCCAGGTCTCGCTGCGCTCGGCGATCGGCATCGTTCCGCAGGATACGGTGCTGTTCAATGATTCCATCGCCTACAACATCCGCTACGGCCGCGACGGCGCCAGCGACGCCGAAGTCAGGGAGGCGGCGCGCCTCGCCCAGATCGACCGCTTCATCGAAGAGGCGCCGGGCGCCTATGAGGCGCAGGTCGGCGAGCGCGGGCTGAAACTCTCCGGCGGCGAAAAGCAGCGCGTCGCCATCGCCCGCACCATTCTGAAAAATCCGCCCATCCTCATTCTCGACGAAGCGACCTCGGCGCTCGATTCCTTCACCGAGCGCGAGATCCAGGACGCGCTCGACCGCGTCGCGCGCGGCCGCACGACGCTCGTCATCGCGCACCGCCTCGCGACCGTCGTCAACGCCGATGAGATCATCGTGCTCGACAAGGGCGCGATCATCGAGCGCGGCTCGCATGACGAATTGCTGGCGCAGGGCGGCACCTATGCCGCCATGTGGAGCCGGCAGTATGAAATCCGCAAGGCCGAGGAGGTCTTGCGCCGCGCCGCGCTCGCCGATGGCGAGAGGGTCAGCATCGGCGTCGCGCCGTCGTGCCGATGGCCAGGACTTGCCAGCGAAGATCTCGGCCGCGACGATATTGCGGCGAAGATTTCGACCGCACGCGAAACGACTCCGCCGCCGCGTGATCGAGACGGGCGCTTTGGATTTTGCGCGCCGATATGCGAAAACGCGGCCGCCGATTTCCGCGGAGCGCGGGACGCCGCGCCTTGCGCAAAAACAGGACGCTTCATGTCGATCATCGATTCCATTCGCAAGCAGGCGACGCCGATTCACCCGGAAGGCTATATTTTTATCGCCGGCTTCGCGGTCGCGACCCTGATCCTCGGCTCGTTCTATCGGCCCGCTCGGCTGGATCGGCGCCATCGCCACGGCCTGGTGCGCCTATTTCTTCCGCGATCCGGTGCGCGAGACGCCGCTCGATGAAACGCTGGTGGTCTCGCCGGCCGACGGCGCGATCTCGTCGGTTGGCTTCTTCGTTCCGCCGCCGGAGCTCGGCCTTGGCGTCGAGCCGATGCAGCGCATCAGCGTTTTCATGTCGGTGTTCGATTGCCACGTCAATCGCGCCCCGGTCGCCGGGCGGATCGTCAAGATCGCCTACAAGCCGGGACTTTTCCTCAACGCCGATCTCGACAAGGCGAGCGAGGACAATGAGCGCAACGGCATCGTGATCGAGACCGCCGCCGGACGCTTCGGCGTCGTGCAGATCGCCGGCCTCATCGCGCGGCGCATCGTCTGTTTCGTGCATCAGGGCGAGTCCGTCGGCGCCGGCGACCGGCTCGGGCTGATCCGGTTCGGTTCGCGCGTCGACGTCTATCTCCCTGTCGCGGCGCGCCCGCTGGTGACCGTCGGCTCCAGGGCCGTCGCGGGGGAGACGGTGCTCGCGGAATTGCGCTCCAGCGCGCCGAAGCGGGCGTTCAAGGCGAGCTAGCCACGCGCGCGGCGACGCGAATTGGCCAAGCGCGCGGCAAAACGAGCCGCGAGCGTCATTCCGGTTGCTTCGCGGCGGCGCAATCGGTACAAGCGCCAAGGCGTCTTGACGCTCGAGCCTCAGCGCCGATGCGGCGTGCGGCGCGCGCGGCGGAAGCGCAGACGGCGACGCGCCGGATCGAGCCGCCAACCCTTTGGATCATCCATGGCTGCGCCCCTGTTTGCGGACTATCTCGTCGAGCGGCGGCTTTTGCGGCGTCGGCTGTCGTTCTGGCGCATCGCCGCTTTCGTGGCCGCGGCCGCCGGCGTCGTCATCCTCGGCCTGCGCCTGTTCGGCGCGGACGGCCCGCTCAATTTCTCGCCGCATATCGCGCGGCTGACGATCAATGGCGTCATCACCGGCGATCGCGACACGCTGAAGCTCATCTCGAAGCTCGAGGACTCGCGGGCGGCGGCGGTTCTGGTCTCGATCGACAGTCCCGGCGGCACGACGACGGGCGCGGAGCGTGCTTTACGAGGCGCTGCGCCGTCTTGTCCGCCAAGAAGCCGACGGTCGCCGTCGTCGGAACGCTCGCGGCTTCCGGCGGATATATCGCGGCGCTCGGCGCGGATCAGATCGTCGCGCAGGGCAATTCGCTGGTCGGATCGATCGGCGTTCTGGTCGAATATCCGAATTTCGCCAAATTGCTCGATACGATCGGCGTCAAGGTCGAGGACGTGAAATCCTCGCCGCTGAAGGCCGCGCCGAACGGTTTCGAGCCGACGACGCCCGAGGCGCGCGCGGCGCTGGCTTCGATCGTCGACGACAGCTTCGCCTGGTTCAAGGACCTCGTGAAGCAGCGGCGCGCGATGACCGATCCGCAACTCGCCGCCGTCGATGATGGCCGCGTCTTCACCGGCCGTCAGGGCATTGGCCTTCATCTCGTCGACCGGCTCGGCGGCGAGCGGGAGGCGATCGCCTGGCTGGAGCAGGAGAAATCGGTGCCGAAGGGGCTTAAGGTGCGGGACTGGGAGCCGTCGGGAACGGGCCAGCGCCTCGGCCTCTTCAGCCTCGGGGCGGAAGCGGCCGCGTTTTTTCACCTTGACGGGCTGAGCCGGCTGCTGGCGCAGGGAGAAGAGGCCGCAGGCGCGCATGTTCTTGACGGTCTTGTCTCGATTTGGCAAGTTGACGGCTCAAATTGACTTGCCAAGTCCAGGGGGGGCGCTCGATGGGGAAACGAACGCGCCGCCGCTGTCTTTCAAAATAATAGTTTCACTGAATTCTGTTGAGCCAAGATTTCTGTCTTGTTGAGCCAGATGTTTTTCGTGGGCGGGGCGTATGATCAAATCCGAGCTCGTGCAGCGTATCGCGGACCGCAATCCGCATCTTTACTTGCGTGACGTGGAAAAAATCGTGAATGCGATCCTTGATGAAATCACCGCCGCGCTGGCCCGCGGGGACCGGGTCGAACTGCGCGGTTTCGGGGCCTTTTCGGTGAAGCACCGGGACGCCAGAGTGGGGCGCAATCCCCGCACGGGCGCGCATGTCTCCGTCGATGAAAAGGCGGTTCCCTTTTTCAAGACCGGCAAGGAAATGCGCGAGCGGCTGAACGAAGGATTTGGCGGCTGAGCCGCGGAACTCTGAAGTCTGGCGTCGAGTTGACCTTTTCGAACTTGCCTCGAGGCGCGCCGGCGGCGCGCGAACCTGTCCGGCGGATGCGATGAAGACATTTTTGAAGTGGCTGATCCTTCTTCCGCTGTTCGTCATCGGCGCGGCGATTGCGCTGGCCAACCGCCAGATCACGACGATCTATTTCGATCCCTTCCCGAATGGCGGCGCCAACGGGCCGCAGATCAGCGCGCCGTTCTTCCTCATCCTCTTCGTCGCCCTGATGGCGGGCGTCCTCATCGGCGGCGTCGCCACCTGGCTCGGGCAGGGAGCGCACCGGCGCGCCGCGCGTCGCACGCGCGCTGAACTGCAGGCGCCTCAACGCCGAGCGCGCACGGCAGAATTTGCACCCCGCGATCGAGAATCGCAAAGGCGCCTGAGCGTCGTTCCCGGCGGCCGCCGAACTATCGAGCCTTTTGGGCGGCTTCGGCGTTCAATCATCCGCCATCAGCAATTTCTTTGACGATGAAAGCGCGACCCGGCCGTTCATGAGCACTCTCGTCAAAATCTGCGGGCTAAAGACGCTGGACGCGGTCGATGCGGCGGTCAAAGCCGGCGCCGACATGGTCGGCTTCGTCGTCTTCGACAGGAGCCCGCGGCATGTCTCGCTCGATCAGGCGGCGAGCCTTGGCGCGCGGGTCGGCGCCAGCGCCGCGAGAGTGCTGTTGACGGTCGATGCGGACGACGCCTCGCTCGCGGCGGCGATCGCGGCCCTCGATCCCGCCTTCCTGCAATTGCATGGGACGGAGACGCCCGAGCGCGTGGCGGCGATCCGCGCGGGTTTCGGCGTCAAGGTCATCAAGGCGATCGGCATTGGCGCGCGGGCTGATCTCGATTTGATCCGCGCTTACGACGAGATCGCCGACATGCTGCTGTTCGACGCGCTCCCGCGCGCGGACGCGACGCGCCCAGGCGGCAACGGCGCCGGTTTCGACTGGTCGCTTCTCGCCGGCGTCGCGACGAAAAAGCCCTGGCTGCTCGCCGGCGGGCTCGACGCCGGAAACGTCGGGCAGGCGCTGCGCGAGACCCGCGCGCCGGGCGTCGACGTCTCCTCGGGCGTCGAAAGCGCGCCGGGCGTCAAGGATAGGGCCAAGATCGCGGAATTCATCGCCGTGGTCCGCGCGGCGCGGCGGGAAAAACTTGGTCTCGCGCGGGTGAGCGTCTAAATAACCAGGGTTCCCGCCAGGGCGGCGCGGCCGCATCGAGGCGAAAAGAGGCGCATCAATGACTCAGGCGGCGTTGGCCCCAAATCTCAATTCCTATCGCGGAGGCCCCGACGAACGCGGCCATTTCGGCCTGTTCGGCGGGCGCTTCGTCGCCGAAACCCTGATGCCGCTGATCCTCGATCTCGAGCGCCACTACGAGGCGGCAAAGCGTCGACCCCTCGTTCAAGGCCGAACTCGACGATCTCCTGACGCATTATGTCGGGCGCCCGAGCCCGCTCTATTACGCCGAGCGGCTGACCGGAGCATTTGCGCGCAAAGGCCGCGGCGTCAGGGGCTTCGGGCGGCGCAAAAATCTATTTCAAGCGCGAGGAGCTGAACCACACCGGCGCGCACAAGATCAACAATGTGCTCGGCCAAATCCTGCTCGCGCGCCGCATGGGCAAGACGCGCATCATCGCCGAGACGGGCGCCGGGCAGCATGGCGTCGCCACCGCCACCGCCTGCGCGCGGTTCGGGCTCGATTGCGTCGTCTACATGGGCTCGGTCGACGTCGAGCGGCAGAAGCCCAACGTCTTTCGCATGAAGCTGCTCGGCGCCAAGGTGATGCCGGTCGAATTCGGGCGCAAAGACGCTCAAGGACGCCATGAACGAGGCGCTGCGCGACTGGGTCACCAATGTCGCCGACACCTTCTATTGCATCGGCACGGCGGCGGGGCCGCATCCCTATCCCGCCATGGTGCGCGATTTCCAGTGCATCATCGGCGAGGAGACGAAGCAGCAGATGCACAAGGCCGAAGGGCGGCTGCCCGATTCGCTGTTCGCCTGCATCGGCGGCGGCTCCAACGCCATCGGCCTGTTTCATCCCTTCCTCGACGATCCATCCGTCGAGATTTATGGCGTCGAGGCGGCGGGTTTCGGGCTGCACGACAAGCACGCGGCCTCGCTCGCGGGCGGGCGCCCCGGCGTCCTGCATGGCAACCGCACCTATCTGCTGATGGACGCCGACGGGCAGATCGAGGAGGGCCATTCGATCTCGGCCGGGCTCGATTATCCGGGCATCGGGCCGGAGCATTCCTGGCTGAAGGAGACCGGCCGCGTCACCTATCTCTCCGCGACCGACGCGGAGGCGCTCGCCGCCTTCCAGCAATGCGCGCGGCTGGAGGGCATCATCCCGGCGCTCGAACCCGCCCATGCGCTGGCGAAAGTCGCCGACATCGCGCCGCAAAAGCCGCGCGATCACCTGATGGTGGTGAATATCTCGGGCCGCGGCGACAAGGACATCTTCACCGTCGCCGACCATCTTGGCGGGATGTGAGCCGCGCTTACGGCGCCTTGTAGGCGATGCGGTAGAGCGCGCCGTTCTTGTCGTCCGACACGAGAAGCGAGCCGTCGGGCAGTTCGGCGACATCGACGGGCCGGCCCCAATAGGAGCCGTCCGGCTCGCGCCAGCCTTCCGCGAAGGGCGCGGTCCTGTCCGCCGTTCCATCGGGTTTCAGCGAGGTGAACATCACCCGCGCGCCGATCGGAACGGTGCGGTTCCATGAGCCGTGCTGCGCTGAAAAAATCCCGCCCCTGTAGTCTTTCGGAAATTGCGCGCCGGTATAGAAAATCATGCCGAGATCGGCGGCGTGGGCGACCATCTCGATTTCGGAAAAACAACATCCGCCGGCGGCGTCTCGTCATTGTATTCATTGGTCCTCGTGTGGCCGCCGCCGTACCAGGGAAAGCCGAAATTCTGGCCGGCCTTGGTCGCGCGGTTGAGTTCGCCGGGCGGGATGTCGTCGCCCATCATGTCGACCTGATTGTCGGTGAACCACAGCGTTCCGTCGGCCGGGTTGAAATCGAGGCCGACCGAATTGCGGATGCCGCTCGCATAGATTTCGCGGTTTTGGCCGTCGCGGTCCATGCGGATGATCGCGCCGACGCCGAGCCTCACGAACTCCGCCTGCTTGTCTTTCGGCGGCACGTTATAGGGTTCGCCGATGGCGACGTAGAGCTTGCCGTCGGGCCCGATTCGGCAGACGCGCGCGCTGTGCACTTCGCTTTCATCCTCGCGCGGGATCAGCGCGCCCTGCGCGACGACGGTTTTAGCCCAGACGGCGGGGTCGCTATAATGCTCTTCGGCATTGGCGAAGGCGAGGATCTGGTTCTGCTCGGCGATGAACAATGTCCCGTCTTTGGCGAAGCAAAGGCCATGCGGCATTTTCATTGGCGTCAGGTCGGCAAATTGCGAGATTTCGCTGACGCAGTTCCGGACCGGGCCGGACAGGGAGCGCATAAACGGCGGCTCCGAGCGTTCCGACAAAAACGATCTTGCCCTGCGGCCCGACGGCGATCGTGCGGGCTCCGGGCGCGATCGCGTAGAGCGTGATTTCGAACCCCGGCGGCAGCTTGATCTTGCTAAGATTGCGTTGCAGGAGCTTTGCCTGGTCGACCTGCGCGGTGATGGGCTTTATCGCCGACGCGACGGGCGCCGCGGCCCCGATCAATAAGGCCGCCAGCACGGCCATCAAGCGGAGTGCGCGAGGCATTTTACGCTCCCGTCAGTCGATCCGCGCTGCGTCCGTTCGCGGCGCGAGCGCGGAAAACAGCGCATCGTCCTCGTTTCGGTGACGTTTGGCGTCGTCAGCAGCGCTTCGCCATAAAAGATCGAATTGGCGCCGGCGACCATGCAGAGGATTTGCGCCTCGCGGCTGAGAGCCGTGCGCGCCCGGCCGACAGCCGCACCCGCGAGGCCGGCAGCACGATGCGGGCGGTGGCGATCATGCGCACGAAATCGAGCGGATCGATGCGCTCGCGGTCGCCGAGCGGCGTGCCCTCGACCGGCACCAGCGCATTGATCGGCACGCTTTCGGGATGCGGATCGAACGCCGCCAGCACCTGCAGCATGGCGGCGCGATCCTTGACGCTCTCGCCCATGCCGACGATGCCGCCGCAGCACATTTCGATGCCGGCGCCGCGCACCGCCTTCAGCGTGTCGAGCCGGTCCTCATAGGTGCGCGTCGTCACGATGTTTTTGTAGTAGTCCGGCCCGGTATCGAGATTGTGATTATAGGCCGTGAGGCCGGCCTCCTTGAGGCGGGCCGCCTGCGGCGCCGTCAGCATGCCGAGCGTGACGCAAGCCTCCATGCCGAGCGCGCGCACGCCGCGCACCATGTCGAGCACGGAATCGAACTGCGCGCCGTCGCGCACATTGCGCCAGGCGGCGCCCATGCAGAAACGGTCGGCGCCGGCCGCCTTGGCGCGGGCGGCGACGGCGAGCACTTCGTCCGTCTGCATCATATTGATCGCGGTCGAGATGGACCTCCTTGTGATGCGCCGATTGCGAGCAATAGCCGCAATCTTCCGGGCAGCCGCCGGTCTTGATGCTGAGCAGGCTCGCCTTCTGGACGTCGGTGACGTCGTGAAACTCGCGATGGACGGCGTTCGCGCGCGCAATCAGGTCGAGCAGCGGCGCATCATGGATCGCGATGATTTCGTCGAGCGTCCAGTCATGCCGGGTGAAGGCGCCGTTATGTGTCATGCATTCGCTTTCGAAATCTAAAAGAACGCCAGCGCCGCTTCCCTGCGGCCCGCGTTGTTCGCCGCGGCAAAATGGACCGCGCGCCGCTTTTTGGCAATCGCGCGCTGGGGGCTGCCCCCGACGATGCAGCTTTGGCGCCTGAACCTGCCCCGCTTGCGCTAAATTTGCGCCGAGCCTTGCGAAACGCGCGGCGATGCGCATCTTTGAGGCGCGCCGCGCCCTTTGCCGAGGCGCGGGGTCAATCCAAAGGATGTTCATGCGCCTCTTGATCGCGATATTGTTGCCGTGGCTTTTGTTTTTCACCATCGGGCGCCCGCTCGCCGGGATCGCCTGCCTGATCTTGCAGGTCACGCTGGTCGGCTGGATCCCCGCCGCGCTCTGGGCGGTCTACGCCTTGAGCCAGTACCGGACCGACGAGAAGATCCGCGCGCTTCGCGACTGGCGCTGAGCGGGATTCGCGCCCTTCCTAGAACCCCACCGAAAGGACAAACGTGTTCGACGCTGCCCTCGCCGCGGCCGCCCAGATTTTCACGCCGCCGTTTCGCAAAGTTCTCTTCAAAACGCTCGCCTTGACGCTGGCGCTGCTCGCCCTCGCCTGGGTCGGCCTCGAAAAGCTTCTCGTCGCCGCGCTCGCCCTGCCGATCGCTGCGCCCTATCCCTTTGTGACGGCGATCCTGTCTTTCGTCGGCGGCGTCGGGCTTGTCATCGGCCTCGCCTTTCTCGTGACGCCGGTCTCGTTCCTCGTCGCGGGCTTTTTCTTCGACGAACTCGCCGGGCACGTCGAAATCGAGCTTGATCCCGCCGGGGCCGGGCGCGCCATGCCGCTCGGCGATGCGGCCTGGGTCGCCGTGCAATTCGCCGCGCTCGCGCTCGCCGTCAATCTCGTCGCGCTCTTGTTGCTGTTCGTGCCCGGCGTCAACGCGCTCGCCTTCTTCGGCGCCAACGCCTATCTGTTCGGCCGCGGCTATTTCGAGCTTGCGGCCTTGCGCCATCTCCCGGCGCCCGAGGTTGCGCGCCTGCGCAGGGCGAACGAGCCGCAGCTCTTCGTTGCGGGGTTGGTCATGGCGGCGATGCTCGCCGTTCCGTTCGTCAATTTGCTGACGCCGCTGTTTGGAACCGCCTTCATGGTGCGCCTTACGAGAGGCATCCTCATCCGAAGCGGCTACCGCGCGAAGGTGTGACTATGGCGCCCTCCGGGCGGCGTTCTCCAGCCTGAAAACGGCGTAGAATTGCAGGGCGGCGATGACCAGAGGCCCGATGGTTTTCCCGAGATCGTGCTGGTAGAGGCCGATCGCGGCGTCGACGAGCTGAACGAGTCCGGCGAGAGCGCCAAGCGCCAGCAATGCCGTCGCGGAGCGCTTATAGATCGCAACCAGCGCCGCCAAGGCCAAAGGAAGGGTGCGCGCCGCCGCATACATCGCGAAGATGAACGAGGCCTCGCTCGGGGCGTCTTTGGCCGGCAATAACGATGTCGGCGCAATCAGCCCGGCGATTGAGAAGCCGCTCGCGATCAGCACATTCGCCGCGGTGACGATCGAGGCGAAGCGCATTGCGTTCGCCTGCGCGGACGAGGCGTCCTCACGCATTGACGTCAGGCGAAGCGCCGGTCCGCGAACTGGCCGGTCGCGCGATAGCGGGCGAGGTAGGTCGGCGCGAAGGCCTCGAATGATTCCGGCGCGATGCCGAGGCCTTCCAGGGTGCGCCCCTCGGCTTTGGCCGCATCCGAGACGACATTGTCGGTCTTCAGGAGCTCGACCTGATCTCGCGTGATGGCGAAGGTTTGCGGAAACAGGCCGAAGGAGAGCTTCGTCGCGACTTCGCTGAGCTTTCCGATGATTTTCGCCTGTTCGAAGGAGATCGGCGTCAAGGGCCGCTTGCGCTCCGTCGTCTTCAGGACGAACTCCATGATGCGCCGCAGGGTGGCGATTTCCGGCCCGCCCAATTCATAGATCGCGCCCGCCTTCGCCTTTCCTTCGACGGCGAGCGCCGCGGCCTTCGCCACGTCGCCGACAAAAACCGGCTGCAGCTTCGTTCCGCCGCCGCCGATGAGGGGCAGCGCCGGCAGATAGCGCGCCATCGCGGCGAAGCGATTGAAGAATTGATCTTCGGGGCCGAACACTACCGAGGGGCGCAGCACGACGGCGCCCGGGAACGCCTCCCGCACCAGCGCCTCGCCCCGCGCCTTGCTGCGGGCGTAAGCCGACGCGCCGCCCGCGTCCGCCCCGATCGCCGAAAGCTGCACGAAAACGCCGGCGCCGGCTTCCTTGGCCGCTTTGGCGAGGGCCTGCGCGCCCTCCGCCTGCACCGCATCGAAGGTCTGCGCGCCGGTCTCGCTAAGGATGCCGACGAGATTGACGACCGCCTCTGCGTCGCGCAGCGCGTGAACGATGGAATCGGGATAGCGCAGATTGGCCTGAACGGCGTGGATCTGGCCGACTTTTCCGAGCGGTTGCAGATGAAAGGCGAGGTCCGGGCGGCGCGAGGCGACCCTGACCCGCCAGCCATCGCGCGCGAGCGCCCGCACGACATGCCGGCCGATGAAACCCGAGCCGCCGAACAGCGTGACAAGCCGGCCTGTCTTCACCAAAGCATCCGCCATTTTCGCGCGTCCTCGATCTTGAAAAGCTGCATCTTTTTTAAGGATGAAGGCGCGCGCTGTACAGGCCGAACGCGCTTTGCTTTTGCGTCATATTCGCCGGCCTATTCGGCCGACGCGCCGGCCTTCTCGACCGGCGGCGGATTCCACTTGCCGACGAGAATCTCGCTCCGCGGCGAATAGAGGCGCATGGTCAGGTTGAAGGCTCCCTTTGGCGCCGGCAGCCAGTTGGCCTGATGCGCCGGGCCCGGGTCCTCGTTCTGGAAATAAAGGTCGAGCGATCCATCGGCGTTATAGACAAAGGGCATCCATGAGCTGACGGCCTGCCGGTCGATGCTGTTTGGATAGGCGTTGCCCGCCGGATCGTAGAGCGTGATCGACCAGAAGGCGTCGACGGGCGGCAGCTCGGCCTTGTCGAAATGGATCGTATATTTGTTCGCGCCGTCGAGCGGCTTGCCGGATTTGTCGAAAAGATTGAGCGGATAGACCGCGTCTTCAGGCAAATTCGCGCCGAGCCCCATTTGCGCGACGATCGCCCGCTTCAGATAATAATTTCCGTAAACGCCCATCGTGTCAGTGTTCATCGACCAGCCGTTGACGATGCGGGCCATCGTCGGGACTTTCCATGTCATCAACGCCTGCGCGTCCGCCGGCGCGCTTTCGAGCGCTTTCGCGACCTCAGGATCGAGCGCGGCGAGGTCGAAAGGCTTGCCCGGTTCGAGGCCGACCTTTTTCATTTCGGCGAGGATCGGCTGGTCGGTCACATGCGGCGGCTGCTTTTTCATCAGCTCCGCGCCATAGGCGAAGAACTTGGCCGCCGGCATCCCGTCAACCTGCGCCTTCGGCGAGGTCTTCATGTCGACGGTCGGGTCGACCTTCAGCGGGGTGGGCGAGGGCGTCTTGCCCCACTGCGACAGCGGCGTGATCGTGTAGCCCGCCTGAATCTTGTGGACGGCGTCATAGTCGGCCGGCCCGTCGGTCTTGGTGCGCCCGATGATCCAGACAGTAGGCGTCGGCGCCTCGATGCGCTGCGTGTCTTTGGGCAGCTTGAACTCTTCGGCGAATTTTTCGCGCAGATCCGGCCGCCAGCCCTGCGGCGTCACAAGGAAATGTACGGCCTGCGTTCCCGTCGTGCGCGAGCCCGGGGAAGCGAACACATCCGTCCACATGTCGAGCATCGGCAGCAGGTAATAGCGCCCGTCCGTATCGGGCGCAGAGACGACCATCGGCTCGTTCGAAAGGTCGAGATAGGCGACCGAATAGAGCGTGTCGTAATTGGTGCGCACGACCGAAGTGTCGCTCGCCGGCGGATAGGCCGGGATATTGTGGAACTCGTTCATCGGGCCGCGCCCGAAGCCGTCCGAATTGGTCAATTGCTTGCGCGTCACCTCCATCGTGATCAGCGGATAGAGGTAAACATAGGCGTCGACGCCGATCGCATGGGCCTGTTCGGGGGTGAGGGCCGGCGCGGCGTTTTCCGCCGCGGCCGCGCCGATGGACGTCGCCAGGGACGCTGCAAAACACAGGGCGGCGGCGAAAGCGGGCAGACTTTGCTTCATTGGGGTCTCGGAGGGGTTCGGGATTGACGGGATGCGTTAAAACTTCCGGCCTGGCGGCCGGCGGCGAGCGCGAGGAGTTTTACACCAGTGCGGCGGCCGGCGACAGCCCGCTGGGCGAAAAGACGCCGGACGCGCATCCGCGGCGAAATTGACCGATGGCGCGTCTCGCCGGCCGTTCCGCGGGATTGTCGCCCATTGTTCGGCCGCCTCCCTTGCCGATTGACAAAGGGGAAGCGCGGCACGTATCAGAGCGGCTGGGCCCTGGTGGCGGAATTGGTAGACGCGCAGGTTTCAGGTACCTGTGGTGAAAGCCGTGGAGGTTCGAGTCCTCTCCAGGGCACCATCTCGATTTTATGGTGTTGGTTTCTTTATGGTTTTTCCGGTCGCGCCAGCCCCTTGGATCTGGCGCTCCGGTTTTGCGCGCTGTCGCCAACCGTGGGCGAAAGGACGCGCTCGTCATCATGAAATGTGATAACGTCGCTTGAGACCCTCTTGGGCAAGCCTGGAATAGAGCGCGCCGATCTTCGTCACATACGCGACGAACCCCACGTAAGACGTGTTGGCGTATTCGGACTGGATGCGGATGGCGCTCTGGAGAGACTTGGCCCCGAGCAGCTTTTCGACGAAGGCCGAGCCGCTTTCCATTGATTTTTTCGAATAATCTGTCGCTTCGGCGGCGATGGTCCGGAAGCACGTGGCCAGGACAGGAGCCGCCACGGGCGACGGCCCGCGCAGTTCCTTGAAATTGGCGATTTCTTTTTCGGCCCTGATCCAACCAGCATTGGCCTGAGCAGCCGCAACCCGAACATCCTCCTCGGCCCTGACGCGAGCATCTTCCTCGGCCCTGACGCGAGCATCTTCCTCGGCCCTGACGCGAGCATCTTCCTCGGCCCTGACGCGAGCATCTTCCTCGGCCCTGACGCGAGCATCTTCCTCGGCCTTGGCGCGAGCATCTTCCTCGGCCTTGACGCGAGCATCCTCCTCGGCCCTGACGCGAGCATCTTCCTCGGCCCTGACGCGAGCTTCCTCCTCGGCCTTGACGCGAGCATCTTCCTCGGCCCTGACGCGAGCATCTTCCGCGGCCTTGGCGCGAGCTTCCTCCGCGGCCTTGGCGCGAGCTTCTTTCGCGGCCTTTGTCCGAGCCGCCTTCTCCGAATTGATGCGAGCCTCTTTCGCGGCCCTCACCCGAGGCTCCTCTGCAGTCTTGATCCGAGCTTCTTCCCCGGCCTTGACCCGAGCCTCTTCCTCCGCCTTCGCTTGAGCCTCTTCTTTCGTCTTTGTCATGTCGTCATTTCCTTGGTTGAGAGGGCGCCAGATTTCCTCCAACTCGCCGCGCTTGGAATTCGCCACTTGGTCGACTCTGCAATTTTTATTGCGGCGCACAATCACGCGAGCCGGCGCGCGAGCTGGAAATCGGACTGAGGCTTAGCCGCCTAAACAGGCCTCGCCTCATTCTCCACAAAGAAGGCTCAAGACGTTAACAACTGGTCGATTTCCAAAAAATTTAGCAAAAAACAACTTGAACCCGCGAACAGGTCTTCAGCCGGTCCAGCGAGGTCGACTTGCCGCCTTCCAAAACCGATTGGGGCAGTTGAAGATTCGCCTCGCGGCGCGCCATCAGGCGCATCGGCAGGGCCGGCAATCAACGATTTCAGGGTGCGCCACCCAATGGCCGCGGCGCCGGTGGACTATCAGCCCGATACCCAACTCGGCCAAGTTTGACTGCGCAAGCGGGCGCTGTCGGCCCGCGGACCACCAATCGGCGATCAACATCCGCGGCGATCGAGCTCTCGCTGATGGCGCGGAGATCGGAGTCTCCCCCGATAGAGGGAGACTCCATGCACGGTTGAGCAGCCTACTCTTTGCTGCTTTGAACCTTGGCGACCAAGGTTTCGACTGGCTTGAACGCCTCTTTAGCAAGGTTGGCATAAAGTTCGGCGATTTTCTTCGACTGCGCGATGAACGCGTCGTAGACGGCCTTGGCATATTCCGACTGAATCTGAACAATGCTCTCTAAAGACTTGGCGCCAAGGAGCTTTTCGAGAAAAGCAGCGCCATCTTCAAAGGATTTTTTCGAATATTCGGTCGTTTCCGCACTGATCGTCTGGAGACTCTTAACAAAAGAAGCCGACGAAGTGGTCACCGTTTCAGCTTGTTCTTTGCTATACGTCTGGAATTCGTTCAAATTGCTGGCCATGTAAGCCCCCTTTGCCAACATCGAGGCGAGACTTCGGATCGAGGTGGCTCGGAAGAGTACCGTGCAGCGCAACATACCGCAACTTTATATTGCGGTGCGAGGGCGCTTCGCCTCGATTGCAACGACCGAACTCCCCGGGCGGAGGGCGCCGATAAGCCGTCAGGCGCGCCGCCAGACGGCATCGCGCACAAAGACCGGCTTCTGCAAGATTCCCGCAGCGTGCAGCGTGTCGGCGATTCCCTGCTGTTCGTCGACGACGCCTTCATCGAGCGGCCTTGCGCCGAAGGTCAAACGTCCGAGGGCGACCTCCAGCGCCTCGACGTCAATGCTGATTTCGGCCGACATCAGGCGCGCCATTTCAACCCTGTGCCGCGCTGCGTACTCGCCGACGGCGTGGAGTTCATCGAGGAGAATGTCGACGGCGCCCGGGTTCTCGTGCGCGAAGGACGCGCTCGCCAGATAGAACTGGCGGTTGGCGACGAGGCCGACGCCATCGACGAGCACGCGCGCGCCGCTTTTGAACTGGGCCGCCGGCAGCAGGGGATCCCAGACCATACCGGCATCGATCGCTCCCGTGTCGAGGCCCTTCAGCAGTTCATTCGGGGGAAGGTAGACGGGATTGATGTCGTCGATCGACAATCCATGCGCTTCGAGGATGCGAACCAACAGATAATGGACGTTGGAGCCTTTGTTGAGCGCCACCTTCCGGCCGCGCAAATCCGCGATGTCGCTGATCGCGCTGTCGGCGCCGACGACCAACGCCTCGCCGCTGGGCGCCGGGGGCTCGTGGCCGACATAGGAAAAGGCTGTTCCCGCCGCCTGTGCGAAGATCGGCGGCGCGTCGCCCGTCGCGCAGAAATCGATGAGCCCCTGCGCCAGGGCGTCAAGCAATTGAGGGCCCGCGGCGAATTCCTCCCAGCTGACCCGAATTCCCTCAGCCGCAAGCCGCCGCTTCAGCTCTCCGCGCGCCTTCAGGAGACTCAAAGTTCCGTATTTCTGGAATCCGATGCGCAGTCCGCGCGGCGTCGCCACGGCTCTCGCCGGCGCATTGCGCCGTCGTCGCGGAATGACCCCAAGATGCGATAAATGGGTTCGGAAGGCGTTGCGGGTGATGCCGAGGCTGTCCGCGGCGCGGACCTGATTGCCGTCCGCCAGTTCGAAAGCGGCGCCGACGGCGCAGCGGATCGTGCGATCGAGTATTTCCGGCTCGCCATTGACGATCGCGCGCTCGATCAGGCGCTGGAGTTCGCCATCAAGGTCGGCGGCCTCGGCCTCCTGAAAAAGCAGATTGCTCGTCAGCCGGAGGTCGCCGGCTTCGATCGCCGGGCCTTGCGCGAGCAAAACCGCATTATGAATGACGTTTTCGAGTTCACGGATATTGCCTGGCCATGGATGGCGTTGAAGCAGCTTCATGGCCTGCGGGCTGAAGCTCAGATCGGTCCGCCGGAGTCTTTCCTGATGGAGTTCGAGGAAATACTGCGCCAGCGGCTCGATGTCGGCGGCGCGCTTTCTCAGCGGCGGCAGCCGCACCGCGGCGACGTTGAGGCGAAAGAACAGATCTTCACGAAAATGCTTCGCCTTGACCGCAGCCTCCAGATCGACATTCGTCGCCGCGATGATGCGGATGTCGACGGGAACGGGACGGCGCGAACCGACGCGAACCACCTCGCGCTCTTGCAGCACCCGAAGCAGCTTGACTTGCAGGGGCAGCGGCAGGTCGCCGATCTCGTCGAGCATGAGGGTGCCCCCCTGCGCCGTCTCGAACCAGCCAAGTTGCGTCTTGAGGGCTCCGGTGAACGCGCCCTTTTCGTAGCCAAACAACTCGGCTTCGGCCAGGGAATCGCTGAGTGCGCCGCAATTTACGGCGACGAACGGCCCCGACCGGCGCGCGCTTCGGGCATGAACGTAGCGCGCCGCCAATTCCTTGCCGGCGCCCGTCTCGCCGACGATGAGAACGGTGGCCTCGCTCGGCGCGATCCGGTCGAGATCGCGCCGCAACGCCAGCGAGGCGGGATCCTGGAACACCATCGCGGTCGCCCGGATCGTGTCCTGACGCCGGCGCCTGGCGTCGGCGTCGAACGACACGATTTCCCGGTGATGCGCTTCGATCGCCTGGATGCCGGTCGCCAGCGACGGCCATCGGGACAAGGCCGGCTTCTCATTCATTCGTCCACCTCTAGTGCGTCTCTTTAGTACACTAGTTTAGTGGACTTTTGGATTTTTGCCAGTTTTTTTGAGGCCCGCTTATTTCCTCAGGATTGAGAGACGAGGCGAGACCCGGGACGGTTGAAATTGGCGATCGTCTCGCCGAAGGGACCCATGTTCGCGGCGGGCTTTTGACGCCCCGCCTTTTCCGCGAGCGGCAAGAGCGGCATGACCAGCTCCGAAAACCGGTAGGCTTCCTCAAGATGGGGGTAGCCGGACAGGATGAAGCTGTCGACGCCGAGCGCGCGATATTCCTCGATGCGGGCCGCCACCGTCTTTGCGTCGCCGACGAGAGCCGTCCCGGCGCCGCCGCGCACGAGGCCGACGCCAGCCCATAGATTCGGGCTGACTTCGAGATTTTCGCGCCGCCCTTGGTGGAGCGCCGACATGCGGCGCTGTCCTTCCGAGTCCATGCGGGCGAAAACCGCTTGCGCCTGCGCGATGGCGCGGTCGTCCACGTGGCGAATGAGGGACTCGGCCGCCTGCCATGCGGCCTCCGCGGTCTCGCGCACGATGACGTGCAATCTGATGCCGAAGGTGACCTCGCGCCCTTCCGCCGCCGCGAGCGACCGGATCAGCGCGATCTTCTCGGCCACCTGCCGTGGCGGCTCGCCCCAGGTCAGATATTTGTCGATGCTTTTGGCCGCGACTTTGTTCGCCGCTTCCGAGGATCCGCCAAAAAAGAGCGGCGGCCGCGGCTGCTGCACCGGAGGATAGAGGATGCGCGCGCCGTCGACGCTGACGCGCCTGCCATGAAATGTCACCTCGTCGCCTGCGAGAAGGGCTTTGAAGACGTAGAGGAATTCGTCGGTAAGTTCGTAGCGTTCGGCGTGGTCGAGATAGAGGCCGTCGCCGCGATTCTCGATCGGGTCGCCGCCCGAGACGATATTGATGAGCAGCCGGCCGTTCGAGAGCCTGTCGAGCGTCGCCGTCATGCGGGCCGCGAGCGTCGGCGATTGCAGGCCAGGCCGGACGGCGACGAGAAAGCGCAGTCTTTGCGTGAGCGGCGCGAGAGCCGACGCCACGACCCAGGAATCCTCGCAGCTCCGCCCGGTCGGAATCAGAACGCCGTAATAGCCGAGCCTGTCCGCGGCCTGCGCGACCTGCTGCAAATAGGAGAGGTCGACGGCGCGGCCGCCTTCCGCCGTTCCGAGATAGTGGCCGTCGCCATGCGTCGGGAGGAACCAGAAGACGTTGAGTGTCTCGGGCCCCGCCGCGTCTGACCGATGCGCGGATGAATGTGTCATTGAAATCGCCCTCCATGGACCGTCTCCTCGGCGGGCAAATGATGTGCCAGTAATAAATTGAATAATTTCAATATAATCTGTCGTAGCGACGATATTCTTCTGCTGCATTGGCGCCAAAACGCGAAATTATCTGTTTGAATTGCAGCAGATTGTCCGCGCGGGAAGCTGCGCGCGAACCCGAACGCGGTTCTCCGCCTGCTCAATTTAGCGTTCTGTTTGAAATGCATCAGGGGGCTGTTTGGGCTGTTGCAAATGCAACTGCCGCTTGGGGCGGAACGGCGCCTATAGTCTTGATATTGCGTTGGCGGACCTCTGGCATGCGGCTTGCCGCCGGATGCTGGTCGCAGCGGCGCTCCCGCTCTCAATTTGGAAACATCAGTCATGACCATCCATCTGGCGTCGCGCTCGATCGTGACGTTGAACGGCAGCCCCCGCTCCC
This sequence comes from uncultured Alphaproteobacteria bacterium, assembly GCA_963757985.1. GTDB lineage: Bacteria > Pseudomonadota > Alphaproteobacteria > Rhizobiales > Beijerinckiaceae > Methylocapsa. Next base: position 405,329 of record CAVWTQ010000008.1, on the reverse strand, counting down.
ATTCGCGCACGGCGTCCCTCGCCGGCGCCATCGCGGCGGCGATCGCCGCGAAAGTCCCCGTCGCCGTCAACGCCGTGCATCTTTCCGACGCCGCGCCGCACCTGCTCAGCGCCCTCTCGCGCGATGCGGCCTCCCCGGCGGGAGAGGCGATCCTGCGCACTATCGAGAGCGCCGATCTCCTGGTGATCGGCACGCCCGTCTACCGGGCCAGCATCGCCGGCGCCTTGAAGCACATCTTCGATCTCATCGACCGCGACGCCCTCGTCGGCCGCATCGCCGTCCTGTCCGCCACCGGCGGAACGCCGCTGCACGCCCTCATCGGCGAACATCAGCTGCGCCCGCTGCTGAGCTTCTTCCGCGTCTTCACCGTCCCGACCTTCGTCTACGCCACCGAGGATGAATTCGACGCCGAGCGGGCGCCCAAAGCCGCCGTCAGGGAGCGCATCGCGCGGGCCGCCGAGGAGGCCGCGCATCTCTTAATCCACAGCCCGGCCCGCGCCATCGCGGCCGAGTGAGCGCGGGCGACCGCGATTCTTCCAACGATCAAGAGGCAGCACGATCATGACCGACACCGCATCCGCGCCACCGCCCCCGGCCTCGCATGCGCCGCAGCCGGGCTCGTCTCCTTCGCCGCCGGACGCCCCCATTCAATTCGCCTATTGGGTGCCGAACGTCTCCGGCGGCCTGGTGATCAGCAAGATCGCGCAGCGCACCAGCTGGGACATCGACTACAACCGCCGCCTCGCCCAGATCGCCGAGGCGTCGGGCTTTTCCTATGCGCTGAGCCAGATCCGCTTCACCGCCGGCTACGGCGCCGAGTATCAGCATGAATCGGTGGCCTTCACGCACGCCCTGCTCGCCGCCACCGAGAAGCTGAAAGTCATCGCCGCGGTGCTGCCCGGCCCCTGGCATCCGGCGCTGCTCGCCAAGCAGGTCGCGACGATCAGCCATCTGACCAACGCGCGCATCGCGGTCAACGTCGTCAGCGGCTGGTTCCGCGGCGAGTTCCACGCCATCGGCGAGCCCTGGCTCGACCATGACGAACGCTATCGCCGCTCCGAGGAGTTCATCCGCGCGCTGCGCGGCATCTGGAGCGAGGATAATTTCACCCTGAACGGCGATTTCTACCGCTTCCGCGACTATTCGCTGAAGCCGAAGCCGCTCGGCCCGCTGCCCGAAATCTTCCAGGGCGGCAGTTCGCGCGCCGCGCGCGACATGGCCTCGCGCGTCTCCGACTGGTATTTCACCAACGGCAACAGCGTCGCCGAGATCAAGAAGCAGATCGACGACGTCAGGACCAAGGCCGCCCGCAACGGCCATTCGGTCAAGATCGGCGTCAACGCCTTCGCCATCGCGCGTCCGAGCGAGGCCGAAGCGCGCCAGGTGCTCGCCGAGATCCTCGAGAACGCCGATCCGGACGCCGTGCGCGCGTTTCACCACGAAGTGCAGAACGCCGGCAACGCTTCGCCGGAGCGCGAAGGCAACTGGGCGAAGTCGACGCTCGAAGACCTCGTGCAATACAACGACGGCTTCAAGACCAATCTGATCGGCGCGCCCGATGAGATCGCCGAACGCATCCTCGCCCTCAAGGCGGTCGGCGTCGATCTCGTGCTGCTCGGCTTCCTGCATTTCCAGGAGGAGGTCGAATTCTTCGGCAAGCACGTCATCCCCCTCGTCAGAAAACGCGAAGCCGAACGCGAAAGCGCCCAAAGAGCCGCATGAGCCGCGCCCTCGTCCGCGCGAGCCATGCGAACCAATCCGGAGAGTAGAAAGATCATGACGAAAGATAATCAAGCGCAGGTCAGCGCCAATCCTTTCGACGCATTGACGGGCATCGTCGCGGAGGTGGTGCAGGCCAACGCCGAACGCAACGATCGGGAGAGCCGCTTTCCGCGCGAGAACCTCGACGCGCTCGCCGCCGCCGGATGGACCGGCGTCCTGACCGATCCTCGATACGGCGGCCTTGGCCTCGATTATCAGGCATTCGCCGAAGCGGCCTATCGGATTGGCCAGGCCGACGCCTCGACGGGCCTCATTTTCGTCATGCACGTCGGCGCCGCCCAGACCATCAATCTTTTTGGCGATGAAGACCAGAAGCAGCGTTGGCTGAAGCCCAATGGGAAGAGCCTGCTTGGGACCTACTCCACCAGCGAGCGCGCGTCGGGCGGCCATTGGTGGTATAATTTCTCCGAGGCCGGGCGCGATAATGACGACTATCTGATCAACGCCGAGAAATCCTTCACGACAAGCGCGGGACAGGCTGATTTTTATATCCTGCAGACGCGCTCGCCCGGCGCGAAGGATCAGACCGACATTTCGTTCTTCATCGTCGACGGCAAGGCGCCGGGCATCACGGCGGGGCCCTGGGACGCGCTTGGCGTTCGCGGCAATCATTCTGGCCCGATCCGCTACGCCGGCGTCAAGGTTCCGCGGCGCGATCGTCTCGGCGCCGAAGGGCAGGGCAAGGAGATCATCTATGACGGCGTTTCGCCCGTCTATCTGATCGGCCTCGCCGCGGTGTGGGAAGGACTCGCGCGCGGCGCGCTGGAGACGGCGACGGCGCATGCGAAGCGGCACACGCATCAGGACCTGCAGAAGAGCCTCGCCGATTATCAGGCCATCCGGCAGCAGCTCGGCGAGGCCAAGGTGCTGGTTGAATTGCTTGGGCCATGGCGCCGCGAACTCGCCGCCGGGCTTGACGCCCTTTGGAGCCAGGGCAGGCCGCAGAGCGAGCTGTTGATCGGGCTGACCGAGTTCAAGGTCCACGCGGCGGAGGTCGCGAACAAGGTCGCGGGCATCGCCCTTACCGTGACCGGCGGCTACGGCTACGCCCGCGGGCCTCTCGAGCGCTATTTCCGCGACGCCCGCGCCGCCATTGCGATGGGCCCTTCGAACATCATCGCCCGTGAGTGGATCGGCAAAACCGTCGTCGGATTGCCGCTTGAACTCTTTTACGAAGGAGGCGAATAGCCGGCGCCGCCGCAAAGCCGCGGCGGTTCTGACGACGGCGGCCGTGGCTGGCGCACGATGGCGGAGCGCGTCTGGCCCCGCCACGCCTCTTGTGTTTTGGTTCGAATAGTTTTGGTTGGGCCCCGTGCATGACGACTATAGCGATTATCGGCGGCGGCTTCAGTGGCGCGATCCTGGCGCTCAATCTCATGGCGGAAGGCGGCCCCGACGATCGCGTGATTCTGATCGAGAAGCGCGAAGCGGTCGGCGTCGGCCAGGCCTATTCCACCAATGAGCCGACCCATCTCCTGAACATACCGGCGAGCGGGATGAGCCCTTTCACCGGCCAGCCGAACGCCTTTGTCGAGTTTCTGGCCGAGCATCGCGACTTGCTGCCGCCCGATGCGCAGTCCCTCGCCGCCTGCTACGCGCCGCGCGCCGTCTATGGCCGTTTCCTCAGCCACCTCGTCGAAACGAGATTGAAGCCCGGAAAAGGGCGGCCCGAGCTGACGCATGTCAGGGGAACCGCGACGGACATCATCGACGATCGCGGCGACGTCATTGTTCTGGAGGACGGACGCTCGTTTCGCGCGGATCGGATCGTGCTCGCCACCGGCAACCTGCCGCCGCGCAGGCCCGGCGGCGTCGAAGGCTGGATCGACGACGAGGCTTTTTACCTCAAGGATCCGTGGAGCCTCGCGTCCCTCGATTTCGATCGCGCCCGACCAGGCCGTGCTGTTGCTCGGCGCCGGCCTGACGATGATCGACGTCGCGCTTTCGCTTGGCGCGCGCGGCCATCGCGGTGAAATCATCGCCGTTTCCCGCCACGGGCTTCTGCCGCGCACGCAGGAGCCGGCGACAGAGTGGGAGCCATTTATCGATCTGAATGACGCACGCTCCGTGCGCAGGCTGGTCCGCCTGGTGCGAAGCCAGATCGCAAAGGCGCGCGCCGAAGGACAAGGCTGGCAATCGGTTCTGAATAGCCTGAGGCCGTTCGCGCAGGCGTTGTGGCTTGGCTTTCCGGCGGAGGAGCAAGCGCGCTTCATTCGTCACGTCCGGCCCTGGTGGGACGCGCACCGCCATCGCATCGCCCCGGCGATCGGGGCCAAATTCGGCGCCCTGATCGCCACAGGCCGGCTGCGCGCCGTCGCCGGACGGCTGAAGCGGCTCTCCCGGCTCGCCGATGGCGTCGACGTCGAGATCAAGCCACGCAGCGGCGCGGGAACGATTCATCTGCGCGTCGACAAACTCATCAATTGCTCCGGCCCGAACTATGATTTCGCCGCCTCGGATGAAACGCTGCTCAAGCGCCTGATCGATAAGGGACGGATCCGTCTCGACAGGCACAGGCTTGGCGTCGCCGTCACGAACCGCCTCGCGACCATCGACCGCGACGGCGTCGCGTCCGGCGACCTCTACGCGATCGGGCCGATGCTGCGCGGCCAATATTGGGAAACCAATGCGGTTCCTGAAATCGCAGCCCAGGCGGAGGCGCTTGCGCGGCGCCTCTGGCGGGCGCCTCAAGGCGTCGGCGCAACGCCGGTTGGAGCCGACGCCGGCCTCGCCAAAAGCCGCGCTTGAGCCTGCCGCCACGCGGGGAGACCGCCGCAAAAAAAAAGCGCCTCGCATGCGGCGAAGGCGCCTTTTGAGGCGATGGTCGATGATTTTAGTCGATGACCTGCACGATTCGCCGCGTCGCCGGATCGACCAGAACGGCGTGGTCGTTCACAATCGTGTAGCGGTAGCGTGGGTCGACGCCATATTCGGGCGGCACCGGGTAATAGGTCACGCCGCTGAGGGGCAGCCGCGCGCCCGGCACGAGCTGCGCGTCATAGCGGAACGCCGAGCGATGCTCGCGCAGCGCGAAGTCGCGGAAGCGCGGCTCCTGGTCGACGCCGAGAAGGCCGCCGACCGCCCCGGTCGCGCCGCCGACGACGCCACCAACCACGCCGCCGATCGGTCCCGCCGTGGCGTTTCCGGCGGCTGCGCCATTCGCTGCGCCAGTCGCGGCCCCGCCAACGGGGCCTTGAGCGTTGGCGGCCAGCGGCGAGGCGATCAAAGCCGCGAGGACTGCGATCCCAAACTTTCTTTGCATGGTTCAAGCTCCATGTTGGTTTCGATGCGCCGGCCTAACGCCGCCAATTGACGCCGAGTTCCTCGCCAAAGGCGTTGCCGCCGGGCAGCGGCGGGGCTTGCCTCGGATCGCGATGGGTGTTAGGCGCGCCGGATGGCTGAGCTTCCCGCTGTTTACCGCCCATCGCCCGCCCCGCCGCTGACGGGGCCCGCCTCATGACCGTCCGCCTGCACAAGGGCGACCTTCCCGACGAGGCCTTTTTCGGCGACTGCGTGGCGATCGACACGGAGACGCTGGGACTCGTGCCAAGTCGCGACCGGCTGTGCGTCGTCCAGCTTTCGGCGGGCGATGGAACGGCCGACGTCGTGCAGATCGCGGCCGGGCAGACGCGCGCGCCCAATATCGAGCGGCTTCTCGCCGACCCGAACATCACGAAATTGTTCCATTTCGCCCGCTTTGACCTCGCGGTGCTGTTCAAGACATTCGGCGTGATGGCGGGGCCGGTCTATTGCACCAAAATCGCCTCGAAGCTCGCGCGCACCTACACCGACCGCCATGGTCTGAAGGATCTGACCCGCGAACTGCTCGGTCTTGAAATCTCGAAGCAGCAGCAATCGTCCGATTGGGGCAGCGACATTTTGTCCGACGCGCAGCTCGCCTACGCCGCCTCCGACGTGCTGCATCTGCATGCGCTGCGGGCGCGGCTCGACGGCATGCTGAAGCGGGAGGGGCGGTTCGAGATCGCTGAGGCCTGTTTCGGCTTTTTGCCGGCGCGCGCGCGGCTCGACGTGATGGGATGGGCGGACACGGATATTTTTTCGCATCAGTAACGCAATTTTTAACGCCTGCGGACGCTTAGCTTAACCCCGCCTTGACTTCGCCTTGCTTGCTTGCTGTCTGGGACGAGCCAGACTCTGGCGTTCAGGCTTCGGGCGTCCAGGACTTCGGGCGTCGATCACGTATGTCTGGCAAGGAAATGAAGCGCCGCGAATGACGGAAGTCCCCGCCGATACGGTTTGGCCGGAAAGCGACCGCCCAGAAGATTGGGACAGCGTTTCCGCGTCGCCGAAAGACCAACTCGGCGACGTGCTGGACCTCACGCACTCGCCCTGGCGCGGGGCGATCCGGGCGGCTGGGCGGCATTCGGCGCGGGTGCGGTTTTTGCGCCGGGCGATCGTCGTTGGCTGCGTCCTCGCCGTCGCCGCCGTCGCGTCGCTCGCCGCATTCGACCCGTTCCGGCGCCTGCCCCGCAACATCTCGATCGGCCAGGTTCGCGTCGATGGCACGCGCATCACGGTCGAATCGCCGAAAATCTCCGGCATTCAGAAAGATGGGCGCCCCTATGAGGTGATGGCGCGGGCCGGCATCCAGGACACGACGACGCCGAATATCGTTGAACTGCTCGGCATCGACGCAAAGATCGGACTGAACGACGCGTCAACCTTGAAGGTGACCGCCGAGCACGGGACCTACGACAGTCTGAACGATCATCTCGTCCTCGACGGTTCGGCCCAGATCAAAAACGACTCCGGTTACGCCATCTTCATGAAAACCGCGCACATGGATTTCAAGACCGGCGCGCTCATCTCCAGCGATCCTGTCAACGTCGTCCTGCAAGGCGGCACGATCGCCGCCGACAACATCGACATCGAGAACGACGGCAAGGTCTCATTCGAAGGCGCGGTCAAGTCGATCATCGAGCCTGGCGAGAGCGAAAACGCGACGGCGGCCGCCCCGGCGGTCGCGGAGTAACATATGTGTCGTGGCCGCCTTTCCTGACGCCGCGCTTGGGCGCCTGTCTTCTTGCGCCCCTTTTCGCCATTGCGCTCGCCGCGGCCGGCGGTGCGCCGGCGCTGGCCCAGAAAGCGTCGTCGACCCCCGTTCTGCCGGGCGGCAACTCGAAGGAGCCGATCAATATCGACGCCGCCAAGCTCGATTATTTCGACAAGGAGCAGAAGCTCGTCTACACAGGCGACGTCGTGGCGACGCAGGGCGAGAGCAAGCTCAAGGCCAGCGCGCTCGTGCTTTATCTGACGCCGAAAAATAGCGGCGATCAGGCGGGCGTACCCTCCTCTTCGAGCCAGTTGCGGCGCATGGAGGCCAGCGGCCCGGTCACCGTCATTTCCAAGGATCAGATCGGCACCGGCGACAGCGGCGTCTATGAGAAAGCCGAAAACAAGATCTATCTGATCGGAAATGTGACGCTGACCCAGGGGCCCAATGTCACCAAGGGGGACAAATTGATCTACGACCTGACGACCAGCCAGGCGGTGGTCACGGGCCGCGTGCGCAGCATGTTCATTCCGAACAACCCGCCGAAAGACCCGCCGAACAAGCCGAGCAACGGAGCCGAAGGCGGCGCCCCGAGCGCCGCGCCAGTCCGCAAGAAGCCGCCGAAGACGACGCCTTGAGGCGCTTTTTCCGCCCCGGCCCCCGCGCGGGCGGCGCCGGCGCTCACGAAAATGTCTTAGACCTGACCTTGCGCGTGTGGCAGAAGATACGCACTTTGTTCGCTCTGGCCGGGCGACATCGAGAGCTGCGAGCGACGCGGGGCGGGCGGTGAGCTTCGGGGCTGCGACAAAGGAATTCGATCATTGCCCGTTTTCTCCGTTCGTGCTTTGGCGGCCGTGTTCGGGCCTGGCGGTTTGTTCGGGCGCCGCTCGAAACCCCAGGCGGCGGCCTTCGGCGCCTTTGCGATGGAACAGCGCATCGCCGGGACGGAGAGCCTGGTGGAAGCCGAGGGCTTGACGGCGCTGGCCGGCGTGCGCGGCGCGGGCGCCATGGCTCCCGGCTTTGGCGGCGATGACCCGGCGATGCGCGCGCGGCCGGCCTCTGACGCCGCCGCTTTGGGCCAGGATGGCGTCCTCTCCGTCCATCACCTGAAAAAATCCTACCGGATGCGCCGCATCATCGAAGATGTGAGCATGGTGGTGCGCCGCGGCGAGGCGGTCGGCCTGCTGGGTCCCAACGGCGCCGGCAAGACAACTCTTTTTTACATGATTTCCGGGCTGATCCGGCCCGACGCGGGCGCCATCGAACTCGACGGGCATGACGTGACGCGGCTGCCGATGTACCGGCGCGCACGCCTTGGCATCGGCTATCTGCCGCAAGAGCCCTCGATCTTCAAGGGCCTCAGCGTCGAGGACAATATCCGGGCCGTCCTCGAAATCACCCAGCATGACCGGGACAGGCGCGAACTGGAGCTCGAGGCGCTGCTCGACGAGTTCGACATCAAGGCCCTGCGCAAATCGCCGGCGGTCGCCCTTTCCGGCGGCGAGCGGCGCCGCTGCGAGATCGCCCGCGCGCTGGCGAGCCGCCCATCCTTCATCCTTCTCGACGAACCTTTCGCGGGCATCGACCCGATCGCGGTCGCCGATATCCAGATTCTCGTCCATCATCTGAAAAAGCGCGGCATCGGCGTTCTCATCACCGATCACAACGTGCGCGAAACCCTTGGACTGATCGACCGCGCCTATATCATTCATGCGGGGCGCGTGCTGACGGAGGGCGCGCCGGCCGACATCATCGCCCATGCCGATGTGCGCCGTTTCTATCTCGGCGACGATTTCGAGCTTTGAGCCGGCTGCAGCCGGGGGCGCCGCGTGGTTTTAGCCGCGTCGCTGCGAAAAAATTTCCGATAAAAATTTAAATCGAGGGCGTGCAACCGCGCGTTTTATGCTATAAGCAAGAAATGGGCCGTTTCCTTTCCCGGGCTCTTCAAGGTTGGCATAAATATGGCGCTTGGCACTAAGCTCATGATGCGCCAGGGACAGTCCCTGGTCATGACTCCGCAGCTTTTGCAGGCGATCAAGCTGCTGCAATTCTCCAACATGGAGCTGACCGCTTTTGTTCAGGAGGAGCTCGAACGCAACCCTTTGCTCGAGCGCTCGGACGAGGCGCCTGACCGAATTGATGCGCCCGGCGTTGAAACGGTCGCCGACGTGGCGGACGCCGCGCTCGGTCAGGATTTCAACGAACCCGCCGAGACGGACTGGACTTCGGAATCGTTTGCGACCGATCGCGTCGCCCTCGAGGGCAGTCTCGGAACCGAATTGTCCAACACCTTCGATGACGACAGGGCGGCGACCCCGCTCGAATATGTGGAGCGCCACGAAGGCGCGGGCCTGTCTGCGACCTCCTGGTCCGGCTCGTCCGGGGGCGGAGCCGGCGACGGCGAGGCGCCCAATCTCGAAGCCTATGCGGCGGTGCAGATCAACCTCAAGGATCATCTTGAAGGACAATTGACTTTGGCGACGCGCGATCCGGTCGAACGGCTGATTGGTCAGGTCCTGATCGATTCGGTCGATGACGCCGGCTACTACGCCGGCTCGCTCGCCGAGACGGCGGCGCGTCTGCAGATTCCGATCGAGCGCGTCGAGCGCATTCTCGCCCTCATTCAGACCTTCGAGCCCTCGGGCGTCGGCGCGCGCGACCTCGCCGAATGCCTCGCCATCCAACTGCGCGAACGCGACCGATTCGATCCGGCGATGAAAGCGCTCGTCGCCAACCTCCCTCTTCTGGCGAAGCGCGATTTTTCCGCCTTGCGCAAGATCTGCAATGTCGATGAGGAGGACATCGCCGACATGCTGGCGGAGATCCGGCAGCTCGATCCGAAGCCCGGGCGAGCGTTTGGCGGCGGCTCGATCCAGCCGCTCGTCCCTGACGTCATCGTCCGCGCCGCGGCCGGGGGCGCCTGGCATGTCGAATTGAATACGGAGGTGCTGCCCCGCATTCTCGTCAACAACAGCTATGCCGCGCGGGTGACGAAGAACAACGCCAGCGATGTCGACAGGACCTTCATGTCGACCTGCCTGCAGACCGCTAACTGGCTGACAAAAAGTCTGGAGCAGAGAGCCCGTACGATTTTGAAAGTTTCAAGCGAAATCGTGCGTCAGCAGGACGCCTTTTTCCAGCACGGGGTCGAGCATTTGCGGCCCCTCAATCTCAAGACCATCGCCGAGGCGATCGGCATGCACGAATCGACGGTCTCCCGCGTCACCTCGAACAAATATATGGCGACCCCGCGCGGCCTGTTCGAACTGAAATATTTTTTCACCGCGTCGATCGCCGCGAACAATGGGGGCGATGCGCATTCCGCCGAATCGGTGCGCTTCCGCATCCGCCACATGATCGAGCGGGAAAGCCCGGAAGACATCCTGTCCGACGATGCGATCGTGGCCAAACTGAAGGAAGTCAATATCGACATTGCGCGGCGCACGGTGGCCAAATATCGCGAAAGCCTGAAAATTCGCTCCTCGGTCGAAAGGCGCCGTGAAAAAGCGCAGATGTAATGAATATGATCCGGGGCTGAAAAACGCTGGGGATGAATGTTCAATCGCAGCATGAAGTCGGCGAACCGAAAAATGCCGGATAAGCGCGCGGAACAGCGCGCCATCTCGCATTTGGGCCCCGGTCTTTCACGCAAATCTCGTCGGCGATGCCTTGAACCGCCGCAGGGCGCTCTTATATCGCCGTCCGGAGGGGCGGTCGGCTCGACGACGCGGGCCGCGGCCACGCTTGCGATCTAGCCAAGGGTCGCGATAGAAGGGGGCTCTTTCACGAAACTTTCCATCAATCGCATATCTCAAGCGTCCTCTGAATTCCTCATCTGACTCATTGCGCGAGGAATTCAGCGAGCGGACGCCCATTAAACGGCCTGGACGGACTTTATTGACGAACCTGATCACGCCCGAGGCGATCATTCCCGCGCTGAAGGCAAATTCAAAGAAGCAGGCGCTGCAGGAATTGAGCGACCGGGCGGCCGATCTATCGGGCCTTCCGGCCCGTGAAATTCTCGATGCCCTTATTCAGCGCGAGCGGCTGGGGTCGACCGGTACAGGAGACGGCATCGCCATTCCGCACGCCAAGCTCGCCCGCGCGAAGACCATGTTCGGGATTTTCGCCCGGGTTCCCCGGCCGATCGATTTCGAATCGCTCGATGGCGCGCCAGTCGATCTCATTTTTCTGCTGGTCGCGCCGGAGTCGGCCGGCGCCGATCATCTCAAAGCCCTTGCGCGGCTCGCGCGCATGCTGCGCGATCCCGTGACAACCGCGAAGCTTCGCGCCGCGCGCGACGTCAACGCGCTTTATTCGGTTTTGAGCGAGGAACCCGCATCCCATGCGGCCTGAGCCCTCCGCTCCGGCCAGGCGCCTCTTTTAGCGCCAAGCCCGCAAATCATAGTCGATGATGTAATCGCGAGGACTGGCGGCGATCGCCGCCATGCCGGACAGGACCACGTCATTGGCGATGATGAGTCGGGTCGGGATGCGCCGCATCATCTCGCCGAAGGGGGCTTTATCCTCGAAGACGCGCGCGAAATGTCGCCGGATCGAGGAAAGCCGCCAGGCGCGGCAAAATTCCGCCCGAGAAGGTGACGCCGCCCGTGGCGAGCAGATTGAGCGCGAAATCGCCGGCGTAGCGCGCGGCGAGCAGCCAGATCAGGCGCAGCGTCTCCGCTTCGGGGCCGTCCAGCCGCGCCAGCCCCTGCTCGACCAGCGCGACCTCATCGAGCGCGGGCGGCGCCGCCCCCGCTCGCCGCGCAGCGGGCTTGATGCAGCCGCACGAGGCCCTGTCCCGACAAAATGGTCTCGGCGCTGACGCGGCCATGAGCCGATATGTCGATATGGGGCCAGATCGCCGCCTCGTCCGAGCCGACAGGCGCGAAATCCACATGCCCGGCTTCGCTCGCCAGGGCGAGATGGCGGCCCTCCACCTCGACGAGAGCCGCGGCGCCAAGCCCGGTGCCGACGCCGATGACGAGCTTTACGCCGCGCTGAGGCTCCAGCGGCGGGCCGATCGGAGTCGTCCAGCCGGCCTCCAGCACCGGAAGGGTCAGCGCCTGCGCTTCGAAATCATTGAGAAGGAGGCCCTGATCCAGCTTGAGTTCAGCCGCGACTTCGGAGCCGTCGATCGACCAGGCCGCATTGGTCAGCTTCACGCTGCGCCCGGAAACCGGGCCGGCGGCGCAGGCGATCAGGGAGCGGGGCTTGACGCCGAAGCCCGCGAAGGCCGCAGCCAGCGCGGCCTCAAAACTCGCGTGCGAGGACGTCTTGCGCGGCAGGCCGGGCAGGAGCGGCGAATCGGGGCTCATCTTCAGCGCAAAGCGCGCGTTGGTGCCGCCGATGTCGCAAAGAACGACGGGAAAAGGAAAGTCCAAGCGGTCTCTCTTTTGCGCGGGGGGTGGCTTCGAATAAGCGAAAATGGCGCCTTGGGACCGGGGGGACGCCGGCGAACGACGAATTCCCTCACGAGTTCTCTTGGCGAAGTCCCTTGGCAAAGTCCCTTGGACAGCGGGCCGTTGAAGCCTAAAATACGCAACGCTTATGTCACGAGGCCTTCGAGATGACGTTCCAATATCATTCGCCGTTCCCGCTCCGCAAGGACGAGACGCCATTTCGCAAGCTCGATTGCGGCGGCGTCAGGCTCGAGAGGTTTGGGTCGCGCGAATTTCTCGTCGTCGAGCGCGAAGCGATCCGCGCGCTCAGCGAGGCGGCGATGACCGATATCAATCATCTGCTGCGCCCCGCCCATCTCGCCCAGCTCGCGAAAATTCTCGGCGATCCAGAGGCGAGCGCGAACGATAAATTCGTCGCCTTCGATCTTCTGAAGAACGCCAATATCGCCGCTGGCGGGGTGCTGCCGATGTGCCAGGATACCGGCACCGCGATCGTCATGGGCAAGAAAGGCCGGCTGGTCTTCACCGCGGGCGACGACGCCAGCGCCATCGCCGAGGGCATCCGCGACGCCTATGAGAGAAACAATCTGCGCTATTCGCAGCTCGCGCCGCTCAGCATGTTCGAGGAGGTGAATACAAAAACCAATCTTCCCGCGCAGATCGACATCTACGCCGAGGGCGAGGACGCTTACAAATTCCTGTTCATCGCCAAGGGCGGCGGTTCGGCCAACAAGACCTATCTCTTCCAGGGCACGCCCTCGCTTTTGACGCATGATCGCCTGATCGAGTTCCTGCGCGAGAAAATCCTGACGCTCGGGACAGCGGCCTGCCCGCCCTATCATCTTGCGATCGTCATCGGCGGCACGTCGGCCGAGCTCAATCTCAAGACCGTGAAGCTCGCCTCGACGCATTATCTCGACAATCTGCCGACGGAGGGCGGCGAGGACGGCCACGCCTTCCGCGACCTCGCGATGGAGGCCGAGATCTTGGCGCTGACTCAGGTCTCCGGCGTCGGCGCGCAATTCGGCGGCAAATATTTCTGCCATGACGTGCGCGTCATCCGCCTGCCGCGCCACGGCGCCTCGCTGCCAATCGGGCTCGGGGTCTCGTGCTCCGCCGACCGCCAGGCGCTCGGCGAGATCAACCGGCATGGCGTCTTTCTGGAGGAGCTTGAGCATGATCCGGCGCGCTTCCTTCCCCCCATCGACGAGGCGACGCTCGGCGGCGCGGTGGTCAGGATCGATCTCAGGAAGCCGATGCCGGAAATCCTCGCCGAACTGAGCAAGCACCCGATCAGGACGCGCCTGTCGCTGTCAGGACCGATGATCGTCGCGCGCGACCTCGCCCACGCCAAGATCCGCGAGCGGCTGGAGGGCGGCGAGCCGATGCCCGATCATTTCATGAACCATCCGGTCTATTACGCCGGGCCGGCCAAGACCCCGGAGGGGTTCGCATCGGGTTCGTTCGGGCCGACGACGGCGGGGCGCATGGACTCCTATGTGCACCAGTTCCAGGCCGCCGGCGGCTCGATGGTGATGCTCGCCAAGGGCAATCGCTCGCCGCAGGTGCGCGAGGCCTGCGCAAAGCATGGCGGCTTCTATCTCGGCTCGATCGGCGGCGCGGCGGCGCGCCTCGCGCAGGACTGCATCAAGAAGGTCGAGGTGCTGGAATATCCCGAACTCGGCATGGAGGCGGTCTGGCGCATCGAGGTCGAGGATTTCCCCGCCTTCATCGTCGTCGACGACAAGGGCAACGACTTTTTCAAGGAGCTGAACCTCGGATGAGGTGAGGCCGTCCGATTTCCTCCAGCCCCGCGCGGCCGCGCCGCCTCCGACCGGGCCCCGAATTTTTTCTTCAGGCATCGTGTAACGTCGTCCGGGTCTCCCGCGAATATTGAGTGGCGGCTTTCGCCGCCGCTCGCGCCAAGACGGAGACTACTGATGACGTTGTCGAATGTTTTTAGGTTTCACAATGCACGCACTGTGGCAGTGCTTGCAGTGATTCTCTTTTTTCCCGGATTTGCGCAAACAGGCCGGGCTGACGATTCGTCCGACATATCGGAGGCCATCCAGAAGCTTATCAACAATCCAACGCTGAATCTCAAGGGCACGGCAACCCTTCCCATCATCTTTTGCTGGTTCAAAGGACAACCCGCTCTTTACATCCAAACCGACGCATCCGACCCGACGGTCGCACTGCAACAAGGCGTCAACAACGTTCCCATCCTGAGCAACGCGATAAACGCTAATCCAGGCGCTGTAGACGACATCTATGTCGTGACCAACTACAAGCAGGGCAACGTGATCCCCTCGGCCCCGATCCCGGCGGGCCCGGCCAACGCCAACCCAAATTACTCGCCCCTGTGGCAGGTGAGCACGGTCACATGGAAAGCCGGAGCCACGACGCCTCATACCTTGAAGTCTGAAGAAGAAGTCCTTGCGGCGGCCCGCGCTGGTTTCGTGACTTTGACGAAGACCAATATCGTCGTGAACTGCCCGGTCGTCTTTACGCCGTCCGGGGGACAATTACCCACCGTCAAAATTCGGATTGAAGAGTAGACCCGGAGCGCCCCTGGCGCATGGCGCGGCTTTTCTTCGGAGCGTGACCCGGCGGGCTTCTTTTCAGCCGGCGGACTTACGCTTTGAAGCGTTTTTTCGACCTTCGCCGCATCCGACGCCGAGCCTGCTACCGCGTTAGAACGCCGTCAGGGCGCAGCCGCTCTCGTCAACGCCGAGGGCGGCTGCGCCCCTTTACGATTATCGTCTCGGCGCCGCTGGTGGCGCTTGCAGAAGCGCCAAAACGTGGCGACGCCAGCCCTCAACCTGAATCAGATTAAAGCCGATTTGGGAATCCCAAAGCTGATTCAGTCAGCCAGAATTCCGCTCCAGAAGGCGGCGCCGCGCACATTTAGATTTGGGCGCCTCCTTCGCTTAACAAACAGACTTCTAATATTCGATCTTCACGACCTCGATGCGCTCGATTCCCGCTGGCGTGCGCACCTCGACGACATCGCCGATCCTCGGCCTTCAGAAGCGCCTTGGCGATTGGCGAAATCCAGCTGACTTCGCCAAGCTCCGATCGCGCTTCGTCGATGCCGACGATTCGCAACCGCTTCGTCTCGTTCTGCGAACTCAGATAGTCGACGCGCGCGCCGAAAAAGACGCGTTCGCGGTTCGTCTGACGGGTCGGATCGACGACCTCGGCGATCTCCATCCGCTTGCGCAGAAAGCGCAGGCGGCGGTCGATCTCGCGCAGGCGCCGCTTGCCGTAGATGTAGTCGCCATTCTCGGAGCGGTCGCCATTGCCGGCCGCCCAGGCGACCGTCTCGACGAGCTTCGGCCTCTCGACCTGATGCAGTTGAGCGAACTCATCCTGCATCCGCCGCAGGCCTTCGGGCGTGATGTAGTTTTTGACGCCCGCCGGCGATGCCGGAATCTCGTCATCCGGTTCGACGTCGTCGTCGGTTTCCTTGGTGAAGGCTTTGCTCATCGACGCCAGATAGGGGGGCGCGGAGCGCATTTCAATGGCGCGCCCCGCGGGGCGCGCGCTAGAGATGCGGTTCGCGTCAGTGCCCGGCTGGCGCGGCCGGGGTCGCGGAGGCGGCGCCGTCGGCCGGCGCGGCCTCAGCCGCCTTGGCGCCGAAGAAGTTGGCGAACATCCAGGGTTTGTCAGCCTCTTTCGCCGGCTTCGTAATGGAGGCCGTCACGTCCGACGAATCGGCGACCCTGGGATTGGCCGTGGCCGTCGTCGGCGCCGAGGCGGCGACTTTGGCCCGATTGATCTTCGCCGCCGCCACTTGAACCACCGGCGACATGCGGCCCTTCCTGACGGCGCCTTGCGTGATCGCGCTGTCGTCGAGGGCGACATCGACCGGGCCGCGCGACAACGCGTCGGGCCTGCTGGCGTAGGCTGCTATCGAGGAGAAATACGGGTTCTGACCGCCGTCGGCGTAAACCGTCTGGATCGGGTGGAGGCCCTGGGCGGCGAGCTCTGCGACTTTCGCGTCGTCGCGCGATTGTTTGGCCGCGACGAGGCCGCTCACCTCTTCGTCGCGCTTCAGCTGCGGGCAGGGGCCGTTCGGATCAAAATGCGCGCCATTGGCCGGCGCCGCGTTGAACACGTAATGCTTGTTGCAGACGCCGACGACAACCTCCTGATTGGTCACCTCGAAATTGTCCGAGCCTTCCTTCAGCTGCTTCCAGAAATCGATATTGGGATCGAGCCGGTATTTGGCGAGGTTTTCGGCGGTCATGCGGAACGGATAGGACTGCATCTGGACTTCGCGCTGGCCGCCCGTGAAGGCCTCCCGCACCACGGCGTAAATCTCGCCGATCTGGGGGTCGGTCATCGAGAAGCAACCCGCCGACGAGCAGATTCCATGCACCATGATCGCGCCGCCGTCGTGGCCGAGCGCCCGGTCATAGGCGTTGGGATAGCCGACGTTGAAGGCGAGGTAATAGGCGGAGTTCGGCTTCATCTGCGCCGGCGTGATCGAATAGAAGCCTTCCGGCACCTGACGATCGCCCTCCCGCGTCTTGGGACCGAGCTGTCCCGACCAGCGGCAGACCGGATAGGTCTTCAGCAACGCATAGCGGCCGTCGGCTTTCATCTTCCAGATTTCGAGTTCGGATTCTTTCTTGTAGGTGCGGATCAGGACGGGCGCGTTCTCCGAAGTGTCCATCTTCTTCATCAGCGCGACGGTTTCGGGGGCGATCGGGTCATTGGCGTGCGCGCCGATGGAGCCGAGGCCGGTCTCTTCGCAGCCGCCGAGAAAAGCCGCCGCCGCGGCGATTAGCGCAAAGGCTCCGATGCGGAAAAAACGATCGCTGTTGGAACTCATGGCCATCTCGCGCGTTGAACCGAGTTTTGCGTCGCTCGCGTGTAAACAGTCTACGAGCGATATTCTTATTTGCAAGTCGCCGCGCCCGGTGACTTTTTGCGCCCAATGGTTAAAGAAACCATCCGAACCGCGCGAAAATCGCCTTGCTGTGTCAGCTTGCCCAAAGCGATTCCGCCGCTGGTTCAGCATCCTTGCCCAAAGAGGCGGGAGTGAGGCGAAGCTTGCGCCGCGCTGGCGGGAAAGCAGCGCGTTTTTCGAGGAGCCGGACGCGTCGGGGCAGGCGCGTTTGCGTCGGCGCGGCGGGTCAAAGACCGCTCTCTGCGCGAAAAAGGCCGATCCGAATCTTTGACGAATTTTGTGGGCTGTGGCGCCGCGGCCACAGGATTTGGCCGGATCCGATATCGCCGGCGGCGCTTGACCGCGGCTGGTTACAGGCTGCGGCCGATGGCGAGGAATTTGTCGGCCCGCGCGCTGCGGATTTCATCGTGCGACAGGCTGACGAGACTTTCGAGCGCGCGGTGGATGGCGTTGCCGAGCGCGGCGATGGCGGCGCCTGGATTGCGATGCGCGCCGCCGACGGGCTCGGGCACGACCGCGTCGATGATGCCGAATTTGAAAAGATCCTGGGCGGTGATCTTCATGGTCGTCGCCGCGTCTTCGGCTTTGGCGGCGTCGCGCCAGAGGATCGAAGCCGATGCTTCCGGCGAGGCGACGGTGTAGATCGCGTGTTCAAGCATCAGCACGCGGTTGCAGCTGGCGATGGCGATGGCGCCGCCCGAGCCGCCCTCGCCGACGATCGCCGCGATGTTCGGCACCCCGAGCGACAGCGACGCGTCCGTGGCGCGCGCGATGGCCTCGGCCTGGCCGCGCTCCTCCGCGTCGACGCCGGGAAAGGCCCCAGGCGTATCGACGAGCGAGATGACCGGCAGGTTGAAGCGATCGGCGAGCTGCATCACGCGCACCGCCTTGCGGTAGCCCTCCGGCCGCGCCATCCCGAAATTATGCTTGATGCGCGCGGCGGTGTCGGTGCCTTTTTCCTGGCCGATGACGCAGACGGAATAGCCGCGAAACCAGCCGAAGCCGCAGATGATCGCGGCGTCCTCGCCAAACTGGCGGTCGCCGGACAGCGGCGTGAAATCGGTCAGGAGGCCTTTTACATAGTCGATGAAATGCGGCCGCTGCGGATGCCGCGCGACCTGCGTTTTCTGCCACGGCGTCAGGCTGGCGTAGAGATCGGCCAGCGCTTTTTCCGATTTGCCCTCGAGACGCGCCAGTTCATCGCCGATCGAGACGGCGTCGCCGTTCGCCACGAGCGAGCGCAATTCCTGCACCTTCGCTTCGAGTTCGGCGACGGGCTTTTCAAAATCGAGATAGCTACGTATCGGCGCTGCCATGAGGACGCATGTTTCACTGTGGAGTTGGAAGGCATGGTCAAGCGATCATGCGCCGGGGAGGGCGGAAACTGGCCAGTTTGCCCCGGGAAGTCAAGAAATGGGAGAAGATTCAGGCGCATCAAGGCGTTGCGGGTCGAGAGACCGGGCCAATTGAAGACTTTAGCGATATTGCGACATCGGCCAATTGCCGGACGCGCGCCCTCGGGTCAGCCCGCCCGGTCCGCCGCCGGCGTCGCAAAGCGCGGAAAAAGGCTGCGCCAGCGCGCTTTGGCCCAGAGGCGGAATTCGTCCATGTAAAGATAGAGCACCGGCGTCGTGTAGAGCGTCAACATCTGGCTGACGATCAGGCCGCCGACGATCGCTATGCCGAGCGGGCGCCTTATCTCGCCGCCTTCGCCGAAGCTGAGGGCGAGGGGAATGGCGCCGAGGATCGCGGCGAAGGTCGTCATCATGATCGGGCGGAAGCGCAGCATGCAGGCCTGAAAAATCGCCTCGCGCGGCGAAAGCCCCTGCGTGCGCTCCGCCTCGAGCGCGAAATCGATCATCATGATCGCGTTCTTCTTGACGATGCCGATCAGCAAGATCACGCCGATGAGGGCGATGATGCTGAACTCGGAGCCGAACAGCAAAAGCGCGAGAACCGCGCCGACGCCGGCCGACGGCAATGTCGACAGAATCGTGATCGGATGGATGTAGCTCTCGTAGAGGACGCCGAGGACGATATAGACCGCGCCCAGCGCCGCGACGAACAAAAGCCCCTGGTTGGCGAGCGAATCCTGGAAGGCTTTGGCGGTGCCCTGCGGCACGCCGTGAATGGAAGCCGGCATTCCAAGCTGCCGCGCTGTCCTGTTGATCTCGGCGATGGCCTGGCTCAGCGATGCGCCGGGCTGCAGGTTGAACGAGATCGTGCTGGCGACGAAGAGGCCTTGATGGTTTACGACCAGCGGCGTCTTGCCGGGCGCAAAATGCGTGAAAGCTGAAAGCGGAACCATCGTTTCTTTCGCCGTGCTGACGGCGGCGCCCGCGGAGGCGCTGCTGTTGCCGACGCTGGCCAGCGAATTGGTCGCGGCGTTGCGCGCCGAATCGCTGGCGCCGATGGTCGTGGCGGCGGCCGTCGCCGTGCTCTGCACCGTGCCGGCCGGAAGATTGCTCTGCGACGTGCCGCTCGGATTGCCGGCCGACGTGCTCACATAGATGTCTTTCAGAATCGACGGATCCTGCCAGTAACGCGGCGCGACCTCCATCACGACGTGATACTGGTTGACCGCGCTGTAGATGGTCGAGACCTGCCGCTGGCCGAAGGCGTCGTAGAGCGTGTTGTCGATCTGGCTTGCCGTCAGGCCGAGACGCGAGGCGGTGTCGCGGTCAATATCGACGTCGGTCTCGATGCCGCCCTGCTGCTGGTCCGAGCTGACGTCGGCGATCACCGAGCTGCCGCGCAACGCATCGACCAGCTTCGGCGTGAAAGTGTAGATCTCGTTCGCGTTGTCGCCTTGCAGCGTATACTGATATTGGGCGTTGGCGAGGCGTCCGCCCATGCGGATGTCCTGCACCGATTGCAGGAATAGATTGACGCCCGGCACCTGCGCGAGCTTGCCGCGCACGCGCGCAATGACGCCATCGGAGGTGACGTCACGCTCGGACTTCGGCTTCAGGGTGATGAAGCTCCGCCCCGAGTTGGTCTGGCCGCCGCCCGTGAAGCCGACGACGCTGGCGACCGCCGGATCGGCCTGGACGATATCCTGAAGCGCCTTCAGCTTCTGCTCCATAGCCTGAAAGGAGATGCTCTGGTCGCCCTGGATGGCGCCCATGATGCGGCCGGTGTCCTCTTGCGGAAAGAACCCCTTCGGAATGATCGTAAACAGCGCCACGTTGAGGCATATGGTCGCGAAGAGAAGCAGCATGACGAAGCCGCTGTGGCGCAGCGACCACCCGAGCGTGCGCCCGTAGCCGCGAATGAGCGCCGCGAGCGGATCGAAACGGCGCGCGCGCGCTTCGCCGGGCGGGCGCCGTTTGAGTAGGAGCGCGCACATCATCGGCGTCAAGGTCAGCGACAGCGCGAGCGAGATGAGAATCGCGAAGGAAAGCGTCACGGCGAACTCGCGGAACAACCGCCCGAGAATCCCGCCCATGAAAAGAATGGGGATGAACACGGCGATGAGCGAGATGCTGATCGACATCACGGTGAAGCCGACCTCGCCCGCGCCGACGAGAGCGGCCTCGACCGGCCGCATGCCCGCCTCGATATAGCGGGTGACGTTCTCGAGCACGACGATGGCGTCGTCGACGACGAAGCCGGTCGCGATGGTGAGCGCCATCAAGGAAAGGATGTTGAGGCTGAAGCCGGCCAGATACATGGCGCCGAACGTGCCGATGATCGACAGCGGCACGGCGATCGCGGGAATGAGGGTTGCGCGAATGTCGCGCAGAAAAAGAAAGACGATCAGCGTGACGAGGCCGATCGCAACCGTCAGCGTCCATTCCGTGTCCTGCAGCGAAGCGCGAATCGTGTTGCTCCGATCGGCTGCGAGAGAGACGTTGATGGCGGCCGGCATGGCGGCGAGGAGGTGCGGCAGCTCCGCCTTGACGGCGTCGACGGTCTTGATGATGTTTGCGCCAGGCTGGCGAAACAGCAGCAGGATGATCCCGGGCTTGCCGTTGACGAGCCCTTCGTTGCGCAGATCCTCGACCGAGTCGGTGACCTCGGCGACGTCGGTGAGATGGACCGGCGCGCCGTTGCGATAGGCGATCACGAGGGGACGGTAATCGGCGGCGAGATTCGCCTGATCGTTGGTGTAGACTTGCAAATGCAGTCCATCGCCCTCGATGGCGCCTTTCGGGCTGTTGGCGTTGGCGGCGGCGAGCGCCGCGCGCACGTCCTCGAGGCCGACGCCATATTTCGAAAGGGCGTGCGGGTTGATCTCCACGCGCACCGCAGGCAGCGCGGCGCCGCCGATGGTGACCTGGCCGATGCCGTCGAGCTGCGAAAGCCTTTGCTGCAGAATATTGCTGGCCGCATCGTACATCTGCCCCGGCGTCAGCGTTTTCGACGTCAGGTCGAGGAGCAGGATCGGCGCGTCGGCGGGGTTGATCTTGCGGTAGATCGGGTTGCTGCGCAGGCTCGTCGGCAGATCGGCGTGCGCCGCGTTGATCGCAGCCTGAACATCGCGCGCCGCGCCGTCGATGTCGCGGTTGAGGTCGAACTGAAGCGTGATTCCCGTGCTTCCGATGGAGCTCGTCGACGTCATTTCGGTGACGGCGGCGATGCGGCCGAGTGCGCGCTCAAGCGGACTTGCGACGCTGGAGGCGACCGTGTCGGGACTTGCCCCGGGCAGCGTCGCCTGCACGGAGATCGTCGGGAAATCGACCTCAGGCAATGGCGAAACGGGCAATCTGAAGAAGGCGAGGGCGCCGGCGAGCGCAATTCCGATGGCGATCAAAGTGGTCGCCACCGGCCGCGCGATGAAGGGCGCGGAAAGGTTCATTCCGCGCTCTCCCCGGCGAGGGCGCCCGCCGGCGGACGGCCGCGCAGGCGCGCGGCGAGGCGATCGAAATAAAGATAGATCACCGGCGTCGTGAACAGCGTCAACAGCTGGCTGAGGATCAGGCCGCCGACGATCGAGACGCCGAGCGGATGGCGCAGCTCCGAGCCGACGCCGGTCCCAAGCATGAGAGGCAATGCGCCGAGAATCGCCGCCATGGTCGTCATCAGGATGGGGCGGAAGCGCAGAATCGAGGCCTGATAGATCGCCTCTTCCGGCGGAAGTCCCTCATTGCGCTCGGCGTCGAGCGCGAAGTCGATCATCATGATCGCGTTCTTCTTGACGATGCCGATGAGCAAAATGATGCCGATGACCGCGACGACGTCGAGTTCGCCGCCGAACCCGATCAGCGCGAGCAGCGCGCCGACGCCCGCCGACGGCAGCGTCGAGAGAATCGTGATCGGATGGATGAAGCTCTCATAAAGCACGCCGAGGACGATATACATCGTGACGACGGCGGCGATGATGAGGAAGAGTTCATTCGTCGTCGAGGCGTAGAAGGCGGCGGCGGAGCCCTGCAGCAGGACGACGAAACTTTGCGGCAGGCCGACATCGGCCTTCGCCGTGTTGATCGCCTCGACGGCGGCGCCGAGCGAATAGCCCGGCGCGACGTTGAAGGAGATGGAGGTCGCCGGGAGCTGGCCGAGATGGCTGATCAGCAAAGGACCCGGGCGTTGTTCGACATGGACGATCGCCGACAGCGGCACCTGCCCGTTGACGGCCGATGAGGAGGAGGGCAGATACAGGCTCGAGAGATCGGCGATGGCGCGCTGCAGCTTCGGATCGACTTCGAGAATGACCCGATATTGATTCGATTGCGTGTAGATGGTTGAGACGATGCGCTGTCCGAAGGCGTCATAGAGCGCGTTGTCGATGCTGGCCAGCGTGATGCCGAATCGGGCGGCTGTGGCGCGGTCGACGACGAGGTCCAGCGCCTGCCCCTGCGCCTGCGTATTGCTGGTGACGTCGGCGAGCGCCGGCATTTGCCCCAAGCGCTGCAGAAGACGCGGCGTCCAGGTTGCGAATTCGGCCGGATTGGCGTTCTCCAGTATGAAGCTGTATTGCGCCCGGCCAATCGTGGAGTTGATGGTGAGATCCTGCACCGGCTGCAAGAAAAGCTGGGCGCCCGGAACATCGGCGACCTCTTTCTGAATCCTGTCGATGACGGCGGTTGCGCTGAGGCCGCGCTCCGCCTGCGGCTTGAGCGTGATGAGGAACCGGCCGCTGTTCAAGGTCACGTTGTCGCCGTCGACGCCGATGAAGGAGCTGACGCTGTCGACCGCTTCATCTTTTGAAATCGCATCGGCGAGCTTTTGTTGCAGACTCGACATGGCCTCGAAAGAGATGCTTTGCGAAGCCTGCGAGATGCCCTGAATGAGGCCGGTGTCCTGCACCGGGAAGAAGCCTTTCGGAATGACGATGTAGAGCGCAACGGTGAGGCCGAGCGTGGCGATCGCGACGAACAGCGTGAGGGGTTGGTGACGGAGCACGATCCGCAGCGCCCGGCCGTAGCCGGCGACGAGGGCGTTGAAGGCGCGCTCGGCCCAAAGGTCGAGGCGAGCGCGCTGCGAGGCCGGTCGATGCCGGATCAGCCGCGCGCAGAGCATCGGCACCAGGGTCAGGGAGACGACCGCCGAGATGACGATGGTGACGGCGAGCGTGATCGCGAATTCATGGAATAGCCGCCCGATCACGTCGCCCATGAACAAGAGCGGGATCAGCACGGCAAGCAAGGAGACGGTCAGCGAAATGATGGTGAAGCCGATCTGCTCGGAGCCCTTCAGCGCCGCCTCGAGGGGCGCGTCGCCGTCCTCGACGAACCGGCTGATGTTCTCGATCATGACGATCGCGTCGTCGACGACGAAGCCGGTCGAAATCGTCAGCGCCATCAGCGAAAGATTGTCGAGGCTGAAGCCGAGAAGATACATCGCGACGAGCGTGCCGACGAGCGATAGCGGCACCGAGAGGCTGGGGATGATCGTCGCCGGCAGGTTGCGCAGAAAGACGAAGATCACGAGGACGACGAGCGCGATGGCGAGGGCGAGTTCGAACTCGACGTCGGCGACGGAGGCGCGGATCGTCGTCGTGCGATCGCTGAGGATGGTGATGTCGACAGCCGCCGGCAGGTTCGCCTTCAGCGTCGGCAGCAGCTTCTTGATCCCGTCCACGACCGCGATGACGTTGGCGCCCGGCTGGCGGCGGATGTTGAGGATGATCGCCGGTTGACCATTGGCCCAGGCCCGCAGCTTGGTGTTTTCGGGACCGCTTGCGATGGACGCGACATCGGACAGGCGCACCGGCGCGCCGTTGCGATAGGCGATGACGACGTGCTTGTAGTCCTCGATGCTGGTCAGCTGATCATTGGCGCCGATCGTGGAGGAGAGATGCGGCCCATCGAAGCCGCCTTTCGGGCCGTTGACGTTCGCGTTGTTGATGGTGGTGCGCAAATCGTCGATGTTGAGTCCGTAGGCGGCCAGCGCCTGCGGGTTGAAGCGGATGCGCATGGCGGGCCGCTCGCCGCCGGTGATCGCGACCTCTCCGACGCCCGACTGCTGCGCAATTTTCTGCGCCAGCCGGGTTTGGCTTATATCCTGGAGATCGGTCAAGCTAAGGGTCTTCGATGTGACGGCGAGCGTCATGATCGGGGCGTCGGCGGGATTGACCTTGGCGTAGATCGGCGGCGCCGGCAGATCGGCCGGCAGCAGATTGGTCGCGGCGTTGATCGCCGCCTGGACCTGCTGTTCGGCGACGTCGAGATTGAGGTTCAGGCTGAACTGCAGGGTGATGACGGAGGCGCCGGCGGAGCTCGCCGACGTCATCTGGTTCAGCCCCGGCATCTGACCCAATTGCCGTTCGAGCGGCGCCGTGACGGCGGATGTCATCACCTCCGGGCTGGCGCCCGGATAGAAGGTGCTCACCTCGATCGTCGGATAATCGACCTCGGGCAGCGCCGACAGCGGCAGAAAGCCGTAGGCGACGCCGCCGGCGAGCAAGATCGCCAGCATCAGAAGCGAAGTCGCGACCGGCCGCAGAATGAACAGCCTCGATGGGTTCATCAATGCGCCCTTGGACTGCGCCGTCCGGCTTCCCGCCCGGCGCTCTGCGGTCGAACGTCTGGCGCTCAACCGCCTGGCGATCAAACATGGCCATCGTCACCGCGCAGGCGCGGCGGGCGCGGCAGGAAGAGGCAGCCGGAGCCGCCGCAGCGGGCTGCGCGCCTTCCGCTGGCGCGCCTTGCTGCGCATGATTGCGATGCTGCCCTTTGCCTTTTCCGGAGCCCGCGCCGGATTTGGCGGCGTCCGGCGCGCCGACCGCGACGCCGTCGCTCGCGGCGATGAAGACCTCCGCGCCGTCGCGCAGACGATCGGTGCCATCGACGACGACGCGATCGCCCGGCGCCAGACCCTCGGTGACCGCGACCATGCCGTCATTCTGGGGCCCAAGCTTAACCTTGCGCACCGACACCGTATTGTCGGCGTCGATCAGGTAGACATAGGTCCCGGGCGCGCCGCGTTGAATGGCGGTGAGCGGCGCGGCGACGACGCCTTTCAATGATTTTATAAGCAGCTGCGCATTGACGAACTGATTGGGAAACAATTTGTCGTCGAGGTTGTCGAACTCGGCGCGGATCTTCACGGTGCCGGTCGTCGTGTCGATCTGATTGTCGATGGTCAGGACTTTGCCGACGGCCAGCTGATTGACGTTGGCGCGATCGTAGATCGTAACCTCGAGCGGCGTTCCCGCCTTCAGCTGCGCCATGATTTCCGGGATGTCGTCCTCCGGCACGGTGAAGATCACCGAGATCGGATGCAATTGGGTCAGGACCGCGATGCCGGTATCGGTCGTCTGCACGTAATTGCCGGCGATCGACGAGGCGGAGGCCGACGCGGCCGTCGATCGGCGAGACGATGCGCGCATAAGTGAGGTTCAGTTTCTGCGTATCGATTTGCGCCTGGTCGGTCTTGACGGAGCCTTCATATTGCTTGACGAGGTAAACCTGATCCTCCGCGGTCTGGCGCGCGATCGAATTCTGCTTCAGAAGCGCCTGGTAGCGATCCAGGTCGGTTTTCGCCTGATCGAGCAGTCCCTGATCGTGGACGAGCTGACCTTCATACTGGCTCTCCGCCAATTGATAGGGCCGCGGATCGATCTGCGCCAGAAAATCGCCTTTCTTCACGATCTGGCCTTCCGTGAAGGCGACTTCGGTCAATTGGCCGTTGACCTGCGTCTTCACGGTCACGTTGGCGAGCGGGGTCACGGTGCCAAGCCCTGTGACCACAACCTTGATGTCGCCGGTCGCGATGGTCGCCGCCCCGACGGGTTGCGCCGCCACGGAATCGTGCGGACGGCCCGTCTGCGGCGCCCGCTCAGTCATCACGAAATGGTAGGTGGCGTATGCGATGAGCGCCGCGAGCACGACGAGAACCGCCGAGCGCAGCGGCGATCCGGCTCGTTTCGTCGGATTGGCGTCAGGGCCGGGCGGAGGGCGTTTTTCAACGCCAGGTTTCCGCTCCTCCCGCAGAAAGACGGGATCGTGGGGCTCATCTGCTTCCGTGCGGGCGCGATCATCCATGGGTCTTGTATTCCATTGACCGGGTTCGCCCGCGCGTGTCAGGGGCGACTCCCGCTGATCATCGCTCGGGTCGCATTGCAGCCGAATTTCCGAGCCATGAGCTTTTTGCAATATTGACAAATAGCAAAGATCGCGGCCCCGATCGATGCTATTCTTCACTGCAATCAAACACTTTCGTGAAGCAGAATCATGGCTTTGATCCAATCAACTCTTTGTTGATATTCTTCTCCGTCTCAGGCTTGGACGGCGCGATTTCTTGCTGCGGCCGCAGTGCGGGAAAAATCTTCTACAACCGGGGAATCAGCGGATTGGCGGTCTCGAGCGTGGCGCTGCTCGGCAACTGAGTGACGTTCCAGCCGCCGCCGAGGTCCTGAATGAGCGCAACCGCGGCGAGGAAGCGGTCCTGCCTCACGGTCAGCGCCAACTCCTGATTGCTCAAGAGCTGCGCCTGCCCGACGACGACGGCGGTAAAGGCGATGGTGCCGGCTGCGTATTGGTTGAGCAGAACATCGACCTCGACTTGCGCGGCCTTGACCGCTTCGTCCTGCACCTTGGCCTGCTGCGCCAGAATGCGCAGCGCCGCGAGCTGGTCTTCGACCCCCTGAAATGCGGACAGGACGGTTTGCCGGTAATTGGCGACGCTCTGATCATAGCTCGCCCGCGCCGCATCGACCGTCGCGCTGTTGAGGCCGCCATCGAAGATCGTCTGGGTGGCGGAGGCGCCGATGCTCCAGACCTCATGGGCGAGCGAGACCGCGAGCAGGCCGCGTCCGGCGAAGCCGAAGGCGCCGGAAAGGCTGATGTCGGGATAGTAGGCCGCGATGTCGAAGCCGATCAGGGCGTTCTGCTGCTGCATCGTGCGTTCGGCCGCCGCAATGTCCGGTCGGCGCTCCAGCAACGTTGAGGGCAGGGTGACGGGGATCGCCGGGATCGCGTTATTGAAACCGACCGGCGCGATTGTCAGCTCGGCCGGAGGCTCGCCCATCAACACGGCGATGGCATGCTCGTATTGCGCGCGGGCGACGCCCGTGTTGATCGCTTGCGCCTGCGTGTTGAGAAGCTGCGCCTCCGCGGTGGCGACGTCGGCCTTCGAGACCGTGCCTGCGGCGTACTGATGCTGCGTGATCTCGAGCGTCTTCTGGTAATCGTGTGCGGTGTGGTCGAGCAGGTCCTTCAGCGAATCAGCCGCTCGCAGATTGAAGTAGGCGGTCGCCAGCATCGCCTGCGCCGACAGCGTCGCGTTGGCGAGATCGGCCGCCGAGAGTTGGGCGCCGGCGACGTCGCTCTCGATGAAGCGGCGCACCTTGCCCCAGATGTCGGGGGTCCATGCGGCGTTGGCGGCGGTGCTGAACGTATCCAGCGCGCTGAATTCCGCGGTCGTGATAGCGGAGCTGCTCGTTCCGCTGGATCCGCTGGACGAACCACCGCCGGAGGATTTCGATCCGGCGCCGGCGTAGGTGTTGGCGTAGTTCCCGCTGACGGTGGGGAACAGGCCAGCCTGCGCTTCCTTGACGAGCGCCTGCGCGTTTCGATAGGCCGCCTCCGCGGCGATGATCGTCTGGTTGGAGATCACGACGCGGCTTTCGAGCGAGTTGAGTTTGGCGTCCCTGAACGCTGTCCACCAGGCGCCGCGGTCGGTCGCATCCATGGGCGTCGCGCGCTTCCAGCCCTTGAGTTCCTTGTATTTGACGGGTTGGGGGGCGGGCGGCTTCGTATAGTCCGGCCCGACCGTGCAAGCCGATAGCGCCGCCGATAGCCCCATGGCGAGTCCCAGGCCCAGAAGCGGCGCTGGAAAGGAAGGGCGGGTTTTCAATTGGCGCTCGCTCATCGGTCAGATATTACGCATCCGGCTCAACCAGCGCCCGACCGCCGCCGACGGATTTGGCCCCGAGCGCCAAGGCTCGACCCGCCTCGCGAGCGCCGACCGGCGGCAAAGCCTGAAGGAGGCCAGACGCCCATCTGTCGCTAACAATCGACCATGGCGCGAACAAGGCTTTGCAAGACGCGAAAGCGTGAACGGAAGCGCCGGCGCCGCACCTCCGCCTCGCCTCTCACAGAAAGCGAAGCGCTGCCGGCGCAGCGTCCGCGTTTGTCGAGTCTGCGAGGCTGTGTTTGCTGCTGAATTAAATCTGGTTCGGGTTGGCGGCCGTCGAAATGTCGTCGCCGCGCCGCGGCAGGTTGCCGTGTTTGGCGAGATAGCGCGCCGCGCGTTCCGCCGCCAGCGGGTCGGCGAAGCTCTGGCCCTCCATCGCTTCGAATAGATGCGAAGCTGCGAAAAAATTAAAGCAGTGATCGCGGCCGTCGCGGGCGACGATGCCGGCCGTGCGGCCGCTGACTTGAATGACATATGCGTCAGGCATGAATTTTCCTTTGCGCCCTCTCACCGACAAGGCCATTTACTAATACATTAATTATATAGACTTTATTTGGAATGTCTCTCTGATTTTGGCTACCCACGCAAAAGACGTTCCATCCGAGGGACAGGGCGCTCGGAAGCAAACTATGCGCGCCGTCCCGCGGCGGCGCCACCGAATGCATCAAAACGCGACGCTTTACGCGCCCCCGTTTGACGCCAGAGCAAATTTGCGCTGGGCTTATCGTTCGTCCTTCAAGATATTCGTGAAATTTTCATATGAATTCGACGCGTCGAGGTCGTCGGATCCGGCGCGGTTCGCCCCGCAGCCTTATCGACGCATCGCGCGACGGTTTGAAGACGCAGCCCGCGTCATTCAGAAGTGCGCGTAAAGCCTGCGGCGTCAGGAACGGCCCCGCGCCTCAATTTGAATCTCGCTGATCCCGGATCGCCGGTCTTGCGATCTGTTCCGCCGGACCAACGCGGCTCAGTCGAAAAGACTGGACACGCTTTCTTCTTTCGCGATGCGCGCGATGGCCTCGCCGATCAGCGGCGCGATCGAAACGATGCGAATGTTCTTGGAGACGCGGATGGCTTCCGTCGACTGGATGGTGTCGGTGAGAACCAGCTCCTTCAGATTCGAGGCGGCGATTCGCGCCGCCGCGCCGCCTGAGAGCACGCCATGGGTGATGTAGGCGTAGACCTCGCGCGCGCCCTTTGCGCGCAGCGCTTCCGCCGCATTGCACAAGGTGCCCCCGGAATCGACGATATCGTCGATCAATATGCAGATTTTTCCATCGACCTCGCCGATGATGTTCATCACCTCCGAATCGCCCGCGCGCTCGCGGCGCTTGTCGACGATGGCGAGCGGCGCGTCGATGCGTTTGGCGAGCGCCCGGGCCCGAATGACGCCGCCGACATCGGGCGAAACCACCATGACGTTATCGAGCTCCAGCCGGGACTGAATGTCGCGGACGAGGACGGGCGCTGCGAATAGATTGTCTGTCGGAATATCGAAAAAGCCCTGAATCTGGCCGGCGTGGAGATCGACGGTGAGCACGCGGTCGGCGCCGGCCCGGGTGATGAGGTTGGCGACGAGCTTCGCCGAAATCGGCGTGCGCGGACCGGGTTTCCGGTCCTGACGCGCATAGCCGAAATAAGGGATGACCGCGGTGATTCGCCGGGCCGATGCGCGCCGGAGCGCATCGGTCATGATCAGCACCTCCATCAGATGATCGTTTGTCGGGTAGGAGGTCGATTGAACGATGAACGCGTCCTGCCCGCGGACGTTCTCCTGGATCTCGACGAATATCTCCATGTCGGCGAAGCGGCGGACCTGGCATTTGGTGAGCGGCAGGCCAAGGTAGGCCGCAATGGCCTCGGTGAGCGGCCGATTGGAGTTCCCCGCCAGAATTTTCATCTCGTGATCCTGCTCGCCGCCGTGGCTCGCCACAGTCTTAAACCGGACAGCGTTGCCGTAGCAATCACATCCGAGGCGAAATTCGCGACGCATCGCCGCGTGGGCCAGACGCGCCGCCGCCCGCCGCCGGCCACAGCAATGCGTCGCGCGCCTCGCGTTTTTCTTCGGATCGCCTTCAGTTCGCGCGTCAGGACGACGCGCGCTATCTCACGCGGCTCCAGGTCTCCGATCCGCAGACGCCGCCATTGGAGCCGCAGCCCTTGACCTGGAGAGCGGACTCGCCCTCCTCGGTCACGGTTGCGTTATAGAGCAAGCCGTCCTCGGCGTTATAGGTCGTGCCGGTCCAGACCTTGTCGCCTTTCGGCTGCAGATTGATCAGAACTTCTATTCCGAGCACCGAGCGGCCGCGCTTGGCCGGATCGGGATTGCGGACGTCCTTGCCGGGCGCGCCCCGAGTCGAGGCGACAAAGCCGCAAATGCCGCTCCCGCATTTTTTGACGCGCACCGTCGCGCCATCGGCGGTCCGCCATTCGCCGATGGGATCGGCGCTGGCTCCGCCAATGAAAAGGGCCGTAAACGCCAACGCCGTCAAGATAATGCGTTTCATAATTCCTCCCGTTTGAAATTTGGCGGGTCTTGCAGGCCTGATTGACACGCCTTTGATCGAAAAGTCACGCGGCGCGGCGATGATAGCGCCGGAACAGGCGGTGTCGAGTTCCGGCGCGCGGCGATTGCTGCAAAGCCGCCGCATTTATCGTTAACGGAGCGCCGCGACGCTGAGGCTGCTCGCGCCATCCGCGACGACCGGGCCTTGCGCGGATCCGGATGGAGCGGCGCCGGCGCGCGCCGCGGTCTGACGGCCGGCGATCCGGCTCGCCGGCGCCCTGCCGGTGTCGGATCCCGACCCCGGCTCCGGGGCGGCGAGCGCCTCGGGGGTTGTGACCAGGAAAGCGGCGAGAGCGTCGGCGCTTCTCGCGGCGAGCGCGTCCATCGCGGCCGTATCGAAACCCGACCAGGGGTCGGCTCCCCCGCTTTTGACGACGACGTCGTCTTCGAGTCTTTGCGCCCGGTTCTTTTTGGCGTCGAAGACGTCGTAGACCGCGGCGACCGCCGTTCCAGTCGCGACGGGGTAGGTCGTCACATAGCCGCGGATCAGATAGGCGGCCTTCGCGGGGTCGGCCAGCGTGATGTTTCGTTCGCTCGCTTGCGCGGTGAAGGCGTCCTTCATGCGCTCTTCCAGCGGCTGCGGAACGCCGCTCAGACTGGCCAGGGCGACGCGGACGCCGCGCGGGTCGATGGCGGCCGCGTTCGTCGCCGATCTGGCGCCGGCCTCGGGCGTCTCGGCGCCCGACACGGCCGCCGTTTCAACGCATCCGCCAACGACCCCGAGCGACAGCAGTCCCAACGCGGCGAAGACCAAACGCGGCCAGCAAGCTCTCCGGCGAAAACAAACGGATTGATCCATTCTCGTCTCGCCTCTTTCGCCGCGTAGCTGTCTGCGCAGGGGCGCGGTCCTTCACTAGGCCGCCAGCTGCGCGTTCAATCCCGAGGCTCACAGAATGATCATCTGTTTGGCATAAATGCGGCGGCGCCCGCCTGGAAAGAAACGGAATCTTAACCAAGCCTCAAAGAATTCGCGCATGGGCGCGCAGCGCCGCGCGAACGGCTGAAGATCGGGGAGAACAGGACGCCGCCGCGCGGGATCCGCGCATCGTCAGCCGCGCCGCGCGACTTCGCCAAGGCCCGCCGAGAAGGCCGGATTGGGCAACGAAGGTTGCGCCGCAACAAGCATCTTTGCAGTTGCAATAAAGCAGCCGGCGCTTTATGTTTTCAGCATATTTGGAAAGCGACGAACTGAGACGTTGGTTCAATCGCTTCCGAGGCCGCGAGGCGCCTTCGTGGCGGGCGTTCAGCCTATCGCAGATGCAACGGTCTCGACGAGACCGGAGGCGTGGGGGAACCCCAGATTCTGCTGCGGTTTAGATGGACGGATGGGAACGCTTTCGACGCAAGCGCGACGAAATATCCGATTTGAAGGCTGGTCATTATCAGGGTGATGTCGACTAAGGAATACGCCGATAGATAGCCAAGCGTCGGTCCTGCGAAGGCCAGCACCACGGCGAAACCGCAGGTGGGGATCAGGACGTAAACTTTGAAGAATCGCCCGAGAACCAGCCCAAAAAGGGCTGTTGCGATCAACAGCATGGCCATTTCGATGCCTCCCAGATTTTTCTTATTTTATTTTCGTTTTCTTGCCTGAATTGTGTTCAGGTTGAGTGTTCTATGCCCCTGAAAACGCGCCCGGTTTATTTCCCAGGGCAATCAGCTAGCGACTGAAGCGCGTTCGTCAAACCGGACAATTCCACGACACCGTCCACCTCCGCATCGCCGTCTGAAATCTTGATCGTTAACTCTCGGGCGCCTTTCCAGGGGCCTTTTACAAGATCAAGTCCGTCAGCTGGGACGCGTAAGCCTGCGCCGGTCGGCAAAGGCTTCCCTTCAAAATAGAACTCTCGATCGTCTGCGCGCAAGGTAATTTTCGGGCGCGCCTGTGGAGAAAAGGGCTCCACTACGACAATGACGGGCTCGACGCCCTGCTTGCTGCACCGCAGCATCAGTCCGGCCAATCGCGCGTCTGACTTCAAAAGCTCGGCGACATGCAGAATTGCAGTCGATTCAGTGACGCCATCGGCCGCTTTCGTGTGCACAACTCGCCAACCTTCAAGTGAATCTGACGAATTGGCTGCCGCGCGACTTGGTGAATCCTTGTCTGGTGCGCTCAAGGCCGGCGTATCTTCGCCAGCCATACTCTGGCGGGGGCAAAGCGTAACTAGGATAACCCCTGCAACGAGGCCTAGCGCCTGTCTGACCTGACGTTTGGAGGGGCAGGTTAACGATTCTTCCGCGCCAGTTGATTTTTGGGTCACTGTATCATTTTGGTCACATAATCGCGGCAGCGGCGCGCCGACGCGCGCCGCCGAAAATCGGCTTACAGCCCGTCGAACAGGGCGGTCGAGAGGTAGCGCTCCGCGAAGGAGGGGATGATGATGACGATGTTCTTGCCTTCGCTCTCCGGCCGCGATGCGATTTCGATGGCGGCGGCGACGGCCGCGCCCGATGAAATGCCGACTGGAATCCCCTCGATGCGTGCGAGCAGCCGCGCCGTGTCGAAGGCGGTCTGATTGCCGACGGTCACCACTTCGTCGATGACGGAGCGATCGAGAATCGCCGGAACGAAGCCGGCGCCGATGCCTTGAATCTTGTGCGGACCCGGTGCGCCGCCGGACAGGACGGGCGAATCCTCGGGCTCGACCGCGACGATTTTCAACGATGGACGACGCGGCTTCAAGACCTGACCGACGCCCGTGATGGTGCCGCCCGTTCCCACGCCGGAGACGAACACATCGACCAGGCCCTCCGTATCGTTCCAGATCTCCTCGGCCGTGGTCAGCCTGTGAATCTCGACATTGGCCGGATTTTCAAATTGCCGCGGGACCACCGAGTCAGGCGTTGATTCGTTGAGTTCCTGCGCCTTGGCGATGGCGCCTTTCATGCCTTGCGCGGCGGGGGTCAGGACGAGTTCGGCGCCGAGGAGGGCCAGCATCTTGCGGCGCTCGATCGACATCGATTCCGGCATGACGAGAATGAGGCGATAGCCGCGCGCCGCGGCGACGAAGGCGAGAGCGATGCCGGTATTGCCGGAGGTCGGCTCGATCAGGGTCGTCTTGCCCGGCTCGATCTTTTTCTCAGCTTCGAGCTTCGTGATCATATGCTCGCCGATGCGGTCCTTGACGCTGGCCAGCGGATTGAAGAATTCGAGCTTGGCGAGCAAATTGGCCTTGAGGCCTTTCGCCTTCTCGATCTTGCGCAGCCGAACCAGCGGCGTATTGCCGATCGTGTCGGTGATCGAATTGTAAATGCGGCCGCGTCCCGGGGTCTGCTCCGTAGCGGAGGCTTTAGCCTGCCGTGCGGCTGTCTGCGGCATATTCTTGCTCCATCATTAGAGCTGCGCTTCGCCGGGAAGGCAGCAATGCGATCGTTCTAGGGGCGTCCCCGGCGGGGCGCAAGTTCGATGGTCGCGGCCGGCCGCCTCAGCCTGTTTGGCCCGGGCCGCCAGACGCTGTTTTATGAATCCGCGGTCCGCCGCGTCAGCTCTGCGGCTGCGGAACGATCCGCAAATAGGGGCGCTGAGCGGTCCAGCCGTTCGGAAATTTCTTCTTCGCGTCGTCATCCGAGACCGATGGGACGATGATCACGTCTTCGCCAGCCTTCCAGTTGACCGGCGTCGCGACCTGGTGCTTCGCGGTCAATTGCAGGGAGTTGATCACCCGCAGAACCTCGTCGAAGTTGCGGCCCGTGCTCGCCGGATAGGTAAGCGTCAGTTTGATCTTCTTGTCGGGGCCGATGACGAACACCGAGCGCACGGTCAACGTATCGCTCGCATTCGGATGGATCATGCCATAGAGGTCGGAAACCTTGCGGTCCGTATCCGCGATCAGGGGGAAGTTCAGGGCGTGGCCCTGCGTCTCCTTGATGTCGTCGCCCCATTTCTCATGGCTCGCGAGCTGGTCGACGCTGAGGCCGATCACCTTGACGTTGCGCTTGTCGAACTCCGGCTTCAACTTCGCTGTATAGCCGAGCTCCGTGGTGCAGACCGGCGTGAAATTCTTCGGGTGCGAAAACAGGACCACCCAGGAGTTGCCGGCCCATTCGTGGAATTTGATGTGACCTTCGGTGGTGTCTGCCTCGAAATCGGGCGCAATATCGCCAAGTTGAAGCGCCATTTCCATTTCTCCAGGTTGTGCGTCGGGGCCTGCCGCTCTTCTAAGTGGGCGCGAAGACTTCGCGCAAAGTATAAAGTCTAGGAATTCTGTCAACTATCAAAAACCCGCAGCCCCGCGCGCCGGTCTCGTCAAGCGACTCGTCTCGCCGCTCAGGCCGCGCGGGCGAGCCCCGTCGCGGCGGACAACGCTTGGTCGAGATCGGCGATGATGTCGTCGATATGCTCGATGCCGACCGAAAGGCGAACGTAGCCGGGCGTCACCCCGGTCGCGAGCTGGTCTTCTCCCGAAAGCTGCGAATGGGTGGTCGTCGCGGGGTGGATCGCGAGGCTGCGCGAGTTGCCGATGTTGGCGACGTGATAGAAGAGCCCGAGCGAGTCGATGAATTTGCGCCCGGCTTCGGCATTGTCGAGTTCGAAGCCGACGAGGCCGCCATAGCCGCCGGAGAGATAGCGATCGGCCCGCTGGCGCTCGATCCCGGTCTGCAGCGAGGGATAGATGACCTTGCGCACGCCATTGTGGCGCAGGAGGTAATTGGCGACCGCCTCGGCGTTGCGGACATGGCGCTCGATCCGCAGCGCCAGCGACTCGATCCCCTGCAGGATCAGGAAGGCGTTGAAGGGCGAGAGGGCGGCGCCGATGTCGCGCAGAAGCGTCGTGCGCGCCTTGATGATGTAGGCGACCGGTCCGAGGGGCTTCACCGCTTCGGTCCAGACCGCGCCATGGTAGCTGGGATCCGGCGTATTGAGGGCCGGCTGGCGCTCTTTGTGCGCTTCCCAATCAAAGTTGCCGCCGTCGACGATGAGGCCGCCGATGGAGTTGCCGTGGCCGCCGAGATATTTGGTGGCCGAATAAACGACGATCGCCGCGCCATGATCGAGCGGCCGGGACAGAATGGGCGAAGCGGTATTGTCGACGATGAGCGGAATGCCGAGCGGGCGCCCGATGGCTGCGACTTCGGCGATTGGCAGGACGGAGAGTTTTGGGTTCGGCAGCGTTTCGGCGTAATAGGCTCGGGTGCGCGCATCGCTCGCGCGCCGGAACGCCTCCGGATCGTTGGGGTCGACGAACCTCACCTCGACGCCCTGGTCCTTCAGCGTATTGGCGAACAGGTTCCAGGTGCCGCCGTAGAGATCGGTGCCGCTGACGATATTGTCGCCGGCGCGGGCGAGGTTTTGCACGGCGAAGGCCGAGGCCGCCTGGCCGGAGGCCAGCGCCAGAGCCGCGACCCCGCCCTCCAGCGCCGCGACGCGCTTTTCCAGCACATCCGTCGTCGGATTGCCGATCCGCGTATAGATGTTGCCAAGCTCCTTCAGGGCGAAGAGGTCGGCGGCGTGCTGCGTGTCGGCGAATTGATATGAGGTGGTCTGATAGATCGGCACGGCGACGGCGCCGGTCGCCGGATCCGCGCGCCAGCCCGCATGCAAGCCGATGGTTTCTGGATGTCTGGTCTCTCTCGTCATCAAAATCTCCCGGTCGCGAGGATTGGGGCGGCGGACGCCGTTTGTCTAAATCGGGTAGGAAAAGGAGTCATAGGAGAGCTGACTCAGGATCTGGTTCATGTTGCGGGCGGGCTCCGCGCAGCCCGCGGCTCCGACCGGGCGCGCCGGAACGCCCGCCATCGTGGTGTCGGGCGGCGCCGATTGCAGAACCACGGAACCCGCGGCGATGCGCGAACAGGAGCCGATTTCGATATCGCCGAGAATTTTCGCGCCGGCGCCGATCATCACCCCGCGCCGCACCTTGGGGCAGCGGTCTCCGGTTTCCTCGCCGACGCGCCCCAATGTGACATTTTGCAGGATCGAGACGTCGTCATCGATGACGGCCGTCGAACCGACGACGAAACCGGTCGCGGGATCAAGGAAAATTCCCTTGCCGATTTGCGCCGCCGGGTTGATGTCCGTCTGAAATACGTCCGAGGCGCGGCTTTGCAGATAGAACGCGAAATCCCGCCGCCCGCTCCGCCAAAGCCAATGCGCCAGCCGATGCGTCTGAATGGCGTGGAAGCCTTTGCAATAAAGGAAGGGTTCGATCAGCCGCTCGCCGGCGGGGTCGCGCTCGAGCACGGCGCGTATGTCGTCCCGGAAGGCGGCGCCGATGGCCGGATCGTCGGCGAGCGCCTGCGCGAAGGCGTCGCCGATCAGAAAGGCCGGAACCGTCTCATTGCCAAGCCGCGCGGCGACGCGATGAATGACGGCGTCCTCGAAGGTCGAGCGGTTGAGGATCGAATTGACGAACAGCGGGGCGAGGGCGCGTTCCTTGGCGCAGGCGTCCTCCGCCTCCTGGCGCAGCCTCCTCCAGAGGGCGGTCGAGGAAGCGGGCTGCTTCGCGACCTTGTGCAACGGCTCCGGCGTGGTCACCAGCGTCATCGGTCCGATCGTCCGTCGGTTCATTAGCCTCTTGTCCGAAACATTTAGCGCGTCGCCGCGGATGCCGCCGGATGGCGCGATCGCCTTTGATGCCGGACCCATAGTAATCTTAGTCGATAAAATTAGTGAAGAAAAAAATTTTGCGCGCTGATTCGCGCTGTCGAAATCAAGCGGCGCGCGCAGAATCAGCGCACGCTGCTCCGGCTGCGGCGAACGCCGACGGCAAGCGACGCGACGAAGGTCTTGCTAAAATAGCCGCGGCTATTTCTTTTTTCCGGGCGTGCCCGCCTTCAGGAGGCTCGGGGCTCCTGCAACCTCTTTCGGCTTTTCCTTCTTGGGCTTCTTGGCTTCGCGGTTGCTGCGAACCTGACCTTTCGCCATCGCAATTTCTCCTTTTGGCTAGATCACCGCCACTGGCAAAACACGCGGCGCCCAGCGTCAATTTCATGCGCTCGCCATCAACGCTTGTCCAGAGCCGCGCGGCTGCAACGCGCATGTGTCGAACGCAGATGTATCGCAAGAGCCCGGCGCGAGCCGGTCGGTTTCAATCTGACCTCACCGAGACGCTTGAACTTTGGGTCGGCTTGCTCCAGTCCAAATGCCGCATCCCGCCAACAGAACGAATTGGCTCCGGGCGCGATTTTCGAGGTTGCGATTGGCTGCGGCGCCTGTGGATTTCTTCGGAGCACGATCTTTTCGCACTTGCGAGATGGCGAAAAACCAGCCATATACCATCCACACAGATGGAGATTGTGGATGAGCGCCGAGATTCACCGCTTGCGCGACAGAGCGTGCGATAGCGAGAAAATCACCATCAATCTCGGTTACGTCGACCTCGGCCACATCGATCTTCTGGTGCGTGAAGGTTTCTACTCCAATCGCACCGACATGATAAGGACGGCGATCCGCAATCAGCTTGGGCGCCATGCGGAGGCCGTCCAGCAAACCATCGTGCGGCAGACCCTCGAAATCGGGCTGCGGCACTTCAGCCTGGCGGATCTCGAAAAAGTCAGGGACGCCGGCGAAAAGCTCAGCATCAAGGTCATCGGCCTTGCTATAATCGCCGACGACGTGCCTTGCGAACTTGCCTGCGCGACAATCGAGACGATTACCGTTCTCGGGACTCTCCAGGCCAGCAAATCGGTCAAGACAGCGCTTGCGGATCGCATTCGCTGACGACTTTTTCGTCTTCATTTTTTGGGCGAAGCAGTTTGGAAATGGTCTTGGCCGTTCAAAAAAGGATCAAGCAAATGAAATCCATTCTCGGCGGCGCCGTGCGCCGCGCCGCGGCCTTGACATCGCGCCAGAACCTCGCGGAGGCGACGAAAGTCATCCAGCACGCCCTCTCCGGAGGAGCCAGGGATCGCGCCGAATCCGCACGCCAGAACGCGCCGGGCGGCCGGAAGCCTGAAGAGCCGAACACGGCCGCCCTTTGGAGCGCCTTCGCGCCGCCGCCGGCTTTCACGCCGCCGCCAAAAGGAACGGCGGCTTCCGACGCCTCAATCCAAGACCCGCGGCAAGACGCGCGCAAGGTCCCGCCCATGGGCGAGGTCCTGCATCTGCTGCACAAAGGCTTCGTTCCGGTCCGCGCGCCGGGGTTCGCGCCGCATGTTCGCCCCGCGCCGGAGGTCCCGACGCCCCGTGGCGCGCAGTTTGCCTCGAAGACGCACGCCGGCGCCGCCGGTTCGCGCGATTACAAGCTGTTTGTGCCCAGCAACGCCAAGAGTTGGGCGGACGCGCGCGGCTTGCCGCTGATCGTGATGCTGCATGGCTGCACGCAAAATCCGGACGATTTCGCGTTGGGGACAGGCATGAACGAGCTGGCCGAAAAGCACGGCTGCCTCGTCGCCTATCCGAAACAGCCGACGAGCTCCAACAACATGGCCTGCTGGAACTGGTTCAGCCTGAAGGATCAGGCGCGCGATTTGGGAGAGCCCGCCATTCTCGCCGGTATAGTCCGCGAGATCATGGCGGAGCACAGCGTCGATCCGGATCGGGTCTTCGTCGCCGGTCTATCGGCCGGCGGCGCCATGGCGGCGATTCTGGCGGCGACCTACCCTGATCTTTTCGCCGCGGCCGGAATTCACTCGGGGCTGCCTTACGGGGCGGCGAGCGATGTCGGATCGGCCTTCAACTCCATGCGCAAGGGCGCCAGCGGCGAGGCGGCGCTCGCCGTCGAGACGCGCGTGCGAACGATCGTCTTTCATGGCGACGCCGACCGCACGGTGCATCCCGCCAATGGCGAGTTGATCGTCGCCGCCGCTCGCGCGGGGCTCGGCGCCGCGACCGAAAAAACGCTTCAGGGCCGGTCCGCCGGCGGGGTTCCCTACAAGCGCACCGTCATCGCCGACAAGCGCGGCGCGGCGCACGTCGAATATTGGCAGCTCGAGGGAATGGGCCACGCCTGGTCCGGCGGACATCCCGACGGGTCCTATACGAATCCGCATGGTCCCGACGCTTCGCGCGAGATGATGCGTTTCTTTCTCGGCTGAACCCACTCGGTAGGGCCGAAGCCCGGCGCAGCCGCTGCGCCGGGCGGCTCGCTCTACTGGCCTTGCGCCACCAGCAGCGCGTTGAGCGCTTCGTCGAGGCCAAGGGCAGGAACCGTCAGCGAGAGCTTTTCTCCGGCGGCGTTGTTGATCGTCAGCCTGCCGTCGTGCGCGAGCCCGCGAAATTTCTGCAATTCCTCCGCCGGCAGGACGACGTCGGCGAGGCAGGCGCTGTTGAGACAGGATCTGAAGCCGAGAATGACTCCGCCTTTGTCTGGGTCGGAGGCGACCTCGACCCCCGGCTCGATCGTCAGATTGCCCTGCACAATGGCGACAAGGCGCACCGACTGATCCTTCGGGTTGCGCACGAAGGCGATTTTCGCCACGGGCGGCAAGCCGCCGTCAGGTTGCAGCGCCGCGTCGACCTCGCAGGTATTCCTCGGTCGCGCCCGGCGGCGTCGCGCAAACCAGCAACCAGCTGTGAAAGACCTGCCTTTTGGTGATCTTCGGCGCGTTCGGGTCCGTTTGCGCCGCCGGCGCGTTTGGAGCGGCCTGCGGGGCCGGCGTCTGGGCATGTCCGGCGACGGACCAGGCGAAGGAAAGAAGAAGGGAGGCGATCAGGCTGCGGCGCATTGGCTTTTGATCCGGAAAGAATTTGCGGGATTGCTTGAGCTTGACGGGAGCGTCCGGGCCGGATTGATGGCCCGGCGCGAAAGAGACCGCCTTAAAGCACGATCAGACCTCGAAAGTCTGCAATTTTTTGCGAGCGTCGGGAGCGCCGTCAGTCGTCCTTCGTCCGGCGGC
Organism: uncultured Alphaproteobacteria bacterium; assembly: GCA_963757985.1. Taxonomy (GTDB): domain Bacteria; phylum Pseudomonadota; class Alphaproteobacteria; order Rhizobiales; family Beijerinckiaceae; genus Methylocapsa. Next base: position 364,566 of record CAVWTQ010000008.1, on the reverse strand, counting down.
CGAAGTCGGGCGCGGCGGTTTCCTGCCCCTGATCGATAATGCTGCGCCTGATCGCGCGGGTCCGGGTGAACAGACCCTCAAGGCCTTCGCCGTCCTCCCGCCTGATCATGCGCTGCAGGGCGGTGAGATCTTCGCTGAACCGCCCCAGCATTTCGAGGACGGCGTCCTTGTTGTTGAGGAAGATATCCCGCCACATGATCGGATCGGACGCCGCGATGCGGGTGAAGTCGCGAAAGCCGCCGGCGGAGAATTTGATGACTTCCGATTGCGTCACTTCCTCAAGATCGGCTGCGGTGCCGACGATGTTATAGGCGATGAGATGCGGCACATGGCTCGTGATGGCCAGCACGAGATCGTGATGGGCCGGGGCCATGGCCTCGACATTGGCGCCGGTATTTTTCCAGAACGCGGTTAGCAGCGCCACGGCCCTGGGATCGGCGCCCTCCGGCGGCGTCAGGATCGTCCAGCGGTCCAGGAAGAGCGAGGCGAAGCCGGCGTCCGGCCCCGATTGCTCGGTGCCCGCGACCGGATGCGCGGGAATGAAACGAACGGAAGCCGGCAGATGCGGCGCAACGGCGGCGATGATCGAGCTTTTGACCGATCCGACGTCGGAGACCATCGCCCCGGCTTTGAGATGCGGCCCGATCTCGCGCGCGATCTCGCCCATCGCGCCGACCGGCGCGCAAAGGATGACGAGATCGGCGCCGGCCACGGCCGCGGGCGCCGTTTCCACGACCTCGTCGGCGAGGGCGAGTTCGCGCAGGCGCTCACGCACCTCGGCGGATGCGTCGAAGACGGCGATCTGGCGGGCGAGTCCCTTGCGGCGGATGACCCGCGCCAGCGAGGAGCCGATGAGGCCGACGCCGATGATCGCCGCGCGTTCGAACAGAGGCGCGCCGAGCGGGGGGCCGAGACGATCAGGCAAGATCGTCAGCCATTCGCTTTGCCCTGGCCGACGAAGTCGCGCAGCGCGGCGACGACGAGCCGGTTCGCTTCTTCGGAGCCGACCGTGAGCCGCAGACAGCTCGGCAGGCCATAGGCGCCGACCGCGCGCAGAATGAGGCCGCGTCCGGTCAGGAAGGCGTCCGCCGCCGCCGCTTGCGCCGGGTCGGCGAAATGCAGCAGCAGGAAATTGCCGGCGCTCGGCGTCGTCTTGACCCCGAGCGCGCCGATCTCGCGGGCGAGCCAGTCGCGCCATTCGTTATTATGCGCGATCGCCCGTTCGACATGCGCGGCGTCCTCAATCGCCGCGATCCCAGCCGCGATGGCCGCGTCCATTGGTGTTGAACGGCGGCCGGATGCGATTGAGCGCATCGCACACCTCGGCCGGCGCATAGCACCAGCCAAGCCGCAGCGCGGCGAGGCCGTGGATCTTCGAGAAGGTGCGGGTCATCACGACGTTTTCGCGCGCCGAGACCAGCGCCTCGCCGGCCGCGTAATCGGCTTTCGTCGCATATTCGGCATAGGCGGCGTCGATGACGAGGAGCACGTCGCGCGGCAGGCTGTCGGCCAGCCGCTCGACTTCGGCGATGGGCAGATAGGTGCCGGTCGGATTGTTCGGATTGGCGAAGAACACCACTTTCGTGCGCGGGCCGACCTTGGCGAGAATGGCGTCGACGTCGGCGGTGATGTTGGTCTCGGGCGCGACGATTGGCGTTCCGCCCGCGGCGAGAATGGCGATCTTGTAGACGAGAAATCCGTGCTCGGTGAAAACGCCCTCGTCGCCCGCGCCGATATAGGCGGACGCGAGAAGGTGGATCACTTCATCCGAGCCCGAACCGCAGACGATGCGGGCCGGATCGAGGCCGAATTTCCGGCCGATCGCCGCGCGCAAGGCGCCCGCCGTGCCTTCCGGATAGGCAGCGAGATGATCGGCGGCAGTGCGAAACGCGTCGATCGCGCGCGGCGAAGGGCCGAGCGGCGTCTCGTTCGAGGAAAGCTTGTGGATTTTGGCGACGCCCGGCGCCGAGCTTTTGCCCGGAACATAGGGGTCGATGCTGAAAACGCCGGCAAGCGCGCGGGGCCGCGCCGCGCCGTCTGTCTTGGTCATGTAAGCGAACTCCGAAATGAACTCATTGCGCCGCCTCGACGGGGGCCGGGCCCCGCTGCGCTTCCGAGGCGTCGAAACGCGCCGCATGGCCGCCGATTTCGGCGATCTGAGGCGCAATCGCGCCGGCTTGCGTCAGCGCTTCGCGCAACTGCTGCGCGGTGACCTTGCCGTCGACGGCGACGAGGAGCGATGGCTTGGCGCCGTCCGGGGCGGCGCCGACGATATCGGCGTCGATGGCGGCCAGACGGGCAGGCGCGCTCCCCTTCCAGCCGTCGGCCAAAACGGCGTAAAGGCAGACGTCGCGCACCGCGGCCTCGGCGAGCGGTTGCGCGACGACGAACAGCGGCATGCCGGCCGGATGATCCGGCCGCTCGACGAAAGGCAGCCGCGCGATGATTTTCGGCGCCTGCGGTTCTTCGAGCCGCCGCCACCAGGGATCCGCCGCCGCCTCCGCCTCCGAATCCGCTTCAACCCGGATGAGGCCGAGGTCGCCTGTTGAGGCCGCCACCGCCTCGATCACGCTGGCGGCGCCCTTGTGCGGAACGTAGGGCACCGTAAAGCCGAAATGGAAGCGGCAGCAGTCGCGCATGGCGCCGTCGCCGCCTGAAATGTCGGCGTGGACGCTATAGGGCGACTGCACGTAGGTGAAGGTCGAGATGATGATGCGCCAGATGCTCTCGACCGTGTCGAGCGGCAGCAGGCCCTCATGGCGCGCGACGAGGCCGCGCATCATGTCCGCCTCGCGCCCGGGCCGGAAGGCCGAGCCGCCGCCCTGCCGCTGCTTGGCTTCGATCAGGCGGTGAATGATCTCGCCGCGCTTGATCAGCAGCTGGTGCAGCTCGGAATCGATGCAATCGATCTCGACTCGAAGGTCGGCCAGCGTTTCCAGGCGGGCAGGGTGGGTCATGGTCCAGGCTCAAGGGGCGAAGCGCGCTTGTCTTAGCGCATTTTTCGCGGGATGTTCAAACGGCGGCGAATTTCTGCAGCGCGCAAGTGTAGACAGCTATAGCGCCACCCAACTCTGAGAGAGAGATGGACCTCACTGCCGATTATATCGGAGCTCTAAATATTTTTGCATAGAGGTCGTGTTTTTGTTTCTCCGACCTCTTGCATAAAATCAAGAATTCGGTCATGTTGAGAATACGAGCTCGGGGAAATGAATGAGCGAGCTGTTCGCTCAGTCCCACGCGAGCTCGAAATGGAGAAGTGCAATGTTTGAAGGTTTGGAAATTCGTGTCCCTGCAATGCGCGGCAAAATGGGCTCTCGTACTTTTTATTCGGCCCTTATGCCTATGAGCGGCGTCCCTCAGTTCTTCAAATTCACGAACTGGGCAGGCATCAGTCCGGAGGACCGCGAGCAACGTGTCCTGAATGAAAAGCGTGTACCCGACCTCGCGGGCTATATCAGCGAAAACGAGGAGGACTATCTCTTCTCGTCGATCACGGCGTCGTACAAGTCGGAGCCGCGGTTCGAGCCCTATATTCAGGGTTCCAACATCGGAATGCTGATCCTGCAACTCGGCGATGAATTCATTATCAATGACGGTCAGACTTAACGCGCTGAGCGACTTAAGCGCAGCAACGGTATAAGACAATCCGTCTCCATCTCCTGCTGATATCTCCGCGACCGCTCTAGAAGCTTAAGGCTTGGACACAATGGCTGAACAAAAAGGGTCAAATTCCGTGGATTGAATTGGAATTGTCTCTTGGAAATCAGTCCATTCTAGATGTGAGCCGATGTGACCAAGCCGGCAAAGAAATGGTTTCTACGGAATATTGGCGCATCGATGGAATCAAGCCCTCGTCTTAAGTCCATCTGACTGCAAGACTAAGGTCTCAGCTTCATCGGTCGGGCGAATATTCCAACGGCGCCCGGAACCCCAGCTCCCACACCGTCCAGACCAGCGCCGCGACGAGCAGCGCGTCGATCCCGGCGACATACCAATAGGACAGATATTCGCCGACCCGCGGCTGCAGCCAGTGCGCCGCGCCGGAAAACAGCGCCGCCAGCGGCACGAGGCCGGCGAGTCCCGTCGGGAGTTTGCGGGCGCGCAGGCGTTTGGCGGAGAGATTGTAAAGGCTGATGCCGATGAACAGCACCGCGAAGGCGTAAAGCAGCAGATAGACGAAGGTCAGGAACGTCGCCCAATCGAACAGGGGCGAATCGGGGGCGAAGCTCGCGATGGGCGTTCGGCTCCAGCAGCAGCCAGATCGCAGTCAGCACCGCGAAGATGACGGCGAGCACCCCCGCGCCTTCGCGCCAGGTCCGCGCGTCGATCAGCCCCTCATCCGTGCGGAAGCCGAAGCGGGCGAGGTAAGCCGAGGCCATCAGTCTCTCAACAGATCGTTGATGGCGGTCTTCGCCCGCGTCTGCGCGTCGACGGTCTTGACGATGACGGCGCAATAGAGCGAGGGGCCGGGCGATCCGTCGGGCAGGGGCTTGCCGGGCAGATTGCCGGAGACGACGACCGAATAGGGCGGCACATAGCCGATATGGATCTTGCCGGTCGCGCGGTCGATGATCTTGGTCGAGGCGGAGATGAAGGTGCCCATCGAGATCGACGGCGCCTTCGCCGACGATGACGCCCTCGACGATCTCCGAGCGCGCGCCGATGAAGCAATCATCCTCGATGATGGTCGGATTGGCCTGCAGCGGCTCCAGCACGCCGCCGACGCCGACCCCGCCGGACAAGATGAACATTCTTGCCGATCTGGGCGCAGGAGCCGACCGTGACCCAGGTGTCGACCATGGAGTTCGCGCCGACATAGGCGCCGAGATTGACGAAGGAGGGCATCAGCACGACGCCCGGCGCGATATAGGCGGAGCGGCGGACGATGCAGTTCGGCACGGAGCGAAAGCCCGCCGCGGCATGCTCCTTCGGCCCCCAGCCGGCGAATTTGGAGGGAACCTTGTCCCACCAGGTCGCGCCGCCCGGGCCGCCCGAAATCTCGCCCATGTCGTTGAGGCGGAACGACAGAAGCACGGCCTTCTTCAGCCATTGATGCACGCGCCAGGACGCCGGGCCGACGGCGCCGGGGATTTTCTCGGCGACGCGCAGCTTGCCGGCGTCGAGCAGATGCAGGGCCGCGTCGACCGCCTTGCGGATGTCGCCTTGCGTTCCGGCGTTGATATTGGCGCGGTCCTCGAAGGCGGCGTCGATGATCGTTTCGAGGGCGGTATGCGTCATTGCGGGTTCTTTCGGTTCAAGAGCAGAGTGACGCGTTACAGGGTTGACGCGGCGCAGGCAACGGGGTTTGGACAATTCCTAGCAAAGCCCTCATGGTGAGGAGCGCCTGCAAGGCGCGTCTCGAACCACGAGGGCGCCCTTTGGGGCATCCTTCGAGACGGCCCTTCGGGCCTCCTCAGGATGAGGGCGGGCTTCCCCAGAAACCTACCCCGACGTGCCCTCTGCGCCCGCGCCGTTCAGTCCGGCGACGATCTCGACCAGAAATCCTTCAAGGTCGCTGGTCACGAAATCGATGTGTTCGGGCACGACTTCGCTTGCGATCTCGAAGGCTTCGCGATGGTCCATCTCGCCTGGCGCGGGGACGACAAGGGCGGTCGTCATCCCCCTCGAATGGGGCACAATCAGATTGCGCGCGAGATCCTCGAACATCACGGATCGCTTCGGATCGACGTCGTGCTTGTCGAAAAAGCGCTCATAGGTCGCGGCCTCCGGCTTCGGGATGAAATCGGCGGCGACGATGTCGAAAACATCCTCGAACATTTCATCAAGGCCGAGCGCCTTGGCGGTGCGCAGGGCGTGGTCGCGCGAGCCGTTGGTGAGGATCAGCTTACGGCCGGGCAGGGCGGTGATGGCGCCGGCCAGCGAATGGTTCGGGATCAGACCCGACCGGTCGATGTCATGGGTGAAGGCGAGATAATCCTCGGCGCTGATCCTGTGCTCCTCCATCAGGCCGCGCAGGGTCGTGCCGTAGCGCTGGTAATAATATTTCTGCAGCGCGCGGGAGGACATGCCGTCGAGGCCGAATAGATGCGCCAGAAACAGCGTGATGCGGGCGTCGATCTTCGGCCAGAGATCGCTGCCGGCCGGATAGAGGGTGTTGTCGAGATCGAACACCCAGATGTCTTTTTGCGCGAACGCCCCGGCCGCGCGGATCCGCTTGTCTCCAGCGGCGTCGGCCGGATCGGAGGCGCCTGCGGCGCAAAATTCAGCGGATGGCGTGGTTTCGTCGTTCACCGTGTAATAAGCGTTCCCGCGCCGTGATCGGTCAAGAGTTCGACGAGCACGGCGTGCGGGGTCTTGCCGTCGAGGATGACGACGCCTTCGACGCCCTGCTCCAGCGCATAGATGCAGGTCTCGACCTTGGGGATCATGCCCCCCGTTATGACGCCCTCGGCGATCAGGGCGTGAATCTCGTCGATGCGCAATTGCTTGATCAGGTTCTTGTCCTTGTCGAGCACGCCCGGCACGTCGGTCAGGAATAAGAGCCTTTTCGCCCTCAGCGCGCCGGCGATCGCGCCGGCGAAGGTGTCGGCGTTGACGTTATAGGTTTCGCCATCCGCGCCCGCCGCGATCGGGGCGAGCACGGGGATCAGTTCGCGGCCAAGCACCTGGTCGAGCACGATGGTGTCGACCTTCGAGGGTTCGCCGACGAAGCCGAGATCGACCGATTCGCTGGTCTGCCCCGCCTTTCGGGCGATGACCATGTTGCCGTCCTTGCCGCAAAGGCCGATGGCGTGGCCGCCTTCATTGTTGATGAAGCCGACGATCTGCTTGTTGATCGAGCCGGCGAGCACCATTTCGACGATCTCGATCGTGGCCTTGTCGGTCACGCGCAATCCGTCCGAAAACTCCGATTTGATGCCGAGTTTCTTCAGCATGGCGCCGATCTGCGGCCCGCCGCCGTGAACGACAACCGGCTTCACGCCGGATAGTTCGAGCAAAACCATGTCTTTAGCGAAATCGCGCGCGACCTTTTCGTCGCCCATGGCGTGACCGCCGTATTTCACGACGACGATCGCATCGTCGTAATGGAGCATGTGCGGCAGGGCCTGCATCAGGATCTTGGCTTGTTCCTGGGCTTTTTGCAGGTCGCTCGCGATTGTCGCTTCGTTCATTTGGTCCGTCCGGATGGAATTGCCGTTATTTATTCGCTTGTTGTGACAATCTCAACGCGGCGTCAGAGCTGTTTCGCCGCGAAAAGCCTTAGGAGCCGCGCTCGGCCAGCAGCTTCGCGATCGCGGCGCGCAGATCGGCGATGCCGGCGGAGCTTTTCGCGGAGGTGAAAATCACCTGCGGATAGGCGGCCGGACGCTTCTCCAGCGCCTTCAGAGTCTCCTCGATGCGCTGGTCCTGCTCGGCGGCCTTGACCTCGTCGCGCTTGGTGAGGACGATCTGATAGGACATGGCGGAGCGGTCGAGCAGGTCCATCATCTCGGCGTCGACGGATTTGAGGCCGTGGCGGCCGTCGACCAGCAGGAAGACGCGCAGCAATGGCGCGCGGCCGCGCAGAAAATCCTGCATCAAGCCGGTCCATGACGCGATCTTCTGCTTCGAGGCAGCCGCATAGCCATAGCCCGGCATATCGACGAGCCGGAGCTTCGCGGACGTCACGTCGCCGCCGAGGCCGAAGAAATTGAGTTCGCGCGTGCGCCCCGGCGTCGTCGAGGTGCGCGCCAGCGTTTTGCGGTTGGTCAGGGCGTTCAGCAGCGACGACTTGCCGACGTTCGAGCGCCCCGCGAAGGCGATTTCGGGCGCGGCCGGCGGCGGCAGCTGGCTCGCCGCGCCCGCGGCCCAAAGGAAATCGCATTCGAGCGCGAAGAGCTTGCGCCCGGCCTCAAGGAAATCGGGCTCGACGGTCGCCGCTTCGTCGCGAGCCTCACCTGTCAACTCGTGGCCTTTTTCTTGAACATGTTGGCGATATTGTCGAAGAGCTCGATTTTGACGCCGGCCTTTTTCATGATCAGCGTCTGCTGGGCGACGGAGAGGATGTTGTTCCAGGTCCAGTAGATCACGAGGCCCGACGGAAAGGTGCCGAGGGTGAAAGTGAAGATCACCGGCATCCAGGTGAAAATCTGCTTTTGCGTCGGATCGGAGGGCTCGGGGTTCGCCTTCATCTGGACGAACATCGATATGCCCATCAGCACTGGCCAGATGCCGAGCGCGAGAAAATGGCCGAACACGGGGAGCTGCGTCGGGTCCCAGGGAATGAGCCCGAACAGAGTGAACACATTGGTGGGATCTGGCGCGGAAAGATCCTTGATCCAGCCGAAGAAGGGCGCGTGCCGCATCTCGATCGTCACGAACAGGACCTTGTAAAGCGCGAAGAACACCGGGATCTGGATCAGCATCGGCAGGCAGCCCGACACCGGATTGATCTTGTCGCGCTTGTAGAGCGCCATGGTCTCCTGCTGCTGCTTCATCTTGTCGTCGGGATATTTATCCCGGATCGCCGCGATCTGCGGCGCCACCGCCTTCATCTTGGCCATCGACAGATAGCTCTTGTTGGCGAGCGGGAAGAACAACCCCTTGACGATCACCGTCGCGATCAGGATTGCGACGCCGAAATTGCCGGTCAGCCGGTAGAGGAAATGCAGCAGCCGGAACATCGGCCGCGTGATGAAATAGAACCAGCCCCAATCGATCAGAAGATCGAATTTCTTGATGCCCGGATCGACCTGATAGCGATCCAGCGTCTCGACTTCCTTGGCGCCGGCGAACACCCGGCTCAGGACCTCGGTCGAGGCGCCCGGCGCAAGCGTCTGCGCGGCGCCGGCGAAATCGGCGCGATAGCTCTTCTGGCCGGACGGCGAAAGTCCGGCCGAAAACCGCGCCTCGATCGGCGCCTTCTGGTCCGGAATGACGGTCGCCGCCCAATATTTGTCGGTGAAGCCGAGCCAGCCGCCGACGCCCGAAAGCGTCTTCGCCGCGCCGTCCTCCTTCTCGATCTTGTCGTATTTGATCTCCTCGACGCCGGCATCGCCGATGACGCCGACGAAACCTTCGTGCAAGACCGCATAATTCGCCGTTTTCGGCAGCCCCTGCCGCGCCACCAGCGCATAGGGGGCGAGCGTCACCGGTTTGTCGGACTTGTTCTCGACGCTGTCACGAATCGTGAACATATAGCGATCGTCGACGGCGATCTGGCGATGGAAGACGAGGCCCTGGCCGTCGTCATAGGTGAGCGTCACCGGCGTTTGCGGGGTCAGCGTGTCGCGATCGGCCTGCCACAGCGTGTCGGCGCGCGGCAGCGCCAGCGTTTCGCCTGACGCCGCGAGGAATCCGGCCTCGGCGTAATAAGCGTCAGGCGCGCCCGCCGGCGAGAACAGAATGATGTTCGGGCTCTTCGGGTCGGTCGTCTCGCGATAGGCCTTGAGGGCGATGTCGTCGAGCCGCGCACCTTTAAGCGCCAGCGAGCCGCTCAGCGCCGGCGTGTCGATCTTGACGCGCGGCGAGGCGGCGAGCGCCTCCGCGCGGGTCTTGGGCGCCGCGGCGTCGGCGGGAGCGAGATCGCGCGGAAGACTTACCGGAGCCCCGGCCGGCGCGCCTGCCGGGGCCTCGCCCGGCGTCGCCTGCGTCTGCGCCGTCTGTCTCTGTATCTCGGCGACCCGCGCCGGGTTCGGCTTCGGCGCAAAGAAATAGCTCCAGCCGACAATGACCAGACAGGACAGGCCGATCGCCAGATAAAGGTTCTTACTATCCGCCGTCATGTCGCGCCGCTTTCGTAAAATCCGGATTAAGTATTGATGGGCGTCGTCATGACAACGCCCCAGCGATAGATCCTCGGCGCGCCATCGCGCGCCGAAGCACGATCAGGTCGCCTCGCCGCCGCGACGCGGCCTCACTCGAGGCGCCGGACCTTCGGGCGCCCCATCGTCGCGCCGCAATTTTCCGGGCGGCCTCTCCGCCCTGGTTTTTCCCGCTTCGATCCTGCCGAGCGCGCGAACCAGCTCCGCCTGCAACGCTGCAAACGCCAGGCCCAACGCCTCGGCTCGCGCGATCATGACATAATCATGGCCCGCGCGCGCGGGAAGCGGGTCGAGCGTCCGGACCGCTTCCCTGAGGCGCCGGCGAATCCGGTTCCGCACGACGGATTTGCCGATTTTCTTTGTAACTGTGAAGCCAAACCGCGGCGGTTCGGCCGAGAGCCCCGATTCGCCAACGCCCGCCGGGCCGGTTTGGGCGCGCGGCGCGACCTGCAAGCTGAATGCTTTCCCGTGAAAGCGCTTGCCCGCGGCGGCGCGCAGAAAATCGGCGCGGCGCTTCAGACGATGCGGCGTCGCCGGGGGCGAAGAATCGGACAAAAATCGCTCGCCTGTCTGTTTGGGCGCATAATCTTCTGCAAAAAGCAGGGCTTGCGCAGATGCGCCCATCGATTCAGGCGGATCAGGCTCAAGCGGACAGCTTCTTGCGGCCGCGCGCGCGGCGCGCCGCGATGATCCGGCGCCCGCCAACGGTCGCCATCCGGGCCCGGAACCCATGCCGCCGCTTGCGCACGAGCTTGCTCGGTTGATATGTCCGCTTCACCGTTCCATTCCTTCAAATATCGCGCGCAAATATTGCGCTGAAATCGCGCCGATGCGACCGACCGGACGCGGCGCCGCCCGCATTCACGGGCGCGGGCGCAACAATCGAGGCCGCCAGGGAGCGCGACTTATAAGGGCGCCGCGCGCGCGAAGTCAATTTGCCGCGCGGCGGCCGGCTCAATTCGCCGGTCCAATCGCCAGATCAGCGCGCCGCCGCGTCTTCACGAGGCGATCCTCCAGTTGAGGTCTTCGGCTTGATCTCGTTCGCCTCGTCCAGCATGGACCGCAAGCCGGCGAGATCGACGTAGCCTTTGGCGAAGCGCCAGCCCGCCAAATGGCGGGCGGGGCGGCCGGGTTCGCCGAGATCGCTCAAAACGCTGGCGCTTTCGCTGACATCGTCCGCGCTCAAAAAGAAGCTCGGCGTCGCGACGACCGCGAGGCCCGCCTGCCTCGCCGCGCGAACGCCGTTCGCTGAAATCTTCGAAAGCGACGCAGGCCGAGGCGGCGCAGCCAAGTTCGCGCAACGCATAATCGTAAATATCCCGCGCCGGCTTCTTGGCGGGCACGATGTCGCCGGCGGCGATCACGCTGAACCATGACAGGGCCTCCCGGCCGATCATGGCGCCGAGCAGGGCCTCGACATTGCCGGGCCGCGTCGTCGTCGCGATGGCGAGCCGCAGCCCTGCGTCATGCGCCTCCGCGATCAGGCGCCGCACCCCCGGCCGCGGCGCGACGTCGCCGGCGCGGATGAGCTTTACGTAGCGCACGGTCTTGTCCGCGTGCATCTCGCTCACTTTGGCGCGAGCGCCGGAGCCGCCCGCCGGGGCGTAATGATCGATATAATGAAGGATGCGCTCCCGGCCGCCGGTGACGCCAAGGAGTTCGCGATAGAGATCGCGCGGCCAGACCCAGTCGAGGCCGAAGGCGTGGAACGCCTCGTTGAAGGCCTGCCTGTGCAGCTCTTCCGTTTCGGCGAGCGTGCCGTCGACGTCGAAGATCAGCGCCTCAAGCGGCATCGCGCCGCTTTCCCGCCGCGCCCGCGCGGATCGCCGCGATATTCGCGGCATAATGATCGGGACCGCCCTTGAACACGCCCGAGCCTGCGACGAGCGTGTCTGCGCCGGCGGCGGCGACGAGGGCCGCCGTCTCGGGGTTGATGCCGCCATCGACCTCGATGCGGATCGGCCGCTCGCCGATCATGGCTTTGAGTTCGGCGATCTTGTCGACGGCCGAGGGAATGAAGGCCTGCCCGCCAAAGCCGGGATTGACCGACATGACCAGCACGAGATCGACGAGGTCGAGCACATGTTTGACGCTGGCCGCGGGAGTCGCCGGGTTCAGCACGACGCCGGCCTTCTTGCCGAGCCCGCGAATCGCCTGCAGCGAGCGGTGCAGATGCGGCCCCGCCTCGACATGGACCGCGATGAGATCGGCGCCGGCCTCCGCGAAAGCGGCGAGATAGGGATCGCAGGGCGCGATCATTAGATGCACGTCGAAGAAGAGGTCGGTATGCGGCCGCAGCGCCGCGACGATCGCCGGCCCGATTGTGATGTTCGGCACGAAATGACCGTCCATCACGTCGACATGGATCCAGTCGGCGCCGGCGGCGGCCACAGTGCGGACCTCTTCGCCAAGTCTCGCAAAATCGGCGGACAGGATCGAGGGCGCGATGACGAGAGAGCTCATGATTGGGGAGCCTTTGCTTCGGAAGACGGTTCGGAGTCGAAAACGCGGCTGCCGAGCACGTCGATGGCGTCGATCGTCATCAGGTCGTCGATCAGCACGGGGCCTTCCTGCTCGAAATAGCGGTTGGCGTGCCTGAGCCTTGCGCGGTCGAGCGCGTTGCGGATCGAGCGCGCGTTGGAGAACAGCGGCTGGCGGCGGCGCGCCGCGATATAGCTCTCGAACGCGCTCGCGCCCTCGGGGCTGAATTTGTAGTGCTGCGCCGCCAGCATGGTCTGCGCGATCGACATCAGCTCGCCGTCCGCATAATCGGGAAAGTCGATGTGGTGCGCGATGCGGGAGCGAAAGCCCGGATTCGAGCGGAAGAACTGGTCCATGCGGGAGGCGTAGCCGGCGAGGATGACGACGAGATCCTCGCGCTGGTTCTCCATCACCTGCAGCAGGATCTCGATCGCCTCCTGGCCATAGTCGCGCTCGTTCTCCTGGCGATAGAGGTAATAGGCCTCGTCAATGAACAGAACGCCGCCCATGGCTTTCTTCAGGATTTCTTTCGTCTTCGGCGCCGTATGGCCAATATATTGGCCAACGAGATCGTCGCGCGTCACCGAGACGAGATGGCCCTTGCGGACATAGCCGAGCCTGTGCAGGATTTCGGCCATGCGCAGGGCGACGGTGGTCTTGCCGGTGCCCGGATTGCCGGTGAAGGACATATGCAGCGTCGGCGTTTCGGAGGTGAGGCCGAGCCGGCGCCTCACCCGATCGACGACGAGCAGCGCGCAAATCTGGCGGATGCGCGTCTTGACGGGGGCGAGGCCGACCAGTTCGCGATCGAGCTGGTCGAGAACGTCCTGCGCGTGCGTCTCGCGCAGCTCATGGCGCAGATCGATGGTTTCGGGGGCGGCGGAGAGCGAAGAGCCATCGGCCGCATCTTCATTCAAAGCCATGTTCGCCTCCGCCGTGTCCGCGTTCGCCTCGTCGGATGTGGCGCGTCCTTCATGTCCTGCTTCTCGCCACTCTGGAAAACGCGCTTCCCGGCAAAAAGGCTCCAGAACGCATGACGCGTTTTCAAAGCGGCCGCAAAGCTCATGCGTCGTAGCGTTCGGATTCGGGCCGATCGACCGCGTAGGATTGCGTTGAATAGATCTGGTTGCGGCCCGCGCCTTCGGTGCGCAGCAGCCGGAAGCCGGGCTCGTCCTTCGGCCGGTCGACGATGAAGGAGAGGCGCACGCTCTCCCAGCCGGGCGAGGAATCGAAGGCCGAGAGGCGAATGTAATGGCGGCCGGCGTGGGCCTTGCGGCAGGCGTCGAGTTCGAGCATCACGCCCGCTGCGTCCTTGATGTCGAACATCGGCAGATCCCACATCTCCCAATAGGTGTTCCGCGGATGCGGATCGTCCGTATATTCGAGATTCACCGCCCAGCCCTTGTCGATGCAATATTGCACCTGGGATCTGATCTGATCGTCGGTGAGATCGGGAAGAAAGGAAAAACACCCTTGCGTGATTCGCATTTCGAAAATTTCCTATTCAGCCGGCGTCACGGATGGAACGAAATCGGGAGAATCCGTCGACGCATAATCGAAGGTGACGTCCTTCCAGACTTCCAGCGCCTGCCTCAAGGGCGCGCAGCTGCGCGCCGCCTCCTCGAGAATTGTCTGGCCCTCGGCCAGCGTGTCGCGGCCGGCGTTGCGGGCGAACACCATCGCCTCGAGCGCGACCCGATTGGCGGTCGCCCCCGCCGCGATCCCCATCGGATGGCCGATGGTGCCGCCGCCGAACTGCAGCACGACGTCCTCGCCGAAATAATCAAGTAGCTGATGCATCTGCCCGGCGTGAATGCCGCCCGACGCGACGGGCATGAGCTTGTTCAGCGACGCCCAATGCTGGTCGAAGAAAATCCCATGTTCGAGCTGTTGCGGAATGAAATCCTCGCGGCAGATGTCGTAGTAGCCGCGCGTCGTCGCGGGATCGCCTTCGAGCTTGCCGACGACCGTGCCGGCATGGATGTGGTCGACGCCGGCGAGCCGCATCCATTTGGCGATGACGCGGAAGGAGACGCCATGGATCTTCTGCCGCGTGTAGGTTGAATGGCCGGCGCGGTGGAGATGCAGGATCGTGTCGTTCCTGCGCGCCCATTTGGCCATCGACTGGATCGCCGTATAACCGATCACGAGGTCGACCATGATGACGACGGAGCCGAGCTCCTTGGCGAATTCGGCGCGCTCATACATGTCCTCCATCGTCGCCGCGGTGACGTTGAGGTAGCTGCCCTTGACTTCGCCGGTGGCGGCCTGGGCGCGGTTGACCGCCTCCAAGCAATAAAGAAAACGCTCGCGCCAATGCATGAACGGCTGCGAGTTGATGTTCTCATCGTCTTTCGTGAAGTCGAGGCCGCCCTTCAGCGCCTCATAGACGACGCGGCCGTAATTGCGTCCCGAGAGACCGAGCTTCGGTTTGACGGTCGCGCCGAGCAGGGGGCGGCCGAATTTGTCGAGCCGCTCGCGTTCGACGACGATGCCGGTCGCCGGCCCCTGGAACGTCTTCACATAGGCGACCGGAAGACGCATGTCCTCGAGCCGCAACGCCTTCAGCGGCTTGAAGCCGAACACGTTGCCGATGATCGAGGCCGAGAGGTTCGCGATCGAGCCGGGCTCGAAAAGATCGAGTTCATAGGCGATGAAGGCGAACCAGGAGCCGGGCGAATTCGGCACGGGATCGACCCGGTAGCATTTCGCCCGGTATTTGTCGCATGCGGTCAGGCGGTCGGTCCAAACGACGGTCCAGGTCGCCGTCGAGGATTCGCCGGCGACGGCCGCCGACGCCTCGATTGGATCGACGCCGTCTTGCGGCGTGACGCGAAAGCAGGCGATGAGGTCGGTGTCGCTTGGCGCGTAATCGGGCTGCCAATAGCCCATCTTGCGGTATTCCATGACGCCTGCGGAAAAGCGCGAGCGGGCGGCGGGTTCCTTTTCAGATGTCATAGGACCATTCTCCGTTTGACGCTTTCGCCTGCGCGCGCCTGTTCTCCATGCTTATTCGGCGGCCGAGCGTTGCAGGCGCGCGCGCGGGTCGAGGCCGCCCGAGGCGTAGCGCTTGGCCATGGCGGACATCGGAAGCACTTTTATCTTCGACGCATTGCCCGCCGTTCCGAACTGCTCGAGACGCAGCTTGCAGACGGCGCGCATGGCGTCCATCGCGGGCTTCAGGAATTTGCGCGGATCGAATTCGTCCTTGTGCTCCGTCGCGACGCGGCGGAACTGTCCCGTCATTGCGAGCCGGCAGTCGGTGTCGATGTTGACCTTGCGAACGCCATGCTTGATGCCGCGCACGATCTCCTCGACGGGCACGCCGAAGGTCTGCCGCATGGCGCCGCCATTGGCGTTGAAGATGTCCTGCAGATCCTGCGGCACCGACGACGACCCATGCATGACGAGGTGCGTATTCGGCAATTTGGCGTGAATCTCTTCGATCACCCGCATCGAAAGAATATCGCCGTCGGGCTTGCGCGAGAATTTGTAGGCGCCGTGCGACGTCCCCATCGCGATGGCCAGCGCATCGACCTTCGTGCGCATGACGAAATCGACCGCCTGATCCGGATCCGTCAGCAGCTGGTCGAGGCCGAGCTTGCCTTCGGCGCCATGGCCGTCCTCCTGTTCGCCGGTTCCATGTTCGAGCGAGCCCAGAACGCCGAGTTCGCCCTCGACAGACGCGCCGACGAGATGCGCGAATTCGGCGACCTTCGCGGTGATCGCGACGTTGTAATCGTAGGATGCGGGCGTCTTGGCGTCGGCTTCGAGCGAACCGTCCATCATGACGGATGAAAATCCATACTGGATGGCGCTGAGACAGGTCGCTTCGCTGTTGCCGTGATCCTGATGCATGCAGACCGGAATGTCCGGATAGATGTCGATCAGCGCCTCGATCATCTTGGCGAGCATGATGTCGTTTGCGTAGGCGCGCGCGCCGCGGCTCGCCTGAATGATGACCGGCGCATCGACCGAGGCGGCGGCCTCCATGATGGCGAGGCCCTGCTCCATGTTGTTGATGTTGAAGGCGGGGACGCCATAGCTATGCTCGGCTGCGTGGTCGAGCAATTGTCGAAGCGTGATTCTGGCCATGAGTTATTCTCCGTCGCACAGTGCCGGTTTCGGCTTCGCCGCCAGGCGCGTCCCGGCGTTGCAGCCTCTGGTTGACGCCTCGCCCTTATCGCGAAGCGGTTCTGCCGATCGCGAAACTATTCCGCGACAGCCGTCTCACCCTCCGCCGATCCGATCGATCTCCGCCGCATTCGTCGCGGCGGGCGAGCGTTATTGTTTTCTTTGCGCTGCTTCAGCCGCCGCTTTGGCCGCGATTTGGGCGTGGGCCGCGACGACGATCGCGTCGACCGTAATGCCGAACTTCCTGAAGAGGTCGCCGGCGGGCGCGCTGGCGCCGAATGTCGACATGCCGATGAAGGCGTCGTCGGGCGCGAGCGCGATGTCCCAGCCCTGGCGCACGGCCGCCTCGATGGCGACCCGCGGCGCCGTTCCGATCACGCTTTTGCGGTAGGCCGGCGTGGCCGCTGCGAAAAGCTCGAAGCATGGCATCGAGACGACGGCGGCCCTGACGCCCTCGCCAGCGAGCCGCTCGGACGCCTCGACCGCGAGCGACACTTCAGATCCGGTCGCAAACAGCGTCACGTCCCGCTCGCCTTCCGGCGCGCGCAGAACATAGCCGCCCGCGGCGGAGAGATTTTCGGACGTATGCGCGCGGCGCACGATCGGCAGGTTCTGCCGCGACAGCGCGATGACGGACGGCGATGTCCTGCTGTTCAGCGCGAGCTCCCAGGCTTCCGCGGTCTCGACCGCGTCGGCGGGGCGGAACACGAGCAAGTTTGGGATGGCGCGCAGAGCCGCGAGGTGCTCGACCGGCTGATGCGTCGGCCCGTCTTCGCCAAGGCCGATCGAATCATGGGTCAGCACATGAATGACGCGAATGCCCATCAGCGCGGCGAGGCGGATGGCGGGGCGGCTGTAATCGGCGAAAACGAGAAACGTGCCGCCGTAAGGGATGAAGCCGCCGTGCAGACTGATGCCGTTCATGGCCGCGGCCATGCCGAATTCGCGAACGCCGTAATGAATGTAGCGGCCGGAAAAATCGTCGGGCGTCACGGCCTTCATGTCGGCGGCTTTGGTGTTGTTGGATCCCGTGAGATCCGCCGATCCGCCGATCAGATTGGGCTGCGCCGGAGCGAGCTTGTCGAGCAGTTTCTGCGACGAGATGCGGGTCGCCTGCGCCGCGCCGCCTTCGCTCGCGGCCTTCTTGAACGCTTCGACGGCGGCGGCGACGCCCGGCGCGACCGCGCCGCTGATGTCCGCCTCGAACCGCGCTTTCGTCGCCGGGTCGAGACCGGCGAGGCGCTCCGACCAGAGGGCGTGCGCGCCGGCGGCGCGGCTCGCCGCCTCGGCCCAGGCCTTGCGGATGTTGTCGGGGATTTCGAAGGGCGCATGGGTCCAGCCGAAGAAGCCGCGGGCGCCCGCGACCTCATCCTTGCCGAGCGCCGCGCCGTGCGAGGCATGCGATCCGGCTTTCGTCGGCGCGCCATATCCAATCGTCGTCTTGCAGGCGATGAGGACCGGCTTTTGCGCCGCTTGCGCGGCCTCCAGCGCGGCGGCGACGGCTTCCGGGTCATGGCCGTCGATGCGCGAGGCCGTCCAGCCGGCGGCCTCGAACCGGGCCAGCTGATCCACCGAATCCGCGAGCGAGACCTTGCCGTCGATGGTGATGCCGTTATCGTCCCAAAGGACGATCAGCTTCGAGAGTTTGAGATGGCCGGCGAGCGCGATCGCCTCATGGCTGATCCCCTCCATCAGGCAGCCGTCGCCGGCGATGACATAGGTGCGGTGGTCGGCGATATCGGCGCCATAGCGCGCCGCAAGCAATCGTTCGGCGATGGCCATGCCGACCGCCGCGGCGAGGCCCTGGCCGAGCGGCCCCGTCGTCGTCTCGACGCCCGGCGTATGGCCGTATTCGGGATGGCCCGGGGTTCTTGAATCGAGCTGGCGGAAGCGCTCGAGCTCAGTGCGGCCCATGTGCGGATAGCCGAGCAGGTGGAGCAGCGAATAGAGCAGCATGGACCCATGTCCGGCGGACAGCACGAAACGGTCGCGGTCGGGCCAGGCTGGATCGGCGGCATCGAATTTCATGAAACGCGTGAAGAGGACGGTCGCGGCGTCCGCCATGCCCATCGGCATGCCGGGGTGACCGGAATTGGCTTTTTCGACAGCGTCCATCGAAAGCACGCGGATGGCGTTGGCCATCTCGGCGGGCGTCGCCAAGTCAGAAACTCTCGCCAGCACGTTCATCGATTTTCCGTCCCTGGGTCAGCCGCTTTCTCCGCTCGACCAGCTGGAGAATGAGCGGGGTCAGTATCAGTTGCATCGCGAGATCGAGCTTGTTGCCGGGTATGACGATCGAATTGGCGCGCGACATGAAGCTGTCGCGGAGCATCGACAGGAGATATGAGAAATCGATGCCGGCCGGCCGCGCGAAACGGATGATGACCATCGATTCGTCGGCGGTCGGGATCCAGCGCGCCGTGAACGGGTTCGAGGTGTCGACCGTCGGCACGCGCTGGAAGTTGATGTCGGTTTCGGTGAATTGCGGGCAGATATAGCGCGTATAGTCCGGCATCCGGCGCAAAATCGTGTCCATCACCGCTTCCATCGTATAGCCGCGATCGGCCTTGTCGCGATGAATCTTCTGAATCCATTCAAGATTGATCACCGGAACGACGCCGATCTTGAGGTCGGCGTGCTTGGCGATATTGACCTTCTCGGTGACGGCCGCGCCATGCAGGCCCTCATAGAACAGAAGATCGCTGTGCGCCTGCAGCGGCTTCCAGTCGGTGAACGTGCCGGGCGGGCGACCGTAGAGTCTCGCCTCGGCTTCGTCATGCACATATTGCCGGGTCTTCGCGGTCCCGCGCGCGCTGTAGCTCGCGAACACGCTCTCCAGTTCTTCGAGCAGGTTGGCGGCCGGCCCGAAATGGCTGAAATGATGATTGCCCCTGGCTTCCTCCTCGGCCATCGCCTTGCGCATTTCCGCGCGATCGTAGCGATGGAAGGCGTCTCCTTCGATATAGTCGGCGTTAATTCCCTCGCGGCGGAAAATCTGCTCGAATGTGCGCTTGACCGATGTCGTGCCGGCCCCCGACGAACCCGTGACCGAAATGATCGGATAGCGTGTCGACATGAGCTTCGAGCTTCCTTCCCGCGAACGCCGGCTAGCCGCGAATCAAGCCTCTTGCGCCGAACAGGGGCGCGCGCTCGGCGGAAACCTTTGGATCGGAGCGATAGCGCGCGACGAGACGCACCGGCTCGGCCGAGCCGAAGACGAGAGGCGCGCGCTGGTGGATCGCGGTCGGGACGACGTCGAGAAGCGGTTCGACGCCATCGGTCGCGACGCCGCCGGCCCGCTCGACGATGAGGGCGACGGGATTGCCCTCATAGAGAAGGCGCAGCCGCCCGTCGGCGTAGCCGGGCCTCTGATCGCCGGGGTAGAGAAAAATCCCGCCGCGCAGAAGGATCCGATAGGCTTCCGCGACGAGGGATGCAACCCAGCGCATATTGTAGTTGCGCTTCATCGGCCCATCGGCGCCGCGCGCGCAATCCTCGATGAAAGAGCGAATCGAGGGCTCCCAATGCCTGTAATTGGAGGCGTTGATGGCATATTCCGCCGACGCGCGCGGGATCGGCCCGGCCGTGACCGCGTGGTAGAACCGGCCATCGCTGCGATCGAGCGTGAAGATCTCTGTCGCGTTTGCGCCGAGCGCGAAGACGATCGAGGTCTGCGGGCCGTAGATGACGAAGCCGGCGGCGATCTGCGCGCGCCCCGGCTGCAAAAAATGAGCGTCGAGGCTGCTCGCCGCGGGCAGCGTCGGAAGCACCGAAAAAATGGTTCCGATCGACACATTGGCGTCGATGTTCGAGGAGCCGTCGAGCGGGTCCATCGAGACGACGACATGCGCGGTCGGATCAAGGAGCAAAGGCTCGGGCAACTCCTCCGACACGACGGCGTAAACCGGCGCGGCCCGCAACGCCTCGACGAACATCTCATTGGCCAGCACGTCCAGCTCTTTCTGGACGTCGCCGTCGGCGTTGGCGCTGTCGCGGCTGGCCCCGAGGCGGCCGTACAATTGGCCAAGGCCGATGAGGTCCGACATCTTCACGGCGGCGGCGGCGACCTCGACGAGCACCGCCGCGGCGGATTCCAGCCCCGCATTCGCCTTGACGCTTTGGTCGAGATAGGCCTGAAGGTCCTGAGCCCCCGAAATCCTCGGCATGTCGACACGTTTCCCTTTTTTGCTTGACGCGTTATCGCTGAACGCCGCCGAAAATAAAAGTGGATATCACTGCGCTTGCCGTAAGAAATATTCAGGAAAAAGACAATGAGCCAATGCGTCGCCTGACCTTAAAACACCTCGAAACCATCGTCGCCGTCGCGCAGAGCGGGACGATCGCCGCCGCCGCCGAGAACCTCAACGTAACCGCCGCGGCGCTGACCTCAAGGATCAAGCTTCTCGAGGATGACGTCGGGCTCGCCCTGTTCGATCGCACGGGCGGTCGCCTGCGCCTGACGAACGCCGGCCAGCAGGTGGTCAACGTCGCGACGCGCATTGATCGGGCGCTGGCCGAACTCAAGACTACGCTTTCCGCGCACAAGGACAAGCATTCCGGCCGCGTGACGATTGGCGTAACCTCTACCGCTCAATATTTCGCGCCCCGACTGATCGCCGCATTCGCGCGCGGGAACCCGCGCATCGATATCTCCGTCACCGTGGGCAACCGGGCGACGATCGTGGCGGCGGTGCGCGACCAGACAGTCGATATTGCGCTGATGGGCAGTCCGCCGGCAGATTTTCCGGTGACCAGCGAAATATTCGGGCCTCACCCCCAAGTCGTGATCGCTCCGCCCGAGCACAGTATGGCAAAACGAGTTGGCATAGACAAGGCGGAGCTCTGTCATGAGGGTTTCATCATCCGTGAGGAAGGCTCGGGCACGCGCAATGTATTTGACGCTTTCTTTGGCGGAATGGTGCTGCCGCCGCCACGCGTCCACATCGAGATCGGCTCGAACGAAACCGTCAAGCAGGCGGTGATGGCGGGCCTTGGCCTGACGCTCATCTCCGCCCACACCATCGAGGCCGAGGTGGCGGAGGGAAGGCTCGTCATTCTCGACGTCGTCGGCCTGCCGGTCATGCGCCAATGGTTCGCGGTCCGGCACGGCCAGCGCGAAATCTCGCCCGCGGCGCGCACCATGTGGGATTTCATCGTCTCGGACGGACGCGGCTTCCTGCCCAAGATCGCCCTGCCGAAGGAATGAGGGCGAAAGCCGAGATCGCCAACGGGGCCCGCTCTCAGCCGCCGGCCTTCGCCGCCGCCTCCTTCTTCAGCCTCGCCAGCCAGCGCCGGGCCTGCGCCCTGACATTCTCCGGCGCGGTCCCGCCGTAGCTTGTCCGGCTGCGGACGGATTTTTCGACGCCGAGCACGCCGAACACCTCCGCCGTGATGCGCGGCTCCTCCGCCTGCATCTCGGCGAGGCTCAGCTCTTCGAGGCCTTTCTGCTGCGCCGCGGCGGCGGCGACAAGCCGCCCCGTCACGTGATGCGCCTCGCGGAAGGGCAGGCCGAGGCTCCTGACCAGCCAGTCGGCCAGATCCGTCGCCGTGGCGTAGCCCGCGCCCGCCGCCGCCTTCATGCGCTTGAGATCGGGCGTCAGGTCGCCGACCATGCCGGTCATGGCGGCGAGGCAGAGGGACAGCGATTGCAGCGCGTCGAACGCGCCTTCCTTGTCCTCCTGCATGTCCTTCGAATAGGTCAGCGGCAGGCCCTTCATCACGATCAGCAGGGCCGTCAGCGCGCCGATGATGCGGCCGCTTTTCCCCCGCACAAGCTCGGCCGCGTCGGGATTGCGCTTTTGCGGCATGATCGAGGAGCCGGTCGAGAATTTGTCGGAGAGGGACGCAAAGCCGAACTGCGGCGTCGCCCACAGCACGATCTCCTCGGCGAAACGCGACAGGTGAACGGCGCAGATCGAAGCTGCGCTCAAGCTTTCCAGCACGAAATCGCGGTCGGACACGCTATCCAGCGAATTGGCGGTCGGCCGGTCGAAGCCGAGCGCCCTGGCCGTCGCCGCGCGGTCGATCGGAAAGGAGGTGCCGGCCAGCGCCGCCGCGCCGAGCGGGCATTCGTTGAGACGCTCCCGCGCATCCCGGAAGCGGGCGCGGTCGCGCGCGAACATCTCGACATAGGCGAGCAGATGATGGCCGAAGGTGACCGGCTGGGCCGACTGCATATGCGTGAAGCCCGGCATGACGCTCGCCTGCGTGGGCAAGCGCCTTTTCGGCGAGCGCCAGCTGCAGCGCGCCGATCTGGCCGTCGAGCCCGTCGATCGCGTCGCGCACCCAGAGCCGGAAATCGAGCGCGACCTGATCATTGCGCGAGCGCGCCGTGTGCAGGCGCCCGGCCGCCGGGCCGATCAGCGCCGCGAGCCGCGACTCGATATTCATGTGAATGTCTTCGAGCGCGCGCGAAAAAATGAACGTCCCGCTCTCGATTTCGGTTCTGATTGCGGCTAGGCCCTTCGCGATCGCGGCGGCGTCCTCCGCCGAGACGATCCCCGCCTCAGCCAGCATCGCGACATGGGCTTTCGAACCCTCTATATCCTGCAGCGCGAGCTTGTAATCGAAGCCGATCGAGGCGTTGATCTCCTCCATGATCGCGTCGGGACCGCTGGCGAACCGGCCGCCCCACATCTTGTTGCTCATCTTGGCGCGCTTCTTTGAAGAAAATGGACTGGAAAAACGACAGCATGACGCAAAATGAGAAGCGCCAGAACCCCGGCCGCAATTTCACCCCCCGGCTGCTCATCGCCGCCGGCTTCGTCACGGCGGCGGTCGCCGCCTTCGTCCTTTACGCGATGAAAGCGCAGGACGGCAAGGACGTCGCGGCGAACGCCGCCTGTCCCGGCGCGCGTGAGAGGGCGGCCGCGATGCGCCCGCTCGCGCATGGCGAGGTCGCGGCCTTCAGCGTCACTGAGGCGCCGCGCCCGCTTCCCGAGCTGAAATTCGCCGACGCCGACGGCGCCCCAACGCGTCTTGCGGATTTCAAGGGGCGCACCGTGCTGCTGAACCTCTGGGCGACCTGGTGCGTGCCCTGCCGGCAGGAAATGCCCGCCCTCGACCGGCTCGAGGCCGCGCGCGGCGGACCCGATTTCACCGTGGTCGCCGTCAATATCGACACGGCGCGACTCGACCGGCCGAAGGCGTTTTTGAAGGAGATCGGCGTCAAGAATCTCGGCTTTTACGCCGATGGCTCGGCCGACATTTTCCAGACGCTGAAGGGCGCCGGCCAAGCGCTCGGTCTGCCGACGACGGTTCTCGTCGACAAAAACGGCTGCGCGCTTGGGGTCATGGCGGGACCCGCGCAGTGGGATTCCCCAGACGCCCTCGCGCTGGTCGCCGCCGCCCGGGGCTGACGCGCTTCCGGGCCGGTCGTCTCGTCTCCAAATGCGCCTTTAGGCGCCTTCAGCGAGGCGCTTCAGGCCTTGGCCGGCTGCTTGACCTCAATGCCCTTGCCGCTGAGGTAGCTGGCGAGTTCGCCGCTCTGGAACATCTCGCGGACAATGTCGCAGCCGCCGATGAACTCGCCTTTGACATAGAGCTGCGGGATGGTCGGCCAGTTGGAGAATTCCTTGATGCCCTGGCGGATCTCATCGCCTTCGAGGCAGTTCACCGGCTTATAGGGAACGCCAAGATAGGACAGGATTTGCACGACCTGGCCCGAAAAGCCGCATTGCGGGAAATTCGGCGTGCCCTTCATAAACAGAACGACGTCATTGCTGTCGACCGTCGACTTAATCTCGTCCTTGATGGCCATATTCTGATCCTTTCGGCTGTCTGTCCGGCAATTGTCCGGTGAATTCTTTGCGGTTATTCCGGCGCCTGCGTCGTGAGCTGCAGGGCGTGCAGCGGGCCGCCCAGCTGCGCCCCGAGCGCCTTGTAGACGATTTGATGCTGCTGCAGCTTGGTCTTGCCGACGAATTCGGACGAGGTCACCGTCGCGGCCCAGTGGTCCTTGTCGCCGACGAGATCGGTGAGATCGATCCTGGCGTCCGGAATGCCGGCCTTGATGAGCCGTTCGATTTCAGATGATTCCATCGCCATTGCGGCGTCTCTCCTCGATTGTCGCGCCGATTGTCTCGCCCTCGCGGCCCGCTAGAGCGCGCCGGCCATGTAATCGGGGAGCCACTCTTCGAAGTTCCCCACAAGATCACTCAATAATATGGCGGTCTCCCCGCCGAGGGTCAATGTCGGGCCGCCGGTCTCGCCGAGGCGCCGGCACGCGACCCCGGCGCTTTCCGCCGCAGCAAGGATCGCGCCGGTTCGCTCCGGCGCCGTTGCGACGATGTAGCGCGCCTGATCCTCGCCGAACCAGAAGGCGTGAGCGGCAATGTTTTCAGGCGCTTCGACCGCCGCGCCGACGCCGCCGGCGATCGCCATTTCGGACAAGGCGACCGCGAGGCCGCCGTCGGAAATGTCATGAACCGTACAAACCTCCCCCGTCCGGATGAGGGTGCGTACGAAATCGCCGTTGCGCTTTTCCGCCGCGAGATCGACAGGGGGCGGCGCCCCTTCCTCGCGCCCGCAGATTTCGCGCAGATACAGCGATTGTCCGAGCCAGCCCTGCGTCGCGCCGACAAGCAGGATGTCCTCGCCCGGCCGCCTGAAGGCGATCGTCGCGGTCCGGCTCACGTCGTCGACGACGCCAACGCCGCCGATCGAGGGGGTCGGCGGAATGGCCCGGCCGCTGCTCTCATTATAGAGCGACACATTGCCCGACACGATGGGGAAGTCGAGCGCCCGGCAGGCTTCGCCGATTCCCTTCAAGGCAGCCGACCAGCTGGCCCATGATCTCGGGCCTTTCCGGATTGCCGAAGTTGAGGTTGTCGGTGACCGCGCGGGGCAGGGCGCCGACGGCGGTGAGGTTGCGCCACGCCTCGGCCACCGCCTGCTTGCCGCCCTCTTTCGGGTCGGCCTCGCAGTAGCGCGCCGTCACATCGGTCGTCAGCGCCAATCCTTTTGGGCCATCGCCAAGGCGGATCACGGCGGCGTCGCCGCCCGGCGTCTCAACGCTGTTGCCGAGAATGAGCGTGTCATATTGCTCGTAGATCCAGCGCTTGGAGCAAAGGTCGGGCGTTGCGATGAGGCGCAGCAGCGCTTCGGCGTTGGAGATCGGCGCCAGGGCATCCTCGGGGTCGATGCGCTCCCGCGCGGGCGTCGCGACATGGGGCCGATCGTAAAGGGGCGCGGCGTCGCCGAGCTGCTTGATCGGCAGGTCGGCCTTGATCTCGCCCCTGTGCCTGACGACGAAGCGCAGCGTGTCGGTGGTTTGGCCGATGACCGCGAAATCGAGGCCCCATTTGACGAACGCCGCCTTCGCCTGCGCCTCCCTTGCGGGGTCCAGAACCATAAGCATGCGCTCCTGGCTTTCCGAGAGCAGCATTTCATAGGCGCTCATGCCGGTCTCGCGGCACGGTACGGCGTCGAGGTCGAGCTCGATGCCGAGATCGCCCTTGGCCCCCATCTCCACCGCCGAGGAGGTGAGGCCGGCCGCGCCCATGTCCTGAATGGCGATCACAGCGCCGGTGCGCATCAGTTCGAGGCAGGCCTCAAGCAGCAGCTTCTCGGTGAAGGGATCGCCGACCTGCACCGTCGGCCGCTTGGCCTCCGCATCCGCCTCGAAAGACGCCGAGGCCATGGTCGCGCCATGGATGCCGTCGCGCCCCGTCTTCGAGCCGAGATAGACGATCGGATTGCCGACGCCGGTCGCCTTTGCGTAGAAGATTTCGTCGGCCCGCGCGATGCCGACCGCCATGGCGTTGACGAGGATATTGCCGTCATAGCCGGTATGGAAGGCGGTCGAGCCGCCGACCGTCGGCACGCCGAAACTATTGCCATAGGAGCCGATGCCGGCGACGACGCCTGCGACGAGATGGCGCGTCTTCGGATGCTCCGGCGCGCCGAAGCGCAAGAGGTTGAGGCAGGCGACCGGGCGCGCGCCCATGGTGAAGACGTCGCGCAGGATGCCGCCGACGCCGGTCGCCGCGCCCTGAAACGGCTCGATATAGGAGGGGTGGTTGTGGCTCTCCATCTTGAAGACGCAGGCGTCGCCCCCGCCGATGTCGATGACGCCGGCGTTCTCGCCCGGCCCCTGAATGACCCAGGGCGCCTTGGTCGGCAGCGCGCGCAGATGCAGCCGCGATGATTTGTAGGAGCAATGCTCGTTCCACATCGCCGAAAAAATGCCGAGCTCGGTAAAGGTCGGCGCCCGGCCGATGAGCGCGAGAATGCGCTCATATTCGTCCGGCTTCAGGCCGTGCGCGGCGACGAGATCGGGCGTGATCGCGGGTTCTTCGAGCAATGACGGCTTCTCCAAAGACATGAGCGCCCCTTCTCCCGCAGGCGGGAGAACGCAGCCCGACGAAGTCGGGCCGGATCGAGCGTTTGCGACAGCGGCTTTCTCCGTGATCATATGACGCAAAGGAGCAGATCGCCAGTGAGGCCGCCCTCATCCGACCCTCTCTGACGCGAGGGCCACCTTCTCCCGCCTGCGGGAGAAGGATTTCCCTGCGTGCGCGCCCCTTCTCCCGCAGGCGGGAGAAGGTGGCCCGGCGCAGCCGGGTCGGATGAGGGCGTTTGCAAGTCGAGTGATACTCGCGGTAGGAGTGAAATTTTCCAGTTCGACCACTACTTATTCATGACCCCTCGCTTCACAAATCGTCAGCTTGCCGACGCGCGCCGATTGCGCCGCGACATGACGATTGCGGAGACAATTTTGTGGCGGGGCCTGCGCAATCGCGGCGAGGGCGCGAAATTCAGGCGGCAATTCCCAATCGGCCCCTATGTGGCGGATTTCGTCTGCATCGCCGCGCGCCTGATCATCGAGCTGGATGGACCGCCGCATGACGAGGCCGAGCAGCGCCTTCATGACAAGAGCCGGGACGCGTGGCTCCGTTCGCAGGGGTGGCGGATCCTGCGGTTCTCGAATGATCTCGTGATCGGCGGCGGAAATATCGTTCTGGACGAGATCCGAAAGGCGATTGGCGAGAGCGCCTCGCCCTCATCCGACCCTCGCTGACGCGAGGGCCACCTTCTCCCGCGGGCGGGAGAAGGGGTTCCCGGCGTGCGCGCCCCTTCGCCCGCTAGCGGGAGAAGGCGGCCCGACGAAGTCGGGTCGGATGAGGGCGTTTCCCTTCAGCCAGCCGCCAGACTCTGCAAACAGCCCCCGACCATCAATCCCGCCAACCAGCGGATCGATGAGATTCTCCGGATGCGGCATCAGCCCGAGCACATTGAAGCGTTCCGAGTAGATTCCTGCGATGGCGTTGATCGAACCGTTCGGGTTGGCGCTTTTGGCGAGTTTGCCATGCGCGTCGCAATAGCGGAAGGCGACGCGGCCCTCGCCCTCGAGCCGCGCGATCGTCTCGGCGTCGGCGGTGTAATTGCCTTCGCCATGGGCGATGGCGACTTTGATCGCCTGGCCTTGCTTATATTGCGCGGCGAATTTGGTGTCGCTGCGCTCGACGCGGATGTGCTGCATGCGGCAGATGAAGCGCAGCTGCGCGTTGCGCATGAGCACGCCCGGCAGAAGCCCGAATTCGACGAGAATCTGGAACCCGTTGCAGATGCCAAGGACAAGGCCGCCGCGCTCGGCGTGGGCGCGCACGGCGGCCATGATCGGCGCATGGGCGGCGATCGCGCCGCAGCGCAGATAATCGCCATAGGAGAAGCCGCCGGGCAGCACGACGAGATCGGTTCCCGCGCGGCAATTCGGTCTCGGCGTGCCAGACGATCTTCGGCGCGCCATGGGCTTTGAGCGCGCGGAAAACGTCGCCCTCGCGGTTGGAGCCGGGAAAGAGAATGATCGCGGCGTTCAAATCAGCGTCACCTCGAAATCCTCGACGACCTGATTGGCCAGAAGCTTTTCGCAGGCCTCGCGCAGCAGCGCCTCGGCTGCGCCGCGATCGGGCGCGTCGAGTTCGACGTCGAAGATCTTGCCCTGCCGCACGCTCTTGATCCCATCGACATGGAGCGACTTCAGCGCCCCTTCAATGGCCTTGCCTTGCGGATCGAGGATGCCGCTTCTGAGCGTGACGACGACCCGGGCTTTCATCGCTACTCCATCCTCCAGTCATCGAAACAAAATTTCTCAAACGAAAACGGAGGCCGAAGCCTCCGCAGCGTTGGATTTGCGGCTCGCTGCAAATCCGGCTTTTCCATTTCGCCGTGGGAGGCGGTCAAGCCCCCGCCGACAATCTTAGCGAACGAGTTTCGGCCCGCTCGCGCGAGGCGTCTCGTTCTCTTGCAGAATGCCAAGCCGGCGCGCGACTTCCGTATAGGCCTCGACGACGCCGCCAAGATCGCGGCGGAAGCGGTCCTTGTCGAGCTTGTCGTTCGACTTGATGTCCCACAGCCGGCAGGAGTCCGGCGAAATCTCGTCGGCGACGGCGATGCGCATCATGTCGCCTTCCCAGAGCCGGCCGCACTCCATCTTGAAATCGACGAGACGGATGCCGACGCCGAGGAAGAGGCCGGTGAGGAAATCATTGACGCGGATGGCGAGCGCCATGATGTCGTCGATCTCCTGCGGGCTCGCCCAGCCGAAGGCGGTGATGTGCTCCTCGGAGACCATCGGGTCGTTCAGCTCATCGTTCTTGTAATAGAATTCGATGATCGAGCGCGGCAGCTGGGTGCCTTCCTCGATGCCAAGGCGCGTCGAGAGGGAGCCGGCCGCGACATTTCGCACCACCACCTCGAGCGGCACGATCTCAAGCTCGCGAATCAGCTGTTCGCGCATGTTGAGCCGCCGGATGAAGTGCGTCGGCACGCCGATGTCGTTGAGGTTCTGGAAGATGAACTCCGAAATTCGGTTGTTCAGGACTCCCTTGCCGTCAATGACCTCGTGCTTCTTGGCGTTAAAAGCGGTTGCGTCGTCCTTGAAATGCTGGATGAGCGTGCCAGGCTCGGGTCCCTCATAGAGGACCTTGGCCTTGCCTTCATAGATGCGCCGGCGGCGATTTATTGGGATTAACCGTGGCTTGAGAGGATCCATTGGCGGCCGTGGCTCCTGTAAACGTCCTTGGCCGAGGTCCAGACAGACAATGCGCGCTGTTCAGCCGCGGACGGGTGAATTTTAAGTCGAGTTCAAGCCGCGGCTCTTGAGGGTCTTACACGCTTTTGGCTCCGGGAGACAACCCGGGCGGCAAGCCCCGTCGATCAGCGGCGTTCCACGCAAGTGTGACTCAAGGCTTTGAGAAATCGCTGAAAATCCCATCCCCCTTAGTGGTCCGACTTTCGCCTTCTAGCAGACATCAAAGGTCGGATACAGATAAAGATATCGGTCCCGAATCCTCGACGTCCTGGCCGCGCTACTGTGCCTCGGCGACCATGGCGTTTTCAAGAATTCATGCTAAATAAACGCCCGCAGAGCGCGAAAATCGAGGGCGCCGGCGATACGGGAAAATCTGATGACCACTTTCGACAAACGCGAACAGGCTTTTGAAGCTGAGCTTGTCCACGACGCGGAGCTGAAATTCAAGGCCGTCGCCCGGCGCGACAAATGGTTCGGCCTGTGGGCCGCCGAGCGGCTCGGCAAGACCGGAGCCGACGCCGAAGCTTACGCCAGCGCGTTGGTCCGCGCCGACATCGTCGGCACTGGCGGCGACGAGGTCTTCACCAAAGTCCGCGCCGATTTCGATGCGGCCGGGGTCGCCCAGACCGATCCCCAGCTCCGCCGCAAGCTTAACGATTTGTTCGCGGAGGCCGTCGCCGCGGTCAAGGCCGGCTAGCACAGCCAACGCTGCCGCGGCGAGGTTCGCGCATCTTCGTCCGCTAATGGATTGTTAGGGCGCGCGGGGCGATGACTGATCCCATGTCTCGCGACGCCGCACCCGCCGCCCGCCCCCCCTCGCAAGACGCGCCGCCGTTTCCGCACGCCGACGCCGAACTCGCCGGCCTGGCCAAGGCCTGGTTCGAGCACCTTGCCGGCGAGCGCCGCGTGGCGGCGCTGACGCTCGACGCCTACAGCCGCGACCTGCGCCAATTCCTCGCCTTCGCCGCCGTTCATTTCGGCGCGCCTGCCTCGGCGGCGACGCTCTGCGGCCTTTCGTCCGGGGATCTGCGCGCCTTTCTGGCGTCGCGGCGGGAGGCGGGCGTCGGCAGCCGCTCGCTGCTGCGCCAGCTCGCCGGCCTTCGCTCTTTTACGCGATACCTTGAACGCAACGGCAAGCCGCAAAGCGCGGCCTTCGCGGCCGTGCGGGCGCCCAAGGCGGCGCGGCGCCTGCCAAAGCCGCTGACCGCCGCCTCCGCCCGCGCCGTCGCCGGCGTCGAAGCGCGGGCCGGAGACAACCGCGAGCCCTGGATTCTGGCGCGCGACGCCGCCGTTCTCGGCCTTCTCTACGGCGCGGGGCTGCGCATCTCCGAGGCGCTGGCGATCCGCCGCGCCGAGGCGCCGGTCGGCGAGAGGGACGCGCTGCGGGTCGTCGGCAAGGGCAACAAGACGCGCGAGGTCCCGGTCATCGCGCCCGTGCGGCGCGGAATCGAAGCCTATCTCGCGCTCTGCCCCTATGCGCTGCCGCCCGAGCGGCATTTGTTCGTCGGGGCGCGGGGCGGCCCGCTTTCGCCCCGCATCATTCAGCTCGCCGTCGAGCGGCTGCGCGGCGCGCTCGGGCTGCCGGACAGCGCGACGCCGCATGCGCTGCGCCATTCCTTCGCCACCCATCTGCTCGGGCGCGGCGGCGACCTGCGCACGATCCAGGAGCTGCTCGGCCACGCCTCGCTGTCGACGACGCAGATCTATACCGCCGTCGACTCGAGCCGGCTGATCGAGGCCTACCGCTCGGCGCATCCGCGCGGGCGCTGAGCGCTGCCGAAGGGCTTGCGCGGCGTGCGGCCGTGGCGCATGGTCCGCCGGCGGCGCATAGCGTCAACGCTGCCGCAAAACGCCGAGCGGATGCCGGCGAAAGGGGGGATCGACGATGGCTGCAACCTCATCGGGGCGCGGGGCTGCCCTGGACCGTCAAATTCGCCATCGGCGGCCTCATTGTGCTGCTGGGGCTTGCGATCCCGCTCACACGCCTCCTGAGCGCCTATAATTATTCGATCGGCACGCGCACGGGCGTGATCGACAATTATCGACCAAGGGTTTCCTGTGCTGGACCAACGAGGGCCAGCTCGCGCTGCTGAATTTCTCGAAATCCGGCTCGCTCACGCAAAACAAGGGCTCGCTCGACAACACTTTCTATTTCTCCGTTCCCGACAAGGAGGTGGAAAAGCAGCTTGAGGCGTTCCGCCCGGCAGCCCGGTCAGCGTCGAGTACCATGCAAAAGATGTTTGCGCTCAGTCTGCCGCTGCCGTTTCTCTGCGCTCGCCGCACCGAATATGAGATCGTCGGCGTCGAAGCTCGCGCCGGCCTCTACACCGCGACGGCCGTGCTGTCCGGGCGAATGCGCCTGAGGGGGCCTCGGCCTGACGCAGTGGTCGGATGAGGGCGGGCAAGATTGCCGCCGCCGCCTTCCCTTCATGGCCCCCGCCTGCTATCTCGCGAGGCATGACCACCCATCCCATCAGCAACATCCGCAACTTCTCCATCGTCGCGCATATCGACCATGGCAAATCGACGCTCGCCGACCGGCTGATCCAGACGACCGGCGCCGTCGCTGCGCGGGATATGGTGGATCAAGTCCTCGATTCCATGGATATCGAGCGCGAGCGCGGCATCACCATCAAGGCGCAGACCGTCCGGCTCGAATACAAGGCGCAGGACGGCCAGACCTACATCCTGAACCTGATGGACACGCCCGGCCACGTCGATTTCGCCTATGAGGTTTCGCGCTCGCTCGCCGCCTGCGAGGGCTCGCTCCTCGTCGTCGACGCGAGCCAGGGCGTCGAGGCGCAGACGCTCGCCAATGTCTATCATGCGCTCGACGCCGGCCATGAGATCGTGCCGGTCCTGAACAAGATCGACCTGCCCGCCGCCGAGCCGGAGCGCATCCGCCAGCAGATCGAGGACGTCATCGGGCTCGACGCCTCGCAGGCGGTGCTGATTTCGGCCAAGACCGGCATTGGCATCGACCTCGTGCTTGAGGCCATCGTCAACCGCCTGCCGCCGCCGAAAGGCGACGAGGCGGCGCCGTTGAAGGCCCTTCTCGTCGATTCCTGGTATGACGCCTATCTCGGCGTCGTCGTGCTCGTGCGCGTTGTCGACGGAACGCTGCGCAAGGGCCAGAAGATCAAGATGATGGCCGCCGACGCCCATTATGAGATCGACAAGATCGGCGTGTTCCGGCCGAAAATGCAGGATGTTTCAGAGCTTGGCCCCGGCGAAGTCGGCTTCATCACCGCGCAGATCAAGCAGGTCGCCGACACCCGCGTCGGCGACACCATCACCGATGAGAAAAGGCCCTGCGCCGAGGCTCTGCCCGGCTTCAAGCCGGCCCAGCCCGTCGTCTTTTGCGGCCTCTTTCCCGTCGACGCCGCCGATTTCGAGGATCTGCGCGCGGCCATGGGGCGCCTGCGGCTCAATGATGCGAGCTTTTCCTATGAGATGGAGAGTTCGGCCGCGCTCGGCTTTGGCTTTCGCTGCGGATTTTTGGGCCTGTTGCATCTCGAAATCATACAGGAGCGGCTCGAGCGCGAGTTCAACCTCGATCTCATCGCCACCGCCCCCTCGGTCATCTACAAGATCGTGCAGCGCGACGGCGCGATTATCGAATTGCACAACCCGGCCGACATGCCGGACCCGACCAAGATCGAGACCATCGAGGAGCCGTGGATCCGCGCGACGATCCTGACGCCCGACGATTATCTCGGCGCGGTGTTGAAGCTCTGTCAGGAGCGGCGCGGCGCGCAGGTCGATCTCAACTATGTCGGCAAGCGCGCGATGGCGGTCTACGACCTGCCGCTCAATGAAGTCGTGTTCGACTTTTACGACCGACTGAAGTCGATCTCGAAAGGCTACGCCAGCTTCGACTACGCCATCACCGACTACAGGGCGGGGGATCTGGTCAAAATGTCGATTCTCGTCAACGCCGAGCCGGTCGATGCGCTCTCCATGCTGGTGCATCGCGAGCGCGCCGATTTGCGCGGGCGCCAGATGGTCGAGAAGCTGAAGGAGCTGATCCCGCCGCATATGTTCCAGATCCCGATCCAGGCGGCGATCGGCGGCAAGATCATCGCGCGCGAGACGGTGCGGGCGCTGCGCAAGGACGTCACCGCGAAATGTTATGGCGGCGACGCGACGCGCAAGCGCAAGCTTCTCGAAAAGCAGAAGGCCGGCAAGAAGAAGATGCGCCAGTTCGGCAAGGTGGAGATTCCGCAGGAGGCCTTCATCGCCGCGCTCAAGATGGATGGGTAACGCATTGATTTTGGTCAACGCGGGGCGGTGAAATGCGATAAAAGATGCGCTAGATCCTGACAAGAAAACCAACGGGAGGGAGCGTCGGCCATGGCGGAACTGGAAAAAGCATCCTCGGCGCAAGGCCTCGGCGACGAAGCCTTCATGTCCGTCGCCGATCTCAAGGCTTATGTCACTGAAGTCGAATTCAGCCAAGGCTTCGCAAACCTATGGCGCGATCGGGCGCGCTGAAAACGCAAAGAAGGAGATGATCGACAAGCTGATGCAGCGGGTCGAGATCACGCCCGAAAGGGTCGAGGGCTTCCTCAATCGCGTCAAGGCGGCGGCGCTGCGCGGCGAGACCGAGATGATGGTCCTGCGGTTTCCCTCGGAGCTTTGCACCGACAAGGGACGCGCCCTCAACAACGCCGAGCCGGGATGGCCCGAAACGCTGGTCGGGCAGCCGCGCCAGTTCTACGAAATCTGGAAGGAGCGGCTTGAGCCCGCCGGCTATCGGCTGAAAGCGATGATCGTCGAATGGCCCAACGGGTTTCCCGGCGACGTCGGCATGTTCGTTGCCTGGAGGTGACCGCCATGTCGAAGGACAAGGACGCGAAGGACAAGGAAAAGGACAGGCCGGACGAGGTCCCGGCGGCCGAAGCCGCGGCGGCGGGGGCGACCGGCAAGCTCAGGCGCCAGCCCTATGAGGCGGAGCTCGAAAAGCTGGCCGTCGAAACGGTCAAGCTGCAGGAATGGGTGCGGCGCGAGGGCAAGAAAATCTGCATCGTCTTCGAGGGGCGCGACGGCGCCGGCAAGGGCGGCGTCATCAAGGCGCTGACCGAGCGCGTGAGCCCGCGCGTCTTCAGGATCGTCGCGCTCCCCGCGCCGACCGAGCGCGAGAAATCGCAGCTTTATGTCCAGCGCTATGTCGCGGAGCTGCCGTCGGCTGGCGAGGTCGTGATCTTCGACCGCAGCTGGTACAACCGCGCCGGCGTCGAGCGCGTGATGGGCTTTTGCACCGAGGAGCAGACGCGCCAGTTCCTCGAAGGCGTCGCGGGGATGGAGAAGAACATCGTCCAGGCGGACATCATCCTTCTGAAATACTGGCTCGAAGTCAGCGAGGAGGAGCAGACGCGCCGGCTCGAGCAGCGCATCATCGACGGCCGCAAGATCTGGAAGCTGTCGCGAGATGGATCTCAAATCCTACAGCCGCTGGTATGATTATTCGCGCGCGCGGGATGCGATGTTCCTCGCTTCCGACACGCCCTGGGCGCCCTGGTACGTCGCGCGCTCGGACGACAAGAAGCGCGCGCGGCTCAACATCATCAGGCACATCCTCGCGCATATCCCTTACGAGGACGTCGAGCGCAAGAAGGCAAAGCTCCCCGACCGCCAGAAGTCCGGCGGCTACAAGGAGCCGAACTATCCCTATAAATGGGTTGAAGAGGCGTTCTGAAGGCGATCGAAACGGCGGCGCGGGCGCCCGCCGCCGCGACGCCTCTCACCCGCCAAGATAGGCTTTGGAAATCTCGTCGTGCGCCAGCATCTCGGCGCCTGAGCCTTGCAGCGCGATGCGGCCCGTCTCCAGCACATAGGCGTAATCGGCGAGCTCCAGCGCGGCGTGGGCGTTCTGCTCGATCAGCAGAATTGTGCGCCCCTCGTCTTTCAGCGCTTTGATGATGGAGAAAATCTCCTCGACGAAGAGCGGCGCGAGGCCCATCGAGGGTTCGTCGAGGAGCAGCAGCTGCGGATCGGCCATCAGGGCGCGGCCGATCGCCAGCATCTGCTGCTCGCCGCCGGACATGAGGCCGGCGCTTTGCGACAGGCGCTCCCTCAGCCGCGGGAAGCGGGCGAGCACGCTCTCCCGCCGCGATTCGATCGCCGCGCGGTCGCGCGTCACATAGGCGCCGGCGGCGAGGTTTTCCGCGACGCTCATCCGCCCGAAAATCTGGCGGCCCTCGGGGACATGCGCGATCCGCCTTCGCGCTATGACGTGCGCCGGACGGTTGGTCAGGTTCTCGCCTGCAAAACGGACCGATCCGGCGCGGATTTTCAAAAGCCCCGAGAGGCCGCGCAGGATCGTCGTCTTGCCCGCGCCATTCGCGCCGATGAGGCAGACGATCTGGCCGGCGCCGACGCAAAGATCGACGCCCTTGACGACGAGGCTCGCGCCATAGCCGATCTCGAGGCCGCGCACGTCGAGGAGGGGGCTCATGACGCCTTCGTCTTGCGCTTGCCTCCCGCAGCGGCTGAACCTGCGGCCTTTTTTCGGGGGGAGGCGCGCGTGGCGAAAGACGCGGGCTTCGCGCGGCCGATGGCTTCCGCAAGGGTTTCCTCGCCCCACTGATTGAGGCTTTTGCCGGCAAGCTCCGCAGCGAGCGCCGCCTTGGCGTGTAGCGCCGGGTCGACGCGAAACATCATGTTGCCCGAAAAGGATCTCTCGGCGGGTTTGCCGATCTTCAGGCAGGCGGCGACGTAATCATCGACAGCTTCATGGAATGCGGCGCGCAGACCAACGACATTATCGGCGTGGAAACCGACGACGTCGTTGATTCCAGCGATATGCCCGACCAAAATTCCGTCGTCGTCGTCGATCTCGATCCGCGCATAATATCCCTTGTAGTGCATGGCGATCATGGCGTGATTCCGAGTTTGCTCAAAAAGTCGCGCGCATCGCGAACCTGATATCGCTGTGCCTCCCTGTGCGGATGCGGGCGGTGGAACGATGCGACCAGCCCAAGGCGCTCGAACCGCACGCGGGAGCCTGACCCTTCGATCATTTTGCATCCGACGGCGACAAGAAGGCTTTCAATCGCGGACCACTCAATCGTCCCCGAGACCGGCTCGGCGAAAATCGCCGCGAGGGTCTTCTTCTGCCTGCCATTCATCAGCAGATCATAGCGCTATCGGTCCGATCTGCAAGCAAAAAATGCTAGCACTATCCGGGCGTCTTCGCCAGCTCCGCCGCGCCCTTCACGCCGAGATAGGCCTCGATCACGGCCGGGTCGGCGCGCACGGCCTCGGGGGCGCCCTCGGCGATCTTGCGGCCGAAATTCAGCACCGTGATCCTGTCGCAAAGGCGCATGACGAGGCTCATATCATGCTCGACGAGAAGCATCGCGACGCCGCGCGCCTTCACCTCGCCGAGGAGATCGTTGAGGCCCGCCGTCTCGGCCGGATTCATGCCGGCGGCGGGCTCGTCGAGCAGCATGAGATTTGGCCCGCCGGCGAGCGCGCGGGCGATTTCGAGCCGGCGCTGGTCGCCATAGGACAGCGCGCCGGCGCGACGTCCCGGCCGCCGCGTCGAGGCCGACGAAGGCGAGAAGCGCGCGCGCCTCGCGCACGGCGGCGCGTTCTTTCGAGCGAAACCGGCCGAGCCGCGTCAGAACCTCAAGCAGCGATCCGCCGACCTCCGCGTGCATCCCGGCGAGGACATTCTCCAGCGCGGTCATCTCGTTGAACAGCCGCAGGTTCTGGAAGGTGCGGGCGAGCCCGCGCCGCGCCCGCGCGTCGGGCGAAAGAAGATCGATCCGTTCGCCGCGCAGCGAAATCGCGCCGGAGCCGCCCCGCGCGAGGCCGCAGATCGCGTTGAAGACGCTGGTCTTGCCGGCGCCGTTCGGCCCGATCAGCCCATGCAGGCTGCCGGTCTCGACGCGAAGGCTTAAGGCATCGATCGCGGTCAGGCCGCCGTAGCGCAGGGTCAGCCCCTCGATTTCGAGTTCGGGCGCGCTCATGTCGGCGATTTCAAAGCAACGCCGATGCGGCCGATGCGCCAGGGGAGGATGCCGTGCGGCATGTAAAGAACCGCGATGACGATGATGAGGCCGTTGACGACGAGGCGGTAGTCCTGCAGCGGGCGCAGGACCTCGGGCAGAAGCGTCAGGACCATCGCGCCCGCGATCGGCCCGAGCGGCGAACGGATGCCGCCAAGAAGCGCAAAGCTGAGGATCGTCACCGCCGCGTCGAAGCCATAGTCGTTCGGGCTGATGAAGGAGGAGGCGTGGGCGTTAAGCGCGCCGGCGAGGCCGGCGAGCATGGCCGAGGCGACCAGCGCCGCCATCTTGTAGCGCGGAAGATTGACGCCGCTGACGGCGGCCGCGACCTCATCCTCGCGGATCGCCTCCATGGCGCGGCCGATGCGCGAGCGGCAGATCAGGATCAGCGCCAGCACCGCGGCGAGCAGGCAGCCGTAGATCAGGGCGAAACCGGCCTTCACCGGGATGCCGGAAAGGCCCAGCGCGCCGCCGGTCAGATCCGACTGAATGAGGAAAATGCGCAGGATTTCGCCAAGGCCGATCGTCGCCAGCGCGAGATAGACGCCCGAAAGGCGCAGCGTCGGGACGCCGATCGCCAGCGCGACGAGCGCGGGCGCCAGCATGGCGGCGGCGAGAACGAAGGGGAAGGGCAGGCCGGAATGCAGGCTGAGCAGGGCCGAGGCGTAGGCCCCGAGCCCCATGAAGGCCGCCTGGCCAAGCGACAATTGGCCGATCGCCAGCACGACATACATGCTCAGCGCCAAAAGCCCGTTGACGCCGAGCGCGGCGAGCAGGCTCTGGTAGGTCCACAGGAAATCGTCGAGGTCGAAGCCCGTCATGTCAGGCAGTCGTCAGAATTCATTGCGGCGATCGAATGTGGCGAGGCGGCGCGAAGCCGGGCGCGGCGGCGCGCCCGTTGTGTCCCCGGCATAGTGGCTCCGCGTAGTTCCAGCAAGTTCGCCGCGCGCCGGCAGCTACGCCTTCGCCGCAGCATTGGACCGGACTCGCAGGGGACCCCCGCGCGCCTTTTGACGGGCGCCGGGGGCAGCTTCAGGAAAGCTGTCCGAAGCACGATCGTTGGGCCTTGAAGCAGATCGGGGGTCTGCCTCAAGGGGGTGGCGAAACGGTCCGGTCCCCGCGCGGGATAAAGTCCCGCGCCGCGTGCGGTCGGGCGATCAAGCCGGCCCACGATTTGTTTTACGATTGTCCGGCCGTAAAAGTTTTGGCTGAAATCTCGCGCCTGCGCCATTCTCCGCGGTATGGGCTTTCGGTGCGCCGTCAGGCTATATGCTGCGGACGCCGCCCCGGCCGTTGCACTTGGAACAGAACAGGAAGAACAATGTCCGACGCCGCCAAGCTTATCGAACTCGACGAACGCATCGCCGTCATAAGGGAGAACATCCGCGAGCTGACCGAGCAGGCCGCCGCCTATTCGGGCGCTTCGGACGAGTCGCTCGCCGCCGACCGGATCGCCGAGCAGGAAGCCCAGCTTGCCGAACTCCTCAGGCAGCGGCAAGCTCTGGCGCGTTAGTCGCGGCCAGAGGCGCGCGCATCGTCCGCCGGGCCGCGCGTCCCTGCGATGATCCGCATTCTTGATGGGAGACGTTCATGAGCGGCAAACCGGATCAAGCGCAGGCCGAAGCGATTCCAGCGCCGGCCCCGACGTTGCATTCATCCGCGCAGGTCTCCGAGGCGCCGGGAAGAGGCGTGTTGCCCTTGATCAGCGGGCATATCGCCGCCAGCGCCTCACTCTACCATCTGGATGCGCAGCCGATCGAGCAATTGTCGCCGCTGATTTCACCGGCAATATCTGCACGGCGCGCAATCGACCTTCGTCAAATGGTCCATGAAAAAGGGCGCCGTCGTGCCGGTGCATCACCACGCCAACGAGCAGATCACCTGGATCACGCAAGGAGAGGCGGAGGTCTATTCGCAGGGCAAGAAATATGTGATGCGCGCCGGCGACCTCATGATCATCCCGCCCAACGTGCCGCATGAGTTCCACTTTACCGAAGACACGATCGACATCGATGTCTTCACGCCGCAGCGGCAGGACTGGATGACGGGAACGGCGAGCTATTACGTGAAAGAATAGAGCGGGATGAGGAAAAGTGTGCGCACTTTTCCGCCCGCATCCCGCTCCAGACTATAGCCCGTCTTCAGGCGCGCCGCGCGCTGGCGCGGCCGAACAATCCGAGCGGTCGCACCCACAAGGTCAAGACGAGCGCCAGAAATCCGATGGCGTCCTTGTAGACGGACGAGACATAGCCCGCGGTCAGCGCTTCGAGAAGCCCGATCAGCAGCCCCGCGATCAGCGCGCCGCCAATGTCGCCGAGGCCGCCGAGAATGATGATGGCGAAACCTTTAAGCGTCATCGCTTCGCCCATATAGGGCGTGATGGCGTTGTACTGCAGTCCGATCAGAACGCCCGCCGCGCCGCCGAGCGCGCCGGAGATGAAGGAGACGCGCCGCATGATCGCGCCGGTGTCGATGCCCATCAGTTCGGCGGCGTCGGGGTTCTCGGCCAGGGCGCGCATGGAAAGGCCGAGGCGGGTCGCCCGCAAAGCTGCGATAAGTCCAAGCGTCAACACGGCGGACGCGCCGACAATGAGCATCTGCGTCGGCGAGATGCTGGCGCCATGGAAATTAAAAGGCGCGTTGTCGATGAGGCCGATCGGGAAGCGGCGGATCTCGGAGCCGAACAGCGCCGTCATGCCCGAATAGAGAAACAGCGTGCCGCCCAGCGTCACCATCAGCGAGGCGAGTTCGGGCGCTTTTGTCTTGCGCAGGCGCGAGAGCAGAATGGAATCGAGGACGACGGCGATGAGGCCCGCGCCAACCGCCGCCAGCAGGCAAAGCGAGCGCCAGCGGCGCGCCCTTCAGCGTCGCGAACAGCGCGATATAGGCGCCGGCCGAGAAGTAAAAGCCATAGGTGAGATTGACGACGCCGAGCACGCCGAACATCAGCGTGAAGCCGAGCGCGAACAGCGCATAGGCCGAGCCGGCGACGAAACCATTGATGATCTGCTGGGCGAACATTAAGGGCCGGGTTTCAGATCGAAGCGCGAACCCTTCTCCCGCTTGCGGGAGAAGGTGGCCCTCGCGTCAGCGAGGGCCGGATGAGGGTGGCGGTCGTCGGAAGATAAAAGATCTAACTATAACTCCTATTCCAAGCATCGCTCATCCTGCAATGTCCCTCATCCGGCCCGACTTCGTCGGCCCACCTTCTCCCGCGCGCGGGAGAAGGAATGTGCACGGTCGGAATCAGCGAGGGGATGAGGGCGGGGCGAACACTATCACGCCGATGGGCATGATTTCGACGGCAAAAGCGATCTGATTCGCTCCGCGTCAAGCTGCGTCGTGGGATTGTAGACGACCATGCCGAGATCGGTCCGGCCGTCGACGGCGAAGGATGAATATTCGAAGCTGATCGGCCCGAGCACCGGATGCTTCAGGTGTTTGACGCCCTCGCCAAAGCTCATGACGTCATTGTCGCGCCAGAGCGCCTCGAACTCGGGGCTTAGACGGCAGAGTTCCTCCACAAGCTGCGCGACCTGCGATGCGGCCCCCGCGCGCGCCGCATCCGTCCTGAAGGCCGCGACCACGTGCCGGGCGACGCTCTCCCAATCATATTGGGCGGCGCGCACGCGCGGATCGCTGAAGATCATGCGCAGGATGTTGCGCTGCTCCGGCGGGACCGAGCCGTAGTCCATCAGCACGACGGACGCGGCGCGGTTCCATGCGATGACGTCCCATGTCGCCGTCCTGATCAAAGCCGGGGCTGGCTCCAGCGCGTCGAGCACCCGCTGCAGCCGCGGCGTGACGCCATCGGCCGCCCGGTAGCGAAGTTCGGGCGGCCGGCCGAGGCCGAGCAGGAACAGATGCTCGCGTTCGACCTCCGTCAGCATCAGCGCGCGGGCGATGCGGTCGAGCACGTCGGCCGAGGCCGCGCCGCCGCGCCCCTGTTCGAGCCAGGTGTACCAGGTCGTGCTGATGTTGGCGCGCTGCGCCACCTCCTCGCGGCGCAGGCCCGGCGTGCGCCGGCGCGTTGCGGAAAGGCCGAAGGCGGCCGGATCGAGCCGCGCGCGGCGGTCCTTGAGATAGGTCCCGAGCAGGCTCTCATGCGTCGCCGAAAGGCTCATCCTGTTAGCCCTTATACCCCTATAACATCACAACTTTACCAGCATATCCGCGGCGACGATAGTGCGGCCAACCAAACAAGGAGATTTCCATGCGTGTTTTCATTACCGGCGCCACCGGATTCATCGGCTCCGCCGTCATTGCCGAGTTGATCGCGGCGGGCCATCAGGCGCTCGGCCTCGCCCGCTCGGAGGCAGGCGCCGCGGCGCTCGCCGACATCGGCGCAAAGGTCCATCGCGGTTCGCTCGAGGATCTGGACAGCCTCGCAAGCGGCGCGAAGTCGGCGGACGGCGTGATCCACCTCGCCTTCAACCACGACTTCTCGAAGCTCGAAGAGAACTGCGAGACGGACCGGCGCGCCATCGAGGCGCTCGGCGGCGCGCTTGCGGGGTCCGGCCGTCCCTTCCTCGTCACCTCCGGCACGGCGGTCGCCTTCACGCCGGGGCGCCTCTCGACCGAAGACGATGCGCCGAACGCGCCGTTTCCCCGCGTCGCCTCGGAACATGCGGCGCTGGCGCTGGCGAAGCAGGGCGTGCGCGTCTCGGTGGTGCGGCTGCCGCAGGTGCACGACCCGGAGAAACAGGGCCTCATCAGCTACCTGATCGCCACGGCGCGCGAGCGGGGCGTCTCGGCCTATGTCGGCGACGGGCGGAACCGCTGGCCCGCCGCGCACCGGCTCGATGTCGCCCGCCTCTACCGGCTGGCGCTGGAGAAGGGAGTCGGCGGGCGTCCGTTACAACGCCGTCGCGGAAGAAGGCGTGCCGCTTCGCGAGATCGCCGAGGCCATCGGCCGCGGCCTCAAGCTCCCTGTGGTCTCAATCGCCGCCGAGGAGGCGGGCGCGCACTTCGGCTGGCTCGGGGCGTTCGCATCCGCCGACATCCCGGCGTCCAGCGCGCTGACGCGGGAGCGGCTGGGCTGGCGTCCGACAGGCCCCGATCTGATGTCCGATCTCGCCAGGGCGCGGGATTTCGCAGCCTGACCGGCTTTTGGGGTGCGCTCCTTCTCCCGCAGGGCGGGAGAAGGCAGCCCTCGCGTCAGCGAGGGGCGGATGAGGGCGGGGCGGGCGCGAGAGGCGCGTAGCCGCGCGCGTTTCGAATTTACCCATTGACGCTGAGCCGAGGCCGGCGCGGCGCCATCTTCGAACTGCCCGCTCTATTTGTCGGGGAAGAGGAAGGCGAGTTGCGCGCGCAGCTGCCATTTCGAGCCTTCGTCGGGCCGCACGACATTGTAGAAGGCCTGTAGCGAGACGTTGAACGCCTGCCCCTCGAATTTGAACACCTTGCCGATGCCCCGCCGAGCGGCACGGTCCATTGCTGGCCGGGCCGCGCCACCCAGTTCGCCGTGATGATCGGGCTCGAGGTCAAATAGGTTCCGTCGGGAAAATTATAGTTGATGAAGGGCTGCGTCAGCATCTGGTTGACGCGCGTGCGATCCGAGGGGCCAGCGACCGACCACACATTGTTGGCGAGCGCGCCGATCA
Organism: uncultured Alphaproteobacteria bacterium; assembly: GCA_963757985.1. Taxonomy (GTDB): domain Bacteria; phylum Pseudomonadota; class Alphaproteobacteria; order Rhizobiales; family Beijerinckiaceae; genus Methylocapsa. The sequence continues at coordinate 321,536 of CAVWTQ010000008.1, read as the reverse complement.
GCCAGTCGCCCTGGATGGTGAGCAGCACGGCGGTCGGGCCGATGCTCCATTTGCCGGTTCCAAGCGTATGCCCCGTTCCCGTCGGCAGCAGAGCTGTGGGGCCGACGCCCCAGATCAGCGCGCCGGGTTTTGCGGGGGAAAGGAACAGCGACGGGTTGAGGTCGCCGAGCCCGTAGTCGCCCTGATCCCACGGCGTGAATCCAACCTGATTGATGACCGGCAGGATGGTGCGCGAGATTACGTTCCAGTCCTCTGTGACGTGAAACGGAATGACCGGCTGGACATTCAGGATGTTCTGCGTCTCGTTATAGGGTCCCGTGACGAAATTCGTATTGTTCTGCAGCGGCAGGCTGGCGAGATCGGCGATCGGGTTTTGCGCCGCCTTGGCGAGATCCTCGGTCGATTGCTTCTCCTGCGCCTGCGCGCCGCTGGCGATGAGAAGCAGCGCCGCCGCGCCCGCCAGCCGCATGATGTTGGTCGATTTCATCCCGTCTTTCCTGCCAGCCAGCCCGCGCTGCTCGAGCCTAGCCCCAAGCGCCGAACTGCGCCAAGCGCCGATCGCCGCCGCTGGCGGAATTCATCGAGGCGTGACATTTCGCGCAAAGGCCCCGCCCTGCGGCCAAGCGGCCCGACGCTCAAGGCTGCCGCACTTTACCGATCCGCGGCGGCTTCACGGGCGCCGCCACGCCATAGATGACCGTGAAGCCCGACCCGCCGCCCCAGGTGGAGGTGGCGGGGATCGGAGGATCGCCGAGCGCCGCTTCGGGCAAATTCCAGTTGTTCGCCGCCCAGACGTCGCCGGCCGCGTCGATCGCCACGTCGGTCAGCATCTGGATGCTGCCGCCCTTGAAACTGTGGATGACGTCGCCGGTCTTGACGCCTGCGGGATGGCCTTTCGTGTCGACCCCGGCCATCAGTACGACGGCCCGCGTGCGCGGCGACAGGTTGGCGATCCAGACATCGTCATTGCCGTCGATGTTCAACCCCCAAGGGATGTCGACAGCGCCGCCGCCGGTGAAGCCCTCGGGCGCGGGTTGCTCGCCGTCGGGACGGATCAGGTTAATGTCGCCGGTGGGCTTCGGGTAATGCAGCGCGGCTCCGGCCAGAAGGGCGAACTGCTCCATGATGGGGGCGCCGACGGGAATCTCGGGCGCCGGGAAATCCAGCGAAAGCAGGTTCGACACCCAGACATTGCTCTTCGAGTCGAGTGCGAGGCCGCGGACGCTGAGGCCGGTCCGGAAGGATTCCACTTTGGAGGGATCGTCAGCCGGGAAGCGGACCACCGTGTCCGACGAGGAGTTGGCGACCCAGACCCGATTCTGGTCGTCGATGACGATGTCGAAGGGCGATTTCAACCCCGCGACCTTGACGATTTTCCCGTCCTTCACGCGTCCGCCGGGGAAGTACAGCAGTTGATCGTCCGAGCCGTCGGCGATCCAGACGTCGCCGTTCGTCGCGATGCCGACGCCCATCAGCCCCGTCAACCTCTCCTTGAACGGGAAATCGCTTTCGTCGCCGATCGGATGGCCGTCGAAGTCCATCACGAGAATCTTCCCGTTGAAGCTCGTGATCCAGACCTTGTCGAGCGCCACGGCGGTGCCCCAGCCGATGCCGTCGATGCCCATGCCGGTGAAGCCGGTGATCGGGGGAGAGAGAGCGGTCCCGTTGGGACTGAACTTGGTCACGCCGCCGCCGATGCTCTTGCGCACGCCGGACTGCGAACCGGGCATCCAATTCTGTCCGCTCCAGAGATTGCCGTCGGCGTCGAACATGAATCGGCCATTGGCGAATGTCCCGCCGCCAGCGAAACAGAGGCTGAGGGCGAAGTCAGGCGGCGTCCAGGCGAGATAGGGAACGAATGGCGCCGCTCGCCGCGCGCCGTCCTTCGGCTGCGGGTAGGCTTCGTCGAACAGCGCGTAGAGCGTTTTCGGATCGGCCCATGGCTCGCGGGCGATGCTGGCCAACGCCTCCAGCGTGTTCGTCGGCGTCGCGCCGCCGGTCGCGGTCGCCGCCTTGAGGAAGCGGGCGCGCCAGTCATCGTCGGCGACAGTCGCGAAGGCCGTGATCAGCGAGCCAAGCGTATCGAGGTTCGCGAGCGCCGTGGTCTGCGTGCTGTTGATCGGATCGAGCAGCACCTTGCCCCAGCCGCCGGTCGCGGGATCGACCAGATTGGGCGCATTCCCGGCGGCGATCTTGAGCCCGAGCGGATTGCCCGAAATCGCCTCGCCCTTGATGAAGCGCGCGGCGGTGAAGGCCGAGGCGACGGTGGTGAGTTCGTTGATCGTGACCTTCCCGGGCGGCGCGCTGCCCAGCACCGTCAAAAGCGCGATGGCCGGATTGTCGCCGCTCTTGCCGGCCGCGGGCGCGCCTCCCTTGGCGACGATATAGAGGATCGCGCCCGCCGGCGCGTCGGCGCCGGAAAGCGCAAAATGCCCGTCGGCGTCGGCTTTGGCGTCGGCAAGTTGCGCGGGGGCGTCGGCGCTGGCCGCCCATAGCGTCACCGCGGCGCCCTTGAGAGCGCCGCCGCCGACCTGGACCTGCCCCTCGATGCGCACCGCCGCCTCAGCCGGAGCGAAGCCAAGCAAACCCGCCAGCAAGGCGATGAAACGGACTTTGCCGATATTGAGCATTTCTGTTTCCTCTATCCGCCTCGCCGCACCCCCCGGCGCTCTGGCTTGTATCGCTCCGTCCTGGCGCGCCGCAAGGGGGCGCCAAGCGGCGATAAGGGGCCGGCGCGAAATTCATTGATGCGTGATAATTTGAGTTCACCGCTATGAGCGGAACCCCGAAAGCCGCCATTCCACTCCCACCCCAATCACCCCGCCATTTCGCCTCCCCCTGCAACGATCGCAAAAATCGCGCGCACCGAAATGCGGATGGCGTCCGCGCGGCCTGTGGATTCCTTCTCCCGCCCGCGGGAGAACGCAGCCCTCAGCGAGGGTCGGATGAGGGCGGGGCGAGCGTGGGAGGCGCCCTTCAGCGTCGCGAACAGCGCGATATAGGCGCCGGCGGAAAAGTAAAATCCATAGGTGAGATTGATGACGCCGAGCACGCTGAACATCAGGGTGAAGCCGAGGGCGAACAGCGCACAGGCCGAGCCGGCGACGAATCCGTTGATGATCTGCTGGGCGAAACTGAGGGCCTGAACTGCGAGTCGTTTCGAATTTCCGTCATTGACGCCGAGCCGATCCTCATTCGTCAAGGGACAAATGGCGGATTCGCGCCTATTACGGCGGCGCTCTTTCGGCGACAATGGGCGCCAAGAAGACCTCAGAGCAATTGACCCGGCCTGTGACTCCGCTATCTCGACTCCGTCAAATTGGGACCTTCACGAAAGCCCTGAGGCCGAAGCCGATGAGGAAAGAGAGACTGGCCGCGCTCATACCGATCAACAGCGTCTCCAACCCCGACCTCGCCCAACCCGCCAGCGACCATCGGCTCTTCGCCGCGCCGATGCCGAAGAACACGAGGCCGGTCGCGACCACGCTCCACGCAAGGCTGTACGCGATGAGATAGCTGACGAGCGGCACCAACCCGCACAACACGAAGGCGGCGGACGTGTTGAGCGCTGCGAGGATAGGCGACTTTTCGGTCGGAGACAGACCGTATTCTTCGACGGCCATCGTCCTTGTCCAGAGGTCTTCGTCAGACGAGATGACGTCTACGATTCGCTCCAGTTCGGCGCCGGAGAAACCCTTGAGGGCGAAGATTTGCCGGATCTCTTCGCGCTCGCCGCTCGGTTCAAGCGCAATGTGTTTTCTCTCGATGGCGAGCAGGCGTCTGAAGTCGTCCAAATCAGCCTTGGTGGCGCTGTAGTTACCCGCTCCCATCGCAAATCCGTCGGCCATGAGGTTGGCCAAGCCGAGCACTAGCACGACCGTTCCGGGTAGGTCGGCGCCGACGACCCCGGCAACTATCGCGAAGGTGGTGATCGTTCCGTCGATCCCGCCGTAGATCCAATCTCGGAGATAGTTGCCACGTTTGTCTCGAGCGAGGCGCTCCTGGATCTCTTCTCTTGTGTGACTGTGTTCCAGCCTTGCACGTGACGCAGAGAGATCGTTACTCATAATCGCCTGCCCGATCGGTGGTGCGACGGGGATTTGCGGGACCGCAAGCGCGATAAGGCCCAGCCAAATCTGTCGGCCCCTCCTTTTCCGAAAATCGCGCCACTCTGGCCGCAGACCCGCCGCTAAGCATTGATCCAAGGTCAAGCTTGAGGTTTGAACAGATCCGGATAGGTGAATAACCCCCCCTTTGGTCAGGGGCAACTGGATCCCCGGGGCAAGCTAGAAATACTGCTATGGGTCGGGCGCCGCCGATGGCGGTGCGGACGCGAAAGGCCGCTTCGGCGCCTCGCTCGTCCAAAGCTGCCGTTCCGCCCAATCACCCAGCTATTTCGCCTCTCCCTGCAACGCCCTCAAAATCGCGCGCACCGAAATGCGGATGGCGTCCGTGCGGCTGATCTCCGCGCTGACCTCGCGGCGGAATTCTTCGCGAGGGCGGCGAGCGAATGCGCGCGTGGATCGCGCCTTCTTGCCGGGAAGGCGCAGCAGCATCGCAAGCGCCTCCTCGATCACGACGACAAGATCGTCCCGCCCATCGCCATCGGCGCCCGGCGTCTTCTCCGCATCCTCCAGCCACATCGCCCCGTCGCCGGTCGCGAGCCAGCGCGGATTGAGGCCGATGATCTGCGCGATGAAGGTGAAATTATCGAGCGTGCCGCCGATTTCGCGAACGCCGTTTCGGTTGCGTCCGATGAGCGCGTCGAAGAGGTAGGTCTTGCCAAATCCCGCCAGGATGCTGGTGCGCGCCATGTTGAGGCGTCTTGCGGCGAGCGCGGCCTTCATGCGGAGCCTGATCTCGTCGTCCATGCTCGCCTCCCCCGGCGCGGATAAGCCCTCGCCTGAGAGCCTTTTTGGAAACCCCGCTTACCTCATCCTGAGGAGCCATTTCGTCCAGAAATGGCATCTCGAAGGATGTGTTCAGGGCGTGTTGTTGACTCCCTCGTGGTTCGAGACGGCCCTTCGGGCCTCCCCCCCCCTTTTTCCACGTCTCCCTTCCGCTCACCATGAGGGCGCCGGTGGAAACGAGGCTATTTCAAAATACCGAACTTGCCGTTGGCGGCTTCGAGCACGAGGACGCCCGAGGTCACCGCCGGATCGCGACCCTCCGTGAACGAAAATTCGCCCATGACGCCGTCGACCTTCGTCTTCAGCAAAGCCTCGCGGATCGAATCGCCGGAGAGATCCTTGGCGGCGTTGAGGGCGCTTGCGACGATCTGCGCCGTGTCGAAAGCCTGCGCCGCGAACTGATCGGGATCGGCGCCATAGGCGGCGCGGTAGTCGGCGATGAATTTCTCGTTTTTGGGATCGCTCTTGCCGACGAACCAGGGGCTGCCGACGAGCAATCCGTCGGAGGCGGCGCCGGCGATTTCGAGCACCTTCGGGGAGTTCATGCCATTGCCGCCGATGACCCGCACAGAGGCGGGGATTCCGAGCGCCTGCTTGCCGAGCAGGATGCCGGCGCCGGCGTCGGCCAGCGCCGAGACGACGATGGCGTCGGGATTGAGGCTCTTGATCTTGGTCAGCTGCGCGGAAAAATCCGCATCCTTGGCGCCGAAGGTCTCGGTCGTCAGAACCTCGATGTTGAGATCGGCCAGCGCCTTCGCCATCACGTCATAGGCGGATTTTGTGAAGGCGTCGTCGCGGCCGTAAAGCACCGCGACCTTCTTGACGCCGAATTTGTCGCGCGCGGCGCGCAGCGTGACGGGGATGACGTCGGCTTCCGGCAACGAGGTGCGGAACACGTAAGGCCCGATGGCGGTGATGCCGTTCGCCGTGGTCGAGGTGCCGATGATCGGCGTCTTGCGCTCGACGGCGATCGGCGCCACCGCGAACATCTCGGTGGATAGGGTGGGGCCGAGAAGAAGCGGAACCTTCGTCGCGCCCAAGCAATTGCCGCGCGGCGTTGATCGCCTGCTCCTTGCTGCCGGCCGAATCCTCGTAGGCGATGGCGAGGGGGCGCCCCTTGACGCCGCCGGCGCGGTTCGCCTGCAGCGACGCCAAGGTCGAAGCCCTGCTTGATCGAGACGCCATATTTGGCGTTGGGGCCGGAGAGGATTTCAATCGCGCCGATGGTCACCGGATCGACGCCCTCCGCGAGGGCGGGCCGGGCCAGGGACAGCGCGCCGACGGCGGCGCAAACGCACAGCAAGAGTTGGCTCAACAATACTTGGCTCAGTCGTCTCATCGTGTCTTCACGCGCCTGAAAATCAAGGGACTTCCGGACGGTAAACCGAAGCGCGGCCGATTCATAGGCCGGCGCGCTGGCGCTTGCGACGCATCTTACAAATCGAATGCGCAAAAATTTTCGAGGAACCCCTTAAGGATCAATGAAATCGTCGGGAACTTCGCCATTCTGTCCAGCGTTCAGCTAAAGTTCAGCCAGAACTCCGTTCGTGGGCTGATATTTCCAAGGAGTGAAGCGATGAAACGCTTTGGTGCATTGTTGGCCGCTACCGCTCTCGGCGGCGCGCTTCTTTTGAGCGGTCCGGCTTCGGCCTTCGGCGTCCATGGCGGCTGGGGCGGCCATGTCGGCGGTTGGGGCGGCGGCGGTTGGGGCGGCGGCTGGCATGGCGGCGGCTGGGGCGGCGGTTGGCGCGGCGGCGGCTGGAACCGCTGGAGCGGCGGCTGGGGCGGTTGGGGCTGGGGCGGCGGTCTCGTCGGCCTTGGGCTCGGCTATGGCCTCGCGGGCGGCTGGGATTACCCCTATTACGACTATTATGATTTTCCCTACGGCGGCTATGCGCCCTACCCATATTCTTACGCGCCGGGCTACGCTTATGTCGCGCCCGCCGCGCCTGTGGTGACGGGCCGCAGCGTCGCCACCGGCGGGACCGGCGATTTCTGCTCGACCCCGGTCAAGACCTGCCAGCTCATTCAACCGTCCTATGTCGGCGGCGGGTGTTCGTGCCGGGTTCCCGGCGGCCGCGCCAGAGGATCGGTCACGCCCTGAGCGGGCTTGCCGCTCTCGCGCGGCGCAGGATTTCGCAGAAGCGGCCGGGGTCTCCCGGCCGTTTTCTTTTTGGGCGTCGTCGCGCCCGAGCCGAGACCTAAATGACAAGGGGGCGGAACCATGAGGCTCGGTCGCGAATTCGCCGGCCGAGGTTGGTGTCGCCCGGCGATTCCGGGCCAACGTAAGAGAAGTGCGATGAAACGTTTAGGTGCGTTAGCGAGCGCCGCGGCTCTGTTTGGGGCGCTGGCGGTGAGCAGTCCGGCGCTGGCGTTTGGCGGCGGCCATGGCGGATTTGGCGGCGGCGGCTTCCATGGTGGGGGCTTCGGCGGCGGCTTCCACGGCGGCGGCTGGCATGGCGGCGGCTGGCATGGCGCCGGCTGGGGCGGCGGCTATGGCGGCTGGGGCTGGGGCCTCGGCGCCGGCCTCGTCGGTCTTGGCCTCGGCTATGGATTGGCTGGCGGCTGGGACTATCCGTACGACTACGCCTACGGCTATCCTTATGATTACTACGGAAATCCAGGTTACGCCTACGCGCCGGGCTACTACACGACCGCGCCGCAGGTGGCGACCACGGCGCCTCTGGTGACCGGACGCAGCGTCGCCGCGGGCGTCGGCGACTTCTGCTCGACGCCGGTCAAGAAATGCGAGCTTTATCACCCGTCCAACCTGGGCGCCGGATGTTCGTGCCGGGTGCCTGGCGGGCGCGCGAGCGGTTCTGTCACGCCCTGAAATAAGCGCGGTACCAGTCGACGAAAGCCTGAACGCCCTCGGATAAGGGCGTTCCCGGCCTGTAGCCGGTCAATTGAAACAGAAGCTGCGTGTCGGCGAAGGTGATCGGGACGTCGCCCTGCTGCATGTCGACGAAATTGCAGGTCGCGCGCACGCCCGTCGCGGCCTCGATCGCCGCGATGAAGTCCATCAGTCCAACGGGTCTCTCCGCTCCGATATTGACGACGCGCCAGGGCGCGACCGGCGAGAGGCTGTCATGCTGCACCGCGGGGACGAGCCGCCGCTCGGGGGCGGGCGGAGCTTGCGGCAGCAGGCGGGCCATGGCCTCGACGAGATCGCCGACGAAGGTGAAGTCGCGTTTCATATTTCCGTGATTATAAACGTCGATCGGACGGCCCTCGAATAGGGCGGCCGCGAATTTGAACAGCGCCATGTCCGGTCGGCCCCACGGGCCATAGACCGTGAAGAATCGCAGCATGGTGATCGGAACATGAAACAGATGGCTGTAGGCGTGGGCCATCTCCTCATTGGCTTTTTTCGTGGCGGCGTAAAGGGTTAGCGGATGATCGGCGCGGTCGGTCTCGCGAAACGGGATCGCCGCGTTGGCGCCGTATACAGAAGATGTCGAGGCCATCAGCGCGTGCTTCGGCGGCGCATGGCGCATCAGCTCCAGAAGATTGAACGTTCCGGCGAGGTTCGCGTCGAGATAGGCGCGCGGATTTTCGAGGCTGTAGCGCACCCCCGCCTGCGCCGCGAAATGATAGACGGCATCGAACCCCGCGCCATAGATCGCCTTCAGCCCCGCGAAATCCTCAAGCAGCAAACTGTGGCCGCGAAAGGATTGGTTTTGCTCCAGAATCGCGTGGCGGCGACGCTTTAGCTCGGGATCATAGTAGGGCGTGAAGCCGTCCAGTCCAACGACCTCGTGGCCGTCGGCGAGAAGACGCGCGGCCATATGGAATCCGATAAATCCGGCGCTGCCAGTGACGAGAATGCGCATGGTGCTCAAGGTTGCAGGCGAAGCGGATTTGACCGCCGCTTAGAAGGTGACTAAATCACGGGCGTGGAAAAGAAAAATCCCTCGCATGTTTCCCAGCCTATTGGCAATCTTGATCCAGCGCATTTCGATGGGCGCGAAAAAACCGTAAGGTTTGAGCTTGGTAGCGTTGAAGGTTCGAGCTACGTAGAAAGCCTGATGAGACCTTCTGTCACTTCCGTGCCAGGTTTCGAAGGATTAGAAGGCCGTTCGGCAGGTTAACCAAGAAAAACCCTGAGCGGGGGTTGTTCCGCCCATTTGGATTTGGGTCCGGATCAAAGGGGAACGTTTTGATGCAGTATCGGCGCTTCTTCGACGATGCGATCTCGAAGTTGAAGGATGAGCGGCGTTACCGCGTCTTCGCTGACCTCGCACGGGATGCGGCGGCTTATCCCAGCGCCATTTGGCGTCGCGGCGCAGGCGCGCACGCCTCCGTCGAAGCCCCTGTGGACGTCGTCGTCTGGTGCTCTAACGATTACCTCTGCATGGGCCGCCACCCGGATGTGATCGAGGCCATGACGGGCGCGGCGCAGGCGCATGGCGTCGGCTCCGGCGGAACCCGCAACATTTCCGGCAATAGTCACCCGCTCGTCGAGCTGGAGGCCGAACTCGCCGATCTGCACGGCAAGGAGGCGGGGCTCGTCTTCACCTCGGGCTGGATCTCGAACCTCGCCGCGATCTCGACGATCGGCGACATCCTCCCTGATTGCCTCATTCTCTCCGATCAGCTCAACCACAATTCGATGATCGAGGGCGTGCGCCGCTCCAAGGCCGAGCGCAAGGTGTTCCGCCACAACGATCTCTCTCATCTCGAAGAGCTGCTGGCCGAGGCCGGGCGCGAGCGCGCCAAGCTGATCGTCTTCGAGAGCCTTTATTCGATGAACGGCGACATCGCCCCGATCAATGCGATCGCCGATCTCGCCGAACGCTACAATGCGATGACCTATATGGACGAGGTCCACGCCGTCGGCCTTTACGGCGCGCGCGGCGGCGGCATCGCCGAACGCGACGGCGCGATGGCGCGCATCGACGTTATCGAGGGCACGCTGGCCAAGGGGTTCGGCACGCTGGGCGGCTACATCACCGGCGATTTCGGCGATCATCGACGCCGTGCGCTCCTATGCGCCCTCGTTCATTTTCACGACCTCTCTGCCCCCCGCCATCGCGACCGCCGCGCGCACGGCCGTCAGCATTTTAAAGCGCGGCGAGGGCGTCGAGCTGCGCGCGCGCCATCAGCGCCAGTCCATGCTGACCAAGCATGCGCTGTCCGCCGCCGGTCTGCCGGTGATGGCGAACCAGTCGCATATCGTGCCGGTCCATGTCGGCGACGCCGAACGCTGCAAGATGGCGAGCGACATGCTGATGGATCGCCATTCGATCTATATCCAGCCGATCAACTATCCGACCGTCGCCAAGGGCACGGAGCGGCTGCGCATCACCCCGAGCCCGCTGCATACGGACGCCCATGTCGCCCATCTCGTCGAGGCTATGGTGGACGTATGGGAAAGCCTGAAGCTGCCCTTCGTCGAAGAGCCGAACATCGTCGAATTCAAGCGCGCCCACCACGCTCACCCCGAGCCCGAGCCGCGCTGCGCCTTCCCTGAATTCAAGAAGGCGGCGGAGTAGGGGCGATCAGGCGGGCGCAAGCAATCCGGCGATGTGGGCCACGAATTGGTTTCCATCACCGACTGCGCGGGCGGCGCGTTCCGCCGACACCTCCGATCCTGGGCCGGTTTCGTAGTCGGCGATGGCTTTGAGATTGTAGGTCTGGGATAGAAAACCCTATGATCCGATGCAAAGCGCGGATCGTCCCTGGTCAAGCGCAAGAATTCCTTTTGAACGCCATTGTGGGATTTGAACACTTTGCCGCTGGTCTCGAAAAGGAAAGCCTGCGCGGCATGAAATCCGGCGAGATAAGCGGTGCGGCCCGCATCTTCTGTCAGATCGACTCTGAGCATGATCGCCGCGTGTTCGAGGAGCTTTTGCGCTTTGTCCAGAAACCGGGCCGCCTCCGGGGTCACAGGTCAAGCCCCTGCCGCCGGACTTCATGCATGAGCGGAGAAGGCTCGCGGTAGGCCGTGGCCAGATAAGGTTTCGCATCGAAGAACGCGCCCGTTTCGTCGATCAAATCGACGCGGAGCCGCGCCAGCCTGTCCAGCTCCGTCCACCGGTCGGGAAGCGATTTCAGGAAAACAGCGACGTCATAATCGGAATCCGGGCGGGCATCCCCTCGCGCGCGCGAACCAAACAGCACCACGCGGTCAAGCCGGGCGCCGTAGATTTCGTCCAACGCCGTCCGGAAGCGCTTAAGGATCGGATCGTCTGGCACCTTGGTCATCATAGCAGTGTGAATAACATATCTTGGGCGAAAATGCGCCTCGCGGCGCGCCTGGACGCCCTAAACCCCCAGCCCATTCTGCTCGGCAAGCTGCGCCAGATCCTTCTGCGGCCGCGCGCCGATGTGCTGGATGATCTCGGCCGCGGCAAGCGCCCCGAGCTTCGCGCAGGTCACGAGATCGCGCCCCTTTGTGTAGCCGGCGAGAAATCCCGCGGCGAAAAGATCGCCGGCGCCTGTGGTGTCAACCACTTCTTCGACCGGAAAGGCCGGCGCGGTCAGCACCTCCTCGCCCTTGGCGATGACGCAGCCATGCTCCGACCTGGTGACGACGCCGAGAATGTTCTCGGCCTGAAGCTGGGCGAGCGCCGTGTCGAAATCGGAAGTCTGGTAGAGCGAATGCAATTCGCTCTCATTGGCGAAGACGATCTGCACCGCGCCAGAGCGGATCAGCCCCAGGAATTCGTCGCGGTAGCGGTCGACGCAAAAGGAATTGGACAGGGACAAGGCGACTTCGCGTCCGGCGGCGCGGGCGATTTTCGAGGCCTTGACGAAGGCGGCCTTGGCGGCGGGCGGATCCCACAGATAGCCTTCGAGATAGATCACCGCCGAGTCTTTGACGAGGTCCTCGTCGACGTCGGCTTCGGTCAGGCCTTGGCAGGCGCCGAGATAGGTGCTCATGGTGCGCTGGCCGTCGGGCGTGACGACGATGAGGCAGCGCGCGCTGGCCGCTCCGTCGGCGGCGGGCGCGGTCGAAAATCGGACCTTGGCGGCGCGGATATCATGGGCGAACAGGGCGCCGAGTTCGTCGGCCTTGACCTTGCCGATGAAGGCGCCTTCGCCGCCAAGACTGGCGAGTCCGATGATCGTATTGGCCGCCGAGCCGCCCGAGATGATGGTCGCTTGCCCCATCGCCTTGAAGAGGTGTTCGGCGCGCGCTTCGTCGATCAGTGTCATGCCGCCCTTGCGCAACCCCTGCGCGATCAGAAAATCATCGTCGGCGCGGCTGATGACGTCGACGATGGCGTCGCCAAGACCCAGAACATCGTAGCGGTGGGAGGACATGAGGCGTTTCTCAAGGTTGGGAACGGCGCCAATCTAGCGAAAGCGCCGCCAGAGTCTACCGCTCGAGCGCGCTCTCATGCCAGCGGCCGAGGAGACAGGCGGAAAGAGCGGCGAGGCTCGCGAAGATGGCGATCCCGGCCAGCGAGATCAGCGCCAGCGCGGCGAACATGCGCGGAATGTTCAGCCGGTAGCCTGCCTCGATGATGCGGAAGGCGAGCCCGGCGCCCTTGCCCGCCGCGCCCGCCGCAAGCTCGGCGGCGATGGCGCCGACCAGCGCGAGGCCCCCCGCGATGCGAAGGCCGCCAAGAAAATAGGGCAGCGCGGCGGGCGCCCGCAGCAGCAACAGCGTGCGCCAGCCAGACGCGCGGTAGAGCGTAAAGAGATCGGAAAGATTGCGATCGACAGAGGCGAGGCCTAGGGCCGTGTTCGACAGGATGGGGAAAAAGGCGACGAGAAAGGCGCAGACCAGAACCGCGGCCCGGGCGTCGAGATAGATGAGAAGCAAGGGTGCGATGGCGATGATTGGCGTCACCTGCAAGACGATTGTGACCGGGAGAAACGCGCGCTCGACCCATTTCGATTGCGAAAACAAAACCGCCAGCGCGACGCCGCCAATGACGGCGAGCGCCAGCGCCTCAAGCGTCGTGCCGAGCGTGACGGCGAGCGCCGGAAACAGGATCGCGCGGTCAGTCGCGAGCGTCGTCAGCACCAGCGTCGGCGAAGGCAGGACATAGGGTGGGATCGCTAAAAGGCGAACCAAAGCTTCCCAGACGGCGAGCGCAGCGCCGAGAACCAGCGCTGGCGGCGCGGCGCGGCGCAGCCAGCCCGATGTTTTCATGACGGGCGTCATTCTTTCATAGCCTGACGCAGCGCCTCGGAGACCTGTTGGCAGAGAACCGCGAAGGCTGCGCTATCGCGGAAACCTTCCCGCGGCGCGTCGTTTGTTATTTCCGTGACGATGCGGCCGGGGCCTGAGGCCATCACCGCGACGCGGGTGGAAAGATAGGCGCTCTCATAGATCGAGTGGGTGACGAAGACGATCGTGGCGCCAGTCTCGTCCTTCAGCCGCAGCAGATCGTCGTTGAGCTGGAATCGCGCGATCTCGTCGAGCGCCGCGAAGGGCTCGTCCATCAAAAGCAACCGCGGACGCAGCACGAGAGCGCGGGCGATCGAGACGCGCATGCGCATGCCGCCGGATAATTCGCGCGGATAGGCTTTGTGGGATCCGGCGAGGCCAACGAGCGACAGCGCTTCGGCGACGGCAGGCGCGGCCGACCGACGCGATTTTCCACGCAGGCGCAGCGGCAAAAAGACATTGTCGAACACATTCGCCCAGGGCATCAGGGTCGGCTCCTGGAAGACGAAGCCGATGGCCGCGCCGGCATCCTCAAAACGGCGAATCAATTCGCCGGAGCTGACGGCGATCGAGTCCGGCGATGAGCCGCAAGATCGTCGATTTGCCGCAGCCGGACGGCCCGAGCAGCGTCAGAAATTCGCCGGCGCGGATGTCGAGATCGACGCCGCGCAGCGCGGCGACGCCGGCGGCGTAGGTCTTGCCGACGCCGCGCAGCGAAACCAGCGCGTGGGGACCGCTCATTTTCAGCATGGCGCGGGCTTCAAGGGCGCGGCCTCAGATCATTGCCGACGCCCTTGTCCACGAATTGGAGCGTATAGGAATCGCCATAGGAGAGATCGGGTTTGAACAGTCCGGCGGCGGCCATTTTGGCGAAGAAGCTTTTGATGCGCGCCTCGCGTCATCGCGCCGACGCCGAGCGTCCTGGCGTCGCCGGAATCGACGATGCCAAGCTCGCGCATTTTGGCGACGGAATAGGAAAGAAGCTCCGGGCTGATGTCCGGGTTGTCGCGCCGTGATCAGCGCATTGGCCTTGGCGTTGTCGCCATAGATGTAATTCATCCAGCCGATGATCGAGGCGTCGACGAAGCGCTGCACGAGATCGGGATTTTTCTCGATCAGATCGCGCCGCGTCTCGATCAGGGTCGAGTAGGAATCATAGCCGTAATCGGCGAGCAGGAACACGTTGGGCGTGAAGCCGCCTTGCCGCGCGACTTCGAAGGGCTCGGAGGTGGCGTAGCCCTGCTGGATCGAATTCTTGTCGCGGATGAAAGGCGCGGCGTTGAACGAATAGGGCTGCACCTTGTCGTCCTTGAAGCCATAGGCCGTCTTCAGCCATTGATAGACCGAAACGAAGGCGTCCTTGCCGATGTAGGCGGTGGCCTTCGGAAGATCCTCGATATGGTCATAGCCGGCGCCCGGATGCGACATCAGGATGAAAGGATCCTTCTGGAACAGCGAGGCGACGGCGACGATCGGGATATTCTGCGCGGCGGCGTCGAACGACTGGATCAGATTGGCGGCGAGATTGAACTCGATCTTTCCGGCCGCGAGCAGGAGCCTGTTGTTGGTCTGCGGGCCGCCCTGCAGGATCGTGACGTCGAGCCCGTATCTGGCGTAGGTGCCGTCGGCGAGCGCCTGATAGAAGCCGCCATGCTCGGCCTCGGCGAGCCAGTTGGTCGCGAAGGTGACTTTGTCGAGCCTTTGGTCGAGGGGCTTGCGCCCTGGCGAACGGACTGATCGCGAGGGCCAGAGCAAAACCGAGGATGAGGGAGAAGGCTGGTTTCACGCTATGCTTTCTTCAGGCGATGGCGCCGTCAGCGGCGTTCGAAGGCGAGCGACGCTCGCAACCGCGTTTGCTCAGATCCGCGCCGCATGAAACGGCCGCGTCTTTAGCGCCGGCTCTGCACGCCGCCGCATCCCGCGCGCTTGCTTTTTTGCGTGCCGCCCGAAAATATGCAAGCGCTGGGCCCGAACGGGCCCGCCGCCGGACCGGGAAGGATTTTCAAAGTGTTGCTCCCCACGCGGTTCTGGTCGGAAATGAGCTGGACCGACTTCGACGAAGCCGACATGGGCGAGGTCATCGCGGTTCTCCCCGTCGCGGCGATCGAGCAGCATGGGCCGCATCTGCCGGTCGGCGTCGACGCCTTCATCATGGAGGGCTATATCGCCAGGGTCGTCGCGCGGCTGCCGGCGCAATTGCCGGTCCTGTTCCTGCCCGTGCAAAGCTGCGGCTGCTCGATCGAGCACACGGATTTTCCCGGCGCCCTCAGCCTGTCGGCGCCGACCCTCATCCGGGCCTTGACGGAGCTCGCCGAATGCGTCGTTCAGGACCGGCTGCCGCAAGCTGGTGCTGCTCAACTCGCATGGCGGCAATGTCGCGATGCTCGACATCATCGCGCATGACCTTCGCGCGCGGCTCGGCATGCTGGCGGTGATGGCCTCATGGCATCGGTTCGGCTCGCCGGACGGACTTTTTTCAGATCATGAGAAGGCGCACGGCATTCACGCCGGGGACATCGAGACCTCGCTGATGCTGAGCTTTCGCCCCGACCTCGTGCGTCTCGACGAGGCGGCCGATTTCACGCCCGCCAGCATCGCCATCGAAAGCGATTTCAACTGGCTGCGCGTCGGCCGCCCGACCGGCTTTGGCTGGATGAGCCAGGATCTCTCCGAATCCGGCGCGATGGGCGACGCGCTCGCCGCCACCGCGGCGAAGGGCGAAGCCTGCGCCGATTATGGCGCGACCGCCTTCGTCGAGCTGTTGCAGGATATCGAAGGCTTCGACCTGTCGCGGCTGAAGCCGGGTCCGCGCGGGTGAGCCGCCTTCAGTCGGCGGCCGGCGGCAGCGCCTTTTCGAAGCGCAAGCGCGGCGCGCGCCGTCCTCGTAGTAATCCTCGATCCGGCCGAAAAACCGGTAGCCGTTCTTCTCATAGAGCGCGATCGCGCCGGCGTTGTCGGTGCGCACCTCGAGCCGCATGAAGGCGGCGCCATGCGCCTTCGCCGCGTTCTCGCTGGAGCGGAGCAGAAACCGGCCGAGGCCGCGGCCGTGCTCGGCGGCGATGAGCGCAATCGAATAAAGCCGCGCGCGTTTTGATCCCCTTGCGGAAAGCGATGAGGCTGTAGCCGAGGACATGATCTTGTAACGCCAGCACGAGCATCATCGCGGTGTCGGAGGCGAGGAAATAGCGCAGGCTGCGGCGGGACAGCCGGTCTCCATCGAAAACGGCGTTCTCGATCGCCTCGATTGCAGGCAGATCCGCCGCCGTCGCCGGCCGCACCATCATCCCCTGGTCCCCCGGCCTCTCCGTTTGAGCCTAATCGGCGCGCCAGGGATAAGTCCAGGTCTCGGTGAGAGCCCGCGCCCCCGTTCGCAGAAAGGCGCGAAGATCGGTCGATTGCCCGGCCTCGAGCTCAACGTCGACCGCCGCCCGAAAGCCCTTGACGTGGGGGTTTGGCACGAGAAATGAGCGCAAGATCTTACCCTGGCTCGTCGAGGGAACGACCTCGACGAGGGACGGATCGAGGGCGTAATAGGGCAGGTCGCCGCCGCCGAAATCGATGATGAAGCGGCGCGATCCCGGCGCGACGGGTTCGACCGAGCCAAGCGCCGCCGCCGTCGTCTGATAGGTGTTGATGACCCGCCCGTTCGGCGAAAGCCGCGTCAGATTGAGGCTTGCCGTGAGACGATAGGCATAGCTGAAGGGCTTGTTCGGCTCCGGCGAGTCCTTCGGCGCGAAGGAGGCGACGATATTGTCGTTGGTCTCGTTCTGCGTCGGCAATTCGACGAGGTCGACATGGCCTTCGCCCCAGCTGTCCCGCGGCTCGACGAAATAGCTCGGCCGCAGCTCATAGGCGAGGTCGAGATCCTGATAATGTTCGAAGTCGCGGTCGCGCTGGAGCAGCCCGAATCCCTTGAGATCGTGGTCGAAAAAGGACGACATTTCGGGCTTCACCGGATTTCGCAGGGGCCGCCAGATCCACTCCCCCGTGCCGGAATGGATGATCAGCCCATCCGAATCATGCAGTTCGGGGCGGAAATCATCGTTGAAGCGGTGATCGTTCTCGCCAAGGAAAAACATGGAGGACAGCGGGGCGAGGCCGAATTTGACGCCCGCCTTGCGCGGGAACAGCGTCGTCGAGACTTCGATCGCGGTCTCCTCGCCGGGATAGAGATCGAACCTGTAGGCGCCCGTGGTCGATGGGCTGTCGAGCAGGGCGTAGATCGTTGCGCGGTCGGCGCCCGGCTCCGGCGTGTCGATCCAGAATTCGCGAAAGAAGGGGAATTCCTCCTGGTCGCGTTCCGGCGTCGATCGCCAACGCCCGCGCCGACATGCCGTAGCGCTGGTCGCGGCCGAGGAAGCGGAAATAGCTCGCGCCCAGAAAGGCGATCACCTCGTCGAAAACCTTGGGCGAGTTGAGGGGATAGTGAAGTCGAAACCCGGCGAAGCCGAGATTGACCGGAATCGGCTTCTCCGGCTTGGTGCGGCCATAATCGAAAAGGCTCGTCGTAAAGGGGATCGGCGTCGGGATGCCGTCCCTGATGATGTTGATCGTCACCGGCCGCTTGAAGAGATGGCCGAGATGGAACAGCTGCAGCCGGAACTGACTGCCGTTCGCGGCGAGAAAGGCCTTGTCCGGCCGGAATCTGATGTCGCGCCAGGCGTCGAAATCGAGCTTGTTCAGAGCTTCGGGAAGCGGCGCGATCGCTGCGTCGAAAGGGGCGGTGGCGAGATCGCGCGCGCGGCGCACGACATCCTCGAAATCGAATTTCGCCGGCGCGGGCGCCGCCGCCGGCTGAGCCGCCGCCGGCGCGGCGAATCTTAAAGGCGCGGTCGCGGCGCTGGACATGACAAGGCATTTGACGAGCGTGCGGCGATTGAGATCGGTCATCAGGGTTCTGGATTTGAGAGGACGCCGAACGCGCGGCGGGAAGCTTGGCCGGCAGCTTGATTTCAATGGCGTAATGACCTTTTTGGACGGCGGCAAGGCAGACAGCGTATTTTCGCGCGAAGTGGGACTTTGCGCCGCGTTAGGGAAGTGCGTCGAGACTAGACATCGAGCATTTTCGCGCGAAGCGGGCTCTCCGTGAGGCTCTCGTCGTTGTGCGCGTCACAGGCGAGGCGCGCACGGGGCGCGCGCAATTTTTTCAAAAAAACGCTTGTGTTCCGGGCGAATCGCCCTATTTCTGCACTTGCCCATTTTCGCACGTGCCTGTGGTCGTGTGTCGGTTGGCGGGGATCCGGACAAGAGGCCGGTTAACCGCCTGTTAAGGACCGACAGCCGGAGGCGAACCGGCGAACCCCGCCAAACGGGGGACGCGACTTAAAGCAACGACGGACCGGGCTTTTTCGTCTCTGCCAGCCTCCAAAGCTGGCTTACCGAAGAGGCTAGTCTATCTTGCCGGGCGTGCGGAGGGGAATTTCCCACTCCAAGCGAAGGCCATGAACACATTGGACGGCGCCATTGCGTCTTGTCCAGAGTGCGCATGTCCAACGGCGCAGCATCAGACCGGATGCGATCCGCGAGGCTTTGTCTCGTGGGCTCGCGGCCGGTCGCGATTGGCGGGTCGAGGGAATCTGTCGCGTCTCCAAAGCGCGGGCGGCTCCTGGCATCGCCTTTCACCCCGAAGCTTGTTCGTTTCGGCGCGGGAGACCCGCGCCCTTCGAAGGGATGCCGCGATGACCGATCGTATTCTGGAGTTTCTCCGCAACCGCCGCGAAGACGGGCCGTGCCTCGTCCTCGACCTCGATGTCGTGCGCGAAAATTACATGTCCTTCGCCAGCGCGATGCCGGACACCCGCGTCTTCTACGCGGTGAAGGCCAATCCCGATCCGCGCGTTCTGGCGCTGCTCGCCGATCTCGGCTCCTGCTTCGACGCGGCTTCGGTCGCCGAGATCGAGCTGGCGCTGGCGGCCGGCGCGACGCGCCGAGCGCATCAGCTATGGCAACACGATCAAGAAGGAGCGCGACATCGCGCGCGCCTTCGAGCTTGGCGTTCGCCTGTTCGCCGTCGATTGCGAGGCCGAGGTCGAGAAGGTCGCGCGCGCCGCGCCCGGCGCGAAGGTCTTCTGCCGCCTCCTCTGCGACGGCGCCGGCGCCGAATGGCCGCTGTCGCGCAAGTTCGGCTGCGACGTTGAGCTCGCGCCGCGCGTGCTGGAGCATGCGCACCGGCTGGGCCTCGCCGCCCATGGCCTGTCGTTCCATGTCGGATCGCAGCAGCGCAATCCCGCCATGTGGGACGGCGCGCTGAAGGCCGCCGCGGCAATCTTTCGCGATCTCGCCGATCGCGGCATCGCGTTGCAGATGGTCAATCTCGGCGGCGGATTTCCGACTCGCTATCTGAAGAACGTGCCGGCGGTGAAAGCCTATGCGCAGGCGATCATGGGGTCGCTGCACAAGCATTTCGGCAATCACATCCCCGAGACCATCATCGAGCCCGGCCGCGGCATGGTCGGCAACGCCGGCGTGATCGAGGCGGAGGTCGTGCTGATTTCGCGGAAGTCCGACGACGATCGGGTGAAGTGGGTCTATCTCGACATCGGCAAATTCAACGGCCTCGCCGAGACGATGGACGAGATGATCCGCTATCCGATCCGCACGCCCTTCGACGGCGATGCGACGGAGCCTTGCGTCCTCGCCGGGCCAAGCTGCAATTCGGTCGACGTCCTCTACGAGAAGGACCCCTATCACCTTCCCGTCAGTCTGGAGATCGGCGCGAAAGTGCTGATCGAGGGAACAGGCGCCTATACGACGACCTATTCCACCGTCGGCTTCAACGGCTTCCCGCCGCTCAAATCCTACGTGATCTGAGCCGGGCCGCTTCACCATTCCTTTGTCCCGTACGGCCGGCGGTCGCTCGTTCTTCGAGCGGCTGCGCGGTGCGAGGGTCGTCGCGCATCCCGGCGATCGGCCGGCGGAGGCTCAGATGACCTTGATCCAGAATGATTTTCGCGCCGATGTCGTCGCGCCTTTCGCGGGCGTCGTCAGCGAACCCGAGATCTATATCGCCGATGAGGCGCCGCAGGATTTCTTCGCGCGCGAGGCGCTGCTCGACGCCGCGTTCGGTCCGGCCCGTTTCGAAAAGACCGCCGAGCGGCTGCGCGAAGGGCGCCTGCCGGCCGAGGGTCTTGCGCTCGTCATGAAGCATGGGGCTCTGCTGATGGGCACGTTGCGCCTGTGGCATGTCGAGGCCGGCGGCGTCGACGCCCTGATGCTGGGTCCGCTCGCCATCGCCAAACCCTATCGCTCGCGCGGGTTCGGCCGCAGGATGATGGCCGAGGCGCTGTTTCGCGCTTTCGTCGCGGGACATCGGGGCTGTGCTGCTCGTTGGCGATGCGCCCTATTACGAGGCGTTTGGCTTCTCGCGCCGCCTGACGCGCGGTCTCATGCTGCCGGGACCCGTCGATGACGCGCGTTTCCTCGGCCTCGAACTCGCCGCCGGCGCCTTGCAGGGCGCGCATGGGGCTCGTCCGGGCGACGGGCCGCCTTGAGCCGGCGCAGCTGCGCGAGGCCGCCTGAGAACGCGCGGTCATCAGGACGACATGCGGCCGTGCTGAAAAGCCGCTTTTCGCTCTCGACGCGCCGTGATCGCTGCGTTAATAAATCAGCGGCCCGCCCCGCAAGGGCAGGCGCTTTCCGCGCCTCCGCGCGAAACCTCGATCCCTTACCTTGTTCCCTGGGAGATAAATGAATGTCGCAATGGCCCGTGCATGGCGCAATTACTGGTCCGATCGTCCTCATCGGCTTCGGCTCGATCGGGCGCGGGATATTGCCCCTCCTCGAGCGCCATTTCACCTTCGACAAGTCGCGCTTCACCGTCATCGATCCGGAGGACAAGGATCGCCATCTGCTCGATGAGCGCGGCATCGCTTTCGTGAAGGAAGCGGTCACGCGCGACAATTTCGTCGATCTCCTGAAGCCGCTCCTCACCGAAGGCGAGGGCCAGCCCTTCATCGTCAATCTCTCCGTCGATGTCTCCTCGGTCGCCATCATGCGCCTCGCGCATGAAGTTGGCGCGCTTTACATCGACACGGTGGCCGAGCCCTGGGTCGGCTTCTATACCGATCCGCGCCTGACCCAGTCCGAGCGCTCGAACTATGCGCTGCGCGAGGCCGTCCTTGATCTGCGCCGCGCCATCGGCCCCGGCCCGACCGCGATCTCCTGCTGCGGCGCCAATCCCGGCATGGTGTCCTGGTTCGTCAAGCAGGCGCTGCTCAACGTCGCCGCCGATTGCGGCGTCGACGCCGGCGCGCCGAAGACGCGCGAGGAATGGGCCGAGCTTGCCCGCAAGACCGGCGTCGCCGGCATCCACATCGCCGAGCGCGACACGCAGCGCGCGCGCACGCCAAAGCCGATGGGCGTTTTCGTCAACACCTGGTCGGTCGAGGGCTTCATCTCGGAAGGGCTGCAGCCGGCCGAACTCGGCTGGGGCACGCATGAAAAGCATCTGCCGCCGGAAGGCAAGAGGCACGCCTTCGGCCCCGATTGCGCGATCTATCTGATGCGCCCTGGCGCCGGCACGCGCGTGCGCTCCTGGACGCCGACGGCGCAGGCGCAGCACGGCTGGCTCATCACCCATAATGAAGCGATCTCGATCGCCGATTATTTCACCGTGCGCGAGTTTGGCGAGGTGGTCTACCGGCCGACCTGCCACTACGCCTATCGCCCGGCCGACGACGCCGTGCTTTCGCTCGACGAGATGGCCGGCGCGCAATGGAAGCCGCAGGAGGATTCGCACATTCTGGAGGAGGACGAGATCGTCGACGGCATCGACGAACTCGGCGTGCTGCTCTACGGCCACGCCAAAAACGCCTATTGGTACGGCTCGCAGCTCTCGATCGAGGAGACGCGCCGGATCGCGCCCTACCAGAATGCGACCGGCATGCAGGTCAGCTCCGCCGTTCTCGCCGGCATGGTCTGGGCGCTGGAGAACCCGCGCGCGGGCATCGTCGAGGCCGACGAACTCGATTTCCGCCGCTGCCTCGAAATCCAGAGCCCCTATCTCGGGCCGGTCGTCGGCGAATACACCGACTGGACGCCGCTCAAGGATCGCGGGGTTCTCTTCGCCGAGGATCTCGATACCGAAAGCCCCTGGCAGTTCAAGAATGTGATCGTGCGCTGAGCGATTTGGCTCGGCCCGGCTGAGCTTGCTTGCTTTTTGCTTTGCCTGTCCCGGCCGGCGGCGCGGGTCGTAAAACCGACACGCCCGCGCCGCCTTGCTCCTGAATGGGGACAGCACATGAGCGTTTCAGCTGATTATTCCGCCGTGGGGCCGCGTCTTGCCGCCTTGCTCGCCCAACGTCAGGCCGATGTCGACAACGCCAAATCCAAGCGCTCCCCCGGCAGTTTGACCGGAGCCATCGGCGAGGCGGTGAAGACCGCCGGATTTCGCGCCGCCCTGTTTCATCATTTCGCGACGACCGGTCGACCCGGGGTGATCGCCGAAATCGCCGGCGCCTCGCCGCTCTCCAAGGTGACGCGGTCACGCCTCGACGTCAGGGATCTCGCCGAGGATTTTCGCGACGCCGGCGCGACCTGCGTCTCGGCCTGTCAGGATCGGCGTCTTTTCCGCGGCAGCCTCGCCGATTTCAAGGCGGCGAAGGCCGCCAATCTGCCCATCCTCGCCAATGACGTCGTCGTCGATCAATATCAGATCCTCGAAGCCCGTTACGCGGGCGCGGACGCGATCGTGCTGATCGTCGGCATTTTGGGGCGTCAGACGGGGGATTTCCTCGCCCGCGCCGAGTCGGTCATGCTCGATTCAATCGTCGAGGTGCGCAACGAGATCGAGCTTGAGATCGCCATCGAGGCGGGCGCAAATCTCATCGGCGTCAATGATCGCGATCTGGAGACCCTGGAAATCGACCCCGGCGTTTGCGAAAGGCTCATTCCGCAAATCCCGCTCGACCGGGTTCTCGCAGTCGGCGCGGGCGACATCAGGTCCCTCGCGGATATCGACAAGATGAAGGCGCTCGGCGCAAAGGCCATTCGCATTTCCGACGTGCTGATGGAGGCGAGGGATCCCTACGAGACGCTTCACAAGGTGCTCGGCACGACCCCGCCCGAGGATCTTGAGGCGGAAGAAGGCTGACCCGCCTATTCCGCCGCGAGCTTCATCGATCGCGTCCCGGCGCGAAACTGGTCGAGCAGCAGCTGGCCCTCCACCTTGGCGTCTTCGAACGCGCGCAGCTTCACATGACCAAAGCCGCGGACTTTTTCCGGGAGCCCGGCGAGCGCGACGGCGAGGGCGTGATTGTCAGGCGTCAGCCGATCCGCGATTTCATTGAGCAGAACTTCATAGTCCACAATCAGTTTGCGCTCCAGATGGCGTTCCTTCGTGTAGCCAAAGACATCGAACGGCGTCTCCCGCAACACTTTCAGCGGCGCGAGCCATTTGAAAACGCGCATCATCCAGGGGCCGAAGCTCGCCTTGAGCGCTTCGCCCTTTTCGTTCTTGCGCCTCAGGAACGGCGGGGCGAGATGAAATTCGAAGCGCAGCTCGCCGTCGAACGCCGCGGCGACCTGTTTGGCGAAGACCCCGTCCGAGTAAAGCCGGGCGACCTCATATTCGTCCTTGATCGCCATCAGCCGGAAAAGCCCGCGCGCGGCGGCCAGCGCCAGTTCGTCGCTTCCCGGCGTCCTGGCGCGCTCGGCCTCGCGAACCCGCTGCACGATGCCGGACGTAACGGCGGGCGTAGGCGGCGTTATGATAATCGGTGAGGAACGCCGCGCGCCGCTCGATGAGTTCATCGAGGGTCTGCGCTTTTTCCGGCGTCGCCGCGGCGGGGCGAAGCTTCGCGACGATTGCAGCGACGGCGGCGGGATCGGCGGCGGCGCGGCGCCCCCATAGAAAGGCCCGCCGGTTCATCTCGACCGCCTCGCCATTGAGTTCGATCGCGCGGAGGATCGAGGCATCGTCGAGGGGCAGAAGGCCCTGCTGCCAGGCGTGGCCGAGCATGAACATATTGGCGGCGATCGAATTGCCGAGCAGCGCCGTCGCCGTCGCGGTCGCGTCGATGAAGCGCGCGCCGTCGCCCGCGGCCTGCCGGATCGCGCGCTTGATGTCTTCGCCCGGCAGCGTGAAGTCGGCGTCGCGCGTGAATTCGCCGGGATAGACTTCGGCGGTGTTGACGAGGACGCCCGTGTCGCCCTTGCGGATCGCCGCGCGAACCTGCGCCGAGCCTGCGACGACGAGATCGCAGCCAAGAAGGAGGTCGGCCTCGCCGGCGGCGACGCGGATGGCGTGAATGTCGCCGGGCTCGGCCGCGATCTTGACATGGCTCAAGACCGCGCCGCCCTTCTGGGCGAGGCCCGCCATGTCCATCACGCCGCAGCCCTTGCCCTCGATGTGCGCGGCCATGCCGAGAATGGCGCCGATGGTGACGACGCCCGTGCCGCCGACGCCGGTGACGAGAACGCCGTAAGGCCGCGTCCCGATTTTCGGGATCTCCGGCCGCGGCGGCTCCGGCGCGTCAACGTCGGGCTGGGCGGGCGCCTTCTTCGGCCTTGCGCCGTGAACGGTCACGAAAGAGGGGCAAAAGCCGTCGACGCAGGAATAATCCTTGTTGCAGCTCGACTGGTCGATCACGCGCTTGCGGCCGAATTCGGTCTCGAGCGGCTGGATCGACACGCAGTTCGACTGGACGCCGCAATCGCCGCAGCCTTCGCAGACGCGTTCGTTGATGATGACGCGCCTGTCGGGATCGGGATATTCGCCGCGTTTGCGGCGGCGGCGTTTCTCGGTGGCGCAGGTCTGGTCGTAGATGAGGACCGTGACGCCCGGCGTCGCCGCGAGTTCGCGCTGCACGCGTCGAGTTCGTGGCGGTCATGGATCGTGAGGCCGGCGGGCCACTGCAGGCCGGCCGGATATTTCGCCGGCTCGTCCGTCACGACGACGACGCGGGCGACATTCTCGGCGGCGACCTGACGCGCGATCCGGTCGACCGAGAGGCCGCCTTCGAGGCGCTGGCCGCCGGTCATCGCGATCGCATCGTTGAACAGGATTTTGTAGGTGATGTGGAGCCCCGCCGTGACGGCGAAGCGCAGGGCCAGAATGCCGGAATGATTATAGGTGCCGTCGCCGAGATTCTGGAAGATGTGCGGGCGCTTCGAGAACGGCGCCTCGCCGACCCAGTTGGCGCCCTCGCCGCCCATCTGGGTGAAGCCTTCGGTGGCGCGATCCATCGACTGCGCCATGTAATGGCAGCCGATCCCGGCGAAGGCGCGCATTCCGTCCGGCACTTTCGTCGAGCTATTGTGCGGGCAGCCGGAACAGAAATAGGGCGTCCGCGCCGCGAACGCCTCGCCGCCGGCGAGCATGGCCTCCGCTTCCTCGAGCGCCTTCAGCCGCTGCTCCAGCTTCACGCTGGGATGTGCCGCGCGCCAGCCGCCGCCCGATGGCGATGGCGATGGCGTTGGCGTCGAGCGCGCCGGCGGCGGGGAACAGCCAACCTCCGTTTTCGTCCCTTTTGCCGATCACCGCCGGCTGATTCGGCGATCCGTAGAGCTGTTCGCGAAGCTGCGATTCGATCAGCGAGCGCTTCTCCTCGACGACGATGATGAGATCGAGCCCTTGCGCGAATTCCCGCACGCCGACGGGCTCGAGAGGCCAGACGCAGCCGAGCTTCAGGATGCGCAGGCCAAGCGCATTGGCGTCGGCCTCGTCGAGGCCAAGCTCGTCCATCGCCTGGCGCACGTCGAGATAGGATTTGCCCGCCGCGACGACGCCGATTCTGGCGTTAGGGCCGCCCGACGTAATGATCCGGTTCAGCCGGTTGGCGCGCAGCCAGGCGAGCGCGGCGTCGATCTTGTAGCTGTGCAGGCGCATTTCCTGGTCGAGGACGCTGTCCCGCGCGCGAATATTGAGGCCGCCCGGGGGCATGGCGAAATCGGCGGGCGTCAACGGCTGCGCGCGGTCGAGCGACGCATCGATCGAGGCGGTCGAATTCGACCGTATCCTTCAGGCATTTCAGGCCGACCCAGACGCCGGCGAAACGGCTCAACGCGAAGCCCAAAAGCCCGTAGTCGATGATCTCCTGCACGCCCGCCGGCGACAGGATCGGCATCATCGCATTGATGAAATTGAATTCGGACTGATGCGCCGTGGTCGAGGATTCGGCGGTATGGTCGTCGCCCATCAGGGCGAGCACGCCGCCATGCCGCGAGGAACCGGCGAGATTGACGTGGCGGAACACATCGCCGCTGCGGTCGACGCCGGGGCCCTTGCCGTACCAGAGCGCGAAAACGCCGTCGAAGCGGCCTTCGCCGCGCATTTCGGCCTGTTGCGAGCCCCAGACGGCGGTCGCGGCCAGGTCCTCGTTGAGGCCGGGCTGAAACAGGATGTCGTTGGCTTCGAAGACGTCTCTGGCGCGAATGAAATTATGATCGAGGCCGCCGAGCGGGGAACCGGGATAGCCCGAGATGAACCCCGCCGTATTCAGTCCGGCGCGGCGGTCGAGCGCCTTTTGCATGAGGAGGAGCCGCGCCACGGCCTGCGGACCGGAGACATAGACCCGCCGTTTGGCGAGGTCGTATTTATCGGCGAGGGAAACGATCGGGAAAACGAGCTGGACGTGCGGTCGAGCGTGCCTTTCACCACGTCCGCCATCGCCTTCTCTCCTGCCGGCGCTCCCGCCGGCTCTGCTGCCGCTCATCTCCAGCTGTCCCCGCCTGGGGCGAGCCAGCCTACATGCCCAGTCAATCCCTATAGGACGGGACGGCGCGAATGCCAAGATTTTAGAGCATCGCGGCGCAAAGGGGCAGCGCTTTGCGGCGGATTCCGGCCGCGATGACGGCTTGTTGAGGGAGTTTTCCACCGCCGACGCTCATCCGCGGCGATGGCTGGCCCAGGAGCGGCGGCTTATTCAGCCGGCAGCGGCGCCTTGACGGCGGCGCGATAGACGTAGGTCGGTTCGCCCGCGGCGTCTTCCTCGGCGGCGTGCTGCGCGATCGCGGCCACCTTGTCGTGATCGGGCGAGAGGTGGCAAACGGGGTCGGCGGCGCAGGCGTCGCCGGTGAGGGCGAAAGCCTGGCAGCGGCAGCCGCCGTAATCGATGTCCTTGCGCTCGCAGGAGCGGCAGGGCTCCTTCATCCATTCCGTGCCGCGGAAGGCGTTGAACCCCGGCGAGCGGAACCAGATGTCCTCCAGCGAATGATCGCGCACGTTCCAGAAGTCGAGACCCGGAATGCTCTCCGCGGCATGGCAGGGCAGGCCCTTGCCGGACGGCGTGACGTTCAGGGTCCGTTTGGCCCAGCCGCCCATGCAGGCCTTGGGGTAGCGCGCATGATAGTCGGGGACCACGTGATCGATGACGATGACGCCGGCATAGGTCTCGCGCAGCGCCTCGACCTCGGCGATCGCCGCGGCCGCCTGCGCCTCGGTCGGCATCAGGGCGGCGCGATTGACGATGCCCCAGCCATAATATTGCGTATGGGCGATCTCGACGCGCCGCGCGCCGAGCGCGACCGAAAGCCGCACCATCTCGCCGGCGCGCGCGACATTGGCGCGGTGGATGACGGCGTTGACGGTCAGCGGCAGGCCGGCCTCGATGACCCATTTCGCGGCCGCCATCTTGCGTTGGAACGCGCCGGGATAGCCAGAAATGCGGTCGCAGGAGGCCGCCTCCGAATCCTGGATCGAGAGCTGGACATGGTCGAGGCCGGCGTCGGCGAGCGCCTTCACGCGCTCCTGCGTCAGCCCGATCCCGGAGGTGATCAGATTGGTGTAAAGACCGACCGATGCGCAATGGGCGACGATTTCCTGAAGGTCGCGCCGCGCGGCCGGCTCGCCGCCGGAAAGATGCGCGTGCAGTACGCCAAGCGCGGCGGCCTCGGAAAACACCCTGTTCCAGGTTTCGGTGTCGATTTCCGCTCGTGCGGGATTCGAGCTCCAGCGGATTGGAGCAATAGGGGCAGCCGAGCGGGCAGCGATGCGTGAGTTCGGCCAGAAGCCCGACGGGATTTAGCGCTTTGACAGGGGCGTTCATAGGTCCACCATTCGTTTGGCGGCAAGTCCGTTCAAGCAGCGCGCGCACGTCCTCGTCGATTCTGGCGCGATCGGCCGCATAGGTCGCCGCCAGATCGTCGACGATCGACTCGATCGTCGCCGCGCCGTCGCAGCGCTGCAAGGATGGCGACGGCGATGGCGTCGACCTTGACGACGCGCTCCGGCGCGAGCAGCAGCCATTCGCCGCGCATCTCGTCCCGCTTCAGCCTGACGCCGCGCGGCAGGCGCGGGATGACGCCAGCCGCCTGCGCCATCTCGCTCACGCCGCTTCTCCGCGCGCGCCGGCGTTCGCTCCAGGCGCCCAGGAGCCGGGCGCCCACACGCCGGGCGGAACGGCGCGGTCCACATAGGCGCTCCACAGGGCGTCAAGTTGCGCCCACAAGCACCGCGCATTTGAATTCGAGCGCCTTGACGACGAGGTCCTGCTCGGCGCGGGTCTTTGCGTGCGAGATGGCGTAACTCAGGGCGAAATCGGCGTCGCGCTTGGCCTGCGGCGGGCGCTGCGAGAAATAGGCGAGCGTGTCCTTGCTGACGAAATCATAATGCGCCAGCATGCCCGGCCACTCGCTCGCCGATGATGTTCGGCGAGAACAGCTCCGTCAGGGACGAGGCGACCGCTTCGGTCACGCTGCGCGTGCGGCAGAACTCGACATAGGCGTCGACGGCGAAGCGCGTGCCGGGCAAAATCCCCTCGGTCGAGATGACATAGCCACGCGAAAAGCCGAGGCTGTCCGTCAGCTTGAGCCAGCGCTCGATGCCGCCGTCGCCTTCGCGCAGACCGTCATGATCCTCGATGCGCTTGCGCCATTGGCGGCGGTCCTCCGGATCAGCGAGGCGGGTCAGCACCGTCGCATCCTTGATCGGGATCATCGACTGATAGTAGTAGCGGTTGAGCGCCCAGGCCTGCACTTCCTCGTAGGAGCAGCCGCCGCTGTGCAGGCGGCGATGGAAGCGATGCAGATTGTGATAGCGCTCCGCGCCGACCTGGCGCAGCCGCGCCTCGAGCTCCTCGGCGCTGAGCAACGCCGCATCGTCAGTCATAACACGACCTCCATGCCGTCATAGGCGACGTCCCACCCAGCTTTCTCGACGCTTGCGCGCTCTTTCGAATCCTCGATCAGGACGGGATTCGTATTGTTGATATGAACATAAATCTTTCGGCCGATGCCGCTTTCGCGCAAATCGCGCCACCGAGCCGTCTTCTCCGCTCATCGCGACATGGCCCATGCGATGGGCGGTTTTCGGCGACAGGCCGAGCGCGACCATTTCATCGTCGGTGTAGGTCGTGCCGTCGAAAAACAAAAGATCCGCGCCGCGCAGCCGCTTCGGCGACGCGCTCATTGATGTCGGAGCAGCCGGGCACATAGAAAGAACTTTTTAACGCCGTCGGTGATTTCAAGGCCGACGGTCGATTCGCCTTCCGCGCCGACATCGACGACGTCGCCCTCAAGATAAAGCGCGACCTTGCCGGGCACCGGAAACGCCGTGACCTTGAGGCCGATGCCCGTATCGACGGTCGATTCGAGATCGACTTCGCGGGTCTTGACCAGATCCTTGTTCAAGACGCCAAAAACGCTGGCGCCGGCGACCTGGGCGAGCGTGGATCGGCTGCCGAACAGAGTGAACGCCTGCTGCTCCCGCAAGGTCAAAAGCCCGACGAGATGATCGATATCGGCGTTGGTGACGAAGACCGCCGAAATCGGCGATTGCCGGCTTCCGCCGCGCGGATGCAACATCGGCTGATCGATGATCTGCTGGCGCAGATCCGGCGAGGCGTTAAGAAGAAGCCAGCGCTCGCCGTCGGCGCTAACCGCCAGGCTTGACTGGCTACGCGCCCTGACGCGAGGATCGCCGCTCCAGGCAAGCTGGCAGACCGGGCAGTTGCAATTCCATTGCGGAAAGCCACCGCCCGCCGCCGAGCCGAGAACGAGAATGCGCAAGGCGCGAGCCGATCAAAGTTTGCGTGAAGCTTAGCTTCAGATTTCGGCGGAAGCGTAGCTGGTGACTTCCATGCCGACGCAAACTTCGGTGGTGACGGGGGTTGTCCAGGCCATATTTTCTCTCCTTGAGATTAGCGGCGATCGAGCGCGGCTGCTTTTCCTACCCTCGAACAGGGTCTCAGCCTCGTTCGTGATGTGCATATAGCATCGCCTTATTCGGCCCGCTACGCCTTTTTTGATGACTTTTCCGAGAGCGCAACTCTAACAATCTGATTTTTATGCGCTAAGTGGGTTTAGGCCGGAGCGATGTTTGATCCGATGAAAATCATAGTCGGCGCCGATAGACATTCCGATCACGATTGCCGTGATCTATCGTTTCCGGCCGCCAAAACCAGCGCAGGCTTCAGCGCCGAGTTCTGGCTCAGGCGGCGCTTCGCCGGGCGCCCGCCTAAAGCCAGGCGCGCTTCGCCGCCGGCGCGGCCTCATAGGCGGCGATATGCTCGCCCTTCTCGAGGGTGAGCCCGATATCGTCGAGGCCGTTGATGAGGCAATGCTTGCGGAACGGGTCGATCTCGAATTTGACGACGCCGCCGTCGGGTCCGCGAATCTCCTGCGCGGCGAGATCGACCGAGAGGGTCGCATTGGCGCCGCGCTCGGCGTCGTCCATCAGCTTTGCGAGATCCTCGGCCGAGACGACGATCGGCAGGATGCCGTTCTTGAAGCAATTATTGTAGAAAATATCCGCAAAGCTCGTCGAGATGACGCAGCGGATGCCGAAATCGAGCAAGGCCCAGGGCGCATGCTCGCGCGATGAGCCGCAGCCGAAATTATCTTCGGCGACGAGAATTTTGGCGTTGCGATAGGCGGGCTTGTTCAAAACGAAATCGGGGTTTTCCGAACCGTCGGCGTGATAGCGCATTTCGGCGAACAGGCCGCCGCCGAGGCCGGTGCGCTTGATCGTCTTCAGATATTGCTTCGGAATGATCATGTCGGTGTCGACATTGGTGATCTTCAGCGGCGCGGCGACGCCGGTGAGCGAGGTGAATTTTTCCATTTTGGTCCTGGTTACAAAACGCGGCGGCGAGCAAGAACGACCCTCGGCTCGACCGCGTGGGGCTTGCGCTCCGCGAATGCCGCGCGAGCGACTTTTTCGAGCGATTTTTTATTGACTGAAAGCTCATATCAAAGCGGTCGGCGGCAGGCAAACGTCACCGCCGCGCCTTCTCGATCGCCTCCATGTCGGCGTCCGAAAGGCCGAAATGATGGCCGATCTCATGCACGAGAACATGGGTGATGATGGCCCCCAGCGTATCTTCCTGGTCGGCCCAGAAATCGAGTATCGGACGGCGGTAGAGCCAGACCATATTGGGGAATTGCCCCGACTGCGCCGTCGCCGCGCCCTGGGCGAGGCCGCGGCCGCGGAAGAGGCCAAGGAGATCGAACTCGGTCTCGCAGTCCATTTCCCGCAGCGTTTCGTCGTCGGGAAAATCCTCGACGCGGATGATCAGCCCCTCGCAGAGACGGCGGAACTGCGCCGGCAATTCGGAATAGGCGTCGCGCGCCATCAGGTCGAAATCGTCGATCGAGGGCGCGACGATCTGGCTCCAGTCCGGC
Source organism: uncultured Alphaproteobacteria bacterium (assembly GCA_963757985.1). Taxonomy (GTDB): domain Bacteria; phylum Pseudomonadota; class Alphaproteobacteria; order Rhizobiales; family Beijerinckiaceae; genus Methylocapsa. The sequence goes on along the minus strand of CAVWTQ010000008.1, from coordinate 289,943 downwards.
GGGGCGGGGGGCATGGGCCTCTTCATTCGTGCAGGGGGCGGCGGCGCTTCAGCCGCACATAAAGCGCGCCGGCGCCGCCGTGCGGGCGGGACGCCTCCTCGAAGCCGACGACGATCGAATGATATTCCGGCCCGCGCAGCCATTGCGGCACGCTCCGGCGCAGCACGCCCGCCGCCTCGTCCTCAAAAAAGCCGCTCGCGCCGCGGCCCTTGCCGGTCACGACGAGAACGAGCTTGGCGCCGTCCCGCTGCGCCTGCGCCAGAAAATGGCGCAGCGCGATGACGGCTTCGTGCCGGGTGAGGCCATGAAGGTCGATCGCGGCGTCGGGCGCGGCGCGTCCGCGCGAGAGCTTTTGCCGAAGCCTGCGCTCCAGCGGCGCCAGCGGCGGAATTTTGCGCTCGGCGGGTTGTTTTGGATTCGGCTTTTCGGGCTTGGCGGGCTTCGGCCTTTCGGGCGGCTTCGCCGTCGCGGGGGCGGGCTGTCGCGCCAACGCCTTGTCTTGGTCGGGGGCTTGTTGATCGGGCGCTTGCGGAAGGACGCGCGAGGGACGCGGCGACACCGTCCTCGCGACCGAAAGCCAGAGCTCGATCTCTTCCGCGCTCAACCGGCGCAGCCGGCCCTTGCTGAACGACGATGCGCTTTCCTTCACCGGACCGAACCCTCTTCGATGGGAAGAAAAACAACGAATTCGCCGGCATGCCGGACGTCGCCCGCGCGCGCGCCGGCGGCGTCTCCGACCCGAAGAATATGTCGGCCCGCGCGGCGCCGATGATAGCAGAGCCGGTATCCTGCGCAATCATCAGGCGGCGAAATGGGGTCGGCGCGCGAAGACCGCCAGGGGATGTCGGCGTCGATCCAGACCGGCGTTCCGTAAGGATGAATGTTGCGGTCGACCGCGAGCGAGCGTAGCGGCGCGAGGCTCAGGCCTGCGCCGCCGATCGGCCCCGCTTGCGCGTCGAGCGCCGGGTCGAGCCGGAAGAAGACATAGGACTCATTGCGCTGCATCAGCGCGGCCCCGGCCTCGCCCGCCGCCTGACCCTGCGCGCGAATCATAGGCCTTGAGCGCGGCGAGAGACATTTCATCCGGCGCAATCGCGCCGCTCTCGATCAGAATGCGCCCGATGGAGGCGTAGGGCCAGCCGTTGCGGCCGGCGTAGACGAGGCGCAGCAGGCGTCCATCGGCCAAGCGCACGCGGGCGGAGCCCTGCACCTGGATCATAAACACCTCGATCGGATCGCGGAGCCAGACGATCGGATGCGCGCTGCCGCCAAGCGCCCCCGCCTCGATTGCGGCGCGCGCGGGAGCGCCGCGCGTGGCGAGGTCAGCCGGCGGCGACAGAATCGGCGCCGTGAAGGCGTCCGTCCGGGTCAGCGAGCCCTCGACGACCGGCTCGTAATAGCCGGTGAAAAATCCGCCCGCCGCCGCGCCTTGCGCGGGCTTCGCCCGGAACGGCTGGAAATGCGCCTCGAAGAACCGCCGCGCCTCAAGGCGCTCGGGCGGGCGCAGGGCGAGCGCGCGGCGGCAGATCGCGACGAGCGCCGAGGAGGGGGCGACAGCCCCGCGCAGCGGCGCGCGGCGCTCCGCAATGGCGGCGCAGGATCGCTGGAAAACGGCGAAGGCCTCGGCGTGGTCGTCCGCCGCGAACCCGGGCAGCTCGGAAAAGGCGACGGGCGAAAAATCACCGGTGACCGGGGCAGGCATAAACGCGGGGCGCCGGTCGAGGGCCGCCGGTCAATGGCCGCCGCCGGTCGAGACGAGCTTCCAGTTCGGATCGCGCGAACTGACGTCGCGGGCGAAACTCCACGTGTCATTGACCTCGACGACCTTGTCGGCGCTGCCGTCGATGACGGCGCCGTCCGAGTCGCGCGTCGCGTTGATCATCTGGGCCGAGAAACGAAGGGTGATCTCGGCGAAGCGACCTCGCATCCCCGCGTCGGCGATGGCGGCGTTGTCGATCGCGACGAAGGTCGTCTCCACCTTTTCGCGGCGCTTCTCGCGCTCGGCCAGAGCCGCCGCGAAACTGTCGTAGACGTCCTTCGCGAGCAAATTCTGCAAGACGGGCCGGTCGCCGTCTGCGAAACTCACCACGATCATCTCATAGGCCGATTTGGCGCCGTCGAGGAAAGGCTGGACGGCGAAGGACGGATCCGCGGCGGCGATGGCGTCAAGACCGGCCGCGACTTTGGAGCCGGGCTCGGCATAGGGCCTCCAGCGCTCGGCCGGAGCGGCGGGCGGCGCGCTCGGCGCCGCGTTCGCGTTCGCCGCGCTCGGCAGCGGAATGACCTTGGCGTCGGGTGCGCCGGCGCGGGCGCCTCCCGGCGGGCCGTTCAGGAAAGGGTTTCGCGGCGGTTTCTCCTCGCCCGTGCGGGCGCCGAGGACGCCGCGCAGCTTCCACACCACGAAGGCGGCGAGAAACGCGAAGATGATCGTGGTCAAATCAAAAGAATCCTGCATCGCCGTGCTCAAGGCCTCAGCTGCCGCAGCGGCCTGTTGCGCCGCCGACCCATCCTTATCATATATTCTTATCTGGGAAGCGAGGTCTGGGAAGTCCAGCCTCGCGCCAGTCCCGTTCGCGATCCCACGCGCACCGCTCGTAAAATGGTTTTCGCATGCGCCTCAGCGCCCGGCTTCCGCTTCTCGTCTTTCTCTGGCTCGTCGCCGAGGTCGCGGCTTTCGGCATGATCGCCCGCGCCGTCGGCTTTGGCGGCGCGCTGTTTCTTTGCCTTCTGACCAGCCTCGTCGGCGTCGCCATGCTGCGTCGCCTTGGCGTTGCGACCGCGTGGCGGCTGCGCCGCGCGATGGCGGCGCGCGCGCAGGAGGCGGCGGGGCTGTCCCGCGATGCGGTGGTTGATGGCGCGCTCGCCGCGATCGGCTCGATCCTGCTGATTCTGCCCGGATTCGTCTCGGACTTGTGCGGCCTTGCTTTGGCCGCTCCCTCCGTCAGGGCCTGGCTCGGCGAAAGATTCCAGAACGGGCGGACCAGCCGCGGGCCCGGGCGGAAGTCCGGACCAACGCTCGTCGAACTCGACCCGGAGGAATGGTCGCGTACGGACGCCTCCGCCCCCGCCGCGACCAGATTGGGGCCGACAAAATCGCCGTCCTGAAGCCCGGAGCGCTGGATCTATAGCTGGATGAGGAAAAGTGGAAACCACTTTCTCCGTCGGCATCCCGCTCTGGATTATTGGAATTGACCAAGCTCATGACCTTGGATTGATTCAATCCAAGGTCATCGTGATCTAGGCGCCCGCGTCCGGCCTCGTCTCGTCTTCGTCGCGATCCGGCGCCGGCCGGCGCCTCTCGAACAGCGAACGCGTCAGCGTCAGCAACGGCGCGGCGAGGCGACCAAGATCCTCGGCCCGCGCGACGAAGCGCTCGCCGCGCGTCAGTTCGCGGTCGAGCGCCGCCATGGTCTCGGCGAGGCCCGCGTCCTTGTCGCGGAACCAGACGGGGAGAATGCGGCCCCAGGCGAGGGCGAGGCCTTGCAGCTTGATGGCGCCGACCGGGCCCTCCGTATCGATCGCCGCCGCCTCGAGCATGAAGCGCATCGAATTGACGGTGAGGCGATTGATCGCCGCGGCGGCGACGGGATCGCGGCGCGTCCAGTCGTAAACGCCCTCGACGCCGAGCTTATACGGCGTCAAGGCGTCGAGCCGGCGCATCAGAACGTCGAACAGGCGCTCCTTGGCCGGTTCGCCGACGAGATCGTCGCCCGCCGCATCGAGAACTGTCTTGTCGATCTGGCGAAAGAAAACCGACAGAACCGCGCCTTTCGATGGAAAATACTCGCGAAAGGTCGAGAGCGAGAGATTGGCCCTGGTGGCGACGTCGGAGATCGTGATGTCGTCCCACTCGCGCTCGCCGGCGAGCTCCAGCAAACTCTCTACGATCGCCTTGCGCGGATCCTTCGGCGTCGTCTTCAGGTCCTTGGCGCGCTTGCCCTTTGCGTCAGTCTTTTCGCCGCCTTCGTCGTGATCGCTCATCGCCGCCTCCTGGCTGCTTCCGTGGCGCGCACACTAGAGCGGGATGAGAAAAAGTGTAAGCGCTTTTTCGCCCGCGTCCCGCTCTAAACTATTGGAATCGATCACCTTCATGATTTTGGATCGCTTCGATCAAAATCATCGTGATCTAGCGTTTGTCGGCGCTCCTTCCAAGCGGGGGAGAAACGCGCTTCGCCCGAAAGCGCTCTATTGGCGCGAAATAGCCTGAAGCGCCGCGCTGCAGCTCTGCTTGACGGGGACCCATGCGCCGTTGAGCAGGTTGAGCCGGCAGCCGCCGCCCGCGATCGTGACCAGACTCGACACGAAGCCGGGGACGACCAGGACGGACCCGAACTCGCCGGGCAGCGTGACGAGCACATGCTGCTCCAGATGCGAAATGATCGAGGCGCAGGTCTGAAACGCCCTGATCTCCTGGCCGCTGATCAGGAACACGCTGCAGCGGGTTGGGCTGGCGTCGAGAAACGCCTGGATCGCGGAGAGGCGCGCATAATTGAACGAGCCCGGCGCGCTCGATTGCAGGGCGAGGAATTCATCGGCGCCGGCGCGCGCCGCGGACGGCGCCAGCCCCAGAAAAAGCATGGCCGCAAATCGGCGCAGGGCGGCGGTCCTTCGCATGACGGCCTATCCCGACAGCGCCTCGGCCCGCCTCTGCGCGGCTCTGGCCGTGCGCGCGATCAGCGGGGCGAGGCCGTCTTCCGCCATCAGCACTTCCAGCGCCGCCGCCGTCGTTCCCCCGCGCGAGGTGACGCTCTCGCGCAGCTGCGCGGGCGTCTGGCCGCCGCACTGGAATAACAATTCGCCGGCGCCTTCGACCGTCGCGCGGGCGAGGCGCGCGGCGACTTCGGCAGGCAGCCCAAGCGCGACGCCCGCCTCGGCGAGGCACTCGGTGAGATAGAACACATAGGCCGGCCCCGAGCCCGAGACGGCGGTGACGGCGTCGATCAGGCGCTCGTCATCGACAAAGACGACGGCGCCGGTCGCCGCCATCAGCGATTCGGCCATAGCCCGCTGCGCTGTGCTGGCGCAAGGTTCCGCGGCGAGACCCGTGACGCCGCGCCCGACGGCGGCGGGCAGATTGGGCATCGCCCGGACGATCGCGCCGGCGTCAGGCAGCCGCGCGCGGACGTTGGCGATGGTCTTGCCGGCGAGAATCGAGATGACGAGCGTGTTCGGCCCGGCGAGCCGCGCCAGCGTGGGGGCCGCCTCGTCGAGCGCCTGCGGCTTGATCGCGAGGACCAGAACCTGCGGCGCCGTGGTTGTCGGGGGATTCAGCGCGAAACCCGAATCAGTCGCAAGCTTGGCGATCGTTTCGCCGGGTTCGGGATCCATGACGCAGATCGCGCCGGGCGGAACGCCGCGACCCAGCCAGGCGCGCAGCATCGCGCCGCCCATCTTGCCGGCCCCGGCGAGAACCAGCGAGGCGGGGAAGCTTTCCATGTCAGGCCTTTCGCATGTCAGGCATCGGCGATCAGGCTTTCCGATTATCAAGAGCTTTCCTTATCAGGCTTGGCCCTGGGTTTCGAGCATCACCGTCTGGATCGCCTCGCGGCCGTTCTTGCCGGCCCAGACGACGAACTGGAAGGCCTGATAATAGCGCTCGCAGGCGCGCACTGCGCTCGTCAGCACGGTCTGGCACTGATGGCCGTTGAGTTCGGCCCCGCCGGAGAGCACGATCGCATGGCGGAACATGACGACGCCGTCGTCCGGCCAGATGTCGAAATGGCCGAGCCACAATTGTTCGTTGATGAGCGAGATGAGGGCGCCGACCTCGCCCTTGCGCGCGGAGGGCGCCTTGAGGTCGAAGGCGCAGGCGACATGCAGCGCCTCAAGGTCCTCGAGCCAGGTGAAGGCGACATTATAATCGGTCCAGCCGCCGGCGACGGTGATCGAGATTTCGTCTTCCTCGTCGCGGTCGAACGGCCATTGGTTCTGCGCGGCGAGCCGCTCGATCAGATCGACCGGGTGTTCGTTGCGCAGGGCTTCGAATTGCAAAAGCGACATCAGTGGACCTTACAATGCGGCGAGGCGCTTTTCCGCCGCGGGCGGGCGACGGCGGCGCGGGGGTCGATGAAGATCGACCGGCGCTGGCTTTCAGCCCCGACTCAAAACCCCGTTCGATCTCTTCAAGGGAACGGAATCACAAGGGAGATTCCCGCGCAACTGCCTCATTCGCGGTTGTCCCCTGCCTTGCAAGCCCCGGGGCAGCGTCCGGGCGCCCTGGCGAAAGGCGCCCGCCGCGCCGTCTCCGGCGGGGGAAAAGCACAACTTTCGCGGGAGAGCCGGCGAATTTGGGTGAGGGCCGTAAGCGCGGGTCGCAAATCCGGTCGGAAGCTTGCGGACCGATCATTCGCGGCGGCCTCGCCTCTTCCGGGTTGACCGGCGCAATAAATCCAAACATGGTGCGGCCGTCTTAAACCCCGAACACCGTCGGAAAAAAGAGCATGCGTAAAATGACCTTAAAGACGCTCGCCGCGGCCCTCGTCCTGCTGGGAGGCATGACGGCCGGCGCCCTCGCCCAGGACCAGAATTTTCAGATGGAGGAGCAGGATTGCCAGGGCGACGCGCTTCGCTTCTGCGGCCCCGAAATTCCTGATCACGCCAAGATTCTCGCCTGTCTCCAATATTATCAGGCCGACATCAGCCCGGCCTGCCGCGCGCTCATCTCGGGCGGCAATAATCAGGAGCGCTAACCGCTCGCCGCAAAGACCGCCACGCTGCGCACGGTTCGGGCCGAACGGCCCGGACCGTTTTTCATTGGCATGAAACATGGCTGGGCGCGTGTTTAAGGACCCGGGCGACGTGATGAGACAGTGGAATCTGATCCGTGTTTCAGCTATAATGCGGAATATCCGGAATTTGGGCGTAGCAGATATGATCCGCGTGTCTTCGACTGAATTTGGCAGGGAAGTGGGCTTGATTCGCGGTTATCAGGACGCGGATGGCCGCTTTGAGCCAGCCGTCATCGTCACCCGCAACGGGCGCGACCGCACGGTCATGATCTCGGCTGGGATTTTCTATCGCCCCACCGGAGCGGCGCGACCGGCAGGTATTTCGCCACATGGTCGTCGGTCTATCGAGAGTTCCGGAGATGGACGCTCGCCGGATTGGGCACCTTCTGCTGGAAGCCTTGAACGAGACCGAGCGTCGGCGAAAGCGTCCAGATGATGGCCTCGAACATTATCCGGGCGGTCACTGCGGAGCTCGGCGCTAAAGATGGACCCCGCGCCAGGTCTTGGCCACTCGAGGTGACTTCTCGACTCAAAGTCACCTCCGCACGACCGCGAAGGTTTGCCAATAGCCGGAGCCACCCGGGCCTCGTCATTCGTTATTCGTTCGCCCGTTGCGGGAGCATCGCGAAGGCCGCGAGGAAGGCGCGAAAGACCGTCCCTGCGCGTATCATTTTAGCGGCGGGCCAGCACGAGGGCGAGACGACCTGTCGTTCCCGTCACGCGGACCGCAAGGTTCAATCCCGTCGATGCCACATCGACGCCGGCGCACCGCATTGAGCGCTCTTCAAGCTCAGACGCTCGAACTGCCGCCCGCCGTCAAACGACCATCTCGGCCTCGACGCGGAACGCGCTTGGGTGGTCCTTTCCGAAAGCACGTTCGACTGCCCCGGCCCCGATCTGCGCCGCGCCATCCCTTGTGTCCTCCTTCCGAAAGCAATCTGTTCGACTGGCCCGGCCCCGATCTGCGCCGCGTTGGCGATCGCGACGACGGTTCGATCGCCTATGGGTTCCTGCCGCCGCATAAAAAACAACACCAAAACAATGTCCAGATTGTTCGGCGAATTGCGCCGCCGGTTTCTCGCTCTTGAAGGAGCCGCCCGTTCGCGGCGCGTTCAGCGCACGGAGTGATGGTCGCTACGCGCCTGATGTCTGCACCGGAAATGCGCTTCGACCGCGCGAGCGCGTCGAGTTCCCAGACAAATAAAGGCGCCGGTCGCCCCCGTCATTTCGCCTTCTTCGCCTTCTTCGCCAGCTTCGCCTCGAAGGCGGAGAGGCGGGCGCCGAGCCTTTCGTTCGCGTCACGCGTCCCGGCGCGATTCGCTCGCGGCGGCAGTGGCCACAAGATCCGATTCCGGCTAAAATTCGGGGCATGGCCGCCGCGCTTTCCGCTTCGACCCGCTCGACGATGACGTACCACGACATCGCTGTCGCCGGCGTGCGGCTGTTTTATCGCGAGGCTGGACCGAAAGACGCGCCGGTCATCCTGCTGCTGCACGGATTTCCGTCGTCGTCGCGAATGTTCGAAACGCTGATGCCGTTGCTCGCCGATCGCTATCATCTGGTGGCGCCGGACTATCCGGGCTTTGGCGCCAGCGACGCGCCGGCGCCGGCCAGTTTCGCCTACACCTTCGATCATCTGGCGGCCGTCGTCGGCGCCTTCGCCGAAGCGCTGGATTTAAAATCCTACGTGCTGTTCATGCAGGACTATGGCGGACCGGTGGGCTTTCGCCTCGCGCTGGCGCATCCGGAGCGCGTGCGGGCGCTCATCATCCAGAACGCCGTCGCGCATGAGGAGGGGCTTGGACCCTTGTGGGAGACGCGGCGGCGCTATTGGGCCGACCGCAACTCCGAAGAAGAAGCGCTCAAGGCCAACTTCACGTCCTATGAGGCGACGCGTCAACGCCATCTCGGCGCGAGCCCCAATATTGAGCGCTATGATCCAGATGCGTGGAACGACGAATTCGCCTTCCTGTCCCGCCCCGGCCAGGCGCAGATCCAGGCCGATCTTTTCTATGATTACCAGACCAACCTGGCCTCATATCCCAGCTGGCAGGCATGGCTTCGCAGCGCGCAGCCGCCGACGCTGGTGGTCTGGGGAAAATACGACCCGTCCTTCACCGTCGCGGGCGCGACGGCTTATCAGCGCGACGCGCCGCGCGCCGAAGTGCATCTTCTGGAGGCGGGACACTTCGCCCTCGACAAGGCCTGCGACGAGATCGCCGCGCTGATGCGCGCGTTTCTCACAAAGAATCATCTCGACGAGCCGTGATCCAGGCCTGCGTCAGCCCCCCTTCTTCGCCAGCTCCGCCTCGAACGCGGCGAGCCGGGCGGAGAGCTTTTCGTTCTCGTCGCGCGCTTTGGCGGCCATCTGCTTCACCGCCTCGAATTCTTCGCGCGTCACGACGTCCATCGACGCGAGCAGGCGCTCGAGCTGGCTTTTCATGGCGGTCTCGGCCTCGCGGCGCACGCCCTGCGCCATCTCGCTCGCATCCGTCATCAGCTTGGTGAAATCCTCGAAAACCTTGTTCTGCGCCATGATTCGCCTCCGTTTATGCGCTTGATCTTACTCGGGCATGCGCCGATCTTACCTGCGAGGCCCGCTCCCGAACCGTCGTATATTCCGTAAAACCAGCGCTCCGCCGCATTTTCCTCGCACCGCGCTTTGGCTGTTTCACGTGAAACACCCCCCACCTGTTTCACGTGAAACACCCCGGCGCGCCGCATCCTCGCCGCCTGACATGGCGCCGTTACGAAAAGACCGCAAGATCGGTTGACGCGGCGGCGCAAGATCGGGTTGACGCGGCGGCGAAGGCGCCGCATCACGCTGCGATCTCTGGAGCCTCGATGCCTTTCGTGATCGCCTATCCGATGATCGATCCGGTGCTGGTCTCGGTCGGCCCGTTTCCGATCCGCTGGTACGCGCTGGCCTATATCGCCGGCCTCGTGCTCGGCTGGGCCTATGCGCACTATCTTGTTCGCAAGCCGGCCCTCTGGGGCGGGGGCGCGCGCCCCGACGCCGCCTGCATCGACGATCTCCTCGTCTACGCCGCGCTCGGCGTCATCCTCGGCGGGCGCATCGGCTATGTGCTGTTCTACAACCTGCCGTTTTTCCTCGCCAATCCGCTGGCCATCTTACAGCTCTGGCAGGGCGGCATGTCTTTTCATGGCGGCTTCGCCGGAACCGCGCTCGCCGTCGCGCTGCTGGCGCGGGCGCGCGGCATTTCGGTGCTGCGGCTGTATGATGTCGTTTGCGCCGTCGCGCCAATCGGGATTTTCCTCGGCCGCATCGCCAATTTCATCAAGCCGGAGCTTTGGGGGCGCCCGACCGATGTCGCCTGGGCGATGATCTTTCCCGGCGCCGGGCCTTTGCCGCGCCATCCGAGCCAGCTCTATGAGGCGACCCTCGAGGGCCTTGTGCTGTTTCTTGTGCTCTTCGTCGCGGTCCGCCTTGGCGCGCTGCGCCGGCCGGGGCTCGTCACCGGCATTTTCGCCGTCGGCTATGGCGCGGCGCGGATCGCGTCCGAATTTTTTCGCGAGCCCGATCCGCAGCTCGGCTTTCTGTTTGGAGGGGCAACCATGGGAATGCTGCTGTCGCTGCCGATGATCGCCGTCGGCGGCTTGTTCATCGGCCACGCGCTCCGCACGAAGGCGGCGCTGGCATGACCGCGCTCGAGGCGATCCTGCGCGAGATGATCCTCGAAAGCGGGCCGATCAGCCTCGAGCGCTATATGGCGCTGGCGCTCGGCCATCCGGTGCACGGCTATTACCGCACGAAGGTCGCGATCGGCGCCGAGGGCGATTTCATCACCGCGCCCGAGATCAGCCAGATGTTCGGCGAACTGATCGGGCTCTGGTGCGTCGAGGTCTGGCGCCTGATGGGCGCGCCGGCCTCCTTCCATCTCGTCGAACTCGGCCCCGGCCGCGGAACCTTGATGAGCGACGCGCTGCGCGCGGCCAGGATCGCGCCGGATTTTCTCGCCGCGCTCGACGTGCATCTCGTCGAGATCAGCCTGCCGTTGCGCGAGCGCCAGCGCGCCGCGCTTGAGGGCCGCGGCTTCAAGGTCGCCTGGCACGCGAGCGTTTCCGAGATTCCGCCGGGTCCGGCGATCATCATCGCCAATGAATTCTTCGATGCGCTGCCAGTGCGCCATTACCTGCACCGGGACGGCGGCTGGCGCGAGCGGCTGGTTGGCCTCGACGAGGAGGGGCGCCTCACCTTCGGGCTCGGCGCCGCGCATGAGACGGCGATCGCGGCGCAGGGCGAGCCGGACGACATTCTCGAAGTCGGCGTCGCGGCGCTGCGCCTAATGACGCAGCTTGGCGTGCGCATCGTGACGCAAGGCGGCGCGCTGCTCGCCATCGACTATGGCTACAGCGAGCCTGCGCGGGGCGAGACCTTGCAGGCCGTGCGCGGCCATAAATTCGTCGATCCCCTTGCGGATCCCGGCGAAGCCGACCTCACCGCCCACGTCAATTTCACCGCCCTCGCGCGCGCGGCGAAGGGCGCCGGCGCCGCGGTGCATGGGCCGTTGCCGCAAGGCCAGTTCCTGACGCGCCTTGGCATATTCGAGCGGGCGGCGATCCTCGAGCGCGGCGCGACGCCGGAGCAGGCCGCCGCCATCAACAAGGCGCTCGACCGCCTCGCCGGCGAAGGGCCGGGCTTCGATGTCGCAACCGACATGGCGCGGCTGTTCAAGGTCATCGCGGTGACGCAGCGCGAGTTCGATGCGCCGCCGGGATTTGAGGAGGCCGCGCGTGAGCGAGCCTGAGCCGGCGGCGCTGTTTTCGCAAGGGCTCCGCGTTGAGGGCGTCTCGCACGGGTTCTTCACGCGGGGCGGCGGCGTCTCGGGCGGCGTCTATGCAAGCCTCAACGGCGGCGTCGGCTCAAGGGATGCGGCCGAAGCCGTCTTCGAGAACCGCCGCCGCATGGCGCGGGCGCTTGGCGTCGAAGCGAGCCATCTGCTGGTGCCTTACCAGATTCATTCCGCCGACGCGCTGATCGCGATCGCACCTTTTTCCGAGCGGCCGAAGTGCGATGGGCTCGCCACCGCGACGCCCGGCGTCGCGCTTGGCGTCACCGGCGCCGACTGCGGCATGGTGCTTTTCGCCGACCCGCGCGCGCGGGTGATCGGCGCCGCCCATGCTGGCTGGAAGGGCGCGCTCGAAGGCGTGCTGGAGGCGACGCTCGCAGCCATGGAGCGGCTCGGCGCGGACCGCTCCGCGATCATCGCGGCGCTCGGCCCCGCCATCGGCCGGAAGAGCTATGAAGTCGGTCCGGAGTTTTATGAGCGCTTCGTCGCGGCCGCGGAGTCTTACGCCGATTTCTTCGAGCCTTCGCCAAGGGAGCCGCGCTTCCTGTTCGATCTGCCGGGTTTCATCGGCATGCGCCTGCGTGCGGCCGGAGTCGGCGCCTTCGAGGATCTCGCGCGCGACACCTACGCCGAGCCGGAGCATTTCTTTTCCTACCGCCGCTCCGTGCACAAGGGCGAGCCAGACTACGGGCGGCATGTCTCGGCGATCGCGCTGCTGTAGCGAATCGGATAAGCAGGTATCGATGCCGACCAGAACCCAAAAAGTCGAAAAGCCCGAACCATTGAGCCTCGATGGATCGGTCATTTTTGAGGGCGACGCTCTTACCGTCTTGCAGCGCATTCCATCAGCTACTGTCCAATGCGTCGTAACGTCTCCGCCATATTGGGGTCTTCGCGATTACTGCATTATGGATCAAATTGGGCTTGAACCCACCTTACCTCAATTTATCAATCGCTTGCGAGCGGTGTTTTCGGAGGTTCGTCGTATATTGCGGGATGACGGCGTTTTCTGGCTGAACATCGGCGACGGCTATACCAGCGGTAATCGCGGATGGCGCGCGCCGGACAAAAAGAATCCGGCTAGAGCAATGTCTGTCCGGCCGGATACGCCGGAAGGGCTGAAGCCAAAAGATCTGATGGGAATCCCGTGGCGGCTTGCCTTCGCCCTTCAAGATGATGGTTGGTATTTGCGAGCGGATATTGTCTGGAATAAGCCTAATGCAATGCCGGAGAGCGTGAAGGACCGACCCACCAGAGCCCACGAATATTTGTTCATGTTCACTAAGGGCGAGCGATATTATTATGATCGTCGCGCGATCATCGAGCCAAACGGAAGGAACGCTCGGTCCGTCTGGAATGTACACACACAGGGGTTTCCCGGCGCACATTTTGCCACGTTCCCGCCAAAACTAATTGAGCCGTGCGTGAAGGCTACGAGCCGCCCGACCGACTATGTGCTGGACCCCTTTTTCGGATCGGGGACCGTCGGGTTTGTCGCGCACGATCTCGGGCGGCGGTACGTTGGGATCGAACTGCATCCAGATTACGTGGCAATCGCGGCGAGGCGCTTAAATGCAGACGAACGCAAAATTATTCGTATCGCCGCCTGATGATTCACGTTCCCGACCCAGAACTTCAGATCGACTTTGCGACCGCCCTGGCTGAGATTCGCAATCAGCTCCTTCAGGACGCATTGCGTGAAGCCGTTCGAAGACTGAGTGTGCCGGAAATCGACCGGCAACTTGCCGAACATGTTCCTGCGCACAGCCTCACCGCCCTCGCCTCACACGGATTGCGCGGCGAGATGATGTTTCCTGTCCCAATTATTTTCAGCGAGAACCCGCGTCTTCTCGGCTATTATCGTTTACTCTATGGCTACAGCCAGAAAGAGTTTTACACCTCAGCCACAGGCCTCGGGCGGTTCAAAGGGATGGAGGAGCGTGGAGTAATTCGGAACACGCTTGCTGCTGATCTTCCTTCCCTCTGCAATGCTCTATGCCGAGCTGGAGCGCTTTTACTCGCAGGGATAGGAACAGCGAAGATAAGTGCAGCGTTGCTGGATGATCTAACGCTTTTGACCCTCGGTCCACAGCTCCGCGGGGGCGCTAACGTCCGCAAGGGCACGGCGGGAATAAAGACGGTCTTCAATGCGATCGAAGAGATTGTGCGGGCCTCTGCGGTGAAGGTCGAGACCAGCCGCATGGAGATCAAAAATGCTGCCGGGCGGACGGTATTGATCGAGTTCGCCCCGGACCCTGATATTATCATCCGTGAAGAAATGCGATCGGGCCATTTTCGACAGCTTATCGCGATTGAGGTAAAGGCGGGGTCAGACTTTTCCAACATTCATAACCGCATCGGCGAGGCCGAAAAAAGCCATCAGAAGGCGAAATCTTCCGGCTACGTGGAATGTTGGACTGTTGTAAATGTGGACAATATTGATGTCGCAATGGCTCGCAGAGAGTCCCCGAGCACAAATCGATTTTACCGCATATCGGATTTGGTTGCGGCAAATGGCGATGCTTATCAGGATTTCAAAGATCGCGTGACTTCCTTGACAGGTATCCCGGTGGCGAAGCCCGCTGGGAGTGAATGATCGATGACGTCGCTACAGATGAGGCGATCCATGCTGATGACGAAACGCAAGCCCGTAGGCGTCGGCGAGATTTTGGTCGAAGAGTTCATGAAGCCGCTGAACCTCACGCAGGGGGCCCTCGCCGAGGCGATGGGCGTCCAGCGCAAGCATGTCAATGAACTCTGCAACGACCGGCGCCGCGTGACGGCGGCGACCGCGCTGATTCTTGCGCGGGTCTTCGGCAACAGCGCTGATTTCTGGCTGAACGCGCAGCGGCGCACCGACCTCTGGGACGCGATGCACTCGCCGCGCGAACTGGCGCGGATCAAACGCGCGCGGCCGGTAAAGGCCGCGGCGTGATAGGTGCGCCGCCGCGGGTGCGGCCTTGGCGCGTCGGGCGGAAAACGCTCCAGCCCTCATGCTGAGGAGGGTCTGAAAGACCCGTCTCGAGGCACGAGGGCGGCTCGCTGAAGGAACGAGCCTGCTCACATCCTTCGAGACGGCCCGTCGGGCCTCTCTCCAGTCGCCCGCTTCCATCGCATTCGCTTCGCGAAGCGCTCCGTTTGCAACGGAGCCTCGGGCTCCTTTCGCTCAGGATGAGGGCGGCTGCTTTTGATCAAGGTAGAGCTGAGGCTTTTGAAAGGCGGCTCCAGCTGGCGAGGCCGAGGTTGGGCGCCAAATCGTCCTTCGCCGGCTTGCGTCGGGGAGCGCTCTGGGCTTGTATTATTGCTCGATCAGTCAGGTGATCGAAGGCGCGACGGATGGCGAGCGCGATGCGGGATGCCGATGATCCGGGAAAAACCGGGACCGAGACCGGACAGGCCCTGGCTTCCGGCTCGTCCCAAGCGCCAGATCCCAAATCCGGGGCGAGCCCGCCGCCGCCCGCGTGGCCCGCGCGCCGGCCATCATCGTCACTCTGATCATCGCCGCGATCGTTGGCCTGTCGCTCTGGTATCTCGTTCAGCCGCAGCCGCTTGTGATCCAGGGCGAGGCCGACGCCACCCGCATCGATATCGCCGCGCGGGTCGATGGCCGCGTCGCCAAGCGCCCGGTCGAGCGCGGCGATAATGTCGCCGCGGGGCAGCTGCTATACGAGATCGACAATCCCGAACTGGTGACGAAGCTGCGCGAAGCCGAGGCCGCGCTCGGCGTCGCCAACGCCGACCTCGCCAACATCCTGGCGGGAACCCGCGCCGAGGTGATCGCGCAGAAAAAGGCCGCGCTCGACAGCGCCAATGCCGACCTCGTTCTCGCGCAGCAGACCTATGGCCGCATCAAGGAGCTCGCCGGAACCGGCAACGCGCCGCTGCAGCGCCTCGACGAAGTCACCAACTCCCTGCAGGTCGCGCAACGCGGCTCGGATCAGGCGAAGCTCGCTTACGAGGAGGCCGTCGCCGGCTATACGAAGGAGGAGCGCGGCATCGCCAAGGCCAATGTCGTGAAGGCGCAGGCCTCGATCGACACCATCAAGGCGGACGTCGACGAGCTCACGGTGAAGGCGCCGATCGCCGCGCAGGTCTACCAGATCGGCGCCGAGATCGGCGAATATGTCTCGCCCGGCGTGCCGCTTCTGTCCCTGATCGACCTTGGCGACGTCTGGCTAGGCTTCGACCTGCGCGAGGATCTCGTCAAGGGCCTCAAGGTCGGCGACCGCTTTTCGATGCGCGTTCCGGCGCTGGGCGACCGCTTGATCACCGCGGAGATCCGGCTCATCGAGACGAAGGGCGAATATGCGGGCTGGCGCGCGACGCGCGCAACCGGCGATTTCGACCTGCGGACGTTCAAGGTGCGCGCCTATCCGGTCGAGCCCATCCCGGAGCTTCGGCCCGGCATGAGCGTCTACGCCAACGCGACGGCTTGGCGGCGATGAGGACGCCGCCGCGTCCCGGAATCCTCGCGGTCGCCACGCGCGAGCTGCGCTGGATGCGCCATGACCGCGTCGCGCTGTTCCTCTGCCTCGGCCTGCCGCTGCTCGCCTTCGCGCTGCTGGCCCTGACTTTCAGCAACGCCGTCATCCGCGACCTCAGGGTGAGCGTTGTGGACGCCGATCGAACGCCGACCTCGATGATCTATGTGCAGGCGGTGGCGTCCGCGCCGGCCGTCACCGTGGCGCAGCGCGCGGGCGACCTCAACGGCGCGATGCATGCGATACGCTCGGGCGACGCCATCGCGGCGGTCTACATCCCGCCCGACTTCGAGCGCGACCTGATCGCGCGCAAGCGTCCGCAGATCATCGTCTTCTACAACAGGCAGTTCTTCACGCCCGGCAACAACGCCGCCAGCGCGCTATCGAGCGCCATTACGGCGGCGACGGCGAGCCTGCCGCCGACCTCGCCCGCCGGAAGCGCCGCCTTCGCGCCGGGGTCCCTGGTCGTCGAGCAATATGTCCTGACCAACCCGGCGCTGAACTACGCCCAATTCCTGATGCGCGCCATCATGCCCACCGTCCTGCACGTGGTCGTGGCGATCGCCGGCGGCTACGCCGTCGGATCGGAATTTTCAAGGCGCAGCCGGAGGGCCTGGCTACGGGCGGCGGGCGGCAGTCCGCTCGCGGCCCTCGTCGGAAAGCTCGCGCCGCTGTTCGCCATCTTCGTCCTCATGATGGTCGTCGTCGCCCTCGTCATTCACGTCGCATTCCAGATTCCGTTTCGCGGCGATTCCGTCCTCATGGGCGCGGCGGCGTGCGTGCTGGTGATCGCCTATCTTTCGGTCGGGGCCCTGTTCCAGTTGCTGGTTCGCAACCTCGCGCTTGGCCTCAGCCTCACGGCGATCCTCTGCTCGCCAGCTTTTGGCTTCGCCGGCGTCGGCTTCCCGCTGTTCGGGATGGGCGGCTTCGCGCGTTTCTGGGGATCGCTGCTGCCGCTGCGCTGGTATATCCAGATCCTGTTCGACCAGGCGGCGCGCGGACTGCCGGCGTCGGTCTCGGCGCGCCCCTTCGCCATATTGGGCGGCCTCGCTGTTTTGTATTTTGCGCTCGCGTGGGTGCGACTGCGCGCAATCGCGAAGGACGCGCGGGCATCCGCCGCCGCGCTGGAGCCGGCCATGATCGTTCCATCCGGTCCCGGCGTCGGCGCGGCGATGTTCGCCGAATGGCGGCGCATTCTTGGCGACAGCGGCGCCCTCGGCCTGATGGTGCTGGCGCCGATCCTCTATGGCTTTCTTTATCCGCAGCCCTATCTCGGGCAGGTGCTGCGCGGCATACCGATTGCGGTGGTCGATCAGGACGGCACGGAACTCAGCCGCGAACTGGTTCAGGCCCTCAATGCCGACGAGGCGGTCCGCGTCGCCATGCGGGCGGATACGCTGGCGGAGGCGCAGGCCGCGCTCGCGCGGCGCGACGTGTTCGCGATTTTGGGCATCCCCAAGGACACGGAGCAGTATGTGCTGAAGGGCGAGACGGCGCGGCTCGCCGCCTATGTCGATTCGGCCTATTTCCTGCTCTACAACCGCACGTGGCAAGGCATCACCGAGGCGGCCGGCGCGGTTTCGGGAGCGGTCGCCGCGCGCGGCGCGCGATCCGACGGAAGCCTCGCCCACGCGGCTCTGATCCGCAATTCGCCGGTCGAGCTGGTGAGCGAGCCGCTGTTCAATCCGACCGGCGGCTATGCGAGCTATATCGTTCCCGCCGCCTTCGTTCTGATCCTGCAGCAGACGCTCCTTATGGGCTCGGCGACGCTGGGCGGGGTCGCCTTCGAGCAGGGCGGGCGCGAGGCGCGCCGTCGGCGCGGCGGCGCGCGCGCGATCCTTGGTCAGGGGCTCGCCCATCTTTGCCTCGCCATGCCGGGCGTCGCTCTCTATCTCATCATCCTGCCGCGCGCTTACGGCTTTTCGACCCTCGGGAGTCCGCTCGATCTTCTGTTGATGGCGATCCCTTTCCTTCTGGCGGTGAGCTTCCTCGCCCAGTTCGTCGGCGAATGGTTCCGGCGCCGCGAGAGCGCGGTGCTGGTCTTCCTCGCGACCAGCCTGCCGCTTTTCCTGCTGGTCGGCGTCTCCTGGCCGGTGGAGGCCATTCCGGACGCGCTGCGCACCGCGAGCCGCGCTTTCCCCAGCACGTCGGCGATCGACGGGCTCGTGCGCATCAACCAGATGGGCGCGAGCCTGCATGACGTCTCGCGCGACTGGATCACGCTTTGGGCGTTGGCCGGCGTCTACGCCCTGCTCGCGGTGCTTGCGACTTTTTTCATGCGGGACAAGGGAGCTGGCGATGCGGCCTAGATCGCTGCGCCGGCCCCTCTTTATCCTGGCCGTCGTCGCGCTGGCCGCGGGCGCGGGATTTTGGGCCTATCGCCGCCAGCTTGCCGAGAGGCCTCAGGCCGAGGCCTCGCCGGGCGTCGTGCGAGAGACGGAGATTCGCATCGCGCCGGAGACGCAAGGGCGGCTCGCGTCGGTGCGGGTCGTCGCCGGACAGCGCGTCCGTAAAGGCGATGTGCTGGCGATCCTCAGCAGCCCTGAGCTTGCGGCCTCGCTCGAAGAGGCCAAGGCGTCCGCGGCGGACGCGCGCGCCGACCGCGCCAATGTCTATGCCGGCGTGCGCGCGGAGGAGGTCGACATCGCCGCGCGGGACGTCGACATTGCGGCCTCCAACCTTGCTCTCGCGCAAGAGCAATATGACCGCGCGTCGGCGCTCGCCGCGAAGAATTTCCAGACCGGACAGAAGCTCGACGAGGCCGGCGACGCCCTGCGCAAGGCGCAGGCGAGCCTCACGCTTCAGCGCGCGATCTACGACCGCGACAAGGCCGGCCCGACAGTAGAGGAGCGCGCCAGCGCCGACGCTAAAGTGCAACTCGCCGACGCCGCCGCCGCGAATCTGGCGGCAAAACTCGCCAAGACGACGCTTGTCGCGCCGGTCGATGGGCGCGTCAGCCTGCTGGTCGCCGCGCCGGGCGAGGTGATTTCGCCGGGCCAGTCCATCATGACGCTCGAGGCCGGGCGCGAGCGGTGGTTCACCTTCACGCTGCGCGAGGACCATCTTGGCGCCATCGGCATTGGATCGCCCCTATCGCTGCGCAACGCCAAAGGCGAGCGGATCGAGGCGCGCGTCACGGAATTGCGCCCCCTCGGCGAATTCGCCGTCTGGCGCGCCGCGCGCGCGGTCGGCGACCACGACCTCAACAGCTTCCTCGTCCGCGCCGACCCTGTGGCTGAAACGGAAGGGCTGGAGCCGGGCATGACGGTGTGGCTGGATCGCCCGAACGGCGTTGACGGCATGAGCCGTAGAGACGGGATCTTACCCCCAATAATCCACCCGCATCAGATAGAGCCCGTCGGGCGGGGCGACCATGCCGCAGCGGCGCCTGTCGCGGGCTTCCAGCGCGGCGGCCATGTCTTCGATGCGCCATTTGCCGGAGCCGACATGCTCCAGCGAGCCGACCATCGAGCGCACCTGCGAATGCAGGAAAGAGCGCGCCGCCGCGAAGATCTCGATTTCCTCGTCCATGCGCATGACGTCGAAACGCTCCAGCGTGCGCAGCGGGCTTTCCGCCTGGCATTCGGTATCGCGGAACGTCGTGAAATCGTGAAAGCCGAGAAGCGTTTGCGCCGCCTCATGCATCGCGCCGGCGTCGAGCTTGCGTTTGACGAGCCAGCTTTTGCCGGCCTCCAGCGTCAGCGGCGCGCGGCGATTGGTGATGCGATAAAGATAATGCCGCCGCACGGCGGAAAACCGCGCATCGAAGGCATCGTCCACATGCTCGGCGGAAAGGATCGCAATCGGGTGCGGGCGCAGCCAGGCGTTGAGCGCATCGCGCAGGACATCCGTGCGCCACGCTTTTGTAAGGTCCGCATGAGCGACCTGGCCCTTGGCGTGGACGCCGGCGTCGGTGCGCCCCGCGCCGCGGATCCTTATGATCTCGCCGCTGAAGGCATGAAGCGCGGTTTCGATCGCTTCCTGCACGGAAAGCCCATTGGTCTGCCTCTGCCAGCCGACGAAAGGCGCGCCGTCATATTCGATGACAAGCTTATAGCGGGGCATCGGAATGCTTCGGCGCGAGCCGCGTTCCGGGCGCGAGGCGCGCGCCGCGCAGGAAATCCGCGGCGGTCACAGGCGCCTTGCCGGAGCGCTGGAGCTCCGTGATCTGGATCGCGCCTTCGCCGCAGGCGATGGTCAGCGCATCGTCGAGGACGAGGCCCGGCGCGCCGGCGCCCTCGGCAAGATGCGCGCGCAGGATCTTGATGCGCTCAAGGCCCTTGCCGAGATCGGCCTCGAAGAAGGCGCCCGGAAACGGGGCGAGCGCGCGGATCAGATTATGCACGTCCGGCGCGGGCTTGGCCCAGTCGACGCGCGCCTCGGCCTTGTCGATCTTTTGCGCATAGATGACGCCCTCTTGCGGCCTGCGGCGTGAAGCCGAGCGAACCCCGCGAGAGCGCCGCGAGCGCGCGCGCCATCAGATCGGCGCCGATGAGAGCCAGCCTGTCATGGACCTCGCCGGCCGTCGCCTCGGGGCCGATTTCGATGCGCTCGGCGAGCGCGACGGGTCCCGTGTCGAGTCCTTCCTCCATCGCCATCACCATGACGCCGGTCTCGGCATCGCCCGCCATGATGGCGCGCTGGATCGGCGCCGCGCCGCGCCACCGCGGCAAGAGCGAAGCGTGCAGATTGAGGCAGCCGAGCGGGGGAATTTCGAGGATCGTCTTCGGCAGGATCAGGCCATAGGCGACGACGACGATGGCTTCGGGCCTCAGCGCCGCCAAAGTCGCAGCGGCGTTCGCCCCGCGCAGGCTCGCGGGCGTGAGGACGGGCAGGCCGAAGCGCAGCGCCGCCGCGTGGACCGGGGAGGGCGTCGGCTCCAGCCCGCGCCGTCCGCCGGGTTTTGGCGCGCGCGTATAGACGGCGGCGACCTCATGGCCCTGGCCGATGATTTCGGTGAGGACCGGAACCGAAAACGCCGGCGTTCCCATGAAGACGATGCGCAATGGATGAGCCGGATCTCAGCGCTGCCGCGCGGGTTCTCGTGAGGCGCGCCGTCTATCGGACGTCGCTGGCGCTTGCCGCGCGCTCGGGTTTGCCGCCCTTGCGAACCGGCTCATCGAGTCGCGCGGCCTTTTCGAATTTCTTGATGACGCGCGCGCGTTTCAGCCGGGAAATATGGTCGATGAACAGGACGCCATTCAGATGGTCGATCTCGTGCTGCAGGCAGGTCGCCAGAATGCCGTCGGCCTCGATTTGCCGGGGCCGGCCGTCGCGATCGAGATAGCCGACGCGCACGCGCGCGGGGCGCTCGACCGCCTCGTAATATTCCGGAATCGACAGGCAGCCTTCTTCATAGACGGAGAACTCTTCGGAGGCCCAGAGAATTTCCGGATTGGCGAGGCACATCGGGTCGGGCGAGGGCTCCGGCGCGTCCGCGCCGGCCCTGCGCTTGGCGACGTCGAGCACGATGACGCGCGCATCGATCGCGATCTGCGGCGCGGCGAGGCCAATGCCCGGCGCGTCGTACATGGTCTCGAGCATGTCGTCCATCAGCGCCCTGACGCCGGCATCGACGCCGGCGAGCGGCCGCGCGACGAGACGAAGGCGGTTATCGGGCAGAGTGATGATGGTGCGAAGCGACATAAGACAGAAATAAGGCGATGAGACGCGAAAATCAATTTCGGAAATCGGCGGGCGCCCTAAAGCCGCCCGTTCGAGGCGATGCGCGCGCCTGACGGGGTGAAAATCCTGTCCCGCGCGGGAGCGGCCGGGATTGCGGCGGATCGCCGGCGCCCTTCCAGGGTTTTGGTGCAGGACCTGCCCCGGTACAGGTTTTGCGAAGGCCAAGGTCGGTTTGGGGAGAAGCGCGTTTGTCCAAAATCGAATCCGTCGTCGCCAGGATCGCCGAACGCCTATCGAACCGCACGGACCGCGGCGAGGTCGCGAGCTATATTCCGGAGCTGGCGCGCGTGCCCATCGATCAGTTCGGCATGGCGGTGTTCACCGCCGACGGCGAGACGATCCTCGCCGGCGATGCGCAAACGCCCTTCTCCATCCAGAGCGTCTCGAAGGTGTTCACGCTGACGCTGGCGCTGGGCAAGGTTGGCGACCGGCTGTGGAGCCGGGTCGGCCGCGAGCCGTCCGGCAACGCTTTCAATTCGATTGTCCAGCTCGAATATGAGCAGGGCAAGCCGCGCAATCCCTTCATCAACGCGGGCGCGATCGCGGTGACCGACACGCTGCTGGCCGGGCACGCGCCGCGCGAGGTTTTGGGCGAGATCCTGCGCTTCATCCGCTTCATCGCCGAAGACGAAAGCATCATCATCGACAAACAGGTGGCCCGCTCCGAGCAGCAGACCGGCTTTCTCAATGTCGCGCTCGCCAACTACATGCGCGCCTTCGACGTGCTGGAGAATCCGGTCGATCACACGCTTGGCGTCTATTTTCACCATTGCGCCCTCGTCATGACCTGCCGGCAGCTCGCCATGGCGGGGCGCTATCTCGCGTTTTCGGGACGACTGACCGGCAAGGGCGTTTCAGTCATTTCCACCGAGCGGGCCCGGCGCATCAACGCGCTCATGCTCACCTGCGGCCATTATGACGGCTCGGGAGACTTCGCTTTCCGGGTCGGCCTGCCGGGAAAGAGCGGGGTCGGCGGCGGCATCCTCGCGGTCGCGCCCGGCAAGGCCTCGATCGCCGTCTGGTCGCCCGGCCTCGACCGGAACGGCAATTCGCTGCTCGGCACGATGGCGCTGGAGCTTTTGGCGAAGGAGATGCGCTGGTCGGTATTCGGGGATTGACGCGAGCCCGATCGCGGCCTGCAAAGATGCGGGGAAGCCGTTCGCCGGCGAGGCGTCGATTTGACGCCGCAATTTTGAGGCAAACCATGGTCCGCACAGGGGAGCGTGTCGTGATCCAAAAATGGCTGTCTGCGGGACGCATCGGCGCGGCGATCGTCTACGGGGCGATGTTCTGCGGCTTGTCGCCCGCGCGCGCGGGCGATTTGACCGAGCCGCCGGCCGACCTCGCCGTCGCCGCGCCCGACCCTCGGCCGGATGTGCTCCACGAGAAGTCGCGACCGGTCGCGAAGACAGCGCGAAAAGCCAAATCCGCCGCTCTGAAGCCGAGTCCGGCGAGCGCCGCCGAACCGGCGCCGCCGGCGCCGGACAAGCCTGTCGTCGCGCCGAAGGCTTCGGCGAGCGCCGACGGACCGCTGAGCCTGGGACTGAAGTGGAACGGGACGAACGAACCCGATTACGGCCCCGCGACCGCGCTCCGCGGCATCAACCAGAGCATCGACTCAAATCTTCTCGGAGGCTCGACGCAACCCGTCGGCGCCGGCGCGGAGGTCGGCGTCAAATATAAGTTCTGAGCCTGTTTGCGGGCCCTCCGCGCTAGCCGGGCTGGATGCCGATATGGTCCTGCGGGAACTTGGCGATCTCCGCCGGATCGATGTTCAGGTGCTGCGCGACAAGCGCCGGCGGCGTATGCCTCAGCCATTCGGAAAGACCGACCTCCTGATAGACGGGGGCTTTGAAGATCGCGAGGAATTGCAGGTCGGTCGCCCCCGTATTCTGGATGTAGTGTCCCTGGCCTTTCGGCACATAGCCGACGTCGCCGGCCTTGAAATCGGCGGTCTGCGCGCGCGGCCCGGCGTTGAACACCGTCATGCGGCCTTCGCCCTTGATCCAATATTGCCACTCGTCCGCGTTGGGGTGCCAGTGCATGCCGCGCATTGCGCCGGGCTTCAGCGTCAAAAGCGCCGCCGCGATCGACGTCGAGACCTTGAAGGTGGTGCTGTCGGCGAGGCGGATCGAGCCTGAGCCGTTCTCGCGAACGGGCTTCGATCCGCCGAGCGAAAAGGTGAAAGGGTTTGGCGGCGCGCCGCCCTCGGCTGACGGCGGCCTGATCGGCGGCGAGCGGGCCGGGCTCCTCGCCCTGGAAGATCCACAGATCATGCAACGGGATGTCTTTGAAAACCTCCGTCGGAACGCCGAAATTCTGGGCGAGAACGTCGGGCGGCGTATGCGCCAGCCAGTCGGTCACCAGCAGCGTGTTGAATTCGGAGGCGGCGCCATCGTCGAAGACGATGAGGAATTCGCATCCCTCGGGGCCAAGACCCTGCAGCGAATGCGGCTGGCCGGGCGGGAAATACCAGATTTCGCCCTGGCCGACGTCCTGCACATAGGCGCGTCCCACTTCGTCGAGAACGGTGACGCGGCAGGCGCCGTTGGTGACGATGCCCCATTCGGCGGCGAGATGCCAATGCAGTTCGCGAATGCCGCCGGGGCCAAGCCGCATGTTGACGGCGGCGATCGCCTTCGAGATCGGAAAATTCTCCGCCGTGACTTCGCGCGCCCAGCCGCCCGCCTGAATGCGCTTCGGCGCAATGTTGAAGGACGACCAGAACATCGGCATCCCGCCGACGTCGGTCGGCGGCGGGTTCTGGAAGGATGGAAACTGGCTGGCGAGCGCGGGATTCTGCGGGCCGGGATCCGACAGCGCGGCGGGCGTCGCGTTGAGCGCGCCCTGGGCCGGCTCGTCCGGGTTGCCGAATGAGGGGCCCCTGGCGGCCGGAGCGCCGCCGCCCCCGCCCAATATGCGGCGAATTAAATTCATATGCGTCTCCTGTTTGGGCTGCGGCTCAAGAGGCCGGGCTGAGCCGCTTGATCGAGCTGATTTCGGCGCCCGTGCCGGCGAAAATTCTGCGCCGCGCGGCGGCGAGCGGCTCGCTCGCGACCTGCATGTGATGCGCGTTGGCGTGCAGGAGAGTATCGGGGTCGCGCATGATCGCCGACATGACCGCGCCAGAAGACGAGATCGCCGCGCTCGAGGCCCGGCGAGATCATTGGAGACGGGCAGGGCGATCCCAAGCGCCTTTTCCTGAAGGTCGGTGTCGCGCGGGGATGCGATGCCCGCTGCGTCGAGCGCGATCTGGACGAGGCCGGAGCAATCGACGCCAAGGCTCGATTTGCCGCCCCAGAGATAAGGCGCGTTGAGCAGCCGCTCCGCGACCGTGACGAAATCGCTCTCGGTCTCGTCCAGGGGCGCGAGATGGGCGGAAAAGATGAAGCCGCCGCTGTGCAGTCGCGCGAAGTTTTCGCCCGGCTCGCGCGACGCTCGACCCGCGCGCCGAGCGGCAGGGCGTCGAGCGGCGGCAGCTTCATGTTCGGCGCGGGATAGACGAAGCTGCGGTTGACCTTCACCCAGTGCGTGGCGCGGCGCATAGGTCCCGGCAAAGCGCGTTGATCGACAGATAGCCGACATAGAGGTCGCGATCGAGCTGGACCCAGCCCCAGCCTTCGCTGTCCTCATAGAGAAGCGCCGTCTCGCCATAGAGCGCCTGGGTGTCGATCGGGGCGTCCTTGCGCGGGTCTTGGGCCGCAGATCCGCGAGCCCGGCGCAGACGCGCACGAGGCGGCCTTCGACATAGTGCTCGGCCTTGATTTTCCCGCGCAATTGCGCGGCGGCGAGATCCGGGCGGGCGGGGGTGAGGCGGGGGTCGATGGGTCATGGGCGGGGGGCGGCGCTAAGGCGATTTATCCTCGACGCCGATCTCTTCTTCCTCGCCGGCTTCGAGATGCGCGTGGATGTGGTGGACGGGCCTGTCGCTCGCCGCGTGTCCGGCCGGGCGGCAAAGCGCGCCTCGATCAGATCGTAGAGCAGCCGCGCGGCCTGGATCTCGCCGCCCTCCGGCCGCCCGGATTTCACCGCCGGGCGCCCAGTTGTAGACATCGAAATGCGACCCAGCATTTGGCGCGCTCGACGAAGCGCCGCAGGAACAGCGCCGCGGTGATCGAGCCGGCGAACGGCCCGCCGCCGACATTGTTGATGTCGGCCACCTTGCTGTCGAGCATCTTGTCATAGGCGTCCCACAGCGGCATGCGCCAGACCGGGTCCTGCGCCGCCGCGCCGAAGCGGGCGATGTCGGTCGCGAGCGCCTCGTCCGCCGTGAAGAACGGCGGCAGATCGGGGCCGAGCGCCACCCGCGCGGCGCCGGTCAGCGTCGCGAAATCGATGAGAAGGTCAGGGGCCTCTTCGTCGGCCAGCGCCAGCGCGTCGGCGAGGATCAGCCGCCCTTCGGCGTCGGTGTTGCCGATCTCGACCGAGAGGCCCTTGCGGCTCGGATAAATGTCGCCCGGGCGGAAGGCGTTGCCGGCGATGGCGTTCTCGACGATCGGCAGCACCACCCGCAAGGCGCACCGGCAGGCCGGCCGCCATGATCATCTGCGGCGAGCGCGAGCGCGCTCGCCGCGCCGCCCATGTCCTTTTTCATCATCAGCATGCCGGCCGCGGGCTTGATGTCGAGGCCGCCGGAATCGAAGCAAACGCCCTTGCCGACGAGCGTGACTTTTGGCATGCGCCGCATCGCCCCAGGTGAAATCGACGAGCCGCGGCGCCTCCGCCGCGGCGCGCCCGACGGCGTGGATCAGCGGCAGCTTCGCCTCAAGGAGATGATCGCCCCGCATGACGGAACTGTTCGCCGCCGAATTGCGCGGCGACGCCGAGCGCCGCCGCCTCCAGCGCGGCGGGGCCAAGATCATTGGCCGGCGTATTGACGAGATCGCGCCCGAGTCGCCACGGCCTTGGCGATGCGCTCGATGCGCGCCGCGTCGACGCCCGTCGGCGCGCAAAGCCGCGCCTCGCTCGCTCGGCTGCGCCTTGTAGCGGCCGAAGCGATAGGCCGAGAGCAGCCAGGACGAGCGCGGCGAGCGCCGCATCATGCGGCTCGTTGGCGAAGCGGTAGAACGCCCGGCGGCAGCGTCGCAGCGAGCTTGCCGGGCAGGAAAAGATCCTTTACCGCGCGCCTCGGCCGTCTTCGATGCGCGAACAGCACGGCGGAAACGCCGCCCGCCGCTATCCGGCAGGATCTGGCTGCGCCCGGGCTTTGGCTCGAAGCCGGCAGGCCGCCGCGAAAGCTGCCGCCGGCGCGGGCAGGGCGGCTCGGATCTGCGGCCAGGTCTTTCGCGCTGACGAACCAGATGGGCGCCGCATCGCCGATGGCTTCACGCAGAAAGGACATTGAAAGCTCCCGGAAAACGCCCGCGAATGCGGCCGCCGGCGGCGCCGCGGGTCACTTCAGCGTTAGCGTTTCGCGGGTCGGTTGCAAAGCAAAACCATGCGCGGGCGCCTGTCCCGGCGCGCCGGATGGCGTCAACTGGGCGCGACGAGGAAAAGCGCAATGCACTTTTCCGCCCGCATCCCGCTCTGAATTTTGGAATCGATCATATCTGGGCGGACCGGTTCTTGCAACGGTTCGATCGCGGCGGCCTGCGGCGTCCAACGGAAAGGCAAGCGATGGTTTCGCGCATTATCAAGGTCGATCCCTTCGATCTCATCGTCTTCGGCGGAACGCGGCGATCTCGCCTACCGCAAACTGTTTCCCGCTCTGTTCCGGCGCTTCCTCGACGGCCAATTCTCCGAGCCGACGCGCATCATCGGCGGCGCGCGGCACGATTACGACGGCGAGGGTTTCCGCGCAGAGGTCGCCAAGGCGCTGCACCAATATGCGCCGGAGACGACCAAGGCCGAGACGGTCAACGCCTTTCTCGCGATGGTCGATTATGTCAGCCTCGACATCGGCACCGACTGCCGGCTGGGATGTGCTCGGCAAGAAATTCCCCGAAAATGCGGCGCTGGTGCGGGCCTTCTATCTGGCGACGGGGCCGGACCGGTTCGGCGCGATCGCCGCGCAGCTCGCCGCCTACGGGCTGATTACGCCGGGCTCGCGCATCATCGTCGAAAAGCCGATCGGCCACGACGCCGAATCGGCGGCGAAGATCAACGACGCGCTGGGCGCGGTTTTCGCCGAGAGCCAGATTTACCGGATCGATCATTATCTCGGCAAGGAGACGGTGCAGAACCTGCTCGCCCTGCGCTTCGCCAATGCGCTGTTCGAGCCGTTGTGGAACGCCGCCCACATCGACCATGTCGAGATCACCGTCGCCGAAACCATCGGCGTCGAATAGCCGCGGCGCCTATTACGAGACGTCGGGCGCCCTGCGCGACATGGTGCAGAACCATCTGCTGCAGCTGCTCTGCCTCGTCGCCATGGAGCCGCCGGCGGCGCTGGAGGCGGATGCGGTGCGCGACGAGAAGCTGAAAGTGCTGAAGGCGCTGGCGCCGATCGACGCCAGCAACGCCGAGCATCTGACCGTCCGCGGGCAATATCGCGCCGGGGCCAGCGCCGCCGGCGCGGTGCCGGGCTATCCGGAGGATGTCGGCAATCCGGCGACGCAGATGGAGACCTTCGTCGCGCTGAAGGTGCATGTCGGCAACTGGCGCTGGGCGGGACGCCGTTTTATCTGCGCACCGGCAAGCGGCTGCCGAAGCGCGTCTCCGAGCTGATCGTGTCGCTTCCGCAACGTGCCGCATTCGATCTTCGGCCCCGAGGTGAAGATCCTGCCGACGCGGCTCGTCGTCCGGCTGCAGCCGGACGAGGGAATCAAGCTCTGGCTGATGCTGAAGGAGCCGGGCGCCGGCGGCATGCGCATGCGCCATGTGCCGCTCGACATGGATTTCGCCAAGGCGTTCCAGATCTATGCGCCGGAAGCCTATGAGCGCCTGCTGATGGACGTCATCCGCGGCAACGCCACGCTGTTCATGCGCCGCGACGAGGTCGAGGCGGCCTGGCGCTGGGTCGATCCGATCCGCGAGGCGTGGAACCAGTCGGTGCTGGAGCCGCGTTTCTATCTCGCCGGCACCTGGGGCCCGGCCTCGGCGACGGCGCTCGTTGAGCGCGACGGACGAAGCTGGTACGAGGAGACGAGCTGAGACAGCTCCCGCCGGCAAGCCGCGGCTGGCAGCCGCCTGAAGACAGCAGATCGAGAGGCGCCATGGTTCAGCAGGTCATCGCCGACGTAACGGCCCGCATCACTCGAGCGCAGCCGCCCGACCCGCGCGGCCTATCTCGCGCGGATGGAGGCCATGCGGCGCACGGGGCCGCGCCGCGGCGCGCTCGGCTGCGCCAATCTCGCGCATGGCTTCGCCGCCTGCGGCGTGCACGACAAGGCGGAACTGCGCGCCGACGTCGTGCCCAATCTCGCCATCGTCACCGCCTACAACGACATGCTGTCGGCGCATCAGCCCTATGAGAGCGTTCCCGGCGATCCTGAAGCAGGCGGCGCGCGAGGCCGGCGGCGTCGCCCAGGTCGCGGGCGGCGTGCCGGCCATGTGCGACGGCGTCACGCAGGGGCGCGCCGGCATGGAGATGTCGCTGTTCTCGCGCGACGTCATCGCGCTCTCGGCCTGCATCGCGCTGTCGCACGACATGTTCGACGCCGCCGTGTTTCTCGGCATCTGCGACAAGATCGTGCCGGGCCTCGTCATCGCGGCGCAGGCCTATGGCCATCTGCCGGTGGTGTTCGTGCCGGCGGGGCCGATGCCGTCCGGCATCTCCAACGACCAGAAATCGAAGGTGCGCCAGCTTTACGCCGAGGGCAAGGTCGTCCCGCGCCGACCTGCTCGAGGCCGAGGCCGCCTCCTATCATGCGCCGGGAACCTGCACCTTCTACGGCACGGCCAACTCCAACCAGATGCTGATGGAGGCGATGGGCCTGCATCTGCCGGGCAGCTCCTTCGTCAACCCGAACACGCCGCTGCGCGATGCGCTGACCGCCGCCGCGGCGAAGCGCGCGCTGGCCATGACCGCGCTCGGCAATGATTATACGCCGACCTCGCAGATTCTCGACGAGCGCGCCTTTGTGAATGGCGTCGTCGCCCTGCATGCGACCGGCGGCTCGACCAATCACGTCATCCATCTCGTCGCCATGGCGCGCGCGGGCGGCATGATCCTGACGCTCGAGGATTTCGACGATCTGTCGAAGGTCGTGCCGCTGCTGACGCGCATCTATCCCAATGGCTCGGCCGATGTGAATCATTTCACCGCCGCCGGCGGCACGGGCTATCTGATCGGCGAGCTGCTGGAGGCGGGGCTGCTGCATCCCGACGCGAAGACGGTGACGGGCAGCCCGCTCGCCGACCATGCGAAAGAGCCCTATCTCGACGGATGGCGAACTCAAATTCCGCGATCCGCCTGCCGCAAAGCCTCGATGCTTCCGTGCTGCGTCCCGTGACCGAAGCCGTTCTCGCCCGATGGCGGCCTCAAGATGCTCGACGGCAATCTCGGCCGCGCGGTGATCAAGATCAGCGCGGTGGCGCCCGAGCGCCGCGCTGGTGCGCGCGCCGGCGCTGATCTTTCATTCGCAGGAAGAGGTCGAGGCCGCGTTCAAGCGCGGCGAACTCAATCGCGATTTCATCTGCGTGGTGCGTTTCCAGGGCGTCAAGGCGATCGGCATGCCGGAATTGCACAAGCTGACCCCGATTCTGGCCTCGGTGATGGCGCATGGCCACAAGGTGGCGCTGGTCACGGACGGGCGCATGTCGGGGGCTTCCGGCAAGGTTCCGGCGGCGATCCATGTGACGCCGGAAGCGCAGGCCGGCGGCCCCATCGCGCAGGCTGCGCGACGGCGACATCGTCACGCTCGACGCCGAAGCGGGGGTCTTGACGGCGGAGGTCTCGCCGGAGGAATTTGCCGGCGCGATCTCGCGACCTGCGACCTCGAACCCTACGAACATGGCTATGGCCGCGAACTGTTCCAGACCTTCCGGAACGTCGCGAGCGGACCCGAACTCGGCGCGAGCAGCATCAGCTGACGCGCCGCCCCTGCGCATCGCCGCAGCTGAAAGACGCCGCCATGCAATATCAACACACCGACGCAACCCTCGCCATCATGAAGCGGTCGCCGGTGATCCCGGTGATGCAGGTCGACGACGCGGCGGATGCGCTGGCGCAGACGAAGGCGTTGATCGCCGGCGGCCTCACCGTGCTCGAGATCACGCTGCGCACGAGCGCGGCGCTGAAGTCGATCGAGATGCTGGCGCGCGCCTTTCCCGAGGCGGTGATCGGCGCCGGAACCATCACGGACGAGGACCAGATGAAGGCCGCGATCGAAGCCGGCGCGGCCTTTCTGGTGAGCCCCGGCATGACGCGGCGGCTGCTCCGGTCGGCGCGGCGCTCGCCGGTTCCCTTCCTGCCCGGCGTCGCCACGGCGTCGGAGGCGATGGCGCTTTACGAGCGCGGCTTCCGCTGCCTGAAATTTTTTCCCGCCGAGCCGGCGGGCGGGGCGAAATATCTCGCCTCGCTCGGCGGACCGCTGCCCGATCTCGTCTTTTGTCCGACCGGCGGCGTCACGCCGGAGAAAGCCAAGGTCTATCTTGAGCTGCGCAATGTCGCCTGCGTCGGCGGCTCGTGGATGGTCGCGCCCGCGCTGATCAAGGCGGGGGATTACGCCGCCGTCGAGCGGCTCGCGAGAGAAGCCTGCGCGCTGTCTGACCCCGGCCTAGCGGACAAAACCCGACGCTTGGCTGCCAGGGGCGGAGCAGTTTATCCACCAGTCTCGCCGGACCCGGCTTTAAAGGACGCAAACTTGGCGAAAACCCGGGAAATCGCGGCACGGCAAAGTCGATCGTCGAAGCCTGCCGCAGCATGGCCGGCCTCGGCGTCAATCAGGGCACCGCGGGCAATATCTCCGTGCGCTGGCGCGGCGGCCTGCTGATCACGCCCTCGGGCCTGCCCTATGACGAAATGAGCGCCGCCGACATCGTCTTCATGGACATGGAGGGCGGCTACCGCCACGATCTCGTCGCCATCCTCGGAATGGCGTTTCCATCGCGACATTCTGGCCCATCGTCCCGAGGTCAACGCGGTCGTCCATGCGCATCCGATCTATTGCACGGCCTTCGCCATGTGCGGCAAGGAGATCCCGGCGGCGCATTACATGATCGCGGCTGCGGGCGGCCCGACCATCCGCTGCGCGCGCTACGAGAGCTATGGCACGCCCGAACTCTCCGCCGCCGTGCTGGAGGCGATGGAGGGCCGCACCTGCGCGCTTCTGGCCAATCATGGCATGATCGCGACGGGGCCGGACCTCGCCGAGGCGCTCTGGCTCGCGGTCGAAATGGAGACGCTCGCCCGCCAATATGCGGCGGCGCTGCAGATCGGGACGCCGGTCATTCTCGACGACGCGGAAGTCGCGAAAACCGTCGAGAAATTCAAGGATTATGGGCTGCGGCGCCGGGCCGCGCGCAAGGTCAAAAAGGCCTGAGGCGGCGCGACAATTTGTGCATTGCAATATCGATTTGTGCGGCGCAAGCTAGGCGTCAGCTTGACGGATTATCCTGAAAAGTGAAGGAGGCCCTGAGCCGCAAGGCGGCGATGGCCGAGGCAAAGTTCATAGGGTGGAACCGCGCGGGGAGAATTGCACCGCGAAAGGAGATTCCGTCGTGAACAGATTGCAGCGCGCCGCGACAGGGCGATTGGGACTTTTGGCCATGCTCGCGCTCATCGCCGGGTCGGGCCTGACGCCCGTGGCTTCGGCGCAGGAGATCATGCTGGAACGCGTCGGCGCCGTGCGCATGGCGGCGCCGGGCGAACGCGAACGCAACGAGGAATGGCTTCAGAAGGCCTTCCATAACCAGGCGCGGATCGAGGCCCCGCAGGCGATTCGCGTGTCCTCCGTCCCGCGCGCGGATGAAGAGGCGCTCCCGGCGCGCTGATGCGAGATCTCGGGACGGGTTGGAGCGGGCGAAGGGAATCGAACCCTCGTATGAAGCTTGGGAAGCTTCCGTTCTGCCATTGAACTACGCCCGCGGCGATGGAACTCTAGCCCGCGGCTTGCGCCATTTCAATGGCGGTGGCGCGGTCCTGTCGGTTTGAAACGCGGCGGTGGGGCGGATCAAAAATTTCAGGCGATCATTGCGCCGAATCGTACGCGACGAAGCTCAGGTAGGATGCGAGGGAGTCGATTTCGTTCGGGGACAATGTGCTCGCAATTTGGGGCATCGGCCCGGCGGCCGCGTGAAACCCTTCGCCCCACTGCTCGAGTCTTTCTTTCAAATAGGAATAGGACAGCCCTCCCAGGCGGGGAATTTCTCTGACCCCTTCGGCATTCGGGCCATGACAAACGACGCAGGCCGCGACATTGGATTCGGCGATCCCCTCTTCATAAATAGCCCGTCCCGCCGGCGCCAGCGTCGCATCTCCGTCATTGGCGGCGTTGGGCGGAAGAGTGGAGAAATAGGCCGCCAAATCATGCGCGGTCTCGGGACTGAGATTTGCGGTCGCGGCCCACATGTACTGCTGCGAACGCGGATTATCCCGGATGTGGTCTTTGAAGCTCAGCAGCTGGTTCTCAATGTATTGATCCCGCTGTCCGGCCAATCGCGGCGCCCTCATAAATCCTTGCGCCGATGTTCCATGGCACCAGGTACAATTGCGGACCTGGAGGGACTCATCGGCCGACAGCGAACCGGCAGCGGAAAAACGATCGCCAGAATTGCTATTGTTGACTTGATGAGTTTCATGATCCGAGTTCTCGCGCTTTATGCATTCATCGAAACCGGCGCTCTGTAAAACGATCGGATTCACTTCAGATAGCTGACATAGGCCGCGACGGCGGCGATCTGCGACTGGTTCAAGTTGTGCGTGGTCGGCACCATGATGGCCGACGTGTCCTGCGCCGAACCCTGACCTCGCTCTTTGGTCCAATTCGTCAACGCTTTTTCAGTGTACCAAAACAGCTGACCCGCGAGCCGGGGAATTTCGTTGTTGCCCTTGGCCTCCGGACCATGGCAAGCGGAGCACGCAGGAATGTTGGATTCGGGCAAGCCCTGCTCGAAGATCGTTTTTCCCAAGGCCAGAGATTCCCGCGGAGCGCCGCCGTATGGCTCGGGATTTAGCTCCCTGAGATGCGCGGCCAGGGCCGCGACCATCTCCGGGGTCAAGACGTGGGCCACGTTGAACATGACGGGGTTCGTCCGCCTGCGCTCGATGAAGGCGCGCAGCTGATTTTCGAGGTACTTCGGCTGTTGTCCCGCAAGTCGCGGCATCGGATAATATCCGCGATAACCTTGGCCCTGCAGCCCATGGCAGGTTTTGCAATATTCCAACTTGCCCTGCAGCCCTTCCGTCGCGCCCCTCACCTCCGCGCGGCCCGCCACTGCGAAAACAACCGCGAAGATCGCCGTTTGCAACGCCAATCGTAGACTTATGATTTTCATGATCCGGCCTCCCCGCCCTTGCTTTAGTGTCATTGGCCAATGGACCTTCCTGCCATTAAGTGGACGCCGGACTTAAGCGGCTGTTCGCTCAGCTTGTTCTTGCGCGATATAGCAGAAGGCAAATCGCAGCTGCTATTAATTAAAGTATGCTTCTATAGTATCCTTTGATTCAGAACAATTCTCGTTTCGCCGCCGTGCGCTAAGAAAACCCGGTTTCCGCGCGTGAAAACGAATTGGTGGACGCGTTCGGTTTTCAGCATAGCATGGCCGCTCTCGGCCGCGCGGCGTAAGTGGGCAAGAGGGAGGCCCTCTCTCTCAATGGCCGGCGCTCCAAGCCGGCGCCTGCGGTCTCGATCAGCGTGTCGGTCATCTCGTGCGTGAGAGAATTATTGGAGGCAGGATCATGAAAATCGTCAGCGTAAAGTCCCTGTCGCACGCCGCAATTCTCGCACTCGCTTTCACGGCGGCCGGTCGCGCGGAGGAAAGCAAGACGGACGCCGTTCCGCAGCAAGAGTTTCAGGCCAAGTTTGATTATTGCAGAACGTGTCATGGGGTGTCGGGACAAGGTTTTCGCGGCGCTTATCCCATGCCGCGACTCGCGGGGCAGCAGCCCGAGTACATCGAAAATCAGCTGCACGCCTTTATCGAGCGCAGGCGGACCAACCCCGTCATGTTCAACGTGGCTCACGTTTTGAGCCCGGCGATGGTCGCGGACCTGGCCGCGCATTTTCACGATCTGGATCCAAAGCCATTGGG
This sequence comes from uncultured Alphaproteobacteria bacterium, assembly GCA_963757985.1. Lineage (GTDB taxonomy): Bacteria > Pseudomonadota > Alphaproteobacteria > Rhizobiales > Beijerinckiaceae > Methylocapsa. Next base: position 255,104 of record CAVWTQ010000008.1, on the reverse strand, counting down.
CGGGGCTCCGAAGGAACTCGCAGCCGAAGGAAAAACAATCTTCGAGGAGGGAATTCCCAGCGCCAATGTCCCTGCATGCGCTTCGTGTCACGGCCCGGACGCCAAAGGCAATGGGCCGTTTCCCCGGTTAGCCGGTCAGCTCAATGACTACATCTTCAACAAGCTGACGAACTGGACCAAAGAGCGCGGTCAGGATCCGGCAAATCCAGACACATCGGCGATTATGGAGCCGATTGCGCACGGCCTGACGGAGCCGCAGATAAAGGCGGTGGCCGCCTATCTCAGTAATCTGGAGTAATCGGCTGCGATTTGGGATCTGATTGATCGGCTCCAGCCGGTTCCTCGGTCATGTGGAGAATCGGCATGGCCTCGGAAAGAAACGCCGATCGGCTTTGCCTCAGTTCAGCACGCAGCTCTTGACCCACCAGCCGGGGTGCGCGCGCAAAATCGCTTTTCTCGCCCGCACCGCGGCCTTGCAATCCCTGAACAGGGCGAAGCAGGTCGCGCCCGAGCCCGACATGCGCGCGAGCCGGCAGCCGGGCGCGGCGGAAAGAACCGCCAGCACGTCGCCGATGATGGGCGCGAGGCGGCAGGCCGCCGCCTCCATGTCGTTGCGGCCTTTGCTCAAGGCGGCGATCAGCTCCTCCCTCGCCAGGCCCGGCGATAGGGCCGGATGGGCGCCAAAACCGGTCTCCGCGCCCGGCGCGACGTTCATGCGCGCGAAGACGGCCTTTGTTTCGAGCGGCACGCGCGGATTGACGATGAGGCCAATCAGCGGCGGCAGCCTCAGCAGCGGTCCCAGCTCCTCGCCGAGGCCGCGCATCATGCGCGCGCGGGCGCCAAGGCAGACGGGAACGTCCGCCCCCGTCTCGCGGGCGGCTTCGATCAGACCCTGATCGGAAAGCGATACCTCGTTCGCTCGCGCCAGCAGCCGCAGCGCCGCCGCCGCGTCGGACGAGCCGCCGCCGATCCCGGCCGCGACCGGCAGGCGCTTGACGAGGTGGAAGGCGCCTAGCGCGGCATGGGGAAATGCGCGCTGCGAAATTTCGCGCCGCGCGCAAGCACGAGATTGTCCTCGACGTCGCCCGCGGCCGGCGCGGTCGGCCCCTCGATCGAGAGCGACAGCGCCGCGCCCGGGCGCAAGGTGAGGCGGTCGCCGGCGCGGGAAAACGCGACGAGACTCTCCAGCCGATGCCAGCCATCAGCGCGACGGCCAAGAACATGCAGGGTGAGATTGATCTTGGCGGGCGCGCGTTCGCTTAAGAGTTCAGGCAAGGGGATTTGCTGCAAAAGCGCCTGCCGGGAGTAAGCCCAAGGAGACCGACGAAGCGACGGTTGGCGATCGATGCATTGGAAGCGAGCCGGCGCGCAGAGCGAAAGAGAAGAGGCCGGGGAGCGGACGCCCCTCAGCCGCCGTCCTTCGGATCGGGTTTCTCTTTTGGCGTTGCGTCGGGCGTTGCGTCGGGCGCCGCATCCGGCGTCGCTTCGGCGGCGGCGGGATTTGGATCGTCGGCGAGGCCATGCTCGATCTTGTCGAGGATTTTCGTCGAGATCCTCCGGCTCGGGGCCAAGATCGCGCGCGTGATTCCACTGGAAATGCGCTTCGAGTTTGCGCCCGATCCGCCAATAGGCGTCGCCAAGGTGATCGTTGATCACGGGATCGGAGGATTTGAGGTCGATCGCCCGCTCCAGCTCTTTCACCGCCTCGTCGTAGTGGCCGAGCTTGTAATCGGCCCAGCCGAGACTGTCGACGATGTAGCCGTCCGTCGGATGCAGCTCGACCGCCTTATGCAGCATGGCGAAGGCTTCATCGAGATTGGTCCCCTGGTCGACCCAGCTGTAGCCGAGATAATTCAGAACGAGCGGCTGATCCGGATAAATCTCGAGCGCCTTCTTGAAGTCGGCTTCGGCCTGCGGCCATTGCTTGTTGCGCTCATAGGAAATGCCGCGGAAATAATAGAGCGCCCAATTGGTCTTCTCGGACTGCTTGTCGATCGCCTTGGTGTAAGTCTCGATCGCCTCCGCATATTGCTTGTGCGAACGCTGCAGATTGCCGAGCGCGGCGAGCGCCTCGCCATCGTCCGGATGGTCGGTGACGACGCGCTTCAGGAAAGCCGCCAATTCGTCCGATTTGCCGATCGTTTCGAGGATCAGGCCGGTCTGGATGTCGGCGGTGGTGCGCAGCGGATCCTTGTCCGGCACCAGCGCATAGACGTCGATCGCCTGTTCGGGCTGCTTGATGCGCTCGTAGATGTCGGCCAGCGTGATGACGGCGAGACTGTTGCTGGGGTCGAGATAGAGCGAGAGCCGCAGATAGATCATGGCGGCGAGTTCGTCGCCCTGGCGTCCGCCCGCGGCGCCAAGGCCATAGAGCACCTCGGCCGCGCCCTCTTCGGCGTTCTTGACCGGCAGTTCGAGCGGCTTGCCGGCCTTGAGGTCGGCGAGCGCGGCGATGACGATCGGATGGCTCGGCAGGATCTGGTCGAACGCCTCGTAAATCTTGATCGCCTGAGCCGTATCGCCGTGGTGCGCGAGGAAGCGGGCGTAGGAATCGACGAGGCGCAAGGTGTTCTTGTCGGCCTCATAGGCGTCCTTCATCCGGCGCGCCGCTTCAGGCTGGTTGTTGGCGACGTTGGCGATCAGCCCTGCGTGATAATCGCGAAACACGCCAAAATTCTCGTCGCGCAGCCTGTCGACGAGCTCGAGCGCCCGGCGCGAATTGCCTTCGCCGAGATAGGTCCATGCGGTCAGCAGCGTGGCGGTGATGTCGCGCTGCTGCCCGGCCCCGCCCTTGACGAAATGGGCGCGCGCGGCGGCGAACTGCCTGTTCTTGATCGCCTGCACGCCAAGCGCAAGATTGGCGAGGCTGTTGGTCGGATCGTAGACGACGAGGCGGTCGGCGAGGCTGAAAGCGTCGCGCATGTTGCCGTTCGAGACGGCGGCGACGAAAGCGCGCTCGATCAGCTTGGGGTTCTTGGGGTCGAAGCGCAGCGCCTCGCGAAAGAATGTCGCCGCGGCGACGGTGTCGCGCTCGGCGCCGGCGACCAGCGCCGCGAGATAATTGCCGGCGGGGCTCTCGCCCACCTCGAACGGAGTCGCAACGGCGAGACTCTCCCGCGCCCGCGCTTCGGCGCCGGCCACGGTGATCGGCAGGCAGAACGCGGCGACGAGAGCGAGGCCAAGGGCGCCGATGGTGAGGCGGCGCCAGTTCAAGCGGCGAATCCGCGCCGCGACGAGACGAAAGGCGGCGACTTCAGCGCGCTTGCTGCGCAATGCGGGCCTGCTGCGTAATGATTGCGTTCTAAGCGACATGCGATCGATTTTCCGTGCCGGAAGCGGCGCCCCGATGAGCGGAGTGACCTTTAGAAACTTCTATCGAGACTTCTGGCGGCGAACATGGCCGTTTTGCGTCGGTCAGGCAAGCGTTGCGTCGGCCAGGCGCGCGCGCCGATTTCGCAGTCCGGCTTCTCTGCCGGTTTCTCGCGCCGATCTCGGCTTCGCGCATGGGCGCATTGAACAAGCAGAGCAAATTCGGGGCCAACCGGGCCCGCGCGCGTCCGGCAATCTGCCTATTTTCATGGGCGGGCGCAAGTCCGCGCGGCCAAAGACGCAAGTGAGACGCCGTCACGTCTGGCCAGGGCGAAGCTTGTAGAAAATGTGACGCCCGATGACGTCCATTTTTTCGAGGCTTCTCGCCCAGCGCGGCCGCACGTAATTGGCGTGATAATGCGTCGCGCCCCCGACGTCGGACACGTAAGTCGTGCCGGCGGATACCTCGTCCGCGATGCGGACCGCCGTCCGCCAGGCTTCCGGCTCGGCGACGCGCAAGGACCGCCCGTCGCAGGCGAAAGAGAATTGGCAGGCGTTGCGGCGCTGGCGGTTCTGGTAGACGACGCCGCAAATGCTGGCCGGATAAAGGCCGCTCGCGACGCGGTTCAAAACGACCTGCGCGACGGCCGCCTGGCCTTCTTCGGATTCGCCGCGGGCCTCGAAATAAATCGCTTCGGCGAGGCAGCGCTTTTCCGCGCCTGCGTCGTCGCGGCCAATCAGCGTCGCGTAGCTCTGATGCGCAGGCGCGGGCGCGATGAGGCTTGCGTTCGGCGTCGTCTGCGCGTGCGGCTCTTCAGCCGGCTCTTGGGCCGACCCTGGGGGCTGTTCGGGGCGCACGGCGACCTCGATCGGCGTCGAGTCGGCCGCCGCCGGGGTCGTCGAGCCCAGCGCGTCGGCGCGGCGGACGGGCGGCGTCGCGCCCTGCATCAGCCGCTCGTTGAGGGCTTCCGGGCGCATCGTCCGGACGCCGCCGGCCTGCGATGCGCCGCCGCCCGGCTGCGATGGCGAGGCGTCGGCCGAAGCGGGCGCCGTCGTTGGCGTCTCGCCGTCGGCCCAGGGCTCGAAGGTTGCGACGCTCTCGGGTCCGGCGAAATCGCCTTCGGACGCATCGAGAGCGCCGACCGGCGAGGATTCGTCGCGCTCGAAGAGAACATCATGCGCGCGCAGATTGGCGAGCCCGCCGGGTTGGCGCAGCCGCGCGTCGAACGTCGGCTTGAGGCCGACGTCGGGATCGCCCCTGTGCGCGCGGTCGATCTTCGGTGGGATTTCGGTCCTTCGCTTCGGGGCCGCGCGGGGCTGCACCTCGTCGGCGAGCCGCTCGGCGGGTTCGTCCGCGCCGGCGAGGCTCGCCTGACGCAAGAGCCGCGGCATCGCGCCCCATTCGGCGTCGCCCGGACGTCCAGCGCGCCGCCGAGCCCAGCGATCTCAACCGGAATCAGATCGTCCGGCGGCGGCGGCGCCCGCCAGGACAAGGGCGCGAGCGAAGCGCCGGCCCCCTGTTCCTGTCCCGCCCCGGCGGGCATCGAGACGGCGAGCGCCACGCCCAGCCACCAGGGGGCGATGGCCCCGAGCGCCCATCCGAACCGCGATCCACCCATACGCGTCTCAAGCCCGAGGTCTTTGACGTCGACGCCAGGCGAAATGCCCCGCGCGAATATCTCCGCAGCGCGCGGCGCATGGCGGACGGCGCCGGCTGCCCGGATTTAATATGGCTGGTTAAGCTTTGAGAAACCGTTACCGGCGCGGGCGGCGCGACGCCCGGGCAGCAGGTTAGTCGAACAGATCCGCGGCGCGGCTCGCCTGCGAATGATTGGCGTAAGTCCTCCAGCCCGGCCGATAGCTGGCGTCGGCCTCATTGCCCCAGGTCGTCCAGCCCTCGCGGACGCCGCGGCCGAAGAGCTCGATATAGGGTCCCGGCGAGCACGCTTCGATGATGGCGTATTGCTCGTCGGGCTTGCGCGAATGCTCGCGTTTGCGGGTCTGCATCATGTTCACCTGCCGGCGGCCCGGCGCGAGCGTGCGGGCGTTCTTGCCGCGGATGCCGAAGAGAATCAGTTCGGTCACGTTGCGGAAATAGAAGCCGACGCCGCGCCCGTCGGAGCCGCCGTCCTTCCTCACCTTGTGCCAGACGATATTCGACTTGTAGGAAAAGCCCCACGCCCGCATCGCGGCGAGACCTTCGGGCAGCAGCGCGTTCGGCGCCCAAAGGTATAGGTGGCAAGTTTCATCCGCGATTTCGGCGACGGGGAGCGCCTCGATATCGGCAAGGCTCATCGTGCCGTAGCGATTGAGCCGCTTGTGGCCGGGCGCGACCTTGCCGGTGGCGTTCTGGAAGCGCCAGGGCGGGTCGGCCAGAATGGTCTTGAAGCGGCGCCCGCGCGCGGCGGCGAGCAGCCCCGAAAATTCGTTCAGCGGTTGGGCTGCGTCGGGCACGATTGCGCTCCGTTTCGGCTCTGCTCCAAATTTATGAATAGGACGATCGGCGGAAAGTGGAAGCGCGTTTTCGCGGTTTTCCGCGCGCCGATCTGAAAACGCTGTCAGGAACTTGTCAAAAGGCGCGGTTGACGCAGAAATCGACGACGTCGCTCAGGGCGAATTTCCACGGCGAAGCTGGAAACAGCTCCAGCGCGTCGCGCGCCATCGCGCCATAATGCTTCGCGCGCTCCACCGTATCTTCGAGGGCGCGGTGCTTGTGCAGGGTCGCGACCGCGGCCTCGAGATCGCCGTCGCCGATCTCGCCTTCCTCCAGCGTGCGGCGCCAGAACTCGCGCTGCTCCGGCGTGCCGCGGCGAAACGACAGCACCACCGGCAGCGTGATCTTTCCCTCGCGAAAATCATCGCCGACATTCTTGCCGAGCTTGGCCGAGGTTCCGCCATAGTCGAGCGCGTCGTCGATCAGCTGGAAGGCTATGCCGAGATTGAGGCCATAGCCGCGGCAGGCGGCGATTTCGGCTTTTGGCCGCGCGGCGAGCAGAGGCCCGACTTCGGACGCCGCCCCGAACAAGGCGGCGGTCTTGGCGCGGATCACAGCGAGATAATCATCCTCGCTGGTCTCGGTGTCCTTGGCCGCCGAGAGCTGCATCACTTCGCCCTCCGCGATCACCGCGGCGGCGGAGGACAAAACCTCAAGACAGGGCAGGGAGCCGACCTCGACCATCATCTTGAAGGCCTGGCCCAGCAGAAAATCGCCGACGAGGACGCTCGCTTCATTGCCCCAGAGCATCCGCGCCGCGAGCTTGCCGCGCCGCATGTCGCTTTCGTCGACGACGTCGTCGTGCAGCAAGGTCGCCGTATGCATGAACTCGACGGCGGCGGCGAGCTTGATGTGGCCGGCGCCGCGATAGCCGCATAATCCGGCGGTTGCGAGGGTCAGCATGGGACGCAGCCGCTTGCCGCCGGACGAGATCAGATGGTTGGCGACCTCGGGGATCATCGAGACGTCGGAGGCCGAGCGGCCGAGGATTGTCTGGTTGACGCGCTCCATATCCGTGCTGACCAGAGCGACCAGCGCCTCGATGCCGGGCTCGTCCGTTCTATCTTCCAGGGGAATGACAACGCCCAAAATCGAATGCTCCGCGGACCAACGCACGCCTTATTAGAAGCCCGCCGCGCGATTTTCAACTGAGGCGCGCCGCGCCGGCGGTCTTGCCGGCCCTTTTGCGCCGTGCGACAGCATAGCGCGTCTCTTGCATTCATGGGGCCGATTCGACCAAAAGGGGCCGATTTGATCGAGCTGCTTCGCACCAACGACCTTGTGCTGATTTCGCGGGTCGAGGCGATCCTCGGCGAAGCCGGCGTCGATTTCTTCATCGCCGACCAGCACATGAGCGCCATGGAGGGTTCGCTCGGCTTTCTGCCGCGCCGCGTGCTCGTGGCGGAGGAGGACGCCAAAGAAGCGCGCGCGGCCCTGGCCGAAGCGGGCCTCGCCGAGGAGTTGCGCGATGGCTGACGCGCAGGCGGACCCGGTCGAGCCCGTCGCGGATGCGTTTCTGGGCGGGCGTCTTCGCCTGCGCCAGCCCGGCCGCGGCCATCGCGCCGGCACCGACGCCCTGCTGCTCGCCGCCGCCGCCCCGCTCGATTTCGAAGATCTGGCGCTTGATGTCGGCGCCGGCGTCGGCGCCGCGGGCCTTGCTCTGGCCGCGCTCCGGCCGAAGGCGCGCATCGGCCTTATCGAAATCGATCCGGCTACGGCGGCGTTGGCGCGGCATAATCTTGTGCTTAACAATATGGCGGAGCGCGGCGAGGTTTTCGAGGCCGACGCGCTGGAGCCGCCGCGCCGCCGCGCCGCCGGCCTCATTGACGGGAGCGCCGGCCTCGTCATCTCCAATCCGCCTTTCTTCGATCCGCGCCGCGCGCGCGCATCCCCGGACCTCGACCGGCGCCGCGCGCATGTCGCGCCCGAGGGTGGAGAAGGGGCGCCTTACGAAGCGTGGATCGCCGCGTGGATCGCCGCGTGCCTCGCGCTCGCGCGGCCGGGCGGCGCGTTCATCCTCATTCACCGGCCGGAGGCTCTCGGCGCCATCCTGAGTGGATTGGAGGGGCGGGCCGGGGCGCTAGCGGTTCTGCCGGTTCACGCACGGGCGGACGCCCCGGCGATCCGCATTCTGGTGCGCGCCAAAAAGGGCAGCCGCGCGCCGCTGTCGATCGCGCCGGGGCTCATTCTTCATGAGGGGGGGCGCTTCACCCCTTTGGCGGAGGCGATCCATCGGGGCGAGGCCGCGATCGCCTGGTAGGGCGCAGGGTTTCGCCTTTTGAATGCAACGGCGCCGCAACTGAGCCTTGACAATTCGATGATATATCGGCTTGGACAGCGAGAAGAAGGACGGCCCCATTGACGACCAGAACCGCGCACCAAACCCAACCCTCCACGACCGCGGCGCCCCCCGCGCTCGATCCGGCGCGCTCGTTTCAGGGCCTGTTGCTGACCTTGCAGCAGTTCTGGGCGGCGCAGGGCTGCGTCATTCTTCAGCCCTACGACATGGAGGTCGGCGCCGGGACGTTCCACCCCGGAACGACGCTGCGCTCGCTCGGGCCCCGCGCATGGAAGGCCGCCTATGTGCAGCCCTCGCGCCGCCCCAAGGACGGGCGCTATGGCGAAAATCCCAACCGGGTGCAGCATTACTACCAATTCCAGGTCATCCTGAAGCCTTCGCCGCCCGATCTTCAGGCGCTCTACCTGCGCTCGCTGGAGGCGATCGGCTTGGATTTGCGCCTGCACGACATCCGCTTCGTCGAGGACGACTGGGAAAGCCCGACGCTCGGCGCCTGGGGTCTTGGCTGGGAGTGCTGGTGCGACGGAATGGAAGTCTCGCAATTCACCTATTTTCAGCAGGTCGCGGGGGTCGAATGCGCCCCGGTCTCCGGCGAACTCACCTATGGCCTTGAGCGCCTCGCCATGTACGTGCAGGGCGTCGACAGCATTTTCAACCTCAATTTCAACGGCCGCGAGGGAGATGAGAAGGTCGTCTATGGCGACGTTTTCAGGCAGGCCGAAGAAGAATATTCGCGCTATAATTTCGAGTGCGCCAATGTCGAGCTTCTGTTCCAGCATTTCCGCGATGCGGAGGCGGAGTGCAGGGCGCTATTGGCCAAGGGCGAGGCTGGCGAACGCCATCTCATGGCGCTGCCCGCCTATGACCAGTGCCTCAAGGCGTCCCATCTTTTCAATCTGCTCGACGCCCGCGGCGTGATCTCCGTCACGGAGCGTCAGAGCTACATCTTACGCGTTCGCGAACTCGCGAAAGCCTGCGGAGCCGCCTGGCTGAAGACCGCGGGCGGCGGCGCTTAGGACTGAATGCGTCAGCGGTGGCCGCCGTGGAACCCGCCGCCGCCATGGAAGCCGCCGCCGAAGTGGCCGCCGCTGAAGCCGACGCTGCGGCCGGTGTGTATGCCGCCGCCGTACGCATAGCGCCCGCCACGCCAATAGTGGCCGCCGCCATAGTATCCGCCGCCGTAATAGGGCCCGCCGCCATAGTAGCCGTAATAGGGGTAGCCATAGCCGCAGCCGTAGAAGCCGCAACCGCCGAGCGTCGCGGCGCCGATGCCGAGCGAGAGCGCGCCAAGCACTGTGCCGGCGACCGCCGCGCCGGGATTGTAACCGTAGTAGCGGCGATGGTGATAATAGCCGTAATGGCGATAGTGATGATAATAATGGCGGTAATAGGCGTGTTCGATCTGCGACGGCGGTCTGACGAGGTCGCCGGACGCGATGCTCGAGGGGCGCGGCCGAAACCGCCGAGGTCAGCGCAAGCAGAGCCGCGCCCGAAAGAGCGAGAAACTTGGGACTGTTCATGGCAAACTCCATTTCTTGCTAGTGCAACGCTTCCACGTCTTGCCTGTTCCACATCGCTTCAAAAATAGAGCGCGCGATTTCGTGACGGGCTGAAAAAAGGGCGGCGCCGCAGGCGTCGAAATTTCAGCGGGATTCCGGCCGGCGTTCAGATTTCTCTTGGCGCGGCGGAAATCAGCGCTTAGTCACCGGTGCATCCTTTTTCGGACGAAGGCTCGGCCGGATCGATCCTAGTTCGTCACGCCAACGAGACCATGCCCGAGCTGCTTCTCGAACTTTTCAGCGAAGAAATCCCCGCCCGCATGCAGGCGCAGGCGGCCGAGGATTTAAAGCGCCTCGTGACCGACGCGCTCGCCGAGCGCGGCCTTCGCTTCGAGGGCGCGGCGAGCTTTGCGACGCCGCGCAGGCTCGCCCTGCATATCGCCGGATTGCCGGCGCGCCAGCCTGATCTGCGCGAAGAAAAGAAAGGCCCGCGCGTCGGCGCGCCGCAGGCGGCGGTGGAGGGGTTCTTGAAAAGCGCGGGGCTCGCCTCGATCGCGGAAGCCAAAATCGAATTCGACCCGAAGAAAAAGGGCGAGTTCTATATCGCCGTGATCGAGCGCAAGGGCGAGGCGACGATCGACGTTCTTGCCGAAATCCTGCCCGCTCGTCATCCGGCGCTTTCCGTGGCCGAAATCGATGCGCTGGGGCGCCGCCTCGGTGCGCTCCGATTCGCTGCGCTGGGTGCGCCCGCTGCATTCGCATCCTTGCGACCTTCGGCCCCGACACCGAGGATCCCGAGATCGTGCCCTTTTCGGTCGACGGGATCAAAGCCGGCAATCAAACCCATGGCCATCGCTTCATGGCGCCGAACGCGATTTCGGTGCGGCGCTTCGACGATTACGCGCCCGCGCTCGCCAAGGCCAAAGTGGTGCTCGACCCCGCGCGCCGGCGCGACATCATCCTGCACGACGCGCGCGACCTTGCGCTCGCCCAGGGTCTCGAACTCGTCGAGGACGAGGCGCTCCTCGACGAGGTCGCGGGCCTCGTCGAATGGCCGGTCGTGCTGATCGGCGAATTCGACGCCGCCTTCCTCGACATTCCGCCGGAGGTCATCCGCGCGACGATCCGCGCCAATCAGAAATGTTTCGTGCTGAACGATGCGGCGACCGGACGGCTCGCCAATAAATTCGCGCTGGTCGCCAATATCGAGGCGAGCGACGGCGGCGTGGCGATCGCGGCGGGCAATGCGCGGGTCGTCCGCGCGCGGCTGTCGGACGCGAAATTCTTCTGGGAGACCGATCGCAAGGTCAGGCTTCGAGGACCGGCTTGGAAAGCTCGAGTTCGGTGGTCTTCCACGAAAAGCTCGGGACGCAGCGCGCGCGGGTCGAAAGGCTCGTTGCGCTCGCACAGGAAATCGCTGCGAAGATCGGCGCCGACGGGGACTTGCGGGCCGCGCGGCGCTGCTCGCCAAGGCGGACCTTTCCTCCGAAATGGTCGGCGAGTTTCCTGAATTGCAGGGCCTGATGGGCGGCTATTACGCGCGTGCGCAGGGCGAGCGTGACGAGGTCGCCGAGGCCATCGCCGATCACTACAAGCCGCAGGGGCCGAATGACCGCGTGCCGTCGGCGCCGGTCGCCGATCGCCGTCGCGCTGGCCGACAAGATCGACATGCTGGTCGGTTTCTGGGCGATCGACGAAAAGCCGACCGGCAGCAAGGACCCTTACGCCCTGCGCCGCGCGGCGCTCGGCGTCATCGCGCTCATTCTGGAGAATGGGTTGCGCGCGCCGCTGACGCCGATTTTTCGCGCGGCCTATTCGAATTACCTTGGACAGAGCGCGGCCGGTGGCCTCGTGTCCGACATAGGCGACAGCCAGCTCGCTTCTCAGCTTCTCGCCTTTTTCGCCGACCGCCTGAAAGTCTATCTGCGCGAGCGCGGCGCGCGGCATGATCTGATCGACGCCGTGTTCGCGCTGCCCAACCAGGACGATCTGCTTTTGATCGTGCGCCGCGTTGAGGCGCTCGGCGCCTTTCTCGATACGGAGGACGGCGCCAATCTCCTCGCCGGCTATCGCCGCGCAACGAATATTCGTTCGGGCCGAAGAGAAGAAGGAGGGCGAGGGGGCCTTCGAAGGACGCGTCGATCACAGCCTGCTGCGCGAGCCGGCAGAAGTCGTGCTTTGGCAAAAAATTGAAAGTCTCGACGTCGATGTCCGCCGGCATCTGGAGTTCGCGCAGGAGCGCATCGGCCGTCCCGAGTTCTCCAATGAGACGCCCTTCGAAGACGCAATGGAGGCGCTATCGTCGCTGCGCGCGCCGGTCGATCTCTTCTTCGAGAAAGTCACGGTCAACGCGCCCGACCCCGAGCTTCGGCTCAATCGGCTGCGTCTGCTCGCGCGCCTTCGCCGCGCCGTGAACGAGGTCGCCGATCTCTCCCGCGTCGCCGGTTAGGCCCGAAATCTTTATCTTTTCCAGAGGGCGAAGGCCTCCGATTCGGCTCGAACCCTTATGCGGTTTTCAGTCATCTTCCGCGCCGAAGCCGCCATCCGCGGCTTATGGAGCGTAAGATGAGGACAAGATCAACAGATAGATTCGTGGAAATAAACGTCGCGTCGATGGACAGATCCATATGGAGCCGTTCCGGCCTCATTTATGTCGGTCTCGTCGCCCTGATCGTAGCGGTTTCGCTGGTCGCGCGCGTAGCTGGAATCCTTCCGTTGCGCGAGACGCCGCTTCCGGTCGGCGAGTCGCAGGTCGAGACGAAGCTGCCGCTGGACCACGTGCGCGGCTGGAATCCCGCCGCTGCGCAGTTTCCGTCGGGTCAGGCGCACGACCAGGTCAATTCGCTTCCCTATCCCTGGAAGCGGTCTTGAGTCCGCTGCGTGAAAGCGCCGGGGAGGGCGCTGTTTCAGACGCGGAGCCTCCAAGTCTGATCGTCGGCCGCGATGATGAAAATCACTGGGTTGTCGTCGAGGCGCATGGACGCTGCGGCGGCATGTTTGCAACAGAGGCGGCGGCCGTGCGCTATGCCCGCGAGGAAAGCCGCGGCCGCCGCGGCGCCGTATTGAGCGCGCCGCAGCCCGTCGCCCTGAACATCTGGAGAGCGTCGAGAGCCGCTTGAAAACTCAGCCGATCCTGACCGTCAGCGGCGGCAATCCGGCGATCGTCGCCTCGATGTCGTCGCCCTTGCGCACGGGGCCGACGCCGGCCGGCGTGCCGGTGAAGATGAGATCGCCCGGCTTGATCTCGACGAGCGCCGACAGAAACCGCACGATCTCCGGAACCTTCCAGATCATGTCGGAAAGATCGCCGCGCTGGCGCGTTTCTCCATTCACCTTGCATTCGATCGCGCCCTTGGCGAGCGGCCCGGTTTCGGCCTTCGGCGTGATCGCGCCGCAGGGGGCGGAAAAATCGAATCCCTTCGACATATCCCACGGTCGGCCCTTTTTCCTCGCCGCCGCCTGAATGTCGCGCCGGGTCATGTCGAGCCCGACGGCGTAACCGAAAATCAGCTCATCGACGCGATCCGGCTCGATGTCCCGGCCGCCGCCGCCGAAGGCGACGACGAGTTCGACCTCGTGCTGGAAATCGAAGGTCGCCGGCGGATAGGGGATGACCGCGCCGCTTGCAATCGCGTCGGCGGGCTTGGTGAAGAAAAACGGCGGATCGGCGTCGGGATCGCCGCCCATCTCCCGCGCGTGCTCGGAATAATTCTGGCCGACGCAAAAGATGCGGCGCACGGGAAACGGTCTGCCCGAGGTCGTGGCCAGTGCGACGACCGGCGGCGGAGGAAAAGCGTAGTCACCCATGGCTGGCGTCCTTTGCTTATCGCGCTATTCGACGTCGAGCGGCTCCGCGCCGGAAGGGCGTCCGTCCGGGCCAAGCGTAATCTTCTCGATTCGCTGTTCGGCGCTCGCCAGCAAATTGGAGCAATGCGTCTTCAACGCCTCGCCGCGCGCGTAGATTTTGATCGAGTCCTCAAGGCCGACGGAGCCCTTTTCGAGTTGATCGACGATTTTTTCGAGTTCAGCGAGGGCGGTCTCGAACGAGAGGCCGGCGACGTCTTCATTCTGCTGCGGCTCAACGGCCATATTCGCCAACCCCGTAAGTGCGGACCGAACCAATCGTTCTTCGACGAAAGATCTAGGCGGGGACCGGCCATAGAGCAATATCGGATTGGACGGAATCGCATTGCGATTCCACCCGCATCCCGCTCTAAACTATTGGAATCGATCAGGTTCATGGCTTTGGATCGAAATGCGTCCAAAGTCATCGTGATCTAGTGCAACTCCAGGGCGAAGGGCGTCCCTTCGAAGCAATCGGCGCCGCGGCCGATCTTCGCGATCGCCGCATTCATCCGGCCGCTCCGCTGCAATATCCTGTCGCCAAGGGCGACCAGACGGGCGTTCGGCGTCGCCGTCGGCGATTTGCGCCGGATCGCGGCGGCGATCTCGTGCTCGTCGCGATGGGGGCTCAAGGCGCAGGCGGCGATGAAGGCCGCGGCGGTCGAGCGGCTGACGCCGGCGTAACAATGGATCAGCATCGGCGCCGTGCGGTCCCACCGTTGCACGAAATCGAGCAGCGCCGCGACATGGGCGTCGGAGGGCAGGATGTGGCCGTCGATCGCGACGACGATATCGGACATCGAGACAAAGAGATGCCGCTCGGCGGCGATTTCCGAAGGACGCATGACAGGCGTGCCCGCGTCGATCAAAGTGACGAGACTGCGGGCGCCCGTCTCGCGGACGATCTCCGGGACCTTCGCCAGCGAGCAGACGTGCAAGTGGGCCATATAACTCTCCTTGTGAGAGCCTATTCCGAAAATTCGCCATTTCTTCGGAAAAAAGGGCGTTCGCCGGATAAAAGGCGCGTCGCCGCGCGCGGCGGCGCCTTCATACCGCATTGCAATACCGCATTGCAGCAAAAAACTCACGCCAAAATGCCGGAGATGGCTGCGCTAAACCGTCTCAAGCTTTGAGCCAAGCTTTAGAAGTTCGTCCAGAAAGCGCTCCGCCGCCAGCGTCGGCGCCCAGGGCTCCCAGGGCGTCCCGCCATAGATCGCCGCCAGCGGATCGACGCTGAGCGGCTGATGCGGAATGCCCAAGGTCGCGCGCACCTCCTTGCGGGTCCAGCCGACCACATGCACCGCCTCGGACGCCGCCGCGACCCGGTCGGCCCGTTTGTGCGGCTTTTTGTCCGCCTCCGTCCACGGCGCCAGTCCGTAGCGCACCGCGATGACGCGCTCCAGCGATTCGGTCAGCCTCCGATAGGATTCGCCGAGAAACGGCTTGACCACGGAGATGCAGTCAAAGCCGAGCAGCCCCTCGTCGGCGTCATGCAGCAATTCGCGCAGATCCGCGCGGGGATCGTCGATCTCGGGAAACCACAGCCGCCGCAGCGCCAGAACGAGCAACGAATGCTGGGCGACCGAGAGCGGCAGCTCCCAGGCCGAATGGCCGCCCCAGCGGTAGGTGCGGGCGAGGCCGATGGCGAGATCGCTATCCTCCCAGTCGAATGGCGTCGGATTGAGAAGATCGAGGCGCTTGCCGGAATAGAGGCGGACCCAGGCGCGGGTCGGCGCCGGGGGCGTCGCGCTCCGCGGGTGGGAACTCATTTGGGTCCGGCCAGCGCCGCGCATTCGGCATGGCGCCAGCAGGTGACGAGATGATCATTGACCATGCCGGTCGCCTGACAAAAGGCGTAGATGATGGTGGGTCCGCAGAAATTGAAGCCTTTGCTTTTCAGATCCTTTGACAGGCGCATCGAAAGTTCGCTCTGGCAGGGAATCTCGGACGAATGGCGAAAGGCGTTCTGGATCGGCGCGCCATCGACGAAGCCCCAGAGATAATTTGAAAAGCCGGGCCCTTCCTGAATTTTGAGCCACGCCCGCGCGGAGAGGATCGCGGCCTCGATCTTGGCGCGGTTGCGGACGATGCCGGCGTCCTGCATCAGCGCCTCGACCTTTTTGGGCGCATAGCGCGCGATTTTTTCAGGATCGAAGCCATCGAAAGCGGCGCGAAAGGCCTCGCGCTTGCGCAAAATCGTGATCCAGGAGAGGCCCGCCTGAAATCCGTCGAGGATCAGCTTTTCATAGAGCGCGCGATCGTCGCGCTCGGGCACGCCCCATTCCTCGTCATGATAGGCGAGATAGAGCGGATCGGCGCCGGGCCATGCGCAGCGGAGCTTGTCGTCGGCCGTCATCGCCCGCTCAACCCGGCGACGCGACGGCGATCGGCGTCTCGCCCGCTTTCACGACGGCGCCCGCCGCCTGCGCCTCTTCGAGCCGGTCGATCCGCACCATGGCGAGGCCTTCAAAACCAGATATCGAGCTGACCTGGCCGAGGGGCGGGCCGCCCGCCGCGATCTCGGCGCCGCGAGCCGGCGGCGCGCCCTCGAAGTGAAACTTCAGGATGCGCTTCTTCGCGGATTTGCGATGATGCACGCGCGCCACGACTTCCTGACCGACATAGCAGCCTTTCTTGAAATCGACGCCGCCCAGCCAGTCGAGATTCGAGTCCTGGACAAAAGCGTCGCCATAGACGAAGTCGACGCCGCCCTTCGGCACGCCGGCCGCGATCCGGCGGGCCTCGTAATCGGCGGCGTCCGCGTCGCTTACCTTCGCCAGCGCCTCCCTTGCGGCGATGATGCGCCGCCCCATGCCAGGCGCGCGATCGTCGCGGTAAACGACGCCTTCGATCGCCACCGGGGCGTCGTCATCGAGAATGGCGGCGACGCCCAGCGCCTCGGACTGATCCTCGATGGTAATTTTCGCGCGCATCTTGTGAAAGTTGAGGCGCTGCGCAAGCGCGGCGCTCTGCTCGCGCACGCAATCGATCAGAAATCCCGGCTCGCCGTCGGGCAGCGGAACCACGAAAAAATCGAACAGAAGCTTGCCCTGCGGCGACAGCAGCGCGGAGAACCGGCTGTCGCCGGGCTCGATGTCCTTGACGCTGTTGGTGATGAGCCGGTGCAGGAACCCTTGCGTCTCCTCGCCCGCCATTTTGATGACGCCGCGGTCGGCAAGGAGGCATATCCTGTTTTTCATTCGATCCTCGACTTCGCCCGCGCCGGGCTTGTATGTGTTTGCGCCCGCGCTAGAGCGGGATAAGGAAAAGCGTAAGCACTTTTCCGCCCGTGTCCCGCTCTACATTATGCAATCGATCACGTTCATGATTTTGGATCGGTTCAATCCAAAATCCGCGTGATCGAAAACGCAAGCCGCTTTGTAACAAGGGATGGCCCCATGCCGCAAACCTTTGATCTGATCCTGAGGGGCGGCGTCATTGTCGATCATAATGGCGTCGGCGTCGCCGATATCGGCGTCACGGCCGGCAAGATCGCCGCGATCGGCGATCTCGTGAACGTCAGCGCCGGTTTGGCGATCAACGCCGAGGGGCTCACCATCCTGCCCGGCGTCATTGACACGCAGGTGCATTTCCGCGAGCCGGGACTGACTCACAAAGAAGATCTGGAGACCGGCTCCCGCGCGGCCGTGCTCGGCGGCGTCACGGCCGTGTTCGAGATGCCGAACACCAATCCGCTGACGACCACCGCGGAGGCGCTGGCCGACAAGGTTTCGCGCGCGAACTCATCGGATGCATTGCGATTTCGCCTTCTGGGTCGGCGGCGCGACGGACAATTTCAAGCACATTCCCGAGCTGGAGCGCCTGCCGGGCGCGGCCGGGATCAAGGTGTTCATGGGCTCCTCCACCGGCTCGCTGCTGGTCGGGGACGATGCCGGCGTTGAGGCGATCCTGCGCCAGACGCGACGGCGCGCGGCGTTCCATAGCGAGGACGAGGCGAGGCTCAACGCGCGCAAGGAACTGCGAGTCGCGGGCGATCCCTCTTCGCACCATGTCTGGCGCGATGAGATGACGGCGCTGCAATCGACGCAGCGGCTGGTGCGCATTGCGCGGCAGGTGCGCGCGACGGTGCATGTGCTGCATGTCTCCACCGCGGAGGAGATCGACTTCCTCGCAGGCCACAAGGACATCGCCAGCGTCGAGGTGACGCCGCATCACCTCACCCTTTCGAGCGACGACTACGCGCGGCTTGGCACGAAACTTCAGATGAATCCGCCGGTGCGCGACGCCCGCCATCGCGATCGCATCTGGCATGGCGTCAGGCAAAGCATCGTCGATATTCTCGGCTCCGATCACGCGCCGCACACGCTGGAGGAGAAGGCCAAGCCCTATCCGCAGAGTCCGTCGGGCATGACCGGCGTGCAGACGCTGGTTCCAATCATGCTCGATCATGTCGCGGCGGGGCGGCTCTCGATCCAGCGCCTCGTCGATTTGACCAGCGCCGGCCCAGCGCGCCTCTTCGGCATCGCCGGCAAGGGCCGCATCGCGGTCGGCTATGACGCCGATTTCACGATCGTCGATCTGAAGCGGCGCGCGGTCATCGAGGATCGCTGGATCGCCTCGCGGGCCGCCTGGACGCCCTATCATGGCAAAGAAGTCGTCGGCTGGCCCATCGGCACGATCATCCGCGGCGCGAGGGTGATGTGGGAGGGCGAGGTCGTAACCCCCGCGCGCGGCGAGCCGGTGCGGTTCTGGCAGGCGCTGTAAAGGCCGGGTCAGGTCCGGCGCGCCAGGGATCGCAGAAACCCCTGATAATCGTCGGTCAGCTCCATATCGACGGCGGGCGCGAGCTTCAAAAGCAGATTGGCGATGAAGGGCTGATCGTTGCGGGCGTCCGCCAGCGTTTCGCGCAGAACTGGCACATTGTCCTCGATGTGCTGCAGGAAGGCGACGCCCTTGTCGAGCGTCTCGGTCCAGCGCTCGCGCGTCCATTTCGCCAGCGGAAACATGATTTCGTGGATGAAGCTCGAATTTCGCGCCTTCTCGAAGAAGCGCAGGCCCGTGCTCCAGTTCTCCTTCGCGCGCAGCGGCGGCGGCGGAATGTCGCCAATGAGCAGCTTCTTGCCGGCCTGACCGACAAAATCCTCCAGCGTCTGCGGATTGTCGATTTTCGAACGAAAATGCCACAAAGCGAACGCGCCCGGGTATTCTTTGCCCAAGCGCTCGACGAGGGCGGCCTCCACCTTGTCCACCGCCGCAACGTCGCCTTTCAGCGCGGCCGTCATGCAGAAGGCGGCGACCGCGTCATTGGCGACTTTCTGGACGCCGGGGCTTTGCAGCTGCGCCTCGGAGAGCGCCGGCGTCACGCCATCGGGAGGAACCTGCGCCTCGCCGGCCCGCAGGGCGGTGATGAAGGCGGTGATCTCCAGCCAACCCATGAAATGTTCGATGAACAGGTCCGGATCGACATACACAATCGCCAGATTGAGCGGCTCCTTGCGCTTTCTCAGTTCGACAATATCCGTCATGAATCAGACCCCGGCGTGCTGACCTCGCACTCTCGCGCGTCTTCCCAGCCAGAAACATGCCAACCGGAAACGCGCCGACCGGGATATCACTTAAAGCGTCTTCAAAAATCCGGCGAAACGCATCAGACCCTCGGGCCAGGGTCCATGGCCGCTGTCGGCGTTGATATGGCCGGAATTGCCGGCATCCGTGAGCTCGGCGCCGAGGGTTCCGGCCAGCCTTTCGCTGTCGGCGTAGGGCGCATAAGGATCGTCGCGGCTGGCGATGACGAGGCTGGGAAAGGGCAGCGGCTCGAGCGGGGGCGTGGCGAAGGCCGGATCGATCGACGGGATCGCGGCGATCGTCTCGGGGGCCGGCGGCGCGACGAGAAAGGCGCCTTTGACCTGAAGATCGCGCAGGAGCGGCGCGGCATGGGCGATGGCGAGGACGCCGAGACTGTGCCCGACCAGAACGACGGGGCGCTCCGCGCGCGAGATTTCCTCGATGAGCCGCGCGCGCCAGGCTTCGAGATCGGGCCGGTCGAAATCGCTTTGCTGGACGAAGCGCGCCGTCGGCAGCTTGGCGTCCCAGCGGCTTTGCCAATGATCGGGGCCTGATCCGCCAAGGCCCGGAACGAGCAATATGTCGGCGTCGGAGGTTCGCATGTTCAGGCGTGCGCGAGCGTTTTCGGCCGCGCAAGATCGGCGACCAGCGCGTCGATGAAGGTCTCGTAGAGCCGCGCCTCGATCGCCTCCAGCTTTGGCGCCCGGGCCGCGAAATCCGGGTCCGCCGCGCCGATTTCGGCTTCGACGTCGGAAAGATGCTTTTCTTCCTCCAGCAGCAGGCCGGCGATGCGGGCGGCGACGGGCGAAGCGCCGAGCGCGTCCTTGTAGACGCCATAGACCTGCAGCGCGCGGCGCTCGATCAACCAGGTCACATAGCAATAGACGAGTTTTACGCGCTGCGCGTCGGGCCGGTCGGCGAAAATAGCGTCGCAGGCGGCGTCGAGATGCTGGAAATAGTCCTCCGCCTCGTCGCCGCAGAGCATGTTTTCCGGCGCGTAGGTCGTGAAGGCGTCGCCGCCGATTTTCAGCGCGATGTTTTTGAGGCCGAGGGCGTGGCGGCCTTCCTCCAGCGCATGGTTGAGGATTTCGGCAGTCAGGGCCTCGGCGCGCTGGCTCTTCACGATTTTGCGGAAGCCGACATATTCCAGGTACGAGAATGTGTTCAGCCAGCGCGCGTGAAGGCTCGCGTCCGCGACGATCGCGCCGACGGCGGCTTCAAGGCGGAAATGGGGGTTCATCGGAGTCGTCTTCCTTTGCTCTGGTCGAGGCATGCGCCCCTCGCGTAGGAGAGGCCGCGTGAGCCGCGCCCTCGAAGGATCGCTCCGAGGGGCGGCCGATGCATCAGCTGTGCCCAAACACCCGTTCAAATATGTAATCGACGTTTTTGAGATGATAGCCGAGATCGAACAGGCTTTCGAGTTCGGCCGCCGTGAGGGCCTTGCTGACGTCGGGGTCGGCCTTGAGCAGCGTCAGAAAATCGCCCTCGCCGCGCCACACTGGCATGGCGTTGCGCTGAACATAGGCGTAGGCGTCCTCGCGGCTGACGCCCTTTTGCGTCAGGGCGAGCAGCACCCGCTGCGAATGAATGAGGCCGCCGAGCCGGTCGAGATTTTTCTGCATATTGGCCGGATAGACGAGCAGCCTGTCGATGACGCCGGTCATGCGGGCAAGCGCGAAGTCGAGCGTCACCGTGGCGTCGGGCGCGATCATCCGCTCGACCGAGGAATGCGAAATGTCGCGCTCGTGCCAGAGCGCCACATTCTCCATCGCCGGCAGCGCCATGCCGCGCACGAGGCGGGCGAGGCCCGTCACATTCTCGGTCAGCACCGGATTGCGCTTGTGCGGCATCGCGCTTGAGCCCTTCTGGCCCTCCGCGAAGAACTCCTCGGCCTCCAGCACTTCGGTGCGCTGCAAATGCCGGATTTCGATGGCGAGCCGCTCCAGCGAGGAGGCGATGACGGCGAGCGTTGCAAAGAACATCGCGTGGCGGTCGCGCGGAATGATCTGCGTCGAGGCCGGCTCGACCGCAAGTCCGAGTTTGGCGGCGACATGGGCTTCGACGCGCGGATCGATATTGGCGAAGGTGCCGACGGCGCCCGAAATCGCGCAGGTGGCGATCTCTTTGCGCGCATTGACGAGCCGCTCGCGCGCGCGGGCAAACTCGGCATAGGCCTGCGCGAGCTTGAGGCCAAAGGTCACCGGCTCGGCGTGGATGCCATGCGAGCGGCCGATGCTTGGCGTCAATTTGTGCTCGAAGGCGCGGCGTTTCAGCGCGGCGAGCAGCGCGTCGACATCCGCGATGAGAATGTCGGAGGCCCGGGCGAGTTGCACCGAGAGGCAGGTGTCGAGCACGTCGGAGGAGGTCATGCCCTGATGCACGAAGCGCGCGTCGGGGCCGATGAATTCGGCGAGATGCGTCAAAAAGGCGATGACGTCGTGGTGCGTGACTTTCTCGATCTCGTCGATGCGCGCGACGTCGAACTTCACATGCCCCGCCTTGGCCCAGATCGCCTCGGCCGAGGACTTGGGGATGACGCCGATTTCGGCCAGCGCGTCGCAGGCATAGGCCTCGATCTCGAACCAGATGCGAAACCGGGTCTGCGCATCCCAGACGGCGACCATTTCGGGGCGGGAATAGCGGGGGATCATGGAGGTGGGGCGCTCCCTTGGTAAGGGAGTGCCCTAGCACGCGGCGCGGGGGAAGCGCAAAAGAACCGAACCGCCCCCTCCGTCATGGCCGGGCATGACCCGGCCATCCAGACTCCCGGCCTTGGCGCCTCGATGCCCGGATCAAGTCCGGGCATGACGGCCTTGGCGCGCCTACTTTTCCCGCTCCGCCTTCAGCCGCGCGACCTCGGCCCGGATCGGCGCGAACGGCCCGTATTTATGCTGCGCCTCGCTGAAGCCGTCAGCGTAAGGGCCATAGGGCGTATCGACCGGCTTATCCAGAAGGTCGGGAAAATCCTTATCAAGGCCGGCTTCACGCGGGCGCGGCTGCGATTCGACATAAGCCGCGGCGTCCCAGGCGTCCTCGACCGAGATCCGCGGGTTCAGATAATCGGCGCCAGGCGGCATGTTGGAATGAACGAAATTCGCCATGGTTTCGAGGCGCGCCATGCCGGCGCCCTCGTTGAAGCTTTCGTCGCCCCAGAGCGGCGGCGCGGCATAGCCGGCGGCGAGCGCCTGCGGATCGCGCGGCAGGCCGCCGCCATCCTGCCGGTGGCAGGCCCGGCAGATTTGTTCATAGGTTTTTTCGCCCCGCGCGGGCTCCGCCGCGCGGTCGAGATAGGGCATTTGGCCCGCCCCATGGCCGGGCAGCGGCTCGCCCTTCGGCATGTCGGAGGACAGAAATTTCACATAGGCGACAAGCGCCTGCATCTGTGGCGAGTCTGTCGGCAGCGGGCGCCCGTTCATGCTCCGCGTCATGCAGGAATTGATGCGGTCTTCGATGGAGATCTCCGTTCCGCTGCGGGCGCTGTAGCGCGGAAACGCGCTATAGAGGCCGAACAGCGGCAGGCCGAATTTCTTCGTCCCGGCCTCAAGATGGCAATCGCCGCAGGCAAGATTATTGCCGGCGAAGCGGTCGGCTGGTTGAGGCGCGTCCGGGCCGACCAGCGCATAGGTTTGCGTCACCAACGCGCGGCCAAGACGAATCTGTGTCCCGCGCGGATCATCGGGCAGGGCGCCGACGTCGGGAATGCGCCAGATCGAGGCGTCCGGCGCGCCGATCTCGGCGCCGTCCGCAGGGAGAAATCCCAGCGGCGAGGATTAGGGCGAGACTGCCCGAACGCGCTGAAACTCGCGCCATGTTCATGTCCTATCTTGCCGGAGCCTAATCGCCCGACAGCAGTGTCGGCCGGCGCAGGAAGCGGCCCGATGGGAACAATTCGAGCACACCGTTGATGTTGTGATAAATCGCCGTCGCAGCACAGGTCCAAGCCAAGAGACCTAAATATCCCTGACGCCGCCGTTAACAATCTCTGTGATAAGGTCCGCGCGCCAAAGAAGCCCTAACTGAGCATCAAGCGGATCCTTGGTTTTTAGACGACCAGAGTTGACATTCCTACGAATGATGTGGCCACGTCTGCCCCAATCATGGCGCCGCCGTCCTCAAAGAGATGATGTCCCCAACTCCGCCTAATGACAGGGCTCCCAGACATTCCCGGTCGGGACGCTGTGTCGATCAGTATGTATTGTTGGGTGGGAGACAAAATCTTAGGTTCAGAGGCTATGCTCGCGCGTTTCCATACGGGAAAGCCAAAAGGGCCTAGGCCAAATGGATACCCAAGTACGAAAACATCATGGCCGATTTCTACGGCCAATGGGTTCCCAGAATATCTGTTTATGGATGTCCAATAAGGGTCCCGCGACAAGTTCAAGGGTATCGAGACGACATCTGCGCCCGAACTTGTCGCGCCAGCTCGGCAGCGCCCCCGCAAAGGGCAGCGCCTTCGCCTCATACACCGCCCGCGCGATGGACCTTGCGAGGCAATCGGCCGCGCAGGCGCCGATCTCGGCCTTGTCGCGCAGCGTCGGCTCTCTCGCGGACGCCCCGGTCGCGGCGGCGAAGATCGCATCGCCGTCCATGGCGGCGTGCGTCGGCCGCAAGGCGCGCGCCATGCCGTCATGCGCCATCACGGCAAGCCGCTTCGCCTCGGTCTTGGTCAACGCGGCGTCGGTCGCGACAATGGCGATCGTGGTGTTTTGCGGCTCGACGCTCTTGATCTGGAACGCGCCCTGACCCCCGAAGGAAGTCGGCCAGCCGCGTCCGCCGAATTCGCCATCGCGCTCATAAGGCGCCGCCCAGAAATGCGGGCTATCGCCAATCGTCGCCGAGCCGACGGCGTTGACGGCGACCAGCGCGCCGACGCGAAAGCCGGCCGAGGTGACTTCGCTCGCCGAGCCAAGGCCGCCCTTCAGATTGACCGTGGTCGCGCCAAAGCCCGCGCCGGCGTTGCCAAGCGAAAAGTCGGGCGCCGCCGCCTCAGCCGCTTTGAAGCCAAGCCGCCAGTAGATCGGCTCGTTTCCCCACTCCTTGTCGCCGCCATTGAGCAGATCGAACAGAATGGCGCCGGGCGCGATGGGGACTTTTATCGGGCCGACCGGAAAGCCACGGCCTTGCGCGCGCAGAAGAGCGAGGACGCCGCCCATGGAATCCAGCCCGTAGACGGACCCCCCGGAGAGCGCCAGCGCATCGACGCGCTCGACCGTCATGCCGGGTTCGAGCAGGGCGGCGTCGCGCAGGCCCGGCGCGCCGCCATGAACGGCGATCGAGGCGACGGCGGGAGCGTCGAAAATCACCACAGTGACGCCGGAGGCGAGCCTTGCGTCATGCGCATTGCCGACTTTGAGGCCGTCGACGTCCGTGATGAGATTTTTCATAAAGCGCGCCCCTCATCGCGAGAGCCGGGCGCGCGCCGCCGCGTTTTCAAGACGCGCTGAACCTGTTGACGACGTCCCGCGCGAGCCGGCCGCCCTCACTCAGAAAGCGGCCGATGATGATCTGCGCGTTCGGCGTGCAGGTCTGGTAGGACTGCTCATAATCGTGGAAGCTGCGGTTGAAGCTGCCGGCGAAGCGCTCCTTGCGCTCCGGCGTCTTCGCCTCCGCCTCAAGGAATTGTTGCATCCGCACGCGCCAATCCGACTTCGACCCGCAGAGATCGTCGAGATAGGCGAGGGCGCCGAGAATTTCGGCGAGACGCAAAATCTGCGGCTCATAAGGGGGCGGCGGCTGCTCGGACGTCAACAGCCCCGTCGGCCTTGCCGGTCTCCGGTCTTTCCAGGCTCAGATTTGGCGGCGTCGGGTTTGGCGGCTTGCGGCTTGGCGGGGTCGTCCGCCTTGGCTTTGGCGCCCTTGACTGTCCCGGCCGGGGCGTGGAGGGCCTTCGCCCGGAGCGGCGCCCGGCTGCGGATCCTGCGGCGCAGCCATCGCTGCGCAAAGCCCGAAGGCCGCCACCGCGGCGGCGGCGCGCATCGCGTTTCTGGCGATCCAGTTTGCGGCGAAGCCGCGCGCAGCCGTCAACCTCTGCTCCGTCGGTTCATGACACAGCATTTTCAACAGGATAATTGCCAATGTTAAGAAGGCGCATCAAGATAAAAGCGCTTGTTTTCGATTCTATTCCGGATCACAAAACTACTCTAGGCCAGTTTGCGTCCGGTTGAAACCGGGCGCGCCTACCGGCCCTGCAAACGGCCGGAACTGCGCGAGGCCAGGATCGCCGCCGCGCTCGCCACGACATCGGCGGTCTGCGGCGTGCAATGGAGCAGCCTCAGTCCGGATGGTTCCGCCCAGATGATTTCGCCGGCTTCGGGTCCCGCCGTGCCCTCGCCGGCGATCCAGTCGCCGACGAAGGAGGCGATGACGAAATGGCGCCGGATCGCGCCCGCCTCGTCCCGCTCGATCGATTCGACATGGCGATTGAAGGCGATGACGCGCGCCTCGACGGCGACTTCTTCGCGCAGTTCCCGCAAGGCCGCCTCGATCAGTGTTTCGCCGGCCTCGACGCCGCCGCCCGGCAGCGAAAAGGCGCCCGCGAAAGGCGCCCGGGTGCGGGTGGCGAGCAGAACCTTGCCGGCGCGGAAGACCGCGAGGCTGACGGCGAGGATCGGCGCGGCGGGGTAATCGCGTGGGCCATGGGTCTGCGTGTCGCCCACTGGGGTCGTCGCCGTCATGGATAGAGCCGCTCCTTGCGCCAGGAGGCGTCCGGCGTCTCGCGGCGGAAGACGATCCGGTCATGCAGCCGGAACGCGCCATCCGACCAGAATTCGAGATAGACCGGCCTGATGCGATAGCCGGTCCAGTAGGGCGGGCGCGGAATGGTCCCCAGCGCGAATTTCGCGGCGTATTTCGCAACCGATTTTTCGAGCGCAAAGCGGCTTTCGAGCGGACGCGATTGCTGGCTCGCCCAGGCGCCGAGGCGGCTTTGCAGCGGCCGGCTGGCGAAATAGGCGTCGGCCTCGGCCTCGCTTACGCGCTCCACGCCCCCGCGAAAGCGCACCTGCCGGCGCAGCGACTTCCAGTGCAGCACGCCCGCGGCCCTCGGATTGGCCTCGAGTTCGCGCCCCTTGGCGCTTTCGGCGTTGCTGTAAAACACAAAGCCCGCGGGCGTCGCCTCCTTCAAAAGGACCATGCGTACGTCAGGCAGGCCGTTCGCGTCGGTGGTGGCGAGCGCCATGGCCTCCGGATCGTTCGGCTCGCTCTTTTGCGCTTCCGCGAACCAGGATGCGAAGAGTTCGAACGGCTCCGCAGCCTCGGTGAAGTCACGCCCCGTTAACTCGTTCAAAGTTAAATCTCCTCAAGGTAACGCAATCGCGAGCGGCTTAAACTCAGGACCGGACGGCTGGTGCGCCTTTATCATCAAACGCGGCCTCATCAAAAACGCCCTCTCCGCGGGGTTTGGGCGTCCGGGCTGTCGCCTCACGCCCATCGGCTGGCGGCGTGTCTGGCGCTCGCCGCGATGGCGGCCGCGATGGCCGGCTGCGCGCTCTCCATGCCCATCGGCTCTTTTGCAAACGCGAACGCCGCCGCGGACGACGACGCGACGGCCTCGATTCCGGCCGCCCCGCTGGAGCGTCTCCTGCAGCCGGAGGACTGGCGAAGGGCCAAGGCGGCTCTTGCGACGGCGCTCGACCCCCAGGGCGACGGGGCGTCGGTCAGCTGGGACAATCCGCAATCCGGCGTCAAGGGTTCGTTCGCCCCGACCGGAAAGGCCTATCCGTCGGATGCAAAAATCTGCCGCGGGTTCAAGACGGAGGTCGAGCGCAAGTCGGGCGCGAAAACGATGCAGGGCGTCGCCTGCGCGGACAAGACCGGCGCGTGGACAATCGCCGAGATCGCTCCGCCAGCGCCCGACGCCAGATCACGATGATTTTGGATTGAATTAATCCAAAATCATGAACGTGATCGATTTCAAAAGTTTAGAGCGGGATGCGAGCGGAAAAGTAGTTTCCGCTTTTCCTCATCCCGCTCTAGCGCGAAATCGCCGCAGGCGCCGCATTAACTTCGCTGCGCGCCTGCGCGATAAGCCCACGCGAGCCTTGCGCCTTGCCTCGACATCCCCCAAATTCAATCTGAGGCATGGGCGTTCGCGCCGATTCTCGGCTGATTTTTATTCTTCGGCGATTTTGGGCGATTTTGGGCGAGCGCGGGAGTGGGCTCAATCGATGCGTGATCCTTACACTGTTCTCGGCGTGACAAAATCCGCGGACGCGGCCGAGATCAAATCAGCCTTCCGCAAACTCGCGAAGAAATTTCATCCCGATCAGAGCAAGGAGCCGAAAGCGAAAGAGAAATTCGCGGAGGTGAGCTCGGCTTATGAAATTATCGGCGACGAAAAAAAGCGCGGCGCCTTCGATCGCGGCGAGATCGACGCCGAAGGCAAGCCGCGCCACCCGGGTTTTGAAGGCTTTGGCGCCGGGGCGGGCGCGGGCCGAAGGGCGCATGCCGGGGCTGGTCCCGGCTTCGAACATTTCGAGTTCAATTTCGGCGGCGGGCGCCCCGGCGCGGGCGCCGCGGGCTTCGAAGGCAGCGACATCTTCAGCGAGCTTTTCGGCGGCGCGGCTGGACGCAGAGGCGCGCGCGCCGCGCCGCCGCCGCGCGGGGAAGATGTCCAGGCGACCGTGACCGTCAGCCTTAATGAGGCGGCGACCGGCGCGCAGGCCCGCGTCACCCTGCCGAGCGGACGCACGCTTGAGGTTTCGGTTCCGGCGGGCATCGAGGACGGCAAGCAGATCCGCCTCAAGCGGCAGGGCCATTCGAGCCTCGCCGGAGGCGAGCCGGGCGACGCCATCGTCACCGTCAGGATCGCCAGACATCCCTATTTCCGCGTCGAGGGGCGCGACGTGCGGCTCGATCTGCCGGTGACCCTCTATGAGGCCGTGCTCGGCGCCAAGATCAACGCGCCGACCCTCGACGGCGCCGTCGAGCTCGCCGTTCCGGCCGGCACGACCGGCGGGCGCACCTTGAGGCTGCGCGGCAAGGGACTGCCCAATCCCGGCGGCCCGCCCGGCGACCTTCTCGTCACCCTGCGCGTCACGCTCCCGGACGAGCCCGACGCGGAGCTATCGAACCTGATGCGCAAATGGGAAAGCGGCAAACCCTATAATCCGCGCGGCGACCTCGGCTGAGGCGCCGTGATACGATAGCGCGTGGGCCAACCTCCGCGCGGAGCCGCCAATGCGCCGCCTGATCGTCGAAGATCCCTATTCCACATCGGCCCTGCTCAGCCGGCGTCTCGCCGCCCTCGCGCTGGCCGTCGCGCTGATCGGCGTCGCCGCGGCGCGCTGGGGAATCGACCCCTCCGCCGCGCTCGCCGTTCTCGGCGGATCCGTCGGTCTCGCCGCCGGCGCGATCCTCTTCGCGCTGCTGGCCTTCGTCGTGATCTGGCGCACCGGCCGCCAGGGCGCGGGGCAGGCGACGGCCGGGCTGTTTCTGGCGCTTCTGCTTCTGGCCTATCCGGCGTGGCTCGCCGCAAAGGCGGCGCACGCGCCGCGCCTCACCGATCTTTCGACCGACATCGCCGATCCGCCGGTTTTCTCGGCCTCGCGCGTCGCCCAGGCCGCGCGCGGCGGAGCGCCGCCGCGCAGTCCGCCCGCCGCGCTGCGCAGGGCGCAGGCGCAGGCCTATCCGAAAATCCTGCCGATCCTTCTCGATCTCGATACGGACGAGGCGTTCGCGGCGGTGCGCAAGGCCGTCGCCGTCAGCGGCTGGCGCCTCGTCGAGGAGATTCCGCCCGGCGGGCGCATGGGCGTCGGCCATATCGACGCCATCTCCCGCAGCATGATCTTGGGCTTTCCCTGCGACATCACCTTGCGCATCCGGCCCCTCGCCGGGCAGACGCGCGTCGATCTGCGGTCCGCGTCGCGCTTCGGGCCTTTCGACTTCGGCGCCAACCAGCACAACATCGATGTTTTCGAGGCGGCGCTGGAGGGGATCGTCGACAAAAAATAGGCGGGACTGGATTCAGGCCGGACGATAATGCCCGTCAAGCGCCGCCGGCCCGTCGGTGGCGACGAGGCCGCGCTCGACAAGGTCTTGCAGGTGCGCCAGCACGGAGAGGCCCGCGGCGGCGCGAAGCCCCGGCGAAAGACCCTCATAGACATGGGCGACGATCGCCTCGATCGTCGCGTCGCCGGCCGCAAGGCGCGATAAAATGGCGCGTTCGCGCAGACGGCGGTGATTGGCGAGCGCGCGCACATAGCGCTGCGGCTCCAGAACGGGGCCGCCGTGTCCTGGCCAGTAGATCCGGTCGTCGCGCCGGCGCAGCTTTTCGAGCGAGGCCATGTAATCGCGCATCGAGCCGTCCGGCGGCGTCACCAGCGAGGTCGACCAGGCCATGACGTGGTCGCCCGAGAACAGCGCCTGCTCCTGCGGCAGGTAGAAGGCGAGATGGTTCGCCGTGTGGCCCGGCGTCTCGACGCAGACGAGGGCGAAATTTCGCGCCTCGAAGGCGTCGCCCTCGCGCAGGATCGAATCTGGCGCATGGGCTTTGTCATGCGGGCCTTCGAGCGGCGCCGCGCCGGTCTTCGCCGGCGGCGCGTAAGGGGCGCAGCCGATGATGGGCGCGCCCGTCGCCGCCTTCAGCGCCCGCGCGCCGGGCGAATGATCCTTGTGCGTATGCGTGACCAAAATCGCAGCGATGGCCTCGCCGCGCAGAGATTCGAGCAGGGCGTCGATATGCTCCTTGCGATCCGGGCCGGGATCGATGACGGCGACTTCGCCCGCGCCGACGACATAGGTGCAGGTTCCGGTGAAGGTCATCGGCCCCGGATTGCCGGCCGTCATGCGGCGCACCAGCGGCGAGACGCGCACGAATTCGCCGGGCGCGCCCGCAAAGCTGCGGTCGAAGGCGAGTTCGTCGATTCCCATATCGGAGCGTTCATCCATGCGCGCATCCTAGAACATGTTTGAAAAGACGTCGCTTGTGCGCGCGGGGAACGGCATCAAGGCTTGAGCGCGGCGGACAGTTCAGACGCAGGGGGAAAATTCGACTTGTTTTTTACGGAATTTGCGGAAAAAGTTGCTTTGACCGAGGCGTCAGGCTTCGGCGGTTGGGGAGGTAAAAGCCATGCGGAAACTTGTACTTTTCGTGACTGCGGCGTCTTTTCTCGCCGTCCCGGTTGTGATGGCCGCGCCAATTCCGAGCGCGGGCGTGACGAGTGTATCCAGCGACGACGGCCTCATCATCAAGACCGCTTCTCACAAGAATAAAAATATGAAGAAGGTGCATAAGGCGCAAGGCGGCGGCAAGATGTAGAGGCGCCGCACGCCCGCGTAGGCCGAGGCGCGCGCCTGAACGCATGATAAGCGCCGGCCTGCCGTTTGCTGATTGGATCTTTGCAGTTGGGCGCACGCCCAGCCCACGCGCCTCCTCCCCCGGCGAATCTTTTGGTGGCGGCGCGTCGCGCGCTGATTGGCTGGCGGGACGTTTCATAAGCTCCCGGGCGGGCTTTTGCGAACAGCATCGTCGCCCGTGGCGGATTCCAGGAATCCTGCCGACAGCGCGCGATAAATGCTTCTTGGACAGATCAGTTTTGAAGTCCCGTCGGCGATCAACGCGGCGGCCATCAACGGAATGATCATCGCGTGATCTTGCGTCATCTCCGAGACGATGACGAAGGATGTGATCGGCGTTTGCACGACGCCGGTGAGATAGGCCACCATGCCGAGCAGCGCCAGGGCGCCGAGCGGAACGGATGGAAACAGCGAATGAAGATTGGCGCCGAGGCCCGCGCCGACCGCGAGCGAAGGCGCGAACAGGCCGCCCGGAATGCCGCTGATCGAAGAGAACAGCGTACTCAGCAGTTTGAGCGCGCCGAAGGACGCCGGCAGGCTCGCCGTCGCATGGACGACAGAGCGGGCTTCGGCATAGCCTGTGCCGTAGACCGCGCCGCCCGACGCGAAGCCGCATAAGGCCACGCAAATTCCGCACGCCACCGCGAAGATGAGCGGACGCCGTTTGATCCATTCCTTTGCGCCGCCTGTTGAAAACGCGATGACGGCGCGGCTGAACAGGCCGCCTGCGAGGCCGCCGACGATCCCACAAAGCGGCACGATCAACCAGCTCCGCCCAATCGGCAGGATCGCCGCAGTCGAACCGAAATAGGCGTAATCGCCCATGATCCCGAAGGATGTGATGCCGGCGGCGATGACGCAGGCGATGATGAGGCCGCTGGTTCGCGTCTCGAAGGATTGGCTCAGCTCCTCGATGCCGAAGACGATTCCCGCGAGCGGCGTATTGAAGGCGGCGGCGATTCCGGCCGCGCCTCCAGCGAGCATAAGCCCGGCCTGATAGCCGACCGGCGCCCAGCGGCCAAAGGCCGCCATGATCGCGGCGCCGACCTGGACGGTCGGGCCTTCGCGCCCGATCGAGGCGCCGCCGGCAAGGCCCAGCATCATGACGATGACCTTGCCGGCCGCGACTTTCAGGGAGACGAGCGCGCGCCTGTCCTTTGGCTCATGCAGTTCCGTCGCGGCGATGACCTGCGGGATGCCGCTTCCCTGGGAATTGGGAAAGACGCTTCGGGCCAGAAAAGCGGCGAGGCCAAAGACGCAAGGCGTGAGGACGAACGCCGCGTAAGGCGTAATGTCGAGGATTTGGTGGAAGATGACTTGCGCGCGATCGGCGAGCACGGCCATCAGAATCGCCGCGCCGCCGACGCAGAGGCCGCCCGCGACGAAGAGCGTGCGATGCATCAGTCGCTTGAGGGCTGTTCGTGAATGTCCGAGAAGCCTTCGCATGGTCTGGCGCGTTCTTCGTTGAATTGAAGGGGGGCGTTTGAAGCTTTATCCCGGCTTTGCCCGCTGCTGCAAATCGGGCCGTCGAAGCGTCGGCTCGGTTCAATGAAAATTGCGGCCTTTCGGCAGAACGCGCCGGATTTCCGCGGCTTGGGGCGGCGGCTCTTCGGAGGCGAAGAGGCTCGGCTGAATCTTTTCCCGCGGCGCGCGGGAGTCGCGCTCGTTCGGATGCCGGACCTCGTCGGCGCGGGCGAAAGACGAGATCTCTCGGCTTGAGATTTTATGCCCGGACAGCAGGCTTAAGAGAGGGGTCAAATCCTCGGCGCGCTCCATCACGATATGGATGACGCCGGCCTCGATCTGCACGCGCCCGCTCGCCGCGAGGAAGCTGGCGCCGAGGACGACGCTGCGCAGCGCCTCGAAAATCTTCGGCCAGACAATGATATTGGCTATTCCCGTCTCATCCTCGACGGTGAGGAAGATCACCCCATTGGCCGAGCCGGGACGCTGGCGCACGAGAACGAGGCCGGCGACGGTCGCGCGGACCCCATTGCGCAGCTTCGCGAGTTCTTCGCTGCGCAGAATTTTCTTTTGCGCGAGCCTTTCGCGCAGGAAGGCGACGGGATGCGCCTTGAGCGACAGCGAGAGATGGCGATAATCCTCCACCACATGCTCGCCGAGCGGCATCGGCGGAAGCCTGGCGTCGGCCTCGACCGCGCGCCAGCTCAAACCTTTAAGCAGCGGCAGATCGTCCTTGTCGCCGGCGCGGTTGAGGCCGCGCACCGCCCACAGCGCCTCGCGCCGATCAAGGCCCAATGAGCGGAACGCGTCGGCGCCAGCTAAAATCTCCAGGACGCTCGGGGAAAGTTTTGCGCGCAGCCAGAGATCGCGCACCGAGTCATAGCCTTTGTCGCGCAAGGCGACGAGCTGCCCCATGTCGGCTTCGCTGACGCCTTTGATCTGGCGGAAGCCGAGCTGGATCTTGTGGGTCGAGCGGATGTCGCCTTGCATCGACGCGTGGCGCGGATGCGGCGCGGCCCGCGCGCCCGCCAGAGCGGGATGAGGAAAAGTGGAAGCCGGTTTTCCGCCCGCATCCCGCTCTAAACCTTTGGAATTTAGCGTCGAATCCCAGAAGGAGCGGTTGACGTCGATCTCCTCGATGGCGACGCCATGTTCGCGCGCGTCGCGCACGATCTGCGCGGGGGCGTAAAAGCCCATCGGCTGGGAGTTGAGCAGGGCGCAGGCGAAGGCGTCGGGATAGCGGCATTTCATCCACGCCGAGGCGTAGACGAGGAGAGCGAAGGAGGCGGCGTGGCTTTCGGGAAAGCCATAGGAGCCAAAGCCCTCGATCTGCTTGAAGCAGCGCTCGGCGAAATCGCGCGTGTAATTCCGCGCGACCATGCCCTCGACCATTTTCGCCCTGAATTTGCCGATGGTTCCGACATGTTTGAAGGTCGCCATGGCGCGGCGCAGCTGGTCGGCCTCGGATGGCGTGAAGCCGGCGGCGACGATGGCGATCTTCATCGCCTGTTCCTGAAACAGCGGCACGCCCAGCGTCTTGCCGAGCACCTCTTCGAGCTCCTTCGAGGGATAGGAGACGGGCTCGAGCCGCTGGCGCCGGCGCAGATAGGGATGCACCATGTCGCCCTGAATGGGCCCCGGCCGCACGATCGCGACCTCGA
The DNA here is from genome assembly GCA_963757985.1 of uncultured Alphaproteobacteria bacterium. GTDB lineage: Bacteria > Pseudomonadota > Alphaproteobacteria > Rhizobiales > Beijerinckiaceae > Methylocapsa. The sequence continues at coordinate 221,714 of CAVWTQ010000008.1, read as the reverse complement.
TGACGAGATCGTAGAATGTCGCCGGCTTCAGCCGCGGCAGCATCGACATCTGCGCCCGGCTCTCGATCTGGAAGACGCCGATCGTATCCGCGCGGGAGATCATCGCATAGACCGCGCGCTCCTCCGCGGGCAGGCTCGCCAGCGTCAGCGCCTCGCCATAATGCCTCTCGATAAGGTCGAAGCTTTTGCGCAGGCAGGTCAGCATGCCGAGCGCCAGCACGTCGATCTTCAAAATGCCGAGCGCGTCGAGATCGTTCTTGTCCCATTCGATTGTGGTGCGATCCGCCATCGCGGCGTTCAGGATCGGAACGACTTCGTCGAGCCGCGAGCGCGCAATGACGAAGCCGCCGGTATGCTGCGAGAGATGGCGCGGAAAGCCGATCAGCTCCTCGGCGAGCTTCAAGGCCTGCGCGAGGCGCTTCTCGGTCGGATCGAGCCCGGCCTTGCGCGTCGCGTCGGCCTCGACGGCGACGGATGAGCGGCCCCAGATCGTGTTCGACAAGGCGCCGACGACGTCCTCCGAAAGCCCGAAGGCCTTGCCGACGTCGCGGATGGCGGAGCGGGCGCGATAGGTGATGACGCTCGCCGTCAGGCTCGCCCGCGCGCGGCCGTAGCGATCGTAGATATATTGCATGACTTCTTCGCGCCGCTCATGCTCGAAATCGACGTCGATGTCGGGCGGCTCGTTGCGCTCGGGCGAGATGAATCGCTCGAACAGAAGATCGTGGAAGGCGGGATCGACCTCGGTGATGCCAAGACAGAAGCAAAGCGTCGAATTCGCCGCCGAGCCGCGCCCCTGGCAGAGAATTTTTTGTGCGCGGGCGAAGCGCACGATGTCGTGGACGGTGAGAAAATAGGGCGCGTAATCAAGTTCCTCGACAAGCTGCAATTCATGCGCGATGGCTTTTTCGACATGCGCCGGAACGCCGTCCGGATAGCGAAACCTTGCGCCTTCGCGGGCGAAGAATTCGAGGGCCGCCTGCGGCGTCGCAAAGCCTTCGCGCAGCTCTTCGGGGTAATCGCCGCGCAATTCATCGAGGCTGAAGCGGGCGCCGTCGAGAAAGCGCAGCGTCTCCGTGATCGCCTGCGGCGCATCGGCGAAGAGGCGCGCCATCTCGGCGGCGCTCTTGATGTGGCGCTCCGCATTGGCTTCAAGACGCAGGCCAATCCGGTCGAGCGGCTCGCCCTCGCGAATGGCGGTCAGCACATCGAGCAGGGCGCGCCGCGCGGGGACATGCATCAGCGCGTCATTGACGGCGAGGAGCGGCAGGCGGAGCCTCTCGGCGAGCGCGAGGCGGCGGCCAAGATCGCGGCGCATCGATTCGCCATAGCTCATCGTCGCGGCGAGCCAGACGCGGCCGCCCGCGGCCTCGCGCAGGCGTTCGAGCGCGGCGTGCGTCCGGGGTTATGTTCTGATGTTCATCATATAAATCGGCGCCATATAAATCGGAGCCATGTAAATCGGGATAGATTTTCGCCGCCTGCCTGGCGCCGTCCTTCTCGTCCCATGTGCTGGCCGGCATGACGATGAGCTGCTGGCCCTCGGCCGCCTCGAAGAGATCGGCAAGGCGCAACAGGCAGGCGCCTTTTTGCGCGCGGGAATTGCCGCGCGTCAAAAGCCGCGTCAGGCGGCCATAGGCGGCGCGATCGGTGGGAAAGCTCAGGATATCGGGCGCGCCGTCGCAAAAGACGAGCCTCGCGCCGATGGCGAGGCGAAAATCCGCTCTCCTGTTGGCCCTCTCGAAGCCATGGGCGCGCACGACGCCGGCCAGCGAATTGCGGTCGGCGACGCCAAGGCCCGCGAGCCCCAAAGCCATCGCCGCGGCGACGAGTTCCTCCGGGTGCGAGGCGCCGCGCAGAAAGGAGAAATTCGTCGTCGCCGCCAGCTCGGCGTAGCCATGCATGACGCTTGTCATGCGAAGAGACCATGCATGACGCTTGTCATGCGAAAGACGACGCAAATGCATGACGCTTGTCATGCGAAAAGCCAGTGCATGACGTACGTCATGCGAAGAGACCGTGCATGAACCAGCGCGGGCGCGCCGTCTCGCTGACGAAGAGGCCTTCGCGAAAAACCCAGAATCTGCGGCCTTCTGTGTCTTCCGCGCGAAAATAATCGCGGGTGAGCGCGCGCTCGTCCCGCCGCCACCATTCGGGCGCGATGCGCTCCGGCCCCTCGAAGGCCGCGACCTCGTGCAGGACGCGGCGCCAGCGAAACCGCAGCGGCGGCCCGTCCGGCACGCCGGCGATGGCCTCGATCGGCTCCGGCCGCGGCAGCAGCCGGATCGGGCGGGCGGGAAGGCGGGGAACGTCCGCTTCTTCGGAGAAGGCTTTGGGGCGGGTCGAAAGCGCGGCTTGCTTTATATGATTGACATCATGGATATGTCGATCCTTGCTGGCGCATTGCGCCGCCGGCGCGGCGGTGACGGCGAATTCGGGCGCATGCGTGGCGTGGAAGGCGAGCCGCGTCACGCGCCTGACGCCGAGCCGCGCGCCCAGCCTGTCGACGAGATCGGCGAGATCGGCCGCCGCGAGATTGGCTCCCGCGCCCTGGCATTTGCCGATGTCGAAGCAATCGGCCTCCTCCTCGTCCCTGCGCTCGACTTCGAGCGCGGCGAGGCGGATGACGTCGAAGCCATAGCCGGCGTCGAAGGCCTCGCCCTCATTGGCGGCGCTCGCGGCCTCGAAGCGTTCGCGAAACAGCCTTGCGATGACGCCCGGCTCGCGCAGGGGCCGGCTGGAGCCCACCTCAAAACGCATGAGCGCGCCATCGACGCGAAACAGGCTGACCTCGAGCCGCCGCGCGCCTTCGCCATGGCGCGCGAGCAGCCTTGAGAGATCCTGCGCCAGCGACAGGATCGAGGCCTCGATATCCTCGCGCCGCACGAGCCCGTCGAGGAAACGCCGCTCGGCCATGAAGGCCGGCGCCTCGAAGCGCGGCGAGATGGGGGTTTTCGCGCGGCCGAGCAATCCGTCGAGCCGCGCATAAAGTTCAGCCCCGCAGCGGGCGGCGATCGGCGCGCGGGGACGCATGAGGATGTCGCCGATGCGGCGCAAGCCGGCCTCCGCGAGGGCTTTCAGCGTCGCTTGATCGATACGCAGGGCGGCGAGCGGCAGATCGCCAAGGCGCCGGGCCAGCGCCGCCGCGTCAAGCTCTGCGGGCAGGACGCGCGCCGCGCGCTCGCCGCCGTAGCGCGCCAGGGCAAAGGCCGCCTCCGGCGTCGAAGCCAGCGCCGCCCGCGCGAAAAAACCCTGCGCCCTGCAGCCGCGCCTCGACATCGGCCTGAAGGCTCGCCTCGCCGCCAAAAAGATGCGCCGCGCCGCTGACGTCGAGCATGATTCCGTCCGGCGCATCGAGCGCCGCGAGCGGCGTGAAGCGGCGGCACCAGTCGGCGATACGCGCCAAAGCCTCCGCCTCCGCCTGCGGGTCGGCCTCAGCGCAGACGAGCGCCGGATGCATCGCGCGGGCGTCCGGCAGGCTCATGCCGGGCCTGAGGCCGAGCGTCCAACCCCGCGCGTCGAGCGCGGCGAGTTTTTGCGCGCCGTTGATTTTGGCGATCGTCGCGAGCGGCGCGTCAGGCGGTTTGGCGAGGCCGCGCGCGCGCATCAGCCGGATGACCCGGTCGGTCGCCAGCGTCGGCAATGAGATGGAGAGGAAACGCATCACGGAAACAACCCTCTTCATGATCCCACAGAAGGGCGATGGAAACGGCGCCCTCGGCGCCGCCGCGCGCCTTGACGATGCGGACCGACCAGCAGGCCAGACCCGGCAAGGGCAATCCCGGCAAGGGCAATCCTGGCAATGATGAGCCTCGCTGGGCGGAAACCCCTCTATGCGCAAAAACCTCGAAGCGCGTGTGGGCGCAGGAGGCCAGCCGGTCGGCGGCGCCGGCCATGCCCGCCGCCAGCATCAGGGCGCTCGCGCCGCCCGATTGCGCCGCGAGCGCGAGGCGGCGCGCGGCGGTCAAATCGTAGATTTTCTCAAGGCTCCATATTTCGCCGATCACCGCCGCCACGCCGCGGCATTTCAGGGCCTCCTCCATGGCCCACAGGCTGTCTTTTGCGCTCGCCGTATGGACGAGGATGAGGCTGGCGGGGTCGACGCCATGGAGGGCGAGCCCCGGGCCATAAGGCGCGCCCCCTTCGAGACGAGCGAAATCCTCGACGATCCAGATGATGGCGGAGCGGCCCGCTCGGCGCCATGGCCCTGAGGCGCACCGCCAGCGCGAGGGCGAAGCCGCAGGCCGCCGCGCCATCGCCCGGCGCCGCCCGGCGCGATCTCGTGCAGGGCGCCGCCGCGCAGGCCGCCGCGCAGCATCCGGTCGAAGCTGCAATTTGCGCCGAGGCCGCCGATGCTTATGCGCGCGAAAGGAACGCCATCCCCGGCGCCATTCTCGGCGCAAGCGATTTTTTGGCGCAAAAAAGCCAGCCGCTCCGATCTGCCGCTGGAGGCGTTTTCAGGTTCCGTGGAACCTGAAAACGCCTCCAGTTCTTCGTCCCGTCGCATTTTCTCGACGCGAAGCGGCGGCTTCGCTTGAAAATGCTCAAGCGACATCGGTCTGCTCCATTGGCTCTGGTCTGAATGTTCGCTATTTGTTCTTATAAATTCCCGCAACGGCGGCGGGAGTCAAGCCGAAATTCGAGGCCTTGGCGGGCGCTCGCGCCGCTCCGATGTCCCTGCTATGCTCGGCGCAAAGCAACATAAGGCGCGAAAAATAATGCGGCTAGAGTCCACGCTGACCTGTCCAAAATGCGGATTTCAGGCAATCGAGACGATGCCGCCCGACTCCTGCCAATACTTTTATGAGTGCAAGGGGTGCGGCGCATTGCTCAATCCACTTAGCGGCGATTGCTGCGTCTTTTGCTCTTATGGCACTGTCCCGTGTCCGCCGATGCAGGCTAACCGCGACGGCAATCCGGGGACCCATGCCTGGAGGCCCTAAAGGCGAAAAGCGACCAGCCGACGTAGGCAATGCCGTCAAGGTTACGCGGATCGCGACGGGCGAAGCGCAGCGCACATCGCCTTAGCAGCGCCCACATTCTCGCCCGGCCCAGGCTTCTCGACCTTCTTTGACCAGCAACCAGACGATCGCCAGAGAGGCTACGCCGCCGATCCACCAAGCGCCAAAGATCAATTGAACGCCAAGGCTGATGACAACGACGAACGAAAGCCATCCGCATGTCACGGCTTCAATAGCGTCCGCCCTGAGGGCGCGGCTACCAAGCTTCTCAGCGATCGCGATCTTTCGATGTGCGAGGTACCGCATAGAAGGGATCGCAGCCAACGCGACGATGAAGCCCGGCCATGAAAACTCTTGTCCCTGTCGCGTCCAAAGGCCCCACAGCGCCGCTACCGTGACATACGCGGCTAAGGCGAAGAGCAATCCGCCTGCGATCCGGCTTGCCGCGCGCTCTGCATCCCCGGAGAACGCGCGCCCATGGCGAAGTTCGACAGACAATCTCCACATCAAGGCGCCAGCCGACGCCAGCTCGATCACGCTGTCCAGCCCGAATGCCATTAAGACGAGGCTCCCGGCTGCAATGCCAGATGTGATGGCGATGACGGCCTCGACGCTCATCCAAACGATCGTCACCCATTCCAGCCTGAACGCATCGCGGATAAGGGCCTCGCGATGGATGGAGGACTTAGGCGGCAGCGCAACCGCGGGCGGCGCGCAGCGCTCGTCGGCACAAACGTTCACGGCCTTCCTTGCCTGCACGTGGGTCACTCTTCCGCCCCTGCTTTGCGCCAAGCATACAGGAAGCGAATCGCGCAAGCGAGGGCGGCGTCAAAGGCCTCGAATTTCAAACGGAGGCACGACCTTGGCTAAAGCTGGAACAAGGCAGGCCAAGGCAGGCAACGCGCCTAATCAGCGCAGGAGCGCAGCAGCGGGGGAAGACGGCGGCGGCCGCCGCCGCCGCCGGACGGAGGTCGCGCGCGGCCGAAACTCCTAGCTCTTCTTCGCCTGGATCTCGCTCTGGCTGAAATTGCTCGCGTGTCCTTCCCGCGCCGCGGCCTGCCGCCATGATTTTGCGATGGCGGGATATTTTATATCGACGCAAATCCTGGCGACCTGCTGCTGCAGCCTCTCGCTGCCGCAGGAGGGACAGGCCGGGACATCCGAGGATCGGACCAGAAGCTCGAAATCGGCGTCGCAGCTTTGGCAGGTGTAAGCGTAAAGCGGCATCGAATCCTCGCGTTTGTCATCAAGGCGACAGAAAAAACCGCGTTGCGCGGCCTCAAAACTCTATCCAAGCAATCTTTGCGCCGCTCAGTGCGCGCGGCGCAGCTTCGGGGCGAGAGCCAGGATGGCGGTCGCCGCCGCAAGGCTCAGCCGCGCCGCCGTCAGGCCGCCGCGTCGCCCCGGAACATGAATGAAGCCGACGAGCGGGGCGGGACTTTGCGGCGCGCCGCTCTGGCGCAGCGACAGAAACAATGTCTGGTTGCAGACATAATCGCCGGCGTCGACCGAGAGGGCGGCGTCAAAGCCGGCGTTGCGCAGCGCCGCCGCGATCAGGCCGCAGGGGAGGGTCGATTTGAGGCTCATCGGGGCGTTCGGGACGACGGTCCGCGCCGCGGCCATGGCGCCGCTCGCGTCCGGATGGAGGACGCTTGCGCGGTTCAGCGCGCGGGTCTCGACGCAAAGCTTGCTTCGGCGCGGCGCGACGCCGAAATGCAAAATGGCGTCGGGCCGAATTTTTTGCGCGAGAGCGGCAAGGCGCGGGCCGATCTGCGCATAGACCACCGGCAGCACGGCGAGCTCCAGGCGAATTCCCGCGCGGACGAAGCGCGGCCGGTGCCGGGCGAGCTCGGCGATCAACCGGGCGGTCGGATTTTTCCGCGCGCCCGGAAAGCCGCCAAAGCCGGTGACGAGGATGCGCAGCGGCGGGGCGCTCAATTTTTGTCTCTCCCGCCGGCCGGATTTGGCGATGCAAGCCATTGTTCCCGCTTCGATCTCAGCGGCTGTCCGCGCCGCAACAGGTTTTGGCGCGCGGCCGCGGTCGCATTCCCGACACGATCGAGGGTCATTCAAACAGCAACGGAATTTTGTCCTTAACTTTTCATCAATGTTCGACGCGTTGATGGACGCCAGGGATGCTGGAAGATCGATGCGCTGCATGATCGCAGCGATCCGCCCTGCACTCAAGCCAGGCGCTTAAGCCCCGTGTGCTCAAGCCCTTGCGCCGAAGCCAGGGAATCGCGCGCGGTTCGTCCGCGCGGCTGCCAAAGAGTTGAGAAATGCGGCTGGCTCATACGCGCGCGGCGCGGCGAGGATTTGCCGGCAAAGCGCTGAATTGCAAGATTTCCGACCTGAAGCTTGTGGCTGTGCTGCTGGCCGGCCTTTGCGCGCTTGGCGTTTCGGGCTGCGGCTCGACGGGCATGGAGGAGATCGGCGATGCGGCCGCCGGTCCGCGCCAGATCTCCGTCTTCGTCGTCTCGACGCGCAAGGGCGAGAGCGGCGCGGCGAGCGAAGCCGGCAATGACGGGCAGACGCGGGATTTGCTGCAGATGATCGGCGCGCCGCCGGACCACCGGATTGGCCAGCTGGAGCGCCCCTCGATCGGCGCGCCGGACCCCGAGAAGCATTTCGCGCTGCTGAGCCGGCGCGGGCTCGACGAGGCCGGCTTCGCCGCCGAACTCGCCTCGCATCTGTCCGGCCGCATCGGCTCGAACCGCGACATCCTGCTCTATGTGCATGGCTTCAACACGAGCTATGACGAGTTGCGCTTCCGGCTCGCCCAGATCGTCGAGGACGGACGCTTTGGCGGCGTGCCCGTGCTGTTCACCTGGCCCTCGACGAATAGTCTGCTCGACTACGCCGCGGCCAAGGAAAGCGCGACCGTCTCGCGCGACGCATTGGCGAAACTGATCCGTCAGCTGACCGAGACGCCCGGGCGTCGGGCGCGTGCATATTCTCGCCCATTCCATGGGCGCGTGGCTGACGATGGAGGCTTTGCGCCAGGACGCCATCGCCGGCAGCCCCGCGCTCGCCGAGAAGCTCGGCGACGTCATGCTGGCCGCGCCCGACATCGATCTCAACGTGTTCCGGCAGCAGCTGGCGCGGGTCGACGCCTCGCATGTCTTCGTCCTCGTCGCCGCCAATGACCGCGCGCTGTCGCTTGCGCGCAGCCTGACCGGCGATCGTCAGCGGCTCGGCGCGATGGATCCGACCAACGCGGCCGACCGGGCCGCGCTCTCGGCGCTCGGCGTGCGGGTCTACGACCTGACGCGGGAGGCGGATATTTTCATCGGCCATGGCGCCTATGCCGACGCGCCCGACGCCCTGCGCACGATCGGCGCGCAGATCGCGGCGCCGCGGCCGCAGGACGCCAATGTTCAGGCCGTGCTCGGCGACAGGCCGGTCGATGACAGCATCGTGTCCACGCCGCTCGCGCCGCCGCGCCGCCGCGGCGCTGCGCCCGTGGCCGCGCCGCCTCCGGCGTCTCCCCTCGCGGGCGCGCCGACGACGCCCGCGTCCCCGGCGGCGGCGCCGACGCCCTGAAGCTCCCGACGCTGAAAAAAATGATCCGGCGCGGAACTTTCCGCCGCGCGAAACGGTTGTCAGCCGGGAGAGTCTGTGTGCGGCGCCGCAATGCAGCTTTACTGATCAAAAATCTTTTATTTGCGGGCGGGGCGAGGTTGGTCTTCGCCGCATCAAACTGTCTTGAAGTATAATCTGTCGGCGTCACAACCTTAAATAGGAATTCATTTTTAAATTTCTTAAAAACTCCGTGCTTTTGATAACTTTGTTGAGAGCTTAAAAAGATTGTGGCGGGAACTTTCATAGTCTTGCTGCAAAGCAACATAAATATTCCATATTGACGCCACGATAACATTTGATTAATCTGCATTATCAGTTCCGTGATCGACGGTCGCGCTACAGCTGTATAGAGCTGCAGCCGGCCGGTTAAATTGGAGGCCCGGCGCACCGCGCGGCGGTTCAGGTGAGTTTGGAAGAAAGCGAGGGTGTCATGTGCTTGATCGCTGAAGTCGTGCATTCCTGCTCCAACGAGAAAGTCGCGCAAGCGGCCGTCGCCTCGATCGGCTCGGAATTCGCGGGCAGGGTCAAGGCCACCGCCAGCGTCTATGGGCTGTCGCTCGGCGCGTTCACGGCGCGCACGGTCATCCAGTTCGACCGCACCTGCGGCGGCGAGGAGAAACAGGCTCTCCGGCGGATGATTCAGGGGACCGATCAGCCCATTCTGATCGCGCTCGAGCATATTCTGAAACCGGTCGTCGATCGGGTCGGCGCCAATGGGATCGTGGACGCCTGAAAGCGGATTTTGCGCGCGGAAGATCGGCTGGCGGAGCCTGAAGCCTCGCCGGGTCGATTTTCGGCCGTCCGGTGAAGCCCTGAAGCTCTAAATTATTGATCGAAATCCAAAATCATCGTGATCTTGAGCGGGATGAGAAAAAGTGTGCGCACTTTTTCGCCCGCATCCCGCTCTAAACTTACGGAAATCGATCACGTTCATGATTTTGGATCGATTGAAATCCAAAATCATCGTGATCCTAGTCGGCGTCTACCGACGAAGGCGCCTGATCCGGGTCGCTTCGCGACCGGTTGGGCGAGCGGCTGCGTGTGCAGTCCGCACTCGACCTTGGCCTTGCCGCGCCAGCGCCCGGCGCGCGGATCCTCGCCCGGCTTCACTTTCGACGTGCAGGGAATGCAGCCGATCGACGGATAGCCCTTGGCGACGAGCTCATGGCGCGGCAGGTCATGCGCATCGAGATAGGCGAGGATGCGCGCCGCCGACCAGTTCGCCAGAGGATTGATCTTGATGCGCTTTTCTTCCGTCTCGAACAGCGGCAGGGCGGCTCTGGTCGCGGCCTGAAACCGCTTGCGGCCGGTGATCCAGGCGTCGAACCCCTCGAGCGCCTCGGCCAGCGGAATGACCTTGCGAATTTCGCAACAGCGGTCGGGATCGCTCGACCAGAGGAAGGTTTCGGGATCCTCCGCCGCGAGGCGAGCGCTGGACGGCGCGATGCTGATCACATTGCGGAGGTCGAGAAGCGCGATCAGGCGGTCGCGATAGGCGAGCGTTTCAGGAAACAGCACGCCAGTATCGAGGAACAGCACGGGAAGCGATTTGTCGATTTGCGCGGCCATATGCAGCAGCACAGCGGAATCGGCGCCAAAACTGGAGACGAGAGCGATTTTGCCCGGAAAAAGATCCTCGATCGAAAAGCGCAGCAAACGCTGCGTATCGAGAGCATTGATCCTGCTGGCGAGGACGCCAAGGGCGCCTGCGTCGCCCAGAAGCGCCGGATCATCCGCGCCCGACGCCTTCGCCGGCGACTCCTCTGCGCTGACCTGACGCGCGCTCATCAATCGACTCCATTGGCCTTGTGCTTCGCGCCCTCGACGCGGGTCCGCGCCTGACGGCGCATTCAAAGCAGCCCTGAACCTGAAAATCAAATTCATCAAGGCCAATATAGGAATAATCCGTCTATTTTGCGATATATAAAAATATATACATCATAATTAATGTATTATGATGGGTTGTGCTGACCGGAAAACTCCGGTAATTTGATAGTTCACAAAGTCGATAGACAACTTGGCCCGTTTTCGCGCGAAGTTGGAGCCCCGTTCGCGTTACGAGAACGCGACAAAACAAGAAGTTAGGCGGCCCCTTCAACGGTTGGAAGGGAAGCCGCTTCCCGTCGATGTCGCCTCAGCCCAGCTGGCGCCGTTCGCCGATTGCGCCGGAACGAGAAACTGACTGTGTCTTCGCTCACCCAACGCAATTCGATCATTCCGGGCTTCGGGCTTACGCTTGGCTACACGCTCGTCTATCTCGGCGCCATCGTTCTGCTTGCCGCTGGCGGCGCTCGTCCTGAAGGCGAGCGACCTTGGCCTTTCCGGTCTCTGGAGCATCGCCGCCGAACCCCGCATTTTCGCGGCGCTGAAGACGAGCTTCACGCTGGCGCTCGCGGCGGCGGCGATCAATGTCTTCTTCGGCGCGATCGTCGCCTGGGTTCTGACGCGCTATGATTTTCCCGGCCGCCGGCTCCTCGACGCGGCGGTCGATCTTCCGTTTGCGCTGCCGACGGCCGTCGCCGGCATATCGCTCGCGGCGATCTATGCGCCGAACGGCTGGATCGGCGCGCTGATCGCGCCGCTCGGCTGGAAGGTCGCCTATACGCCGCTCGGCATCGTCGTCGCCCTCGTCTTCATCGGTCTGCCCTTCATCGTGCGCACGGTTCAGCCCGTGATCGTCGAACTTCAGCAGGACGTCGAGGAAGCCTCGGCTTCGCTCGGCGCGACGCGGCTTCAGACATTGTACCGCGTCATTCTGCCGGCCTTGACGCCGGCGCTGCTGACCGGCTTCGCTCTCGCCTTCGCGCGCGGCGTCGGCGAATATGGATCGGTGATCTTCATCGCCGGCAATCTGCCCTTCGTCTCCGAGATCGCGCCGCTTCTGATCGTCGTGAAGCTCGAAGAGTTCAACTATGCGGGCGCGACCGCGATCGCGGTCTGGATGCTGGCGATCTCGTTTCTGATCCTTTTGGCCATCAATCTGATCCAGGCCTGGAGCCGCAGGAGATTCGGCGATGTCTGACGCAGCGGCCGGGCTCGCCGCCCCGATTGAAGAGCCGTGGCTTTCGACGAAAGCCGCGAGCGCGAGGCGGGCGCGCAGTCCCGTCACCGGCGAAGGCCCGTTTTCGCCGGCGTCCTGATCGGCGTGACGGTCGTCTTCCTGGCTCTTTTCCTGATCCTTCCGCTCGCCGTCGTTTTCTATGAGGCGCTTCAGAAACGGCGTCTCGGCCTATTGGGCGGCGCTCACCGAGCCGGACGCCCGCGCGGCGATCGGGCTGACGCTGCTCGTCGCCGCGATCGCCGTGCCCGCAAATATCGTCTTCGGCCTCGCAGCGGCCTGGGCCATCGCCAAATTCCGCTTTCCCGGCAAGAGCTTTCTGATCACGCTGATCGATCTGCCCTTCTCGGTTTCGCCGGTGGTCGCGGGCCTCATGTATGTGCTGCTGTTCGGCGCGCAGGGGCTGTTCGGCCCCTGGCTCAAGGCGCATCATTTCAGCATTATTTTCGCAACGCCGGGCATCGTGCTGGCGACGATTTTCGTCACCTTTCCCTTCGTCGCGCGCGAACTCATCGCGCTCATGGAGGATCAGGGCACGGCCGACGAGGAGGTCGCGCTGTCGCTTGGCGCGGGGGGGATAACGACCTTTCTTCGCGTCACTCTGCCCAACATCAAATGGGCGCTGCTCTATGGCGTGCTGTTGTGCAACGCGCGCGCGATGGGCGAATTCGGCGCGGTCTCGGTGGTGTCGGGCCACATTCGCGGCCTGACCAACACCATGCCGCTGCAGGTCGAAATTCTCTACAATGAATACAACCTTTCGGCGGCCTTCGCGGTCGCCTCGCTGCTGGCGCTGCTGGCGCTGGTGACGCTGGTCGTCAAATCCGTGCTGGAGTCGCGCTTCAACGACGCCCTGCCGGGAAAATCGCGCGGCCACTGAACGATTTTCGGTTTCACTCAAAGGCGCTTGAAATGCAGATACGGGCCGTCGACATCGCCAAGACCTTCGCGGGCGCGCCCCGTCCCGGCGCTGGATGGGGTCAGCCTCACCGTCGGCAGCGGCGAACTCGTCGCTTTGCTCGGGCCCTCCGGCGGCGGCAAGACGACGCTGTTGCGCATCATCGCCGGGCTCGACATTCCGACCTCGGGAAAAGTGTTTTTCGGCGACGAGGACGCCTCGCAAAAGACCGTCCAGGAGCGCCGCGTCGGCTTCGTCTTCCAGAGCTATGCGCTGTTCAAGCATCTCACCGTCGAAGAGAACATCGCTTTCGGGCTCGATGTTCGCGACCGCGCATCGCGTCCGCCAAAGGAGGAGATCCGCAGGCGCGCGCTGGAATTGCTCGACCTCGTCCAGTTGAGCGGCCTTGCTGGCCGCCGCCCGGCGCAATTGTCCGGCGGCCAGCGCCAGCGCGTCGCGCTCGCCCGCGCGCTCGCCGTCGAACCGCGCGTCCTGCTGCTCGACGAACCCTTCGGCGCGCTCGACGCCAAGGTGCGCCGCGAATTGCGCAGCTGGCTGCGCGAGCTGCACGCGCAAACGGGACACACGACGATCTTCGTGACGCATGATCAGGACGAAGCGCTCGAACTCGCCGATCGCGTCGCCGTCCTCAACGGCGGACGCATCGAACAGATCGGCACGCCGGACGAAATCTACGATCATCCCGCGACCGCTTTCGTCAATTCATTCATCGGCGAGGCGGGCGCGCTGCACGCGCATCTGCGCGACGGACAGGTCTATGTCGGCTTGCCACCCGGTGACGCTGCCCGCCGCGTCGAGACAGGCGAGCGGCGCCGCCGGCGAAGGCCGGCTTTTCGTGCGTCCGCAGGATATCGTCATCGGCGACGCCGGGTCCCGATGCGCTGCAGGCCGAGATCGTGTCCGTGCGCCGCAGCGGCCCGACGCGCCGCGCCGAAATCGCGATCGGCGCCCAGACGTCGAGCGTCGAGGTCGATACGCCCTCCTCGGTGGTTTATCGCCCCGGCGAGCAGGTTCCGGTCCGCATCCTGCGCGGCGCCTTCTTCCTCAACGGGGAAGGGATATAGCGGCTTGCCCTGAGACGGGGGCGGCGGGCCGGTCATTCGAGGCCCTTCCTGCCTGCGTAAAGCCCTGCGCCCCATCGACGAAAAAAGCTGCGCGTGCGAGCGCCGCCGCCGCTATGACCCGCCCGGCGCGAACGCCAGTCCCAGCCCGGCCGCGACGCCGTGAAGCCGCCTGTCCCTCGTCCACAGCACCGCGCCTTCCGTCAGCCGGGTCCCGGTGAGCAGATGGGCGTCGACATATCCTACGCCGCGCCCGAACAAGGCGTGGGAATCGATGAAATGCAGAACCTCGTCGTCTGTCGCGGCCTTGGCGCGGGGCAGATCGGAGAGGGCGCCGAGCACGGTCGCGCGCTGGCGCAGATGGCCCAGCGCGAGCTCGCCGATGACGAACGGATGAACGAGGACCGCGCCGGCGTCGAGGAGGCGCGCGAGCGTCGCCTCGCCGGCCCGCAGATGATCGACCCAGACGGAGGTATCGGCCAGGATCATCGCGGGGCCGAACGCCGCCGCGGCGGCGCTTTGAGGCCCGGTTCGCCGCCGCCGAGCCGCGCCAGCCGCCGCGCGCTTTCGCGCTCGATCAGCGCCTTTAAGGCCTCGCGGACGAGGCTCGATTTCTCCATCACGCCCGTCAGGCCCTGAGCCTTTGCGACCAGCTCATCGTCGAGTGCGATTGTCGTGCGCATCTGAAAATCTCCGGTGATGCATGAGAAATAGCATCGTTTGATGCTGAAACCAATGCCTTGCGGAAACCGGATTGGCCGCGGCGGGGCGCTTTGCCTTGCGCGCGGTCGGCGCGCTATCCTTCCGGCTTTGCAACCGCCGGGCGCCGCATGTTCATCGCCGACCAAATTCCCGCTCTCATCTCGCATTACGGCTATGCGGCGATTTTCTGCGTCGTCGCGATCGAGAGCGCCGGCATCCCTTTTCCGGGCGAAACGACCCTGCTGTCCGCCGCCATTTTCGCCGGCCATTCGCATAGTCTTGGCCACGACAGCCTCAACATTTTCGGCGTCGTCGCGGCGGCGGCGGCGGGCGCGATCGTCGGCGACAATATCGGCTTCTGGGTCGGCCGCACCCTGGGATTCAGCCTGCTGGCGCGCTATGGCCGTCTCATTCATCTCGACGAGGGCCGGCTGAAGCTTGGCCAATATCTGTTTCTGAAGCGCGGCGGCGCGGTGGTCTTCTTCGGCCGCTTCGTCGCCGTCCTGCGCGCATTCGCGGCCTTCCTCGCCGGCGCCAATCGCATGCAGCCGTGGCGCTTTTTCGCGTTCAACGCGGCCGGCGGCATCCTCTGGGCCTCGCTGTTCGGGACGCTCGGCTTCGTCTTCGGGGCCGAGGCCCATCGCATCGCCGGTCCGATCGGGATCATCGGCGTCGCCGCCGCGCTGGCGATCTTTGCGTTCGGCTGGGGCTTCTATAAAAGGAACGAGGCCCGGCTCATCGCGGAAGCGCAAGCGGCGCTGCCAGGGCCGCTGATCGGATCGGCCTGACGCCGGCGCGAATCTCCGTTTTTGGCTGGATCCATTGGAATCAAGACTGGAATAGCTGGAATTTGTTGCGCGCCCGATCCGATGCGGATCGCGGCCAAAAGCCCGGAGCTTTCGTGTTCATCGAATATATCCAGCCGCTGATCATCCAGCATGGCTATTGGGCCGTCTTCGCCATCGTCATGCTGGAGAGCGCGGGCGCGCCTTTGCCCGGCGAGACGGTGCTGCTGCTCGCGTCGGGCTATGCGGGGGCGACCGGCGACCTCAACATCGTCTGGATCGTCGTCGCGGCGGCGTCCGGCGCGATCATCGGCGACAATATCGGATTCTGGATCGGGCGAACCTTCGGCGCCAAATTGCTGTTGCGCTACGGCAAATTCATCCATCTGCCGGAGTCGAGGCTGAAGCTCGGGCAATATCTGTTCGACCGCCACGGCGGAAAGATCGTTTTCTTCGGCCGCTTCGTCGCCTTCCTGCGCGTCCTCGCCGCGCTGCTCGCCGGCGTCAACAGATACGAGTGGGGCAAATTCCTCTTTTTTAACGCCACAGGCGGCGTGATCTGGGCCGCCATCATGGGCGCCGGCGGTTATGTCTTCGGCGATGCGATGGAGCGCGTCAGCGGGCCGCTCGGCGTCATCGCGCTTCTGTTCGTCGTTGGCGCGGTCATCGTCGCAATCATCCTCATGCGCCGCGAAGAGAAGAAGATGGCGGAGGAGATCGCCGAGGAGGTGGTTGACGTCGTCTAAGAGGCGCGCCGCGCGGAACGAAGCCGGAAAACAGTGCGCCGAGGCGAAGTGAAAAACCTCGCTCTAGAAGGGCCCGGGGCGATCGATCGGATCGGTGTTGCGCCTGATCACGCGCCAGACGATGAGGACGATCACGGCGCCGATCGTCGCGCCGATCAGCCCGGCCCCCTGATCCAGCCTGTACCATCCGATCGACTGTCCAAGCCATGTCGCGACAAAGGCCCCGGCGACGCCCAGAAGCACCGTCATGATGAATCCGGAAGGGCTGTAGGGTCCCGGCGCGAGAAAGCGCGCGATGACGCCCGCGAGGAACCCGATGAGGATGATGTAAAGAATATGCATCGCGCCCGCCCCGCGGTGGAGAAAACCATTGCGAGGCGAACGCCGGCCGGGGGTCAAAGTTGCACGCTCGCCCCGAGGCTAGCGAATTCTCCAGTCCGCCGCCGGGTTCGATCTTCGATGGATTCGCCAGTCTGGTGTGGTGCGCGCGACTCAAGCGCCGTCTAATCGATCTTGTAATCAAAATATTTGGCGCGGATCTTCGCGAAAGAGCCATCGGCGATGCTGGCGTCGAGGGCCTTGTCGAACATCGCCTTCAGCTCGACGTCCTGCTTGCGCAGGCCAACGCCGATGCCATCGCCGAAATAGGTCGGATCATGCGGCGCATCCCCGACGAGGGCGCAGCATTGCGCCTCCTTGCGCGTTTTCAGGAAATCCATCAGCGCGTCCTTGTCGCCGATGACGAGATCGACCCGCCCCTCCGCGAGATCGAGAATGGCTTCCTCCAAAGTCGCGTAGGGACGTATGTCCGACTGCTTGTAGACGTCGTCGAGATAGGATTCATGAGCGCCGCCCGCCTCGACGCCGATCGTCTTGCCTTTGAGACCCTCTGGCGTCGTATCCGCGATGGCGCTCTGCTTCGCGGCCATGAAGGCCGACGGCATGCGGACATAGGGTTTCGTGAAGGCGATTTTCTCGCGCGCCGCATCGGTGATCTCCAGCGCCGCCATGACCGCATCATATTGATTGTTGAGGAGGCCGGGAATGAGGCCGTCCCAATCCTGAGAGACGAACCGGCAGCTCACTTTCATGCGGGCGCAGAGATCGCGCCCGAGATCAATCTCGAAGCCGGCAAGTTCATTGTTTCCGTCAATGTAATTATAGGGCGGGCGCGCGCCCTCGCTGGCGATCCGCACCTCGGTCCAGTGTTTTTCCTGCGCGGCGAGGCCCTGCGGCGGCGCGATCGCCGCGAGCGCGAAGGCGAGCGCGGGGGCGAAAAGGGGGCGAAGAAGACGAAAGCAAGATCGAACGCTTGGGGACAGGGCCCTCACTCCATTGAAACGGTTTCGTGAAAACGCTCGGCGATCGGCGCATCGCGCCGCCGGACCTTGGCCCAGCTATATAAGGGCGGAAAAGCCTGTCGAAAAGCCAGCATCGAAGGAGATTCGCCAAGCGCCGCCTTCAGCCGGCGCTGCGACCGCCGCTGATTGAATGCAACCGGTTCATCGCCTATAGCATGTTCCGGACGAGTGCGGATTGTCCGGGCGCAAATGGGCATTGGGAGCGGCGACGGAATGGCGAGCGAGCAGGACGTTCTCACCGCGCTTGAGGCCGTGCCGGGCCCCGATGGAACGACTCCGTTGCCGCAATCGGGCGCGATCTCGGGCCTGTCGATACGCGACGGCAAGGTCTATGTCTCGATCGCCATCGACCCGGCCCGCGCCGGTGCGATGGAGCCGATGCGGTCGGCGGCCGAGATGGCGGTGAAGAAACTCAGCGGCGTCGCCAGCGCGCTGGTCAGCCTGACGGCCGATCGCGCGCCGCAGGCGCCTCAAGCCCCGCCTGCCGCCCACGCCCCGCTCGCCGCAAAGACGCCCGCGCCGCGCAACATCGCTATTCCGGGCATCGCCAACATTATCGCCGTCGCCTCCGGCAAGGGCGGGGTCGGCAAATCGACGACCGCCGTCAATCTGGCGCTGGCGCTTTCCGCCCTTGGCTGGCGCATCGGCATTCTCGACGCGGACATCTATGGCCCCTCGCTGCCGCGATTGCTCGGCCTCAAGGGCAAGCCGGCGTCGGACGGGCGCATCATGCGCCCGCTCGAGGCCTATGGCGTCAAGGCCATGTCGATCGGCTTCCTCGTCGCCGAGGAGGACGCGATGATCTGGCGCGGGCCGATGGTCATGGGCGCTATCCAGCAATTGCTGCGCGAGGTCGCCTGGGGCGAACTCGATTGCCTCGTCGTCGACATGCCTCCCGGCACTGGCGACGCGCAGCTGACGCTCGCGCAGAATGTGCCGCTCGCCGGCGCGGTGATCGTCTCGACGCCGCAAGATCTCGCCCTGATCGATGCGCGGCGGGGCATCGCCATGTTCAACAAGGTCGACGTGCCGGTGCTCGGCATCGTCGAAAACATGAGCTATTTCGTCTGTCCGCATTGCGGCGGCCGCTCGGACATTTTCGCGCACGGCGGCGCCCGGCGCGAGGCGGAGCGCTACGGCGTCGCGTTTCTCGGCGAAGTTCCGCTGCATATGGACATTCGCGAACATTCGGATTCCGGTCGGCCCGTCGTCGCGGCGGAGCCGGACGGCCCGCATGCGAGGGTCTATCTCGACATCGCGGCGCAGATCAAGGCGAAGCTGGAGAAGGGCAGGGCCCGCGCGGCGCCGAAGATCGTCATCGAATAGCGCCGCGCGGGCGAAGCTTGCGTGGGCATGGATTCGCTCGATGGTTTTGGCGGGAGAACGCCTCGCAAATTGTGTTTTGCGATAGAAACGTACAGCACATTTTGCTATGAATCAGTCATGGAAGAACCGCACGACCGCTTGGCGATCGCCCGCCGCAATGCCGGATTCGAGAACGCAACCGATGCGGCGCGCGCCTTCGGCTGGAATGAGAACACCTATCGCAGCCATGAGAATGGCGAGCGCGGCCTGCGCCTTCCGATCGCCGAGCGCTATGCGCGGGCGTTCGGCGCCAGCGCCGCATGGCTCCTCACCGGCGAGGGCGAGGCCGACGCCGCGCCCCCGCCGCAGAATGTCGTGCGTCTTGTCGGGCGCATCGGCGCGGGCGCAGTGATTGACGCGGATTTCGAGCAGGAGCCGCCGGAAGGCTTCGCCGAGATCGAAACTCCCTACCCCGTCCCGGCCGGCGCCGTTGCCTTCGAGATCGTCGGCGACAGCATGTGGCCGCGCTATGATCCGGGCGACATCGTCATCTGCTGGAAGGTGGCGCAGACGCGCAGCGAGGCGGACGGCTGGGAGGCCGCGGTGCGGCTGACGGACGGGCGGCGCTATTTGAAGACGATCCGGCGCGTCGGCAAGGACCGCTTCGATCTTGTCAGCCACAACGCCGCCCCGATCCTCAACATCCAGATCGAATGGGCGTGCAAGGTGTTCGGCAATATCCGCGCCGGCGAATGGAACTTGCTCGAAAAGGCGCCACGCCGCGCGGGGTGACGACGCTGCAGGCGGGCGCCCGGTCGGGATGGGCGGATCCCGCGCGCCAGGTCGCAGACGACTCCCGGTGCTCTTCGTAAATTTTCGTAAATCTGTACATTTCGTGTTGCTGTTTTCTGTGCGTTATGTACAGTACATATCGACGCAGATGAAGTCCGCGTGGCGGACCTGAGCGATCAGGCGCCGAATCTTTTCAGGAGGGGACCGCGATGGAAAAGCACCGTAACATTCAGAGAAAAACCCGCCCGACGGCCGCGATGATGGGCGACCTCGATCCACCCCGCGGCCTCGAGGCGAGCCCAGCCGAGACCGCGCAATATCTCGCCGAGATGGCCTCCGAACTTGTCACCCTCGCGCGGACCGCAGGGCTTGAGCGCCTTTCCCTTCTGCTTGATTTTGTTGCGCGGGAGGCCGAGGCGGAGGCCGAAACGAGCGCGGCGTGAGCGCGAAGCAGGCGCTTGCGCCGAAGTGTGGAGACGCGGGCGACGGCCGCGCTGGAACTCGCCGCCGTATCTGGTGGCGCTTGTGTAGCGCGGCGCCGCCGGCTTGCCGCCCGTAATCGACGGAATTGTGGCGGCTGAACGGATTGAATAAGCGAATGGAGAAGGGCCTCGCGACGCTCAATCTGGCCGCATGATCAGCAAGATCGCACGCATTTCGCTGATAAGTTCGCTCAGCTCTTCGCGTATGAGCCGAAGCTGATTTCCATTGGAGGAAGACGTTTCTTTCAAGACTTCAGTCATTTCAAGGAGTGCGCCTTTTAGATTTAACTCACTTTCCGCCTCTGCCGATACGCGGCTTTGATGATTGGCGATGACATTGAGGTTGGTCTTGGCCAATGTGTGAATGTCATTTAGCAACGCATTTGAACGCTCCGTTTGTTCAAAGATCGTTCTCAGCAACGCGTTTGAGCGATTGGTCTGACGTTCTATTAGATAAACGATCGTCGCCAGGCCAAGAAACCCCACGATCAGAGACAAATCCCAGCTGCTCATCCGGCGCTCCCTATTCTCTACAGCCGCGCCATCATTTCGCGAGCGACCTCTGTTGGTGCCTTTTGGTCGCCATGCGGCATCGAGCATACGAGCGGCCGCCCGGTCCTACGCGCCTTTTTGGCGCCTGCGCGGCATCGGACTCTCCGCTGACCTCGCTTAAGCCGGCCAGATCTATTTGGCTTAAATGGGGAGCGAAAAGGCGACGCCCGGCTCCCGGCCTGAGCGTGGCGGGGCGATCAGGGTCATGCGTCGAGCTTTCTTTAAAGCTATCCGCCGGTGACGCTCATGTGGCGCGCCACCGCCGGCTTCGCGCCTCTACGATCGACGATGAAATCATGACCTCTCGGCTTGCGGGCGATCGCCGCATCTATCGCGGCGTGCAAGAGTTCGTCCGATTGCGACGCGCGCAAGGGCGCGCGCAAATCCGCCGCATCGTCCTGGCCAAGGCACATATACAAGGTTCCCGTGCAGGTCACGCGAACGCGGTTGCAGCCTTCGCAAAAATTATGCGTATGCGGCGTGATGAGGCCGAGCCTGCCGCCGGTCTCCTTGACGCGCAGGTACCGGGCGGGACCGCCGGTCGCGAACGCGATCGGCTCCAGAGCGTAACGCTCGGACAGGAGCTTCTCGACAAGGCTCAAAGAAAGAAACTGATCGACGCGCTCGGCCTCGACATTTCCGAGGGGCATGACCTCGATCAGCGTGAGATCCATGCCGCGTCCATGCGCCCATTCCAGCATGCGCGGGATTTCGTCCTCGTTTACGCCTTTCAGAGCGACCATATTGATCTTGACCGCGATGCCGGCGCTTTGTGCGGCGTCGACGCCGCGCTGGACCTGCGCCAGATCGCCCCAGCGGGTGATGGCGCGGAATTTGTCCGGATCGAGCGTATCCATCGAGAGGTTGAGCCGGCGCACGCCGGCCGCGGCGAGGTCGGCGGCGCAGTTGGCCAGTTGCGATCCGTTCGTGGTCAGCGTCAGTTCGGCCAGCGCGCCGGATTCGAGATGGCGCGCGAGCGAGCGGAAAAGACCCATGATGCCGCGCCGCACCAGCGGCTCGCCGCCGGTGATCCGCAGCTTGTTCACGCCGCGACTGACGAAGGCCGTGCAAAGCCGGTCCAGCTCCTCCAGCGTCAGCACGTCCCGCTTGGGCAGAAAATTCATGTCTTCCGACATGCAATAGACGCAGCGCATGTCGCAGCGATCCGTCACCGAAACGCGGACGTAGCTGATCACCCGCGCGAATGGATCGATGAGCGGGGATAGCGCGGTCCCGGCGGCGTTGGCGGGGGAGATTGCTGTGACGACGGACATGTCTTTACATATGCTATGCGGACGCGGAGAAGACAGCCAATACTGGATGCGAACGGCGATTGCATGAAAAAAGTTTCGGGAGCGTGGGCGTGGCCGTGAGCGGACCGGCGCATTGGCCAAGCGAATTGCGGCTCAAGGAGAACGGTCGCATCCTCAGCGTCGCATTCGAGGACGGCGCCGAATATGCGCTTTCGGCCGAATATTTGCGCGTCATGAGTCCCAGCGCCGAGGTGCAGGGCCATCGGGCGGTCGACCGCGTCACGGTCGGCGGCAAGCGCCGCTGCGCCGTCATCGGCATTGAACCGGTCGGCACATATGCGGTGCGGCTCAGCTTCGACGATATGCATTCGACCGGTATTTTCACCTGGGATTACCTCTACGACCTCGGCGCGCGTTTTTCTGAGAAATGGGCGCGCTATGAGGCGGAGCTGAAGGCGAAGGGGCTCGATCGCGACCGTCCGGGCGAAGTCTTAAGCGAAAGCGCCCCGTTACTGAACAATGACCCGCGCGCCGACCTTGACGCGGTCATAGAGGTCTTCGACGTCGTCATTCGTCATCCGGATGCACCCGGACGAGACCGCCTGACCAATCGTATTCGGCTCGTTCGAACCGTGGATGCGATAGAGCGTGCCGCCAAGATACATGGCGCGCGCGCCAAGCGGATTGTCGGGGCCGCCCTCAAGGAACCTCGGCAAATCGGGGCGCCGGCGCAGCATTTCGCGCGGCGGCTGCCAGGAGGGCCACTCGCGTTTCATGGCGACGGTCCGGATTCCCGTCCAGGTGAAGCCGGGACGGCCGACGCCGACGCAATAGCGGATCGCCTGGTTGCCGGGCAGAATATAGTAAAGCCGCCGCTCCTGCGTGGAGACGACGATCGTGCCGGGCGGATAAGCGCCATCATAGGGAACGAGCTCACGCTGCGGCGCGGACGCCTGCGGACGGCCTGAAAGCTCGGTCAGATCCGTTGAGGAGGGTGACGGCCCGGACGCCGCCGAGCCCTGATATTCGTAGGCGGCCGCGGGAAAAGCCTGCGTGGCGATCCCCGCCGCAATGCACCCCGCGGCCACAAAACGATGGCGCATATCCAGAGGGTCCTCCGAGATCGATCGATTGGATCGCGAGACCGCGCAGCGCGCTGCTGCATTTTCGCCATAATTACCTTCTTCGTCGTCGCTGGCAATATCTCGCGATATGAAGCGAGGCCGGCTTCCCATAGGGGCCTCGAGTTTCACAGTTCGGCCGTCATCGGCGAGCGCGATCAAGCGCGGCCTTGTCGGCTGCGGGGCGGGCGGGCTTTCATTCCGGCGCATTTTCTGACACGAACCTTGTTTCGCTTCGCCCTGATGCGCCATCTGCGCGCCTTTTTCGCAGCCGGGGACGACCATGCCATTTTCGATTCCTCTCTCGTTGGCGATCTATTTCGTCATCTGGTTCACCGTCCTGTTCGCGGTGCTTCCGTTCGGCGTCACGTCGCAGCACGAGGTCGGAAACGTGGTCAAAGGCGCCGATCCCGGCGCGCCTGTCGCGCCGCGGCTGCTCGTCAAGGCAATCTGGACGACAGTGATTTCGGCGGCCGTCTTCGCCGGCGTCGTCATTTTCACCCATTTCGCCGAAAAGTGACGTGCCGGCGGCGCCCTGCGCCGTCCTGGCCCGTGTTGACGCTACGGGCGGATAAGGCTAGGTGTCGCGCTCTCATCAAGAGAGCGCGTAGCTCAGTCGGTAGAGCATCTGACTTTTAATCAGAGGGTCATGGGTTCGAATCCCATCGCGCTCACCAAATAAATCAATGAGCGATTTCTGTTTTCTAGGGCGGTCGGGCATTTTGCCGATCTGACGGCGACCGCGGCGCCGCGCCTGTTTCGCTCTGCTTGCTTGGCATTCTCGCGCGGATGCCTTTCTTCCGCGCTCTGATTTGCGACAGGCTCAGCGCTCGGCGCCGCGATCCAGGACCCCGGCGGCGCCCACGTGTCTCAAAAGGCACATGCCATCCAAATCGAACTCGGCGCGCGGGGGCGGCCTTGCGCGAATCGCGCCGGCTTTCCTAGAGTTTCGCTGACGAACTCGAATCGCTCGGATGGGTTTTATGCGGACTGCAATCATCACCATCGCCGCCGTTGCGCTTTTTTCCTCCATTGCCGCGCATTCGCAAGTGCGCACCCTCGAATCTCCGCCTGGCGACCTCAAGCAAAAGCCGGCCGATGCGCCGAAGGCCGCGCCCGCGGCTGCGGGGCCTGACACCACAACCGAGACTTTTGGGGATTGGTCGATCCTTTGCGCGGCGCCGGCCGCCGGCGCGAGCGATCGATCCTGCGAGGTCGACACCACGCTCACCCTTCGCGGCCAGTCGGCGCCCTTCGCGCGGATCGCGTTCGTCCGCGCGGCCAAGGACAAGCCGACGCGCATCATCGCAATCGTCCCCGTGAATGTCTCCAATGCCGCGGGCGTCAAAATCGAAAGCGATCCGGGCAAGTCGGAGATCGACCTGCCGTTTAAATCCTGCGTTCCCGCCGGTTGCGTCGCCGAAGCGGAGTTGACCAAGGATCAGTTGCTGGGTTTCCACGCGCCGACCAAGACGGCGGGGCAGATCACATTGGTCGATGCGTCGGGCAAGTCCGCCACGGTGCAATTTTCGCTGCGCGGCGTGGATCAGGCGCTCGATAGTTTTTTCAAACGGCAGGAAAAATAGAAATCCGCGCGGTCGGAACGGCTGGTGTCAGAGAGCCGAGGCTGTGTTGTATTTTTGTACCGGCGTAGAAAGAACGGGTGGGGCGCGTCGATTCAAGCTTGGGCCCGTTCAAGAACCATCGTAAATTTGAGTGTAAGCGGAATCGCGACTCCTGATTGTGTAGAATCTATACTGCAGGTTGCATTTGGGGGGCCGAATGTTTTTCATTTCTTCGCATCCATCGAAGGCGGGTTCCGGTCCACGCAACATTGCGGTCGGGCCGTCCAGAACGGCGCGCTTCTCCCAACTCATCCTGGCCACGATCATCGCGATCGGCTTTATGTCGATGTTGGCGCCGACGCGCGCCCTCGCCCAATGCGTATTGAATGGAACTACGGAGACTTGCACCGGCGCGGCCAATGCCGGAAGCGCGAATTTTACGTCGCCGCCGGTCAATGACCTCGAAGTCAACACCCTGACTCAAAATCTCAGCTCGGTGTCGCTCGTCGGCGTCGGAAGCGCGCCGGGCAACGGCACGGCCGCCCACGCCTCTTGCCAGGATGGGATGGGCAATCCTTCGACGAATTGCACGATCACGTCCACGCCCGGCGAGCCGGACACGTGCTCCGTAAATTCGGGAGCTCCAACGGGGACCGTTTGCATCACGACCGGCGCGGGCACTGGGGGGCCAACCGGCAACGCCGGCCCGACGCTGACGGTCAACGTCAACGCCCCGACGTTTACGATCTCGCCCGGCATCACACCGCCAAACGGCGTCGCCGCGGCGGTTCAGGCCGTGTCTCACGGTTCAAATGGCGGCGACGGCGGCAACTCCTACGTTTTGGGGAATGCCGGTGACGGTGGCGCCGGCGCCAATGGCGGTTTGGTGAGCGCCACGCTCAACGGCAATGCCACGACCTCGGGCGGCACGGTCGGCCTCGCGGCTGCAAGTCTCGCCGGCAATGGCGGCAACGGCGGCAACGCTTATGTGATCGGCGGCGACGCCGGCAATGGCGGCGCGGGTGGTTTCGGCGGCGATGCGGCCGCCAACTTCACCGGCGGTACGATTTCCACGACGGGCGACAATTCGGTTGGCGTCGGCGCCTTCAGTCAGGGCGGCGCGGGCGGCTCTGGCGGCGGCGGCGGCGGTATCGTCTTCAGTCCCGGCGGCGGCAACGCGGCCGGGCAGGGCGGCACCGCGACCGTCACGACCAGCGTCGGCACGACCATCATAACAACCGGGCAATGGGCCTACGGCATTCAGGCGCGCAGCCTTGGCGGCGGCGGCGGCTCGGGCGGCGGGGGATTTGGCCTCTTCTATTCGGGCGGCAGCAACGGCGCCACAGGCGGCAACGGCGGCGCGGTATCAGTGACGGCGAAGGGCACGATCGAAACCTTCGGCAATTACGCGCAGGGCATCCTGGCTCAATCGATTGGCGGCGGCGGCGGCTCGGCGGGAACTGTCAGCGGCTTGGTCGCCCTGGGCGGCAATGGCAACGCCGGCGGCAACGGCGGCACGGTCACCGTAGGCAATACAGGTTCGATTTCGACATTCGGTCTTGGCGCAGCCGCGATCGAGGCGCAGTCGATCGGCGGACAGGGCGGCAATGGCGCGAGCGCCGGCGGACTTGTCGCGCTCGGGGGCACCGGCTCCGGCACGACGCAGGGCGGAACGGTCGGCGTCGCCAACAACGGGACGTTGACGACGGCGGGCGCGCTGGCGCCCGGCATTATCGCGCAGTCGATCGGCGGCGGCGGCGGCAACGGCGGCACGGCCTCCGGCCTTTTCGCAGCCGGCGGCAACGGCGGCTCCGGCGCCAATGGCGGTACTGTGTCCGTCATCAATGCCGGCAATATCTTTGCCGGGACGAATGGCGCAGCTTCGACCGACTCGGAGGGCATCCTGGCTCAGTCGATCGGCGGCGGCGGCGGCAACGGCGGCGGCTCGATCGCGGTTGGTCCCGGAATCAGCGCCGCCTTCGGCGGCACGGGCGGCGCTGGCGGCCAGGGCGGAACTGTCACGATCGGGCTCGACAACAGTGATCCCTCCCTGGCGGACGCCTATACGATTCAAACGTCTGGCGACAATTCCTCCGCGGTCGTCGGCCAGTCGATCGGCGGCGGCGGCGGCAACGGCGGTTTCGCGGTCTCCCTCAGCGCCAATCCGATTTTCAGTGTCGCGATCGGCGCTGCTGGCGGCGGCGGCGCGGGCAACAACGCCGGCGCGGTTAACGTGTCGACCAAGGGGACGCTCATCACCACGGGCGCAAATTCGTCTGGCATCATCGCGCAGTCGATCGGCGGCGGCGGCGGCAACGGCGGCTTTGCGATCGCGGGCAGCGTCGCCGCTGATGCGGCGATCTCCGTGGCGCTGGGTGGCACCGGCGGATCGGGGGGCTCCGGCGGCCCGGTTCTCGTCACCAACCTGAGCAATATCACGACGGGCGGCGCCAACTCCTTCGGCATTCTGGCGCAATCGCTCGGTGGCGGCGGCGGCAACGGCGGCTTTTCGGGATCAGCGGCCGGCGGCGGCATTGGAGTCGGCGTTGGCATTGGCGGGGTGGGCGGCGTCGGCGCCACCGCGGGCACGGCAGAAGTCGACAGCGTCGGCAATATTGTGACCTCCGGTTTCGCTTCGGTCGGCATCGCCGTGCAATCGCTGGGCGGCGGCGGCGGCAATGGCGGCTTCTCCGTGGCGGGCAGCATCGGCGCGGTCGGCGTCTCGGTCGGGATTGGCGGCAATGGCGGCAGCGGCGGAACGTCGAGCACTGTTACTCTGAACAGCACCGGCTCCATCGCCACGATCGGCGATGAATCAGCCGGCGTTCTGGCGCAATCGCTCGGCGGCGGCGGCGGCAACGGCGGCTTTTCGGCGACGGGCGCGCTTGGCGCCGGCCTTGGCGTCACCGTCGGCATCGGCGGCAACGGCGGCTCCGGCGAGAACGCCGGAGCAGTGTTCGCCAACGTCAACGGTGGCGGCAATTTTGTCCAGACCACAACTGGACCCTCGACCTGGAATCTCATCACGGAAGGCCAGAACTCGGCGGGCATCATCGCTCAGTCGATTGGCGGCGGCGGCGGCAATGGCGGCTTCGCGGGCTCGCTGACAATCGGCTCGGCGGGCGCCGTGGGCGTCACGCTCGGCGGCAGCGGCGCGGGCGGCGGCAACGCCAGCACGGTGACCTTGACGACGACCGGCGAGAATATCTTGACCCAAGGCGCGAATGCCGACGGCATTCTCGCGCAATCGGTTGGCGGCGGCGGCGGCAATGGCGGCTTCGCCGGCGCGCTGACGCTGGCCGGCAATTCGCTCTCCCTGGCGCTCGGCGGCAGCGGCGGCAGTGGGGGCAATGGCGCGGCGGTTGCCGTCAACGCCGGCGGCGACATCACGACGCTGGGGGATAACTCCAGCGGCATCTTCGCGCAGAGCGTTGGCGGCGGCGGCGGCAATGGCGGCTTCAGCATCGCGGCTGGCGCATCGGGCGGCGCGCTTGCGCCGGCTGTCTCGCTCGGCGGCTCCGGCGCCGCGGGCGGCGTCGGCGGTACCGTCAACGTCGCCAGCACGGGCGACATCAACACGGCGGGCGCGCTCTCCTACGGCATTTTTGCGCAATCGATTGGCGGCGGCGGCGGCAACGGCGGCTTCGCGGTCGCGGCGTCGATCGGCGCGTCTCTTCCGGTTGCGGTCGGCATCGGCGGCTCAGGCGGCGGCGGCGGCGCGGCCAGCGCGGTCACGGCCAGCAGCACAGGCGCCATCACGACGGCGGGCGCCGGGGCGGATGCGATCTTCGCGCAGTCGATTGGCGGCGGCGGCGGCGACGGCGGCTTCTCCGGCACGGGCTCGATCGGCGGCGTCGGGCGTCGCGGTCGGCGTCGGCGGCACGGGCGGCAATGGCGGCGCCGGCGACGCGGTCAACGTGACCAGCGTAGGCGATCTGACCACCACGGGCACCGATGCGACCGGCATTTTTGCGCAGTCGGTCGGCGGCGGCGGCGGCAATGGCGGCTTCGCGGTCGGCCTGTCGCTCGGCGGCGGCGGCAGCGTCGCCGTGACTGTCGGCGGCACCGGCGGCGGCGGCGGCGCGGGTTCGTCCGTGACGGTCAATTCGACCGGCAACATCGCGACCGGGGCGCCCGGCGCGACCGGCAATGACGCCTCGGCCATTTTCGCTCAGTCAGTCGGCGGCGGCGGCGGCAACGGCGGCTTCAGCGGCAGCCTGGCGATCGGCGGCCTCGCGGCCCTGAACGTCTCGGTTGGCGGGACCGGCGGCGGCGGCGGCAACGCCGGCGCGGTCAGCGTGACGGGCTTCGGCAATATCCAGACGACCTTCGCCAATTCGAGCGGCGTTTTTGCGCAGTCGATCGGCGGCGGCGGCGGCAACGGCGGCTTCAGCTTCGCGTTTTCGGGCTCCGGCTCCTATGAAGGTGTCGGCGCCTCCGGCGCGGTGTCGGTCGGCGGCCATGGCGGCACAGCCGGGAACGCCTCCAGCGTTTTCGTTGGAAACACGGGAACGATCCTCACGACCGGCGCCCTTTCAAATGGCATTGCGGCTGAGTCGGTTGGCGGCGGCGGCGGCAACGGCGGCTTTTCCGTCGCCGGGACCTTTACGGTCGGCGCCGTCGGCATCGGCGTTTCGGTCGGCGGCTTCGGCGGCGGCGGCGGAACATCGGGCGCCGTCACCGTCAACAGCTACAGTGTGATTACGGGTGGGCTGCCTGACCTGAGTTCGCCGGCTTTTGGCACAGCGACGCTGGAGACCGAGGGCGATCAATCCAACGGCATTCTGGCGCAATCGATTGGCGGCGGCGGCGGCAATGGCGGCTTCTCCGCGGCCCTTGGCGTTGCCCTGCAAGGCGCAGGCGCGGGCGTTTCGGTCGGCGGCTTTGGCGCAGGCGGCGGCTCCGCGGGGGCCGTCGACGTCGTCAGTTACAATAATATCCTGACCCTTGGCTCCAAGTCCGACGGCATTCTCGCGCAGTCGATCGGCGGCGGCGGCGGCAATGGCGGCTTCTCGATCGGACTTGGCGGCGGATCCGCAATTCGGCGGAGGCGGTCTCGGTCGGCGGCTTCGGCTCCGGCGGCGGCAATGGCGCAGCGGTCACGGCCCAGAACTTCGGGGTCGATGCAGACGCAAGGCGCCGATTCCAACGGCATCGCGGCGCAGTCGATCGGCGGCGGCGGCGGCAACGGCGGTTTCTCGATCGCGGGCGCCTTTACGACGGACGCTGTGGCGCCTTGGCGTCTCGGTCGGCGGCTTTGGCGCAGGCGGCGGCAGCGGCGGCGCGGTCGAGGTCGATAGTTACGCGCAGGCGGCGGGCGGGCGCCCGTCATCAGCGCGCCCGCCGTGGGCACGACGACCCTTCTGACGCAAGGCGATCGCTCAAACGGCATTCTGGCGCAATCGATCGGCGGCGGCGGCGGCAATGGCGGCTTCTCCGGAGCTGGGCGCTCTGGCCCTCGGCGGCGCGGGCGTCGGCGTGTCGGTCGGCGGCTTTGGCGCGAGCGGCGGCTCCGCCAGCACAGTGACAGTCAACAGCGCCAACAACATCGTGACGCTGGGCCAGGAGTCGAACGGCATTCTGGCGCAATCGATCGGCGGCGGCGGCGGCAATGGCGGCTTCTCGATCGGCCTCAGCGGCGGCTCCGACTTCGCCGGCACGCTGTCGGTTGGCGGCAGCGGCCCTTAACGGCGGCGGCGCCGGCTCGGCCGGCGCGGTGGCGGTGACGAGCTACGGCGCGATCCTCACCGAAGGCGGCCTTTCGAACGGCATTGAGGCGCAGTCGATCGGCGGCGGCGGCGGCAACGGCGGCTTCTCGATCGCTGGCGCCTTCACCACGGGAACAGCGGCGGTCGGCCTGACCGTCGGCGGCTTCGGCTCGACGGGCAGCGCCGGCGGCGCCGTGAGCGTCGCGAGCTACAGCCAGACGGCCGGCGGCGCCGCGCTGCTGGAGCCGCCGGCGGCGGGCGTGATCTCGCTCGAGACCTTGGGCAATAATTCGAATGGCATTCTGGCGCAGTCGATCGGCGGCGGCGGCGGCAATGGCGGCTTCTCCGGCGGCCTGTCCGCCTCGACGGACGGCGGCGCCTTCACCGCCTCGGTCGGCGGCTTTGGCGCCGGCGGCGGCTCCGCCAGCACGGTGGACGTCATCAGCTACAACAACATCCTGACCAAGGGGTCGGACTCCAACGGCGTGCTCGCGCAATCGCTCGGCGGCGGCGGCGGCAATGGCGGCTTCTCGGTCGGTCTTGCGGGCGGCACCGATTTCGGCGGCGCGCTCTCGGTCGGCGGCTTTGCGCTCACCGGCGGCGGCGCATCCGGCGCCGTGACACTCGACAGCTTCGGCACGGTGCAAACGAGCGGCGACCGCTCCAACGGCCTTGAGGCGCAGTCGATCGGCGGCGCCGGCGGCAATGGCGGCTTCTCGCTCTCGGGCGCATTGTCCGGCGCCAACTTCGGCCTGACGGCGAGCGTTGGCGGCGGCGGTTCTGCTGGCGGCACGGGCGGCGCAGTGACGCTCGACAGCAACGTCGGCGGTACTCTGGCCAACAACAATGCGACGATCGAGACCCAGGGCCAGAGCGCCAATGGCATCGAGGCGCAGTCGATCGGCGGCGGCGGCGGCAACGGCGGCTTCTCGGGCGGATTCACCGCGACAGCCGACGCGAAGGCGAGCCTCTCGCTCAGCGTCGGCGGCTTCGGCGCCGCCGGCAACACCGGCGCGGCGGTCAATGTCGCCAGCGTGGACAACATCCTGACCCTGGGCGCCGGATCGAACGGCATTCTGGCGCAGTCGATCGGCGGCGGCGGCGGCAATGGCGGGTTCAGCTTCGCCGGCACCCTGTCTATTCCGGAGGGCAATAGCTTCACTCTCTCGGCTTCGCTCGGCGGCCTCGGCGGCAGCGCGGGCAACGCCGGCACGGTCGACGTCACGTCGACGGGCATCATTTCGACCGAGGCCAACAATGCTTCGGGCGTCGTCGCGCAATCGCTCGGCGGCGGCGGCGGCAATGGCGGATTGAGCGTTGCGGGTTCATTCAATTTCGCCAGCAGCAACAATGTGCCCTCGATAACGGCCTCTGTTGGCGGCACGGGCGGCGCGGGCGGCGCCGGCAACAATGTGAGCGTCACGCGCACGGGCGCGACGACGACTGTCGGCGACTACTCGTTTGGCATTCTAGCGCAGTCGATCGGCGGTGGCGGCGGCAACGGCGGCCTCAGCGTCGCGGGCTCGCTCGGCGGCGCCAATTCGAAGCAGATTTCGGCTTCCGTCGGCGGCTTTGGCGGGGCGGGCAGCAGCGCCGGCTCGGTCACCGTCGCCAATACAGGCGACATCCTCACCGGCTCCTCGACCACGCAAACCGAACAGCTTGTCGACATCGGCGGAATTACCGTGCTGGTGCCCGCGAGCACGGGCATGACCAACACGGGAACCCCGACCGATGTGACAGTCGTTACGGGCCGCAATGCCGACGGCATTCTGGCGCAATCGATCGGCGGCGGCGGCGGCAACGGCGGCTTCGCCTTCAGCGGTTCGGTCGGGCCGACCGGCGAAAACACCAATGTGAACATCGGCCTGACGGTCGGCGGCTTCGGCGGGAGCGGCGGAACGGCGGGCGCCGTTGACGTCACCAACATCGGCTCCGTCACAACCTATGGCGATCAGGCGAACGGCGTCGCAGCGCAATCCATCGGCGGCGGCGGCGGCAATGGCGGCAGCGCGGTGACCGGTCTTCTCGCCGGCGGCGATGCGACGCAGGGTCGGGCGATCAACGTCGCCGTCTCGGTCGGCGGCTTCGGCGGCAGCGGCAATACGGCGGGCGCGGTCACCGTCAATCAGTCCGGCGGCGGCATCAACACCTTCGGCGCGGGCGCGAATGGCATCCTCGCCCAGTCGATCGGCGGCGGCGGCGGCAACGGCGGCGGCGCGAACACGATCTCGTTGCAGCTCGCGACCTCCTGCACCTTTACATTGGTGAGCAAGGTCATCAGCTCCTGCAAGGCGCCGGCGAAGGCCAGCGTCAATGCGCAGATCAATGTCGGCGGCTTCGGCGGAACGGGCAATGACGCCGGCGCGGTGACGGTCAACAACTCGGATTTCATCACCACGGCGGGCACGTCCTCGGCCGGCATCATGGCGCAATCGATCGGCGGCGGCGGCGGCGATGGCGGCCAGGCCATCGTTGGCCTCAACGGCCTGTTCCCCGACGCGTCCTACGTCAACGATGCGCTCACCGTCGTGACGCTGGCCACCAGCACCACCGGGACGCTTCAGGGCATCGGCAGAGTGACGGTCGGCGGCTCCGGCGGCGCGAGCGGCGCCGGCGCCGCGGTCGATGTCACCAACAATGGGCAGATCCAGACGGCCGGCGCCGATTCATACGGCATCTTCGCCCAGTCGGTCGGCGGCGGCGGCGGCATCGGCGGCGACGCTTCATCTGGCCTCACCGGGCTTGTCAGCATCGGCGGCGCGGGCGGCGCGAGCGGCGCCGGCGGCGACGTGACGGTGACGAATACGCCGTCTCTGGCGACCGCGGCGGCCGACACGGCCGACATTCTGACCAAAGGGTTTGGCGCGACCGCGATCTTCGCACAATCGGTCGGCGGCGGCGGCGGCGATGGCGGCACGAGCGGCGGCCTGATCAGCCTTGGCGGCTTCCTGGGCCTTGCCGGCGGCGGCGCTGCGGGCGGCGGCGGCGCGGTGACGGTCAGCAATGACTCCATACTCGAAACCTCGGGCGACCTCGCCAATGGCATCTTCGCGCAGTCGGTCGGCGGCGGCGGCGGCACGGGCGGCAGCCCCGGCCTGTCGGTCCTGAGCCTCGGCGGCTCCGGCGGCTCGTCCGGCGATGGCGGCGTCGTCACGGTGAACAATTCCGCGACGGGGACGATCCTGACGACCGGAAATCTCGCCACTGCGATCTTCGCGCAGTCAATCGGCGGCGGCGGCGGCGATGGCGGCGCAGGCTCCGGAACCCTCACCGTGACGGTCGGCGGCAGCGGCGGCTCGGCTGGCAACGGCGGCGCGGTCAATGTCACCAATGCGGCGGTGATCGGCACCACCGGCATCTTCTCAGATGGCATCTGGGCGCAATCGGTCGGCGGCGGCGGCGGCACGGGCGGCGGCGGCACCTTGAGCCTCGTCTCCGTCGGCGGCACGGGCGGCGACTCGGGCAATGGCGGCGCCGTCACGGTCACGAACTCCGGCGAAATCGTCACCACGGGCGTCGAGTCGAACGGCATCTTCGCCCAGTCGGTCGGCGGCAGCGGCGGCAGCGGCGGCGGCTCGGCCTACGATCCGACCACCATCGGCTCCATTGTTACGGCGGCCAATCTGGTGACCATCGGTCGGAGCGGGACCGGCGGCGGCGCCGGCGGCGCCGTCGAAATCGACAATTCGGCCATCGTGAGCACGGGCAACCTGTTCTCGGCCGGTCTTTTCGCCCAATCGGTCGGCGGCGGCGGCGGCACCGGCGGCGGCGGCCTCGGCGCGCTGACGATCGGCGGCAGCGCCGGCGCGGCGGGCAATGGCGGCGCCGTGACGATCAATAACGCCCTCGCAGGCACGATCTTCACGTCCGGCAATGAATCCGCGGGCATCATCGGCCAGTCGATCGGCGGCGGCGGCGGCGCCGGCGGCGAAACCTACGGCCTTGTCGCCTTCGCCCAGAACGGCACCGGCGGCGGCGCCGGCGGCCTCGTCACGATCGACAACGCGGCGCTGATCCAGACGACGGGCCAGAACTCGACCGCGATCTTCGCGCAGAGCGTCGGCGGCGGCGGCGGCTATGCGGCGGCGGCCAACGGCCTCCTCGCCGCGAGCGGCGGCAACGCCGGCGGCGGCGGCAATGGCGGCGACATCGTCGTCACCAATACGGCTGCAGACATTCTGACCTCGGGCGCCAATTCGAACGGCATCTTCGCCCAGTCGGTCGGCGGCGGCGGCGGCGTCGTCAACGACCTCAAGGGCCTGCTGCTTTTCGCAGGCACAGCGGGCGGAACGGGAACCGCAGGCGCCGTGACGGTGAACCAGACCGGCAACATCCTGGCCATTGGCAAGAACGCTTTCGGCATCCTCGGGCAGAGCGTCGGATCGACCAATGGCAATATAACCGTCACGGTCAATTCCGGCTTCGTCGAGGGCGGCTCGACCGGCTTCACCGGCGTCAGCTTTATGGGCGGCGCGCCCGCGGCGATCGGCCAGGGCCTCGAAGGCGGCGCCGGCGTCGGCTTCCTCGATGGCGCGACCAATCTGCTGACGAACTCCGGGACTGTGACTTCGGTGGGCCGGATCGACGGATTCGCGATCACAGGCACGACCGGCAACGACGGCGTCATCAACAAGGGCTTCGTCATCGGCTCGGTCGATCTTGCCGGCGGCCTCAACTACTTCACCAACACCCCGACAGGCATCTTCCAGTCCGGGACTACGGTCTACCTCGGCCCGGACGGTCTCCTCACCAACGAGGCGTTGATTTCGCCTGGCAATTATGGGCGCGTTCTGACCACCGACGTGACCGGAAACTTCATCCAGACCGCGACCGGCATTTACGGGCTCGACCTCAACTTCGACCCGGCCGCGGACCGGATCAACGTGACCGGAACGGCGGCCGTCAGCGGCAAGGTCAACATCAACATCCTCAATGCCGGACTGGCGCCGGCAGGCGGGCATGTCGTTACGATCCTGTCCGCGGCGGGTGGGGAAACCCATCCCGGCCTCGGCCTGACCTTTGTGCCGTCGGCTGTGACCACCTACAGCCTCTCGTACACGCCGACCGATATCGATCTCAACTACTTCATCAATTTCGCGCCGGGCGGTCTGACCATCAACCAGACTGCGGTCGGCAGCGCGATCAACAGGATCCAGACGACGCTTACCTCGCCGGCCTTCGTGCCGATCGCCGCGGCGCTGTTCTATCAGCCCTCGATCGCGGCGCTCGGGGCGGTCTACGAACTCGATTTCGGGCGAAGGCGTCTCTGGCTTCGAGCAGACCCAGTTCGACGGGAACGACCTGTTCCTGTCCTCCGTCGCGCTGCAGACCGAGGCGTGGCTGTCCGGCCAGCCGGATACGAGCGGCCGCACGGCCTGCAACCCGTTCATCCTTCCGCTGCCGCCTGTGAACGGCGCCCCGGACGGCGAGGCGAAGCCGGTGCGTGAATGTGAGCGCACTTGGCGCGCTTGGTTTGCCGGCTATGGCGGCGGTTCGAATGTCGCCGGAGAGTACCCGCTTGGGTCGGCGAATTTGAACAACAATAGCACCGGCATTTCAGCGGGTCTCGACTACCAGCTTACGCCAGACGTGCTCCTCGGCGTGGCGGGCGGCGCCGGATCGTCCGGTTTCGGCGTGGCCAACCGGGCGACCGGCGGCTCGCTGCAGACCGGTCATGTCGCGCTCTATGGCGCGGGCCGCGACGGCGCCTTCTACGCAAGTGGGGTGCTCTCCTACGACTTCTCGGATGTGAATGAGCACCGCTTCGCGATGATCCCCGGAAGCAATGTGCCGCTCGTTCCGGTGCCTGGCTTCGCCGAAAATCTCATTGGCAATTTCGGGGCGGATTCGATCAGCGGGCGGTTCGAGGCAGGGTGGCAGACCTCTTTCGCCCCGGTGAACGTCACGCCGTTCGGAGCCGTCGAGTTCAGCAGCCTGAATATGCATGGCTTCTCTGAAACGGCGGACTATCTGCCGAGCATGATCGGGCTGTCCTTCGCCAGCAAGTCGATCGCCTCCCTGCCGACCTTCCTCGGGGCCAAGTTCGACACCGACTTCGCCTTGGGCGGCGATCTGAAGCTTTCGGCTTCGCTGCGGGTCTCTTGGATGCACGAATTCGAGGTTTGGAGGCCGGTCACGGCGTCGTTCCTCGCCGCTCCTGGCTATGATTACACAGTCTATGGCGCGCTCGCGCCGCGTGACTCCGCGCGCGTCAATGCGGGTCTTAAACTGGACTTCACAAAGAATGTGGCGCTGTTCGCCAACTTCATCGGCGACTTCTCCGGCAAAGGAGAGGTTCTGGGCGGCTTAGGCGGCGTGAAGATCGCGTGGTAGGGACGGCCGCATCAGAGCATCGGAAAAATCCCGATGCTTGGGCAGGGGAATAGGGCGGCGGCTCCGATCGACCGGGGCCGCGCGCATCCAGGATGCTTATCGGTTTCCCCCGCCTGATCGCAGCGGCGCTCAGAGTCAACCGTCGCCGCCGACGAATCTGTAGCCGATCGCGGGCTCGGTCTGGATAATTCGGGGGTTCGCCGGATCCAATTCGATCTTGCCGCGCAGCTGGCCGATGAAGACGCGCAGATATTGCGTGTCCTCCACATGCGCCGGGCCCCACACTGAGCCGAGCAATTGCCGATGGGTCACGACCCGTCCCGCATGCCGGACGAGGATCGCAAGAAGATCATATTCGGTCGGCGTCAGCCGAACCGGCTCGCCGCTGCGGGTGACGACGCGCTTCAATGTGTCGACCACGAGGCCATCGACTTCGACGCGCGGGCTTTCGCCAGCGTCCTGCGCCTTATGACGAAGCGCGGCGCGAATGCGGGCGATGAGTTCGCCG
Organism: uncultured Alphaproteobacteria bacterium; assembly: GCA_963757985.1. Lineage (GTDB taxonomy): Bacteria > Pseudomonadota > Alphaproteobacteria > Rhizobiales > Beijerinckiaceae > Methylocapsa. The sequence continues at coordinate 184,917 of CAVWTQ010000008.1, read as the reverse complement.
ATGGCGAATGGTTTTTCGACATAATCGTCGGCGCCGAGATCAAGGGCCGCGATCTTTTCGCTCTCCCGATCCCTGGCCGAGAGGACGATGATCGGCACGCGGGACCAGGCGCGCACCTCCTTGATGATGTCCTTGCCTTCCATATCCGGCAGGCCAAGGTCGAGAATGACGACGTCGGGCGCGAGGACCGCGATCGCTTTCAGCGCCTGCGCGCCCGTGTCGGCGCTAAAGACGTCATAGCCCGCGGCTTTGAGCGCGGGCTTCAGGAACCTTTGAATTTGCGGCTCGTCGTCGACGACGAGAATGCGGTCCTCGCTCACGGCGGGCTCCTTTCGCCGACATTGGCGTCGGCCGCCGGCAGGCGGATGACGATGCGGGTTCCGCGTTTGCGGAGGGCGGGACTTTCGGCCTTGATCGTCCCGCCCATGGCCTCGATGAAGCCGCGGCTGATGGAGAGTCCAAGACCGGTCCCTGCTAGCCGCCCGTCGACTTTGCCGCGGCGGTAGAATTTGTCGAAGATTCGCTCGAGATCGGCTGGCGGAATCCCCTTGCCCTGATCAGTGACGCTGATCACGAGATCGTTCCCTTCGCGCCGGGCGAAAATAGCGGTCGGCGTATCGGCGCCGCCATATTTGTTGGCGTTGTCGATCAGATTGAACAACACCTGCCGCAATAGCGCGCCGTCGCCGCGCACGAGCGGCAGATTCGGCGCGAGGCTAACATCAATCGTGCGGCCCGGAAAAGTCTTTCGGCCGCGCTCGGCCGCTTCGCGGATCACATCGCTGACATCGACCCAATCGCGCTTTGCGTTGAGCGCGCCGCCCTCGAGCCGGGTCATGTCGAGCAGATTGGAGACAAAGCGGGACAGGCGCGCAGCCTCCTCCTCGATGGAGATCAGGAGATCGTCGCGGCTCGCCGCGCTCATCTGGGCGCCGAGCTGGCGGAGACTCGTGACGGCGCCGACGATCGAGGCGAGCGGCGTGCGCAAATCATGCGAGAGCGAGGAGAGCAGCGCCGAGCTGAGTTTCTCGCTCTGCTCGAGCGCCGCTGTTTTCGCGCTCTCGCGGGTGAGCAGAGCGCGGTCGAGCGCGATGGCGGTCTGATCGAGCAGCGCGGCGAGCTCGCGCTCCTGCCCGGCGTCGAGGGCGGGCGCCCCAACCGCCTGGCGGAAGCCGCAAACGCCGATTGCGCCGCGCGGCGTGAGAAGCGGGCGAAACTGGAAGGCGATATTCGGCAGCGTCCCGGTGCCATGGCCGGCCGGCTCGGCTTTTTCGAGAGCCCAGCGCGCCGCCGTCATGTCGGTGCCGTTGAGCGTCGTGTCCGGCGGCCACGCCAGCCTCACCTGAAGCTCGCCGTCTTCGGGGAGCAGGAGCGCGACGTCGCCCTTCAGAGCGGTGCGCAATTGCGAAGCGCTCGCCCAAAGCACATCGTCGAGTTTAACCGCGCCCGAGAGCTTGCGTGAAAATTCGTAGAGCGCCTGCGTGCTGGCCGAGCGCCGGCGCGCGGTTTCGGCCTCGTCGCGCACGCGCCCGGCGAGCCCGCCGGCGACGACGGCGACGATCAGAAAGACGATCAGCGCGAAGAGTTCATGCGGCTCGGCGACGGTCAGCGTGTAGATCGGCTCAATGAAGAAGAAATTATAGGCGAAGAATGAAAGCGCGGCCGCGCCCACGGCGTACCAGCGGCCGAAATTGATGGCGCACAGCAGCACGGCCATCATGAAAAGCATCGAAAGATTGGGCAGTTTGACGAGCATCTGAAGGCCGCGGCCGATCAGAACCGCGCAGCCGACCGACGCAAGCGTGGCGAGCGCGGGGGCAGCCGAAAGATCGAGCTTCGGCCAGCGCCAGTGCGCCCGCTCGGGCTCGGCCTCCTGATCGGCGATGATGTGCACGCCGATATCCGCCGATTGCCGCATGATGGCGTCGCTGAGGGATTTGCCGCGGATGCGCGACCACCAGCCGGACGTCGAACGGCCGAGCACGATCTGCGTTACGTTTTCGCGCCGGGCGATGCGCAGGATTTCCGTGGCGAAATCGGAGGCCATGACGCGCAGGGTTTCGGCCCCGAGGCGCTCGGCGAGACGCAGCGTCGCGTCGATGCGGGCGCTGTCCCCGGGTTTCAGCTCGTCGTCCTCCCGCCCGACGTGAACCGCCGTCCAGGGCGCGTTGAGGCCGTCGGCGAGCCGGCTCGCGGCGCGCACCAGCTTCTCGGAGCACGCGTTCGGCCCGACGCAGACGAGCAGGCGCTCGGCGGTCGCCCAGGGGCCTTCGATGACGTTCTGGCGCAGGAAATCGACCATCTGGTCGTCGACCCGGTCGGCCGTGCGGCGGAGCGCCAGTTCGCGCAGCGCGGTCAGCGTCGCAGGCTTGAAGAAGCCGTCGATGGCGCGTCGCGCATTCTCCGGCACATAGACCTTGCCATCCTTGAGGCGTTGGATCAGTTCGGCCGGGGTGATGTCGACGACGATGACTTCCTCGGCGAGCTTCAGGACGCTGTCCGGCACGGTCTCCCGCACGGCGACGCCGCTGATCCGGGCGACGACGTCCGAGAGGCCTTCGAGATGCTGGATATTCATCGCTGTCCAGACATCGATGCCGGCGCGGATCAGCTCTTCGACGTCCTGGTAGCGCTTCGGGTGGCGGCTTTCGGGGGCGTTGGTGTGCGCCAGCTCGTCGACGATGATGATGCCGGGCCTGCGCGCAAGCGCGGCGTCGATGTCGAACTCCTCAAGGTCGTGGCCTTGATAGGGGACGATTTCGGCGAGGCAGAACTTCGAGGCCATCGACCAGCGCCGCCGTCTCGGAGCGGCCATGCGTCTCGACGATGCCGACGACGATGTCGGCGCCGTCGGCCTTGAGGCTGCGGGCGCGGGACAGCATGGCGTAGGTCTTGCCGACGCCGGGCGCGGCGCCGAGAAAGATGGTGAGCTTGCCCCGCGCGTCCTTGTTCGCCAGCGCCAGAAGCGCGTCTGGATCCGGCCGCTGCTTTTCACCCTTGCGCTCGAAGCCCGCCATGCCCGACCAGCGTGAGGAGGCGCCTCTCCAGAGCTTATCGCGCGCTGCTCCCGTCGAGCGCCAAATTCAGCGCGAGAACGTTGACGCGCGACTCCCCGAGAATGCCAAAAAGGCGCCCCGCGGTGTTGGCCTCGACCAGCGCCGCAACCTGCGCCTCCGGCACATTACGCGCCTTGGCGACGCGCGCAACCTGCGCCTTGGCGTAAGCCGGCGAGATATCGGGATCAAGACCCGAACCCGAGGTCGTCACTGCGTCGGCGGGAACGGGCCCCGTGAGGCCGTCGTCCTTGCGCAGGGCCTCGATGTCGCCCTTGACGCGGTCGACCAGCTTGGCCGAGGTCGGCCCGAGATTCGAGCCCGACGAATTATCGGCGTTATAGGGCGCGTCGATCGTCTTCGTCGCATCGTTCGGATCGGTCGCGCTCGTCGCCGACGGCCGGCTGTGGAAGTAGGAGTCCTTGGTGAAATTCTGCCCGATGAGGCTCGATCCGACGATGACGTCGCCTTTCCTGACAAGGCTTCCATTGGCGGGGCCGGGCAGGGCGGCGGCGATGCCAAGCAGCGCGAAGGGATAGGCGAGCCCGGTCACCAGCGTCAACAGTGCGAGCAGGACGAGGGCGGGGCGCAAATGCTGCAACATGGGTGTGGTCTCCTTAAACGAGGTGCGCCGCCGAGACGATGAGATCGATCGCCTTGATGCCGATGAACGGCGCGATGAGGCCGCCGACGCCATAGACGAGGAGGTTGCGGCGAAGCAGGGCGGCGGCGCCGACCGGCTTGTATTCGACGCCTTTCAGCGCCAGCGGAATGAGCGCGATGATGATCAACGCATTGAAGATTATCGCCGACAGAATCGCCGATTTCGGCGACGCGAGATGCATGATGTTGAGCGCGCTGAGCTCGGGATAGGTCGCAATGAACAGCGCTGGCAGAATGGCGAAATATTTGGCGACGTCGTTCGCGATTGAAAAGGTGGTCAGCGATCCGCGCGTCATCAAAAGCTGCTTGCCGATGCCGACGATTTCAATGAGTTTCGTCGGGTTGCTGTCGAGATCGACCATGTTGCCCGCTTCATGCGCGGCCTGCGTGCCGGTCTGCATGGCGACGCCGACGTCAGCCTGAGCGAGCGCCGGGGCGTCGTTGGCGCCGTCGCCGCACATGGCGATCAGCCGGCCGCCGGTCTGCTCCTTGCGGATATAGGCGAGCTTGTCCTCGGGCGTCGCTTCGGCGATGAAGTCATCGACGCCGGCCTCCGAGGCGATGGCCGCGGCGGTGATGGGATTGTCGCCCGTCACCATCACGGTCCTGATGCCCATCGCGCGCAGTTCGGCGAAGCGCTCCTTGATGTCGGGCTTGACGACGTCCTTCAGATGGATGACTCCGAGCAGGACGCCATTCTCGCTGACGCCGAGCGGGGTGCCGCCGGAGCGTGCGATCTGGTCGACGGCCTGGCGGAAGACCTGTGGGGCGGCTTCGGCCTTGATCCCTGCGAGTTTCAAAATCGCATCGACAGCGCCTTTGCGGACCGATCGGCCTTCAAGATCAATGCCCGACAGACGCGTCTGCGCCGAGAAGGGAATGATTTTCGCCGCCGTGGCGGAGAGGTCCGGCTCCTTGACGCCGTAATCCGCCTTGGCGAGCGCCACGATCGACCGGCCCTCCGGCGTTTCGTCGGCAAGGCTCGCGAGCAACACGGCCTCCGCCATGCGGCGCTCGCCGATGCCGGGGACGATGAAAAACTCCGTCGCCATGCGGTTGCCGTAAGTGATGGTGCCGGTCTTGTCGAGCAGCAGCGTATCGACGTCGCCCGCCGCCTCGACTGCGCGGCCGGACGTCGCGATGACGTTGAAGCGGATCAGCCTGTCCATGCCGGCGATGCCGATCGCCGACAGAAGGCCGCCGATCGTCGTCGGAATGAGCGTGACGAGCAGCGCGACCAGCACGACGACGGAGAGCGCCGTCGCCGAATAATTGGCGAGGCCCCAGAGCGTCACGACGGTGATGAGGAAGACCAGCGTCAAGCCCGAAAGCAGGATCGACAGCGCGAGTTCGTTCGGCGTTTTCTGGCGCTCTGCGCCTTCGACCAGCGCGATCATGCGGTCGATGAAGGACGATCCCGGCTCGCTCGTGATTTTCACCTTGATCCAGTCGGAGAGCACCATCGTGCCGCCGGTCACGGCGCAGCGGTCGCCGCCCGATTCACGGATGACCGGCGCCGATTCGCCGGTGATGGCGCTTTCGTTGACCGAGGCGAGCCCCTCGATGACGTCGCCGTCGCCCGGGATGAGTTCGCCCGCCTCGACGACGACGATGTCGCCACGCTTCAACTGCGTCGCCGGGACCGTGCTGAACGAGCGGATCGGCGCGTCGGCCGAGGCGAGCTTTTTCGCGACGAGGTCCGACTTGGTCCGCTTGAGGCTTTCGGCCTGCGCCTTGCCGCGGCCCTTCGGCGACGGCTTCGGCGAAGGTGGCGAACAGGACGGTGAACCACAGCCAGGCGGCGATCTGGCCGGAGAAGAGGGCCTCGCCGTTATGGCCGACGAGATCCCTCACCCACAGCACCGTGACCAGCGCCGCCACGACTTCCGTGACGAAGATCACGGGGTTGCGCAGCAATTGGCGCGGATCGAGCTTGATGAAGGCGTCTTTCAGCGCGGCCGCGAGAAGCGGCGCATTGAACAAGGACGTGGCTTGGGCTTTGCTGGACATGACGAAGTTCCTTTAGCGAATTCCTTAGATCATGAGCGGGATGCGGGCGGAAAAGCGCTCACACTTTTCCTCATCCCGCTCTAGAAAGTCTTGCCGGCGAGCATCAGGAAATGTTCGACGATGGGGCCGAGCGCGAGCGCCGGGAAATATTGCAGGCCGCCGACGATCAGGATGACGCCGACGAGAAGGCAGACGAACAGAGCCTTGTCGGTGGGGAACGTGCCGGCCGATTCCGGCACCTTGATCTTCGTTGACAGCGATCCGGCGATCGCCATCACCGGCACGACATAGCCGAAGCGGCCGGCCATCATCGCGATGCCGAGCGTGGTATTGAACCATGGCGTGTTGGCGTTGAGGCCGGCGAAGGCCGAGCCATTGTTGCCGACGGACGACGAGTAGGCGTAGAGCAGTTAAGTCAGGCCGTGCGGGCCGGCGTTGGCGAGGCTCGTGAGCGCCATCGGCAGCATGGCCGAGATGGCGGTGAAGGACAGCACCGTGAGCGGCAGGATCAGCACAGCCAGCATGGCGAATTTCATCTCGCGGATTTCGATCTTCTTGCCAAGGAATTCCGGCGTGCGGCCGACCATCAGGCCGGCGATGAACACGGTCAGAATGGCGAAGACGAGCATGCCGTAGAGTCCCGATCCGACGCCGCCCGGCAGCACTTCGCCGAGCTGGATCAGGAACAGCGGCGCAAGGCCCCCGAGCGGCGTCAGGGATTCGTGCATGGCGTTGACGGCGCCGCAGGAAAGACCCGTCGTCGCGGAGACGAAGAGCGCGGTCATGGCCTGCCCGAAGCGCATTTCCTTGCCTTCGAGATTGCCTGCTGTGGGATCGACGCCGAGCGCGGTCAGGATCGGATTGCCATAGGTCTCAGCCGCATAGACGAGGATGACGGCGCCGATCAGCAGAACGCCCACCGCGGCCAGCAGGGCGTAGCCCTGCCGCACTTTTCCGACCATCTGGCCGAAGGCGAGGATCAGCGCCGATGAGACCAACAGCATGCTGAAGATCTCGAGGAAGTTCGACAGCGCGTTGGGGTTCTCGAAGGGATGCGCCGAATTGACGTTGAGGAAGCCGCCGCCATTGGTGCCAAGCTCTTTGATCGCCTCCTGGCTCGCCATCGGACCCATCGCCAGCGTCTGCTTGACGCCTTCGAGCGTCGTCGCGTCGACCGTTCCGGTGAGCGTTTGCGGCACGCCGAGCGCGAGCAGGCAGAGAGCGACGACAATCGAAAGAGGCAGCAGGACATAGAGCGTGATGCGGGTGAGATCGACCCAGAAATTGCCGAGCGTCGCGACGCCGGACCTGGCGAAGGCGCGGGTAAAGGCGAGCGCGAGGGCGATGCCTGTCGCGGCGGAGAGGAAATTATGCACCGTCAGCCCCACCATCTGGCTGAAGTTGCTCATGGTCGTCTCGCCGCCGTAAGCTTGCCAGTTGGTGTTGGTGAGGAAGCTGACCGCGGTGTTGAAGGCGAGATCGGGGCTGAGGTTGTCGAAGCCTTGCGGATTGAACGGCAAATGGACCTGCAGCCGCAGGATGGCGTAGAGCGACAGGAAGCCCGCCGCGCTGAAAACCAGCATCGCCAATGTGTAGCCGAGCCAGCTTTGCTCCCGCGCCGGATCGACGCCAGCCGCTTTGTAGAAGCCGCTTTCGAGCGGACCGAGCACGGGCGAGAGGAAAGTCCGATCGCCGGAGAAGACGCGGGTCATGTAGGACGCAAGCGGCTTCAGCGAGATGAGCAGAACCGCGAAAAGAAGGCCGATCTGAAGCCAGCCGTTGAGGGACATGTGACAACTCCGGAAAATGCGGACGCGCCTTTGCGGCGCCATGCGCCGGGCGCAAAATTCGCCGACCGACCTAGAAGCGTTCGGGCTTCAAAAGGGTGATGAGGAGGTAGACGCCGAGCGCGACGGCGACGGCGAGGCCAAGGAGCGGCTCGAACATGCGGCCCTCCCTCAGATGTTCTTGAGCGCGTTGGCGTAGGCGCAGAGCAAGCCGATGAGGCCAAGCCCTAGCGCGACAAAGGCGAGATCGTACATGAAAACCTCCTTTTGATCTGGCAGGTCTATGAGGCCGATCGACCTCAAGATTCGATAGGGAAGTTGGGCGGCAGATGTAATGATTGCGTAAAGACGGGACCTTTGCGGCCCGACGCGAGTTGAAGATCAGCGATTGAAAACAGACCTATCCAGCGTTTGGAGATCGCCGGCCACATTTCACTTCAGTTGAGTGAAATCTCTTCATCTCGATCCTCGCCGGCTCGCCGGCTGTTGTCTTTGCGGCAAAACAACCGCAGACGCTATAAAGGCAACCGGCGCCCGGCGTCACAATTCGATCATGGCGGTCGACCCTGGCGGGTCACGCGTTCAAGCGGCTTCCGATCCGAACGAAATCAAGACGCAAGGGAATTCTGGCGGCTTTGGACATAAGCCTTCAGCCCGATGGCGAGATGATCGAACAGCAGGCGAACCCGCAGCATCGATTTCAGGTCTTCGTGCATGGCGAGCCAGACCTCCAGCGAAAACTGGATCGCTTTCGGGAGAACCGGCGTAAGCTCAGGCGTTCGCGCGGCGAGGTTTGCATGGCATCCGCCGATGCCGACGCCGGCCCGCAGCGCCGCGAGTTGGGCGAGATCGCTGTCGCAGCGAAAGCCGAAATTTTCGCGCGTGATTTCGGCCGGGAGCGGCCCGACAGAGCGGAAGGAGTGGTCGTCCCGGTCGAAGCCGATCAGGCCGTGCGCGTCAATGTCGGCGATGGATTTTGGCGTGCCGAATTTCGCCAGATAGTCCTTGTGTGCGTAAAGCCCGAGCTTCACCTTTCCTATGCGGCGCGCGACAAGCGCGTTCTGCGTCGGACGGATCATGCGAACCGCGATGTCGGCGTCGCGCCGCAGCAGATCCTCATTCCGGTTGGTGAGCGCGAGTTCGAGTTCGATCCCTGGATGTTTGCGCCGGAAACCAGCGAGGATCGTCGGCAGGACTTCGGCGCCCATGACCTCGCTCGCCGTCACGCGCACGACGCCATGCTCGGCCGCCGCTTCGCCGGACGCCGCGCGGGCGAGGGCGGCCGCGGCGGCGGCCATCGCCTCGGCGAGTGGCATGAGGCCCAGCGCCGCCGGCGTCGGGATCAGACCGCGCGGCGAACGCGAAAACAGCGACAATCCAAGGGCGGCTTCGAGCGCGTTGATATGGCGGCCGACGGTCGGCTGGCTGATGGCGAGCCGCCGCGCGGCGCCCGACAGGCTACTCTCGCGCGCGACCTCCAGAAACGTCCGGTAAAGCTCCCAGCCAGGTTCGCGCATGCTCATACATAAATGTATAATGATATGACATAGATATGCAATTCCATTGAGAAGTGGGCGCCTGCATATTGCTGTCCAACAGCGCAAGGAGGCCGCCATGAACCCGATCGATCCGCCGGACGGAACGCAGAAGATAGCCCTCGTCATCGGCGCCGCCGGCGGGATCGGCGGCGAGGCCGCCCATGCGCTGATCGCTGAGGGGTGGCGGGTGCGCGGCCTCGCCCGCCAGCCGGACGACGCGAAGCGCCGGGCGGCCTGGGTCGGGCCGGTCGAGTGGATCGCGGGCGACGCCATGAACGAGGCTGATGTGACGGCGGCGGCGCAGGGGGCGTCGGTGATCTTCCATGGCGCCAATCCGCCGATGTACCGCGACTGGCGCGGCCTCGCCATTCCGATGCTGCGGAACGCCATCGCGGCGGCGCGGGCGAGCGGCGCGCGGCTGATCTATTCCGGGAATGTCTATAATTTCGGCCCTGACGCCGGGGCCGTCATCGCTGAGGCGTCGCCGCAGCATCCGCTGACGCGCAAGGGCGCCATTCGGGTCGAGATGGAGGCGATGCTGAAAGCGGCGGCGAATGACGGCGTTCGCTCCCTCGTCCTGCGCGCCGGCGACTATTTCGGTCCTCATCAGCCGAAATCCTGGTTCAGGGATGTGATGGTCAAGCCCGGCGCGCCGTTGCGTTCGGTGACCTATCCCGGCGAATCCGAGGTCGGGCCACGCGTGGGCCTATCTGCCCGACCTTGCGGAGACGGCGGCGCGCCTCGCCGCGATCGAGGCGTCGCTGCCGCCGTTCGAGGCATTGCATTTCGGCGGCCATTGGCTACCCCGCGGCGTCGAGATGGCCGAGGCGGTCCGCCGGGTCTGCGGACGGCCGGATTTGCCCATCCGCCGCTTTCCGTGGGCGTTGATTTATGCCGGCGCGCCGTTCGCGACGTTTTTCAGAGAGGTGATCGAGATGCGCTACCTTTGGCGCGTTCCGCTTCGGCTCGATAATGCGAAGCTTGTGTCCTTGATCGGAACGGAGCCGCATACGCCGCTCGATGCGGCGCTGCGGCGGACCTTGACGGAGCTTGGATGTCTGCCTTCGTCTCCGGCGTTGGCGCGGCGACAGCGTCGCGGACGGCCCCGCGGCCTCGCGATGAGCCGTGAGGCGTTCGGACGTGAGCATCGCGAGGCCTCGGTCTTTTTGCGACCTGCGGCTTCGCCGTCGCAGTTGGATTTTGCCTCAGTATGTGGGATTTAGGGCGCGTTTGAGCGCGCGCGGCCGGCGATTTAAGCCGGATTCATGATTAGCCAGCGCCCGCTTTGGGGATCGAGGACCGCGCGATGGCTCCGTTCAACAATTCTTCGGCGCGGCGGCGCATGATCGCCTGCGCGTTGCTGCTGATGCCCGCGTTCGCCCTGCCGCTCGCGGGGTGCAAAGAAGAGACGGAGGCCAAGGCTCCCGAGCCGCGCCCGGTGCGGACCGTCACCGTCGAGCAAAGCAAAGTCGGCGAGACGGTCGTCCTCACCGGGCAGATCCAGGCCGAAAACGAGGCGGCTCTCGCCTTTCGCATTGGCGGGCGCATCATCGAAAGAAAGGCTGGCGTCGGCGATCACGTCGAACCGGACGAGGTGCTGGCCAAACTCGACCCGCAGGACGAGTTGAATGGCCTGCGGTCGGCGCAGGCGGCCCTTTCCGCGGCCGAGGGGCAGCTCATTGAGGCCCGCAATAATTTCGACCGCCAGAGCCAGCTGATGGACCGCGGATTTACGACGCGGGTTCTGTACGATCAGGCCCAGCAGAACCTGCGCACGGCGCAGTCGCGGGTCGACGATGCTGCAGGCGCAGTTGCACATCGCCGAGGACCGGGTGAGCTTTACGCAGCTCAGAGCCAATGTGACCGGCACGATCACCGCGCGGTCGGCCGAGTCGGGCGAAGTCGTGCAGCCCGGCCAGACGATCTTCCAGGTCGCCCGGATAGACGGACGCGACGCAGTCTTCGACGTTCCGGCCCAGGTGATCCGCTCGGCGCCGCCAAATCCCGAGATCATGGTGACGCTGACCGACGATCCCTCCGTGAAGGCGCAGGGGCGCGTCCGCCAGGTCGATCCGCAGGCCGACCCCGTCACGCGCACGTTCAGAGTGCGCGTCAGCCTCATTGATCCGGCCGCCGACCTGCGGCTCGGCGCGACGGTGACGGGAAGCATGCAGCAGGAGGCGACGCCTGGCACGTCGATCCCGGCCAGCGCCCTCACCAGCAGCAATGGCCAGCCGGCCGTCTGGGTCGTCGATCCCGCGAGCCTCGCCGTGTCGCTGCGCAATGTCGAGGTGCAGCGCTTCGATCCCGGCACGGCGGTGATTTCGCAAGGGCTCGCCAATGGCGACATCGTCGTGACGGCCGGCGTTCAGGCGCTGCATCCGGGTCAGAAGGTCCGGCTGTTAGGGGCGTCTTCGTGAGCAGCCTCAATCTATCCGAATGGGCGCTGAAGCACCGCTCCTTCATCGTCTTCATCATGATCGCCGTGACGCTCGGCGGCCTCGCCTCCTATTTCCGGCTCGGCCGCGCCGAGGATCCGCCCTTCACCTTTAGGACGATGATCGTGCAGGCCGCGTGGCCCGGCGCGACGATGGACGATACGCTGAAGCAAGTGACCGAACGCATCGAGCGCAAGCTGCAGGAGACGAGGGGCCTCGATTTTCTGCGCAGCTACACGAAGCCCGGCCTCACCACCATCTTCGTCACTCTGAAAGGTTCGACGAAAGCCTCCGAGGTGCCGGACATCTGGTATCAGGTGCGTAAGAACGTCGGCGACATTCGTCACACGCTGCCGGCCGGGGTCGTTGGACCCGGCTTCAACGACGACTTCGGCGACACCTATGGATTGATTTACGGCTTCACGGCGGATGGCTTCACCCATCGCGAACTGCGCGATTACGTCGAGGACATTCGCTCGCGCCTGCTGCAGGTTCCGGACGTCTCGAAGATCGAACTCCTCGGCGCGCAGGACGAGCAGATCTTCGTCGAGTTCTCGACGCAGCAGCTCGCCGGCCTTGGCATCGACCGGGCGGCCCTGATCGCCGCCCTGCAGGCGCAGAACGCGGTCAGCCCTTCCGGCGCCCTGCATACCGGCGATGAAACGCTGTCGCTGCGGGTTTCCGGCGCCTTCCGCTCCGAGCAGGACATTCTCGACGTCAATTTCCTGTCGAACGGGCGGCTGATCCGGCTGCGCGACATCGCGCAAGTGCGCCGCGCCTATTCCGATCCGCCGCAACCGATGTTTCGCGTCAACGGCAAGCCGGCCATCGGCCTCGCCATCGCAATGCGCGACGGCGGCGATGTTCTGGCGCTCGGCCGAAATGTAACGAAAGCGATCGACGCGAGCATCGCCAACCTGCCGCTCGGCATCGACGCGACGCTTGTGTCCGATCAGCCTGTCGTCGTCAGGACCGCCATCAGCGAGTTCACCGAATCTCTGTGGCAGGCGATCGCGATCATCATGGCGGTCAGCATCGTCAGTCTCGGCTTTCGGCCCGGCGCGGTCGTCGCCTTATCGATTCCTCTGACGATGGCGATCGTATTCCCGATCATGGAATTTCTTTCCATCGATCTGCAGCGCATTTCGCTCGGCGCGCTCATCATCGCCCTCGGCCTTCTCGTTGACGACGCCATGACGACGGTCGACGTCATGACGTCCCGTCTCGCCGCGGGCGACAGCAAGGATCGCGCCGCGTCATACGCCTACAAGACGCTGGCCCTGCCGATGCTGACGGGCACATTCGTCACCATCGCCGGCTTCGTTCCGATCGGCTTTGCGCGCAGCGCCGCTGGCGAATACACCTTCTCGATCTTCGCCGTCGTGACTATCGCGCTGATCGTATCCTGGTTCGTCGCGGTGCTGTTCGCGCCGCTGCTCGGCGTCGCCCTTTTGAAGGCGCCCGATGCAGACGCGCCGCAAAAGACGAGCGCGGTGATGCGCATCTTCCGCGCGATCCTTGTCGGCGCAATGCGGATGCGCTGGCTCACCATCGCCGTGACGCTCGGCTGTTTCGCCGCGTCGCTGCTGGCGTTGCCTTATGTGCCGCGGCAGTTTTTTCCGGCCTCCGACCGTCCGGAGCTCGTCGTCGACCTCACGCTGCCGCAAAACGCGTCGATTTTCGCCAGCGACGAGGCCGCCGCCAAACTCGACGCCCTGCTGAAGAACGATCCCGACGTCGCCAGCTGGAGCACTTATGTCGGGCGCGGCGCCATCCGCTTCTATCTGCCGCTCGACGTCCAACTGGCCAATGACTTCTTTTCGCAGGCGGTCGTCATCGCCAAGAACGTGCCCGCGCGGGAGCGCCTGCATGCAAAGCTTGAAAAGGAGCTGGCCGAGCAGCTGCCGAGCGTCGTCGCGCGCGTCTCGCCGCTGGAGCTTGGACCGCCGGTCGGATGGCCGGTGCAATACAGGGTCAGCGGACCCGACATTGAGCAAGTGCGCGCGATCGCTCTGAAGCTTGGTCAGGCGATGGGCGAGGACCAAAATCTGAGGCTGGTCAATTTCGACTGGATCGAGCCCGCCCGAGAGGTCCGCATCAGGATCGATCAGGATCAGGCTCGGCTCCTCGGCTTAAGTTCGCAAGCGCTCGCCGACGTGCTGAACACGGTGATGACGGGAACGCCGGTGACGCAGGTGCGCGACGATATTTACCTCGTCAATGTCATCGCGCGGGCGAACGACGAACAGCGCGTTTCGCTCTCAACCTTGCGCTCCCTCCAGTTGCCGCTGCCGAATGGGCGCACCGTGCCGCTGAGCCAGGTCGCGAGTTTCGATTTCGATCAGGAATATCCGCTGATCTGGCGCCGCGACCGCGTCCCGACATTGACCGTGCAGGCGGACGTTCGCGCCGCCGCGACCCCGGAAGGCGCGGTGCGCTCGCTCGCGCCGGCGATCGAGAAGCTGCGCGAAAGCCTGCCGAACGGCTACCACATCGATACCGGCGGAACGGTTGAGGAGAGCGCGCAATCGCAGGCCTCGGTGTTCGCCCTGCTGCCTGCGGCGCTGTTCCTGATGCTGTTGTTCCTGATGGCGCAGCTGCATAGTTTCGGCCGCGTCGCCCTTGTCATCGCCACCGTTCCGCTTGGGTTGATCGGCATCGTCATCGCGCTACTCGCATTCAACCGGCCGCTCGGCTTCGTCGCCATCCTCGGCATTCTGGCGCTGGCCGGCATGATCGCCCGCAACGCGGTCATTCTGATCGACCAGATCGAGACAGAGCGCGGACAGGGGCGCGACATCTGGGACGCGGTGATCGAGGCGACGCTCTCGCGCTTCCGGCCGATCACGCTGACGGCGATCTCGACGGTGCTCGGCCTCATCCCGATCGCGCCGACGGTGTTCTGGGGGCCGATGGCTTTCGCGATCATGGGCGGCCTGTTCGTCGCGACGATGCTGACGCTGCTCGTGCTCCCTGCGTTCTACATCACGCTCTACCGCGCCGGGGAGCCGAGCAAAGACGCTGTAGCGGCCTGAGCCGGGGACCGGTCGGCGCGCTCTCTGTGGCCTGTACGATCGCGCATTTGAGCCCCCGTGGCGCTCTCGACAAGCCGCGGCTTCTCGTCCCTAATCCACCTTCGATCGTTTGGCGGAGACGGGATTCGTGCAGGCTGGCGAAAGTTTTGACGAGGCGTTTCGGGCGCGTCTGGCGAAGGCTCCTTTGCACCGGAGACTTGCCTTCACCGATGGCGGCCTGACGCTTGGCGCCGGCGCCGTCGTCGCGAAGATGGCGACGGACGCGCGGGGCCGATCCGTTGGCCTCGCGCTGGCGGGCGAGGAAGAGTTGATCCTTGTGCGGTTCGCAGCTGCTTTCGGCAAGGCTGTGTCACCGCATGTGCTCAGCAATCTGTCGCGCGCGTCGGAGCATTGGTCGCGCGGGGATAAATGCCTCGCCCACATCCATCTCGCCCATGCGGGACTTCCCGAGATCGATGCGGCCGGCGCCTATCGACTTGCCTTGTGCGAACAGGCGCTGGCGCTCGGCTACACGCCCCGCGCGATCTACAAGGCGCTTGATCTCGAACCGCCGCCGCCGTTCGGTAAGTTCAGTGCGGACCAGCCGCGCGTGCCAGCCGGGAGCGGCAGCGAGAGTGGGCGCTGGACATCGAGCGCGGGCGGCGCGGCGGCGGTGCAGGAGGGCCGTTCGGTCTCGCCCGCCACATCACAGGGAGGTGCTCGTGCCGGAGCGGCTGAGCCGTCTAAACCTGGTGAGCCGGTTCCCGTCGTGCTCAATAACGGCACGGTCGCGAAAGATCCGATCACAGGAAAGCCAATAGTGCAGCCGGCCGGTGTTTCTTTGGCGCAAAACGTGAAAATCGGCGAGGCTTTAAGTCTGTTGCCCACGAAATTTCTACGCCACCTAGGGATCCAGCCCGTGAAGCAGCGATGGCGGCGTTGTTCCTTCCTGGTTGGCCGATGGACTACCAGCGTGTTTTTAGCATCGACGGCAAGATCAATCACGATTTTATCGGGTTTGGAAATTATAACTATGGGGCCGTCGCCGCGGCGGCAGGATACACGAGGGAACAAGCGCTTCTTGGCGCAGGGGTCGCGAATTTGCTGGGTAGCGGAAAAAAGGATGGTCCAATGTTCAACAATCCTAAGAATATACCTTTTATTAACGCAGGATATGATGACTATAAAGCAGGCTTGATTGGGAGCCCATGAGTTTTATATTTGTCAGATCCAACCCGACGGCGAGGGCGGCCATGGCGTTCGTGTGGATCGCAATCGCCGCCCTTGTGACCAAAGCCTGTACCTGCGGCCCTGTTCCTGACGATCGGGTTGAGATTCCAAACTCAAATTGGTTTGTTGGCTCGGAAATATACAGCTGCGGCGCGGCGGATGCCGGCGAACTCCATGTGTTCGGCGCCAACGCCGAAGCAAAGCGACGCATCGAGCTTCTCGATATTAGTGGGGTCGAGAATATTAACATTGAATATCTTGGCGGCAATCATATCCAGATCACTCTTCCCAACTTGATCGATATAAGGTCCCAAGCTTTTTCCTTTGGGCCCTATCAGGTAACCTATAAATTTCTTCCGTCAGATGATCCTGAAGCACGCGCGAACTACCTGAAATGGCTTAACAATCCAGAGGACCCTGCAGCAAAAAAGTGGCATGAGAACACGATCGATAGTCAAATGCATGCTGGAGCTCCACATGCGCCCGAGTCCGGAGTTCCGCGCTTGCCGAACTGAACGACGGTCCGGGCGGGATCATGATTACTCTTTTTGATCAACTGACGAAAGACTTGATCGATGGGTTAACGCCTCGGTGGACCGCGCTGCGCGTACGAAGGAGGCATTTCTCCGGTGTTGACGCGCATGGCTTCAAATGCGCTTTGATTCTCTTTGTCGGCCAATGTTCGCTATTCTGCGGCATCGACCCCAAGGACTTTCCTGGAAGCAAATGGGAGTATTTCCCCATCCGTTGCGACATCGTCGATGAGAGCATTTACGCTGCAGACGACGTTACTCTCGCGCGCGCAGGGGGGACAGTCGGACCTTGACCGCAAACTGCAATGGCTTTTTGAGACGCCGTCGATCGCGTTGACGGAAGAGGTTGAAACCTTTGGACGCGGCGAAGGCGCCCAAAGGGAAACGACGACTTTCGCCTTCTACAACGGCCTCCTGATCACTGATCCTCAGGGGCGCGGAAGCCTGCGCCTCACGGTGAGCGCCATACCCGGCTTCATCCTGACCGCCGAGCTGACCTTTGGGCCGGGCGGGGCCTGATGCGGGGTTGCGTTCGTCGGGCTCCGCGCGCTCAGAACGACCCGAACGCCGTGCCCAACCCGATCACGACAGCGAGGGCGATGAGTGAACTGACCACGCCGACCATGACGATATCAAGGTAGCTTTCCTTGTGGGTCGCGCCGCAGACGGCGAGCACGGTGACCACCGCGCCATTATGCGGCAGCATGTCGAGCGTGCCGGCGCCGATCACCGCGACGCGATGCATCAGGCCCGGGTCGATGTGCTGCTCCGCGGCGATCTTCATATAGGCGCCGCCAAGCGCGTCGAGCGCGATGGTGAGGCCGCCCGAGGCCGAGCCCGTCAGTGCGGCGAGCACATTTGTCGCCACCGCCAGCGAAACGAGTGGGCCGCCCTCGATGCCGAGCACCCAGTCCCGCACAAGCGCGAAAGCCGGCAGCGCCGCGACGACCGAGCCGAAGCCGACGAGGCTGGCGACGCTGAGGACGGGCAGGACGGAGGCGTTGGCGCCGGCGTCCATCGAGGCGCGCAGCGACGGCAGGCGGCGGAAGTTGACGGCGATCAGAACGACGATCGCGGCGGCGAGGGCGGTGACGACGGCCCAGACGCCGCCGACAGCGGAGAGCGAGGTCGCGCCCCAGGCCTCATGAGCGAGATAGGAAGCGTCGAGGCGTGGCAATATGACGAGCGACATGACAAGATTGACGCCGATGACGACGACGAGCGGCAAAAAAGCGAGCGCGACTGGCGGGCCCGCCGCGCTCTCGGCGCTGTGGGCGATCTCGTTCGGATCGAACGCGCCGGCGGTCGTCGCGCGCTCGCGCACGGTGAGGTCCGCCGCCGCATGTTCGGGCGCGCCCTGCACGGAGGGCGCCTCCGCGCCATAGCCTTCGCCCCTCCCATGCGCCTTGGCCTCGGCGCGGGAGAGCCACCAGAGGCCGAACCCCAGCATGATCGCCGAGGCGATGATGCCAAGGCCGGGCGCGGCGAAGGGCGTCGTGCCGAAAAACGGCATCGGGATGGCGTTCTGGATCGCCGGCGTTCCGGGCAGCGCCGACATGGTGAAGGTGGAGGCGCCGAGCATGATCGCCGCCGGCATCAGGCGCCTTGGAATTTGCGCCGACCGGAACAGCGCATGCGCCATCGGCGCGATGACGAAAAAAGCGACGAAGAGGCTGACGCCGCCATAGGTGACGAGGGCGCCGGCGAGTACCACCGCCAGGATGGCCCGCTTGGCGCCGAGCCGCTCGGTCATGAACGCCGCGATCGTCGACACCGATCCGCTATCCTCCATCAGCTTGCCGAACAGGGCGCCGAGCAGAAAAATCGGGAAGAACTGCATGATGAACTGGGACGCGCTTCGCATGAAGGTTTGCGTCCAGTGGGCGAGGGCCGGTTCGCCGGCGATGAGGGCCGCGAGGATCGCCGCGGCGGGCGCGAGCAGCAGGATGCTCCAGCCGCGATAGGCGAGCCAGATCAGAAGGCCGAGTGAGACCAGAATGCCGAGAAGTCCCATCGTTCAGATCCCTTCGAGGAGCACATCGAGATCGAGGGTCGACGTGCGCCCGATGTCGAGCGCGTGCGCTTCCAGAAACGCCTGCGCGGATTTTCGTCCCTCGTCGCGGAGATAAGTGAAGAACGCCCATTCCGCGTTGAGCTTCGAGGACGCGCCGAGCTCGGTCATGATGTCGTTGCGGACGAGGTGGATGCGCATGTTGGCCCAAAGCGCGCCCTCGCCGTCGCCGGGGTCGGCAACTTTTCGCAGCAGCGCCATCATCTTCAGCTCCTTGAGGACGACGGCGTTGAATGACACCTCATTGAGACGGTTTAAAATCTCGGGGGCCGTGCGCAGCGCGCCGGCGCGCTCGATCGGGTTGATCGGGATCAGGATGGTGTCATGCGACTTGCACTCCCGCACCAGCGTCGAGAGCGTCGGGTTGCCGGAATAGCCGCCGTCCCAATAGGCTTCGCCGTCGATCTCGATGGCCTGGAACATGGTCGGCAGGCAGGCCGAAGCCAGCAGAACGTCCGGCGTAATGGCGTCGTTCTTGAAAACCTTGCCGCGTCCGGTCCGCACATTGGTGGCGGTGACGAAGAGGTGGATCGGCGAGCGCGCCAGCAGCTCGAAATCGATCAATTCGGCCAGAATCTCGCGTAAGGGATTGGAGCCCTTGGGGTTCAAGTCATAGGGCGACACCAGCCGCGACATGAGATCCATGGCGACATAGACGGGCGATGAATTGAGCGTCCAGCGGCCGAGAAGGATATCGATCGGGCCGCGCCGGAACGGGCTGAAGCGCGCCGCCTCGGAGATCCGGCGCCAGTAGGTTTCAAGGGCCTCGCGCGCGCCATGCGCCCCGCCCTTCTGGTAGCCGTGCACCAGCACGGCGGCGTTCATCGCGCCGGCTGACGTGCCGGATATTCCGTCGATTTCGAGCCACGGCTCCTCGAGCAGACGGTCGAGGACGCCCCAGGTGAAGGCCCCATGCGCGCCGCCGCCCTGGAGCGCCAGGTCGACGAGGATGGGATCGCGGGAGATCGTGTTTGCGGCCTGTTCCATCAGCTTTCGACCTCGCGGAAAATATTTTCGGGGCAAGTCATCGCAATTCCTATCGTAGGCCGTCCCGGCCAGAGCGTCACGCGTTCTTGCCGCGACGCATGACGCCCCTCAGGCGTCGCCCGGCTTCTCGTCGGGCGCACGGCCGGACAGGAGAACGGCGATCCAGCGGGCTCCTGGAAACTGCTCGCAGACGGTGAGGAAGGCGATCGCGATCGGAACGCCGATGAAGGTTCCCGGTAGGCCCCAGAGGAAGCCCCAGAGGAACACCGCGAACACTACGAAAAAGGACGAAATGGAAAGAGCCTTGCCGGTGAACAGAGGTTCGAAATAGCTGCCGATGAGGAACTGGACGATGGTCAGGCTCGCGAGAACGAAAACGGCCAGTTCCCACGATCCTGTCTGGACAAGCGCGAACAGGCTCGGAAGGGCCGTCGCGATCAACGGTCCGATGAAGGGAATGTAGTTGAGCGCGAATGTGATGACGCCCCAGGCGGCTGCGAGCTCGAGGCCGACGAGCAGCGCGAAGATCCAGATGATAAGGCCGGTTGCGACGCTGGCGACCGTCCGCACGAGCATGTACTGGCGGATTTTCCGGGCGATCTTGACGGCGGCGGCCGCCAGCCTCTGGCCGTTCGTCCGGTCTCCGACGGAGGCCAGATTCTTTCCGAACACATCGACTTCGAGAAGCCCCATCGCCAGAAAGATGAAGACGAGAAGGGAGAAACCGACGAGGCTGTTCACCCTGATGGCGACCTGTTGAAACACGTTGAACAGCCACGCGACGTTGAAGCGTTCTGTAATGATCGGGCCGGCGAAGATGTCATTGCCTTCGAGCCATTTCGAGGCCGACAGATAAAGGCTCTGAAAGCGGTCGAAGTTGCGGGCGACCCATTGCGCGATCTGTCCGCCGCCCCAGGCGACCATCGACACAAGTTTGATCACGATCGCCATCGTCGTCGCGATGGTGACGATCAGCGCCGCGCCGCGCGGCATCCGTCTTTGCAGAGCCTGCTGCAGCGGCCAGACCAGAGCAATAAAGAAGAGGGCGAAGGCCACCGGCTCGAAGACGACGTCGGCGAAATAAGCCGCTCCAATGACGAGAAAAACGATGATCAGCGTGCAGGCGACGCGAACGATGGCGCTATCCATGGCTCGTCCTCCCGATGGCGTCCGACGCGCCGCGACGGCGGCTTGAAAAAACACGGTTGGCGGCGCATGTTGCCGCGCTGTTCCGGCACATGGCTAACTGGGGTGATTCCTATGTCCGATCTCGTCGTTATTGTCTACCCATCGGAGGAAAAGGCCGAAGAGGTGCGCAAGCGGCTCTTCGAATTGCAGAAGGAGTATTTGATCAAGCTCGGGGATGCGGTCATCGCCACGAAATCGGCCGACGGGCAGATCAAGCTGCACCAGATCGTCAATACGACGGCGGCCGGCGCCGTTTCCGGCAGTTTCTGGGGGCTGCTGATCGGGGTGCTTTTCCTCAATCCGCTTCTCGGCGCGGCCTTGGGGGCGGCGGGCGGCGCGCTCGGCGGCGCGTTGACGGACGTCGGCATTAATGACGAATTCATGAAGCAGCTCGCCGAAAGCATCAAGCCGGGCGACGCCGCGTTGTTCGTTCTTATCCAGGAGATGACCGCAGACAAGGTCCTCGCACAGATCCAGGACTTTGGCGGCGTCGTTCTGAAGACGTCCTTCGATGAAACCAAGGAACTGGCGTTGCGCAATGCGCTCGCCGGGCACGCCGCCGCCAGCACGGCTGCGCCTGCGGCCGAGAGTCTCCCGCTGCTGCGGCTGGCGCCGCGTCCTAACGGGCGACCAGGCGGCGAGCGACCCCAAGCGGAACGCCGCCGGTTCAAAATTCGGTCCTGAACGTTGCCGGGGGCGGTCGGCTTCGCCGCGCGGCGCCAACCTTCGCCATAATTTGACGCCAAAAACATGAGGGCCCGCGCATCAATCGACGTCGGTTGATGCGCGGGCCGCGTCTCGCGCGCGGCATCGCGGCGAAGTTCGCGCGATGCGTTAACGGATATTCGAAAATTCTAAGCGATGATTGCTCTGCGAGGCGGCTTTCAAGACGGGGAACCGATGCGTTTGGCGGCTCTTGTTCTGGCCTGCGGCGTTCTTGCCGGGTGTGGGCGGCCGACCGGCGTTCTGGAGCCCGTCGCGGCCAGCCCGCCCGACGCGGCGCAGGTCGATCTCCTCGTCGCGACGACGCGGGCGCCGTCGCGCGATCCTGGCGTGTTGTTCACCGGGGAGCGCGAAAGCAAGATCGCATTGACCGACATCGCCGTCTCAATCCCGCCGGCCGACCACAGGCAGGTCGGTCAGGTGCAATGGCCGTCGAGCCTGCCGCCCAATCCGCAGACCGATTTCGCCACGCTCTCGGTCACCCCTCTTGCCGATGCGCGTGAGCCGCAGGCGTGGCTGAAGCGCAATCTGCCGCATAACCGCCGCGTGCTCGTCTTCGTGCATGGCTTCAACAATCGTTTCGAAGACGCGGTCTATGGATTGGCGCAGATCGCACATGATTCCGGCGCGGACGCCGCCCCGATCCTGTTCACATGGCCGTCGCGGGGAAGCATCTTCCAATATGTCTATGACAGGGAGAGCACCATTTCCTCCCGCGACGCGCTCGAAGAAACGCTGCGGCGCGTGGCGAGCGATCCGCAGCGTCGGAGAGGTCACCGTCATGGCCCATTCGATGGGCGCGTGGCTGCTGATGGAAACCTTGCGTCAAATGGCGATCCGGGACGGCCGCGTGACGGCGAAAGTTCGCAACGTCATATTGGCCGCGCCGGATGTCGATGTCGATGTGTTCGCCACGCAGTGGCGCAGCATCGGGCAACCGCGGCCGCGCCTCACCGTGTTCGTCTCGCGCAACGACACGGCTTTGAGGGCCTCTCGCCTGCTCGCCGGCGACGTCGCGCGGCTCGGGCAGATCGATCCCCTGGCCGAACCGTACCGCACGGCGCTCGCCAACTCCGGCATCGACGTGATCGATCTCAGCGATCAGCACGGCGCCGATCGTCTTAACCATTCGACGTTCGCCGAAAATCCCGAAATCGTTCAACGGATTGGCCAGCGGCTGATCGCAGGCGAGGCGTTCGCGGGCGCGGGCGAGAGCCTGGGGGAGCGCGTCGGCGGCTTCGCCATGGGCGTTGGCCAGACGGTCGGCGGCGCGGCGGGACTTGCGCTCAGCGCGCCCATAGCCGCCGTGGATCCCAATTCGCGGCGAACCTTCGACGAACAGGTTGATCATCTCGGCCATGTCGTCGACGAGACGGTGGAGCAGGCGGAGCCGGATCAATAGAGTTGCTTGAAGCTGCGCCTGGAACGCAGGCGGGCGACGAACCGGTCAAGGGCTCGAAACGAATGGAGCTCGCTGCCAAGACATGCCGCCAAGAGCCGCTGCAAGGGGCGAGGCGTGAAGCGTCAAGCGAAACCGTCGGCCCCGGCCTGAATGCATTTAATCAGCCCGCGCCGCCCATCGAACAGATGATCTTTTCATATTCGCCTTCCTGCGGGCCGATCGCCGACTGCGCAAGCTGGCTCTGGCCAAAAAGGCCGCACATCATGGGGTTTTGCACGTCGGGGCCGCGGGCGGCGCTAACGGCGTTCATAGGCGAGCATTCTTCGACTGGAGTTGATAATGAGCAAACAAGAATGAGTATCTTTGTCATTGTTGCTTTCCAGTTTGTGGACGCCTACCTCCCGCGAACGTTATTCTTGACCAAGCAAATGTTGCGCCACTGAAGTCCGCCTTGATTTTGCTTCATTTCAGAGGCGCGACTCACGCAATTACGAGCGCGAACGCGCACAAGTATTAAAAATTCCCACGCGTCTCGGACGAGATTATGGCCCGAACGCGATCCCGACCGAAATTAAGCTTGGATGGCGACGTTCCATTGAACTCGAGCGAAAACGTGCGGATGGGAGCTCCAGCCCCCTGCGCGCCTCGACCTGCCAAGCTTCGGCGTTCCGCTGTTCGACCTTCGGCGCTTTGACTTTTAAGGTCTGAAAAGCGCGAGCATCACCAGACCGAGCAACGCGATCGCCGCGATTGCTTTGGTGTCGTCCGCGAAGGCTTTGCGAAGAAATTTCACAGGGTTTGGTCCGCTATGGGGTCGGAGCCGCATTCCGAACTCTCGAGACTGCGCGAAACTCGTTAATCAAGCGTTTAGCGCGCACCGCGCCTGTGCGCGTTGGCGCCGACGAAACCGAAATCGCCAGAATCACAGCAACGCCCTTGACGAATCATGCGCGGCAAATCGGGCGCGGCCGCGGCGGGCGACGAAATATCGGCGTCACAATCGCCGCGCTATAGTCGCGCCGAAAATCGAGATTGCCACTCATATACATGGACATGCCGGTCGGGCCGACTGCGCGCGGGGGGGAGAAAGAATTATGGATGCGAGCGATGTGATGGTCCGCAAGGTTGTGACGATCGGACCTGACGATGATGTCGCGGCGGCCGTACGCCTGCTCGTCGATCATGACATCAGCGCCTTGCCGGTCGTCGACGCCGAAAACCATGTCCTCGGCGTGTTGAGCGAAGGTGATCTGCTGCATCGCGAGGAGGACGGCACGCTGAGGCGGAGGCCATGGTGGGTCGAGGCCCTGACGCCGTCGAGCGCGCTGGCCCTGGATTACGCCAAATCTCACGGGCGCCGCGTGGCGGAGGTGATGTCGGCCAAGGTGATTTCCGCGAGCGAAGACACCCCGCTATGGGAGCTCGCCAACATCCTCGAAAAGAACCGCATCAAGCGGGTTCCGATTCTCAAGGATGGCAAGCTCGTCGGAATCGTCAGCCGCTCGAACCTCATTCAGGCTCTCGCTTCGGCGGAGGCCGGCCTTCAGCCGCCGGCCGAGGATGCGGCGGCGGATCGGGACATCAGGAACGCGGTCCTCGCCCGGCTGGCCGACCAGCCATGGACCGATTTCGGCGAGCGCAACATCGTCGTCTCCGATAAAGTGGTGCATCTTTGGGGTCTTGTCGGATCGCCCGAGGAGCATAAGGCGCTGCTCGCCCTCGCCGAGGGAATCCCCGGCGTGCGAAAAATCTCCGACGAGATGATTGCGTCGTACTGAGCGCGCCGCGCGAATCGCTCGCGACGAATCCCGCCATCGCCACCGCAGGGGAGGCCGCGCGGACGGCGCCGGCCGGCCCTTGGCGCCCACTTGCCGCAGGGGCGGCGGATTGAAAGAGAGGCATCCTGCCTCGTTTCGCAATTCCGCCATAAACTGGCGCCCAAAATCGCGCGCGCCGAAAAACAAAGAGGCGTTAAGATGACGGGTCCGGGTCAGATCTTCTGCGCCCCCTTGACCAAGCTGGGCCATGTCTGTCGCTTCCCGCCAAACCGAGACTCCCGCCGCCGACGCCGCGAAACTGCTGATTCGGCTTGGCCTTGCGATTTTGATGGTGGCTTTGCCCTGCGCCGGGGTGGCGCTGCGCGGCGCGATCTATGTCTTGATGCCGATCGGCGCGGTCCTGATCCTGCTTGGGGCACTGGTCGGCGAGCCCGAGCATGGCCCGCGGCATTTACGCACCGCGCTGTTCTCTCCGGCCGGCATGACCGCTCTGTTTCTAACCTTCTGGGCCGGGCTTTCCCTTTTATGGACTCCGTTCCTTGCACAGGCCGGGCAACGCTTTGCGCAAATCGTCGGGACGACGTTTCTCGTCGCCCTCGTCGCCGCATATTTGCCGACGCGGACGAAAGCCTTTGATCTTTATCTGCTGCCCGTTGGCGCCGCCCTGAGCGCCATCGCCATGCTGGCGCTTGCCTGGCGCGGTCCTGACTGGTTTTTAGGCGCCTCGGAATTCGACGATTCGCTGTTTCAGCGCTCCATGATCACGCTGATCGTGCTGGTCTGGCCGGCGCTCGGGGCGCTCGCGCTCCGAGAGCACTGGATTCTCGCGGCTGGCCTTGCCTTGCTCGCCGCCGCCGTTGCGCTGGCCGGTTTTGCGCAGATCGGCCTCGCGGCGATGGGCGCCGCCGCTTTCACCTTCGCGCTCGCCATGCCACAGGCCGGCCGGGTTGCGCGCCGGCTCGGTTTCTTTTTCGCAGGGCTGGTTTTACTCGCGCCGGCATTGCCGCTGATCTATGGCGCGATCCTGAGTTTGACAAGACACGAGGCGGGGCCGGCGTCGCAGTCGATGCTCATCTGGCGCGACCTCGTGATTTCGGAATGGCCGCGCCTCATCACCGGGCATGGCTTCGACACGGCCGATCGGGGAGTCGAGCCTCGGCTATCTGCCGGAATTGACGCCACGGAGCCTTTTGTTCGTGATCTGGTACGATCTCGGCGTCATCGGCGCAGCGGCTTTCGCGTTTTTGATTGTGCGCCTCTTCCTGTTGGCGAGCCGGATTCCGGCTGCCGTGGCGCCGGCGGCGCTGGCCGGGATCGTCGCCATCCTCACGCTCTCCATTTTCGGGGTCGCCACGGTGCAGATCTGGTGGGTGACGCTGATCGATTGCGCCGTCATCGCCTTCGTCGTCCTGATCAAGGGCATCTATCGAACGCAGCGCCCTGCCGCGCCGCCGATCGGCGAGGCGTTCGATATCGAGGACGAAGAAGCGGGCGCGAACCCGCCGCCGGGCGGCGCGGGTGCGGCTTTTTGAGGCGCGCGCGGCGCGGGGCGGCGAAAGCCGCAAGAAGGTCTTGCGGGGGCGGGGCAAGCGGTTTTAACATCGGCCCATGATCGAGGCCGTAATCACCATCCGAAACGCGCGCGAAAGCGACGCCCAGGGCGTCGCCGACGTGCATGACGCCGCCTGGCGGGACGCCTACCGCGGCATTATCCCCGGCCGCGAGCTGGAGCGCATGATCGCGCGGCGCGGACCGCGCTGGTGGCATTCGGCGATCGTGCGGGGCTCGCGGCTTCTCGTTCTCGATTTCGACGAGACGATCGGCGGCTATGCGAGCTATGGGCGCAACCGGGTTCCTTCGCTGCGCTATGGCGGCGAGGTTTTCGAACTCTATGTCGCGCCTGAGTTTCAGGGCCTCGGCTTCGGCAAGCGGCTGTTTGAACGTCGCCCGCAAGGATCTGGCCGAGCACGGCTATTCGTCGTTTCTGGTCTGGGCGCTCGCCGACAATGAACGGGCGGTGCAATTCTACACCAGGCTTGGCGGCCTGAACGTGCGCCAGGCCAATGAGCGCTTCGGCTCCGAAGTCCGCGCGCGGCACGCCTTCGCCTTCAACTCGGCTCCGACTTGAAGGATAGCCGGGCCTGGCGCATAACCCCTCCCTGAAACGCACTTAAGCATCGACGCGGCCGCGTCGATGGCATGCGGTTGTCCTGTCCGGCTGATTCGCCCGGACTGTCGATTCGCCGTTTACATTCGAGCTGGTGTCTTCGCCCAAAGAAGAGTTGCAGCCGCCGCGGCGCAAACCGCCGTTATGAACCATCCAAGGCAACCCGGGAGACCTCCATGCGCCTTGACGCAATTTCCATCGGCAAGAATCCCGCCTTTTGAAGTCAATGTCGTGATCGAGGTGCCGATCGGCGGCGAACCGATCAAATATGAGCTCGACAAGGCCGCCGGCGCGCTGATCGTCGACCGATTCCTCTATACGTCGATGCGCTATCCGGGCAATTACGGCTTCATCCCGCATACATTGTCCGAAGACGGCGACCCCTGCGACGTCATCGTCGCCAATACGCGCGCGATCGTTCCGGGCGCGGTGATGAGCTGCA
This sequence comes from uncultured Alphaproteobacteria bacterium, assembly GCA_963757985.1. Classification (GTDB taxonomy): domain Bacteria; phylum Pseudomonadota; class Alphaproteobacteria; order Rhizobiales; family Beijerinckiaceae; genus Methylocapsa. The sequence goes on along the minus strand of CAVWTQ010000008.1, from coordinate 157,893 downwards.
AGATCGTCGGCGTTCTGATCATGCGCGACGAGGCCGGGCAGGACGAAAAGCTTCTGGCCGTGCCGTCGGCGAAGCTGACCCAGCGCTACGCGAAGGTCGAGAACTACACCGACCTGCCGGAGATCACGCTGCATCAGATCGAGCATTTCTTCGCGCATTACAAGGATCTCGAGCCCAATAAATGGGTCAAGCTTGACGGCTGGCGCGATGCCGAGACGGCGCGCAAGATCATCGTAGAGTCGATCGAGCGGGCGAAGGCGGCGCCAAGACGGCGGCGAAGTAGCCGCTTCCCGCCGCGCGTCAGAACTTGCGCGTCAGGAGAAACACGCCCTGTTCGCCGAACAGGTTCCAGATCCAGGGCGCGCTATACGCCAGGGGCTTGCCGAAACGGTCGAGCGCGACGCCGCGCTCGATGCGCGCGCCGATCGTCTGAACGAGCTCGATGAAATCCTGGATCGTGCAGAAATGAATGTTCGGCGTCTCATACCAGGGCAGGGATAGATTGCGCGTCACCGGCATGTGGCCGCCGAAAGCGATCTGCGCCCGGATGCGCCAATGGCCGAAATTCGGGAAGGAGACGATGGCGCGCCGTCCGATCCGCAGCATGTCTTCGAGAACCTGCGCGGGGGTGGCGCGTCGCCTGCAGCGTCTGCGACAAAATCACATAGTCGAAAGAATCGTCGGGATAGGCCGCAAGATCGGTGTCGGCGTCGCCCTGAATGACGGAAAGTCCCTGGGCGACGCAATCATTGACGCCGCGCTGCGACAGTTCGATGCCGCGCGCGTCGACTCCCTTTTCCGCAGCGAGGAGGCGCAGCAGCGCGCCGTCGCCGCAGCCGACGTCGAGAACGCGGCTGTTCGCCTCGACCATCGAAGCGACGAGAAGAAGATCGACGCGCGCCGTCGTCTGCGGCGTCTTCGTCGCTTCGAGGGGCGTGGAGGAGACGCTCAAGACTGCGCTGCCGGCTCGATCCGCGGCTCGACCCGCGCGGCGAGCGGCAGGCCGCGCGCGCGCGCGGCGGAATCGAGAAAGCCGCGCGACGTCGCGATGAATTCGGGGACATCGAGCAGGAAAGCGTCGTGGCCGCGATCGGTCTCGATGTCGACGAAGGAGACCGACGCCCCGCCGGCGTTCAGCGCATGTACGATGGCGCGCGAGGCCGAGGTCGGATAGAGCCAGTCCGAATTGAAGGAGACGACGCAAAATCGCGCTTTCGCGCCTTTGAAGGCGCGCGCCAGCGAGCCGTCGTAATCGGCGGCGAGATCGAAATAGTCGCAGGCTCGCGTCACATAAAGATAGGAGTTCGCGTCGAAACGGTCGACGAAGCTCAAGCCCTGATGGCGCAGATAATTCTCGATCTCGAACTCGGCGTCGAAGGAAAAGGCGGGCGCGGCGCGATCTTGCAGCTTGCGGCCGAATTTGCTCTGCAGCGCTTCGTCCGACAGATAAGTGATGTGGGCCGCCATCCGCGCGACGGCGAGCCCCTTCGTCGGAACGACGCCTTGCTCCAGATAGCGCCCGTTGCGCCAGTCGGGGTCCGCCATCACCGCCTGCCGGCCGACCTCGTGAAAGGCGATGTTCTGCGACGAATGCTTGGCCGCGGTCGCGATCGGCATGGCCGCGAAAACGCGCTCCGGATAGCTCGCCACCCATTGCAGCACCTGCATGCCGCCCATCGAGCCGCCGACGACGCAGAACAGATCGTCGATGCCGAGATGGTCGATCAGCATGGCCTGCGCCCGCACCATGTCCCTGATGGTGACGATCGGCAGATCGAGGCCATAGGGACGCCCCGTCGCCGGATTGAGGGAAGCCGGGCCGGTCGTGCCCATGCAGCCGCCGATGACATTGGAGCAAATGACGAAATAGCGATCGGTGTCGATCGGCCGGCCGGGACCGACCATCGTGGTCCACCAGCCGGGCTTGCCGGTGATCGGATGGCGATTGGCGACATGCTGGTCGCCGGTCAGCGCGTGACAGACGAGAATGGCGTTGGATTTGTCGGCGTTGAGCGCGCCATAGGTCTGGTAGGCGATCGTCCATTGGTCGAGGCGGCCGCCCGCGTCCAGGTTGCAGCGCGTGGTCGGCGCTGAAATGCGCGACGAGGCTTTGCGGCGCGTCGACCTCGCGAAGGCCGCCTTTTTTAGGGGACAAAGCGCCGCCATGGGCCTGGGACAATGGCTTGCCGATCGTTCGATATGGCGAACATTACGTCCGATATATGGGAGGCTGCGGCGGCGAGTGTCAAGTTTCAGTCCGCGAATCTTCTCCGGGAAGATTGCCGCGGCAAAAGGCTTTTGCGATTGTCGCGGCGAAAACGGAAAATTCTTGCGACCGGATAAGCTTCAGCTTGCGCGCTTCTGGCGCACGCCCGACTTCAAAGGCACGGCAAGCCGCGCGCCGTCTTCGTCGAGGATGGCGAAATGATAGCCGCCAGCGTCGTCGCGGCTGACCTTGTAGCGCAGGCGATCCACGACATTGTTCGCCGCATCGAACGTGAGGATCGCGGGGCTGAGATCGACGATTTCGGCGCCGTCGAGATAGACGGAGCTGCAGATGATCAGCTCGTCGCCGGGCTGGCAGGTGCGCGCCGCCGCGCCATTCAGAATGCAGCAGCGCGAGCCGCGCTGGCCGAGGATCACATAGGTGGTGATGCGCGCGCCGGAATTCTTGTTCCAGACGTCGACGAATTCGAGCGGAAGAATGCCCGCGGCTTCGCAATGGGCGGGATCGAGGGTGATCGAGCCGTGATAGTCGAGGTTCGCGTCGGTGACGCGGATGCCGTGCAGCTTTCCGCCTACAAGTTTTCGCATCGATTCCATTTCCGTTCGCCGCCGGGTCCGCGTCGCCGCGACCGCGCGAAGCCCGGTCGTTTTCGGCCAATAGCATGCCTGAGGCGACATGTCGCCCCAGCCTTGAAGCCGTCGTCGCGCTCCGGCCTTGAGGCCGCCGCCGCGCGCTCATGCTCTATTTCAAAGATTTCGGCAACAGAAATGGGGTCGATCCGCGGCGATTGTCATGGGGCCGGTTTTCGCGCCGTTTGGCGAAATGGCGCGCGCTGCGATAGAAGCCTTGCAGTTCGGCCTCTTTAGATCACGTTGATTTTGGATTGAATTAATCCAAAATCATGAAGGTGATCGATTCCAATAGCTTACAGACAGCTGAGGCAAAATGTCAGACCTAGCAGCCTCGGCCATCGATCTTTGCCGCGCGCTGGTGCGGCGCCCCTCGGTCACGCCCGATGACGCGGGCGCGCAGGACGTGCTCGAGGCGCGGCTGAAGGCGGCGGGCTTTTCGACGGACCGGATCGTTTTTTCAGAAGCCGGCACGCCCGACATCCAGAATCTCTACGCCCGCATCGGAACCGGCGCGCCGCATCTCGTCTTCGCCGGCCATACCGACGTCGTGCCGCCCGGAGACGCCGCGAGCTGGCGCTTCGATCCGTTCAGCGCGGAACTCAGTGAGGGCGCGATCTACGGCCGCGGCGTCGCCGATATGAAAGGCGCGATCGCGGCCTTCGCCGCCGCGGCGATCGGCTTCGTCGCAAAGGCATGGGACAGGGAAGGGCTCGATCAGTCTTCTCATCACCGGCGACGAGGAAGGCCCGGCGATCAACGGGACCGAAAAGCTGCTGCGCTTCGCGCATGAGCGCGGCGCGCGCTTCGATCATTGCATCCTTGGCGAGCCGACCAATCCCGACGCGCTCGGCGAGATGATCAAGATCGGCCGTCGCGGCTCCCTCAACGGAACGTTGCGCGTCAGCGGGCGGCAGGGCCATGTCGCCTATCCGCAGCGCGCCAAAAACCCGATCCCGCCTCTCTTGCGGCTGATCGGCGCGCTGACCGCCGCGCCGCTCGACGCCGGGACGGCGCATTTCGACGCCTCGAACCTCGAAATCGTCAGCGTCGATGTCGGCAATCTCGCGTTCAACATCATTCCGGCCGAGGCGCAGGCGAAATTCAACGTCAGGTTCAACGATCTCTGGACGCCGGAGACGCTCGCCGCCGAGCTGCGCAAAAGAGCCGGGGCGGCGGCGGAAGACGCCGACTATGAGCTGCGCTTCGAGCCCTGCAACGCGCTCGCCTTCCTGACGCCGCCCGACGGCTTCACCGACCTCGTCTGCGGCGGCGATCGAAAAGCATACCGGGCGCAAGCCTTCGCTCTCGACCAGCGGGGGAACCTCGGACGCGCGCTTCATCCGCGCCTATTGCCCGGTGGTCGAGTTCGGCCTTGTCGGGGCGACGCATGCACATGATCGACGAGCATGCGGCGGTGAAGGATATCGAGGTTTTGACGGCGATCTATTCGACGCTGCTCGAAGATTACTTCAGCGAGCCCGCAAGCGTTGCGCTCAATCCGCGTTGATCTGCTTTGGCAGCATCCGGTCGAGAACGCCGTCGCGCTTCACGATGAGGTGGTAGGCGGTTCCCAGAATATGCAGCCCGACAAGCGCGTAGAGCGCCCAGGACAACGCCTCATGAACCTCGCCGGCGGCATGGGCGAGCGGCTTGTTCTCCGGCAGCGACGGCAGGGTGACGAGACCGAAATAATTGACCGGATGGTTGCTGGCGGCGGACGTAATATAGCCGCTGACCGGCATGGCCAGCAAAATCAGATAGAGCAGGAAATGGCTGATCCGCGCGGTCCACGCCTCCCAGGGCTCGAGCGTCCAGGGCAGCGGCGGGGCGGGTTGAGGCCGCGCCAGAGAATGCGGAACGCGACCACCGCGAAAATCGTGACGCCGATGGATTTGTGGATCAGGAACAGCGTGGGGACCGAGGGATTGTCTGGGCTCCATGTTTGATCATGACCCAGGCGAGGGGCAGCGTCGCCAGAACCAGAATCGCGGTGATCCAGTGCAGCCATTGCGCGACGGCGCCGTATCGGTCTGTCGCGGCCGTGGAGAAACGGGCGGTCGTCATGGATGATCCTTCGGGTTCTGCGGCTTATTTCTGGACGCCGTTTTGGACGCCGACCGCCAGCTTTGGCGATTCGGCCCAGCTTCACTATAGGTTTTGCGCGACGTTTTGATCAAGCAAGGGCGGCGCGCCGTGGGCGGACGCCTCGCGCTGCCTCACCCCATCACGAAATGCTTCGATAATTTCAGCCCCTGGCCCTGATAATTCGAGACCTCGCCCTCGCCATAGAGAACCTGCGGCGGCTCGGCCATTTTCTCATAGACGAGGCGCCCGATGATCTGGCCGTCTTCGAGGACGAATGGCACTTCGTGGCTGCGCACTTCGAGCACGGCCCGCGCGCCGGGGCGATTGTGGGGCGCCGCGCCAAAGCCCGGATCGAAGAATCCCGCATAATGCACGCGGAACTCGCCCATCGCCGGGTCGATCGCCACCATTTCGGCGGCGAGATCGCGCGGAATATGCAGGCGCTCCTGCGAGGCGAGGATATAGAACTCGCCCGGATCAAGGATCAGCCGGTTGTCGGGGCGCGCGAAAACCCTGTCCCAGTAGTCATGGAGCGAATAGGCGCCGACGCGATCGACATCGAGAATGTCGGCGTGTTTTTGCGCGCGATAGCCGATCACCTCGCCATGCGCGGCGGCGCTGAGCGCGACGCGGACGACGAGGCCTTCGCGGAGGTTCAAATCGCCGTCGACGAGGGGCTGCGATCGATGGTGCTGGAGCAGGTCTTTGTCGTCGATGCGCGAAGTCGGTGCGCTCCAGCTGCTGCGAGTTCAGCCGCCGGAAGCGGATCTGATTGAGTTTCGATCCCTTTCGCACGCGGACGCTAAAGCTGCGCGGCGAGACCTCGGCGTAAAGCGGCCCCTCATAGGCGCGCGCGACGCGGTCGAAGACGTCCGAGCGGTCGGTGATGAGGCGGGTGAAAATATCGAGGCGTCCGGTCGAGCTTTTCGGATTGGCGAGCGCCGATATGCTGTCGGGAAGATGGAGATGTTCGAGGAGGGGGATGACATAGACGCAACCGCGTTCGAGGACGGCGCCGTTCTCGATGTCGATCGCCTCCTCGTCGCGGGCGATGGCCCGCAGCTGCTCCATGACGGTGCGGTCCTTGCCCGGCAGGAAGCTCGCCCTGACGCGATAGGCGCGGGGTCCAAGCCGAAGATCGAGGCTCGCCGGCTGCAGCTGGCTTTCCTCGATGAACTCCTCCGGCAAAATCATGCGCCGGCGCAGCATGATTTCGATCTTTTGACGCGACAGCAGCCCGAAATGCGGGCCGAAATCGTCCTGGTCCAGATTCGGGAAAAGCAGTTGCATGGAGCGCCGCGTTCGGAAAGCAGGGTCAGGCGAAGCCGGAGAGCGCCGCCAGCGGCGCTCCAGAGGAGAGCCAAGATGCTTGAGATATAAGAAATAGGGGCGTAATCAACTCCGCAATTGTCCATTCGGAGCGAAGATGAACCATCCGCCAGCAAAGCGCGGGGCGCGGGCCTATCGTGCCGCGACGCAACTCGTCCACGGCGGCGGAACGCAGATCGCCGTTTGGCGAGACCTCCGAGGCGCTCTACCTCACGCAAGGGTATGTCTTCGATTCGATGGAGGCCTGCGAGGCGCGCTTCAAGGGCGACGCCCCGGGCTTTGTTTATTCGCGCTACGGCAATCCGACGGTCGCCATGTTCGAGGCGCGCATGGCGCTGCTCGAAGGCGCGGAGGCGGCCCGCGCCACTGCGACCGGCATGGCGGCCGTGACGGCGTCGCTGATGTCGCAGGTCAAGGCCGGCGATCACGTGGTCGCCGCTCGAGCGCTGTTCGGCGCCTGCCGCTACATCGTCGAGGATCTGCTGCCGCGTTTTGGCGTCGCCGCGACTCTCGTTGACGGCGCCAATCTCTGCGAATGGCGCGCGGCGATGCGGCCGGAGACGAAAGTCGTTTTTCTGGAAAGTCCGACCAATCCCTGCCTCGACGTCTACGACATCGAGGCGATCGCCGCGATCGCGCATGAAAACGGCGCCCTCGTCGTCATCGACAATGTCTTCGCGACGCCGATCCTGCAAAAGCCGCTGACCTTGGGGGCCGATCTCGTCGTCTATTCCGCCACCAAGCATATCGACGGCGGCGGGCGATGTCTTGGCGGCGTGATCCTTGGCCGCAAGGAACTGATAGAGGGCGATCTTCAGCAGTTTTTGCGCCAGACCGGGCCGGCGCTGTCGCCATTCAACGCCTGGGTGCTTTTGAAGGCGCTGGAAACCCTGTCGCTTCGGGTCCAGCAACAATCGCGGAGCGCCGCCCGGATCGCCGATTTCCTGAGCGATCATCCGCAGGTCAGCCTTGTCCGCTATCCGGGCCGGGCGGATCATCCGCACGCCGCGCTGGTCAAGCGGCAGATGTCGGGCGGCGGCACGCTGGTCGCCTTCGAGATCGCCGGCGGCAAACCGGCCGCCTTCGCCGTCGCGCGGGAACTCGAACTCATCAAAATCTCCAGCAATCTCGGCGACGCCAAGAGCCTCATCACCCATCCTGCGACGACGACGCATCAGCGGCTGACGCCGGAGGCGCGGGCGGCGCTCGGCGTCAGCGAGGGGATGGTGCGCCTGTCGGTCGGCCTTGAGGACCCGGATGATCTGATCGAGGATCTCGCGGGCGCGCTCGGCGCCCTCGACCAGCAGGGACTGGCGGCGGAATGAAAAGGCGGAACGAAACGGAAAGAGCGACGCCTTGCGCGGTTTTCCTCGGCGTCCGAGCTGTGGTAGGTTAGCGGGACGCCGCGCTCGTCCGGCCCGCTCACCGTTCAGATCGTGAAGATGTATAGCACCGTCACGCACGACATTCAGATCACCGTTCTGCCCGAGTTCATCCCCGAGCGCTCCGACGCGGATCAGGCGAGTTTCTTCTGGGCCTATACGGTCGAGATCGCCAATCAGGGCGACAGGACGGTGCAGCTCACCGCGCGGCATTGGAAAATCACCGACGCCAACGGCCGGCTCGAAGAGGTGCAGGGGCCGGGCGTCGTCGGCGAGCAGCCGATTTTGAAGCCTGGCGAAACCTTCCGCTATACGTCCGGATCCAATCTTTCGACGCCCTCCGGCATCATGACGGGGGCCTATCACATGGTCGACGAGAACGGCGTCGCGTTCGAAGCGCAAATTCCGGTTTTTTCGCTGGATTCGCCGTTCGCCCGCCGCGTCCTCAACTGAGCGCGCGGGGCCATGTCGTCCACGCACAGGCCCTCCGCTCATACGCCTCACGCATCGGACGGGCGGCTCGAGGCGGCGATCGACATGCTGGCGGGTCTCGTCGGCTTCGACACCGAGAGCTCGAAATCCAATCTCGCCCTCGTCGCATCGGTCGAAGACTACCTCGCGGCCTGCGGCGTCGATTATGTGAAAATCCCCAATGAGACGGGCGACAAGGCCGCGCTTTTTCTGACCATCGGCCCGAAAGTCGATGGCGGCGTGGTTTTGTCAGGCCACACCGATGTGGTGCCGGTCGAGGGCCAGAACTGGACCAGCGATCCCTTCACGCTGCGCCGCGAGGGCGGGCGCCTGTTCGGGCGCGGCGCCTGCGACATGAAGGGCTTCGATTCGATCTGCCTTGCGATGATCCCCGAGTTTCAGAAAGCGAAGCTGTCGCGCCCGATCCACATTCTCTTGAGCTATGACGAGGAGACGACCTGCCGCGGCCCGCTCGATACGATCGCGCGCTTTGGCGTCGATTTGCCGCGCCCGGCCGCGGTCCTCGTCGGCGAGCCGACCCTGATGCAGGTTGCCGACGCGCATAAGGCGGTCGTCACCTATCGCACCACCGTCCATGGCCATGAGGCGCATTCGTCGAAGCCTTATCTCGGCGCGAATGCGGTCGAGACGGCCTGCGATCTCGTCTGCGAATTATACCGATTCGGCGCGGCGCTGGCCCTGCAGGGCGATCCGTCCGGCCGGTTCGATCCGCCGGCCTCGACCATCGAGGTCGGCGTCATCCACGGCGGCACTGCGCGCAACATTCTCGCCAAGCAATGCGCTTTCGACTGGGAGTTCCGCAGCCTGCCGCATGTTCCGCAAAATCTGGCGCTGGCGCATCTTGAGAGCTATATCGCGCGCGTCGCCCTGCCAAAACTCACGCGCTACGCCAAGGAAGCCTATATCGAAACAATTTCCGAGGTGGAGGTGCCGGGGCTTCGGCCGGAGCCGGGCTCGCAGGCCGAGAGTCTGGCGCTGAAGCTCGCGCGCTCCAACCATACGATCAGCGTGCCTTTCGCGTCCGAAGCCGGCCAGTTCCAGGCGGCCGGCGCGCCGACGGTGGTCGTGGGTCCCGGCTCGATCGATCAGGCGCACCAGCCGGACGAATATATCGAGATCGCGCAGATGGAGGCGGGCATCGCCTTCATGCGGCGGCTCGCGGCTGAATTGAGCTGAGGTTTGCGCAGGGGCTCGAGCTGAGCAGGGGTCTTTTGGATCCGGCCCTTACGGCTCCAGCACGGAATCCCAGTAAAGGTAATCCATCCAGCTTTCGTGCAGATAATTGGGCGGAAACAGCCGTCCGTTCTGATGCAGGTCGTTCACGGTCGGCTGGTAGGGCTTGTGGCTTGGCCACATATGGGCCTCGCCCGGAAGCTGGTCGCTCTTGCGCAGATTGCAGGTGGAGCAGGCCGCGACGACATTTTCCCAGGTCGTCGTCCCGCCCTTCGAGCGGGGGGTCACATGATCGAACGTCAGATCATGGCGTGAGCCGCAATATTGGCAGCTGAAACGGTCGCGAAGGAAAACGTTGAACCTTGTAAAGGCGGGATGGCGCGAGGGCTTTATATAGGTCTTCAGCGATACGACCGAGGGGAGCAGCATTTCGAAGCTTGGACTTCGGACCGCCTTGTCATAGTTGGAGACGATGTTCACGCGCTCGAGAAAAACGGCCTTGATCGCGTCCTGCCATGACCAGAGCGACAAGGGATAGTAACTCAGCGGCCGGAAGTCGGCGTTGAGCACCAGAGCCGGACACGCTTCCGGTGAAGCAGTTGGATGGAAATGGACCGTCAACTCCGGCGCCTCTCCTTCAGCGGTTTCCGCTTTAGCGTCTGTGGCTTAGCGCGTCAATGCGGTTCAGCCCGGAGCGCCGGCGGCGAATTCGCGTGAATAGTGTACGGTGCGGATGACGGCGCTGTGAAGGCTGTTCCGGCGCAGGCGCCCAGTCAAGGCATCAATCTAAGGTGAATATCCCGGGTCCAGACCCAAATTATCGCGTCGGAATCGGCGCGCCGCTGCGATAATCATAAAAGCCGCGCTGCGTTTTGCGGCCAAGCCATCCCGCCTCGACATATTTAACGAGCAGGGGACAGGGGCGATATTTCGAATCCGCCAGCCCCTCATGCAGCACCTGCATGACCGAGAGAACGGTGTCGAGGCCGATGAAGTCGGCGAGCTGGAGCGGGCCCATCGGATGGTTGGCGCCAAGCCGCATCGCGGTGTCGATCGCGTCCACCGATCCGACGCCCTCATAGAGCGTATAGATCGCCTCGTTGATCATCGGCAGCAGAATGCGGTTGACGATGAAAGCCGGGAAATCCTCGGACACGGTATAGGTCTTGCCGAGGCGCGTGATCAGTTCCTTGGCAGTTTCGAACGTCTCGTTTTCGGTGACGATGCCGCGGATGACTTCGACGAGTTGCATGCGCGGCACGGGATTCATGAAATGAATGCCGATGAAGCGCTCGGGCCGGTTCGTGACGGAGGCGAGCCGCGTGATCGAAATCGACGACGTATTCGAGGCCAACATCACATGCGGCGGGAGCGCGGCGCAAAGCTTGCTGAAAATCTTGCGTTTGACCTCTTCGTTTTCGGACGCCGCCTCGATGACCATATCGCAATCGCGCATCGCCTCGTAATCGAGAGCGGGCTGGATGCGGGCGAGGGCCGCCTCTTTCGCCGCTTCGTCGATCAGCTGACGGTCGACCTGCTTTGCGAGGCTCGACTCGATCACGGAAATCCCCGCGGCGATGCGCTCCTGCGAGATGTCGTTGAGGGCGACGTCGATTCCGGCGAGAGCGCAGACCTGGGCGATCCCGGTGCCCATTTGTCCAGCGCCAATCACCCCGATCTTGTTGATGCTCATTTCATCTATCCATAACGGCGACAATTGATGGAGCCCGGCCCGGCGCCGATGCAGGCGGACACGGGCGCGGCGTTCAAGGCGTTGGCTCGTCCTGCGGCGACCGCGCCGCCCAGGCCAAACGGGCGCGCCTGCAATCGGAACCGACCTGACTTCTAGAACGGATCCAACTTCTTGGCCATAATCAATATCCTGCCCGTGGGAGACCGGGCCGCCGCTGGCTCAGCTCGCGGATCGCTGCCCCGGCTGGAGCAAGGGCGGGCGATTCGGCCGCTGCGCGCAGCCGGGCGTCAACGCGGATGAGTTTGGCGCCTGGAGGACAGGGGGTGGCGGCGGATCGGCGATTTTGGCGTCGCGATCAGGCCCGCGCCGGCGGCAGGCGCCATCTTCCGAGTCCACGCGTTCGGAAGGGCGCTCCAGGTATTTGATCGATCGCACGGCGACGCGTCGGTCGTTTGTTTCGCCCCAAAAGCGCTGTCGCCGATCGCGGCCTGTCTTCAGCCGGCGTCGACGCGTTCGAGGACGCCGCGCCGCTCCTCCGCCGCCCCGGCCGTCAAGAAGCGCGGCCCCGGGTCGCCCTGGAAATTGTAAGATCCGACATGGGTGAGCTTGCCCTCGGTGTCGAGCCAGATCTTGCCGCCGATGTCGCGCCAACGCTGGCAGAAGCCGAAATCCTCGCTGACATAGGCGTTTGTCTCCTTGTCGATCATGCAATCGAACAGGGCGTAATTCGGCCCCGCCTGTCGCGTTCGAATAGGCGTGCGCGCCGGCGTAGCGGGTTTGCGGATAGGCCTCGATCATGCGCTCGATGACCCGCCGTTTCAGCAGCATGAATCCGCCACCGCAATAGATGGCCGTGGCGAAACGTCCCTCGCGCGCGCGTTCGGCCCCGGGGCAGAGCGTGCCGACATAAAGCAGGGGCGCGGCCTGAAAGCTCTCGGCCCTGCTGGCGGCGCGCCGGATCGCGGCATGGCTCCAGTCGATCACTTTCAGGGGATAGACGCCGGCGACGAAATCCTGATCGAAGCTCAGCATGTGAAATACCTGCTCCGCCGCGAAACTGATGTCGGCGTCGATGAACAGCAGGTGCGTCGCCTGCGGCGTCTGCAGGAACTGGCTGACGAGGGTGTTGCGGCTGCGGGTGATCAGCGAATCATGGCCGAGCAGGGCGAGCGCCGCGTCGAAGCCCGCTTGCCCCGCGAACTGCATCAGACCGAGAATCGACTGCATGTAATGCTGCGAGACGAGGCCCCCGAAACAGGGCGTCGCGATGAACACCATCGGTCGCTGCGCGGCTTGCGTCATGCTCATCTCCCGGTGGCTCCCAAGGTTCTTGCGGCGCGCGCCGCCACCGCAGCGACGGCCTCTCCCGCGCCAAGCCTTACGCGCCGAACCATGCGCGAAGCCGTCCGGGTCTCGATCGGGCTGAAGCGGGCGCGTGCGATCGCCCGTTAAGCCTAACGAAAGGTGAATCCCCCGGACGGATCATTTTGCGCTAGCATCTGTCTTGCCCAGCGCGAAGGCGATCGCTGGGTTCTTTTGATCTGAGGCGCGAAACCAGCAATCACATTCGCGTTTATAAATGGTATAAAACAATAAGTTATAATTGTATATTAATGTTCTGGTAGAATACAAAACGCTTCAAGGATTTCAAGGGAATGCGGGATTTGCGCGAGATGCCGTCGGAAAGATCGTCAACATCATTGTTCACAACGCAAAAGCCTGTTTCGTTCGGCGCGAAGCTCGCCGCCTCGGATCAGTTCATGGCCTTGTTCAAGGAAGGCATGGACCTCGTCGGCGCCGCCGCCGCCTATCTCGACGGCGCCGGCCGCGAGCAGGCTCAGGCGCTGCCGCGCCCCGCCGCGCTCGCCTATGCGGTGGAGAGCATGCGTCTGACGACGCGGCTGATGCAGATCGCATCCTGGCTGTTGCTCCAGCGCGCCGTCAACGAAGGCGAGCTGACGCGTGCGGAGGCCTCCAGCGAAAAGCGCCGCATCCATCTGTCGCGGCAGGACGCCGTCTCGACCGATGAGCTTTTGCTCGGCGCTGCCGCGGCGCCTTTGCGAACTCATCGAAATGTCGCTGCGCCTGCAGGCGCGCATCCGCCATCTCGATGCGTTGATCCACCGCGCCGATGGCGAAATCGCCCGCAAGCCGCCGCCGAGCCCTGTCGAAAGCCAGATCGCGCTGCTACGGGCTGCGTTTCCAGGCGGCTGCTAATATTTTACTTTAAGGCTGCTGCGAGGCTTATCCTGCATCCGGCTGCGGAAAGCTGCGAATCTCGGCGGCGACTTGAGGATAAAGCGCCGCCAGCGCCTCCGCGTCGCCGATCTCGACGTCGGCCGGAACCACCCCCGGCCATTCCGTGCTGGCGCCGAGGAACCAGCGCCGCGCGCCGGCGAGGCGGGCGGTATGGAAGGTTGAACCGGGGATCAGTAGCTGCACGCGCTGCCCGGCGCGAAGGTCGGGACCGACGACGACGCGCTCCGCCGCGCCGTTTTCGCGCAGCAGCAGAACCTCGAGCGGATCGCCGAGATAATAATGATAGAGCTGGTCGTTGCGGATGCGATGCAGCTTTACGGGCGCGGCCGGCGTCACGAGAAAATACAGCGCCGATCCAAGCGGGCGCCCTTCTGCGAAAGGGGGCCGGCAGGCCGCCCGGCGCGACGGCAAGGCGCTGCGCCAGGTTTCGCGCACGAAGCCACAGGTCGCATTGGCTTCGAGGCCGAGCAGGGCGCGCACCTCCTCGGCGGTCATTTCGCTCGAGAGGGCCTGGTCGGAGCCCGCGCTCACTTCTTGCCGAAATTCAGCCCGGCGAAGCGCGAGTTGAAGCGCGACAGGCGCCCGCCGCGATCAAGCAGCTGCGCCGACCCGCCGGTCCAGGCCGGATGCGTCTTCGGGTCGATGTCGAGATTGAGGGTCGCGCCCTCGGAGCCATAGGTCGAGCGCGTCACGAACTCGGTCCCATCGGTCATGACGACCTTGATCAGATGATATTGCGGATGAATATCGGCTTTCATCGGAAATTCCTGTTAATCCTGCAAGGCTTTGAGCCGGTCGGGCCGGTCAAAAATCGCCTCGAACGCATCAAGGCCGGCGAAAGGTCGATCATGACTGGAAGGACCGCCCTATAGCAAAGGGCCTCGCCGATGACAAGACCAGAGGCTAGCGCCCCCGCGCGGCTTTACTCACGCGCGCCGATTGTGTACCGGGAGAAGGCCCCCCTACCGCGCCGGGAATCGTTGTTTCAAAAAACGCTTCACGCGCTCGATCCGGTCCCGGATCGAACCGGCCGCGGAGCAAGCGCCGATGCAGGCGCCGAAATTATTTTAAGAGCGAACCAGACTTATGGCGAATGTGGTGGTGGTCGGCGCCCAATGGGGCGACGAGGGCAAGGGCAAGATCGTCGACTGGCTGTCGATCGAGGCCGATATCGTGGTGCGCTTCCAGGGCGGCCACAACGCCGGACATACGCTTGTCATCGGCGATCAGGTCTACAAGCTGGCGCTGCTTCCGTCCGGCATCGTGCGGCCCGGCAAGCTTTCGGTGATCGGCAATGGCGTCGTGCTCGATCCGCATCATCTCGTCGACGAGATCGAAAGGCTCGGGGCGCAGGGCGTCGCCGTCTCGCCCGAAAATCTGAAGATCGCCGACAATGTCACGCTGATTCTGGCGCTGCACCGCGAACTCGACGCGCATCGCGAGTCCGCCTCGACGGAAGGGCTGAAGATCGGCACGACCAAGCGCGGCATTGGACCCGCCTATGAGGATAAGGTCGGCCGCCGCGCGATCCGGCTCTCCGACCTTGCCGAACCCGAATCGCTTGACGAAAAAATCGGCCGCCTGCTCGCGCATCACGATCCGCTCCGGCGCGGCCTTGGGCTTGAGCCTGTCGCCGCCGCGGCCGTCAGGGCCGAGCTTGAGGGCGTCGCGCCGAAGATTCTGCCCTTCATGGATTCGACCTGGGACCTGCTCGAGGCAGCGCGGCGCGCCGGCAAGCGCATCCTGTTCGAGGGCGCGCAGGGCGCGCTGCTCGACGTCGATCACGGCACCTATCCCTTCGTCACCTCATCGAACACCGTCGCCGCCAACGCCGCCACGGGATCGGGCCTCGGCCCCAAAGCGATCGGCTATGTTCTCGGCATCGCCAAGGCCTATTCGACGCGCGTCGGCGGCGGCCCTTTTCCGACCGAACTCAACGACGAGATCGGCGAACGGATCGGCGACAGGGGCCGCGAATTCGGCACCAATACGGGCCGGCGCAGGCGCTGCGGCTGGTTCGATGCGGTGCTGGTGCGGCAGACCGTCAAGACATCGGGGATCGACGGCATCGCCCTCACCAAGCTCGACATTCTCGACGGGTTTTCCGAAATCAAGGTCTGCGTCGGCTATCGTCTCGACGGCGCGCGCATCGACCGCTTTCCGGCGAGTCAGGCGGCGCAGTCGCGCGTCGAGCCGATCTATGAGACGATCGAGGGCTGGGATGGCGCGACGGCGGGCGCGCGATCCTGGGCGCAGCTGCCGGCGCAGGCGATCAAATACGTGCGCCGCATCGAGGAGTTGATCGAGGCGCCGGTGACGCTGCTATCGACCAGTCCCGAGCGCGCCGATACAATCCTCGTCCACAATCCGTTCCGGGATTAGGCGCGCAGCGCCGTCGCGGACCGCTTTTCCGCCATGATATAAGCAGCTTATGGCATTGACGGATGAACGCTTTAGGGGTCTGAACGGGATATGGCCGACTATTACCCGCTGATCGCCAAGGCCGTCGCCGGTCTGCCGAGTTCGACGCCGGAAACGCGCGGCGCCATTTATCAGCGCGCCCGCAATGCTTTGCTCGGGCAGTTGCGCCGCCTCGACCCGCCGATCCCGGAAAGCGATGTCGCGCGGGAGAGCGCATCTCTCGAAGTCGCCATCGCGCGTCTTGAAGCCGAATTGGCGCCGCCGCCGGAAGTCGAGTGGCTCGTCGAAACGCTTGTCGAATCGTCTGTCGAGACGCGCGTCGAGGAGGCGATTCCCGCCTCGCCGGCGGAGATCGAAGCGCCCGCCGCGCCCGTGCCGACTGAGGTGGAGGCGCCGCCCGAGGCGGCCCCTCAGTCTGTCGAACAGCAATCGCCGCCGCCCGTCGCCCAAGAGCTGTCTCGGGAAGAGCCTTCGCAGGAAGAAGCTTTGCAGCAGGCTCCTGAAGCCCCGCCCGCGCCGGCCGTCGGCGAGGCGCCCGCGAGCGAAGCCGCCGCGGGAGAAGCGGACGCCGGACGCCCGTCTGCGAGACTGCAACCGGCGCCGCCGCCGGCGTTCTTCAAGCTGCGGCGGGATAAGCCTTCGCTGTTTACGCCGCCGCCTAGACCGGACGGCCTTTCCGCCCGCCGCGCGCCGGGTTCCGCGCCAGCGTCTCGTCCGCCGTTATTTCCGCCGCCGCCGGGATCGGCTGCGGTCGCAGACGCGACCTGGAGCGCGCCGCCCCCCGCGCCCGGCGACTTCGCGCCACGCCCGCCGGACCGCGCCGTCCAAGAGCCTGTCGTTGAAGAATCTTCGCCTCGCGATCTCGGCGCTCAGGAGATCGTCCCGGAAGCGTCCATCGCCGACGCGGGCCATGATTTTGAGCCGGCGACTCCGCATGACGGCGCCCCTGAAGTTGCCGCCGCGGAGCCGGGCGCGGCGAGCCGTCGCATTTCGCCGGCATTGGCGAAGCCGCGCCCGGAGGCGCAGCGTCCTTCCGCGCCGCAGCCCCGGCGCGACGCGGCGGCGCCGCGGCGGCTCTGGATTGTCGGCTTCGTCGTCGGCCTGCTGGTGTTTCTCGTCGCCATCGCCGCCTTTCAGCTGCGCGACCGGCCCGAGGAACTGCGCCAGAAGGCGGGGACGCCGGTCATCGCGCCCGAAGCCGGCGCCAACGGCAAGATTGTCGATCGCATCGGCGTCGGCTCGGACGGAACGCAGAGCGCGCCCGCGTCGACATCCGCCGACAACCCGGCGGCGCAAGGCGCCTCCGCCGCAAAGAGCGATGCGGGCGCCGACGAGACGACGTCCTCCGGCGGGCGCGCGGCGCTTCTCGTCGAAGCGCCAGACGAGCCTGCGAAGGTGAAGACCTATCTCGGCACGGTGGTCTGGAAGGTCGATAACGTCAGCAATGGACCCGGCGACCCGCTGAGCATGGCGGTCAGCGCCGAGATCGACATTCCCGAAGAAAAACTGCAGACGGCGGTGACGCTGCAGAAGAATTTCGACGGCAGCCTGCCGGCCTCGCATACGATGAAAATCCAGTTCACCGAGGCGCCCGGTGGCCCGCTCGGCGCCATTCAGCAGATCAGCGTGCCGCAGATGCGGCGCGAGGATGTCGCGACCGGCGACGGCCTCAGCGGCATTCCGGTTGCGATCACCGACAATTCCTTTCTGGTCGGCCTGACGCGCGGCTCCGCCGAGGCGAACAACATCGATCTTTTGACGTCGCGCGAATGGATCGACGTGCCGATGCTTTTGAGCAATGGCAAGATCGCCAAATTGACCTTCGAGAAGGGCCCGACCGGCGTTCGCGCGATCACCGACGCGCTCGCGGCCTGGAAGGCGCAATGACCCTCATTCGCAAGACCCTTAGTCGAAAGCCTCGATTTCGGCGCTGACGCGCTTGGCGAGGGCGCGC
The DNA here is from genome assembly GCA_963757985.1 of uncultured Alphaproteobacteria bacterium. Classification (GTDB taxonomy): domain Bacteria; phylum Pseudomonadota; class Alphaproteobacteria; order Rhizobiales; family Beijerinckiaceae; genus Methylocapsa. The sequence goes on along the minus strand of CAVWTQ010000008.1, from coordinate 140,246 downwards.
AATTCGGCGTCGCTGAGCGGCCCCGCGAGGGTGTAGATCGCATTCGCCTGGCGCCAGCTGATCGCGCCGGCGGACCCGTTCGATGCAATGTTCGCCTCGACGCGGAATCCGCCCGCGCGCGCCGCCGTCCGCGTCGCGCGCGATGCAGAGCGCCACGGGCGCCGCCGGCGCCTTGGCGTAGAACAGGCAAAACATCTGGTTTTCCGGCTCGCCGCTGCGGGCGGGCGCCGGGCGCATGCCGACCAGCGTGAACCCCGCGCTCGAAAGGTTGGGGACGATCAGCGACGCCTGGTTCGAGGCCGCGCCGGTTTCGTTCGGTGCGGCGCCGGACGCATTCGCGCGTTCCTGCGCGCGCTGCGGCCTGAAATCCATCAGGGCCGCGATCGCGCGCGCGGCCGGAATATCGGCGGAGACGGGCGCCGAAGCGCGGCCGTCGGCGGCGACCTGTGGCGCATGGAGGCGATCGGCGAAGAATGCGGCGGCGAGAGCGGTAATGACGCCGGCCGCAAAGACCGCGACCAAGGCGCCCGGCGCGCCCGAGCTTGACCGCCCTGGCCGCGCCCTTTCGCCAGAACGGGGGCTCGTGCGCCTTCTTTCGCACAGCGCCGGCTGACGGCGCGGGACACGGTCGAAGCAGGCGCAGGCAGGCGCGCTTGCCAGTGGCTGGCGGCAGCAATATCGACGCCGGCGCCGGCTCCGCCTCGATTGGCGCGAAAGCGGCGCGGATGACTTGCATCTGACGGCGCCAGCCCTCCACGCGCTCGGCGTCGGCGGGCGATGTCTTGAGAAAATTCTCGATGGCTTTGCGCCGGTGAGGCTCGATCTCCCCGTCCACAAAGCCGTGAAGCTCGTCATCGCCGGGTGGGGGAAAAGAGCCGTTCACGGGGGGCGAACGTCTATTTGACCAGCCGCAGATGCGGCGGATGCGCTCGCGCCCGGTGCGATGCGGGCTGCGCCTGCAGGTTCATCGGAAGCTTTTCGCGGGCGCGGGCGAGGCGCGCAATCAGGATCGAGCGCGAGATTTTCAGGATGCGCGCCGCTCGCGCATAGGCGAATCCTTCGAGGGCGACCAGCAACAGGACTTCCCTCTCCTCGAGCTTCAGCGCCAGCAGCGCGCTGGACAGCGTGTCGTTCGATGCGGGAACATGCGGCGCTCTCTCGGGCGGGCGCCCGCCGCCTGCGCGCGCGCCGCCGGCCTTGATCAACGCGCTCGCGCCATGCGCGCCGTGCGACGGAGCGCCGCCGAGTTCGGCGGCGCGAACATGCTCCCGGTTGAGTTCGACCAGGGCCGCGTAGGCCTCGATTTCGAGATCAGGCGCGGGGAGGGATGCGCCGTCCACGGCGACCTGCCGCAGGGCGGCCGCGACCAGCGCATCGGCGGCCTCGTTCGGGCCGGGATGGGCGCACGCAAGAGCCCGGGCGTAACGGCGCAACCGCGGCGCGATCAAATTGAGATCCACTCGCAAATTCACCTTGGCACTCCGCCCCCGGCCGCCGCCGGATCGTTACCCAAATCGCCCTTCGCCGCGACCTCGAATAATACTAAAGCGCCGCGCGCCTTCTGCCTATCGGCGAAATATTTTTTGATAATCAGGACGCTGGCGATCGCGGCTCGCACCATCGGAAACCTTGCGTTGAACCGCGATAGTCCTTAAACGCGGCAGATGCAGCGGCCGTTCCATCGATCGCATCCCTCATTTCAGGCCCGGATCGAGAATGACGCAACCGGAAATCATCGCGCCCCGTGCGCTTCGATCGGAAATCCTTGCAGGCAAGCGCGGCCTGATCCTCGGGCTCGCCAACAATCGCTCGATCGCGTGGGGCATCGCCAAGGCCGCCTTTGAGGCCGGCGCCGAACTCGCCTTCACCTATCAAGGCGAATCGCTGGAAAAACGGGTTCGCCCCCTCGCAGCGGAGCTCGGCGGCCACGTCCTCGGCCATTGCGACGTCACCGACGCGGACAGCCTCGATGCGGCCTTCGCCGAAATCGAGCGAATCTGGGGCGGGCTTGATTTCGTCGTCCATTGCGTCGCTTTTTCCGACAAGGACCAGCTGACGGGCCGTTACGTCGACACCAGCGCCGATAATTTCAACAATACGCTGCTGGTGTCCTGCTATTCGTTCACGGCGGTCGCCCAGCGCGCCGAAAAGCTCATGCGCGATGGCGGCGCGATGCTGACCCTCACCTATTACGGCGCCGAGAAATGGATGCCCCATTATAATGTCATGGGGGTCGCCAAGGCCGCGCTTGAGGCGAGCGTCCGCTATCTCGCCGCCGACCTTGGCGAGAAGAATATCCGGATCAACGCCATTTCGGCCGGACCGATCAAGACGCTGGCGGCTTCGGGGATCGGCGATTTCCGCTATATCCTGAAATGGAACGAGTATAACGCGCCGCTGCGCCGGTCGGTGACCATCGACGAAGTCGGCGAAAGCGCGGTTTTCCTGCTGTCGCCGATGGCGCGCGGGATCACCGGCGAAATCCTTCACGTAGACGCCGGCTATCATGTCGTCGGCATGAAAAACCCGGCCGCGCCCGACATCGCGGTGCTCGGCAAGGATTAGAAGTTACGCAAGAGAGACCGCACAGAAAATGTTTGGGGCGGACTCCGGCGAGGACCGCGCAGCCTCGCCAAGGCCATTTTTGAGGAGGATCATCCGACGCGATTTGCGTTCGCGTCGGCGCCGCAGTTCATTTGTTCACCGTCCATTCATGCGAAACCCTCAAAATCTAAATTCGGTCAATTGGAATTGCCGGCCCGGCATGCGCGGGGGACTGCGCGCGGGCGTCTTTATGTGCGCCGGCGCGCATTCCGCGCGATTCAGATGTGGAACTGCTGCGCTTCTCCATGCCGTGGAAGCATTCGGGCGCGATCGAATGAAACAGGAACAACCATGTCGCATCTTGCGATAGCCGAAGCTTTTCCCCCGCAACGCGACGGCGCGGCTCCGTTCCTGAGCCGGGAGTCCATTCTACGCGGCCCGCAGCGGCCAGATCTCATCCGCGACGAACTGCTCTGCGAGATCTTCGCAAGGTCCGCCGCTTTCGATCCGAACGGCGTCGCCATGGTGACGCGCGACGGCAAGCTCACCTACGCCGAGGTCGACGCCAAGGCCGAGGCCATCGCGCGCGGCCTTGTCCGCAAGGGGTTGCGCCCTGGCGACGTGGCCGGGCTGTGGATGGCGCGCGGCCATGATCTTCTGATCGCCCAGATCGCCATCGCCAAGGTCGGGGCGGCTTGGCTGCCGTTCGACGGCGACGCGCCGGTTGAGCGAATCGCCGTCTGTCTCGAGGACGCTGAAGCGAAAGGCATTCTCGTCTCGCCGGATTTCGTCGCAAAGCTCGAAGGCCGCACGGACTGCCCGGCCTGGACCATCCGCGAACTCATCGATCCGTCGGATACGAGCAAGGTCGACGCCCGCGCGCTCGGCGCGACGCCGGATTCGCCGGCCTATCTCATCTATACGTCCGGCTCGACCGGCACGCCGAAAGGCATCGTGATCTCCGGCCGCAACATCTGCCATTACCTGCGCGCCGCCAATGAGGTCTATGGCCTGCGCGAGAGCGACGTCGTCTTCCAGGGGGCCTCCGTCGCCTTCGACCTCTCGATGGAGGAGATCTGGCTGCCCTATCTCGCCGGCGCGACGCTGTTCGTCGCGACGCCCGAGGTGTTGGGCGAAGCCGAGAAATTGCCCGAGATCATGGAGGCGAATCGCGTCAGCGTGCTCGACACCGTCCCGACGCTGCTGGCGCTGCTGCCGCGCGACGTCGCCACCTTGCGGGTCATTATCCTCGGCGGCGAGGCCTGTCCGCCGGCGATCGCCAATCGCTGGTGCAAGCCGGGCCGGCGGATCTTCAACTCCTACGGGCCGACCGAGGCGACGGTCGTCGCCACCGTGGCGGAAGTCGCGGCCGGCGCGCCGGTGACCATCGGACGGCCGATCCCGAATTACAGCTGCTATGTCGTCGACGAGCGGCTTCAGATCGTCGAACCCGGCGTCGAGGGCGAATTGCTGATCGGAGGCCCCGGCGTCGCCCGCGGCTATCTGCGCCGCCCCGAACTCACCGCCGAGAAATTCATCGCAAACCCCTTCGCCACTGTCGAAGGCGAGGTCGGCGATCCGATCCTTTATCGCTCCGGCGACGCCGTCGCGCTCGACGCCAATGGCGACATCCTGTTTCGCGGCCGGATCGACGATCAGGTCAAGGTGCGCGGCTTCCGGGTGGAGCTTGGCGATATCGAGGCGAAGCTCGGCGATGTCGAGGGCGTCGCCAACGCCGCAGTCGTGCTGCGCAACGATGACGGGATCGAACAGCTCGTCGCCTTCATCGTTCCCGCGGCGCCCGACGCGCCTGACGCGCCCGAGGCGGTTTTTGCGCCGCAAGCCTTGCGCGCGGCGCTGCGGGCGAAACTGCCCGCCTATATGGTTCCCGCCCGTTTCGAGACGATCTCGAGCCTGCCGAAACTGTCCTCCGGCAAGGTCGACCGCAAGAGCCTGAAGCTCGTCCCGCTCTCCGCCGCCGACGTCGGCGACGCGCAGGAGGAGCCGCGCACGAAGACCGAGGCGGCCCTGCTCGCGGCGGCCAAGGAAGTGCTGCCGCCGCAGCCGATCCCGTTCGACGCCGATTTCTTCACCGATCTTGGCGGCCATTCGCTGCTGGCGGCGCGCTTCATTTCGATCGTGCGCAAGACGCCCTCGCTCGCCCGCATCACCCTGCAGGACGTCTATGCGGCGCGCTCGCTGCGCGCCATCGGCGAGATGATCGACCGCAAATGGGGGCATGTCGCGCGCGAGGAAAATCTGTCCTTCGCGCCGCCGCCGCTGCTGCGCCGCTTCCTCTGCGGGCTGGCGCAGGCGCTGAGCCTTCCGGTCATCCTCGGCCTCGTCAGCGCGCAATGGCTCGGCGTGTTCGTGAGCTACATGCTGTTGACCGGCGCCGACGCCACGCTGCTTGAGGAAATCCTCTCCCTCGTCACGGTCTATATGTTCATCAACATCGCGACGGTGGCCATCGCCATCGGCGCGAAATGGCTGATCATCGGCCGCACCAAGCCCGGGCGCTATCCGCTCTGGGGCGTCTATTTTTTCCGCTGGTGGCTGGCCCGCCGCTTCATCGGCCTCGTCCATATCAAATGGTTCCAGGGCTCGCCCTTCATGCGCCTTTACCTGCGCGCGCTCGGCGCGAAGGTCGGCTCCGACGCCATCATCGGCGAGGTCGACGCCGGGGCGATCGATCTCGTCTCGATCGGGGCCGGCGCCAGCATCGGCTCGATCGCCAACATCGCCAATGCGCGGGTGGAGGGCAATGAGCTCGTGATCGGCCGCGTCGAGATCGGCGCCGAGGCCTATATCGGCTCGTCCTGCGTGATCGAAGAGGATGTCGTCATCGGTCGCCGGCGCCGAGCTTGGCGATCTGACCTCGATCAGCTCGGGCGCGCGGGTCGGCGCCTGGGAGAGCTGGGATGGTTCGCCCGGCCGCCGCATCGGCGCCGTCGACCGCGCCGAGCTCGACGCGCCCGCCGTCGCATCGACGCCGCGCAAGATCATCATGGGCGGCGTTTACCTCTTGCTGCTCCTCGCCATCCCGCCGCTCGGCCTGTTGCCGATTTTCCCGGCGTTCTGGGTGTTCGACCGCATCGACGATTTGGTCGGCATCGCCGACATCGACCGCACCCTTTATATGGCCTCGATCCCGGTCATGGCCTGGCCGACGGCCTTTGTCATGGTGCTCGTCACCGTCGGCTTCATCGCCGCCTGCCGCTGGATCGTCCTGCCGCGCGTGCGCGAGGGGACCTATTCGGTGCATTCCTGGTTCTATCTGCGCAAATGGGCGGTGACCTTCGCGACCGAGATCACGCTCGAGACGCTGTCCTCGCTCTATGCGACGGTCTACATGCGCGCCTGGTACCGGCTGATGGGCGCGAAGATCGGCAAGGACGCCGAGATTTCGACCAATCTCTCCGGCCGCTACGATCTCGTCGAAATCGGCGAAAAGAACTTCATCGCCGACGAGGTCGTGTTCGGCGACGAGGAGGTCCGCGGCGGCTGGATGATCCTGCGGCGGGTCAAGACCGGCCCGCGCGTGTTCGTCGGCAATAGCGCGGTGATCCCGACCGGCGCCGACATTCCGGCCAACGCGCTGATCGGCATCAAGTCGAAGCCGCCCGCCAATAATCTGATGCATGAGGGCGACACCTGGTTCGGCTCGCCGCCGATCAAACTGCCCGTGCGGCAGAAATTCGACGCCGGCGGCTCCAACTGGACCTATGAGGCGCCGGCCTGGAAGAAATTCGCGCGCGCCTGTTTCGAGGCGGTCACGATCTCGATGCCGACCATGCTGTTCATCACCTTCGGCACCTGGGCCGTGGAGTGGTTCAGCCAGAGCGTGCTCGACGGCGATTATCTCGCGGTCGTGGTCCAGTTCACCATCTCCTCCGTCGCCATCTGCACCGCCCTCACCTTCGTCGTCATCATCCTGAAATGGCTCACCATGGGCCGCTACGAGCCGATGGTGCGGCCGATGTGGTCGTGGTGGGCGATGCGCACCGAGGCCGTCGCCGTTATCTATTGGGGCATGGCCGGCAAGGTGCTGCTCGACCATCTGCGCGGCACGCCGTTCCTGCCCTGGATGATGCGCCCTGTTCGGTTCGAAATTCGGCAAGGGCGTCTACATGGACATGACCGACATCACCGAATTCGATTGCATCAAAGTGGGAAATTTCGCCGCGCTCAACGCGCTCTCGGCGCTGCAGACGCATCTCTACGAGGACCGCGTGATGAAGGTCGGCCGGGTCTTCGTCGGCGATGGCGTCACCATCGGGGCCGGATCGACGGTTCTCTACGACACCTTCGTTTCGGACTACGCGCGCCTTGGACCGCTCACCCTCGTCATGAAGGGCGAGCAGATCCCGCCGCATTCCGAATGGGTCGGCGCGCCCGCCGAACCAAAAGCGGAAGCCGAGATCATCATCGAGAAAGTGGCGGCCTGAACGGTCGTTACGCCCGCCGCGCCGCCGCCGCGGCGTCTGCGCGCTTCGCCGGCCGGCCGGCCAGCTCCGCTCCCGCGTCCGCCGGCAGGCGCAGAAAGATCGCCGCCGAGCTGATGCAGAGAAGTCCCATCAGGATGAAGGCGAAGCGGAAACTCGTCTGCGCGAAAACGCCGGCGCCCGGGTCGAGCCGCGTCCATCCCTGCAGCGCGGCGGCGCCGGCCGCGATGCCGAGACTGAGCGACAATTGCTGCGCGACGGAGGCGAAGCTCACCGCCCGGCTCATATCCGCATTGTCGATCTCGGCGTAAGCGATGGCGTTAAGGCCCGTAAAGGCCAGCGAGTTGACGAATCCGCTGACGAGCAAGATCCCCATCATGATCAGCGGCGGCGTCGTCGGCGTGAAGAATCCGTAAGTTGCGAGAAGGGCGCCGCTGATCGTGGCGGCGCCGGCCAGCACCTTGCGGAAGCCGAGCCGGCGCAGGATCGGCGCCGCCGTGGTCTTCATCATCAGCGCGCCGGCCGAGGCGACGAAGGTGATCGAGCCCGACTGAAACGAGTTCCTGCCGAACCCCATCTGCAGCATGAGCGGCAGCAGCAGCGGGATCGAACCGATGCCGATGCGAAACAGCGCGCCGCCGGCGACGCCCGCGCGGAACGTGTGAAGCGACAGCAGCTTCAGGTCGAGCAGCGGGAAAGCGATGCGGCGCGCATGCACGACATAAGCGGCGAGGGCGAGCGCGCCGAATGCGACAAGGGCGATCGTCGCGCTGAGGCGGCGCAAGGCCGCCGCCCGCGACCGCGAGCCCGAACAGAAGCGAAGCGAGCCCCAGCCCCGACAGGATAAAGCCGACGACATCGAGCGGGCCGGGATTATCCTCCCTCACATCCTCGATGAACAGGGTGGCGAGGATGATGCCGATGACGCCGATCGGCGCGTTGATCCAGAAAATCCAGCGCCAGTGGAAATAGGTGGTGACGAAGCCGCCCAGCAGCGGCCCGGCGACCGGGCCGAACAGGGCCGGAACCGTCAGATAGGACAGCGCCCGCACGAGATCGCCGCGTTCGACCGAACGCATCAGCAGCAGGCGCCCGACCGGCACCATCATGGCGCCCCCTAACCCCTGCGCGAGGCGCCCGATGACAAGTTGCGGCAGATCGCCCGCGAGGCCGCAGCCGATCGAGGCGAGGGTGAAGATCGAAATCGCGATGCGGAAGATGAGCCTTGCGCCGAAACGGTCCGCGACCCAGCCGCTGACCGGGATGAATATGGCGAGCGAGACGAGATAGGAGGTGAGGGCCAGCTTGAGCGAGATCGGATCTTCATGCAGATCGACCGCGATCGCGGGCAGGGAGGTCGCGATCACCGTCGCGTCGAGCGTCTCCATGAACAGGGCGCAGGCGACGATCAGGGCGGTGACGGCGTAACGCGGCAAGTTCAAGGTTCCCGGGCTCGCTCCGCGGCGCCGCCGCGCGGCCAGCGCGCGCGAATCTTTCGGCGAGCCTGCCGGAACGGTCAGAAGACGAGCTTATAGGCGTCTTTTCCGGCGGGCTCCAAACAGGATTTTCCCGCCGCCCGCTGCGGCCGGGATTCGACGGCCTGTTTCACCGCGCGGAGGATGCCGTCCAGCGTCGCCGTGACGAAGTCCGCGTCCGCGCCGCCGAAGAGGGCCTCCATGCTCTGGAGGTGCGGCTCGAATTCGATCCGGCAGGCGAGTTCCGAGCCTTCGTCGGTTTCGAAGATCTGACACGCCCCGTGATAGCGCTGCGGCTCGAGCGATCCCCACGATATTTGCAGAGCGTCCTCGTCAAAGAGCAGATGGCCTTCGACTTCATAGCGGCGGCCGTTGGCGGCGCCCTTGAGGCGGACGCGATCCTCGGCCGTCCGCGTCGCTTTTTCGAGGGTCGGCAGATAGCGCGGCATGTTCGCGGTCTTCGAGACGAAGGCGAAAACCTCGGCCGGAGTGGCGTTTATCGCGATCTGAGCTGAAAATCCGGGCATTTCATCACTATCTCCATGACGCCGCCGATCTTCCTGACGTCATATTGACTCGTGACGCGGCGTCGTTTGGCGACGCAGCCTCAAACGCGTTGACCCGGACGGGAGTTTCCTCGCGGCTTTGTCATATCCTCGTCGCTCAGGGGCGCCTCTGGCTTGCGCCCGGTGCATAAGCTCTGGCTCGGCGATCTCTCGCCTTTGCGTCCGGCCATCGGCGTGCTATGAGCCGGCGGCAACTCTCGGTCGTCGCGAATTCTCACTTGAGAATTTCGCCCGCGGGCGCTTTCGCGGCTTCGCCGCCGGCGGCATTTTTGGAGTTGGCCATTGACCCTCATTACGCGCCCCGCGCTCAGCGAAGCCTTCACGTTTGACGATGTGCTGCTTCTGCCGGGCCATTCCGAGGTCATGCCGAGCGGCGTCGATCTCAGGACGCGCCTGACCTCGACGATCAGCCTCAACATTCCCGTGATCTCCTCGGCGATGGATACGGTGACCGAGGCGAAGCTCGCCATCGCCCTCGCGCAGGCCGGCGGCATCGGCGTCATCCATCGCAATCTGGAGCCGGCCGAGCAGGCCGAGGAAGTGCGCAAGGTCAAGCGCTACGAGAGCGGCATGGTGGTCGATCCGATCACCATTTTCCCCGACGAGACGCTGGCCGACGCGCTGGCCCTGATGCGCCGCCACGGCATTTCCGGCATTCCGGTCGTCGAGCGCGGGCCCGGCGGCAAGCCGGCGCGGCTCTGCGGCATTCTGACCAATCGCGACGTGCGCTTCGCCGACAATCCGCTGGAGCCGGTCTCGCAATTGATGACCAAGACCTTGATCACCGTGCGCGAAGGCGTCAGCCAGGATGAGGCGCGCCGCCTTCTGCACCAGCACCGGCTCGAAAAGCTCGTCGTCGTCGACGACGAGTTTCCGCTGCGTCGGCCTCGTCACGGTCAAGGACATGGAGAAGGCGACCCTGCATCCGCTGGCGTCGAAAGACGCCGAGGGGCGCCTGCGCGTCGCCGCCGCCTCGACCGTCGGCGACAAGGGCTATGAGCGCGCCGAAATGCTGATCGACGCCGGCGTCGACTGCATCGTCATCGACACCGCGCATGGCCATTCGCAATCCGTGCTCGATCAGGTCACGCGCCTGAAGCGCATCTCGAACAAGGTCGCCCTGATCGCCGGCAATGTCGCGACCGCCGCCGGGACGAAGGCGCTGATCGACGCCGGCGCCGATGCGATCAAGGTCGGCATCGGTCCCGGCTCGATCTGCACCACGCGCATCGTCGCCGGCGTCGGCGTGCCGCAACTCACCGCGATCATGGATTGCGCCGAAGCCGCGCGAGCCGCGAACATTCCGCTGATCTCCGACGGCGGCATCAAATATTCCGGCGATCTCGCCAAGGCGGTCGCCGCCGGCGCCGACACCGTCATGATCGGCTCGCTCTTCGCCGGCACCGACGAAAGCCCGGGCGAGGTCTATCTCTATCAGGGCCGCTCGTTCAAATCCTATCGCGGCATGGGCTCGGTCGGCGCGATGTCGCGCGGCTCCGCCGACCGCTATTTCCAGCAGGACATCAAGGATCACTTGAAGCTCGTGCCCGAAGGCGTCGAGGGGCAGGTGCCCTATCGCGGGCCGGTCGCCGCCATCGTGCATCAGCTCGCAGGCGGCCTTCGCGCCGCCATGGGCTATGTCGGCGCCCCGGACATCGAGACCTTCCAGGCGCGGGCGCAATTCGTGCGCATCTCCGCCGCGAGCCTGCGCGAAAGCCACGTCCACGACGTCGCCATCACCCGCGAGAGCCCGAACTATCCGACCGGCGCGTGAGCGCCGGGTCTGTCGGCCGCCAATCGCGGCGGGAAACGCATCAGCATCGGCGCGCGCGATAAAAGTAAAGTTGCAACAGGCCGGCGGCGGTCTCGCCGCTCGACCGAACTGAGGGGGACGGCCATGTTAGGTGTCATTATCTGGTTGCTGATCGGAGCCATCGCAGGTTGGCTCGCCGGCGTCATCATGAAGGGCGGCGGCTTCGGCCTCCTCGGCAATATCGTGGTCGGCATCGTCGGGGCGGCGATCGCCGGGGCGATCCTGCCGCGGATTGGATTGTACATTGGCGGCGGCGCCCTCGGCGACATCGTCAACGCCGTCATCGGCGCCTGCATACTGCTGTTCGTGATCAGTCTCGTGAAGCGCTAGGCCGACGATCCGACGGGCGCGTGAGTTTCGGCGCTCTCCGCAAGGACAGCCGATTTGAGCTTTCCAATTTGGTAAGGCATGATCGCCGCGACGCTCATGCCCGCTCCACCGGCCGCCCACATTGAACCGTTCATCGCCCGCTGGACCTCCGGCGACGGCGGTCAGGAGCGCGCCAATTACGCGCTGTTCCTCTCCGAGCTTTGCGACGCGCTGGGAGTGCCGCGCCCCGATCAGGCCTCGCATGACGCGAGCCTCAACGCCTATGCTTTCGAGCGCGCCGTCACCTTTCGCGAGCCGGACGGCTCCAACCGCGCGCGGGCGCATCGATCTTTATAAGCGCGGCTCCTTCGTTCTTGAGGCGAAGCAGAGCCGGCGGCCGGGGACGGAGAAGGCCGCGCATAAGCAGCTTCTCTTCGACGCCGAAACCCGAAGAAGACCGCTCCGCTCGGCCGGCGCGGCGCCTCGCGCGCGTGGAACGTGCTGATGCTGAACGCCCGCCAGCAGGCGGAGCAATACGCCAAGGCTTTGCCCGCTTCCGAAGGCTGGCCGCCCTTCCTCATCGTCTGCGATGTCGGCCATTGCTTCGAGATCTACGCCGACTTCACCGGTCAGGGAAAAAACTACGCCCAATTTCCCGACCGGCAGGGTTTTCGCATTTATCTCGAAGAGCTCCGCGACGAAAAAATCCGCGAGCGCTTCGCCTCATATGGCTCGATCCACATAAGCTCGATCCGACGAAGATCGCCGCGAAGGCCACGCGCGAGGTCGCGCGAGCGGCTGGCCAAAGTATCCAAGCATCTCGAAGAGGCTGCGGGCGCGGATGGCAAAAAGCTCTACGACCCCGAACAGGTCGCGCTGTTTCTGATGCGCTGCCTTTTCACCATGTTCGCCGAGGACGTGGAGCTGCTGCCGAAGGATAGCTTTCGCGAGCTGCTGAAACGTTGTGTTGAAAAGCCTGCGTTGTTTACGCGCCTTGTCGGGCAGCTCTGGGAAGCGATGGACAAGGGCGGCTTCGCCTACGCCATTGAGCGCGACGTGAAAAAATTCAACGGCTATCTTTTCAAAAATCGCACCGTGCTTCGCTCTGCCGCGCGAGGAAATCGGCGAGCTTTACGAGGCGGCGCGGGCCGATTGGAAGCAGGTCGAACCCGCCATTTTCGGCACGCTGTTCGAACAGGCCCTGAACCCGGCCGAGCGCCACAAGCTCGGCGCCCATTATACGCCGCGCGCCTATGTCGAGCGGCTCGTCCTCGCGACCGTGATGGAGCCTCTGCGAGCCGAATGGGCGAATGTTCAGGCGGCGGCGGAGGAGAAGCGCGCCGCCGGCGACGCCAAGGGCGCGCAGCGCTCGTGCAGGCGTTTCACGAAAAGCTTTGCGACATCCGCATCCTCGATCCGGCCTGCGGCACCGGAAATTTTCTATATGTGTCGCTCGAATTGATGAAGCGCCTCGAGGGCGAAGTTCTGGAGGCGCTTGTCCTCCCTGCGCGGACAGGCGCGCTTCGCCGGTTACGAACTCAAAACCATCGACCCGCATCAGTTTCTCGGGCCTCGAAGTCAATCCCCGCGCGGCGGCCATCGCCGAACTGGTGCTTGTGGATCGGCTTTCTGCAATGGCATTTTCGCACGCGCGGCGGCATGCCGCCCGAGCCGATTTTGCTGCGATTTCAAGACGATCGAGGTGCGGGACGCGGTGCTCGCGTGGGACGCAAAGGAGTTGGTCCGCGACGAACATGCGCAGCCCAGTAGGCGGATCGATACGGAAGGCAAAAGCGTCGAGGTTTATCGCTACAAAAACCCGAAGCGACCAACATGGCCGGAAGCCGATTATATCGTCGGCAATCCGCCATTTATTGGCAAAGGACCATTGCGCGCGCGTTTGGCGACGAATATGTGGAGGCATTATGGGCGGCGCATCCACATATGAACGAAAGCGCCGATTTCGTGATGTTTTGGTGGGACCGCGCGGCGGAGCTATTAACTCGCAAAGTGACGCGGCTGAAGCGCTTTGGCTTCGTTACGACGAACTCGATTATCACAGGTTTTCAATCGACGAGTGGTGGAGCGACATCTTAAGGCCAAGCCTCCCATTTCGCTTCTAATGGCTATTCCCGATCATCCGTGGACAAAAGCAACGCGCGAGGCAGCTGCCGTGCGGATTGCAATGACCGTGCATCGTCGGGCAAACATGAAGGGCGCTTTTTCAGGTCACCAAAGAAAACAATCTCGATACCGACGAGCCAAATCGTCGACGTTGCTCGAAGCGAACGGGCGGATCAATAGCGATTTGACAGTCGGAGTCGATGTGACTTCTGTCTATTCTTGCAGTCCAACGACTTCGCTTGCTTACAATGGCGTGAAGCTCCATGGTGAAGGGTTTCATCCTTACGCCCGCCGAGACGCGAGCATCTCGGCCTGGGACGGCGAACTGGCCTCAAACAGCTCACATCAGGCAGTATCGCCACGGGCGCGACCTGACGTTATCGACACGCCGCTTTTCGTGATCGATCTTTATGGCCTCGAATCGCCCAGCGTTCGTGCACGCTATCCCGACGTCTATCAGCATCGTTGAGAACAAAGGTTAAAATCGCAACGGGATTAACAACGACACGAACTATGCAAACGCATATTGATGGTGGCTGTTCCGTCGCTCCGAACGAGCTATTCGTTCGCGCATTAATAGCTGGGCATGCCACGCTACATCGCCACTGTCGAAACAGCGAAGCATCGTATTTTCTAGTTTCTTCACGCGAACGAACTTGCTAGAGACATGCTTGATATGTATCGGACTTGCACGACGCGTACTTTCTTGGCGTTCTTTCGTCGCGTCTCCACCTTGTTTGGGCGCTGCTCGCGGCGGTGGCTCGGCGTAGGCAATGACCCTCGACTATACAAAGATCGTGTGCTTTCGACCCGTTTCCTTTCCCCGCTGCATCCGAAGCCCTCAAAGCCGCAATCCGCGATATTGCCGAAGAACTCGACGCGCTGCGCAAACAATGTTCAGGCCGAACACCCCGGCCTCACCCTCACGCAAATCTACAATGTGCTGGAAAAAATCCGCGCGGGCGAAACCCTCGACGACGACGACGAAGCCATCAAAACCAACGGCCTCGTTCTGATCCTCAAAGAGCTGCACGAAAAGCTCGATGCGCTGGTCGGCGCAAGCCTATGGCTGGCCCGAAAATCTCTCCGATGATGAAATCCTCGAAAAGCTCGTGGCCCTCAACGCCGAGCGGGCGGCGGAGGAAAAGCGCGGCCTCGTGCGCTGGCTGCGCCCGGACTATCAGCTTGCCGCGCGCCGGCGTCGCGCCGGTGAGGCCCGCGAAGGAAGCGCAGGAGCAATATGAAGCGCCGCTTGTCATCGAAGCCGCGAAGGCGCAAAAGCCGCTCTTCCCGTCAAGCGACGTGGAGCGCTCGGCGGCGGTATTCGCAGCGCTGACGCAGGCGGCGGCGCCGCTCGACGCGGGATCGATCGCCACGAAATTCCGGCAGGGCAGAAAAATCGAGCCCGCCGTCGCCCGCATTCTCGCCGCCTTTGCGCGCATTGGTCAGTTCCATACCGCCGACGGCGCGCATTTCGCCCTGCGCCGCAGCGCCTGACTGAACCGCGCATAGTCGAACAGTCGCAAAGGTCTCGCCTGTGGATCCTCTTCGCCCTCCGCGTGCTGTTCCCGCCTGCCGTTGCGCCGCTATGATCGCCGGCGCGCGCGTCGCCGCGGCGATCGAGATTCTGGCCGACATCGAGGCGCGGCGGCGCCCCGCGGCGGACGCCCTGAAGGATTGGGGTCTCGCCCATCGCTTCGCCGGCTCGAAAGACCGCTCGGCGATCGGCACGCTCGTCTTCGACGCCCTGCGCCGGCGCGCTTCCTCCGCCTACATCATGGGCGACGACAGTCCCCGCGCGATCATCCTCGGCGCCCTGCGCCTCGTGCGGGGCCTTGACCTCGACGAGGTCGAGGCGCTGTTTTCGGGCGAGGCGCATGCGCCGGCGGCCCTGAACGAAGGCGAGCGTCAGCGCTTCGGAGAGGCCAGCCTCGAAGGCGCCCCCGCCCATGTCGCGGGCGATTTTCCGGCCTGGCTGGAGCCATCCTTTTCCGCCGTCTTCGGCGAGCGCCTCGTTGAAGAAACTTCAGCTCTCGCCCTGCGCGCGCCCGTCGATCTGCGCGTCAACACGCTCAAATGCGCGCGCGACAAGGCGCTGGCGAGCCTTGCGCATCTCAACGCGGCGCCGACGCCGCTCTCGCCCCTTGGCCTGCGCCTGCCGCTGACGCCGGAGGGCCGCAATCCCGCGCTCGCCGCCGAGGCCGATTACGTCAAGGGCCGCGTCGAGATTCAGGACGAAGGCTCGCAGCTCGCGGCGCTTGCTTTCCGCCGCCAAGCCCGGCGAGCAGGTTCTCGACCTCTGCGCCGGCGCCGGCGGCAAGACCCTCGCGCTCGCCGCGCTGATGCAGAACAAGGGCCAGATCTACGCTGCCGACGACGATGGGCGAAGGCTCGCGCCGATCTACAAGCGCCTTGAGCGGGCGGGCGCGCGCAATGTGCAGGTCCGCGCGCCGCGCCGGGGGCAGGACGCGCTCGCCGATCTCGCCGGCGCCTGCGATCTCGTGCTGATCGACGCGCCCTGCACCGGGACCGGCGCGTGGCGGCGCAATCCCGACGCCAAATGGCGCATCCGGCCGGGCGCGCTGGAGCAGCGCATCGCCGACCAGGACGCAACGCTCGCCGCCGCCGTCCGCTTCGTCAAGCCGCAGGGGCGCATCCTTTATGTGACGTGCTCGCTGTTGCGCGAGGAGAACGAGGACCGCATCGCCGCGTTTCTGGCGAAAAACCCCGATTTCAGATCTGTTTCCGCGGACATCATGGCGGTGGCGGCGGGCCTGCCGCAGCTCGCCGCCTTCGCCTCGAAGCTTGGGCCGGGCGTGAGGCTCTCGCCCGCGACGAGCGCGACCGACGGCTTTTTCATCGCGCTGCTGGCGCGGGGGTAGGGCGGAACCCATGCAATGCGCAAAATCAATGCGAACCCTCGCAATGAAGGCTAGAGCGTTGGTAAAAAGCTTTACCGCAGCCGCGATTTTTTTTCGCGCGAGGGCCCTGTAGCGGCGCTGGCGCCGACCTTGCTCTGCGATTATACGATGGCCGGGAACCCCGAACGGGGCTTTAAATGGGGAGAAGACGAGAGGGCGAGGCGCATGCAAACGTCAAGGAGACGAGAGGCTGATGGCTTACGCGCAAATCGGAAAGACCAGCGTTGCGACCGATCTCAAGGACTTCGTCGATCGTGAGGTTCTGCCCGGAACGGGCGTCGCGCCGGAAAAGTTCTGGACCGGACTAGCCGACCTCGTCGCGGATTTTTCGCCCCGCATTCGCGACCAGTTGCGGCGGCGCGACGATCTGCAGGCGCGCATCGACGCCTATCATCTCGTGCATCGCGGCAAGCCCTTCGACATGGCCGGCTATGAGGCCTTTCTGCGCGAGATCGGCTATCTCGTTCCCGAGCCCGAAGATTTTGAAATACGCACCGAAAACACGATGGAGGTCGCCCGCGTGTCGGGGCCGCAGCTCGTCGTCCCGGCCTCCAATGCGCGCTTCGTGCTCAACGCCGCCAATGCGCGATGGGGCAGCC
Organism: uncultured Alphaproteobacteria bacterium; assembly: GCA_963757985.1. Taxonomy (GTDB): domain Bacteria; phylum Pseudomonadota; class Alphaproteobacteria; order Rhizobiales; family Beijerinckiaceae; genus Methylocapsa. Next base: position 123,450 of record CAVWTQ010000008.1, on the reverse strand, counting down.
TCTATGACGCGCTCTATGGCTCCGACGTGATCCCCGAGACCGACGGCGCCGAGCGCGGCGCCAGATTCAACAAGGTGCGCGCCGCCCGCGTCGTCGAATATGCGCAAGGTCTGCTCGACGATTTCGTGCCCGCTCGCCAAGGGCGGCCACAAGGACGCGATCAGCTACAAGGTCGCCAATGGCGAGCTTGTGGTCGAGCTCGACAATGGGCTGCAGACGCATCTGCGCCACCCCGGGCGTTTTTCCGGCTACCGGGCGACCGGGCGAAGCTCCTTCGTCGTGCTGTTGCGTCAGCACGGCCTGCATATCGAACTCGTCATCGATCCCATGACCGTCGTCGGCGCCGAGAGCAAATCGGGCCTTTCCGACGTCATTTTCGAAGCGGCCCTCAGCACCATCGTCGATCTCGAAGACAGCGTCGCCGCGGTCGACGCGCCGGACAAGATCGGCGTTTACGGCAACTGGCTCGGGCTGATGAAGGGCGACCTCACGGCGACCCTCGAGAAAAACGGGCTGCTCGTCGAGCGGCGGCTCGCGCTCGACCGCACTTATATCGATCGCGACGGCGCGCCGAAAAAGCTGCATGGACGCAGCCTGCTTCTGGTGCGCAACGTCGGCCATCATGTCATGACCGACATCGTTCTCGACGCGGAGGGCCGCGCGGTTCCCGAAACGATCGTCGACGCCGCCGTCACCGCCCTCATCGCGATGCACGATCTGAATGGCCCCGGCCCCATCCACAACAGCCGCAGCCATTCGATCTACATCGTCAAACCCAAGATGCACGGACCGGACGAGGTGGCGCTCGCCGATGAATTGTTCAGCCGCGTCGAGGACATGCTGGGGCTCCCACGGCATACCATAAAGATGGGGATCATGGATGAGGAGCGGCGCACCACGGTCAACCTCAAGGCCTGCATTCGCGCGGCGGCCGATCGCGTGTTCTTCATCAATACAGGCTTTCTCGATCGCACCGGCGACGAGATCCACACCTCGATGGAGGCGGGCGCCGTCATCCGCAAGGACGAAATGAAGGGCTCGGCCTGGATCAAGGCCTATGAGGACTCAAATGTCGACATTGGCCTTGCCTGCGGTCTGCCGGGACGCGCGCAGATCGGCAAGGGCATGTGGGCGGCGCCCGATATGATGGCCGAGATGGTCAGACAAAAAATCGCCCATCCGATGGCCGGCGCCAACACCGCCTGGGTGCCCTCGCCGACCGCCGCGACCCTGCACGCGCTGCATTACCACAAGGTCGACGTCGCCGCGCGCCAGACCGCGCTCAAAAAGCGCCCGCGCGCGAAGCTGACCGACATCCTGACCATTCCGCTTGGCCTCAGCAACTGGCGCCCCGACGACATTCAGCAGGAGCTCGACAACAATTGCCAGGGCATCCTCGGCTATGTCGTGCGCTGGGTCGATCAGGGCATCGGCTGCTCCAAGGTGCCGGACATCCATGACGTCGGGCTGATGGAGGATCGCGCCACATTGCGCATTTCGAGCCAGCATATCGCCAACTGGCTGCGCCACGGCATCGTCTCCAGGGAGCAGGTGCTGACGACGCTAAGGAATATGGCGCTCGTCGTCGATCGCCAGAACGCCGCCGATCCGTTCTACCGGCGGATGGCGCCGAGCTTCGACGGCCCGGCGTTCAACGCGGCGGTCGACCTCATCTTCAAGGGCCGCGACGAGCCGAACGGCTATACCGAGGCGCTGCTTTCCACACGCCGGCGCGAGGCCAAGTCGCTTCTCGCCTCTTGAAATAAAGAAACAGCGCTCCGGCGCGGGGAGGAAACATGAAAACGATCGAATGCGCCGCCGCGGCGTTCTGCGCGGCGTTCGCTATCGGCGTCGCCGCGGCGGGGCCGGGCGAGGCCTGCACGCGCACGCTCTATGTCGGCGCCGGCGATCTCGTCATCACCGGCCGCAACATGGATTGGGACGAGGACATGTCCTCCAACCTGTGGATCTTCCCGGCCGGCATGGCGCGCGACGGCGCGGCGGGGCCGCAATCGATCAAATGGACCTCGCGCTATGGCAGCGTGGTCGTCTCGGGCTATGAGGCCGGCAGCGCCGACGGACTGAACGAAAAAGGGCTCGCCGCCAATCTGTTGTATCTCGCCGAATCAGAGTATGGCGCGCAGCGCGCTCGTCCCCTGCTGTCGATCGCCGCCTGGCCGCAATATGTGCTCGACAATTTCGCGACGGTGGCCGAGGCGGTCGACGCGCTCGCCGCCGAGCCTTTCGACATTGTGGCGCCGACGCTGCCGAACGGCGCCGCCGCGGCGCTGCATCTTTCCATCTCCGACAGCACGGGCGACTCGGCGATCTTCGAATATCTTGGCGGCAAGCTCGTCATTCATCACGGGCGGCAATATACGGTGATGACCAATTCGCCGTCCTATGACCAGCAGCTCGCGCTCAACGCCTATTGGAAAGAGATCGGCGGCCTGACCTTCCTGCCGGGCACCAATCGCGCCGCCGACCGCTTCGCCCGCGCCGCCTTCCTGCTCGGCGCCATTCCAAAGAAAATCGATCCGAACTTCATCAAGGGCGTGCCTGACCATTCGTTCGAAAATCAGGCTGTGGCGTCGGTGATGAGCGTGCAGCGCGCGGTGAGCGTGCCGCTTGGCATCACGACGCCGGATCAGCCGAACATCGCCTCAACGATCTGGCGCATCGTCGCCGACCAGAAGAATCTGATCTATTATTTCAACTCCGCGACGCGCCCCAATACTTTCTGGGTCTCGCTCGCGAAGGTCGATTTCAAGCCCGGCGCGCCGGTGAAGAAACTCACCATCGACGCGGGGCAAGTGTTTTCGGGCGAAACGGCGGACGAGTTCGCGCCCGCTGCGCCGTTCAAGTTCCTGCCCGCGAAGCCGGAATAGTGGCCCGGCGCCGACATTCGCACTCGCGAATGTCGGGACAAGTCGACCCACAACATTTTGATCTGGTGGATAAAATTGTCCAGACACTCGGGAGCCAAGTGTCTGGTTTTATCCGGTAGCGGCGCGGCGCTCGGATTTGCGGGCTTGCCCGGCTTTCGAAGCGCAATATAGTGACGGCCGGCGCCGCCTTTGCGCCGGCCCCGGCGGCCGGCGGCGCCCGAGCGGGAGCGGCACAATGGTCGAGCGTGTAATTGCGACGGATGAAGCCAAGGCTCTGATCGGCCGCCTCAGGGCGGCGAATGGCGCGCTTTTGTTCCATCAGTCCGGCGGCTGCTGCGACGGCAGCTCGGCGATGTGCTTTCCGCTCGGCGAATTCCGCATCGGCAAGGGCGACGTGCTGCTCGGCGAGATCGCCGGATGCCCCGTCTATATCGATGGCGCGCAGTTCGAATTCTGGGCGCATACGCAGCTTATCATCGACGTCGTCAAGGGCCGCGGCGCGGGCTTTTCGCTGGAATCGCCCGAAGGCGTGCGCTTCCTCACGCGTGGCCATGTCTTCACCGAGGCGGAGCTTCAGGCGCTGGCGCCCTTGAAGCCTGTCGCCGCGTAAGCGCTCAATTCCCGGATCAAGTCCCGGGACGGGCGTAACCACGCAAAGAGGCGTGGTTACGCCGCTGTTTCGGGCGTCACGGCCGGGCTAGCCCGGCCATCCAGACTCAGCGCTTGGATGCCCGGCTCAAGGCCGGGCATGACGACGATGGCTGCGCAAAGGCGCGCGGCATTCTTTGCTTGAGCCGGGCCGCGATTTCCCGCAAGACTTGGCCATGATCCAGCCCAGACCCCTGCGCGCCCATGAAATGGCTTTCCAACTCGCTGGCGCGCAATCTCATCCTTGGCGTCGTTTTCGTCCTGGTCGTCTGCGCCCTCGCCGTGCTCGCCTATATGCACAATGGGTGGAGCTTCGGCGACGCGCTCTACATGACCGTGCTGACGATCTATACCGTCGGCTACGGCGAGGTGCATCCGGTCAACACGCTGGAACTGCGCGCGATCACCATTGCGCTGATGGTGCTCGGCTGCACCGGCATGATCTATCTGACCGCCGCGCTGGTCCAGCTGATCACGCTCTCGCAAATCCAACAATTGCTGGGATTGACCCGCATGAACAAGCAAATCGAAGATCTGCATGACCATGTCGTCATCTGCGGCTTCGGCCGCACCGGCAGCATGCTGGCCAAGGAGCTTCGGGCCGGAAAAGCGCAATTCGTCATCATCGAGCCCGACCATGACCGCTACGTCGAGGCGAAGGAGCTTGGCCATCTCGCCATCCATGGCGACGCCGCCGAGGAGGCGGTCCTGAAACAGGCGGGCATCGAGCGCGCGCGCGCGCTGGCGACCGTCGTTTCATCCGATCCGGCCAATGTCTTCATCACCTTGAGCGCGCGAAGCCTCAACAGCACGGTCCAGATCATCGCTCGCGGCGAGGAGCCTTCGACCGAGAAAAAGCTGTTTCAGGCGGGCGCCAGCGCCGTCGTGCTGCCGGCCCATATCGGCGCGGAGCAGATCGCCTCGATGATTCTGTTTCCGTCTATTGCAAGCGTCATACAATCGCCGGAGCGGCGCCGCCAGATGGAGCTGGATCTGCACGCGCTGGGACTGGAGATCGAGGTCGTCGTCGCCGCCGAGGGCAGCGCCTTTGCGGGCCTGACGGTCGAGGAGATCGAGCGCAAGGCCGAACGCAGTTTCTTCATCATCGCTGTGGAGCAGGCCGGTAGCGGCAAGGCGGAGCGCCCGCTGCCCTCGACGCGCGTCAATCCCGGCGACGGGGTCACGATCATGGGGCGAGCCGGGCGCGCCAACATCCTCAACAAATTCGCCGAGGCGGCGCGGTAGTAACGGCGCTTGTGATTCGATGCCGACATATGAGTCTCTGGTGCGACTCCCGTGGCTCCTGCGGGGGGCGAATCTGATCGAGGCGCACCGGCATCACCGTCGACCTGAACCCCGCCGATCATAAGCGCCTGCAGGGGATTGTCGATGACCGCAGCGGACCGCGGGAGAGTAGGACATGAGACCGACAAACGGGACCTTTGGCGCTATCGGCGGCGAATGGGCATCGCTGCTCGCTGCATGCGTATATCTGGGCGCTGCGTCGTTCACCCTGTATAGAGCGGCGCGTACCGCGCGAGCCAAGGGCGGAGCGGATTTCAGCCGTTTCCAGCTGCGATACCAGGGCCTCACGCTCGCTCTTGCCGGCATCGTCTCGTTCTCGACTTGGCTCGCCAACCCGATTGGCTGGGCGCGCTTTGCGTCTTTTGGGCAGATCGGTGCGGCGGCGAGTGAAGTAAGGTGGCTCGGGATCGCGCCCTCCGAGTCATGGCTGGAGGTCGGCGCATCGCTTGGATGCGTCATTACGGCTGTGACCTGCGCATTCCTGGTGATTCAGGCTCGCAGAAACCCGTTCAAGCATCCCAGGATCAACAAGCTGTTGCCGGTCGTCGTCGCCGCCGCCGCGGCCAATGCTCTCGTGGAGGAGGTCCTTTTCCGCTTCGCGCCGTTCGCCTTGTTCAATGGCTGCATGGCGCCTGAACTGATCATGGCGGTCTCCGCGGCGATCTTCGGCGTTGCCCATTTCGGTGGCGCGCCCGGTGGCCCCGTCGGCGTGGCGATGGCCGGTGCATTGGGGTGGATTCTTGCAAAGTCGTTGCTGGAGACGCAAGGGATGTTCTGGCCGCTGGCTATTCACTTTACGCAGGATGTGGCAATCATGCTTTTCCTCGCGACCAGCGCGACGCTTCAGCTGTCGCGCCGGATTCCGGCCGAGCCTTGATCCGAGGGCCAGACACCGGTAGCGGACGTTCAGACACGGGCGCCAAACGTCTCATTTACACCACTAGCCGCGCCTACCTGCTGTCGCGCTTGGCCTGCACGTTCTTGTTGTGTTGGCTGACCTCGCCGAGCTTCGCGCGGTTGCGCAGGAAGCTGCGGCCGCCCTGCTTGACGCTCATGCCCTCGTTCGGCGTCGCGCCGGAGCCGGGGCGCTCCGTCCGGGCCTCGCGCGCGCGGCGCATCTCGAGCGCGCGGGTGAGGCTGTCCTTCATGGAATCGCGCGCGGCCTTCTCCTCGCGCCGCGTCGCCTCCCTGTTGAGGCGCTGCATGGCGGCGGCGAGCACGTCGCGCTTCTCGCGCGATCCGGCGTCTTCCGCGACAGGACGCGCGCCGTGGGGGGCCGCCTTGCCGCGCATTTCGCGACGCTGGCGCGCGGCGATGTCGCGGGCGCGGTCGCGCCGCTCGCGCACATGCTTGGTCAGTTCGTGGAGCTCCTTGTCGGAGAGGTCGCCAAGGCCGGGATGATGCGAGGCCTCGACGAGCGCGATCTCGTCCGTGTTGAGCACACTTCGTTCATGCCGAGCGCTGCGACCCATGTTTCTCTCCCATCACAAATGCGATTCGGACGCCTTTGTGCGGCTCTGTGGCGGCGCTGGCAAGGGCGCCCTTGTGAATTTGAACGATCGGACGCGGGCAAGGCCCGGACAAGTCGAATCAGGCAGCCAGAGTCGGTCGTCAACCGCCCGAAACACAAAATGGCCGCATTTCATGGATCGCCCGCCGTCGGCCTCGCCCTCGCGCTCATCGCGGTCGGCGCGCCGACGCCGGCCTCGCGCGGTGCGCCGTCGATCCATTATGCGCCGTCCGAAAATCTGGAGCGCATCGACGTCGCGCTGATCGATTCTGCGCGGACGACGCATCGACATGGCCGCCTATGTGCTGACCGACTGGCCGGTGATGGAGGCTTTGAGCCGCGCGGCCGCGCGGGGCGTCAAGGTCCGGCTCTATCTTGACAGTGGCCACATCGGCGAGCGCGAACCCTCGGCGCCGTTCGAGGCGTTGCTCGCCGACCCTGCGATCGCGATCGGCCTGAAGCGGGCCGGCGCGCCGTTGATGCATCTCAAGGCCTATCAGATCGACGGCCGGCTGCTCAGAACCGGCGCCGCCAACTTCTCCGCGTCGGGGCTGAAGCGGCAGGACAATGATCTCATCATCATCGCCGATGCGGCGGCGGCGGCCGAGTTTACAGCGCCATTTCGAGGCGATTTTCGCGGCGAGCGAGCCTTTGCCGGCGGGGGCGTTTTCGCGCGGGGGTGTTTCACGTGAAACAGGGCTAGGTGTTTCACGTGAAACACCTTTTTGACCGATCGAGGGGCCGAACCTGACAGGTTGGGGCCGCGATCTTACAGGCCCGCGCCTTGAGCCGGTCCGCTCAACCCTTGAGCTCCGATGCGCCGCCATGCGCGGCCGACCATTCCGCCGGGGCGTTGAGGAATTTCTCGACCTCGTCGAGCGTTTGCGCCTCGAAGTAGCTGCTCGCCCCGTGCGACGGAAAGTATATCGCGCCAGGTCGCAAGATAATGCAGCGTGACGCCAAGCTCTTTCATGATCGCCGCCGTCTGCGGGAAGATGTCGTAAAAGAAGAACACGAAGGCGTGGTCGCAGGACTGTCCCGCCTCGCGCAGCGCCTCGCAGAAACTCACCTTGCTGCGCCCGTCGGTGGCGAGATCCTCGACCAGCAAGGCGCGCCCGCCCTCGTGAATGTCGCCCTCGATCCGCGCGTTGCGGCCAAAGCCTTTCGGCTTTTTGCGGATATATTGCATCGGCAGCGCCAGCCGGTCGGCGAGCCAGGCGGCGTAGGGGATCCCCGCCGTCTCGCCGCCGGCGATGACGTCGAGGCGCTCGTAGCCGATCTCGCGCTCGATTGTCGTGACCGCGAAGTCGATGAGGCGCGTGCGCAGGCGCGGATAGGAGATTATCTTGCGCATGTCGGTATAGACGGGGCTGGCCCAGCCCGAGGTGAAGATGAACGGCTTTTCCGCGTTGAACAGAATGGCCTCCACCTCGATCAGCATTTTCGCGGTCTCCCGCGCGATGATTTGCTTTTCGGGCGAAGGCGCGCTCATCGATCGGTCCTTTGGCTTGGCGGCGTTTCGTCCTGTCCTAGTTTATCCGCGCGGATTGGCCAAGGCCGGCCAGCGCGCCATTTTGGAATAAATCTAACAGCGCCTTTTGAAACAGATAGATGCGTTACATGATGAAACAAAAATTGCGGTGATTTCGCGGGCTTTATGCGTTGAATCAAACCAAAGCGTGCGGCTTTTGGTCAAAGAGGCTTCGATTCGATTTGCGCCTCGCCGATTTGCCCTGCGCCCCGGCGACGGATAGACGAAGGAAGAACGAGATGACGTTCAATCTTGAGAAGGATGCTCGACGTGACTGACGCGACCGGCGCCTTGCCCGCCTGGCTCCCGCTTTCGGTGCTCGCCTTCGCCGTGCAGATGCTCGCCTATCATGGCGTCGGGCTCTGGTTCGAATGGTGCGACCGCACCGGCCGGCTTTCCGACTTCAAGACGCGCCCGGTCGAGCGCATGAGCTATTTCGAGCTGATGCCGCGCGTGCTCGCCAACCAGTTCCTGATCCTGCTGCCCTCGATGATGGCGGTTCAATATCTCGGGCTCGCCTTCGTCGGCGCGCCGCATCTTGCCTGGTGGCATTTCCTCGCCGCCCTGGCTTTCATGGGCGTCGGCCACGACATCGTGCAATATATCTCGCATCGCGTGCTGCTGCACCGGCCGACCCTGATGCGCAAGCTCGGACACAGCGTGCATCACACGACCAGCGCGAGCCGCGGCGTCAGCGCCTGCTATATGAGCTTCGCCGATTTCTTCCTCGAAATCGTGCTGCCTTACCTCATTCCGCTCATCCTTGTGCGCGCCGGCGCCGATATTTCGTTCCACTGCCTTGTCGCCGGCCTTGGCGCCATCGGCGGCCTTTACGAACATGCGGGCTATGATTTTTCGCTCAAGATCCCGCGCGGGGCCGGGGGCCTCAAGGGGCGCTTCTATGATGCGCTGGCGGGCATGGTGACCAGCAAGGCCCATGCGGAGCATCACCGGCGCGGCATGGTCAGCTTCAGCGACGGCTTCGGCAGCCCCGGCATTTGCGATGCGATTTTTGCAACGCGCTGGGATCTCGTCGCCGAGCGCATCCCGACGCGCACGCGGGACGCGCGGGAGGAGACGCACTAAGGGCGCGGGGAGAGAGCAGCGGGCGAGAGTTGCGATTTGCCGCAACGGAATCGCGGGATTGTCGTGGCCGGCACGTTCATCATGGCGCGCTTATGACTCTTGACGACATAGGCCAAATATGACAAATTATGTCATATGCCGTCGGCGACCCTCATCTTGCATCGCAAGCGCTTGTACGATGACGGAGCTATAGCGGAACTTACGCTTTGGCTCGTGCCTGCCGCCGTCGCTCGATCAAACCACAGTTTCAAATACAGCCTGTATTATGGTCGCGGCGGTCAACGTCTTATCGGCTACGATAACGAGGCGGGCAAAGGCGATCATCGGCATTATGGAGATCGTGAAGAAGCCTACCAATTCACGACGCCGGAGCAATTGATCGCCGATTTTTTGGCCGATGTGCGCGCGTTGCGCGTCCTTTGAAAAGCGAGATGACGCAAATGAGCGATATAAAGCTGATCGTCGGGGGCAGTCTCGAAGATGACGCCGCGGCCTTCGTCGATGCGTGGCGCCGGACCGAACGCGGTGAGGACGTGCGCGAACGCGCGCTCGCATTCGAGAGTTGGGAGGCGTTGGCGAAGGTGATGACGGGCGAACGCTACCGCTTGCTGAAACATGTGCATGCACATCCCGAACCTTCCGTGTCGGCTCTCGCGCGTTCCCTCGGCCGCCAATATCGGCGTGTGCATGCTGATGTCACTGCGCTGGAAGAGGCGGGTCTGCTCGCGCGTTCCGGGGACGGCGTGCACGCGACGGCGGACACCTTAAAGGCTGATATTCGTCTTTGAGAGGCAGCGCCTGAAGAGCGCTTTTCTATCAATAAGATTTTGCAGTGCAGAATGCTTGAGTTTTGCGCAGATTTTTAGAAAGTATTCCCAGCAGTTGCATTTTGTAGAAAAGCTTAAGAGATGTCCCAACAGAAGTGTGTCCGAACCCTTGCATTTGTGCTGTTTGCCGTGGCTTGTGCGACCGCGGTGTCGGCGCGAGATTTAGACGTTGATTGGAAATTGTACGGCGGCGCAACACCTGCTGACGAGGGGTACAATGTGTGCTTCTATGACGCTGGTGGCGTCTTTCGAGCACCCGACGGTCACATACGGGTTTGGACAAAATGCCTCCCTCAAAAGAACCTTGATAGCGTAGATATAAAGAACGAGTTCGATGGAAGAATTCTAGAAAATACAGCGGAAAAGGCCGCCCATCATTACATACCGCCGATTTCGGCAGCAATGACTATCGATGCAGATCAAAGCCTGCAGTTCACATTGTATGAAGAGATTGCAAACATTAGCAGCATTGAGCCACATGCCAAAATATTTTACGAACTTAACTGCCCCGAACGAATGATGAGAGAGTTGAGCATTTATATACAGACCGATGGCAAAAGTGGTTCGTCTGACAAGCCACATGACTGGAAATACTCTTCGCCGGAGAGCAACGGAGCCAGATTGCTAAAAATTCTTTGCCAGCAGCAATAGCTTTATGTGTATTTCTTGAGCTTTGCATATCTGCCAGCGGTCGAGCGCGATGGTCTTTTCCGTGAGCGCTGTTATGCTCCCAACCATGACCCAATTTTTTAGCTGCTTCGCCTGTCAAAAAGTCTTTCCGATCTTGAGCGAAGTAAACGGAAAATGCCCCGCGTGCGCAAGCGCGAACGGGGAAATTCTCTCGCCGGAGCGGGTTAGGGAAGGTGTGCAAGCCGGCGTCTATTTCAATGTTGACCGGAAGACGGGCAAGCGCAAAAAGTCGCCACGAAAATCTTGATTTGGCGCGTCCGCTACTCCTCAATTGCATCACCTCGAACCCCTCGAACTCCGGGTGGCCGAGCGTTTTCGGCTTCTGATCACCGGCGCTTTTATGGGCGTCGCGGAACTGCTCCGATTTGGTCCAGACGATGAAGTCGCCCTGGCTGTCCCAGACTGTGTGAGAAGCGTAGAGCACGTGATCCTCGCGCTCTCGGCGTCGCCTAGATGTGGAGCCTCATCAGGTTGTCCCCGGCCGGGCCGAGCATGCTGATGGGCGCTCACGGCGGCGTCTTCGGCTTGGACTTTCCCGGCTGACGGATACGCTTCGGCTTGGCGACTGCTGCGGCGCTGTTCTGCGCTTCGCGTAGCGCCGCCACGTCGGCGAGGTCTTGCGGACGCCCCGCCGATTTTTCGCCGCCATGAGGTCGGCGGCTGAGATGAACGGCGCCTGTAGCCCCGTCTTGTCGTCAATGGTCGCCATAACGCGCCGCGTCCAAGCGTGGCCAAAATCGACGCCACTGATCTCCGGCATGATGTCAACCATGACCGGCGGCGATCCCATGCGGTAAAATGAACCGCGCTCGGCGAAGTCGTCCGGCTTCAGCCCCTCAAGCGGTGCGCCGAATTTCGCCAGCGCGCGGAAAAGGGCGGCGACGTTGGCTTTGTCCGGCTTAACGAGGATGTCGAGGTCTTTGGTTGCCCGCGGCTGTGCATGCAGCGATACGGCGTAGCCGCCGACGACAAGGTATTTCACTTGCTCAGCGTTTAAGACGGCGAATAGCTCGTTGAAGTCTGGATGCATTTGGCGACGAATCCTTGAGGCCGTAGGCCTCCCTCGTGATCTCTGCCACTGCATCCATGCGAACATGGGCAGGTTGTTTTTGCCAATACTCGTATTCGTCTGCCTTCATCGCGTCCAGGCTGGCGTAGCGGTGAATTTGAAAGCGTGCTTTTCTGTCCATAATAATAACTTTACCACAAGGGCAATACTCTGTGAATCAGGAAAGAGAGTCCGCGCCTGAAAGGGTGCATAACGCTTTTCCTTTTTGATTTTCGCGCGGCCTCGCTACTCGCTCGACTGAATCACCTCGAACCCCTCGAATTCGGGGTGGCCGAGTGTCTTCGGCTTCTGATCGCCGGCGCTTTTGTGGGCGTCGCGGAACTGCTCGGATTTGGTCCAGGCGATGAAATCATCGTAACTGTCCCAGACCGTGTGCGACGCGTAGAGCACGTGGTCCTCGCGCTCGGGGCCGCGGAGCAAATGGAATGTGCCGAAGCCCTTGACCTCGCCGAGCCGCGACTGGCGGTTCGCCCACATATCCTCGAAGGCTTTTTGCGCGTCTTTGAGGACCTTGAAACGGTTCATGGCGATGTACATGCGGGGTTCTCCGGAGGCGGGCAACCATCGGCGTCTGAGTTTCGGCCGGTGCCGGGCAATCTCAAATTGCCTTTTATCTCTTGGCGGCGAGTGTGGTGAGCGGATCGCTTCTGTCAAGGACGCGAGTAAAGCTCGCGCCGGTGGAGCCGGTGCTTCGCATCCTTGACAGGATCGAGTCCGCCTCGCCGCCAATGCCGGCCGTGAGATGAATGGCGAATCCGGCCGTCGCTGAGCCCGCGGACGGCGCGCTCAGATCGCCTCCAGCCGAAACACAGGCTCGAAGCATGGTTCGATCGTCACGCTCCCGATCGGGAGCACCGGCCTTGCTTCGGGCAGGGCGATTCTGTAGCGCGACAAAAGCGTCGCCAGAACGATTTGCGCCTCGGCGAGCGCAAAGGCGAAGCCGATGCAAATGCGCGGACCCGCGCCAAACGGAATATAGGCCGGCGACTGCGTCCAGGGGGCGGCCTTGCCGGCGAAGCGGTCCGGATTGAAAGCGGTCGGCTGATCCCAGTATTTTCGGTGGCGATGCAGGACCCATGCGCTGATCCACACCGGGTCTCCAGCCGCGATTTTCTCGCCGCAAATTTCATCGGCGTCGATGGCGTCGCGCAAAATATGCGGAACGGGCGGATAGAGCCGCAGGGCCTCGAGGAGAACATTGCGCAGGCGCGGCCAGTGCTGCAAATCGTCGAACGCCGCGGCCCGCTCCGGCGGAAATGCGGCGATTTCCGCGCGGAGGCGCGCCTGTTCTTCGATATCCTGCGTCAGCAGATAGGTCGCCCAGAACATGAGCCGCGACGTCGTCTCGGAGGCGGCGAAGATCATCGTCGCGCATTGCTCGCGGATCTCGGCGTCCGAGAGCGCATCGTCGGCGTCGCCGCCGGCAAGGCCGAGCAGCAGGTCGAGCATGTCGCGCCCTTCCGCCTTCGCACCGTCGCCCCTGCGCTCTGCGACGATTTGATCGATCGCCGCGAACCAGGCTTTCTGAAAGCGCGCGCGCCGGCGCGTTGCGAAGGCGAAGGCGCTCTCGCTTGGCGCCAATATGTCAAGAAAGTTGGGGCGCCCGGGACCTTCGACATAGACGCGCACCATGGCGTGCAGCCGGTTTCGCGCGGCGCTTTGCGGCAGGGAAAACAGCGCGCGAAGCACCGCTTCGAGCGACGTATCGTGAAACACTCGGGACAGATTGGCGCGCGGCGTTTTCTCAAGCGAGCACAGCAGATGGCGTGCGGCCTCGTGAAAATGCGGCAGCAGAAGGTTGACGCTGGCGGGCGTGAAGGTCGAAGCCAAAAGACGGCGCTGGCGGCGCCATTGCGCGCCCTCCGCCGCGAAAAGGGCCGAGCCGCCGAGCGGACGAATGACGCGCCGGACGGCGACGGGGCGTTCATAATTGGCGGCATTGGCCGTCAAGACGTGGCGCAGACCTTCAAGATCGTTGACGAGCGTGGTGTCCCGGCCGAGGATCCTGCGCCGGTTGACGAGCGTCTCGAACGCGGACTCCGGCCAGATCGAAAGGCTGGAGCGCGTCATATTCAGCAGCATGCGCCAGTCGGGCAGGTCATTCCGATGGATTTTCGGCGCGGGGGGAATGAACGGCAAAGGGGATGGGTTCATCACAGGCGGAAACTCATTTTCGGGGAACGGCGCGCGGACGCCGACGAGGCGCGCCCTCGAACGCGATAGTCTTCAATTCGCCGGGGCGAGTGTGGCGGCCGGATCGGCGCTGTCAAGGACGCTTAGCGCCGGGTCCGCCGGCCCGCCATGGCGCTAAATTTACGCCGGCCGCCCGGCGCCAGGCCAATACGGCGGCGCGCTTGATGCACGATGCCTGGATCGACTTATAGTCATCGCCACATTAATCATCGCCATAAAGCTCTCGCGTGATTCCGTGCCGCAAACGATGAAAGCCAGCCAGAAATCCCGGCGAAAACGGCGCCAAGGCCGTTCTGCTCGACATCGAGGGCGTCATTTGCGTCGGCGAGGACGTCTTGCCGGGTTCGCTCGCCGCGATCCGGCGCATTCGCGACCTTGGCGTTCCGCACAAATTCATCACCAACACGACCCGTCGTCCGCGCCGCCAGATCGTCGAGGATCTGGCGCGGCTCGGCGTTGACGCCGCGGAGCGAGGATGTCTTCACGCCGTCGATCGCCGCGCGGGATCTGCTCGCCAGCCGAAATCTCGCCCCGCTCCTCATCGTGCATCCGAATCTGCGCGAGGATTTCGCGGGGTTGCCGGAGCGCGCGCGCGACGCCGCGGCGCCCGGCGGCTTCGACGCCGTCGTGGTCGGCGATGCGGGCGTCTTTTTCACCTATGATCTTCTGAACCGCGCCTTTCGGATTCTGGTCGATGGCGCGGCGTTTTTCGCGCTGGCGAAAAACCGCAATTTTCTCGACCGCGACGGCAGGCTGAGCCTTGACGCAGGTCCCTTCGTCACGGCTCTCGAATATGCGTCCGGCAAGACCGCGGCCGTGCTCGGCAAACCGTCGGCGGCCTTTTTCAAGCTGGCCGTCGAAGGCCTCGGATGCTCTCCCGCCGATGTCGCCATGATCGGCGACGACGCCGAAGCCGATGTCGGCGGCGCGATGGCGGCCGGGCTTCAGGGCGTCCTCGTGCGCACGGGCAAATATCGGGCGGGGCAGGAGACGCGGCTGCCGGCGCCGCCGACCTTGATGGCGGACAACCTCAAAGGCGCTGTCGACCGCCTGTTCGGCTGAGAAAAAGCCCTCATCTCCCGCTGCCGAGTGATAAGCGACAAAGTTTGACCATTGTCATAGCGGGGCGTCGGTCCTTTGCCGTAGGCTTCCGGCGTTCGCCGCCTCATGCCGCAGGCGCTGACCGAGGAATGGAAACGCCGATGAGACGGATGCCGAAAATCGCGCATATGCTGGCGCTCGCCTGCGCTAATCTCGCCGTGACCGGCGCGCTGCTTGGCTATGCCGCGGCGGCCGAAAGCGCGGCGAAACCGGACGCGCCAACCGCGGAAATCCGCTCCTTGCTGCCGCCAGACCGGGCGAAGGCGTTGCACGAGTGGACCTATTCGCTCGCCCTGCAGGCGGCGACCTGGGGCTATCCGCTCGTGGTCATGTACAATCTCCGGCAGAATGTCGCTTTCGGCGCGACGCCGAAGGCGCCGCCGAACGATGTTTGGCGCATGAGCGACATCACGACGCCGGAGCTGGCCCGGCAGGCGCGCTATGTGACGCCCAACGTCAATACGCTCTATGGTTTCGGTTTCCTCGATCTTGGCCCCGAGCCGGTGATCCTTTCGCTGCCGGATTCGAAGGGCCTCTATTACATGGTCGAAGTCGTCGACATGTGGACCAACGCCTTCGCCTATCCGGCCGGGACGGCGGCGGGCTACAAGGGCGGCGTCTATGCGCTGACGGCTCCCGGCTGGAGCGGGGAATTGCCGGCCGGCGTTCAACGCCTGGAGGCGCCGACGCGTTGGGTGATGATCCAGCCGCGCGTGCATGTGCGTTCACAGGCCGATCTCGCCGGGGCGCAGGCGGTGCTGGGCGCCATCGCCACGAAGCCGCTGTCGGCCTGGCTCGGCAAGCCCGCGCCCGCCGCCGCGGCCTATGACTATCCCGTTCCGGACGTCACCGACGACACGCAATCGGCCAGCGTCCTCAACTACCGCGATCCGCTGCAGTTCTGGGATCTTCTGTCGCTCGCCATGAACGAAAATCCGCCGCCGGCGGATCAGGCGGCGGCGCTGCTGCCGCAATTTGCGCCGCTTGGCCTCGAACTCGGGGCGAAATGGGACCGCGCGAAAATCAACCCCGTCGTCCTCGACGCCATGCGCGAGGCGGCGGGCGCGATCGCGCCGCTGCTGGCGATTTTGCCGGTGGGCCAATTCGTCAATGGCTGGGTGCTGCCGCCGCCGAGCGTCGGCGACTTCGGCACGGACTATAAGGTCCGCGCCATCACCGCGCGGGTAGGGCTGACGGCCAACATACCAAAGGAGGCGATCTATATTTACGGGCTGGCCGATGCGGAGGGAAAGCTCCTCGACGGCGCCAAGCGCTACGAGCTGACGCTGCAGCAAACCCCGCCGTTCGTCGAGCCCGGCTTCTGGTCGCTGACCATGTACGATGGGCAGAATAATTACACCGTGCCGAACCCGATCAACCGCTATGCGCTTGGCAGCGATAATGCGCTGAAGCGCAATGCGGATGGGTCGGTGACGATCTCCATTCAAGCCGATGAGCCGGCCGGCGCGCCGCTCGAAAACTGGCTGCCGGCTCCAAAGGGTCCCTTCTATCTAATCCTGCGCAGCTATTCGCCGGGCGAAGCGATGATCGACGCCCTCGCCGATCCGAAGGCCTTTCCCTTGCCGCCCGTGCGGGAGGCGCAGTGAAGGCGACGCTGGGCTGAGGACGACTTGTGCGCGAGACAATTTCCCGTACAAGGACGCGGATGAAATCTTGCTGGTTCACGCGTTTCATTTGGGCGCTTTTGTGCTCGGCGCTGCTCGCCGCGCCCGTCTTCGCGCAGGATCAGGCCAAACCCGCCGAGGCGACCTTCGTGGGCGCCGCCGCCTGCGCCGGCTGCCATGCGGATCAGACGCAAAGCTGGGCCGGCTCGCATCATGCGCAGGCGATGCAGAAGGCGACGCCCGCGACCGTGCTTGGCGATTTCAACGGCGCGAGCCTCGACCATCACGGCGTCACGACCACTTTCAGCCGCAACGGCGACGCTTTCATCGTGCGCACCGAAGGGCCCGACGGCGCGCTGCACGATTATGAGATCGCCTATACTTTCGGGGTCTATCCGCTGCAGCAATATCTGATCGCCTTTCCCGGCGGACGCTATCAGGCGCTTGGCATCGCCTGGGACAGCCGGCCCGAAGGATCAGGGCGGCCAGCGCTGGATGCATCTTTATCCGAACGAGACGCTCGCGCCGGGCAGTCCGCTGCATTGGACCGGACGCGACCAGACCTGGAACTATCAATGCGCGGCCTGCCACTCGACGGATCTGAAAAAGAACTACGATCTCGCCAGCAACGCCTATGCGACCAGCTGGAGCGACGTGAACGTCTCCTGCGAGGCCTGCCATGGTCCGGGCTCGCGCCATGTCGATTGGGCGCAAGGCTAAAGCGGCGGGGAGCGCGGCGGACGATCCCCATCAGGGCCTGACGACCTGGCTCGAGGCGCCGGCGAAGGACGTCTGGCGCATGAACCCCGACACCGGCATCGCCGCAGCGGACGGCGCCGGCGGATGGCCACGAACTCGATGTCTGCGCGCGCTTGCCATGCGCGCCGCAAGATCATCGCCAAGGATGCGCCGGTCGGAACGCCCTTCCTCGACGCCAATCTGCCGGCGCTGCTGGAGCCCGGCCTCTATCATGCCGACGGGCAGATCGACGGCGAGGTGTTCGAATATGGCTCTTTCCTGCAGAGCCGCATGCATCATGCCGGCGTCACCTGCTCGGACTGCCATGAGCCGCATAGCCTCGCCTTGCGGGCCGAAGGCAATGCGCTTTGCGCGCAATGCCATCTGCCAGCCAAGTTCGACGTCGCCGCCCACACCCATCACGAGCCGGGCGGCGCGGGCGCGCAATGCGTCAACTGCCATATGCCCGCCAAGACCTATATGATCGTCCACGACCGGCGCGATCACAGCCTGCGCGTGCCGCGCCCGGATCTGACGCTCGCGATCGGAACGCCCAACGCCTGCGCCGCATGCCACGCCGACAAGGGGCCGGAGTGGGCGGCGCGCATGGTCGCCGAATGGTTTCCGGGCGGCCGCCAGACGCAGGGCCACTACGGGCTTGCGCTCAGCGCTGGCCGGACCGGCGCCGCCGACGCCGAGCAGCGCCTCGATCAGTTGATCGCCGACGCTGGGCAACCCGCCATCGCAAGGGCGAGCGCGCTGGCGCTGCTTGGGCCTTACGCCACGCCGCGGTCGCAGGCCGCCATCGAGCGCGGCGCTGAAGGATCCGGACCCGCTGGTGCGCGCCGCCGCGCCGCGCGCGCTGCCCGCCGCGCCGCCGCCCGCCATGGTCCAGGCCTTCGCGCCGCTGCTCAGCGATCCCGTCCGCGCCGTCCGCGTCGAGGCCGCGCGCGCGCTCGCCGGCGCGGATCAGCGCGCGATGACCGCCGATCAGCAAACCGCGATGGCCGCGGCCTATCTCGAGCTGGTCGACGCCGAGATGACCGACGCCGACCGGCCCGAGGCGCATCTCAATCTCGGCCTCGTCGACATGCGGCGGCGGGCAGGGCGCCGAGGCCGAAGCGGAATACCAGACGGCGCTGCGCCTCGACCCCGCTTTCGTGCCGGCCCTCGTCAATCTCGCCGATCTCGACCGGGCGCGGGGCGCGGACGACGCCGGCGCTGATCTGCTGCGCAAGGCGGTCGCGCTGGAGCCGGACAACGCCGATGCGCATCATTCGCTCGGCCTTGCGCTGGTGCGCCAGAAAAATTACGCCGGGGCGCTGGCCGAGCTGCGCAAGGCGAGCGAACTTGCCCCCGACAATGCGCGCTACGCCTATGTCTACGCCATCGCGCTGAACACGACGGGCGTGCATCACGCGGCCATGGAGCTGCTGGAAGAGACGCATCGGCGCCATCCGACGGATCGCGACGTCCTCCTCGCGCTGGTCTCGATCGCGCGGGAGACCGGCGATGGCGCGGCGGCCCTGTTGCACGCCCGCGAACTCGCCGCGCTTTATCCGGCCGACACGCAGCTTCGCCAGCTCGTTCGCCAACTCGAACAGGGCCAGCCGCAATAGCGGTCTCTTTGGTCTCGCCGCGTAATCTTATCCAGAGCGCCGGCGTCTTTTGCCCTCAGGATCGCGCAACGTTGCGATTTGTAGCTTTTCGGACAAAGCCCCGCTGTGAGAAGAGCGACTTGCGCGCGCTGGGCGCGCCCGACGAGCCGCGCATCAAGGCGCGCGCGGCAGGATCCTGCGGTTGGCGCATGACTGGCACGATGCGTGCTGTCTAGGGATAAAGGCCGTTGGTCGACGTCTCGATTGACGGAAATCCGACAAAATCGCGCTGGCGAGGGAGCCCGCCAGCGCCTGTTTCGAGGTTGCCGCTATGTATCCGCCAGTCACGCGCCAGCCGAATTTTCGGCCCGCGCTCGCGATTGATCAAAAAGGGCGCGCGTTTCAGTCGGCGTTGCGCGCCAAATTGCGTCGGCGTCGGCTTGCGGCCGACGCGTCAGCGCATGGAGCTCTGCGCCCTCTTGTTCGGGGACGGAGACCGCCATGTCACCGCGGAAAAGCTGCACGCGGAGACGCAGCAGGCGCGCCCGCCGATCTCGCTGGCCACGATCTACAATGCGCTGAACCAATTCACCACCGCCGGATTGCTGCGTGAGATCGCGGTGCAGGGATCGCGCGCCTGGTACGATACCAAGACCGGCCCCCATTATCATTTTCTCGTCGAGAACGAGCACGAACTCCTCGACATACCGGCTGACGCCGTCGGCGTTCTTAACCTTCCAGAGCCGCCGGCCGGCATGGAGATCGTCGGCGCCGACCTCATCGTTCGAGTCCGAAGGGTTGATCAGAGTCAATGAACGAGCCGCGCGCCCGGAGCATGACGAAACGCAAATCGATCATGCACGTCATCTCTTTGTTTTGACGCATGATCTCTTATCCAAAACATGCTGCACCTTCTCTTGAGACGATATTCTGGGTTGTCCGAATGGCGGAACGGAAGGCTTGCGTCTTTGGATTTGTGAAACAGGTCGGACAACGCATGGCCGCGAGGCGCGGGGTGCGCAACATCCTCAAACTCCGTTCGCCGTGCTGGCGCAGGTTTTGGTAATAGGCCCCATGGAACTCAAGGTCTCGACACAACGCAGTCCGGATTTCGACCTCATCGGAGGCGAAGACGGCGTCGATCGGCTTGTCGAGGCCTTCTACCGGAATATGGATTTGCGTCCGCAAGCGCGAACGATCCGCGCCATGCACGCGAACGATCTCGGACCGACGAAGGCCATTCTGAAACTTTATCTCCGCGAATGGCTTGGCGGCCCAGCCGAGTATTCGGCGCGGCGCGGTCATCCGCGGCTGAGACAGCGGCATGGCCATTTGCCTATCGGCCCGGCCGAACGCGACGCTTGGCTCGGCTGCATGAATGCCGCGTTGGATGAGGTCGCATCGGACCTGATCCTCCGGGATAAATTGAAAGGCGCTTTCGAGAAACTGGCCGATTGGCTTCGCAACGATTTGGGAAATGAACATGACAAGCATCACTGACACGGCATTCGCATCGCTCGATGCCGAAGGGCGGCTCCTCAACGCGGTTCTGAAAGGACCGACGGAGAAGCCCGGCCGCTTTGGCTTTCGCGGCGAAATCGCGTTGAAATTCGCGCCGCAATTCGCCGATGAGAAGAGACCGCCGGAGCTGACCACGGAACAGGTCATCGCCGTCGCCGACGCCGGCGAGCCGACCATCCCGTTTCTCGCCGCCTATCTCCAGTCGTTCGAACATCTGGAGGCTCTGGCGGCGGTTCTCCAGGGCAAACTGAGCCCCGAGGGCAAATATTTCGCTTTCTGCAACAACATCGACCTTCTGAGCAAATATCGGGTCGAGGTCGGCGGCGCGCCATTTTACGTGCTGCCGCTCGATGAATCGACCGTCTACAACGAACTGCTCGAATTGCTCAACCTCGACAAGACCACGCTTAAAAAGTCGAGCGTCGGCGGCAAGACCGATGCGGTCGCGAACGCCGCGCTGAAATTCGAGGGCAAGTTCGATCCGATAACCTTCGCGCAAGGCGTCGAACGCATGGGACCGGTGAAGAACCGCTACGAAAACAGGCCGGTCTGATTCGCTTAAAGTGAACGACTGGGAGCATTATCAAAGGGCGTGATTTGAAAACTCAAATCATGCCCTTTTTCCGTTTGGCGCGGGATCTCGGCAGCGCGCTCTGATTATTTCTGCGACAGCGCGAATTTTCCCGAAGACCGATTCCCACTTTCGGGTCCGATGCTCTCAGAATTTCTTGACCCGGATGTTGTGCTTTCGCAGCGCATAGCCGATCTGCCGCGGGGTCAAGCCGAGGATGCGCGCCGCCTTGGCCTTGACCCATCCCGCCCGCTCCATGGCGTCGACGATCTTGTCCCTGTCGGAGCGCAGATCGGCGCCGCTCGGACCGAGGGCTTCGGAGGTCGGCGCGACCGGGGCCTGCGGGAAGCGGGCCGGCGCCTCGTCCGCCGCGGGCGCGCGCGCGCCGGCGGCGTCGACGATCGGAAGCGGATAAATGATGCCGTGCGTGGGGTTCGGGGTGTCGCTGCCTTTCCACAAGACGGCGGACAGGCATCCATCGTTCTGGCAGGCGAAATCTACGGCTTCTATCTCGTGACCCGGCGCGAGGGTCGCCGTGCGGCGCACGCAGTTCTCAAGCTCGCGAATATTGCCGGGGAATTTGCAGTGCGACAGCACCGCGATCGCGGAGGAGGCGAGCGCCAGGTCGGACCGTTGCTCGGCGTTGAATCGCCGCAGGAATTCATTGGCGAGCGGGATCAGGTCGCCTTCGCGCTCGCGCAGCGGCGGCAGAAAAATCGGGACGACGCTGATGCGATAGTAGAGATCGGCGCGAAACTCGCCGCGCTCCACGGCGTGTTCGAGATTCTTGTTGGTGGCGCAGACGAGTCGCACGTCGACCTTGATCGGCCGCATGCCGCCGACCCTTTCGAACTCGCCTTCCTGGAGGACGCGCAGGAGTTTCGCCTGGAAGGACGCGGAAATGTCGCCGATCTCGTCAAGAAAAAGCGTGCCGCCGTCTGCGAGTTCGAAGCGGCCCTTGCGCAGCGCCTGGGCTCCCGTGAAGGCGCCCCGTTCATGACCGAACAATTCGGATTCGAGCACGCTCTCCGGCAACGCCGCGCAATTCAATTTGATGAAAGGCTTGGCGTGCCGGGACGACAGATTATGGATCGCCGCGGCGAATAATTCCTTGCCGGTGCCCGATTCGCCGCGCAGCAGCACGGTCGACCGGCTCTTCGCGACGATCTTGATTTTCTTGACGACAGAGCGCACCGCGGGGCTGTCGCCGACGATTCCCTCGATGCCGCTGAATTTCAGTCTCCGGCTGGCGCAGACGACTGTTCTTCTCAAGGCGCGCGTTCTCCTGCATCAGCCTTTCGCGGTCATGCGCGACCAGCTTGTGCAGCCGCAGCGTCTGTCCGACGAGATTGGCGACCATCGTCAAAAAGCGGACATCGTGATCGAAGCGGACGTGCGAGTGGCCCGAATTGACGCGATCGACCGTCAAGGTGCCGACCACCTCGTCGCCATCCTTGATCGGAACGCCGATCAATGAATACGGCTGCCCGTCCTTCGGGCCCCATCCGGAAATATCCGAACCGGCGAACAGGCGCGAGGTGCGAACGTTTTCGATGACGAGAGGCATTTTGGTCGTGACGATCTGTCCGATCGCGCGCTCGGGCAAACGCTCGAAATAGATCTTGGCGGTGTTCTCGGACCAGCCGGAGCCGACGACGATTTCAGGCGTGCCGCTTTTGTCGAGCAGGGCGATGAGACCGTGGCGCATGTCGAGAAAGCTCGACAACAAGCGTCAGAACGCCGGCGAGATTGACCTCGAGCCGGTTGACCGAGGCGAGCAGTTTCGAAATCTCATAAACGCCAACAAGCGCCGTCTCGCCAGGATCGGTTCCGCGCGCCTCTGGCGCCGCCATCTTGGGTTTTGGCTGTTGGACCATCGCACTTCCCTTCAATCAGAATCGTGAATGGTAATGGACATTCGCAGCAAGTTGCGTGCCGCGATGTAACGAAGGCTACATTTCAAGCGCAGGCGCGACCGGGAATTTGACCCGAAAGCGACATCGCCAGATCTGTTTGTCGTTTTCCTGACAGATATTTATCAACGACTTACTGATTTGCACTGATTCATGGCCGCGGTTAATTGCCGCGAGCGCTTGGTCTAGCGCAGACATAGCTAACGCCGCTCCGCTTTCGCGCGCCTGATGCGCCGGCTTGGCGCGCAAAAGAGCAATGGCCCGTCGTTTGCTATGCCTTTGGCGGAGGCCTTGGGCATGAGCGACGACTCGCAACTTCAAGCGCGCGATCCGTCGCCGAAACCCTTTGCGGTTATCCTCGGCACCAACGAGATCGCGTCGGCCATCGCGGTTTTTCTGAACCGGAATGGCTGGGGCGTCGTCCTCTCCCATGATCCCAGTCCGCCTGTTTTCAGGCGCGGACGATCCTTTCACGACGCTCTGTTCGGAGACCGCGCCGCGATCGACGAGGTCGTCGCGGAGCGCGCTGAGACCGGCCTTGAGGTACTCTCTGCGCTGGCGTGCGTCAATGCGGTTGCCGTGACGCCGCTGGGGCTTCTGGACCTCCTGGTTCTTCGCAGCCTGGATCTAATCGTCGACGCCAGATTGCAAGAGGCGGCGCAAAAGCCTCACCTCAAAAATCTGGCGGGGCTGACGATCGGACTTGGACCCGGTTTCGCTGCGGGCGTCGACTGCGATGTCGCCTTGCCTGTTCATTCCGGCAAGCCCGCATTCGTCATCGCCGGGGACGCGGAAGAGGGCCGGCGAACGCTCGAACGCTTCGTCTACGCGGACAGGCGCGGCTTGTGGCAAACGGCGGTCGATCTCGGATCGCGCGCATTCCGGCGTCTCGTCGTCGGCCATGTCAGCGGCGCGGCGGTAAGCGCTGCGATCGACGGAATTCTTGTCGGCGTGGTGCGGGATGGGACGGAAGTCGTGGAGGGCGACATCCTGGCCGAATTGGAGCCGCGCATCCGCCAGGCGACATGGACCGGGATGGACAAGGCCGGACGGGCCACGGCGCGGGCCGTCATGCGAGCGATCAACGCCGCCTTGAGCGAACCTTCGCGCCGCGCCCGGCCGAAGCGATTGATGCAGGACATCGATCCGGCGAATTGACCAAAAGATTGACGATCGCTCCGGCCTCTTGGGGCGCGCTCGGATGGCGCGCCGCGGCGCATTGGAAACGCGCGCGTCGGCGCGCTGCGCGGGAATTGCGGGCCCGGATTGCGCCGGGATTGAATGTCGATTTAGCGACACGCGGCTTAGCCGTTTCCAGACAAGTGTCTGCATCGCGACATCTTGCCGCTTGATCGAAAATATTCTTTATAATCAATCATGTTGCGGAATCATAGAGCGTTGGCATGCTTGTTGCGCAAACCTCTTCGCAAAGCGTTGCTCACCGGCGACAGCTTCGCGGGCGCCAGCCCGCGATCTTGAGATCTCTGCCGCAGAGCCTACCGCGAGGAATCGATATGGAAGAGGCCTTTCAACCTAACGAATTCGAAGCCGCCAACGCCGATCAGCTTGGCGACCTGTTGCAAAAGATCGCCGATCACAAAGGCTGCGGCACATCCGGCGGAAGCGGCAAGGCGAGCTGCGGCACGTCCGCCGGCCCGGCCGATATGGCTCCCGAAGTGTGGGAGAAGGTGAAGAACCACCCTTGCTACAGCGAGGAGGCGCATCACCATTACGCCCGCATGCATGTCGCGGTCGCGCCCGCCTGCAACATTCAATGCAACTATTGCAATCGCAAATATGATTGCGCCAATGAGTCGCGCCCCGGCGTCGTCAGCGAAAAGCTGACGCCCGAACAGGCGGCCAAGAAAGTTCTGGCCGTCGCGTCGACGATCCCGCAGATGACCGTGCTGGGAATCGCCGGGTCCCGGCGATCCGCTGGCCAATCCGGCGAAGACCTTCAAGACCTTCGAACTCATCTCCAAGACGGCGCCCGACATCAAGCTGTGCCTCTCCACCAATGGCCTGGCGCTGCCCGACCATGTCGATACGATCGCGAGCTTCAACGTCGATCACGTGACGATCACGATCAACATGACCGACCCGCAAGTCGGCGCCGAAATCTATCCGTGGATTTTCTGGAAGAACAAGCGCGTGACCGGCGTCGAGGCGGCGAAGATCCTGACGGACCGCCAGCTTCAGGGTCTCGAAATGCTGACCGAGCGGGGCATCCTCTGCAAGGTCAATTCGGTGATGATTCCGGGCGTCAACGATCAGCATCTCGTCGAGGTCAACAAGGCGGTGAAATCGCGCGGCGCTTTCCTGCACAACATCATGCCGCTGATCTCCGCCCCCGAACATGGCACCGTGTTCGGCCTCAACGGCCAGCGCGGCCCGTCCGCTCAGGAGCTGAAGGCGCTGCAGGACAGCTGCGAAGGCGAGATGAACATGATGCGGCATTGCCGCCAGTGCCGGGCCGACGCCGTCGGACTTCTCGGCGAGGATCGCAGCGCCGAATTCACCACCGACAAGATCATGGAGATGGAGGTCAAATACGACATCGACGCGCGCCAGGCCTATCAGAACAAGGTCGAGGAAGAGCGCATGGCGAAGGTCGAGGCGAAGAACGCCGAACTCCAAACCCTCGCGGGCGAAGCGAGCGACGTCTCTATCCTTATCGCCGTCGCGACGAAGGGCAGCGGGCGCGTCAATGAGCACTTTGGCCACGCCAAGGAGTTCCAGATCTACGAGCTCAGCACCAAGGGGGCGAAGTTCGTCGGACACAGGCGCGTCGATCTCTATTGCCAGGGCGGCTATGGCGACGAAGACAGCCTTGAGACGGTCATTCGCGCCATCAATGATTGCGCCGCCGTGTTCGTCGCCAAGATTGGCGGTTGTCCGAAAGACCAGCTGATTGCCGCGGGCATCGAGCCGGTCGATCAATACGCCTTCGAATTCATCGAGCAGTCCGCGATCGCTTACTTCAAGGATTATCTCGGAAGGGTGAACCGCGGCGATATCCAGCATGTCGTCCGCGGCGACGCCGACATCCGTCAAGGCGCCTTCATCGAAGTTTGATCGAACCCGCGGCCTCAAATACAGAAAGGAGAAAGATATGACCTACAAGATCGTCGCATCGCAATGCACCTCATGTTCGGCGTGCGAAGCCGAGTGTCCCAACGTCGCGATTTCCGAAAAAGGCGGCACCTTCGTCATCAACCCGAAGAAGTGCACCGAGTGCATCGGCTATTTCGATGTGCCGCAATGCGTCGCCGTCTGCCCGGTCGACAACACCTGCGTGATCGATAATTCGCTTCCGCGCTATCAGCCGGCCGGGGGCGCGGCATGAATATCGAGTTGACGCCAGCGGCGCAGAAGTTCATCCGCCGTCTCGTCATGTTCGACGGCGGCCCGGGCAGCGGCCTTCGCTTGCTGGTCAGCCCCGGCGGATGCTCGGGCCTTTCAGCGGAATTCAGCGTGGAGCCGGCGCCCGGCGCCGGCGAGGCGGTGGTTACGCAGGATGGCGTGAAGCTGTTCCTGCCCGCCGAAAGCCGCATTCTCCTCGACGGAATCACGATCGATTTCGTCGATACGCCGGCGAAGACCGGCTTCGTCTTCATCGACCCGAAAAAGGCGTCGTGCGGCTGCAGCAGCAGCGAGTCGACGGCTTTTGCGGAGCCCGCGTTCTCGTCTGCGAAATAGGAAGCGCATGTTCGCGATAGATGACTTTGGCGCGCCGCCGACCGACGGACTGGAGATCGACGCCATCGCCGCGTCGATCCTCGGGGCCGGGCTGCCGGCTGGCGCGGAGAGGCATCTGCGCGAGGCGGGCGAGGCTTACCATCAGGACGATGTCGCCGAGACCCATCTGCTGGCGGCCCTGCGGATGGCGCCGGACCATCCGGCGGCGCTGATCGGCCTCTATCGCTTCTATTTTTACAAGGGCCGCCTGTTGGAGGCGCTTGAGGTCGCGCGCATGTGTCTTTCCAAAGCGGCGCGCGAACTGGGCGTCGCCGGCGAATGGCGCGACGTCAAGACGGATGATGCGGATTTCGGCTCCTACGCGGCGATCCTGCCGCGCTTCTTCATGTTTGCGCTGAAAGGCTACGCCTATCTGCAAATGCGGATCGGCGCGCTGGATGAGGGACGCGCGGCGGTGACGAAACTGCTGGCGCTGGATCCCTCCGACAAGATCAATGCGGGCCTCCTTACGACCGTCGCCGCAAGGTTTGGAGTCGAGGACGATGACTGACATCGACGAGGCGCTGGACTGGCGCGGCGAGGTCGTGGACTGCGCCTCCTGCGCGCATCGCGATCTTCTGGCCTGGCAACGCTGCCAGCCGCTCAAAGCCTGCGTCCATGATCGCTACGCGCGGCGCATCGATCGCTTCTTCGACTGGAATCCCGCTCTCGCGCAATATTATCTGACCCATCCCTATTTTGAAGTGCGCGCCTGCGCCGCCAAGGCCGCAGACGTCTTCCACCTGCCGCCGCTCCTGGAGGATCCCGAGGAAGCCGTCCGATGGAGCGCCGCCCGGCGGTTGCCGACGCGTTATCTGCTGCGCCTGCGCACCGATCCGCATCGCGAGGTCCGCATCCGCGTCGCGCAGCGGCTTGAGGGCGCGGACCTCATTCCAATGATTCACGATGTCGACTATCTCGTCCGCCAGACCGTGGCGCGCCGGATTCCCGCCGATCTGCTCGTCCTCATGGTCGGCGACGCCGACGTCGAGGTCAGACGCGTCGTCGCCGTGCGCATCGGTCTTGGCCATCTCGCAAGGATGGCGAGCGACCCCGAGGCGGGCGTCCGGCTTGAGGTCGCGCGGCGTCTCGATCCCGTCAATCTCGGCGCCTTCGCCGGCGATGCCGACTGGCGCGTTCGCTACGAGATCGTGCTGCGGGCCGACGTCGAAGTCGTGCGCCAGCTCTTGAACGACGAAGACCCGATCGTATGCGAAGCCGCGCGCGATCGCATCTCGTCGAGCGCTACGATCTTAACCTCGCCAGCTCTTGCGTCAGCCGACGCGAGCGAACGTCCAGCCGCGGAGGAAGGCCGATGACCAACATAAGCCGGGACAGCGCCGTCGTCGAACTCAACGATCAGCCGCTGTATAATTATGGCGACAAGGTTCGGGCGAAAAGGACCATACGCAACGACGGCACCTTCATGGGCAAGGAGATCGGCGAGATCCTCTGCAAGAAGGGCGACGAGGGCTATGTCGTCAGCATCGGCACCTTCCTGCAGCAGTTCTACATCTATGGGGTCGAGTTCGTCTCCACCGGCTACCGCGTCGGGATGAAGCGCAAGGAACTTGATCCGATCGACGCGATCACCGAAGTGAAAAGCGAGAAAACGGCATGAGCGATCAAGGCCCGGCGAAGTTCGAATGGGGGCAGCGCGTGCGCGCGGCCGCCGATCTCTTCAATGACGGTTCGTTTCCCGAGCAACCCGTCGACGCCTTGCTGGTGAAAGCGGGCGATCCTGGCGAGATCGTCCAGATTGGCTCTCATGTCGAGACCGAAACGCCGATCTATCTCGTCGAGTTCGGCGAACGCAAAGTCATCGGCTGTTTCGCCGAGGAGATCGCGCCGGTCTCGACTCGGCCACCGTCTGTCCAGCTGTAGCCCTTACCCCCAAACCCAAAGGCGCACCGTGAAAATCATGATCAGAAGAAGCCACGAGGGAATTCTCTCGGCCTATGTGCCCAAGAAGGATCTCGAGGAGCCGATCGTCGATTGCGAGCGCCCGGAGATGTGGGGCGGCCGCATCACGCTGGCCAATGGTTGGCAACTGGCTTTGCCGGAAATGAGCGCGGACACCACGCTCCCAATCACCGTGGAGGCAAAACTTTTGCGCGAAGAGTCAACCAGCGAGTGAGTGGGTGAGATGAGCGTCAGCGAACAAAGCCTTGTTGCGATCGCCGAGTTGCTGGAGTCCGCCGAAGCGGACGCGGCCACGATCGCCGAATTGCGGCGGCGCTTTCCAGGCTTGTCGCTGAGCCGCTGCGACGCGCATGACGTCGCGGACGAGACGCCGTTCCGCACATTCGCGCGGTGCAATCTCTACCTGCTCGACGCCCGCGATCATTGCGTCAGGATCACATCCGATCCTCTCGTCGCCACCGGGTTTGTCCTGTCATCGACGGGAGCTTAGTGCGTGAAAACGACCTTTCTGCCCCTTAGCGATCCGGATATCTCGGAAATCGAACTCGAGGCGGTCCGCGAGGTTCTTTTGTCTCCGCGGCTGTCGGCGGGGCCCGTCGTCGAGGAGTTCGAGGCGGCCTTCGCGCAATATCTTGGCCGCAAGCACGCGATCGCCGTTGCGAGCGGCGAGATCGCGCTCCTGCTGACCTTGCAGGCCTACGGAATAGGCGAGGGCGACGAGGTCGTCGCATCGGCTCATTCGTTTCGCGAGACCGCCCACGCCATCGCCTTGACCGGCGCGCGTCCGGTCTTCGCGGACATCGACTATTGGGCCGGGACGATCGCTCCGGACAAAGCCGCCGCCTGCCTCACCGAGCGCACGCGCGCGATCATTGCTTCAAACGCCAATGGCCACCCGGCGCCCTGGGACAATTTGCGGGAGCTCGCGAAGGGCGCGGGCGTCGTCCTGATCGAGGATTCAACCGAGGCGATCGGTTCGGTCTACAAAGGATCGCGCGTCGGCTCGTTCGGCGATTGCGCCGATCTTCGATTTCTCGCAACCCGGCGCGCTCGTTTGCGGCGAAGGCGGCATGATCGCGACCGACGACGACGACCGCGCCTATGCGATCCGCCGGCTGCGATCGCGCCGCATCGATGAGCGCAGCTCCGTGGTGATCGGCGCCGTCGCGCCGCTGCAGGCGGGTCTCAGCGATCTTTCCGCCGCGCTGGGACTCGCGCAATTGCGCCGGATCGACGTGCTGCTCGCGCGGCGAAAGCGCGTCGAGGCCTGGTATTACGATTATCTGCGTTCGTTCGAAGGCATCAAGGATCCCTATATCGCGCCTGACGTCGACGAGGTGCACTGGTTCCTCTATGTCGTGCATCTCGGAACGCGCTTTTCCCGGTCGAGCCGCAACTCGATCATCGACGACTTGCGCACGGAGCGCGTCGAGTTGGCCGCCTATTCGCAGCCGCTGCACTTGCAACGCCGGTATTTCGAAATGGGCTATCGGCGCGGCGATTTCTTCGTCACCGAGAAGGTGGCGGACCGCGCCCTGGCGCTGCCGTTCCACGCCCATCTGACGGAGGAGCAGGTCGCTTTCATCGTCGGCACCACCAAGGACGCCTCGATCAACGTCGGCGCGGGAACCGCCATTTACTGATTGAGCCCCAATAAAACCAACAGGAGTATGACATGCCAGTTCTGACGATCACCCCTTCGGGAAAGACGATCGACGCCGTTGAAGGCGGCACGCTTCTTGATGCGCTTCTCGCCGCGGGCGAAAAGATCACCAGCAAATGCGGCGGCGAGGCGAAGTGCGGCGCCTGCCATGTATTCGTGGTGGAGGGCCGCAAGAGCGTATCGAAGATGACGCCGCTCGAAAATGAGCGTCTCGATTCGATCGTTGGCGTTGGGTCGAAGTCGCGGCTCGCCTGCCAGGTCCGGTTCGGCGCCGAGAATGTCACCGTCGAAGTGTTGAGTTTCGTCTAGCGCATAATAGATCTCACTCGCGTCGCCCGCATGATCCCCTTGAAGGATTTTTGCTCCGACCGATCGAACGGAAAGGTAACGGCCATGGCTTCCGACGGTAAACAACTCATCCACGTGCGCTTCGCGCCGGACGGCACGGTGACCGAAATCCAGGAGCGTCCCGAGGGCCTTGATGCGCAGCAATGGTTTGCGAAACTGAGCAACACGGCCGGGTCTTCATTCCAGAGCCTTTCGGGCGGCCGCGGCCTGTTCCGTCTCGCGCCCGATGAAGTCGCGGCGCTGAAGGCGACCGCCCAGCAGTGAAACCGTCGTCGATCCGCGCGGCTGTGATGGAGATTGAACAAAATGCTCGATGAAATTCACGCGGCCTTCGATCGCGGCGATGTCGTTCCCTATCTTGGCCCCGGCGTGCTGACATTGGCCGGCGCGGAGTGCGCTCTGCCCTATTCGCCTGAGGCGCTGGTCGGCAAGCTGACGGCCGCCGCCACCGTTCCGCACAAGATTCGCAACAATCTGACCGCGGCGGCGCAATTCATTGAAAATTTCAAGCACCGCAAGACGATCACCGCCGTGATGACCAAGACTTTCACGGATGCGACGCCGCCGACCGCTCTGCATCGCTGGCTTGCGGCCCGGCCGCGATTGCCGCTGCTCGTCAACGCCTGGTACGATGATCTGCCGCAAAAGGCGCTCGCCGGACGCGGCGCCTGGGGCATGGTCCAGGGCGTCAGCCAGGCCGAGCATTTCGGCGCGTGGGTGCATTATTTCCGGCCCGACGGCTCGCAGATCGAAGGCGGCGCGCGGGTCATGGACAGCTCGGGCGCGAAGGCGCCGGCCGACGCGCCGGACGAGACATTGAGCTGGACGACCCTTTTGTATCAGCCGATCGGCTCGGTCGCGCCGGCCAGCAATTTCATCATCTCCGACTCGGACTATGTCGAGATCCTGACCGAGATCGACATTCAAACTCCGATCCCCGAGGCGGTCCGTTCGATCAGGCGCGGCAAGAGCTTTCTGTTTCTCGGCTGCCGTTTCTCGACCCAGCTCGAGCGCAATTTCGCCCGCCAGATCATGAAGCGCTCGTCCGACCGCCACTTCGCCGTTCTGCCGGAAACGCCGACGCGCAACGAAGCGCGGTTTCTGCGCGAGCAGAACATCGTCCGGATCGACACGCCTCTTGATGTCTTTGTCGCAAAGCTGACAGCGGACGCTTTCGGCGCGACGGAACTGGCGTCTCCCGCCGAGGCGTGATCTTTGACTTGTTTCGCCGCATTGTTTTGACGCGATCCGGCATCCACATCGCGCGAAAATATTTTGAAAGTCGAGGACGCGTCGGATCGGGTGGTTCGCCGGTTGATCCTGACCCGGGATCTGGCGTGACCGGTTCAAGTCTGTCGATCGCGCCGCCGCGGCCTTGGCTCGGAGCGTTCCGGCCAATTTCCCAAGATCGAGCCTTCCAGATCAAGCCTTCAGGGCGTCTTGAGGACGGTGAGCGGAATCGCAAATCCCGCGCGACGGCCCAAAAGCACATCGACCCTTTCGCGAACGCCTTCGATCGTGAGAGGCTTGGCGATGATGGCGTGCGCGCCCGCCGAAAGGCATTGCCGCCCGATTTCGTCTTTGGCCAAATCGACCACCACCAGGATCTTCACGCCGGCGATTCCCTCGCGTATCTGCGACAGGACGCCGACGCCGGCGGCGCGCACGATCGACGCCGCGAGAAGGATGAGATCCGGCTTCCATTCGGCCGCCTTGGCGAAGGCGATGTCGAGGCTCGCCACCTCATGCGTCTCGTTTTCATCGTGCAGCATGAATTGCAGGGCGGCGCGAATGATCTCGTCGTCGTCGACGACGAAGATGCGCTTGTTCTCGACCGCTCTCGATGTCTCTACGCCTATCTGCATGTCGCCCTCTTTTTTCGCGTCTTTCTCCGCGGAAGTTGCAAATTATGTACCGGGCCTCTCCCGCCGCCGAGGCGGGGCGGCCGCCGCGTCCGCTGGGACCCGCTTCGAGGCCTTCCGCCGTTGTTTTCTTTCATACGAACACGGACACAAATGTCGTCTTTGCTACAAGGGGCGCAGGATCTCTCGCTAATCTGAATTCACTAAATAAAACAGAATGCTAGCAAGCTAAAAGCCGCGTGGCACGGCGCTTGCGAAATACCTTGCGCGTAAGGTGAGCGGTTGCCGCGAAGGCTGCATCCTCCAGAAAGCGCACCTCGGCGCCCCGGCGCCTTGGCGCCCTGCGCCGCGCGACGTCATCACGAATTAAGTCTTCGGCCCGCAATTCGGGGCGTTGATGGGAACTAACGGGATCTAAGGAGCAAGCAATGTCCTCACTGCGACAGATCGCATTTTACGGCAAGGGCGGCATCGGCAAGTCGACCACCTCGCAAAATACCCTCGCGGCGCTCGCCGCCATGGACCAGAAAATCCTCATCGTCGGTTGCGACCCCAAGGCGGATTCAACCCGTCTCATCCTTCACGCCAAGGCGCAGGACACCATCCTGAGCCTCGCCGCTGAAGCTGGAAGCGTCGAGGACCTCGAGCTCGAGGACGTCATGAAGGTCGGCTTCCGCGACATTCGCTGCGTCGAATCCGGCGGTCCGGAGCCAGGCGTCGGCTGCGCCGGCCGCGGCGTCATCACCTCGATCAACTTCCTTGAAGAGAACGGCGCTTATGACGGCGTCGATTACGTCTCCTACGACGTGCTCGGCGACGTGGTCTGCGGCGGCTTCGCCATGCCCATCCGCGAGAACAAGGCGCAGGAAATCTACATCGTCATGTCGGGCGAGATGATGGCCATGTACGCGGGCAACAACATCTCCAAGGGCATTCTGAAATACGCCAACTCCGGCGGCGTGCGCCTCGGCGGTCTGATCTGCAACGAGCGCCAGACCGACAAGGAATTCGAGCTGGCTGAAGTCCCTCGCGAAGAAGCTCGGCACCAAGCTGATCTACTTCGTGCCGCGCGACAACATCGTTCAGCACGCCGAACTGCGCCGCATGACGGTCATCGAATACGCGCCGGACTGTGCGCAAGCGGAGCATTATCGCACGCTGGCCACCCGCATCCACGCGAACAAGGGGAACGGCATCATCCCGACCCCGATCACGATGGACGAGCTCGAAGACCTGCTGATGGAGCACGGCATCATGAAGGCCGTCGACGAGTCCATGGTCGGCAAGTCCGCCGCCGAACTCGCCGCCCTCGGCTGATAAATCAACCGGGCGTCGATCGCCGCCAAGCGGAATCGACGCCCGTCCCTCCGACCAAAGATTTCATAAGGTGTACCCATGAGCCTGGCGCCAGCTGAAACCATCGAAGACATCAAGGCCCGGAACAAGGAGCTCATCAAAGAGGTCCTCGAAGTCTATCCGGAGAAGACCGCAAAGCGACGCGCCAAGCATCTCGGCACGTTCGAGGAAGGCAAATCGGACTGCGGCGTTAAATCGAACATCAAGTCGATCCCCGGCGTGATGACGATCCGCGGCTGCGCCTATGCCGGATCGAAGGGCGTCGTCTGGGGTCCGATCAAGGACATGATCCACATCTCCCATGGCCCCGTTGGCTGCGGCCAATATTCCTGGGCCTCGCGCCGCAACTATTACATCGGCACGACCGGCATCGATAGCTTCGGCACGATGCAGTTCACCTCCGACTTCCAGGAAAAGGACATCGTGTTCGGCGGCGACAAGAAGCTTGCCGCGATCATGGACGAAATCCAGGTGCTGTTCCCGCTGAACAAGGGAATCACCGTTCAGTCGGAATGCCCGATCGGCCTCATCGGCGACGACATCGAAGCCGTCTCCAAAGCGAAATCAAAGCAGTACGACGGCAAGACCATCGTTCCGGTCCGCTGCGAAGGCTTCCGCGGCGTGTCGCAATCGCTTGGCCATCACATCGCGAATGACGCCGTCCGCGACTGGGTGTTCGACAAGCAGGAAGGCAAGCCTGCGCGCATCGAACTGACGGATTACGACGTCGCCATCATCGGCGACTACAACATCGGCGGCGACGCCTGGTCGTCGCGCATCCTGCTCGAGGAAATGGGCCTGCGGGTCATCGCCCAATGGTCGGGCGACGGCACCATCGCCGAGCTCGAAGCGACCCCCAAGGCCAAGCTGAACGTGCTCCATTGCTACCGTTCGATGAACTACATCTCGCGGCACATGGAAGAAAAGTACGGTGTTCCGTGGGTCGAATATAACTTCTTCGGACCGACCAAGATCGAGGAATCGCTGCGCAAGATCGCCAGCCATTTCGACGACAAGATCAAGGACGGCGCCGAACGCGTCATCGCAAAATACCGTGCGTTGACCGAAGGCGTGATCGCCAAATACCGCCCGCGCCTCGAAGGCAAGAAAGTGATGCTGTTCGTCGGCGGCTTGCGTCCGCGGCACGTGATCGGCGCCTATGAGGATCTCGGAATGGAGGTCGTCGGCACCGGTTACGAGTTCGGACACAACGACGACTATCAGCGCACGACGCATTATGTGAAGGACGGCACGCTGATCTATGACGACGTGACCGGCTATGAGTTCGAAAAATTCGTCGAGAAAATCCAGCCCGATCTCGTCGGCTCCGGCATCAAGGAAAAATACGTTTTCCAGAAGATGGGCGTCCCATTCCGGCAGATGCACTCATGGGACTATTCGGGCCCCTACCACGGCTATGACGGCTTCGCGATTTTTGCTCGCGACATGGATATGGCGATCAACTCGCCGATCTGGAAGCTGACCAAGACGCCTTGGGCCGCCTGAACACATCACGCCGCGCTCTTTCGTGAGAGCGCGGCCCCGCCTGCGGAGCGATTGAGGGTTTAAACATGCCACAGAATCCAGAAAATGTTCTCGACCACATGACTCTGTTCCGGCAGCCGGAATACACGGAGATGTTCGAGAACAAGAAGAAGAACTTCGAAAATCCGGTCGCGGACGCCGAACTTGAACGGGTTCGCGAATGGACGAAGACGGATGAGTATCGCGAGAAAAACTTCGCCCGCGAGGCGCTGACCGTCAATCCGGCGAAGGCGTGCCAGCCGCTCGGCGCCGTTTTCGCGGCGGTCGGCTTTGAGCAGACGCTGCCGTTCGTGCATGGCTCGCAAGGCTGCGTCGCCTATTACCGCAGCCATTTCTCGCGTCACTTCAAGGAGCCGACATCCTGCGTCTCCTCGTCGATGACCGAAGACGCCGCGGTGTTCGGCGGCCTCAACAATATGATCGATGGCTTGGCCAACACCTATAATATGTACAAGCCGAAGATGATCGCGGTGTCGACGACCTGCATGGCCGAGGTCATCGGCGACGATCTCAACGCCTTCATCAAGACGGCGAAAGAAAAGGGCTCCGTTCCGCAGGAATTCGACGTTCCTTTCGCTCACACGCCGGCTTTCGTCGGCAGCCACATCACCGGCTACGACAATGTGATGAAAGGCATCGTCGAGCATTTCTGGGATGGCAAGGCGAGGACCGAGCCGGCGCTGGAGCGCGTTCCGGGCGAGAAGATCAACTTCATCGGCGGCTTCGACGGCTACACGGTCGGCAACCTCCGCGAGATCAAGCGCATCTTCAATTCGATGCAGGTCGACTATACGATCCTTGGCGATAACAGCGACGTCTGGGATACCCCGACCGATGGCGAGTTTCGCATGTACGACGGCGGCACGACCCTCGAAGAGGCGGCAAATGCGCTCCACGCCAAGGCCACCATCTCGATGCAGGAATACTGCACCGAAAAAACGCTGAAATACATCGAAACCAAGGGCCACGAGACCGTCGCGTTCAATCACCCGCTGGGCGTGCGCGGCACCGATGAGTTCCTGATGGCGATTTCGCGCATCACAGGCAAGCCGATTTCGGCTGAGCTGACGAGAGAGCGCGGACGTCTGATCGACGCAATCGCCGATTCCAACGCGCATATTCATGGCAAGAAATTCGCGATCTACGGCGATCCGGATCTCTGCCTCGGGCTCACCGCGTTCCTGCTTGAGCTTGGCGCCGAGCCGACCCATGTGCTGTCCACCAATGGCGGCAAGCCTTGGGCGGAAAAAGTCGAGAAGCTGCTGGCCAGTTCGCCGTTCGGCAAGGACTGCCACGCCTATGCCGGCAAGGATCTCTGGCATATGCGCTCTCTGCTCTTCACCGAGCCGGTCGATTTCCTTATCGGCAACACCTATGGAAAATATCTCGATCGCGACACCGGAACGCCGCTGATCCGCATCGGCTTCCCGATCTTCGACCGGCACCACTACCATCGCTATCCGGTGTGGGGCTATCAGGGCGCAATGAACGTGCTCGTCTGGATCCTCGACAAGATCTTCGACGAGATCGACCGCAACACCAATGTGGTCGCGAAGTCCGACTACAGCTTCGACATCATTCGCTGAGGACGATCGGCGCGGCGGCGCGCGCTCGCCGCGCCGCCAGCCGAGACGGGTTTTGCAGCGTCGCGCTTTGAACGCGATCGCCAAGAATCCGGAGCCGGCGCAGAAGGCGCGCCGGCATCGAATAACGCGTTGATCCGGCAGGCTGGCGCGCTCCGAAGGGTCAGCCCGACGAGCGCTTGGGCTCCGAATCTTGATGGAGGTCCGCATGACATCGCTAGCGAACACGGTGCAAGAGGTCTTCAACGAGCCGGCCTGCGCCAAGAACCAGGCGAAGTCTGAGAAGGAGCGGAAGAAGGGCTGCACCAAGCAGCTGGCGCCCGGCGCCGCGGCCGGCGGTTGCGCGTTTGACGGCGCCAAGATTGCGCTGCAGCCGATCACGGACGTCGCCCATCTCGTGCACGGCCCGATCGCGTGCGAAGGCAATTCCTGGGACAACCGCGGCGCCAAATCCTCTGGCTCGCAACTCTATCGAACCGGCTTCACAACCGATATTAATGAGACCGACGTCGTTTTCGGCGGCGAGAAGCGGCTGTTCAAGTCGATCAAGGAAATCATCGACAAATACGATCCGCCGGCCATCTTCGTCTATCAGACCTGCGTGCCCGCGATGATCGGCGACGATATTGGCGCCGTCTGCAAGGCCGCCGGCGAGAAGTTCGGCAAGCCTGTGATTCCGGTCATCTCTCCCGGCTTCGTCGGGCCGAAGAATCTCGGCAACAAGCTCGCCGGCGAGGCGATCCTCAATCATGTCATCGGGACGATGGAGCCGGAGTATACGACGCCCTACGACATCAACATCATCGGCGAATATAATCTGGCCGGCGAACTATGGCAGGTGAAGCCGCTGCTCGACGAGCTCGGCATCCGCATCCTGTCCTGCATATCGGGCGACGGAAAATACCGCGAG
The DNA here is from genome assembly GCA_963757985.1 of uncultured Alphaproteobacteria bacterium. Lineage (GTDB taxonomy): Bacteria > Pseudomonadota > Alphaproteobacteria > Rhizobiales > Beijerinckiaceae > Methylocapsa. The sequence continues at coordinate 85,708 of CAVWTQ010000008.1, read as the reverse complement.
GTCGCCTGGTCGCACCGGGCGCGCGCGGCGATGATGGTGTGCTCCAAGGCGATGATCAACGTCGCCCGCAAGATGGAGGAGCGCTACGAAATTCCCTTCTTCGAAGGCTCTTTCTACGGCATCGAAGACACCAGCGATTCGCTGCGTGAAATCGCCCGCCTCCTCGTGCAGCGAGGCGCTCCGGACGAACTGCTCGAACGCACCGAAGCCGTCATCGCGCGTGAAGAAGCGCTGGCCTGGAAGGGCATTGAGCCTTATCGGGCGCGGCTCGCCGGCAAGCGCGTGCTGCTCATCACCGGCGGCGTCAAATCCTGGTCCGTCGTCGCCGCGCTGCAGGAGGCCGGATGCGAGATCGTCGGCACCAGCGTCAAGAAGTCGACGAAAGAGGACAAAGAGAAAATCAAGGAGCTGATGGGCCAGGACGCCCATATGATCGACGACATGACGCCGCGCGAAATGTATCGCATGCTGAAGGACGCGCGCGCCGACATCATGCTCTCGGGCGGTCGCTCCCAGTTCATTTCGCTGAAGGCGAAAATGCCCTGGCTCGACATCAATCAGGAGCGCCACCACGCCTACGCCGGATATGTCGGCATGGTCGAACTCGTGCGCGAAATCGACAAGGCGCTCCACAACCCTGTTTGGGAGCAGGCGCGCCGCGCCGCGCCCTGGGAGACGAAGCCCTCGGAGATGTTCGCCGAACGCCGAGCCCGTAATCCCTGCCGCGATCGCGGCGGAATGACGGCCGCAGCCATGGCGAAGGTTCAGAAACCCAAAAAGGCCTGCACGGTCAATCCGCTGAAGATGAGTCAGCCGATGGGCGGGGCGATGGCGATGATGGGCGTCGGCAACTGCATGCCCGTGCTGCATGGATCGCAGGGCTGCACCTCGTTCGGGCTTGTGCTGCTCGTGCGGCACTTTCGCGAGGCCATTCCGCTGCAGACGACCGCGATGAGCGAAGTTGCGACGGTCCTCGGCGGATTTGAGAACGTCGAGCAGGCGGTGCTCAATATCGTAAAGCGGGCGAAGCCCGCGATCATCGGCATCTGCTCCACCGGCGTCACCGAAACGAAGGGCGACGACGTCGAAGGCTTCATCCGGCTGATCCGCACGCGCCATCCGGAACTCTCCGACGTCGAAATCATCTATGTTTCGACGCCGGACTTCAAGGACGCCTTCCAGGACGGCTGGGCCAAGACGGTCGCCAAGCTCATCCAGGATCTGACGCCGGAGCGGCCGGCGGGCGCACCGCGCGATCCAGACCGCCTCAACGTGCTCGTCGGCTGCCATCTGACGCCGGGCGATATCGACGAGTTGCGCGGCATCATCGAGGACTTCGGCCTCAATCCTGTGTTTCTTCCCGATCTTTCGGGTTCGCTTGACGGGCACATTCCGGACGACTTCACCCCGACGACGCTCGGCGGCACGTCCCTGAGCGAGATCGCGACGCTCGGCAATGCGGCGGTCACGCTCGTCATCGGCGAGCAGATGCGCCACGCCGCCGAAACGCTGGAGAAGAAGACCGGAACGCCTTTCGTTCTGTTCGACCGGATGACGGGGCTTGCCCCGAACGACGATTTGATGAGCTTTCTCGCCCGGACCAGCCGGCGCGACGTTCCGCTGAAATATCGCAAGCAGCGCGGCCAGCTCGTCGACGCCATGCTCGATGGGCACTTCTTCTTTGGCGGCAAACGCATTGCGATCGGCGCCGAGCCTGACCTGTTGTGGAACACGGCCGGCTGGATGACCGATCTTGGCGCCGTCATTGCCGCCGCCGTCACGACGACGGAATCGCCGCTTCTCGAAAGGCTGCCGGTCGAAACCGTCCTGATCGGCGACCTTGAAGATCTCGAGGCCGCCGCGAAGGATTGCGACCTGCTCATCACCCATTCGCACGGCCGGCAGGCGGCGGAGCGGCTTCACATTCCTTTCTTCCGCGCCGGCGTGCCGATGTTCGATAGGCTCGGAGCCGGGCACGAGACGTCGATCGGCTATCGCGCGTCGCGCAACCTGATCTTCGAGATCGGCAATCTCTTTATCGCCAGCGCGCATGAACCGGATCCCGGCAGCTGGCGCTACCGAGGCGATAGAATCCGGCATCAAAGCCCATGCGGCGAGGCTCGAAACGTCGAACGAAACAGCAAGAATGGAGGCGTTATGAAAGTCGGATTCGCAACCCAGGATCTGAAGCGGGTCGACGCCCATTTCGGCTGGGCGAAAAACATCGCGGTCTATGAGGTGACGCCCGAGGGCCATTCGTTCGTCGAGGCTTTCGTGTTCGCCGGCGATCTTCAGGAGGATGGCAACGAGGACAAGCTTCAGCCCAAGCTCGACGCCATAAAGGATTGCGCGATTCTTTATGTCGCCGCGATCGGCGGCTCGGGCGCGGCCCGGGTGGTCGCCCAGAATATCCATCCGATGAAGGTCAATCAGCCCGAGGAAATCTCCGGTCTCCTCGACAAGCTGCAAGACGTTCTCAAAGGTTCGCCCCCGCCGTGGCTGCGCAAGGTCATGGGCAAGGGACAGGAACGCAAATTCGAATTCGAAGAAGAGGTTTGAGCAATGTCTGACGCAACAGCCGTCGTGGAAAGCGCCGCGGTCGACACGCCCTTCGTCAAGGAACTGATCAAGCAGTGGCGCGCGCAGGATATGCATGGATCCTGGGACGGCAAGAGCGATCTTGACCTGATCGCGCCCTATATCGTCGACAAGGAAGCGCGCAAGCAACTTCCGATCATCGGCGATCCCGATCCCGAAATTCTTTGGCGGGTCGAGCTCTTCTTCAACGCTGTCGGGCTCGCGATCGAGCGCGCCACAGGCTGCATGGTGTCGCCGATGATGAAGATGAGCCACGAAGGCTTCGGCCGCCAGGTGCTCATTGCCGGACGGCTGATCGTCGTCAACAAGCAACTGCGCGACGTGCATCGCTTCGGCTTCCTTTCGCTCGAAAAGCTGGCCGAGGAAGGCGCAAAATATGTGCAACAGGGAATCGAGATGATCGAGAAATTCCCGGAAGCCGCCAAATACTGAAACCCGCTTGCGCCGCTCCGGAGGACGTAAAGCTTCGGAGCGTGCGCCAAACCTGGAGGAAGACGTGAGCTCCATCGACGAAGTGAAGGCCGAAATCAAGAAGCTTTCGCCCAGGGCGACGAATATGAAGATGGCTCTTCACGATCTATCGGAAGATCTGCCGATCAACTGGACCACGATAATGGCCGTCGCGAAGGAGACCTACGACGCCTATGCGGCGTTGGAGGCGGCCCGTCAGCGGCTCAAGGCTCTGGAGGACGCGTAATGACGCATAAGACCCGCGACGGCTCGGACTGGACGCCGTCATACCTCACCGCGATCGACCCCGTGACATGCATCGGCTGCGGACGCTGCTTCAAGGTCTGTCCGCAAGGCGTGATGACCCTCTATGGCGTCGACGATGAGGGCCAAATCCTCGGCGTGGTGACGCAGGACGACGAAGACGATTTCGATGGCGACCTGAACCGCAAGATCATGGCGGTGGAACATCCAGGCTCATGCATCGGCTGCAGCGCGTGCTCGCGGGTCTGCCCCAAGAATTGCCAGACCCATGAGACGGCCGAAAGCATGGCGGCCTGACGCGCCATGGCCGCGATTTTCGAGCAAAGACTGACGCCCGCCCCGGCCGGACGCCATTCGCTCGATCCCGTCGCCCTCTATCGTTCTCTGCGCGGCAAGCCGACGGCCTGCGCGGAGGCGGCGCCGTTCACGGCTCATGTCTTCGCCTGCATCCTCTCCATCGGCCTCCTCGACGCGCATCGAAGCGGGTCGTCTCTCGGCTACGTCGGTCGGCCTCGGGCGCAATGAACTTGAAGATTTGTCGCAACACTGGCTGCCGGGCGCGCTCGCCTCCATCGATCTCCTCGCCGAACCCGAGTCGGCGGCCTTCGACGACGAGGAAGACCAGCTGCGCCAGCTGCTCACAGCGCATCAGGCGAGCTCGGAGCCAGAGGCGATTTGGCTGACGGCGATGATCACCCGCCGCTCCATGTCGGGCGATCACCTGTGGCAGGATCTCGGACTGCTCGACCGCGACGACCTCAACCGCCTTATGCGGGAGCGCTTTCCGGGCCTCGCGGCGCGCAACGTCGCCAACATGAAGTGGAAGAAGTTCTTCTACCGCATGCTTTGCGAGCTGGAAGGCTTCACGCTCTGCACGGCGCCGACCTGTCGCGAATGCTGCGATTTCGACAATTGCTTCGGCGCGGAAACGGGCGAAAGCGTCCTCGCCCGCATCCGCCGCGCCGAGTTGCGCACGGGCTAAACCGCGCCTCTTTTCATGCGCCGATCCGCGCTTTTCCGCGAAGTTTTGCGCATTGTCGCAATCCCGACATTGATCGAATTCAGACACTGCGCCGGCGACGGCGCAACGCGCGTTATTTCAATGGCTTATCTCATGGCACGCCACTTGCGATCAGCTTTGGGAAGGCATCTGAAAAACACGAAGGATTCCACCATGATCCAATTGACGGACGGAGCGCTGAACGCGGTGCGGTCGGCGATCGAGGGCGCGGGTCAGCCGGTCGAAGGGCTCCGCATCATGGTCGAAGAGGGCGGCTGCGCCGGACTGAAATACATGATGGGGCTCGTCTCCGACGTCAATCCGAACGACATCGTCGTCGAGCGCGAGGGCGTCAAGGTCTACGTCGACGAGCCGAGCCTTCAGCACTTGTCGGGAACGATCGTCGATTTCGTCTCGGGCCTCGAGGGCGCGGGATTCACATTCGACAACCCGCTCGCCACATCGAAATGCTCCTGCGGCAAATCTTTCGGTTGAAATCTAAAGGGAACAGGTCATGTGGGATTACACTGACAAGGTCAAAGATTACTTCTTCAACCCGAAGAATGCCGGCGTTCTCGACGAGGCCAACGCGGTCGGCGAGGTCGGCGCGATCGCGTGCGGCGACGCGCTGAAATTGATGCTGAAGGTCGATCCGGTGACGCAGGTCATTCTCGATGCGCGCTTCCAGACGTTTGGCTGCGGCTCGGCGATCGCTTCCTCCTCGGCGCTGACGGAGCTCATCATCGGCAAGACGCTTCAGGAGGCCTTGACCCTGTCCAATCAGGACATCGCCGATTTTCTCGGCGGTTTGCCGCCCGAAAAAATGCACTGCTCGGTGATGGGATACGAGGCCTTGCAGGCCGCGATCGCCAATTTCAACGGCGAGGTCTGGAGCGACGATCACGACGAGGGCGCGCTGGTCTGCAAATGCTTCGGCATCGATGAAGGCGTCATCGAGCGCGCCGTCAAAATGAACAAGCTGACCACCATCGAACAGGTGACGGCCTACACCAAAGCCGGCGGCGGCTGCCTCACATGCTTCGACCGGCTCGAGGAAATCCTCGCGCGCACGAATGAGGAACTCGTCGCCGAAGGACTGCTCGCCGAGCACGACGCCTATCGCCTCGGCACCGTCGCCGCAAAGGAGATCAAGGCCAAGGCCCAGCAGGCCAAGAAGGAGGCGACCGCGCAGACTTCGCCTCTCGCGCCGATATCGCCGCTGCCGCCGGCCAGCGCCGGAATGACGAATTTGCAGAAGATCAGGCTGATCGAAGAGACCATCGAAGAGCTGCGCCCCTTCCTGAAGAAGGATGGCGGAGACTGCGAACTGGTCGATTTCGACAACGGCAATGTCCTCGTGAAGCTCGCCGGCGCCTGCGTCGGCTGCCAGATGGCCAGCATCACGGTGTCGGGGATTCAGGAGCGGCTGGTGGCCAAGCTCGGCATGCCGCTGCGCGTCATTCCCGTCGGCAAGCACTCTCATTGAGGAGAGAACCATGAAAGCGGTCTATCTCGACAACAATGCAACGACGCGGGTCGACCCCTCCGTGGTGGAGACGATGCTGCCGTTTTTCACCGAGCAGTTCGGCAACGCCTCCTCGATCCACGCGTTCGGCGCGAGCGTCGGCGGCGCGCTGAAGACGGCGCGCAAGCAGCTCCAGGAGCTTCTCGGCGCCGCGCATGATCATGAAATCATCTATACCTCGGGCGGCACGGAAAGCGACAACACCGCGATTTTGTCCGCGCTCGAAGCGCAGGCCGGCCGCGACGAGATCGTGACGAGCAAGGTCGAGCATCCGGCCGTTCTCGCCCTCTGCCAGCATCTCGAAAAAACCGGGCGCGCCAAGGTCCACTACATCGGGGTGGATTCCTTCGGGCGGCTTGACCTCGAAGCCTATCGGTCCGCGCTTTCGGACAAGGTCGCAGTCGTGTCGATCATGTGGGCGAATAATGAGACGGGGACGATCTTCCCGGTCGAAGGCCTCGCCGATCTCGCCAAGGGCGTCGGCGCGCTGTTCCATACGGACGCCGTCCAGGCCGTCGGCAAGGTGCCCGTCTCCCTCAAGGACAGCTCCATCGACATGCTGTCGCTGTCCGGCCACAAGCTGCACGCGCCGAAAGGCGTCGGCGCGCTCTACGTCAAGCGCGGCGCGCGCTTCAAGCCGGTCTTTCGCGGCGGCCATCAGGAACGCGGTCGCCGCGCCGGAACGGAAAACATTCCAGGCATCGTCGGGCTTGGCAAAGCGGCGGAGCTCGCCATTCAGCACATGGCGGAGGAGCAGGGGCGCGTCAAGGATCTGCGCGATCGGCTCGAAAAGGCGATTTTGCAGCGCGTGCCCAACTGCTTCGTCAACGGCGACCTCAATGACCGCCTGCCGAATACCTGCAATGTGGCGTTCGAATATGTCGAGGGCGAGGGCATCCTGCTGCATCTCAATCGCGTCGGCATCGCCGCTTCGTCGGGCTCGGCCTGCACCTCTGGATCCGCTTGAGCCGAGCCATGTCCTGCGCGCCATGAACATCCCCTTCACGGCCGCGCATGGGTCAATTCGCTTCTCGTTGTCGCGCGACAACAGCGTCGAGGACGTTGACCGCGTGGTCGAGGCGCTGCCTGGAATTATCGAAAAGCTGCGCGCACTTTCGCCCTTCTGGGCCGGCGCCGACAAGGAAGCGCGCGACTTCAAGCCGCTCTACGCGTGAGGCGTCCGATGTCGGCCGAATCTCCCCGCATCTTTATCAATGATACGACGTTGCGCGACGGCGAGCAGGCGCCTGGCGTCGCCTTCTCCGCGCGCGAGAAGCTCGCGATCGCGCGGGAGCTCGCCGCGGCCGGCGTCGATGAGATCGAGGTCGGGACCCCGGCGATGGGCGCCGATGAAATCGAGGCCATCGCCGCCGTAGCGGCCGACGGCCTGCCTTGCCGGAGCGTCGCGTGGTGCCGGCTGACCAAAGCCGACGTCGACTCCGCGCTGGCGGCGGGCGTCGCGCATGTCAACATCTCCGCGCCGATGTCGCGCCTGCAGATGAAGGTCAAGCTCGGCGCCGATGTCGATGATCTCACGTTGCGCGTTCGCTCCGTCGTCGGCTACGCCATCGAGCGGGGCCTGACCGTCGCCCTCGGCGGCGAGGACTCATCCCGCGCGGATCCGCGCGACATCGGCCGCATCGCCCGCGCCGCGGCGGCGGAGGGCGCGACGCGGCTGCGCTTCGCCGATACGCTCGGCCTGCTCGATCCATTCACCGCATTCGAGGCGGTGAGGCGGGTTCGGGAGGAAACCGATATTGCGCTTGAATTCCACGGCCACGACGATCTTGGCCTCGCCACCGCCAATACGCTCGCGGCGCTGCGCGCGGGGGCGACCCACGCCAGCGTGACGGTGCTGGGGCTTGGCGAGCGCGCGGGCAATGCGGCGCTCGAGGAAGTCGTCATGGCCCTCGGCCACGCCGCTCCAGGATGCACCGGCGTCGATCCGCTCCGACTGCGCCCGTTGGCGCGCCTCGTTGCGGACGCCGCCGACAGGCCGATCGCTCGCGCCAAGGCGATCGTCGGCGCCGACATCTTTACGCATGAATTAGGGATTCATGTCGCAGCGCTCATGAAGGATGTGCGGACGTATCAGGGGATTGATCCAGCGACGCTCGGGCGGCGAAACAAGGTCGTCATCGGAAAGCATTCGGGTCTTTCCGCGATCACCGGCCTTTGCGCCGAACTCAGCGTGGATATCGATCGGGAGCAGGCGGCGCAGGTGCTGGTGCTCGCCAAGCGCCGCGCGCGCCTCAAAAATCGCCCCCTCGGTCGCGCGGATGTCGCGCGGCTCATCGAGGAGGTGCGCGGCGGAATGCGGTCCTCGATGGCGGCGGTCAGCCGGGCGGGAGCGCCGGCATGAGCAGCGTGGTAATGGCGACGACAGCGACTCCCGGGGCGCGGAGCCTGTGGCGAACGATCCGCCAGGATGTCACATGCGTCCATCAACGCGATCCCGCCGCGCGAAACACGTTCGAGGTCGCGCTGCTCTATCCGGGCGTGCACGCCATCATCTGGCACCGGCTCGCGCATCGTCTGTGGAGCTCGAACTCCAAATTTCTCGCGCGCAGCGTCTCGTTTCTGGCGCGCTTCCTGACCAATGTCGACATTCATCCTGGCGCTGCGATCGGCGAGCGGTTCTTTATCGATCATGGGGCCGGCGTGGTGATCGGCGAGACTGCGGTCGTTGGCGATGACGTAACCCTCTATCACGGCGTCACGCTTGGGGGCTCCTCCTGGTCGCCCGGCAAGCGGCATCCGACCGTCGAGAACGGCGTCCTCATCGGGGCCGGCGCGAAAATTCTCGGCAACATCACGATCGGCCGCAACGCGCGGATCGGCGCCAACTCCGTCATCATCGAGGACGTCGCGCCTGAAGCGACCATCGTCGGCATTCCAGGACGCCTCGTCCGCAAAGCCCGCAGAGGGTCGGGGCCGGACGGGCGCATCGATCTGGAGCATCACCTCATTCCAGATCCCGTCGCCGACGCGATGGCCATACTCATCGACCGCATTGGATTTCTTGAGGCGCGCCTTAGCCATTTGCAGCAACGCGTCGGAGCGAACGCGCTCCGCGAGACGCATAGACACACGCAACATGAGGAAGAAGTCCTATGAGCGCTCTCGAGCAACTTCGCAAACTCTCATCGGCCGAGGATTTCTTCGAGACGCTGGGCGTCAGCTACGACCCTGCGGTCCTGCGCGTCGCGCGGCTGCATATCCTGCGCCGCATGGGCGAATATCTCTTCCACAGCGGCGCCGGGTCCGGCACTGACGATGAGATCTGGCTCGCCTGCCGCGTCTTTCTCGAAAACGCCTACAATGATTTCGTGGCGTCGTCGCCGATCGAGCAGCGCGTGTTCAAAGTGCTGAAGGACGCCGTCAAACCCAAGGAAGAGCCGCAAAAGCCCTTTGTTGCGCTCAGCACGCTCACCGTGGCGCGCGAGCCTGAGAAATCGGAATCGCTCTGATCGAGCTGGAGGTTAGTCGTCATGCATATCCTCGTCTGCATCAAGCAGGTGCCGGACAGCGCACAAATCCGGATCAATCCGGTGACTCAAACGATCATGCGCCAGGGCGTGCCGACGATCATCAACCCTTATGATCTGTTCTCGCTCGAAGAAGCCCTGCGCCTTCGCGATTCCTTCGGCGGGGAAGTGACCGTCCTCACCATGGGACCGCCGATGGCCGCCGATTCGCTGCGCAAGACGCTCGCCATCGGCGCCGACCGCGCGGTTCTGTTGACCGACCGTTCTTTCGCCGGATCGGATACGCTGGCGACGAGCTACGCGCTGGCGCAAGCGATCCGCAAGATCGGCGAGCTGTTCGGCAAGCCCGACCTTGTCTTCGCCGGCAAGCAGACGATCGATGGCGATACGGCGCAGGTCGGTCCGGGCGTCGCCAAGCGGCTCGACCTCCTGCAGCTCACCTATGTCGCCAAGATCGTCGAATGCGATCCGGACAAACGCCAGATCATCGTCGAGCGTCGCTCGGAGGGCGGCGTGCATGTGCTCAAAACCAGGCTGCCCTGCCTCATCACCATGATGGAGGGCTCGAACGTCGTCCGGCGCGGCGCGATGAAGGATGCGCTGCGGGCGGCGCGCGCGGAGATCGTGACCTGGAGCGCCAAGGACGCCGGCATCGAGGACATCGCCAAATGCGGGCTTAAAGGTTCGCCGACCGTGGTCAAGAAGGTCTTTGCGCCGCCGCCGCGATCGGAGCGCGCCATACTCGTCGAGCCGGGCGATACGGCCTCGCAAGCCGCTGAGAGCCTGATCGATACCCTGTTCAAGCGCCAACCCGCGCTCGAACAGGACCTTATCAAATCCGCCGCCGAATTCTGAGGAGCGCCACATGACCGACAAGCCTGCCGCCCCCGCGTCGGCGCCCAGCCGGGCCTCCATGAAGAAGGAGTTGCCCGAGCATTTCCGCGGCTACAAGCATGTCTGGGTTCTCGTCGAGATCGAGCGCGGCGTCGTGCACCCGATCTCGTTTGAGCTGCTTGGCGCTGGCCGCAAGCTCGCCGACAGTCTTGGCGTCGAACTCGCCTGCGTCGTGCTCGGCGCGCCCGGGGAGGGGATCAATCAGGCTGCTCGGGAAGCTTTCGCCTATGGCGCCGATGTCGCCTATCTCGTCGAGGACGAAATCCTCGCCGATTACCGCAACGAGCCCTATTCCAAAGCGATGACGCAGCTCGTCAACGCCCACAAGCCCGAGATCCTGCTGATGGGCGCGACGACGCTTGGACGCGATCTCGCCGGCTCCGTCGCGACGACGCTGCTGACGGGGCTCACGGCCGATTGCACGGAGCTCGCCGTCGACGCCGACGGATCTCTGGCGGCGACGCGCCCGACCTTCGGCGGCTCGCTGCTCTGCACGATCTACACCTTGAACTACCGCCCGCAGATGGCGACGGTGCGGCCGCGCGTGATGCCGATGCCGGAGCGCGTCGAAGGGCGCGAGGGACGCATCATCAAGTTCAAGCCCGATCTCGACGAGGACAACATCCTCACCAAGATCCTGAAATACATCCCCGACCGCGACAGCTCGAAATCGAATCTCGCCTACGCCGACGTCGTCGTCGCGGGCGGCCTCGGCCTGCAGAGCCCCGAGAATTTTCAGCTCGTGCGCAATCTCGCAAGCGTGCTCGGCGCCGAATTTGGCGGGTCGCGCCCGCTGGTGCAGAAGGGATGGATCGGCTCCGATCGGCAGATCGGCCAGACCGGCAAGACAATCCGTCCGAAACTCTATATCGCGGCGGGCATTTCCGGCGCCATCCAGCATCGCGTCGGGGTTGAAGGCGCGGACTGCATCGTCGCGATCAACACCGACAAAAACGCGCCTATCTTTGGCTTCGCCCATGTCGGCATCGTCACTGACGCCGTTCGGCTTCTGCCCGCGCTTACCGAAGCCTTCCGCAAGCGCCTGTCGCCGCATAGCCGCGACCGGCTCGCAGGCTGAGCCTTGAGGAGATTGTTATGATCGAGGAAAAATTCGACGCAATCGTGATCGGGGCCGGCATGGCGGGCAACGCCGCGGCGCATACGATGGCCGCGCGGGGCTTGAAGGTCCTGCAACTTGAGCGCGGCGAATATCCGGGCTCGAAGAACGTGCAGGGCGCGATTCTTTATGCGGATATGCTCGAGAAAATCATTCCGAACTTCCGCGAGGACGCGCCGCTGGAGCGCCATCTGATCGAGCAGCGCTTCTGGATGATGTCGGATCGGTCGCATACAGGGATGCAGCATCGCTCGGACGACTTCAATGAGGAAAAGCCCAACCGCTACACCATCATCCGCTCGCAGTTCGATCGCTGGTTCTCGAAGCAGGTGCAGGGGCAGGGCGCCGTCGTCATCTGCGAAACGACGGTCACGGAGCTCGTCAGGAACAGCGATGGCAAAGTGATTGGCGTGCGCACCGATCGCGACGGCGACGTCATCTTCGCGGACGTCGTCGTGCTTGCGGAAGGCGTCACCGGGCTGCTTGGAACGCGCGCGGGCCTGCGCGCGACGCCAAAGCCGGAACATGTCGCGCTCGCCGTCAAGGAAATGCATTTTCTGCCGCAGGAGACAATCGAGGCGCGCTTTAACCTGCGCGGCGACGAAGGCGTCGTCATCGAGGCGGTCGGCTCCATCTCGAAAGGGATGACCGGCATGGGCTTCATCTACACCAACAAGGAAAGCCTGTCGCTCGGCATTGGTTGTCTCGTCTCCGATTTCGCGGAGAAGGGAGAAACGCCCTACGGGCTCCTCGAAGCGTTCAAGAAACATCCTTCGGTCGCCCCGCTTATCGCGGGCTCCGAAGTGAAGGAATACGCCGCGCATCTCATTCCGGAAGGCGGCTATAAGGCGATCCCCGAACTCTTCGGCGACGGCTGGGTCGTTGTCGGCGATGCGGCGCAGCTGAACAATGCGATCCACCGCGAGGGCTCAAACCTTGCGATGACGTCGGGCCGTCTCGCGGGCCAGGCGATCTTTCAGGTCAAGTCCCGCCGAGATCCGATGACGAAGGCCAATCTCGCCCTCTACAAAAAGATGATCGACGACAGCTTCGTCATGAAGGATCTGAAGAAATACAAGGATATGCCTGGGCTTTTGCACACCAATTCGAAAAATTTCTTTCTCACCTATCCCGAGCTCGTGTCGAAAGCGATGGACAATTTTCTGCGCGTCGACGGCGCGCCGAAGATCGAGAAGGAGAACGCCTCGATCCGCTCATTCATCAAACAAAGGTCGCTGCTCGGACTCTTCGGAGACGCCTTCAGGCTGGCGCGGGCATGGCGCTGAGAGACAATTCTTAAGGGAGGTTGATCATGGCCACGGAAATCGCACGGGTCGAAGAGAAGCTCTACCAGAACCGCTATATCGTTGACGCCGGCAAGCCGCATATCTCCGTCGAGCCGCACACGACTCCTTCGAAGAATTTGCTGGCGATGACGAAGGTGTGTCCGGCCGGCTGCTATGCGCAGAACGATCTTGGCCAGGTCGAGATTACGGCGGACGGCTGCCTCGAATGCGGAACGTGCCGCATTCTGCTTGAACCTACCGGCGAAATCACCTGGAGCTATCCGCGCGGCGGCTTTGGCGTGCTGTTCAAGTTTGGATGAGGGTAGGCGCCGACCAACAAGCAGATTCGCCAAGCCGCAAACCGAAGGCGCGCCGCGCCAGTCGTGGCGAAGCCTAATGCAGACGGCTTTGCATTCGATTGACGATGCTTGCCGTCCGAAAACATAGGCTCCAGGATCCTGCGAGACGCCGGCGCGCTATCTGAATCGCGCCGCGGGCGGTTGGAGTGGGCTTGCCGCATCGCAAGCCACCCAAGACTTCACCGAAAAACCCAGAGCTTCCCGGACTCGGTCGTGCGCTGATGGCGCCGGCGGATCCGTTCACTCTGTTTCGCCGGTAAGAAGTGAGCGGTTTAAGACCTGCAATTTTGAGATCTGCAGTTTCGAGACGGCCTCATTTTCAATCATAGCGTCGGCTAATTTGCGCGAAGTCAATGCGGTAAGCTCAAGTTGAGAGACCATACAAACTACTAATGTTGTGAGGGAATAGAGCATGCCCGTCGTTACTTTCAGATCGCCGTTATCCAGAGACAAGCGCGTCTATGCGACGGCAGGGGACACACATACAATTCTCACGGTCGCGCGCGCCAATGGCGTCCAAATCCCCTTCGAGTGCGAGGAGGGCGAATGCGGCTCCTGTCTGATCCGGGTGGAATATGTGGACGGCAAGCCGAAGATGGCGATAGCGCTGACCGAAAGAGAAAAGGTCAAACTTCGCGAAATCGGTAAGATCACCGAGGAGCAAATCAGGGATGCGGAAGTGAATGATATCGCGCCGCCCTATCGCCTCGCCTGCCAGTTCATCGCCCGCGAAGAGGAAGTGATCATTCACTACACGGGCGAACCCGGCGGCGCCTGAACACCTAACGAGGCGTGGGCTCCTTCGCGAAAAGCGCCACAAAATGAAACGCGGTCCTGTGGCGCCGTCCAACAGTAGGGAACGCCAACGCCGCTCCGCGGCATCCTGTTGAGTAAAGGCTGCGATATGCAATCCGTCGAAGAGTTTCTCGCCTACGCCGTAAAGCTTGAAGAGGAGGCCGCGCTCCGCTTTGGGGAGCTGGCCGATGTGATGCAGGCCTGCGGCAACAGCGACGTCGGCAAGCTTTTCCGGCGTCTTTCGGACTATTCGAGGCTGCATCTTGCGGACGCGAAAGCAAGGTCGGGATATCGCGATATCCCCGATCTAAAGCCCAGTGAATTCGACTGGCCGGATTTCGAGAGCCCGGAATCAGCCGCGATCTGGGCCGCCGATCCCTTCATTGGCCGCGAGCAGGCGCTGGAGATCGCGCGCGATGCGGAACAAGCAAGCCTCGAGTATTACCGGAAAATCTTCGATACGACGACCGATCCGGAGATCAAAGTTCTGGCAAAGGAATTCGTCGAGGAGGAGACGGGGCACGTCGCCGAAATTCAAAAATGGATTGCCGCCCATAAAGTCGGAAAGCCGCTCCCCGTCGACGGCTAAGGCCAGCTAAATCCCGGCGAAATCGGCGACTGTCCGAGCGGCCCTCACCGCGCGCCCGCGTAGCCGGCTCCCGCCTACATAAAAAAAGTTATAATAACTCTCGCCCGCAATCAGGTGTATCCGACTTCGCAGACTGTTTCGCTCAAGCGGCGGCCCCGCGGCCGGTGCGTGGGTCCGGGCTTGTAGCGGACGAAGGTCCATGGGCGCAATCTTATGCTGGGCATTGTGCGATTGGCGCTTTCGCGCCCTTACACATTCGTCGTCATGGCGATTCTCATCGCCATTTTCGGCGCGCGCGCCGCAGTTACGACGCCGACCGATATCTTTCCGAATATCGGCATTCCCGTCATCAGCGTCATCTGGACCTACGCGGGGCTGCCCGCGGACGATATGGCGGGACGAATAACCGCGCCCTTCGAACGCTCTCTGTCCACGACGGTCAATGATATCGAACATATCGAGTCTCAGTCGCTCAACGGTTACGGCGTCGTAAAAATCTACTTTCAGCCGAGCGTCAACATCAATGCGGCGCAGGCGCAGGTCACATCGATTTCGCAAACGATTCTGAAGCAACTCCCGGCAGGCATCACGCCGCCCCAGATCCTCAGCTACAATGCGTCGAGCGTGCCGATCATACAGGTCGCTCTCTCCAGCGCCACGCTGTCCCAGACGAGACTCAACGACATCGCCACCAACTTCATTCGTCCGCAGCTGGCGACGATCGCAGGCGCGGCGCTGCCCTCGCCTTATGGCGGCATGGTGCGGCAGCTGCAAATCGATCTCGACCAGCGCGCGCTTCATTCATATGGAGTTTCGGCGCAGGACGTCGTCAACGCCCTCGCGCAGCAAAACCTGATCACGCCGGTCGGCACGGAGAAGATAGGCAAATTTGAATACATCGTGAACCTCAACGATTCGCCAAGGCGCATAGACAGTTTCAACGCCCTGCCGATCAAGGTCGTGAACGGGAGCGTCGTCTACATGCGGGACATCGCCTTTGCGCACGACGGCAATCCGCCGCAAACGAATGTGGTGCAGATGGATGGCCGCAAGGGCGTTCTCATGACGGTCCTGAAAGCGGGCTCCGCTTCGACCCTTGACATCATCGCGGGCGTGAAAAAGCTGCTGCCGACGATCGAGGCGAGTCTGCCGCCGGGCGTGGAAATAAAACTCGTGGGAGATCAGTCGAATTTTGTGAAATCCGCCGTCGCGGACGTCATCCGCGAAGGCGTGATGGCGGCGATGCTGACTGGTCTCATGATCCTCCTCTTTCTCGGCAGCTGGCGCTCGACGCTGATCATCACCATTTCGATTCCCTTGGCCGTCCTAGCCTCTTTGACCGTGCTATCCGCGATCGGGCAGACGATCAACGTGATGACGCTTGGCGGTCTTGCGCTCGCGGTCGGCATTCTGGTCGACGATGCGACGGTCACGATTGAAAACATCAACTGGCATCTGGAGCATGGCAAGCCGGTGAAGACGGCCATTCTGGACGGCGCCCGGCAGATCGTCGTGCCGGCCACCGTATCGTTGCTGTGCATCTGCATCGCCTTCGTGCCGATGTTCGGCCTTGGCGGCGTCGGCGGCTTTCTTTTTCGTCCGCTTGCCGAGGCCGTCGTCTTCGCCATGGTCGCGTCTTATGTCCTTTCGCGCACGCTTGTGCCGACAATGGCCAATTATCTTTTGAAGCCGCATCGCGCTGAACATGTGCATGGCGCCGGCCGGGCCGATCCTTCAACGCCGCGGGCGTCGCTGCTGGTTCGGTTTCAGCGCGGCTTCGAGCGCCGGTTCGAACAGGTGCGTGAAGGTTATCTTAGCCTTTTGCATCTGGCGCTTGAGCGCCGCGTCTGGGTCGTATTCGGGTTCGTTGGCGTAACGGCGCTTTCATTGGCGCTTACGCCTTTTCTCGGACGGGACTTCTTTCCCGCGCTCGACTCGGACGCCATCAAGATCCACGTACGGGCGCAGACCGGAACGCGGATCGAGGAAACGACCGCGCTCTGCGACGCGATCGAAGGGGCTGTCCGCGCGATCATCCCGCCGAGCCGGCTCGAAGGCATCGTCGACAATATCGGAATGCCGATCAGCGGCACGAACATTTCCTACGGGAACTCGGGCACCATCGGCGTCGAGGACGCCGACATCATGGTCTCGCTGAAGAGGGGGAAGACGCCGGCCGCGAGCTACGTCAAGACTTTGCGCGAGAAGCTGCCGAGAGCCTTTCCCGGCGCGACCTTCTCATTCCTTCCGGCTGACATTGTGAGTCAGATCCTCAACTTCGGCGCGCCAGCGCCGCTCGACGTCCAGATTGTCGGCGACGATCTCGGCGCGACGCGCAACTTCGCCAACGCATTGCTCGAAAAGATTCGCCGGGTTCCGGGCATCGCCGATCCGCGCATCGAGGAAGCCTTCGAGTCGCCCGCGTTGCGCGTCGATTTTCATCGCTCGCTGGCGGGCGTCGTCGGAATGACTGAGCGCGACGCTGCGACGAGTTTGCAGGATACGCTGGCGAGCAGCGCTCAGATCGCCCCGACATACTGGTTGAATCCGCAAAATGGCGTGTCCTATCCGGTCGCCATCCAGACGCCGCAATATGATATGGACACGCTCGGCGCGCTCAAAAACACGCCATTGTCGGCGCCCCAGTCGACCCAATTGCTTGGCGGCCTCGCGACGATATCGCCCGAACCCGTGGACGCCATCGTCACCCATTACAATATTCGCCCGACGATCGACATTTACGCGACGACGCAAGGCCGCGATCTTGGCGGCGTCGCGGCGGACGTCCAAAACATCATCGACCAGTCCCGCGCCGATTTGCCGAAAGGCGCAACCGCCGTCATTCGCGGCCAGACCATCACAATGGCGGACGCCTACCAGCAGCTCTATGCGGGCCTCGCTTTTGCGATCGTCCTGATTTTCCTCGTCATCGTCGTCAATTTTCAATCCTGGCTCGATCCCTTCGTCATCGTCGTGGCGCTTCCGACAGCATTGGCCGGGATCGTCTGGATGCTTTTCCTCACGCATACGACTCTGTCCGTTCCGGCCCTTACAGGCGCCATCATGTGCATGGGCGTCGCGACGGCCAACAGCATTCTCGTCATCAGCTTTGCGCGCGAACAGCTGACAGAAGGACATGATGCGCTGAGCGCCGCTATCGCGGCGGGCGCGACGCGGTTTCGGCCCGTACTGATGACGGCGCTCGCCATGATCATCGGCATGGCGCCAATGGCCCTCGGCGCCGGTCAGAACGCGCCGCTCGGACGCGCCGTCATCGGCGGCCTTTTATTCGCGACCTGCGCGACCCTTTTTCTGGTTCCAACGTTGTTCAGCATCGTCCATCGGCGCAAGGCCGCGTCCGCTGAAGTCGCCGACCCGTTTTCCGGGCTTTCGCATGCTTGAGGTGGAGTTAATGAAGCAGCCCGAGGCCGTTCAAAAGGCCAACCCGCGCCGCGTTTTATTGGTCGGCTGCGCCATCGGCGCGGCTGCGATAGCGCTTGCGGCATTCGGCATCGCGGATCGCGCGAAGAGCAGGCAGGAGCTGACCTCCTGGACCGACGAGCAGGCGATTCCGACGGTTCGACTGGTCGAGCCCCAACGCGGTCCGAGCGAGGCGCAGCTGGTTCTTCCCGGCAATGTCAACGCTTTCTATACGGGTTCCATCTACGCCCGCGCCAGCGGTTATGTCACCGCCTGGTACAAGGATATCGGCGCGCATGTGAAGAAGGGGGAGACGCTCGCGGTGATCGCGGCGCCAGATCTCGATCAGCAGCTCGCGCAGGCGAAGGCGCAGCTTGTCCAGTTGAAGGCGGCGGTCCAGCAGGCGCAGGCGAATGAGGATCTCGGCCGGGTGACCGACCAGC
Organism: uncultured Alphaproteobacteria bacterium; assembly: GCA_963757985.1. Classification (GTDB taxonomy): domain Bacteria; phylum Pseudomonadota; class Alphaproteobacteria; order Rhizobiales; family Beijerinckiaceae; genus Methylocapsa. Next base: position 67,480 of record CAVWTQ010000008.1, on the reverse strand, counting down.
GGACCTCGCGCCTCGTCGCTCAGGGCTGGACCAGCGAGCAGCAAGGCGACACGGACCGGCTGACTTTGGCCTCTCGCACCGCGGCGCTTGAGGTCGCCCGCGCCAATGTGGAGGCCCAGCAAGCCGCGGTGAGCCGGCTGGAGGAACTGACGCAGTTCGAGCAGATCAAGGCGCCGTTCGACGGCATCGTCACGGCTCGTTCGGTCGATATCGGCGATCTCGTCAACGCCGGCGGCAAATCGGGCAAGCCTCTTTTTCAAGTGTCCGACATTCACGAAATGCGCGTTTATGTGAATGTTCCGCAGGCCTATCTCTCCGACATGAAGCCGGGCCTCGAGGCGACGCTCGAACTGCCGGGCGCGGACAAGGCCTTTCCGGCGAAGCTCGTTTCGACCTCGAACGCAATCGCCGAAAACTCGCGAACCGCTTTGGTGGAGCTGCAGGCGGCCAATCCGGATGGCCAATTGTGGCCCGGCGCTTTCACAGAGGTCCATTTTCACATTCCGTCCGATCCGGACACCCTCCGCATCCCTGCGACCGCGCTGGTTTTCGGTCCGCACGGCATGAGCGTGGCGGTCGTGAACGACGAGGACAAGGTCGAGCTGAAGAAAGTTCGTCTCGGCCGCAATCTCGGCGATAGCGTCGAGATCCGTTCCGGGTTGAACATTGCCGATCGGTTGATCGACAGCCCGAAGGAAACGATCGAGTTGGGCGACGCGGTGCGGATCGCCGACTTCGAACGGCTTCGCCCCGGCGGACAAGGCGACGCAAGAGGCCTCGCGCGTCCCGGCCGGGATGTAAAGGCTGCGCGGCCGACGGTTGCCAGGGGACGACCTAAGTCCCAATAGGAATGCGCCGGGCCGCCGCCTGTTCGCGCCCCGATCGCGGCGCCGCCGCCCTGGATTGGCGCCAAATTCCACAGAGTTAGTCCGGGGCGCCACGTGTTTGGGCGTATTGCTCATTGTATAGTTAAGACCGAGCCGTCACAAGATCGATAAAATTTTGTTTATGAAGCTTGTTTTATGAAACAAACGGCGTGTTTTGTAGTTTTTTGCCACAGTTGTGGCGCATGGTGCCACAGTTATATGAGTCTTGCCGTGATGATGTAGTAAAACTGTCAAGTTGTTGCTCGTATACAACTATTCTAGGCAAATATCATCGTCTAATCATGTACCATTTGACAGCCAACAAGCAGTTAAATACGCTCCTAGTTACGCAGCCGACAATATTGTCGCACGTTGCTTGCTGTTTTCAGGGGGCGGTTATGCATAGGTACAGAAAAGGGCCGGCCATCGCGCTGGCGACGTTGGGCGCTCTCGCGTGCTACCAGACGCCGGCGCGCGCCGACGACACCTCCGACGAAATCCGCGCGCTCAAGGCGCAGCTGAAGAAGCTCGAAGAAAAGGTCGATGCGCAGGCGCGCAAGCAAAAGGAGACGCAAGTGCAAATCCGCGCGGTCGAAGCGCGCCCTGCGCCCGCGCCGACGCCTGTTTCGTATCCCGCCGGGATCGGCGTCGGACCGCTAGGCGGCGCGCCGCAGGAGGGCCTCACCTCCGTCATATCGTCCGTTACGGGCCGTCCGGTGCCGGGATCGCCAAGCCTCTATATCAATGGCGTCAGCATCACGCCGGGCGGCTTCCTCGCGCTCGAAGGTCGATTCAGCAATCGCTACTTCCCGGCCGACATCGGGAGCCCTGGTTTCGGGTCTATTCCCTATTATAATGTGCGCACCGGCTACAATAACGAGTTCCGCCTGAGCGCGCGCCAGAGTCGGGTCAGTTTGTTGGCGAAGGGCGATATCAATCCGGTGACGCATCTGGCCGGTTATATCGAGATGGACTTCCTCGGCGCTGCACAGACCGCGAACTCGAACGAGAGCAATTCGTATACGCCTCGCATCCGGCACCTCTATGCGACGTTCGACCAGGACGACTGGGGCGCGCATGTGCTCGCCGGCCAGACCTGGTCGCTGGCTACGATGAATACGCAAGGAATCATTCCGCGCAAGGAAGACGTTCCGCTGACCATCGACGCGCAGTACGTGCCGGGCTTCATCTGGGCGAGGCAGCCGCAGCTTCGCATCGTCAAGGATTTCGGCAAAACCTTCTGGGTCGGCGCCTCGATCGAAGGCGCGGCCTCGACGTTCTCATGCGCCCCCAGCGCCGCCGCCGCCACGACTGGCCTTGTCACAAACTCCACCTGCGCCCCCGGTTCCATCGGCGTCGGTGGCACGCCGGTCGCGGGGACCGCATCGACCTTCTATACGGCGCCGATTTACAACGCCACCCCGCCGGGCGGCTCTCTGCTCAACTCGGCGAACTCCTATTCGTACAATTCGGTGCCGGATGTCGTCGGCAAGGCCGCTTACGATAATTCGTTCGATGGCCATGACGTTCATGTCGAGGCGTTCGGCATGTACCGCACCTTCACCGACCAGATCGCCAACAATCCGTTCGCACCAGTGGTCCTGCCGGCGAGCGGCATCACGCCTTACGGGATCAGCACCAGGAGCATCGGCGCCGGCAACGGGGGCGGTTCGATCCTCGTTTCGCTGATACCGAAAACGCTGGAATTCCAGTTCTCGGCCGCGACGGGACGCGGCATCGGACGCTATGGCTCGGCGCAGATGGGCGACGTCACGTTTCTTCCCGACGGCACGCTCGATCCAGTCCGGCAGACCAATTTCCTCGCCGGCTTGATCTGGCATCCGATATCGGGGCTGGACCTTTACACCTACGCAGGCCAGGAAGATCAGCAGGCCGCCTATTCGACGCTCACTTATGTTAACGGCAAAGCCGTGGCGGTGGCCGCCTACGGCCTCGGCAACCCGCTTTACTCCAACGCCGGCTGCTCGATCGCAGGCTCGAGCCTCTGCGTCGGCAACACCCATCTGGTCCGCCAGATCACGGGCGGCGGGTGGTACAACGTCTATAAGGGCGCCTTCGGCACGGCGAAGGTTGGCCTGCAATATTCCTTCAGCCAAAGGTATGGCTTCGACGGCGTCGGCGGCGCGCCCAAGACCGAGGTCAGCTCGGCCTTCTTCAGCTTCCGTTATTATCCGTTCGATGCGCCGCCGCCGCCGCCGGAGCCGGTCGTCGCGAAATATTGAGGTCGATGCAGGAGAAAAATATTTGCAAATCAGCGCAGACGAGCAGAAGCCTCTCCTTCTTGTTGAAGACGAACCTGCCATGGCGCAGGAAATCGAGAGCGAACTCGAAAGGTTAGGCTATCTGGTGACGGTCGCGGCGACTGAGGAGACCGGGCTCGAGGCGGCGCGCGCCACCAATCCGGCGCTCATGATCGTCGACCGCATGCTCGCCGGCGCCGACAGCCTGTCAATGATCGAAACCCTGCGCGGCGAAGGGATTTGCGCGCCCGTTCTCTTTGTCAGCGGCCTTGCGACGGTGGACGAGCGCATTCGCGGCCTCAAGGCGGGCGGGGACGATTATCTGACGAAGCCTTTCGCCATGGGCGAGCTCGCGGCGCGCGTCGAAGCCCTGTTGCGACGCGCAAACAGCGCAGAGACCGTGCTGCGGGTTGGGCCGCTGGAGCTTGACCTCATCGCACGCATCGCGCGCCGCGGCGAGCGCGTGCTCGACCTTTTGCCGACGGAGGTCAAGCTGCTCGAATATCTCATGCGCCGCCCCGGCCAGACGATCACCCGGACGATGCTGCTTGAGGACGTCTGGCATTATCGCTTTTTGCCGCAGACCAATCTCGTGGATGTCCACATTGGCAAACTGCGGCGCAAGATGGATGGACCGGGGGAGCCATCGCTGATTCACACCCTCCGGCGGTCAGGATTTGTGCTCGATGTGGATGGGAATTCGTAATCTCTGGAGGCCCGCGACGTTCCGGCTCGCGTTGTTCTTCGCGTTCGCCGTGACGGCTGCGATCTCCCTGGTCCTCGCGCTCATCTACTGGCAGGTGGTGCTGCGCGACACCGCCCATCAAAATCACGTTTTGGTCGGTGAAGTCGCCAAGGTGGTCGATCAACCGCGACCGCAACTTGAGCGGGAGCTTGACCTGCGCCTCACGATGGATCTACGGAGACTCGATTTCGCCGCGCTTTATGGTTCGAACGGCAAACTGATTTCGGGCAACCTCAGTTCCTTGCCGCCGCAGCTTCCAATCGATGGTGCGGCGCATGTCGTGCCGTTGCCGGCCGAGGCGCATAATGGCGCCATTGAACCGGTTCTGGTGGTCGCGCAACGACGTCAGGATGGCGGCGTCCTGTTGCTCGGCCGCAACCTCTACGACGTCTACGCATTCCGAAAGATCGTCCTTGAATTGCTGGCGCTCGGCATCGCGCCGGCCATCGTGTTGGCTCTCATCATCGGAACGCTGTTCAGCCTGCGCGCGGCGCGCCGCCTCAAAACGATCAATCAGCAGATTATGCGGATCATGCAGGGCGACCTCAACGAGCGACTGCCGACGCACGGCTCGCGCGACGATCTCGATCATGTCGCAGGCGGGGTCAACCTGATGCTCGACGAAATCGTGCGGCTTCTCGACCAGATAAAAAGCGTCGGCGACAACATCGCCCATGATTTGCGCACGCCCTTGGCTGTGATGCGCGCGAGGCTCGACCGCGGCCTCGAAAGCGGATCGGCGGAGGATTTGCGGGGCGCCGCCGACCTTGCGCTCGTCGACCTCGATCGCGCGCTGACCACGGTCACCGCGCTCCTGCGGATATCCGACATCGAATATGGCCGCAGGACCAGCAGTTTCGACGAGGTCGACCTCAAGGATGTTTGCGTCAACGCGTTCGAACTCTTCCAGCCTTTGGCGGAAGCCAAGTCGATTGCGTTCACGCTCGATGCGCCAGCGCCATTGCGAATTGTCGGCGACTTCGACCTTCTCGTCGAGGCTGTCGGCAATCTTATCGACAATGCGATCAAATTCACGCCCGCCGGAGGCTCAGTGAAGATCGTCGCGAAAATGGCGGCGGGCCAGCCCGCCGTTCGCGTCTGCGATAGCGGTCCTGGAGTCGCGCCTTTCGAACGCAGCAGCATCTTCAAGCGATTCTATCGCTCGGAACAAACGCGGCACCTGCCGGGGACGGGACTTGGCCTGAACATGGCCGCCACGATCGCCCGGCTGCACGGCTTTGATCTCCGCGTCGTCGATAATCATCCAGGAGCGGTGTTCGAGCTGTTCCCGCTGGCGCGGCCGGCGCCTTCCCCAAGCGGGGCCAAACAAACTGATCAAGCCGATTGGTCAAGCAAAATTGCCGGGGAGCAAATACGAATAGAAGTATAAAAAATCGTTCATGAAATCGAATTCATAAAATACTGTAAATGAAAAACCTTTTATAACTGAATGCTATGCAAACGATCCGGCGGATACTATCTAGTAGTCACGAGCTGAAAGCAACATCAAGTTTTCGCGCAGCTTGCTGACATCCGGAGAAATCATATGCAAAATTTCAGGAAACGGTTCGCCGCGAGCGCTACGGCGCGGCGTGTTGGCGTCGTCGCCGCCCTGTTGATGGCGTCCGCAGGCGCGGCTGCGGCGCAGGCCAGCCCGCCGGTGCACAGACCCGCCAACGCCAGTCAATACTATGGCCTCTATGAGGGTTCGTCGGGCGGCCTCAGCATGGACCAGATCGATCATCGCACCTTCGGTCGCTCGGGAACGATAGGCCGCGAAGGCCTCGGCGGGAGCCCTCGCCATCCCGAAGGCCCGGGCGACGTGTCCGATTGATGGCTAGGCTGAGAGGTCGAGAGTTCGCGCTCAAGAACATTCGGCGCAGCCTATAGACGAGCGCTCGCATCGCGGCCCCCTTGCCAGCGCTCTGAAGGCCCCGGGCGCTTTTCAGCCTCTCCGATGGCGAGCGCTCGGGGCCCGTCCGCCGCCGGACCGCTTTTCAGCGCTCCGCGAAGGCTTTTGGCGGCGCTGAGGTCGGTGCGCCGGCTTCCGCAGGAAGCAGCACGATGAATAAAGCCGTCGAAATATCGGCGCTGGCTGTTTGTCTGGCGCTGAGTCCGGTCGGCCATTGCGCGGCTCACTCGCGCCGCGCGCTGCGGCCCAGACAGGTCTTCAGTCGGCGAGATTATGCGTGTCCCCCCGGCTCCTGCGGCGACAATGGCGTCGCCGCCGGGGAGTGCGCCACACCAGACTACGCGCGGCTCGCGCGCGAGGGACGCCCGGTCGCTCCGGACTTCGCCGTTCAATATGGCTGCGTCATTCACCCGGAACTGGCGAGCGGAAGTCTGGGGGCCATGCTGCAGGGGCGGAATCCAACAGCGGGCGACATCCCATGACGAAGCCATTTCGCGGGCTCCCCGACGGGGGGCCGAGACGCCTGATGCGCTATGTCGTTCTTTGCGCCGGCATCGCCGCCGCATTGACGGCTGCTGGGACGGGCGCGGTCGACGCGCGATCCCTATGGAGACATCGCGGCCACCCCCATGTTCGTCCGCTATATCCGCCATATGAGCTTTATCCGCCATATGCGCTTCCGCTGTGGCGGCAACCGTGCTTTTCGCTCGATGATTGCGATCGCAAGGCGTTCGACGAATTGGGGACGCGCGGCCGAATGGGTCTTGGCGCCGATCCGGCGCATCCCGAAGGGCCAGGCAACGTTTCCGACTGATCTGACGCTCGGGCGAGGGTCAAGCGAGCCGCGCGAGGGCCGATGTTGCGAAGAACTTCGTCGAGGAACGCCGCTTCCGCGTCAATCGGCATGAGAGGCTTTGGCATGGTCGCGGCGAGATCGCCGAGGCGCGCGCCTTCGCCGCCAACCAGCGCCACGGGCTGTCGGCGCCGACCCCAACTCTGGACCACGCGATTGTAAAATTTGAAAATTTGGTGCCGGTTGCAGGAATCGAACCCGCGACCTTCTCATTACAAATGAGCTGCTCTACCAGCTGAGCTAAACCGGCTTCGCGCTTTTGGCGCTGTCAAGATCGCTTGTCGATTGATCATAACCGTCAGCGCAATGCGAGGGAAGGCCCGCGCCGCCGGGGCCGATCGTGGAAACTTGCTCCTCCGAGCCTCCTATGTGATTGATTTCGCGTGTAGTCCTCCCCGAATTTTGACGAAATCGGCGCCGCTGATGCTCTATCAGCGCCATGCGTCTTTGGCAACCGCGCCGCGCCGCCGCCAGCCCGACGGCCAATTGCCGCATAACGACATGTTTGTTTTTCGACCCTAATATTGTCGCGATGAACGGTCAGGATCGGGCTGACTGAAATCGCGCCGTTGCGGCGTCAGATGCGGAGGAATCAATGCCGATGAATTTGGGTAAGGCGATCAGAATCACGGCGGCTCTGGGCGTGGCCGCGGCCTCTTTGGCTGCGATCTCTGCGCCGGCTCAGGCCCAGGATGGGGGCGCGGTCGCCGCCGGCCTGCTGGGCGGTCTCGCCGTCGGGGCCATCGCCGGGGCCGCCATCGCCGGGGCCCCGCCGCCGCCGCCTCCGGGCTATGGTTATTACGCGCCGGTTTACGCGCCGCCGCCGCCCCGCTGCTGGTTCGAGCCGCAGCAGGTCTGGACCGGATATGCCTGGGTCATCCAGAGGGTTCGCGTCTGTAATTGACGCGCGCCACGCGCAACTGATGGCGGATCGCGCGGGGAGGGCTGACCGGACCGGCTGGAGGCCTGGCGGTCCGCCGGGTTGCGGGCGGGCGCCTTGCTCATTCCGCCGCCAGAGGCCAAATCAGGGGGCGGGTTCGACCGGCTCCCGCCGCGGCCTTGCCGGACCGCGCGAGGTTGCGCGCGCCAAGATCACCGCCGGTCCTGGGAGATTTGCATGAAGCGCCTTTGTGCCTCGTCGGCTTGGCTTTTGCTCTTCGCCGTCATTTCCGGGGCGCAGGCGGTCGGCGCCGGCGTGCCGAAGCTGAACGTCGAGCAATCCTGCCGGGAAGCCCAGACGTTCAGCGGCACCGACAATAAGCTCGCCTACAAAGGCTGCATGCAGGATGAGAACGATGCGCTGAAGCAGCTCCAGCAGAACTGGTCGCGCTTCAAGCCGGAGAACCGCTCCACCTGCCTCGCGCAAGGCCTGTCCCCCATGCCAAGCTATGTCGAGATTTTGACCTGCATCGAAATGTATGACAGCGCGGGCATGTTGAACAAGGGGTCGGCCGCGGGCCAAATGAACGAGGGCGTGCCGCCCGTGACGCCCACCCCGGGCGCGCCAGCCGATTCTTCGCCTCCGGCGGGCGGCAAATAAGCCGCCGTTGGTCGTCGAGGCGGCGTGAAAGAGACGCGCCGGCACGCAGATTTTAGGCAGAATGCCTGCAAGACGGCATTAAACGGAATGCTTTGGGCGGCGGTTGGCCTATTGCGAGCGCCAATCGGCAAGTCCGGCTGGTTCCGGCTCGCTGGCGCCGCCATCCGTGTGCTATAAACCTCAATTAATGGGCGATGCTTCAGTTTGGCGTGTGCATTTCGCGTGACGCGGCGGCATGCCTTAATCGCGGCTCTTTTCTTGCGACCGCATTATCGCGGCCGCGCTGTCGCGAGTGGAGAAGTGCGGGCTTGGCCCGAGGATGGCGGTCGCGAACCACGCTCGCAGGCGACTGAGGCCTTGAGGGAACCGTTGGGGGGCACCGTGGGGGAACCATGACGCAACTTCCACCGCAAACGGGCGACCTCGCGCCGCTCATCCGGGGACCCAGCGTCGGCGCCCGGATCCGCAACTGGTTCCTGACCGGCGTCGTCGTCGCCGGACCGCTCGCGGTCACCACCTATATCGTCTGGTGGTTCGTCAACACCATCGACAGCTGGGTTCGCGGCCTTGTGCCGAAGGACGTTTTGCCCGACGCCTATCTGCCGTTCCGCGTGCCCGGCCTCGGCGTCGTCGTGGTTTTTCTCGGCCTTACCCTGCTTGGGTTTCTCGCCGCCAATCTCGCCGGCCGCAGCCTGATCCGGCTTGGCGAGGCGATGCTTGCGCGGATGCCGGTCGTGCGCTCGATCTACAAGAGCGTGAAGCAGATTTTCGAGACTGCTTTCTCGCAATCGGGCGCGACGTTCCGCAAGGTCGGGCTGATCGAATTTCCGGGCAAGGGCGCCTGGTCCATCGTCTTCATCTCGACGCCGCCCGGCGCAAGTCATCGGCGCGCATCTCGCCGCAGGCGAAGCCTATGTTTCGGTGTTCCTACCCTGCACGCCGAACCCGACCACCGGCTTTTACTTCTTCTTGCCGGCGCGCGAGGTCATCGAGCTCGCGATCACGCCCGACGATGCCCTCAAGCTCATCATGTCCTGCGGCGTCATCCAGCCCGATGCGCCGGCCGTGCTCGCGGCGCGGCCCAAAATCCGGAGCCCGCCGCCGCCTGAAAGGAGGCGGGAGCCGGTCTTCCGCCCGCATCCCGCTCTGGCGGCCGCCGCGAAATTGACCTGCCGCCGCCCTTGTGGCTACCACCGGCGCAGCTGTCCCGGCGGCATGCCCGGGACTCGAGTTCCCTTCCCCCAGCGGATGCCGCATGGCTGTCTATACCGAAGTCTCCGACGCGGATCTCGCCGCCTTTCTCGAAACCTATGACCTTGGCGGCGTGCGCGCGCTGAAAGGCATCGCCGAAGGCGTCGAAAACTCCAATTTCCTGCTCCACACCGAAAAGGGCGACTTCATCCTGACCCTTTATGAAAAGCGCGTCGAGGCGGCGAGCCTGCCGTTCTTTCTCGCGCTGCTGGATCATCTCGCCGAGCGGGGCCTCAGCTGCCCGCGGCCGGTGCGGGCGCGATCGGGCGCAGCGCTCGGCGCAGCTGTCCGGGCGCCCGGCGGCGATCGTCACCTTTCTCGACGGCGTTTGCCGCAATCGGCCCGACGCCGGCGATTGCGCGCGGATCGGCGAGGCGCTCGCGCAGACTGCATCGGGCCGCCGCCGATTTCAAAGGCTCGCGCGCCAACGCCCTGAGTCTCGCCGCCTGGCCGCAGCTCTTCGCGCCGCTGCGCTTTTGCGCCGACGACGTCGAGTCGGGGCTTGCCGCCGCCATCGCGGCGGAGCTGGCTTTTCTCAAGACCAGACTGGCCGCGGGATTTGCCGCGCGGAATCATCCACGCCGATCTCTTTCCCGACAATGTTCTTTTCCTCGGCGATGAGGTGTCGGGGCTGATCGATTTCTATTTCGCCTGCACGGACGATCTCGCCTACGATCTCGCCATCTGCCTCAACGCCTGGTGTTTCGAGCCGGACGGCGCCTTCAGCATCGCCAAGGCGACGGCCCTGTTCGAAGGCTATCAGCGCGTTCGCCGCGTTGACCCCGGCGGAAGCGGCGGCGATTCCCGTGCTGGCCCGCGGCGCCGCCCTGCGCTTCGCCCTGACCCGCCTGATCGACTGGCTGAATGTGCCGGCCGGCGCGCTGGTGCAGTCCGAAGGATCCGCTCGAATACGTCGGCAAGTTGCGGTTTCATCAGCGCATCGGCGAGGCGGAGCAACTGGGCCTTCGATCCGAGCCAATGAGCCGCGAGGTGACGATCTTCACCGACGGCGCCTGCTCCGGCAATCCGGGGCCGGGCGGCTGGGGCGCGGTGCTGACCTTCGGCGATCACACGAAGGAGCTTTGCGGCGGCGAGGCGGCGACGACCAACAATCGCATGGAGCTGACCGCGGCGATCATGGCGCTCGAGGCGCTGACCCGCACCTGCAAAGTCCATCTCTATACCGATTCAAACTATCTGAAGGGCGGCATTACCGGCTGGATCGCCGGCTGGAAGCGCAACGGCTGGCGCACGGCGGACAAAAAGCCGGTCAAGAATGTCGAGCTCTGGCAAAGGCTGGAGGCGGCGGCCGAGCGGCACGACATCGACTGGCGCTGGGTGAAGGGCCATGCCGGCGATGAAATGAACGAGCGCGCCGACGAACTGGCGCGCCAGGGCATGGCGCCTTTTCTGATCAAGCGAAAAGCGACGGGGTAGGGCGGCGACGGCGCGCGATCGAGCCGAAGCGCACTCGTCATCAGATCTGGTTCAGCAGCACCTCGGCGCTCGATGCGTCCGCTTTGCCGGGCGCCGCCTCGATATTCAGCTTCTTCACGACGCCATCCTCGACGAGCATCGAATAGCGCTGCGAGCGAACGCCAAGCCCGCGCTCTGAAAGATCGAGCGTCAACCCGAGCGCCCTCGCGAAATCGCCGCTGCCGTCGGCGAGAAAGCTGATTCTGTCCGCCGTCCCGGTGTCCTTGGCCCAGGCGGCCATGACGAAAACGTCATTGACGCTGGTGACGGCGATCTCGTCGATCTTCTTCTCCTTGAACGCGTCGGCCCTTTCGGCGAAACCCGGCAGATGCGTGTTGCTGCAGGTCGGCGTAAAGGCGCCCGGAACGCCGAGCAGCACGACCCTGCGTCCCTTGAAAACCTCATCGGTCGTGCGCACCGCCGGACCCTCGGGGGTCATGACGGAGAAACTGGCCTTGGGAATCCGGTCGCCGGTCTTGATCGTCATTGTTTCTCTCCAGCGGGCGCATTCGGCCAAGGCGGGCTCGGCGGCGTGCGCGAGCGATGGACGCTGCGCAAACATGCCGAGATCTACCGTAAATTCGTAGCTTTGTCGCGGCTGCGCCAACGTCACCGTCACGGGGATTTTGGCGTCGCCCTCCGCCGCGCCTTTGGCCGTCGCCGCGGCGCCTTGCGCAGGAGGCGATTCCACTTCGACGATCAGGAACTCGTTCGGATTGTCGGTCTTTTTCGATTCGAAGTACCAGCCTTCCGGGAACTCGACGAAAAGATCCGCCGCTGCGCCATCCGAATCGGTCGAATTCGCGTCGGCCGTCTCCGGCCCCGCCTTGACGCGGACCCGCCAGGTCGGTTGAACCGCGCCCGCGTCCCGCGCGATGGCGAATTTCGCATCGCGCTGCGCAGCGTCGAGGCGCAGAGGCGCTTTCGCTCTGGCGGCTTCGAGGGAAGCAGCCTCCGGCGACGACTCGACCGCCGCCGCGCCAGCCCCAGGCCTTGCCGGCAGCGCGAGCGCCGCCTTGGCCTTGACCGGCAGACAAATCTCGCCGCACACCGCATAGTCGAGCGACAGGGCGAGAACGGCGGGGCGGCTGTCATCCGTGAGCTCCACGTCGACGGGAAAGATGACGTCGCCGCGATAGCCGAACAGGTCGAAGCCGGCTTCGTCCATGCGCGAGGGCGCCGGATAGAGGACCACCGCCTTTTTGATATTTTCGGAGCCCGCGAAGTCGAAAACCGGCGGTGCGCCCGCCTCGCCGGGGGTCCGCCAATAAGTGTGCGCTCCGGGGTCGAGGCGGATTTCCACGCCGGCTCTGTAAGCGCCGCTCGCCGGGGCCGGCGCGGCGATCAGCCGCGCGGCCGATTTTGTCCCCTCGCTCCAGGCGCTGGCGCTGGCATAGGGGTCGGCGCGTAATTCAGCCATGAATCCCAGCATAAATAGGCTGACGGCGGCGCCTGCGCGACTTAGTCGCGCAGCGCCGTTCAGAAGCTGGAAAGACATTTGCATGACAATCGGTTGATAGCAGGAACCTCCGGATGACAAGTCACGATATTTTGCATGTGCAAGGGCCGCAACCTACATTGAAGTGATTGCGATCAAGGGCCGGTTCGCGGCGCGCGGGAAGATGGAGGCGAGTTGGCGGTCGTGGTTCAAGGGCGACGAAATTCAGCAGAATGAGGCGGATAACATGGGATCAAAAATGCCTCTCGGGGGTGAACGGCAGGAGCATGGCGGGTTTCTGGACGGGCAATTGCTCGTCGCCATGCCCGGCATGCCGGATAACCGTTTCGCCCGTTCGGTCATCTATCTCTGCGCGCATTCCGAGGAGGGCGCGATGGGAATTATCGTCAACCGCCCGGCGCGCAAGGTGGTGTTCTCCGAGTTGCTGGTTCAGCTTGACGTGATCAAGCCAGATGAGGCCATCCGCCTGCCGGCGCAGGCGGAATCGGTGCAGGTCCTGAAGGGGGGGCCGGTCGATACGGGCCGGGGCTTCGTCCTGCATTCCAACGATTTCTTCATCGACAATTCGACGCTGGCGATCGACGGCGGGGTGTCCCTCACCGCGACGATCGACATCCTGCGCGCAATCGCGCGCGGCGCCGGCCCCGATCGGGCGCTGCTCGCGCTCGGCTACGCCGGCTGGTCGGCCGGCCAGCTCGAGGCCGAATTGCAGGAAAACGGCTGGCTCAATATCCCCGCCGATTCGTCCCTCATCTTCGACGACGCGCTGGGTTCGAAATACGAGCGCGCGCTGCACAAGGTCGGCATCGATCTGAAGCGGCTTTCGTCGGATCTCGGCCACGCCTGAGTTCGGCGTTGTCGCATTCTCGACGCCGGTTGGATCAATGCGTCCACGGCGTCGGGCGGTATCCTCAAGAGCGCCATTGAGGAGACCGGCCAATGACAGACCTAATCCGACCTCGCCGCGCGCGAAACCGAGCTTGCCGAAAAAACAAAAGTCATCACGCATCTGACGCAGACTCTTTTCCATACAAGGGACTGTCTGGAAATAGCACGCACGGCGCTCCAGAGCATCGCCGACGAGGGAGAAAGGACGGCGTCAGCGAAGCCCACGCCCGCTGCTGCGAGATAGCCTCCGAAGCCCTCGGGCGGATTTGAAATAGGCTGAGCCGCTTTCGAGGCGAGGCGCTCAGGCCGCGATGGTCGCGGCGCCGACGAGCTTGCGCGCGTCGGCCGCGCTGATCGGATGCCCGAAGGCGAAGCCTTGCGCATATTCGCAGCCGAGCTGGTAGAGCTCGATCGCGTCGGATTCGGCCTCCGCGCCCTCGGCGACGACCTCCATGCCGAGATCATGCGCGAGCGCGACGATCGAGCGCAAAATGACCGGACGCGCGCCGACGCCATTGTGGCGCACGAAAGAGCGGTCGATCTTGATGGTGTCGAAGGGGAAGCGCTGCAGATAGGCCAGCGACGAATAGCCGGTGCCGAAATCGTCGAGCGAGAGGCCGGCGCCGAGATTGCGGATGCGGGTCAGGATTTGCGCCGCATATTCGGGATTCTCCATGACAAGGCTCTCGGTCAGCTCCAGCTTCAGGGAGCCCGGGCTCACCTCGACGCGCGACAATATCGCCTTGACGTCCTGGACGAGATCGTGGCGCAGCAATTGCCGCGAGGAGACGTTGACGCTGGCGAAGATCGGCGGATCGACGTCGAGGGCCCGCTGCCAGGCCGCGAGTTCGCGCGCGGCGCGCTCCAGCGCGAAGATGCCGAGATCGACGATGACGCCGGTCTCTTCGGCGACCGGAATGAATTCGGCCGGATTGAGGCGCCCGAGGCGCGGATGATCCCAGCGCAGCAGCGCCTCGAAGCCGGCGACGGTGCGGTCCTCGAGCCGCACGATCGGCTGGAAATAGACTTTCATCTCGTTGCGGTCGAGCGCGCGGCTGAGAGGTCGGCGGCGAGCCCGAAACGGTCCGAGCGCAGGCTGCGCATCGTCGCCCGGAACACTTCGATGCGGTCGCCGCCGAGGCGCTTGCCATGGCGCATGGCGATTTCGGCATCCTTCAGCATGTCCTCGCGCTTGGCGTGCAATTGCGGATCGTAGAGCGCCACGCCGATCGAGGCGGTGAGCGGGATCTCCTTGTCGCTGAAGGTCACCGGCGTCGAGGCGACGCGGCGCACCACATTCGGCGAGCGCGGTGATCTGTTCGGCGTCCGGTTCCGACACGATGAGGGCGGCGAACTGATCGCCCGAGAGGCGCGCCAGCGTATCCTGCGGCTTCAGGATGCGGCCAAGGCGCCGCGCAAGGGTGAGCAGGATCGAATCGCCGGCCGAAAGTCCGACCGACTCGTTGATCTGCTTGAAACGGTCGATGTCGATGCTGATGACGGTCGGGCGGATCTTCGGGTCGCTCTGCGCCATCGCAAGAGCCGCGCCGAGCCGGTCGAAGAACAGCTCGCGATTGGGCAGGCCGGTCAGATTGTCGTGCACGGCGTCGTGCAGCAGCCGCTCCTCGCTGGTCTTGATCTCGGTGATGTCGCTGAGCGAGCCGACGATGCGCAAAACCTCGCCGTCGGGACCGACCACGGGCCGCGCCTTCAGGCGGTACCAGAAATGCTGGCCGTCGGCGGCGCGCAGCCTGAAATCCTGGTTGATGCGCCCGCGCCTCTGCTCCAGCACGGCGTCGAGACAGGCGCGGTAGCGATCGCGCTCCGAGGGGTGCAGCACGTCGAGCCAGTTCGAAGCCGGCCCTTCGAGCGCGCCGCGCGGCAGGCCAAGCTGCGCCTCGACCTCGGGACTGACGTAGACCCGGTCGGCGACGACGTCCCAGTCGAAGATGATGTCGCCGCTGCCGGTCAGGGCCAGCGCCTTGCGCTCGACATCGGAGACGGCGCCATGGACGAGGCCGCTGCCGACGAAGGCGTTATGCATGATGGTGAAGCCGATCAGCATGACGATCAGCACGAGGCCGCCAATGAGCGCCGGCGAGACGAGATCATTGGTCAGCGTTCCGGTGACGGTGAAGGCCGCGCCGATGATCCAGGCGAGCAGCAGGAACCAGGTCGGAATCAGCATGACCGCCCGGTCGTAGCCGTGGATGGCGAGATAAAGCACGAGCACGAAGCCGACGGCGCCGATGGTGGCGAGCGAAATCCGCGCGACGCCCGCGGCGACAGGCGCGTCATAGACCGAAAGGCCGACCAGAGCGGCGAGGAAAATCAGCCAGATGGCGGCGACATGCGAGGCGCGCACA
Organism: uncultured Alphaproteobacteria bacterium; assembly: GCA_963757985.1. Lineage (GTDB taxonomy): Bacteria > Pseudomonadota > Alphaproteobacteria > Rhizobiales > Beijerinckiaceae > Methylocapsa. The sequence goes on along the minus strand of CAVWTQ010000008.1, from coordinate 51,863 downwards.
TGCCAGCGGTTGAGGTTCAGATAGGCGAACAGAAAGACGAGCAGCGTCGCGGCGAGGATCGTCTCCGTTCCGGCGCGCCAGATGCGGTCGGACTGGCCTTCGGTGCCGAAAATCTTGTCCCAGAAGCCGAAGTCGATGCAGACATAGGCGAGCACCGTCCAGGCCAGCGCCGCCGCGGCGGGAAAGATCACCGCGCCCCTGACGACGAAGACGATGGTGAGAAACAGCGCAAGCAGGCCCGACGACGCCGATGACGATGCCCTTGTAGAGCGACAGGCTGGTGATGCGGTCCTTGTAGGCGTCGGGCTGCCACAGATGCAGCTGCGGCAGCTTCGGCGTGCGCAATTCGGCGACATAGGTGACGGTCGTGCCGGGATCGAGCGTCAGCCGGAACACGTCGGCGTCGGCGCTTTCCACGCGCTCGGGCGGAAAGCCCTGGCTCGCGGTGATGGCGGAAATGCGCGTCGAGCCGAGGTCCGGCCAGATCACCCCGGAGCCGACGAGGCGGAAATGCGGCGCCTCGATCAGCCTCTCGACCTGTTCGCCGGTATCGTTGGTGAGCGCGAAGACGATCCAGTTCGGGCGCGTTCCCTCTTCCTTGGCGCGCACCTCGATGCGGCGGACGATGCCGTCCGAGCCCGGCGCCGTCGAGACGAGCAGGCTATCCCCCATCGAATTGTAGCTTTCGACCGCCTTGGTGAGGTCGATCACCTGGGCGTCGAGCGGGACCCGCACCGATTCAATGGCTTTGGCCGGGCTCAAGCTCGCCGCGAGCGCGGCAAGCAGGATCAGATGGCGCGGGATCCAATGGCGAAGTTGATGCGCTGTGCCCGACAAGATTGGTTTGCCTGTGGAATGGATCGTCCGGGGCCGGACGGTTCGAGCCTCGAGGAAGAGACGAATTCGCAGCTGAGCACGAGAGTTACGGATCATTCAAGTCGGTTTTGAGACCGCCGGCGGCCGAGAAAAACCGGCAAGACGGCCATCGCCTCAGCGCCTTGCGGGCGGCGCCGGCGGCGTCGTTCGGTCGGTTTCGAGAAGGGCGTACAAAAGGTGATCCTCCCAGGCGCCGTTGATGCGCAGATAAGCGCGGGCGTAGCCTTCGCGTCTGAAGCCGACGCGCTCGAGAAGCTTGAGCGAGGCTTTGTTATGGGGCAGGCAGGAGGCCTCGATTCGGTGCAGCCGGAGCGCGCCGAACGCAAATCCGACCGCGGCGCGCACCGCGCGGGTCATGAAGCCGTTCTGCGCGTAGGGCGCGCCGATCCAGTAGCCGAGCGTCGCGGCCTGCACGACGCCGCGCTTGATCTGGCCGAGGGTCAGGCCGCCGAGCAGCGCGTCGTCGTCGCGGAAGACCAGGAACGGAAACGCTTCGCTGCTTTCGATCTCCTGCTGATGGCGGCGCACGCGCCGTCGGAATGCGGTGCGGGTCAGGTCGTCGCCCGGCCATGTCGGCTCCCAGGGCGTGAGAAACGCGCGGCTGCGTTCGCGCAGGCTCGACCAGGCCTCGAAGTCGCGCATTTCGGGCGGCCGCAGATAGACGCCCTCGCCGCGAACGAAATTGACGTTTTCGCTGTTCGGGCCGATCCGGAAAAGCGCCACCCCCGCCGCCTCCCTCAACACGCGCGCAGACGTTGCGCGATGCGGTCTGGACTGAAAACCTTGCCGACCGGCCCGATGGCGGCGACCGTCGGCGCCGAGCCAAGCGCGCGCGCGCCCGGCGGCGCGAATATGCGCGATATCGAGACCGTCGATCATGGCGATGATTTCCTCGCGCGAGAGCACGCGGTCGAACGCCATGACCTGCCGCGCGATCTGCTCGCAGCGCGGCGAGGGCGATTCGAGCGCCGCGAGAAGCGAGACCTTCATCTGCGCCTTGGCGCGCCGCGCCTCCGCTTCGGTCAGCCCCTGCGCCGCCTCGCCGAGGCAATCGAGGGCGACCGGCACCAGCTCCGCGACGTCCTTCGCGCCGGTCGCCGCGTAGAAGCCGAACAGCCCGGTGTCGGAATAGCCCCAGTGGAAGGCGTGGATGGCGTAGGCGAGGCCGCGCGTTTCGCGCACCTCCTGGAACAGGCGCGAGGACATGCCGCCGCCGACCGCGTTGGCGAACACCTGCAGCGCGTAGAAATCGTCGTCGGCGTAGGAGAGCCCCTCGAAGCCGATGACGATATGGGCCTGTTCGAGCCTGCGCTTCAGCCGCAGTTCGCCGCCAAGATAGCGCGCCGCCGGCTCGGCGCTGCTGGCGCGGCCGATGGGAAGCCCGCAAAAGCGCCGCTCCACCTCGTCGCAGATGCGCTCATGCTCGATCGCGCCGGCCGCCCCGAAGACGGTCGCGCCGCTGCTGTAATGGCTTTCGAGATAGACGCCGATCGAATCGCGGCTGAAGCGGGCGATCTGCTCCGGCGTGCCGAGAATTGGCCGGCCGATCGGCTGGTCGGGAAAGGCCGAGGCGTTGAAAAGATCGAAGACGAGATCGTCGGGCGTATCCTCGACCGCGCCGATTTCCTGCAGGATCACGCCCTTTTCGCGCTCCAGCTCATCGGTGTCGAAGATGCTGTCGGTCACGATGTCGGCGAGGATGTCGATGGCGAGCGGCGCGTCCTCGGCGAGCACATGGGCGTAATAGGCGGTGTGCTCCGTGCTCGTCGCGGCGTTGAGATCGCCGCCGGCCGCCTCGATCTCCTCGGCGATGGCGCGCGCGCTGCGCCGCCGCGTGCCCTTGAAGGCCATATGTTCGAGGAGGTGCGAGAGCCCATGCTCGCTGGCCCGCTCGTGGCGCGAGCCGGCCCCGATCCAGACGCCGAGCGCGGCGGTCTCAAGATGCGGCATGGCGTCGGTCACGACGCGAAGCCCCGAGGGCAGCGTGGTCACGCGGGCGCTCATGACGCGACCTTCTGGCTGAGGACGGCGTCGCAGATGAAGCGCTCGATCTCGCCCTGATCGTTGGGCAGCAGCGAAAAATGCTCGGGCCTTTCATCGAGGCCGGCAAGATGCGGCGGCAAGGCCGGGCGCGACGCCGGTCGCGGCCTCGATCGCGTCGGGGAATTTGGCGGCGTGCGCGGTGCCGAGGACGACGAGCGGCGTCTCGCGCGCCGCGCAGCTCGGCCGCGCGCCGCGCCGCGCCGAGGCCGACCGCCGTATGCGGATCGGCGAGATAGCGCGCCTCGCGCCAGAGCCTTGCGATCTCGGCGCTGGTCTGCGCCTCGCTGACGCTGAAGGCGTCGAAGTCGGCGCGGATGGCGGCGAGCGCCGCGGCGTCGATATCGAACGCGCGCGACTGCGCCAGCCCGGCCATTTTGGCGCGGACCGCGGCGCCGTCGCGGCCATAGGCCTCGAACAGCAGCCGCTCGAAATTGGACGAAACCTGAATGTCCATCGAAGGCGATTGCGTCGGCCGCACCTCGCCGAGGGCGTAGGTCCCGCTCGCCAGCGCGCGCGGCAGGATGTCGTTGGCGTTGCGAGGCGATGACCAGCCGCTCGATCGGCAGGCCCATGCGCTTGGCGATGAAGCCGGCGAAAATATCGCCGAAATTGCCCGTCGGCGTGACGAAGGAGACCGGCCGGTAGGGCGCGCCGAGCGCGGCGGCGCTGGTGAAGTAATAGACGGTCTGGGCGAGGATGCGCGCCCAGTTGATCGAGTTGACGCCGCAAAGATTGAGCTTTTCGCGCAGCGCCCTGTTGCGCGAACAGCGCCTTGATCGCGGCCTGCGCGTCGTCGAATGAGCCTTCGATGGCGATGGCGTGAACATTGGCGGCGCCGACCGTCGTCATCTGGCGGCGCTGGACGTCGGAGACGCGCCCGTGCGGATAGAGGATGAACACATCGACCTGCGAAAGGCCGGAAAAGGCCTCGATCGCGGCCGCGCCTGTATCGCCGGAGGTCGCGCCGATGATGGTCGCGCGCTGGCCGCGCGCCTTCAGCGCATGATCGACCAGCCGCGCCAGAAGCTGCATGGCGAGGTCCTTGAAGGCCAGCGTCGGACCGTGAAACAGCTCCAGCGTGAAGAGATTGGCGTCGAGCTGGACGAGCGGCGCGACGGCGGGATGGCGGAAGCCCTGCATAGGCGGCCTCGATCATGCGCGCGCAGCGCGGCGGGGGCGATCTCGCCGCCGAGATAGGGCGCGATGACGGCCTCGGCGACCTCGGCGTAGGATTTGCCGGAAAAGCCTGCGATCTCGTCGCGGCCGAGCTGCGGATAGGCCTCAGGGAGGTACAGCCCGCCGTCGGGCGCGAGGCCCGCGATCAGCGTCTGCGTAAACGAAAGCGGCGCGGCCTCGCCGCGTGTCGAGATATATTTCAAGTGATGAGGTCCACGTCCCGCGACGGCAAACGATTCATCTCTCTACCATAGTTCGGATGAGGCGGGCAGCAGGAAGAGGCGGCGCTCACTCTATCGAAATCAGCAGAATATGGCGCAATTAGAGCGTCTCGCCCGAAGCTGGCGCCGGTTCTCAGCCAAGAAAGCGCGATAAAACAAGTAATTAAAACTCTAGCTGCGCGCGGCGCGCGAAAGCGGCGAACACGCCGACGAGCGCCGACGGCGAGCCCGAACCAGGTCAGGGCGTAGGCGAGGTGATTGTTGGGAAACGTGAGCTCGCTCGCGCCGCCGCGCGGCCAGACCTGCGCGGGCGCGGGACCAAGGTCGGCGTCGACGCTGAAGGGCGCGGCCGGCGCGAGCCCGAAATGGCGCGGCGATCAGGGCCGGATCGCGGGTGAAATATTGGCCGGTCTCAGGATCGTCGGCGGGCGTGAAGAAATTGCGCGATTCGGGCTGGCGCATCAGTCCCGGTCACATGCGTTCGACCCTCGATCTCGCCGCGCGCGCGCCGGATCCTTGAGGTCAATGCGGAACGAAGCCGCGATTGACGATGACGATAAGCCCCCGAGTTCGAGCTTCAGCGGGGTCAGGACGAGATAGCCAGGCTCGCGCGCGGGGCCGCCGGCGGGACGGAAAACCAGCGCCTCCTTGTCGTTCTCGAAGACGCCGTCGAGTTCGACGTGGCGGTATTCGTAATCCTCCGGCCGCAGCTGCGCCCACTGGCTCAGCGGCGGCAGCGGTTGCGCCGCCGCCTTGGCGCGCGCGGCGATCTCGGCGATCAAACCCTCTTTCCAGGCGAGCCGCTGCAATTGCCAGACGCCAAGAAAGATCAGGAAAACGCAGCCGACCAGCGTCGCGACGGCTGGCCAGAGCAGGTCGCGCGGGGGACGGCGCTGTGCTCCATCCAGCGTCAACGCCTGAGCCGCCCCTCTTCGGCCTGCGTTTGATATTGCCGGGCGACGAGCAGTCCTTTCAGGGGCCGCAGCAGGCCGAGGCAGACGATCACCGTCAAAGGCAGAAATACGACCATGTGAACCCACATTGGCGGCTCGAAGACGAGTTCCGTCCAGAGGGCCGCCCCGAGGACGATGAAGCCGCCGATCAATGAAATGAATACGGCGGGGCCATCGGCCGAATCGGCGAAGCTGTAATCGAGCCCGCAAACGTTGCACGCGGGCGCGAGTGCGACGAAGCCCTTGAAAAGCGCGCCCCGCCCGCAGCGCGGACAATGGCCCGTCAGTCCGGCGACGAAGGCCGAGGTTTGTGAGTGGTCGCCGTCGCCCATTCTCGAGAATCCTCAAACATGCGCACGTAAATTGGAGCCGGCTTGCTGCGCGCGCAAGCGCTCATTACACCCTTCGGCGGGCGAAAGACAGATTTGCGGGCGGGCGAAGAACACTTTTGCCTCGATGCGTTAAATCCGCATAGGCTGCGACGAAGAACGACGCGTTTCGAGGAGAGGACTTTCGTGACGTCTCGACTGACAGCCGTCTACAGGGTGCGCGCGCGGCCGGGCGACATTGAGGCGCGCGCCGCGGCGATCGCGGTGGAGCAGAGCGTCGAGATGCCGCTGTCCGCCATCCATGACGCTTCCATTCTGTCGGAGATCGTCGGCGAGGTGACGGCGATCGACGAGCGCGGCGACGGCGCGTTCGACGTCAGCATCGACCTCGCGGCCGCGACGGTTGGCGCCGACGCCGGTCAACTCGTCAATATGCTGTTCGGGAATACGTCCCTGCATGATGACGTCATGCTGTCCAGCGTCGCCTTTCCGCGCGAGATGCTGAGCGCGTTTGGCGGTCCCTCGCATGGCGTTTCGGGGCTTCGCGCGCGCGTTGACGCAAAGGGAAGGGCGATGACCTGCTCGGCTCTGAAGCCGCAGGAACTCGGGCCGGACGATCTCGGCAAGCTTGCTTTCGAGCTGGCGATGGGCGGTCTCGACTTCATCAAGGACGACCACGGGCTCGCCAATCAATCCTACAGCCCCTTTGCTGACCGGACGCGCGCCTGCGCCGCGGCGGTTCGCAGGGCGAGCGACCGCACGCATCATCCGACGCGCTACGCGCCGAGCCTGTCGGGATCTTACATCGACATGCAGCGCCAGCTGGATCTCGCACGCGAAGAGGGACTGGACGCCGCGCTGATCGCGCCGATGATCGCAGGCCCCTCGAATTTTCACGCCTTGCGCCGCAATAATCCCGACTTCGCTTTTCTCGCGCATCCGACGATGACGGGCGCGCGCGTCTCGCCGATCCTGTTCGCGCAGCTCTTTCGCCTGTTTGGCGCCGACGCCTCGATCTTCCCAAATTATGGCGGACGGTTTGGCTATTCGCTCTCCACCTGCAAAGCGATCGCCGCGGGCCTTCTTGGCAGCTTCAGCGGTCTCGCGCCGAGCGTTCCGGCGCCGGCCGGAGGCATGAGCCTCGAGCGAACGCCCGAGCTGCTCGACTGCTATGGCGAAGACGTCATGCTGCTGATCGGCGGAGCGCTGCTCAGCGCGCCGCGCGAGAGCCTTGCGGCGGAGACGGCGCGTTTCGTCGGCGCCGTCGCGCGCCATTGCTACCTGTAAGGGAAGGGCGGCGGACGCTTGCCCTCACCCGCGGGCCTGGCGGACCTTCCGATTGATGTCAGCCAATGTCCGGCGAACTGGAAGCACGGCGCGCATGGCCTCGGACTTGATGGCGTCGGCGGTTGGGTTGGCGCCGGGACGGGGCGGACGCAGCGACAGCCGCCGCAAATAATAATTCGCGGCCCTCGCCCGCCCGCGCGCCCGCATCTGCCTGGTCTCGAACACCATCGTATAGGAGATCGACCGCGACCCCTTCGTCTCCACCCAATGCGGAGCATTTTCCGGCTGGTGCAGGCCGAGTCCGGGTCCAAGGGGGAAGACATGCTCGCGCGATGGTTCGCGGCCCTCAAGATCGACCTGCGCGATCGAGACGCGGCCGCTGCGATAGAAGGCCTCGAGTTCGGGCTCGCTCACGACGCTTGGCGAATAGAGATGATAAATCTTCTCGCCTTCGATTTGAGAGAAGAATCCGACCTCGGGGTCGAAATGGAACGGCGTCGTCGTCGCCGACGAACTGATCAGCAAGCCGCCTTCGATCCGGGCGATGTCCTCGCGGACGAGCCCGACAAGCCGCTCGGCGACCTGCTTGAACAAATCCTCGAGGAGGTCGCGAAACCGCGGGTCATAATCTTCCGGGCGTTTCAACAAAACGCGATAAGAGCCGGAATTCAGGCGTCGCATCGCCTCATGCGGCTCGAAGGGGGCGACGGGCACCGAGGTGAATACAGTGCCCGGCGTCTTCGCGCTGTAGGCGACGTAATAGTCCCGGTTGATGCCGGCGTATTTTTCCGCCAAAATCTGTAAATTGTCGAATTTCAATATATCCAGCGTCGAAAGTGAATGCGTGAAGCCGAAAGGCTCCCGGTTGAACGTGGATCTCAAGATTTCTGGCTCGATATTCAATCGAGCGGGACAGTCCAGCGCAACCATTGACGGCCTCCTGCTAACTGAAGGCGAAACCAAGGAGCTTTGTCTGCGGATCGGCGCACGCTATCGCCGCGCAACCCTCAATATAATAGAGAATAGCATACAACCTGGACCCTTCGAAAGGGTTGTGATGCGCTCTTAGAGCGCGATGAGGAAAAGCGGAATCCGCATTTCCACTCGCATCGCGCCCTAAAACATTGGAATCGATCACGTTCGCGATTTTGGATTAATTCAATCCAAAATCACTATGATCTGGAAGTCTTGGTCCGGCTTTGCCGGTTGGCTTGGGAAGGGCGCCGAATGCCGAAAGGAAAATCGATCAGCGTCGGCGACGAGCCGACGCCTTTGCGCAGGTCCGTCGATGGGCATCGCTGGGAGGGCGTTCCCAATCTCCCTTATAAGGAGGCCGACAGCGCGCCGTTCCGGGCGATCTCGCGGCAGACCCTGTTCTCGGACCCGCGCCTCGACGGCGAATTGCGCTATTTCGAGATCGAGGCGGGCGGATTCTCCACGCTCGAACGGCATGAGCACATGCATGGCGTGATGGTGCTGCGCGGCCGCGGCCGATGTCTCGTCGGCGACACGGTCCACGCCTTGAGCCCGCACGATCTCGTCGCCATCGCGCCCTGGACCTGGCATCAGTTCCGCGCGGACGCGACCGAGCCGCTCGGCTTTCTTTGCCTCGTCAACGCCGCGCGGGATCGTCCGCAATTGCCGACCGCCGAGGAGCTGGCGGCGTTGCGGGCGGCTCCGGCGGTCGCGGCGTTTCTTGACGGCGTTTGCTGACGTCCGCACGGGGTCGAGTCCGGCGCGGACGACGCAAACGAAAAGGGCGGCCGAAGCCGCCCTCAATTGCGATCTGTCCCGGCCTCAGTGCTCGAAGGCCGCGCCCCAGGTCCCCCACACATAGATGCAGGTGAACAGGAACAGCCAGATCACGTCGACGAAATGCCAGTACCAGGCGGCGAACTCGAAGCCGAGGTGATGGTCGAGCGACAATTGGCCGATCAGGGCGCGCAGCAGGCAGACGGAGAGGAAGATCGTGCCCATGATGACGTGAAAGCCATGGAAGCCCGTCGCCATGAAGAAGGTCGAGCCGTAGATCGACCCTTTGAACGCAAACGGCGCGTGGATGTATTCATAGGCCTGCACGGTCGTGAAAAAGATGCCGAGCAGGATCGTCAGGGTGAGCCCCCACTTGAGGCCCTTGCGGTCGCCGTGCAGCAGGGCGTGATGCGCCCAGGTCACCGTGGTGCCGGACGTCAACAGGATCAGCGTGTTAAGCAGCGGCAGATGCCAGGGATCGATCGCCTCGATGCCCTTTGGCGGCCAGACGCCGCCGGTGAAGTCGGCGCGCATGTATTAAATCGCGGAGCCGGGAAAAAGGCTCGTGTTGAAAAAGGCCCAGAACCAGGCGACGAAGAACATCACTTCAGAGGCGATGAAAAGGATCATGCCGTAGCGAAGGCCGATCTGCACGATCCGCGTATGGTAGCCCTCGGCCGATTCCTTGATGACGTCGACCCACCAGGATCCCGCCACGAAAAGAAGCGCGATGACGGCGGCGCCGAAGACGAGGCCCTCCGGCTTGAAGCTGCCGAAGGAGAGATGCTTCATCCAGATGATGCCGCCGACCGCGAGGCCGAACGCCGCGATCGCCCCCAGGGCCGGCCACGGGCTTGGATCGACGAGGTGATAATCGTGGTGGGGTTTCGCGTGGACATCCGACATCAAATCCGACCTTCTTTCCGTCTGAAGGCTCAATCGAGCCCAAAGAGAATTATAACCGTCCGCAACTTGGTTTCTCAACTGGCCGCCGGGGCGCCGCGACCGATTTTCTCCGCCCCGCTCGAATTCTCCGCGCTAGAGCGGTTTTCCCGCCCCGGGCTTGCCGTCGCCGACCGCAAGCGGGCCTGACGGTTTTGAGGCAAAAAACGTGTAGGACAGGGTCACCGTGTCGACGTCCTTGAGGCCGCTGTCCTGCTCAAGCGCCGGATCGAGGAAGAACACGACCGGCAGTTCCGCGCTCTCATGCGCGTCGAGATTCTGCTCGCTGAAGCAGAAGCAGCTGATCTTGTCGAAATAGGCGCCGGCGCTGTCGGGACCGACATTGTACATCGCCTGCGCCGAGACGGCGCGACCGGAGCGATTGACGACCTTGAAGAAAACCGTGGCGGTCTTGCCGGTCCGCAGCGTGATTTGCGGCGTTTCTGGCTCGAAGCTCCAGTCGAGGCCCGGCGCGACATTGGCGTCGAAGCGCACGACGAGATCGCGCTCGCCCTGATGCGTCGGGGCCGCTTCGGCGACCCGCGTCGTCCCGCCAAAGCCGGTCGAGGCGCAAAACAGCCGGTAGAGCGGGACGGCGGCGAAGGACAGCGCCAGCATGGCGAGGCTCGCCCCGGCGGCGACCGCGGCGATGGCGCCGGCGCGACGGGCGTTGCGGATGCGAGGCTGGTCGGGCGAAGCGGTCATGCCGGCCTCAAAGGGGACGATCGAGCACGGCGGGCCCGAGCTTGACGATCGTCACGACGTAAACGAGCAGGACGAACAATCCGATCGCAAGTCCAATAGCGACATTGCGCTGGCGCCGGCTCTTCTCCTGCGCCGTCGTCAGCCGGATGCCTTCCGGTTTTTTGTCGATCGGCAAAGGGCTCACCATGGCATGGACAGCGACTTGGACATTGCGGGCAGCGCGAGGGCGAGCGCGCGCTCGCCGACGATCTCGGCGAACAGCAGGGAGAGATAGAGGATCGAGAATCCGAACATCCGCATGGCGAATCGATTGGCCTGCTCGCCATCGCGAACGAGATAGACGCGGACCGCATGGAAGAGAAACAGCGCGCCGAGCGCGAACGCCAGAACGCCATAGACGGGCGAGGCGAAACCCATGAGCCAGGGCGTCAGGCCAACCGGGGCGAGAACGAGGGAATAAAGAAGAATGTCGCGCCGCGTGCGATCGGCGCCCTTGACGTTCGGCAGCATCGGAATGCCGGCGCGGGCGAAATCATCCGCCTTGACGAGGGCGAGCGCCCAGAAATGCGGCGGCGTCCACACGAAGATGATGGCGAAGAGCGAGACGCTGGCGAGGCTGAGATGGCCGGTCGCGGCGAGCGCGCCGACCATGGGCGGGAACGCGCCGGCGGCGCCGCCGATCACGATGTTCTGCGGCGTCGAGCGCTTGAGCTGCATCGTGTAGATGGCGACATAAAAGAAAATCGTGAAGGCGAGCAGCGCCGCCGCGGCCCAGTTGGCGACGAAGCCGAGCGTGAAAACCGAGAGGACGGCGAGGACAAGGCCGAAGGTCAAGGCCTCCTGCCGCGTCACCCTGCCGGCCGGGATCGGCCGGTTGCGGGTGCGCCGCATCACCGCGTCGATATCGGAATCATACCACATGTTGAGGGCGCCGGACGCGCCCGCGCCGACCGCGATGGCGAGGAGGGAGGCGAAGCCGATGATCGGGTTGACGGGCGTCGGCGCGATCAGGATGCCGGTCAGGGCCGTGAAAATGACGAGCGACATCACGCGCGGCTTCATCAGCGCGATAAAATCGCCGGGCGTCGCGCTCGAGACCGTGACGCCCTGACTGGCCGCGCTGCTATCGCTGATGAAGCTCATGGGACATTTTCTGTTTTTGAGATCTGCGGCTCCGGAGGGGCCGTGGCGGGCGCCGGGCGTCCCCGATTTTCAAGGACGCCCGGCGCCGGTTTTTTGGTCAGTGGTCGGTGCTCGCGATTTGCGGCAAGGTCTCGAAGGTGTGGAAGGGCGGCGGCGAGGGCAGCGTCCATTCGAGGGTGGTCGCGCCGACGCCCCACGGATTGTCTCCGGCGAGCCGCTTTTTCGCGAAGGCGTCGTAGACGATATAGAGGAACAGGATGACGCCGGCGAAGGAGATATAGGAGCCGTAGGACGAAATCCGGTTCCACAGCGTATAGGCGTCGGGATAATCGATGTAGCGGCGCGGCATGCCGGCGAGGCCGAGGAAATGCTGCGGGAAGAAGGTGAGATTGACGCCGATGAACATCATCCAGAAATGGATGTTCGCGTGCTTCTCATTGTAGAGGTAGCCCGACATCTTCGGGAACCAGTAATAGAAGCCCGCGAACAGCGCGAAGACGGCGCCGAGCGAGAGCACGTAGTGGAAATGCGCCACGACGTAATAGGTCTCGTGGAAAGCGCGGTCGATGCCGGCGTTGGCGAGCACGACGCCGGTCACGCCGCCGATGGTGAAAAGGAAGATGAATCCCACGGCCCAGAGCATCGGCGTGCGCAGCGAGATCGAGCCGCCCCACATGGTGGCGATCCAGGAGAAGATCTTCACGCCGGTCGGCACCGCGATCACCATCGTCGCGAAGACGAAATAGCGCTGCGTGTCGAGCGACATGCCGACCGTGTACATGTGGTGCGCCCAGACGACGAAGCCGACGATGCCGATCGCCACCATCGCATAGGCCATGCCGAGATAGCCGAAGATCGGCTTCCGCGAGAAGGTCGAGACGATATGGCTGATGATGCCGAAGCCGGGCAGGATCAGGATGTAGACTTCGGGATGGCCGAAGAACCAGAACAGATGCTGGAACAGCAGCGGGTCGCCGCCGCCCGCGGGATCGAAGAAGGTCGTGCCGAAATTGCGGTCGGTGAGCAGCATGGTGATCGCGCCCGCGAGCACCGGCAGGGACAGCAACAGCAGGAAGGCGGTGACCAGCACCGACCAGGCGAACAGCGGCATCTTGTGCAGGGTCATGCCCGGCGCGCGCATGTTGAAGATCGTGGTGATGAAATTGATCGCGCCGAGGATCGACGAGATGCCGGCGAGATGAAGCGACAGGATGAGGAAGTCCATCGCCGGACCGGGCGAGCCCGCGTTGCTGGAGAAGGGCGGGTAGAGCACCCAGCCGCCGCCGAAGCCTTTCATGCCGGGCGAACCATCCATGAACATGGAGGTGAAGCCGAGCGCGAAGGAGGCCGGCAGCAGCCAGAACGAGATATTGTTCATGCGCGGGAAGGCCATGTCCGGCGCGCCGATCATGATCGGAACGAACCAGTTGCCGAAGCCGCCGATGAGCGAAGGCATCACCATGAAGAAGATCATGATGATGCCGTGCATCGTGATGGTCACGTTGTAGAGATTCTTCGCCGAATCGATCGCGGTGTCGGGCGAGGCGCCCAACATCTCGGCGAGATGATTGAACACCTGAATGCCGGGCTCCTGCAGCTCCATTCGCATCAGGACCGAAAGCAGGCCGCCGAAGACGCCGGCCGTGATCCCGAAGATGAGATACATCGTGCCGATGTCTTTATGGTTGGTCGAATAGACGTAGCGCCGCCATCCGGTCGGATGCCCATGCTCTTCGTGCTGGGCCGTCGCTCTCGCATCCATCGGGAGTTCTCCTCGAAATTTGTTACGCCGCCTCGTCTAGCGGGCTGATGGCGCGTTGTTATCGGCCAGGTGAACGGAGTCGGGCGCGCGCGACGCAAATTTCTTGGCGGCGGTGGCGAGCCACGCGGTGTATTGTTCGGCGCTCACGACCCGGAAGGCGATCGGCATGAAGGCGTGATTGTTGCCGCAGATGATCGAGCATTGGCCGTAATAGACGCCTTCGCGCTCGGCCTTGAACCAGGTCTCGTTCATCCGCCCCGGAACCGCGTCGATGCGAATGCCGAAGGATGGCACGGTGAAGGAGTGGATCACATCGGCGCCGGTGACCAGCACATGCACCACCTTGCCGACCGGCACGACCGCCTCGTTGTCGACGGACAGCTGGCGGATGTCGCCGGGCTTTAAATCCAATTCGGGGATCAGATAGGAATCGAAGCTGAAGCCGCCGCCCTGATCCTTTGGATAGTCATAACTCCAGTACCACTGATGGCCGGTGACCTTGACGGTGATGTCGGCTGGCGGCACGACGAGTTGGTGCGTCAGCAGGCGGAAGGAGGGGATGGCGATGATGACGAGGATCATCACGGGGAGCACGGTCCAGGCGACTTCCAGCGTCGAATTATGCGTCGTCTGCGCCGCGACCGGATTTTTGGTCTCGTGGAACCTGAAGATCACATAGGCGAGCAGGGCGAGGACGAAAAGGCAGATGCCGGTGATGATCGGCAGCAGGATCCAGTTGTGGAAGAAATGCATCTCGTGGGCGATCGGGGTGACCGCTTCCTCGAAGGTGATTTGCCCGGGGCGGGGAAATCCGTCGGCATGCGCGGCGCCGGCGGCGAGCGCGGCGAGGGAAAACGCGGCGGGGAAGATGACCGTCTGGAGCTTTTGGCCCAGGCGCGGATGGAGATTTTGGGCGAGACGCGCGAAGGGGCTGGCAAATCTCATTGAGGTCGGTACTCCCGTTGCACGGCTGTTCATTTCCGATTCGCCCCGCCATCAGGAGGGCCGGACGCCGGCTTGAATAGTTCCAAACCACAAAACCGTCATTGACGCAATCGAGCCTCCGGGCGCTCCCTTGCGGCATTTCAGCGCTTGGACATTAGGGCCACTTGACCCCTGACGCCAAGCCTTCAGTCCCTCGCGCCGCGGCGCCCCTCCCGACGCCCGGTCCCCCGCGATTTCGGCGGACGCCGCCAATTACTTGACAGCCTCAAGCGATTTGCTAGGCAGCGTGGTCGGCGCGGGACTATCGCGAAAGATCGGGGCCAGACGCGCAATTCGAGTTTCGGAGACAGTATGGCCGTCGAACAGCATCAAACCCAGAGCGCCAGCGTCCGTCCCGCCAGGCCTTTCTTCTGCGCCGCATGGCTCTGCGCCGCAGTCGTCGCTTTGGGTCTTCTCGCAAGCGCGGGCGCGGCGCGCGCGCAAGGCGTCGTCAAGGCCAAGCACGGCGACTGGGAGCTGCGCTGCGAGACGCCTCCCGGCGCCGCCAAAGAACAATGCGCCCTGCTGCAGAGCGTCGCCGCCGAAGACAAACCGAACATCAATCTCGTCGTCATCGTGCTCAAGACGGCGGACGGCAAAAGCAAGCTGCTGCGCGTCATCGCGCCGCTCGGCGTTCTGCTGCCCTCGGGCCTCGGGCTCAAGATCGACGATGTCGACGTCGGCCGCGCCGGCTTCGTGCGCTGTCTTCCGACCGGCTGCGTCGCCGAAGTCGTGATGGAGCAGAAATTGATCGATCAAATGAAAATCGGCGCCAACGCGACCTTCATCATTTTCCAGACGCCCGAGGAAGGCATCGGCATTCCGCTCGCGCTGGCCGGTTTCAAGGACGGCTTCGACGCCCTGCCGTGACCGCGTTTTTGAGGCGGCCCTGACCCACGCTATCCTTTTTTCGAAAGCCGCCCGCCCTCGCAGCTGCTTGGCCTCGCAGCGAAAAAAACCGATCCTATTCGGCGGCGTCGCGATGGACGGCAAGGCGCGTCGCGGCGGTCGCTGCAAGCGCTGCGACGACTTGCGTCAGCGCGGCGCGGACCTCGGCGAAGCGCTCCGACCGCGTCACCGTCTGTTCGTCCATATAAAGGGCGCGGCTGACCTCGATCTGGAGCGCATGGCGATTGGCGCCGGGGCTGCCGTAGTTCTCCGTGATGAAACCGCCAGCGTAAGGCTTGTTGCGCGCGACATTAAAGCCAAGGCGCCGCAATTCGCTCTCGGCGGCGTCTACGAGGACGCCGGCGCAACTCGCGCCATGGCGGTCGCCGAGCACGAAATCGGCGCGCGGCCGCGCGTCGTTCGCCGGTGTCCGGCTCGCGACGCCGGCCGGACCGATGCCGGCCGGATAGGCGCCGGACGGCATCGAATGACAATCAATCAGCACGGCGAGCCCGAAATGCAGCTGCGCGCGGTCGATGAGGCCGCTGAGCCGCGCGTGATAGGGCTTGTAGTGCCTTTCGATGCGGGCGAGCGCCTCGTCGAGCGGCAGCCGCGCGGAGTAAATCTCCTGCGCCTGGCCGACCACGCGCGGAATCGTGCCAAGGCCGCCGGCGACGCGGATCGAGCGCGTATTGGCGAAGGCCGGCAGCCGCCCGTCGAACATGCGCGGATCGAGTTCGTAGGGCTCGCGATTGAGGTCGAGATAGGTGCGCGGGAAACGCGCCCGGATCATCGGCGCGCCGAGGCCGCGGCCGCCATCGAAAAGCGCATCGACGAAAGCGTCCTCGGAGCGGCGCAGCTGGAGCGCGCTGAGCCGCGTCCGCTCAAGGAAGCGGCGCGGATAGACGTCGCCGGAATGGGGCGATGAAAACACCAACGGACAGCCAAGGGCGTCCGGCTCGATCACCTCGAAGCCTGGATCAAGCTCCGGATCATAAAGGCGGGGACTCTGGCCGGGCGGCTCGGAAGTCACTGATTTCCCTCAGCAAAGCTCAAGCTTCGCAAGCTCTGGAAAAATTCTAAGCCGGACAAGTCTGCCAAGGACGCGGCCCGCTGTCCACATCTATCGTCGGCGCGCGGGCCCACGGGAGCGCCTTTTGCGGAGCAGCCTCGATCGCTGCGTCGCGGACGGGACAAATTTGTCACGGCCCGCTGGAAATATTTCGGAACTCTGCGGAAACTGCGATAGCTCTGTTTGCCGCTGTGAATTTTCATGGGATTTTTACCAAATGGGGCCTTTGCTTGGCCGGCATCGCGAGGCTCCCATGAACGACATGAAAATTCCCACCGAATCCAAAGTCCTTCTCGGCAAGATCCTGCTCGCCGAGGACGACAACGACATGCGGCGCTTCCTCGGCAAGGCCCTGCAGAACGCCGGCTTCAATGTCGCGTCCTTCGACAACGGGCTTGCGGCCTATCAACGCCTGCGCGAGGAGCCGTTCGAACTGCTGCTGACGGATATCGTCATGCCGGAGATGGACGGCATTGAGCTCGCGCGCCGCGCGACGGAGCTCGATCCCGACATCAAGGTGATGTTCATCACCGGCTTCGCCGCCGTCGCGCTCAATCCCGACAATAACGCGCCGCCGCAGGCGAAGATCCTGTCGAAGCCGTTCCATCTCAAGGATCTCGTCAACGAGGTGCAAAGGATGCTGGCCGCTTGATCACGCGGCCGCGCCGCGCCGGCGGCGCCGGTTTCCGTCAGCGGCGCGCCCTGCTATACTGGTCCGCATGAGCGCATCGACGGCGGATCGCGACCAGGCCAGCGCCGGTTGGTCCGCCCGAATGGAACGATCGGCCAAAACGATTCCCTCCTTGCATCAAACCCGAAAATCTTTCCGCGCCATTGGCGCGCGCGGCCTTTATGGCGTTGGCCGCGGCCTTAGCGACCGGCGCCGGGAGCATAGCAGCCGCGCGCGCGGGCGCCTTCGAGGACTGCCTCGCCGGCATCAGGGTCTCGGCGCTGTCGAGCGGCGTCGACGCCGCGACCTTTGACAAGGCGACGCAAGGGCTGCAGCCCGACAACAGCATTTTCGCGCTGGCGGAGGCGCAGCCCGAGTTCAAGACGCCGATCTGGGACTATCTCGCCGGCCTCGTCGATGAGGAGCGCGTCGCGGACGGCCGCGCGATGATGCAGAAGTGGGGGCAGGCTCTGGCCAGCGCTCAGGCGCGCTTTGGCGTCGATGCGGCGACCATTACCGCCATCTGGGGCGTCGAATCCGATTTCGGCCGCAGCTTCGGCACGCGCCCCATCATCCAGTCGCTCGCCACCCTGTCTTGCGGCAATTATCGCGCGGCCTATTTCCGCACCGAATTCCTCGCCGCCCTCAAGATCCTGCAGCATGGCGACATCGCGCCCGAGCAATTCGCCGGCTCCTGGGCGGGCGCCTTCGGCCACACCCAGTTCATGCCCTCGACCTTCCTGCGAACGGCCGTCGATATGGAAGGCAATGGCAGGCGGGACCTCATCAATTCGGTTCCCGACGCGCTCGGCTCGACGGCCAACTACCTTCGCAAGGCAGGCTGGGCGCCGGGCGTCGAATGGGGCTTTGAGGTACGCCTGCCGGCCCATTACGCCGGACCCTCGGGGCGCACCCGCAAGGAGCCGATGGCGGCCTGGGCAGGGCGGGGGATCACGCGCATCGACGGCGCGCCGCTCGGCGGCGGCCCGGCCGCCGGCCTGCTGCTGCCGGCCGGCCCCGGGGGCCCGGCCTTCCTCGTCACGCATAACTTCGATGCGATCTATTCCTACAACGCCGCCGAATCCTATGCGCTGGCGATCGCGCTGCTCTCCGACCGGCTGCGCGGGCGCCATGGCCTCGCAACGCCCTGGCCGACCAACGATCCGGGCCTCTCCCGCGCGGACCGGCGCGAACTGCAAACGCTGCTGATGCGGCGCGGCTATGACCTCGACGGCAAGGCCGACGGCGTGATCGGAACCAAGACCAAGCAGGCGATCAGCGATTTCCAGGCCAAATCCGGATTGACGCCCGACGGTCGCGCGAGCGTCTCGGTGCTCGCCGCCGCGCGGGGCAAGTGAGAGTCAGCCGGCGCGCAATTTCCGCTCGCCGAATGCTTGACCGCCGCCGTATCTCCGCAATCGGCTTGTATATAATTCGCCCGGAAGAATTTTATTCTGTCGAGTCGTCGCTGCGACGACTTCCCGGGAAGGAATATGATGCGCTCCTGGCTAATCATTTGTGCGCTCGCGGTCATTCTGGCCCTTTGGCGCATGAATGTTTTTATGTGGCCCTGGCATCTTATTCTTGAGTGGTCGGGCGGTCTCTCCGCTGTGGCGGTGGCCGGCGTGACCCTCAACGCGCTGCATCGGGAAAACGCAAAAAATCCCGGCAAGACCGACGATAATCTTTTTATGTTCGTCGCTATTTTGGCGGTGTCGATTTTGACGTTGTCCGCGCTGTTGAATTTTCTGTTTTTCGTCCTGTTATGAGCCGCCAGGGAAGCTCGGATATTGGCGCGATCCGGGCGCCGCGCGCCAGGACGCACAGCTTATCGCCTCGTCGCCCGCGAGCTGGCCGCGGCCGGCGGAGCAAACTCGGCGCTTCGCCCAATTCGCGCGGGCGCGCTGAACCGTCGCCGCGCTTAAATCACGTAAATCCGGTCCGGTAGCTCATCCACCGCGCCGCTGGCCGGAAAATGCTCCGCCAGCACCGCGCCGCATTGCTCCACCGCCGAAATAAAGCCCGCCGCCATGTCGCCGTTGCGGATATGGAAAAGCAGCGTGTCGACCGCGCCCCGCCACACGGACTGGTCGACCTTCGCCGCGATGCCGTCGTCGGCGACGATGCGGACGTAATGTTCGGCTAGCGAAACGAAGATCAGCACGCCGGCCCTGTTTTGCTTTCGCGCCATGCCGCGGATCATGAATTGCTCCATCGCCGCGCGATGCGCCTCGGCCCGGCGCACGCGACGCGGCACGAGCCGATGGCCAAGGGCGGACGATGAAAAGACAACGTAGAGCGCCACGAAAATAAACACCTGCACGAGCAAAATCTGCTGCACCGAAAGATGCGTCGCGAGCAGCGGCCAGGGCGAGGCGAGCGCGATCAGCGCCGACCAGGCGACGGCGTAGGTCGAGATAATCGGACGAACTTCGAGCGATGACGCAGACGATCTCGCCGTCGGTGCGCAGTCTCCGCGCTCTTGATCGCGGCATCGACGCGCCGTTGCTCTTCGATCGTGAGAGTCATCGCCAGCTTCCCCCGTCACCAGCTCCCCGAGGCGCCGCCGCCGCCCGACGATCCGCCGCCGCCCGAGAAGCCGCCGCCGCCGCCAAATCCGCCGCCATCGCCCCAACCCCCGCCGCGCCCGCCGGAATTCGCCAGCATGCCGAGAATGAAGGACAGAAGATTGCTCCAGAAATAATCGCGTTCGGCCGGCGCCTCTGCTGCAGAGCGCCTTTGCCCCAGCGCGGATCCCCTGTCGAATAGCCCGAGGAACAGTCGCCTTTGGCGCCGACGCGCGGCGCGCCGAGTCAGCAAAATGACGATGAAGACGAATAGCGCGAGGACGATCCAGGGCGTCAGCGAATCCGTCGCAGAATCGCGGTGGTCGAGGCGCAAATCCGGGCGCTTCTGCCACTCGGACGCATCCGTCGTCAGCACGGTGATGATGTCGTCGACGCCGCGCTCGACGCCGCCGCCGATAATCGCCGGCCTTGAAGCGCGGCGCCATCGCATTGGAGATGATGATCTTGGACAGCGCGTCGGTCAGCGTGCCCTCGAGCCCGTAGCCGACCTCGATGCGGACCTTGTGCTGGTTCGGCGCGATGAGCAGCAACACGCCATTGTTCTTGTCCTTTTCGCCAAGCTTCCAGTCGCGAAACAGGGCGTTGGCGTAAGGCTCGATCTCGTCGCCGTCGAGCGAAGCCACCGTCGCCACGACGAGCTGGATGCCGGATTTCTGCTCCAGCGTCTGCGAGCTTTGGCTCCAGCGCCGCCTTCGTCGCCGTCCGGGATGACGTCGGCCGCGTCGACGATGCGCCCGGTCAGCGGCGGAAAATCATAGGCGGAAGGCCAGCGCAGCGCCGGCGCAGAGCAGGGCGGCGAGGAACAAGCAGCGATCGCGCCGCGCGCGAAAGCCGGCGCGGCGCTTGGCGCCCGCGCCCGAGGGATCGGACGGAATGGTCAGGCGATTGCGCGCGTCAAAACTTCACTTTTTAAAACTTCACTTGCGGCGCGGTCTGCGCGGCGTCGTTCGCCGTGAAGGCGGCGAGCGGCTGCTTGCCCGAGAACAGGGTCTTCGCCCAGAGAATGGTCGGGAAGGTCTGCAGGGCGGTATTGTAGACCGCACCGCCTCGATGTAGTCGCGGCGGGCGACGGCGATGCGGTTCTCGGTGCCTTCGAGCTGCGACTGAAGGGCGAGGAAGTTCTGGTTCGATTTCAGGTCCGGATAGTTCTCGCTGACCGCCAGCAGCCGGCCGAGCGCGCCCGACAACTGTCCCTGCGCCTCCTGGAACTGCTGCAGCTTGGCGGGATCGGTCAGCTGCGAGGCGTCGATATTGATCGAGGTCGCCTTG
Source organism: uncultured Alphaproteobacteria bacterium (assembly GCA_963757985.1). Taxonomy (GTDB): domain Bacteria; phylum Pseudomonadota; class Alphaproteobacteria; order Rhizobiales; family Beijerinckiaceae; genus Methylocapsa. The sequence continues at coordinate 31,203 of CAVWTQ010000008.1, read as the reverse complement.
GCCCGCGCCTCGGTGACCGCGGTCAGCGTGTCCTTTTCCTGCTTGGCGTAGCCCTGCACGGTGGCGACCAGATTGGGGATGAGGTCGGCGCGCCGCTGATACTGGTTCTGCACGTCCGCCCATTGGGCCTTGGCCTGCTCTTCCAGCGTCGGGATGGTATTGTAGCCGCATCCGGCGAGCGCACAGGCCGAGCAGGGCGGCCGCGAGGAGGGCGGCGAGCCGGCGCCAGGGCGCGGGCGCGGCTCTGCCTGCGGCCAGACGAGGCGTTGGATTTCCAGAAAAAATCATGCGCGGCGCTCCGGCTTTGAAAGGTGCAGGGCTGCAGCGGGCGATTGCCCCGCGCGGCGTTGCACCTGCGCGTTCTTAACCTGAATACGACCGAGTCGAAAGGGCGATGCGCCGCTGACGTCAAGGCAAGGCCAGGGTAAAAAGGATTTGACTGGCGCGCGTTGGGGCTTTCTTTAAGACTGCTCGCGGTCGGCCCCGACGGAATACGGCAGGCCACGCAGGGACAACGGCGCAAACGATGGAATTTTTCAGGCGCGCCCCATTCGGCCGCCTTCGCGGGAGCGGTTTCGCCGATCGTGCTGCGCGCCGTCGCTGATCCTGCTCTCCTGCTGCGGCCTTGGCGCCGCTTCGACCCCGCCCGTCCGCCGTCACCTGCGTGCTCGAGCTTTTCACCAGCCAGGGCTGCTCTTCCTGCCCGCCGGCGGATGCGCTGCTGGCGACGCTGGCGCGCAAGCCCGACATCGTCGCCGTGTCGCTTCCGGTCGACTATTGGGATTATATCGGCTGGAAGGACACGCTGGCCTCGCGGCGCCTTCGCCGCGCGGCAGCGCGCCTACGCCGAGGCCCATGGCGAGGAGCATGTCTATACGCCGCAGATCGTGATCGACGGCCTCGTCGGCGTCGTCGGCAGCGATCGCGGCGAGATCGAGGCGGCGATCAGCGGCGGCAAGGGGCCGCGACGGCGCGGTGTCGCTGCCGATGCGGCTCTCGCACGCCGACGGCGCGCTGGTGATCGACGTCGCCGGCGGCGACGGCGGCCCCGCCGACGTTCTCGCGCTGCGCGTCGCGCGCTCGAAGACGGTGCATATCGGACGCGGCGAAAACGCCGGCCGCGTCGTCACCTATACCAATGTCGTCCGCGCCATCGACAAGGTCGGCGACTGGACCGGCGCGATGGCGACTTTCAGCTTCCCGGACTCGCACGCGGACGACGAAGGCTATGTCATCCTCCTGCAGAAAGGCACGATGGAAAAGCCGGGTCCCATCCTCGGCGCCGCCAAAACCGCCGGCCTTTGAGCGCGCCGTCCCTGCGCGGACATGCCGATCTCGCCCGCCGCATCCCTGCAATCCATGAAACGGCGATAAGATGCGGCGCGCCAGCGTTTTGCGAAAATCGCGCCGCAGGATCCCTTTCGCCGGCGAAGCTCCCGGCCTATAAGCGGCGGCAAATTTCGCGCGGGATGGTTTGCCATCCGCGGGCCGCGAGCGGCGCCGTGAAGCGCGCGCGCGGCGGATCGACAAGGAGCGTCATAGACCGATGAATTTCCGCTTTCTCCCGACCGTGGCGGCCCTCGTCGCGGCGACCGTCGCCCTGGCTTGCGCCGCGCCGCGAGTTTCGCGGCGACCCCGCCGGTCGATTGAAGCGCTTCCGGAAGCGCCGGCGGCGGGCCCGGCTTCGCCGTCCCCCGCCCGAAAAGACGCAGGCGGCGGCTGGCGCGAAGCCAAAAAGGAGACGAAGGCGGAGGAGGCCAAAAAGGCCGCCGCCGAAAAGGCCGACGCCAAAAAAGCCGCCGACCAAGCCGGGCGAGCCGAAATCCGGCAAGCCGGTGCAGGTCGGCTCTTTCGGCGACTGGGGCGCCTTTCTCGCCGAAGGCGGCAAGGACAAGACCTGCTATGCGCTGGCGACGCCGAAGGACCGCGCCCCCGCCAAGCTGAAGCGCGATCCGGCCTATATCTTCATCTCCAACCGGCCGGCCGAAAAAGTGCGCAACGAAGTCTCCGTCATCATGGGCTTTGCGATGAAGGACGGCGGCGAGGCGCACGCCGACATCGGCGGCGAGAATTTCGATCTCGTCGCCAAGGGCGCCAACGCCTGGATCAAGAATCCGGCGGAGGAGGCGCGCTTCGTCGAGGCGCTGAAGAAAGGCCCGAAGCTGATCGTCAAGGCGCCGTCGATAAAGGGCAATGTGACGACCGACACCTATTCGCTCGCCGGGATATCGGAGGCGCTCGAGAAGGTTCAGAAGGATTGCCCGTAAGAACCGAGGCGCGCGCGTTTCGGCAGACGTCGCGAAAGGATCGCCTTGTGCGCTCGCCCGCGCGGCGCATAATGGATGCAGAACTTTAGGACAGACGCGGCGAACGCGCCGCCGGGGAGGACCAATCGAATGTCGGACAAGATCTACCCCGTCGCGCCGCAATGGGCCCACGACGCTTACGTCGATGCGGCCAAATACAAGGACATGTATGCGAATTCGATCGCCCACAAGGATCAGTTCTGGGCCGCGCATGGCCGCCGCATCGACTGGATCAAGCCCTTCACCAAGGTCAAGAACACCTCGTTCGATCCGCACAATGTCTCGATCAAATGGTTCGAGGACGGCGATCACCAATGTCGCGCATAACTGCATCGACCGCCATCTCGCCGACAAGGGCGATCAGACCGCCATCATCTGGGAGGGCGACGACCCGAACGAGACGAAGCATATCACCTACAGGCAGCTGCACGACGAGGTCTGCCGCCTCGCCAATGTGCTGAAGGCGCATGGCGTCGACAGGGGCGATACGGTCACGATCTATCTGCCGATGATCCCCGAGGCCGCCTATGCGATGCTGGCCTGCGCGCGCATCGGCGCCATCCATTCCGTGGTGTTCGGCGGCTTCTCCGCCGACTCGCTGGCCGGCCGGATCGAGGGCTGCAAATCGAAGATCGTCATCACCGCCGACGAGGGCCTGCGCGGCGGCCGCAAGGTGCCGCTAAAGCTCAACGCCGACGCCGCCGTCAAGAAAACCGGCGACATCGTCAAGACCGTGCTGGTCGTCAGGCGCACCGGCGGCAAGGTCGCATGGACGGAAGGGCGCGACGTCTGGTACGACGAGGTCGTCGCCAAGGCCGAGCGCCGACTGCCCGTGCGAGCCGATGAACGCGGAAGATCCGCTGTTCATCCTGTTCACCTCGGGCTCGACCGGCGCGCCGAAAGGCGTCGTCCACACCACCGGCGGCTATCTCGTCTTCGCCTCGATGACGCATCAATATATTTTCGACTATCACCCCGGCGATATCTACTGGTGCACCGCCGACGTCGGCTGGGTGACCGGGCACAGCTATATCGTCTATGGCCCGCTCGCCAATGGCGCGACGACGCTGATGTTCGAGGGCGTGCCGAACTATCCGAGCATCTCGCGCTTCTGGGAGGTGGTCGACAAGCACAAGGTCAACATCTTCTACACCGCGCCGACGGCGATCCGCTCGCTGATGGGCGCCGGCGATGCGCCGGTCAAGGCGACGAGCCGCGCCTCGCTGCGCATCCTTGGCTCGGTCGGCGAGCCGATCAATCCGGAAGCCTGGGACTGGTATTATCGCGTCGTCGGCGACGGGCGCTGCCCGATCGTCGACACCTGGTGGCAGACCGAGACCGGCGGCATTCTGATCACCCCGCTGCCGGGCGCGATCGCATTGAAGCCGGGCTCGGCGACGCTGCCCTTCTTCGGCGTCGAGCCGCAGGTGGTCGACGCCGCCGGCGAGGTTCTGGAGGGCGTCTGCTCGGGCAATCTCGTCATCGCCGATTCCTGGCCGGGCCAGATGCGCACGCTCTATCAGGACCATGAGCGCTTCGTGCAGGCCTATTTCATGGCCTATCCGGGCAAATATTTCACCGGCGACGGCTGCCGCCGCGACGAAGACGGCTATTACTGGATCACCGGCCGCGTCGACGACGTCATCAACGTCTCCGGCCACCGCATGGGCACGGCGGAGGTCGAGAGTTCGCTGGTCGCCCACGCGAAAGTCGCCGAGGCCGCCGTCGTCGGCTATCCGCATGATCTGAAAGGGCAGGGCATCTACGCCTATGTCACCCTGATGACCGGCGTCGAGCCGAGCGAAGAGCTGCGCAAGGAGCTGGTCGCCTGGGTGCGCAAGGACATCGGGCCGATCGCCTCGCCCGACATCATTCATTTCGCGCCCGGCCTGCCGAAGACGCGCTCGGGCAAGATCATGCGGCGCATTCTGCGCAAGATCGCCGAGAACGAGTTTTCCTCGCTCGGCGACACCTCGACGCTGGCCGATCCGTCCGTCGTCGACGATCTGATCCGCAACCGCGCGCCCTAGGCGGCCAGAAGTCTTAAGCTTCGGAGCGGGACTGGCGCAAAGCGCTCGTCTCGCTCCAGCGTTAGCGGCTGTGGCGGCGAAGCCCTGGTTCGCATGGATTTCCGTGCGCGCGGAGGACTGCGCGGACGTCTTTAGTTTTTGGTTAACGCAGCGTTGCTAACGTCGATTCGGCTTGGGACATCCAAGGCGCCGACGCGGCAATTGCGGTGAACGGCCATGAACAGGAATTTTCGCAAGAGGTCTCGCGCGGCCGGCTTAATTTCCCGCATCGTGACCGCGCTGGCCCTCGCCGGCGCCGCCTCCCTCGCGCCGGGCGCCCGCGCGTGGGAGATCGTCGCTTTTCCACAGAGCTTTCGCCCCGGCATGATCGTCATCAAGCAGAGCGAACGCCGGCTCTATTTCGTACGGGGCGACGGCACGGCGATCCGCTATCCGGTGGCGATCGGCAGGGCCGGCATGGCGTGGCAGGGCGAGACCTATGTCCGGGCCAAATATATGCGGCCGTCCTGGTCGGCGCCCGACGTCGTGCGCGCCGACCATCCCTATCTGACAAGCGTCATTCCGGGCGGCTCGCCGCGCAATCCGATGGGCGCGGCGGCGCTGGCGCTCGGGCTGTCCGAGGTCGCCATCCACGGCACCAGTCCAAGCATGCGAAGATCGGTCGGCACGGCGGTTTCCTACGGCTGTATCCGCATGCTGAATGAGGATGTCGTCGATCTCTATGGCCGCGTTCAGGTCGGAACGCCGGTCGTCGCGATTCCTTGAGCCGCGGCGCTTCTCCCGAGCCGCGGCGCTTGCCCTGAGCCGCCACCTGAGGCGCCTGCGTGATCACGCCTTGAGACAGGGGCTTGAACAACGTGATCGCCCGAAAGGGGGGCTGAGGCGGGAACTCGCGGCCGACGCTCTTTATTTCCGCGCCGGATTGGCGTAACCAACGCAGAGGTCCTGGCGGAAGCGCCGCCGAAAGGCGGTTCCGCGCCTCCTTGAAGAGTCCTCGATAGAGGATTTGAGGCGTGGAGTTGACGCGGCGCCGCCGCCTATGCTCGACTTGAGGCGCGTCTCCCGCATTCGCCCGCCGAGCGGGCGCGAACGCGATCGACGCGCATGCTCGTCCCTGAGGCGCCGAGACTCCCTGATGCGCCAGATCGCAGATGGGGCAAGTCGCCGGAGGGGCAAGTCGCTTGATGGATGACGGCCTGAGGGGACGACGCGCCTTACGGCGAAGTCGAGCGGCGCCGGATTGGAACGCAGGGGTGAGGAGTAATCGGTGGAAACGAAGGCTCTCGATCAGACCGATCTCGTCAATCAGATCATCGACGTCATCGTCAAGGAAGGCATGATCGATCGCGAAAAAGTCACTTTGGATGCGACGATTGAAAGCCTTGATCTCAAATCGATCGACATCGTGATGATATTGACGGCCATCGAAGACAAATTCGACGTTTATATTCCGATGGATGGCCCTTTCCACGAAGCGAAGGACATCAAGAGCCTGATCGACGCCATAGCGGCGTACATCATCAAAGAAAAATCATAATATGGCTTCAACGCGCAGGGTCGTCGTCACCGGCATGGGCGCCGTGTCGGCGGCGGGAGTCGGCGCCGACGCCCTCTGGCGCGCCGCGCGGGACGGGCGCTCCTGCGTCGGCGAAACGCAATTCAACCGGCCCTATCGCGGCCGCATCAAGATCTCCGCGCAGGTGCAGGGCTTCGACGCCGCGGCCCATCTCGAGGAAAGCCTGCTGCCCTTCTGCGATCCCGTCACGCAGTATTTGCTGACCGCGGCCGACGAGGCCATGGCGCAGGCGGGGCTCACCCGCGCGACGCCGCTGGGACCGCGCACCGCCTCGATCATCGGCACCGGCGCCGGCGGCATGCACACGATCGAGGATGGGATGTATCTTGGCATGGTCGAACAGGGCCGCCCGCCGCCCTTGACCGTGCCGCGCGGCATTTGCAGCTCGCCGCCGTCCAACGTCAGCATCCGCTATGGCGCGATGGGGCCGTGCTTCGCCGTGGCCAGCGCCTGCTCCTCGGCGACGCAGGCGATCGGCATCGGCGCGCATCTCATTCGCTCTGGTCTCGTCGATCGCGCCATCGTCGGCGGCACGGAGGACACCATCACCAATTGCGTGATGCTGGCCTGGGAGGCGCTGCGGGTGCTGACGCCCGACGTCTGCCGGCCGTTCTCCAAGGGCCGCAACGGCATGATTCTCGGCGCCGGCGCGGCCGCCTTCATCCTCGAAGCCGAAGAGGTGGCGAGGGCGCGCGGCGCGCGGCCGCTGGTCGAACTCGCCGGCTATGGCACAACGGCCGACGCCAAGGACCAGGTGCGGCCCGACGCCGCCGGCGCCGCCGCCTGCATGCGGCTGGCGCTCGACGACGCCGGCGTCGCCGACGAGGAGATCGACTACGTCAACGCGCACGGCACCGGCACCACCGTCAACGACATCAGCGAATCCGAGGCGCTCGGCATGATTTTCGGCAAGCGCCTCGCCCAGCTGCCGGTGTCCTCGACCAAGCCGATCCATGGCCACGGCCTTGGCGCCGCCGGCGCGCTCGAACTCGTCATCACCATCGGCGCCATCCGCGAGAGCGTCGCGCCGCCGACCATCAACTGGCGCGAGCCCGACGAGAAATGCCCCGTCGACGCCGTGCCGAACGAGGCGCGGCCGATGCAAATCCGCACCGCGCTCAGCAACTCCTTCGCCTTCGGCGGCATCAACGCCGCACTCGTCGTGCGCCGCGCCGAGGCGGCATGACGGCTGCTGAAACGGGCGCGGCCGCGCGTGACGCCGGCGCCGGCGCGTCGCTCGAGATCGCGGTGCGGACCGATGCGGACCGCGTCGCCGCCTTCGCCGCCGCGACTTGCGGGACGGAGCCGGGCGAGACGCCCGCCGTGCCGCTGACCTATCCCTTCTGCTGGATGACCTTGCCCGAGGTCAGGCCGACGCTGGAGCGCATGATCGGCGCGGCCGGCGTGCTGCCGATCCATGAGGCGCAAAGCTTCGATTACCAGCGCCCGCTGGCCCTCGACGCCGATTACCGCGTCGCCTTCACATTCGCGCGCACGAGCGGCCCGGAGCGGCTCACCGTCACGGCGGCGATCTCGACGCCGCGCGGCGAGAGATGCGCCACATTCGAGACGGTGCTGCGCCTCGTCCCGCTCGCGCCCGCGCCGGGGTCCGCCGATGCGTGAGGCCGCGCCCGCTGCGGAGATCGCCGCGCCGGCCGATTGGCCAAAAGTCGGAGAGACCCTCCCGCGCACGGATTTCGGGCCTTTCGGGCCGGAGCGACCTTGCCCGCTACGCCGAGGCTTCGGGCGACGACAATCCGCTGCATCTTGACGCCGCGGTCGCGGGCGCCGTCGGCCTCGCCGCCCCGCCGATCCACGGCATGCTGATGATGAGCTGTTTCGAGCCCGCCCTGCGGCGCTGGCGCGGCGATATCGTCATCGCCGGATTGTCCGGCAAGTTCCTGCGGCCGATTTTCGTCGGCGCCGCCGTCAGCGTCACGGGGCGCGTCGCGCGGGCGAGCCTCTCGCCGCAGCCTGAACTTCTGCTGCGCCTGATGGCGCATGGGCCGAACGGCGATCTCGCCATTCTCGCCGAGGCGACGGTGCGGCCCGCCCGCGCCGCGTCGCCCTGACGTGTCCGCGCGGTCGATCCTCATCACCGGCGCGTCGAGCGGCATCGGCCGCGCGCTGGCGCTGGCCTACGCCGGGCCCGGCGTCCGGCTGGCGCTGACCGGGCGCGACAAGGACCGGCTCGAATCGGTCGCCGCGATGGCGCGCGAGCAGGGCGCCGAGGTCGAAATCGGCCTGCTCGACGTGCGCGATCAGGCCGCCATGGCGCAATGGATCGGCGCCGCCGACGCCCGCCGCGGCTTCGATCTCTGCATCGCCAACGCCGGCATCACCACCGGCCTCGCGCCCGGCGAGCTGCATGAGGACCCGCGACGCGGTGCGCGCCATCCTGAGCATCAATCTCGTCGGCGTGCTGAACACCGTCGAGCCGCTGATCGCGCCGATGCTGGCGCGGGGCGGCGGCCAGATCGCCTTCATCGGCTCGATCGCCGGCTTGCGCGGCCTGCCCTATGCGCCGGCCTATTGCGCCACAAAGGCGGCGGTGCACGCTTATTCCGAATCGCTGCGCGGGCGGTTGGAGCCAGCCGGCGTCTCGGTCAGCCTTATCATCCCCGGCTTCGTCAAAACGCCGCTGAACGACAGCATCGAGGCGATCAAGCCGTTCGAGATCAGCGATGCGGAAGCGGCGCGAATCATCCGTCGCGGCCTCGATCGGCGCAAGGCCGTGATCGCCTTCCCGTGGCCGCTCTATTTCGCCGCGCGCTTGTCGCAAATCCTGCCGGCGCGCCTCGTCGACAAGATCCTGTCGCGGATCGAAGTGAAGGCGCCGAAGACGCGGGAGCGCGTGGGTTAGAGCGCGGTTGCGAATCAATCGCCGAAGTCCGCTCGCGCGCAGAAACCGCGAGAGATCGATGGGCGCCGCGGCGATGCCTGATTCCGGCGCCGAATTGACCAAATAACGTCGACGCGACACGCGTCTATACACAAATAAGGCCCTTTTAAGACTTTGTTAATGTTAAAACTTTCCTCATTCAGCTTACTCAATTCCTGCAACAATCTGTTGCAATTTGTTGGTTGTTCGGACGGTCGATTCGTTGATTCATCACGCTCGACAGTTTCTGTCCGCGCAAGCCGCCATCAGCCTTTGTCCGATCCGCCGCGCTGTCGCGCCCGGGTCCGGCGAAACCGCCGAAGCGGCGTTCGAGGCGAAGCGGCGAAGGGTTTCGGCAGGCGACCGCAAGAGTGTGCGCCGGAATTCATCGGCGCGGCGCGCGGGGCGGACGGGGCAGTCGATTGCGGGGGCAGGGCGCTTGACATTTTTCGATCTACTGACGGCTCTTAGCGACATCAGCCTCGTCATTTCCGTTCTCGGCCTCATCTTCGTCGCCGGCGGATTTCTGGCCCTCATCGGCATCAATATCTTCGAGCGGCTGCGCGGCCGGGCATTGGGGCGGCCCTTGCGCCGGCTGATTCTCACCGAGGCCGATCTGCCCCACGTTCTCGTGCAGGTTCCGGTTTTCAACGAGCCCGAAACGGTCGCCGGCGCCCTCGCCGCCGCCGCCGCGCTCGAATGGCCGAGGGACCGGCTGCATATTCAGCTGCTCGACGACAGCTCCGACGAGACGAGCGCGATCGCCGCGCGCGTCATCGGCGAACTGCATGAGCGCGGTTTCGACGTCCTGCATCTGCGCCGGGGCGACCGCTCCGGCTACAAGGCGGGCGCGCTCGCCGCCGGCCTCGCGCACTCCAATGCGCCTTACGTCGCCGTGCTCGACGTCGATTTCCGGCCGCCGTCGAACTGGCTGCGCAAGGTCATGCCGGCGCTCATCGCCGACCCCAAGGCGAGCTTCATTCAATCGCGCTGCGAGTTCGCCAACGCCGGCGCCAATTGGCTGACGCGGGCGCAGGGGCTGATGCTCGACGCCCATTACGTGCTGGAGCAGGCGACCCGCTTTCGCGCCGGCTGGCTGTTTCAGTTCAACGGCACGGCCGGCGTCTGGCGCCGCGCCGCGATCACTGCGGCCGGGGGCTGGTCCTCCGATTCGCTGTGCGAGGATCTCGACCTCACCGTGCGGGCGGAAATCGCCGGCTGGCACGGCCTGTTTTCGATGGATCCGCCGGTCCCGGGCCTCGTGCCCGATCAGGTCAGGCATTGGCGCGTGCAGCAGCGGCGCTGGTCGAACGGCTTCGTGCAGGTCGCCCGCAAGCTTCTGGGGCAAATCTGGACGTCGGATTGGTCCAAGCGGCGCAAATTCTCGGCGAGCATCCTCATTCTCGTCCAGGCGTTCTACCCCTGCGTCGCCATCGCCATCGCCGCGCTTCTCACCAGCGTCACCCTGCGCGAAGGCGATTCGACCCCCTATCTGCCGATCATCGATTTGATCGCCGTGCTGATGGCGATGGTCGCCGTCGGCATGACGCTGACGCCCTATGTCATTTTGCGGCGCGGCTCCTTCTCCCGTTACATTGCGACGGTGGCCTCGCTGACGCCCCTGATGATTTTCGTCAGCCTGTCGAATGCGCCGTCCATCCTGAAGACGGTGTTCGGCGCCGACGATAGCTGGACGCGGACGCCGAAGGCGGCGGTCGTCGTCGCCCCGATCGCTGCGCCAACCGAGCGGGTCGCCCGGTTCTAGAGCATTTTCGAGCGAAGCGGATCCCGGTTCGCGTTAAGAAAATGCGTCAAAACAAAAAGTTAGAGCTGTTTTCCGATTCCATCGGATCGGAGAACACTCTAGCGCGCCTCTTCGCCAACCCGCCAGCCGCCGCGCCTTTGTCGCTTTCGCTCTGCGCAAACTTGCGTGCGTCCGAACCGCCGCGCTCTCGCCCGGACCGGAACGGCCGGATTTCGTCGTCGACGCGGGGCTTGAGGCGGCCGCCGGCGCGCGGGGGCGGAGACGCGGCGATTGACCTCATCGCACGATCGGATTACGCCGTCGCCTTGGCTATCGTACGCATATCCATCGCATTTTAATGCGCAATCGCCAATGTCATGCAGAATCGCCGTGGTCTGAGCAGGAGCCGTCTTTCATGCAACCGAGCAGTTTGATCCGCGCCGCGAGACTTTTTCTGACCGCCGCGACGGCGCTCGCGCTGAGCGGTCTCGCCAGCGGCGCTGGCGCCGATTCGGGCGGTCTCCTCGACGGCTTCGGCAACTTCGACTGGAAGGACTTTTTCACCCTCCACGATTCGAAGAACCCAAAGGGAGCGTCGGGATCGCAGGACCATCACCTGTTCTGCCCCGAGGTCATCATTCTCGACGGCACCGCCGCCGCGCAGGTCCACGCCGGCGAGCCGCCGACCAACATGAACCTGCGCTATCAATATGCGCTCGGCGATGTCGTGCGCGAATGCAAGCTTGACGGCGACCAGCTCGCCGTCAAGGTCGGCATCGCCGGCAATGTGCTGCTGGGTCCGGCCGGCGTCCCCGCCAGCTTCAGCGTGCCCCTGCGCGTCGCCATCGTCGGCACGAAAGACAACGAGCCGATCGTCACCAAGCTCTACCACGTCGCGGCGACGATTCCCGCCGGGCAGGCGCAGACGCAGTTCTCCCTCGTCACCGAGGCCCTGATGGTGCCGTTCACGCAGGACCACACGGAAGACGATTACACCATCAAGGTCGGCATCGACGAAGGTCCGGAAAAGCCGGCGGGCAAGCACAAGCAGTCGGCCGAGTGAGGCTGGAGCGGGATGAGGAAAAGCGGTAGCTTTTCCGCTCGCAGCGCGTCAGGTTCATGATTTTGGATCGGTTCAATCCAAAATCATGAATGTGATCCAGGGGGGGCGCCGATGGCGACGACTCGCTACACCGACAATCATGAATACATCCAGATCGAAGGGGACGTGGGCGTCGTCGGCATCACCGACTACGCCCAATCGCAACTCGGCGACGTCGTGTTCGTCGAGCTGCCCCTTCTCGGCAAGCGCGTCGCCAAGGGCGCCGAGGCCGCCGTCGTCGAAAGCGTCAAGGCGGCGAGCGGCGTCAATGCGCCCGCATCCGGCGAGGTCGTCGAGATCAATCATGCGCTGGAGGAGACGCCCGGCCTCGTCAATGAGGATCCGGCCGGAAAGGGCTGGTTTCTAAAGCTCATGCTCGCCGACCCCGCCGAACTCGAAACGCTGATGGATCAGGCCGCCTATGAGGCTTTCGTCGCGACGCTCGATTGAGGCGCTGGCGCGGGCTTTTGAAGCATGGGCAGGCGCGGCAAAATTCTGGTTTCGCTCGCGGCGGCCGCGGCGCTTTCGCTCGCCGTCTTCGCGCTATGGCCGCGCAAGGAGCAAGCGCTCTGCGGCGGGCGCAGCTATCCGCTCGGCGCGGTGGCCGGCGGCGCGGCGCCCTATGTCCGGCTCAGCGCCGACGGCGTATCTGGTGAATTCCTGCTCGACTATGGCGCGACGCGCAGTTCGCTGTCGGCGGCCGCCTTCGCGGGGCCTGAAGGGTCGACGAGAAACGCCGCTCTTTCGCTGGCGGGCGTTCCGGCCGCGCCTTTCGTGCTGCGGGCCTACGACATGCCGCTCGCGCCGTCCGGCGGCCAGCTCGGCGTCATCGGAACCGACATCCTGTCGCGCCTCGCCGTGCAATTGTCGAAACGCGCGGCGTTCGTCGGCGCCGCTCCGTGCCAAACGGACGCCTTGCGGGCGAAGGGCCTCGTTCCGATCTCTCAAAGCGGCTTCTTCGGCGCCGATCCTACATTGAATGACGGTCATCATCCAAATGTTCCGGTTGTGTTCGTGAGCGTTGGCGGCGTTCGCGCGCCGGCGCAGATCGACACCGGCTACGATGATGTAGTCTACACGCATTCCGTCGATATCAACCAGCCGCTGTTCGATCGGCTGACGAGAGCGGCGCGGCGCTCGCCCATGTCGCCGACATCAATGTCGCAACCTGCGAGGGCGCCGAGAACCGAAGCGTCTACAGGATCGCAGATCGCCCGCTTGCGATCGAAACCGACAAGGGCGCGCCGATCGATCCGGATAGACAGCTTCCATCTGATCCTGAAGCGCGCCAACGGATGCGGCGGCATCGCCGCGATGACGACGCCCGCGGCCCAACTTGGGGCCTCTTTTCTCGAAGTTTTCCGAACCGTCGTGTTCGATCCAGGCGGTCAAACGGTCTGGCTGGAGGGTCCGGCGGACGCCCGATGACTGGGCTTCGGGGGGGCGGGGGGTGTTTCACGTGAAACACCTTTTTGACCGGTTTCGCTGTGGAACCGGACAAGCTAATGCTGCGATCTTACAAGCGAAATGCGCTATAAGCGGCGGGGCGCGCGCAAGACGAAGAGGGAACGGGACAGTGCACGAGAGAAACGATCATACAGAGGCGCCGCGGCGGGCGGTGCGATTCGACTGGCGGCGCCCGCATCATTCGCCGCTGTTCTGGGTCGGCGCCGCGCTGTTTCTGGCGGCGATCTCGATCTACCTTTGGTCTGAAGACCTCTCGTGGCGCCCGCGCGTCCAGCAGCAATGACGCCGCGCCGCGCCTAATCGGACTTCCGGTACTCATCGAGTTTGGTGCGATAGCCCTCGGCGTCGCCGTAATCCAGAAACTTCTGGTAGCGCGCGTGCGGATCGCGGATGCGGAGCGCGTGCTTGATCGGGCACCAATGCTGCTCGGTCCGGCTGGCGATTTCGCGCGCGTAGGAGATGACGCCGTTGGCGTAGCCGCAATAGACGCAGTTGAACGCCTCGATCAGGTTCAGATAGCGCAGATGATTGCGGTCGATGATGACATGGTCTGACCGTTTCACCCGGGCTATGCCATAGGCGCGAAAGCAGATGTGTTGGTATGCCGTGACCCAGAGGTCCATGAGGGCGAGCGGGATCCCGAGCGAATAGATCACGGGAGAGGTCAGAACATTGAGCAGCGGGGTTTCCCGGAAGAACTGGACCAGCCCCATCTTCAGCCGGCGGTGCCGCGCCAGAACATCCTGCTCGAATTCGGCGACATTTTCCTTGATCGCAGGGCCGTAAACCGCGCGCCCCTTTTCGACTTCACGCTCCAGTTCGTCTTCAAGACTGCGAATTCGGGCGAGGATCGCATCAATCTGTTCGCTCATGTGGCTCTCGCCTTCCGGCTGGAGGAAAGCCACGTTAGGGCGCCGCCGCATGATCTGAACAGGGAAAAATCCGCCCCCGCGTGCATCGCCTGGCCCGCGTTCCGCGTTAGGTGGAAATGATCGCCCGCGCCCTCATCTTACTCGCCGCCCTCTGCCTTGCATCCGGCGCAGGGGCTGCGCCGCCCGATGCGGAGCCCGCATTCGGCCCGGAGCTGCAGGGCTTCGATTACCCGTTTCCCGTCAAGACTTTCGACTTCGACTCGCAGCGCCAGCCGCTGCGCATGGCCTATATGGACGTCGCGGCGGCGCAGCCGAACCGACGCGTCGCCGTGCTGCTGCATGGCAAGAATTTCTGCGCCGCGACCTGGGAAGACACCATCAGGGCGCTCGGCGCAGCCGGCTACCGCGTCATCGCGCCGGATCAGATCGGCTTCTGCAAATCGAGCAAGCCGGAGAGATACCAGTATAGTTTTCAGCAGCTTGCGCGAAACACCCACGCGCTGCTGGAGTCGCTCGGCGTCAAGGACGCGACGATCATCGGCCATTCCACCGGCGGCATGCTCGCGGTGCGCTATGCGCTCATGTATCCGCGGGAGGTCGAGGCGCTCGCGCTCGTGAACCCGATTGGCCTCGAGGACTGGAAGGCCAAGGGCGTGCCCTCGCTCAGCGTCGATCAATGGTATGCGCGCGAGTTGGCGACGACGGCCGACAAAATCCGCGCCTATGAGAAGGCGACCTATTACGTCAATGACTGGCGCGATTCGTACGAGCGATGGGTGCAGATGCTGGCGGGCATGTATCGCGGTCCCGGCAAGGCCGAGGTCGCCTGGGCCTCGGCGCTGCTCTACGACATGATCTACACCCAGCCCGTCGTCTATGAGTTCGGGCTTTTGAAGCCGCCGACGCTGCTGCTCATCGGCGACAAGGATACGACGGCGATCGGTAAGGATCTGGCGCCGCCTGAAGTCCGCGCGCAGCTTGGCGACTATCCCGTCCTCGCCAAACTCGCGGCAGGCGCCATCCCGAACGCGAAGCTGGTCGAATTCCCTGACCTTGGCCACGCGCCGCAAATGCAGGACCCCGCCGCGTTTAATAAGGCGCTGCTTGATGGACTGCAGGCGTTGCGCGCGAAATAGGCATGTGCGTGTGGCGGCGCCGGTAAGGTTGACTTGGCGCGCCCGATGCGCTCGGGTTGGCCCGGCGGCGAATGGCCGCCGCGCGACGATGGGGCATCCGTTGAGATTAAGACAAGCCACGCGCCTGATCGCTGTAGGATCGGTCCTTGTCGCCGCCCCGTTGCAGGCGCGCGCCGGCGCTGTATGGAACTGGTCCTATCGCAACCCCGATACGAAAATCGCCGCGTCGGGTACGCTGACCACCGGGCCGCTCACCGCGGGCGCCTATCCGATCATCGCCATCGCCGGGGTCTGGAACGGCGAGTTCGATAACCGGTCTTGAAAAGGTCAAGACATGCTGTTCGCCGCCGGGCTGGAACACCAACATGCTGGTCGATGGCGAGCCAAGGCTCGATAAGGGCGGCTTCGCCTTCCGCGCCGCCAGGGGCCTGAAAGTAAACCTGTTTTTCAAGGACGGCCGCTACGCCTACGAGATTCACCACGGCCCCGAAGTCTTCGGCGGCGCCTTCGTCGCGACGCCGAGCGGCGTGCAATGAGCGTCTTCGGATTTTGAACTCAAGGATCGCGGCTGAGACGAAGAGGGAGAGCAAGCGCCCGCCCCTTGGGAACAAAGTTGCGTCCTTTCCGTTCTGGATCCGACTTAAGCGGAAGGCCGGGCGAAGTACGAAGCGGTTTTGCAGCTTCGCCGGGGCCTATCAGGCAAGGGGACAGCGCATGCTGAAATGGGCTTTGTTTTTCTTTATCGTTTCGATCATAGCCGGGTTTTTCGGCTTCTCCGGCGTCGCGGCGGCATCGGCGGGGATGGCGAAAATCCTGTTCTTCGTCGCCGTCGCGATCTTCCTCATACTTCTCGTGCTCGGCCTGCTGGCGGGGGAGGCTATTTTGTAGCGGGGGGCGCGGGCGTCTCGAACCACGAGGGCGCCGCTGTGTTGGCGCCGCCATCGCCCCAGAGCGCTTCCCCGCCCTTCGAGACGGCCCTTCGGGCCTCCTCAGGGTGAGGAAGCTTGTTTGGTGGCGCCTTTCCAACCCGCTACGATCTCCCTCATGGTGAGCGCAAGGAGCCCGAGGGTCCGTTGCGAGCGGAGCGGTTCGCGAAGCGAACGCAACGGAAGCGGGCGACTGGAGAGCGCGCCGAAGGCGCGTCTCGAACCACGAGGGCGCCGTGTGGCGCGTTTGCGCGGGGAAATCCATTCAGCGCATGGCGGCAGGAAAGCGCATCCGGATTTCGAACTCAAGGACGCGCCGAAGGCGCGCGGCCTCCGGCCGTCTGCGATCCTTGACTTCAAAATCCGGATGCGCTCGGGTCAGCCATGCGATGAATGGGGTGGTGTGGCATTTGCCGATAGCGAACCGACATTTAGTTAGGCGCTAGTTAAGGCTAGGTCTTGCCAGCATTTTCTTAAATGATTTACCTATTTGAACAGCATAATCGACCCTCGCCTGCCCCAAAGCGGAAATCAAGTTTTGGCGCTGGCGTGAGCCTTGGAAGGACAGGGTTGTAACAATTAGGCGTGAATTGGCACCGAGTATAGATTTATTCATTTGTCCATCCACCTCGCGATGGATGTGAACAATTAAGCCATCGAAATAGAATTGAAAATGGGGAATTTTTAGATCGGGTACTTCTCCGAACCCTGGGTTAGTCTTAACACAAGTGTCAACGCTGAAATTGTGCTCAAGGCCCCGAGTTGAGAGCTGAATTAAGGTAATTGGGTAGAAATTTAAGGGATCCGTTTCTCCGGTTCTAACCATTATCCGGAGGCGATCAAGGTCACTGTTGCAGAGCTTTACGGCTGAAAACTCCGCGAGTTTTGTTTCAGCTGCTCGCCACAGGAGGCTTAGGAAAAACAATCTAAGGCGTTTCAAATCGACGCCAGGGATCTCGCGTATTCCCCAATCCGTATCTGGAACAACTAATTTGAAGTCGTTTGGGGCGAGCCGCATCATCGGTCCCCACGAACTCCATAAGAGCCGGTGGTTGCGAAGCTGCTTTATCGCCCAATCATCGTATTCAGAGAGAATTGCTTCGCCCTGTTCCGTGACTAGAGTGCAATCGTACCAACTGCTCGCTCGCTTTCGAGGCCGATCGCCGCGCCCTGTTTGAATAAACCGACCAGCGCTTTCAAGCCTAGTCAGGGCAGCCGGAATGATGTGGGATCTTACAAATTTCCCTCTTTGCCTTGTGAGCTTGCAGATGCCTTCTTTCACGTTGATGATCTCGACGCCTCAACTACACCCCGTCGTGCTCCCACAAGTGTCGCACTTCAGGCACGTCCCGTTCCGCACCAGCGTGAAATTCCCGCATTCGCCGCAGGCTTCGCCTGTGTAGCCTTTCATGCGCGCCTGGGTGCGCTTTTCGGCGATGGCCTTGGTCTCGTCGGGCGTCACCCAGTTGAGGCCGCCGAGTTCGGCTTCGATGTCCTGTTCGAGATTTTCCTTCAGCGCCGTCACCTGCGAGCCCTGACCGCCGGCGCCGCCCGACACCACCGTCAGCTTGTCGCCCTTGCCGCGCACGAAGCCATTCGACACGAATTTAGAGGGCGATCCGGACATGGAAGCCCCTTGCGGCGCGCGCCCCTGCGCCTCGCCCTTGCCGAGCACGTCATGGCCGATGTCGGTTGGATCAATATGGGCGAGATCGTTGCGGCCGAGATAGGAGATGGCGAGTTCGCGGAAGATGTAGTCGAGGATCGAGGTCGCGTTCTTGATCGCGTCATTGCCCTGGACGAAACCGGCTGGTTCAAAGCGGGTAAACGTGAAGGCGTCGACATATTCCTCCAGCGGCACGCCATATTGCAGGCCGACCGAAATGGCGATGGCGAAATTGTTCATCATCGCGCGGAAGGCGGCGCCCTCCTTGTGCATGTCGATGAAGATTTCGCCCAGGCGCCCGTCGACATATTCGCCGGTGCGCAGATACACCTTGTGGCCGCCGACGATGGCCTTTTGCGTATAGCCCTTGCGCCGATCGGGCAGCTTTTCACGCTCGCGGATGCGCTCGATGCGCTCGACGATGCGCTCGACGATTTTTTCGGCGACCGCGCTCGCGCGCGCCGGCGCATTGGACGCCATCAACGCCTCGACCGCCTCCTCGGCTTCGTCGTCGTCGTCCTCGATCAGCTGGCTGTTGAGTGGTTGCGAGAGTTTCGAGCCGTCGCGGTAGAGCGCATTGGCTTTCAGACCAAGCCGCCACGAGAGCATGTAAGCTTCCTTGCAGTCCTCGACGGCGGCGTCGTTCGGCATGTTGATGGTCTTCGAGATCGCGCCCGAAATGAAAGGCTGCGCGGCGGCCAGCATGCGGATGTGGCTCTCGACCGAGAGATAGCGCTTGCCGGTGCGCCCGCACGGGCTCGCGCAATCGAACACGGCGTAATGTTCGAGCTTCAAGTGCGGCGCGCCCTCGACCGTCATGGCGCCGCAGACATAGACATTGGCGGCGTCGATCTCGGCGCGCGAGAAGCCGAGATGGGCGAGGAGGTTGAAGTTCTGATCCTCCAGCTTCTCGGCCGGGATCTTCAGCGCATTGGTGAGGAATTCGGCGCCGAGCGTCCATTTGTTGAAGACGAATTTGATGTCGAAGGCGCCGGCCAGCGTCGCCTCCAGCTCGTCGAGCTTCGCCTGCGTGAAGCCTTTCGCCAGCAGCGTCTCATGATTGATGCCGGGGGCGCCCTTCAGCGTCGCGCGGCCGACCGCGAAAGTGACGATGTCGTCGATCTCGCGCTGGCCATAGCCGAGCGAGCGCAGCCCTTCCGGGACGGCGCGGTTGATGATCTTGAAATAGCCGCCGCCGGCGAGCTTCTTGAATTTCACTAGCGCGAAATCGGGCTCGATGCCGGTGGTGTCGCAATCCATGACGAGGCCGATCGTGCCGGTCGGCGCGACGACGCTGACCTGCGCGTTGCGATAGCCGTGCGCTTCGCCAAGCTCAACCGCCTTCGTCCAGGCCGCTATGGCGTGGGCGCTGAGCGCCTTGTTGGTGAGCGCCGCGTGGTCGAGCGGGACCGGTGCGATCGAGAGGGATTCATAGCCGAAGGCCTCGCCGTTGGCCGCGCGCTTGTGATTGCGCATCACGCGCAGCATCGCGTCCGCATTGGCTTTGTAGCCCTCGAAAGGCCCGAGTTCGCCGGCCATCTCGGCGGAGGTCGCGTAGGCGACGCCGGTCATGATCGCGGAGAAGGCGGCGCAGATGGCGCGGCCTTCCTCGCTGTCGTAGGGAATGCCGGACGACATCAAGAGGCCGCCGATATTGGCGTAGCCAAGGCCGAGGGTGCGGAATTTATAGGAATTGAGCGCGATTTCTTTCGAGGGAAACTGCGCCATCATCACCGAGATTTCGAGGACAATCGTCCACAGCCGCACCGCATGTTCGTAAGCCTCGATGTCGAGCGCGCCGGAGATCGGGTCGCGGAACTGCAACAGGTTCAGCGAGGCGAGATTGCACGCCGTATCGTCGAGGAACATATATTCGGAGCAGGGGTTCGAGGCGACGATCGGGCCCGCGGCGGGGCAAGTATGCCAATCATTGATTGTCGTGTGGTATTGCAGGCCCGGGTCCGCCGAGGCCCAGGCGGCCGCGCCGATTTTCTCCCAAAGCGCGCGGGCTTTCAGTGTCTTGTGCGGCTTGCCGTCGAGGCGGCGCACGAGGGTCCAGTCGCCATCCGCCTCGACCGCGTTGAGGAAGGCGTCGGTGACGCGCACCGAATTGTTGGAGTTCTGGCCTGAGACGGTGAGATAGGCTTCCTTGTCCCAGTCGGTGGTGAAGGTCTCGAAGTCGATGTCGGTCTTGCCCTGGCGGGCGAGCTGGATCGTCTTCTTGATGCTGGCGTCCGGCACGAAGGCGCGGCGCGCCAGCTTGATCTCTTTCTTCAGCGCCGGGTTTTTCTCCGGATTGAAGCAATCGTCGCCCGGTCCCTCGCAATTGACGCAGGCGCGCAGGATCGCCTTCAGCGCCTTCTTGAGGGCTTTGGAGCCGGCGACGAGGCAGGCGACCTTATGCTCCTCGCGCACCTTCCATTCGATGTAATCCTCGATGTCGGGATGATCGACGTCGACGACGACCATCTTGGCCGCGCGCCGCGTCGTGCCGCCGGATTTGATGGCGCCGGCGGCGCGGTCGCCGATCTTCAGGAACGACATCAGGCCGGAGGATTTGCCGCCGCCCGAGAGCTTCTCGTTCTCGCCGCGCAGCTTGGAGAAATTGGAGCCGGCGCCGGAGCCATATTTGAACAGGCGCGCCTCGCGCACCCAGAGATCCATGATGCCGCCCTCGTTGACGAGGTCGTCGGCGACCGACTGGATGAAGCAGGCGTGCGGCTGCGGATGCTCATAGGCCGTCAGCGACTTGACGAGCTCCTTCGATCTGCGGATCGACGTAATAATGGCCCTGGCTCGGGCCGTCGACGCCATAGGCCCAATTGAGGCCCGTATTGAACCATTGCGGCGAGTTGGGCGCGGCGATCTGCTTCGCCAGCATGTAGCGCAATTCGTCGAAAAACGCCTGCGCGTCGGCCTCCCCATCGAAGACGCCGCCCTTCCAGCCCCAATAGGTCCAGGTGCCGGCGAGCCGGTCGAACACTTGTTTGGCCGAGATTTCCGAGACATAGCGCTCCGCCTTGGGCAGGGCCGCGAGCGCGGCTTCGTCCGGCTCCGAGCGCCACAGGAAGGAGGGGACGGCGTTTTCCTCGATCCGCTTCAGGCGGGCGGGGACGCCGGCCTTGCGGAAATATTTCTGCGCCAGAACGTCGGACGCGACCTGGCTCCAGGCGGCCGGCGCCTCGATGCCTTCGAGCGCGAAGACGACCGATCCGTCGGGGTTGCGGATCTCGCTATTGGTCGCGCGGAACGCGATTCCCGCATAGGGGGACTGACCTTCTTGGGTGTAGCGGCGCGCGATCTGCATTTTCGTGTCCCCGGAACTCGTTACCACTAGATATAGTAGCTCAACGATTAAGATGCCGTAAATGTCGTACATATTTGATCAGCCGCCAAACGAAAAATTTGAGATTGTCACAGCAAAGGCGCCCTTGTGGAGAACCTTCATTTAGGTAAGCCGAATTGGAGCCGTGGCGCCCCTCCGGCTCGGCTCTGCGTCCCATGGGCGCCCGCTTCAGGCTGGACAGCGCGGCTGGCGCCAGCCATAAAGGCGGCCGGACGTGGAAAAATCTGCAAAGCCCAAGGCGCGCCGCCGATGAAATGGCTTACCCTGCTCTTTACCTGGTGGAACGGTCAGACGTTGAACACCATGTTTCACACTTGGTTGCACGGCGTCGTCGTCGGCAAGGACGAGTTCGGCAACGTCTATTACCGCGGCAAGAAGATCGATCCGGCTCTCGGCTTCGAGCGGCGCTGGGTAATTTACCCCGGCGTCAGCGAGGCCTCGACGACGCCGCCCGGCTGGTACGGCTGGCTGCATCATACGGTCGATACGCCGCCGACGCAGGAAGACTATAAGCCGCGCGCATGGCAATTGCCGCATCTGCCCAATCTGACGGGCACGCCGGAAGCATGGCGTCCGCCGGGCTCCACGCTGCGCGCCAACGCCCGTCCGAAAGCGACCGGCGACTACGACGCCTGGACGCCGGAAGGCTGAGGTTCCGTTCTGGCCGCACAACCGCATTTGCAGCGTTCCATGCTCCGGTCGCCGATGATCCGGCTCCGGCTGCGCGTGTTTCGGCGCGCCTGTCTCTGGGGCGCGCTGCTGATGCTGGCTGCGCTGACCCCGCAGGGAGGCGCGTGGGCCGACAAGATCAGCCATCCGGGGGCGATTTTTACCGGCCTCGACAAAATCACCGGCCGAATCATCTCCTTCGAGGTGGCGACGGACGAAACCGTCCAGTTCGGCACGCTGCAGATCACCGAGCGGGCCTGTTACACGCGTCCGGCGACCGAGGCCCCGCAGACGATCACCTTCGTCGAAGTCGACGAAGTCGATGCGAAAAACGAGTACAAGCGGATTTTTTCGGGCTGGATGTTCGCCGCGAGCCCCGGTCTCCACGGCATCGAGCACCCCGTCTATGATATCTGGCTGACCGATTGCAAAGGCGCCGGCGAAACCATCGCCACAGCGCCCGAGCCCGGCGCGACCGAGCCGAGTTCGCCGCCACCGCCGCCAAACGCCAGCCCGGCGCCGAAGAAGCCCGGGGCGAAGCCGCGGCGCGTGCAACCGCAGACGCCGAAGCCGCCGGTCGACGATTTCGGCGAGGCGCCGTCTGAAAGCCCGCTCCCGCCGAGCCAAAGCCCGGCGCCTCAGACGCAGGCGCCGCAAAGCTCAGGTCCCGTCGAAGTGGCTCCGCCGCCCGGATTTGCCGCGCCCCGCCCGCGGCGCCCCGCAACCGATCCCGATGCGCTGTTTCCCCCGGCCGACATTCCCAACGGCCGCGGCGCTCCGCAGGGCAACGGGCCCGGAAACGGGTTCTGACGCGATTCGTCCGCGATTTGGTCATAGAGTCCGCGCAGGCTCTCATCGGAGCAAGCTGGAATCTCGGAGCTTGCCCGCGAGACGCCGCGCTTTCGCCGCGCCGGCGCCCGGTAGGCGTCTGATCTTGCAAGTGCGATCGCGCCGTGGCGCACCAAGCCTGTAAGGTCGCCGCGAACCTTACGTAAGTTTCATCTTGCCGAAACAGCGGTGTAAGCCAAGCGTACCCATCTTGATCTCGTAGCTCGGTCCCACAGCCGCAGTGTTTTTGAAACGTCTACGATGGAGATTTCGATCAATGGCTCTTCCCTCGATTAACGGGTCCGACCAGAAAACGCCGCCGGGCCGCGGCCCCGGCCTTCGCACCGCGCTGCTCGGCGCCGTGGCGGCCGCCGCCCTGACCGGAGCGCTCGCCAATGGCATCGTTTCGCCGCATCAGGCGTACGCAGAGAGCTCGGTTCAGCCCGCGCCGGCCCAGGCCGCGGCCGCATCCCCCGCCGCCTCTCCGGTGTCTTTCGCCGACGTCGTCGATCACGTCCGCGACGCGGTCGTTTCGGTCAAGGTGAAGATCACTGAAACCGCGGACGCCAGCGACAGCGAGGACGACGACAGTCCAAGCCAGGGCCAAGGCCAGGGCCAGATCCCGCACCTTCAGCCAGGCGATCCGCTCGAGCGCTTCTTCAAGCGCTTCGGCGAACAGGGCGCGCCCCACCAGTTCGGCCCCGCCAAGCCGCATACCGAGCAGGCGCAGGGCTCCGGATTTATCATTTCGTCCGACGGCTATGTCGTGACCAACAATCACGTGGTTGAAAAAGCGACCGACGTGACCTTGACCACCGACGAAGGCAAGACGCTTCATGCGACGGTCGTCGGCACCGACAAGAAGACCGATCTCGCGCTTCTGAAGATCACGGAGCCGGGCTCCTATCCGCATGTCAATTTCGCCGCCTCGACGCCGCGCGTCGGCGATTGGGTGATCGCGGTCGGCAATCCGTTCGGCCTCGGCGGCACGGTGACCGCGGGCATCGTCTCGGCGCGCGGCAGAGACATCGGCGCCGGACCTTATGACGATTTCCTGCAGATCGATGCGCCGGTCAACCGCGGCAATTCGGGCGGCCCGACCTTCAATACGCAAGGCGACGTTGTCGGCGTCAACACGGCGATCTTCTCGCCCTCCGGCGGCAGCGTCGGCATCGGCTTCGCCATTCCGGCGGAGACCGCGCAGTCGATCATCGCCACGCTGAAGGACAAGGGCTCGGTCGCGCGCGGCTGGATCGGCGTCCAGATCGAGCCCGTCACCGATGACATCGCCGACAGCCTCGGCCTCAAATCCAGCAAGGGCGCTCTCGTCGCGGAGGCGCAGGACAACTCGCCCGCCAAGGAGGCCGGGATCAAGTCCGGCGACGTCATTCTCGGCATCAACGGCGAACGCATCGACGGCCCGCGCGATCTTGCCAAAAGGGTGGCGCAGCTTGGCCCGGGCAAGAAGGCCGATCTCCTCTATTGGCACGATGGTTCGGAGAAAACCGTCTCCGTCAAACTCGGCTCGCTGCCCGATGACAAGGAGGCGAACGCAAAGCCGGCCGCGCTGGCGGAGAATTCCGCGCTGAACGACCTTGGGCTGAAGCTCGCGCCCGCCTCGTCCGTGCAGGGCGCCGGCAGCGACGGCGTCGTCGTCGCCGACATCAATCCCGATGGCGCCGCGGCGCAGAAGGGCCTTCGCGTCGGCGACGTCATCCTGGAAGCGGGCGGACATGCGGTCAGCAAGCCGTCGGAGATCTCGTCCATCTTGGCCGACGCCAAGAAAGATGGCCGCAAAGCCGTTCTGCTGCGCGTCAAGGGCAGCGAGGGCACGCGCTTCGTCGCCATCGCCACCAATCCGGCGTCCTAAGCTTCGAGCGCCGGAATTCGCGGATCCGCGACGGGTCGCCCCCCGCCCCCAAGCGGATTCCACGATGCGGCAGGCGGGAGTTCTAACTCCTCGCCTGCCGTTTTTTTGGGAAAGCGAGTATATGTCCTACATGCGCATTCTCATCGTCGAAGATGATTTGGAAGCGGCCAATTACATGGCCAAGGCGTTTCGCGAGGCGGGGCATGTCGCCGATCACGTCGGCGATGGGCTTGAAGGCTACGCGCGCGCGCGCGAAGAGGATTACGACGTCCTGATTGTCGATCGGATGCTGCCGAAGCTCGACGGGCTTTCCCTGATTGGCGGCCTGCGCGCGCAAAAAATCGAGACGCCGGCGCTGATCCTTTCGGCGCTCGGGCAGGTCGACGATCGCGTCAAGGGCCTGCGCGCCGGCGGCGACGATTATCTGGCGAAGCCCTACGCCTTCGCCGAGCTCCTTGCGCGAACCGAGGTTCTGGCGCGGCGCAAGCAGACCGGGGCGGGGGAGGACACGGTCTATCGCGTGCATGGGCTCGAACTCGACCGCCTCGCCCACAAGCTCACCCGCGACGGCAAGGAGATCCAGCTTCAGCCGCGCGAATTCCGGCTACTCGAATATCTGATGAAACACGCGGGCCAGGTCGTGACGCGCACGATGCTGCTCGAAAATGTCTGGGACTATCATTTCGATCCGCAGACCAATGTCATCGACGTGCACATTTCCCGGCTGCGCGGCAAGATCGACAAGGGTTTCGAGCCGCCGCTTCTGCAAACCATACGCGGCGCGGGATACATGATCCGTGACGGCTCTCGCTAAGCTTTTCCGCACCACGGTCTTCAAGATTTCGCTGGCATATCTCGTCATCTCGGCGATCGGCGCGGGGCTCGTCCTCGACAGCGTCGGCGACAATGTGAAGATGCTGATCGACCAGCAGACGGCGCAAACCGTCGAAGCCGATATCGGCGGCCTCTCCGAACAATATGCGCAAGGCGGCATCCGCCGCCTCGTCGCAAGCGTCGAGACCCGCACGCAGCGGCCGGGCGCCGATCTCTATCTCGTCACCACCGCGGCGGGGGAGCCCATCGCCGGCAATATCGCGAGCCTGCCGCCGGGCGTGCTGGAGCGCCCCGGGCTTGTCGAGACCACCTACGAGCCGGCCGGCGGCGCCGGCAAACAACGCCGCGCGATGGCTCGCATCTTCGCCCTGCCGGGCGGTTTCCACCTGCTTGTCGGACATGATCTCGAGGAAGGCGACAGCTTGCGCCACATCCTCGGCCATGCGCTCCTGACTTCCTTGCTCTGGCTTGTTGGAATTGGCACGCTTGGCGGCCTTTGGGTTGCGCGCCGGGTGCTCAATCGCGTCGAGGCCATCAACGCCAACGCCAGAACCATCGTCGCGGGCGACCTTTCGGGCCGGCTGCCGGTCGCGGGAACCGGAGACGAACTCGACCGGCTGGTGCAAAACCTCAACGCCATGCTGGACCGCATCGGCGAACTGATGGCGGGCCTGAAGCAGGTCTCCGACAATATCGCGCACGACCTGAAGACGCCGCTGACGCGCCTGCGCGGGCGGGCGGAACAGGCGCTCCAATTCGGCAAGACCTCGGAGGACTATCGCGGCGCCCTCGAAAAAGTGATCGAGGAATTTGACCGCCTGATCCAGATTTTCGACGCCCTTCTGAACATTGCGCGCGAGAGGCGGGCTCGGGCCGCGAGGGCATGGTCGATTTCGACGCCGGTCTGGTCGCGCGGGACGTGGCCGAACTCGATGAGCCTGCTGCGGAAGAACGCGGATTTGCGTTCGAGATCGACGCGGAGCCGAACCTCATTGTTCACGGCAGCCGCGAGCTGATCGGCCAGGCGATCGCGAACCTCGTCGACAATGCGCTGAAATACGGCGGCGGCGAGGGCTAGAAGGAGGCGAAGGCCGAAGACGCGGAGCGCAGCGTCCTCCTGTCGGCGCGTCGAAACGGCGCGTCGGTCGAAATCAGCGTCAGCGATCGTGGCGAGGGCATCGCCGAGGCCGATCGCGCTCGCGTGCTCGGCCGCTTCGTGCGGCTTGAGAATTCGCGCTCGCGTCCCGGATCCGGGCTTGGGCTTTCGCTCGCGGCGGCCGTGGCGCGGCTGCACAACGGCGCCTTGCGGATCGAAGACAACGCGCCGGGCCTTCGCGTCGTCATCTCGCTCCCTGCGATCGCGCTCTCGCGTGAAGCGGCGCAGCAGCTTCTGCTCCCGCCCCCCGAGGCGGCGGCGTGACGGGCAAGAAGTTGACGGCGCCGGCGGGCAAGCCTGCCCGATCCGCCCGGCGGCCGGCCGAGGCTCTCCCGCTCTACAGGCGCCTCCGCGAGGCCCCGCGTCTTTCCGATCCGCGTCGCGCGCGGGCGCGGGTCAGTGAGTTTCTCGGCTCCGACGACGCCGCTGATCTGCGCCCGCTCGCGGCGAAGCCGCGCGTAAAGCCTTTGCTCGAAGCGCTCGCCGATCATTCGCCTTTCCTCTGGCGCCTCGCCAGCGGCGATCCCGGCCGCCTCGCGCGCTGCCTCGCGAGCGACCCGCAAGCGCGCCTGAGGCCTGTCTCGCGGCCATGCAGGCCGCCTGCGATGCCGCCACGGACGAGGCCGCGGTCATGCGCGCCCTGCGCCTCGCGCGGCAGGAGACGGCGCTCCTTATCGCGCTCGCCGATCTTGGCGGCGCCGCCGATGTCGTCGCCACCACGCGCGCGCTTTCAATCGCCGCCGACGCCTTCATCAAGGCCGCCCTGCGCTTCCTGCTGCGGGAGGCGCATCGCGCCGGCAATCTGAAGCTCGCCTCGGTGAGCGAGCCCGAGGCCGGCTGCGGCCTGACCATTCTCGCGCTCGGCAAGCTCGGCGCTTTCGAGCTTAATTATTCGAGCGATGTTGATCTTGCGATTTTCTATGATCCGGAATTGCCCGCCGTCGCCGGCGTCGCCGATCCCGCCAGCCTGTTCGTGCGCCTGACCAGGCGCTTCGTGAAACTGCTGCAGGAGCGCACCGGCGATTTCTATGTGCTGCGGGTCGATTTGCGGCTGCGGCCAGATCCAGGCTCGACGGCGGTTGCCGTCGCCCTTCCCGCGGCCTACGGCTATTACGAAATGCTTGGCCAGAACTGGGAGCGCGCGGCCTATATCAAGGCGCGTCCGGCGGCGGGCGACATCGCGCTCGGCCGCGCGTTTCTCCAGGCCATGCCCCTTCGTCTGGCGCAAATATTTCGATTATGCGGCGCTTGCCGACATCCATGCGATGAAGCGGCAGATCCATGCCGTGCGCGGCCACGCCGAGGTCACTGTTCCGGGCCACGACGTCAAGCTCGGACGCGGCGGCATTCGCGAGATCGAGTTTGTCGTCCAGACCCAGCAACTGATCTTCGGCGGCAAGCGGGCGAACCTGCGCGGCTCGCGCACGCTCGACATGCTCGCCGAACTCGGCGGCGACGGCAAGGTGACGAGCGGCGCGGTGAAAGACCTCAGCGCGGCCTATCTCGTCTTGCGCGAGATCGAGCATCGTCTGCAGATGATCGCCGACGAGAGACTCAGCGTTTGCCGGACGACGCCAGGGAGCTCGGCCGCTTTTCACGCTTTTGCGGTTTTGCGCGCGAAGCGGATTTCGAGGCCTTCCTTATGTATCACATGGGCGGGGTCTCGCACCATTATGCGCTGCTGTTCGAATCCGCGCCGGCGCTCGACGCGGAACTCGGCAGCCTCGTCTTCACCGGCGCCGAGGACGATCCGGAGACGCTCGAAACCTTGTCGCGGCTTGGCTTTAAGGACGCGCCCGCCGCCGCGGAGACGATCCGCGGCTGGCATTTTGGCCGCCGGCTGGCGGTGCGCACCGCGCGGGCGCGGGAGGTCTTGACGGAGCTCGTGCCGGGCCTCGTGCAGGCCTTCGCCAGCTCCGGCGATCCCGACACCGCGCTCGCCGGTTTCGACGCCGCGCTCGCGCGCATGCCTGCGGCGGTCGAACTGTTCTCGCTCTTGAAATCCAATCCGCGCATCTGCGAGCTCTTCGCCGATATCCTCGCGGCACGCCCGCGGCTCGCTCGCATGGTGATCAACCATCCGCATATTCTCGACGCGACGATCGACCCCCGCATCCTCGAATCCCGCATCGATGAGAGCGGGTTCGACGCGCGGGCCAGCCGGCTTCTCGACCGCTCTCAGCATCTTGAGGAGTTTCTCGACGCGCTACGCGATTTCGCCAAGGAGGAGACCTTTCCGATTGGACTCAAGCTGCTCTCCGGTGCGATCCGCCCGGCCGAGGCGGGACGAGACTATTCGGCCCTGGCGGCGAGCATCGTCAAGACGGCGCTGGCCTTCGTCGAGCGCGATTTCGCCGCCGAGCACGGGCGGGTCCGAGGCGGCCGTTCGATCGTCCTTGGCCTTGGCAAGCTCGGTTCGCGCGAGATGACGGCGGCCTCCGACCTCGATCTCATCCTCATCTATGATTTCGATCGCGAGCAGCCGGAATCCGATGGCGCGCGCCCGCTTCACGCCGTGCAGTACTACACGCGCATCGCGCAACGCCTCGTCTCCGCTTTGACGGTCGCGACCAAACGCGGCTTGCTCTATCAGGTTGACCTCCGCCTGCGCCCATCCGGCAATCAGGGGCCGTTGGCGACGCAGCTTCGCAGCTTCGTCGATTATCAGAATGGCGCCGCCGAAACATGGGAGCACATGGCTCTTTGCCGTGCGCGCTGCATCGCGGGCGATGCCGGGCTCGCCGGGCAGACGGAGGCGGCTATCCGCGCCGTGCTGATGCGCGAGCCGCAAAAAGGCCTCGCGTGCGACGTCGCTGACATGCGCAAGCTGATCGCGAGCGTCAAGGGCTATGAGGATTCGTGGGTTGAAGCTCGCCGTGGGCGGCCTGATCGACATCGAGTTCCTGGCGCAATATCTGCTGCTGCGCCACGCCCATGAACGCCCGGCGCTGATCGATGTTTCGACCTGCGCCGTGATCGAGGCGGCGGCGAAGCTCGGCTTGATTGAGGCGGACGAGGCGCAGACGCTGTTTTCCGCGCATCGCCTGATGACCGACGTCACGCAGATGCTGCGGCTGACGCTCGATCCCGGCGCCGATCCCCGGCAGGCGAGCGAGGCGGTGAAGCGGCGCCTCGCGAACGCCGCCGAGCTGCCGAGCATGAGCGCACTGGATGATGTTTTGAGCGAAGCGCGCCACAAGATGCGGGCCGCTTTCAGGTGTATCCTGGCCCCGCCCTGACGCCCGCTGTTTCGTGCGGTCGGCTGTGGGCGGCGCGGCGCGGCGGTCGCGAGCAACAGCTTCTGACGCGGCGCATCGCGCGCTTGCGGCAGATGCACGCGGACGATCGTGCCGGCGCCGACCGTCGAGCGAATGCGCATGGAGCCGCCGTGCAGATCGACCAGCGAACGCGCGATCGCTAGGCCGAGCCCGGAGCCTTTCATGCCATCGTCGAGCGCGCCGTTGAGCTGTTCGAACGGGCGTCCAAGCCGCGCCAGCGGCGCCGCCGCGATGCCCATGCCGGTATCCTGCACATAGACATTCATGGCGCCCTGAATCAGCCGCGTGCGTACGCTGATGCGACCCTCGTTCGGCGTGAATTTCACGGCGTTGCGAAGCAGGATCGTGAGGATTTCTCCAACGCCGTGCGGTCGGCGTGGATGCGTTTGCCGGGCAGACTTTCGGCGACGACGACGATGTCTTTTTCGCGCGCGATCAGCTCAATTTCCGACAGGGCGCCCGCGACCGCCGCGTCGATCTCGAAATCGCTCTTTTGCAACCGCACCCGGCCGGCTTCGAGCCGCGACATATCGAGCACGTCGGAGATGACGCCGAGCAGATACTCGCCGCTTTGCTTGATGTCGCTCGAATAGTCGACGTATTTTTGCGAGCCGAGCGGCCCAAAAGTCTCCTGCTGCATCAGTTCCGAGAAGCCGATCATGGCGTTCAGCGGCGTGCGCAGCTCATGGCTCATATTGGCGAGGAATTCCGACTTCGCCCTGTTGGCGGTTTCGGCCTCGGCCTTCTGCTCCAGATATTTCTCGGCGAGATCGGCGAGCTGCTGCGCCTGCAATTCGATGCTTGGCGCGATTTGCGCAGGTCCGCGACGGTCGCCATCAGGCGCCGCTCGCTCTCCATCAATTGTTCTTCGTGCCGCTTCAGCGCGGTGATGTCGGTGCCGACGGAGACATAGCCGCCATCCTTGGTGCGCCGCTCATTGATCTGCAGCCAGCGCCCGTCGCCGAGGCGCGCCTCATAGGTGCGCGCGCGGGCCTGCGGCCGTTCGCCAAGCGCCGTCTGGGCCTGAATGAGCGGCGGCGTGCCCTTCTCCATGACCTGCGCATAAGGGGTCCCGGCGGCGACCGCTTCGCTCGAAAGATTGTGGAATTTCTGGGAATTTCGAATTGCACATGACGAGCTGATTGTCGGCGTCCCACAGAACAAAAGCCTCAGACCCGGATTCGATCGCATCGCGCAGGCGCATGTCGGCTGTGGCGGTGCGCTCGGCGAGCGCTTTCTGTTCGGTGATGTCGACGGCGATGCCGACGAGATGGGGCGTCGATCCCGGCCGCTCCCTGACGAGTTCGGCCCGCGCGCGCAGCCAGACCCACTCGCCGCTGAACTCGCCGATCCGCATGCGGAAAGCGTGGTCGACCGAGTTGGCCTTCGCCGCCGTCAGCATCTCGGCGATGGCGGCGAGATCGCCATCTTGCGGATGCACCAGCGCGTTGACGTCGCCGAAGGAGAGGAAATTTCCGGCCGGCGTCAGTCCGAGGATCTGATACATCGAATCCGA